>JAVRCV020000034.1:0-156343 GCA_034530615.2 Aulosira sp. ZfuVER01
AAGTGAAATCCTTTCACTGTAAGAGATTTAACATTTTGGCTAAAGATAAAATTAATTTGTTTATCTCTGTTCATTTTCTTACTACAGCGAGATGGAAGCGATCGGGATTAAGCTGTATCGCTACAAACATGGATTTATGCACCAAAAAATTATCCTCATCGATGATGATATGGCAGGGGTAGGAACAGTCAACTTAGATAATCGCTCATTCTTCCTCAACTTTGAAGTCATGGGTTTTGTAGCTGCACCCCAATTTGTGGAAAGTGTAGAGAAAATGTTAAAGGATGATTTGGCTGTTTCTGTTGCTGTTGATTTTTCTGAATATTATAAAAAACCTCTGTGGTTTAAGTTAGCTGTAAGAATTTCTCGGTTACTGATGCCATTGTTGTAAAAAGTATTTACTTATTAACTCGATACAACAATCCTAATTTGTTGGTAAACATCGCTTTTCCTCTGATTTTGAAGCCACAGCATATCATATATACCTCTGTTTCACTGCTGTTTTATCTCAACAGTTAGATGTACCTCTTTTTGCATCATGCAACGCTATGAGAGCTACTGATAACGATTTCTGGGAAAGATAAATTTGTGGATATCAGCAGACGAGATTTATTCAAAGTAGTGTCTACTTCCGGTTTAGTTGCAGCGGGATTGGCAGGTGGGGAAAGTTTATTCTCTCAATTATCAGCCCAAAATCCACCCGCTACAACTCAGACGACAAGCGGCGAAATGATCTATAGAACCTTGGGACGGACAGGAGAAAAAGTATCTGTTATAGGTTTAGGTGGTCATCATATTGGACGACCAAAAGACGAGCAAGAGGGTATACGTCTCATCCGTACTGCTATCGATCGCGGCATTAATTTCATGGATAATAGCTGGGACTACCATAACGGAGGTAGCGAAATTCGCATGGGTAAGGCCCTCAAAGACGGTTATCGGCAAAAGGCCTTCCTGATGACTAAAATAGACGGACGAACTAAACAAGCAGCTACTAAGCAAATTAACGATTCTCTCCAACGGTTGCAGACAGATCGGATTGATTTGCTACAGCATCATGAAATCATTCGGATGGAAGATCCAGACCGAGTATTTGCTCCTGGTGGGGCGATGGAAGCTGTCTTAGAAGCACAAAAAGCAGGTAAGATTCGCTACATTGGCTTTACCGGGCACAAAGATCCTCTTGTTCACTTAAGGATGCTCGAAGTTGCTGCTCAAAATAACTTCCGTTTCGATACAGTACAGATGCCATTGAATGTAATGGATGCCCACTTCCGGAGTTTTGAACGCCAAGTTCTACCTAGACTTGTCAAGGATGGAATTGGTGTGTTGGGGATGAAATCGATGGGAGACCAAAATATTCTGAAAAGTAATACAGTTAAACCCATCGAATGCCTACATTATGCAATGAATCTGCCGACTTCAACGGTAATTACAGGTATTGAAAGTATGGAAATCCTTAACCAAGCGTTTGAGGTAGTACGTACATTTCAGCCAATGAGCCAACAACAAGTTAGAGAATTGCTAAATCGTACTCGTCAAGTGGCTTTAAAAGGTCAGTATGAGCCGTTTAAAACTACTAGTCAATTTGATAGTACAGCTAAGAATCCTGAGTGGTTAGGATAACAGTGAAATTATTCATCTAAGCTAAATCTGCACTGGCAATAGACAGTGCAGATTTAGTACAACTTGGTACAAGAAACTTATGTGCGATCGCAAATCGCAACTACAGCATTAGGAACCTAGCGTTTTACTGTGTTAGAGATATCTCTACCAGCCCGTGCTGCACTATCCTTAACATCACCAGCAGTTTCTTTAGCGCCTTCTACGTAGCCAGAGCCAAATTCTTTAAAAGCTTCTCCTGATTGTTGCCCAATGCGCTGAAGTCTTTCACCAGGAGCGTCTTTGGTTTCCCGTGCTTCTCTATTCCATTCACCTATTGTTTTAGGTCTTTGAGCATTATTCTGCTCTACTTTTTCCCGTGCTTGGTCGCGCAGTTCTCTGCTGCTACGCCCATCATAAACATTTGTTGTCAGTACTATCAAACCAACTAAGGCGACAGCCATAAAGCGTTGTACTTGAAATCCCTTCAGCAAAGAACTGATGTGAGCGATCGCGTTAGAAATCAAATTTATCATGCCAATACTCCGTTGGTACATTCTCGATATTTTGCAAATTTTCGAGATATCATTGGCTCACTCCAAAGTTGGCTAATCACATGAGAACCTAAACTTAGTTTCTGCTTTGTAATTAACCTAACCAATGGAATTATGGATTTAGGATTTTGCAGCCAATTGTCTCTTTTGATTACAAATCCAGAGTAACTATAAAAAATTAATTATCCCTCTAACAAAAGTTATAGCTTGGTGAGAAATTATCTTTACTTATCTAATCAACGATAAACATGAGCGCAGGATAGCGATCGCTATTTTTCTCAAAACGCGATCGCTATCATTAATTAACTTGTAACCGTCACCGATTTTTTGCGGGAAGGACGCTTGCGGTCTGATTTTTTCTTCAATCCCACTGCTTGCGCTTGATCGCTATCTGAGCCATATTGCCCGCGTACAACTTCTTTCATTGCTATGATCGCATTATGGAATTCCCATTCTGCCAATCTAGCAGCATCAGCCGCAGCACGGTATGAAGCTAGTTTCTCGATTTCCGCTTGTTGCTGCACCATCATCGCCTGATAAGCTTGCTGTATGTGTGTAACAGAAGCATCAGTACGAGATGTGTCATAAGTGCCGATGGTTTGTAAACCGTGCAATGAGTCAACATCTTGACTAATGACTAAAGGACGCAAACGATTTGTTGTATTTTGAAGAGCCATAAATAGTTACGTAGTAAACTATATATTTAACGTGCCCATTACAACAAAAAAAATAGCAGTAAGATGAAATATTCAGCTACAACAAGATGAGAGAGAGTTGGTTAACGCTTTGCAAATCTATGTATTGGCATAACAGAGCGACGTATTAATATAACAGAGCGACGTATTGGCATAACGGCCCGATGTATTAACATAACAGCCCGACGTATTGGCATAACAGAGCGACGTATTAACATAACAGCCCGACGTATTGGCATAACAGCCCGATGTATTAACATAACAGCCCAATGTATTGGCATAACAGCCCGACGTATTAATGGCGCAAGCGAGAAGTGTTGCTATTTAGCTGTAATAATTATGGCGATCGCTCATAGTTGCATTGTGCAACAGGGGGTAGAAAAAGCGATCGCTAATTTTGTACACTGCATTAGCTCTTGTGTAATACCGTTTCTCTTTAATTATGATATCAATACGCTGGTAAGGGCACGGCAATGCTTATTGGTGTCAACTTAAACTTAGATGCATACAGCGTAAGTCTTTGGGGTTCTCTCTCTTTACACCATAAACTTTCGATCCCCCCTAACCCCCCTTGAAAAAGGGGGGGAAAAGAATCAAAGTCCCCCTTTTTAAGGGGAGCCACTGCGTTGCGGGGGTTCCCCCGGTTGTAGCAAGTGGCGTGGATTTAGGGGGATCAAATATCTTGAGTAACAAAGCCTTTCACGTTCAGTTGACACAGGCGGACAATGCTGTGCCCTTTACGGACTAGGATTTGAGCTTATACTGATTATTCATACAGCTTAAGCAACAACTTCAGCCCTTAATCAGTCAACTTCCTGCATGAACGCTGATTTTCAAGAATACCTAGAATCAGTCTGCCACACTTATCAATGTTGGTGGCAAAAGTACACCATTACAGATGTAGAAGGGCGTAGACAAAACTCACCGTTTGAGGGCTTGATGGTAGCAACGGTGTCGCCAAAGCAAGACAACCGAGGTGATACCCAGGAGAAGACAGAACGCTTACCAGTGCAGGAAGGGTTACGTAAATATGCAGAGAATCATGTATTACTTGTAGGTAAACCAGGTTCAGGCAAATCTACAGCGTTAGCGCGGCTGTTGTTGGAAGAAGCAGAGAAAGCAAAATCTCTAGGCGATTCGGGGTGCATACCCGTGCTGGTGGAGTTGCGGCAATACACAACTTCAGTGCTGGATTTGATACAAAATTTTTTGCATCGGCATGGATTATATATAGATGTAGAAATCAAAACCTTGTTGCGTAATCGGCAATTGTTGCTGCTTGTGGATGGGGTAAACGAGTTACCCAATGAAGAAGCACGGCGAGAGTTAAAAACTTTTCGGGAAAATCACCCCAAAACCCCCATGATTTTCACTACGCGAGATTTGGGTGTAGGTGGCGATTTGGGAATTGAGCAAAAGCTGGAAATGCAACCCCTAACAGAAGAACAGATGCAGCAGTTTATCCGCGCCTATTTACCCGAAACAGGTGAGGAAATGCTACAGCGCTTAGGTGAAAGATTGCGCTCTTTTGGGGAAACGCCCTTGCTGCTGTGGATGTTGTGTGAGTTATTTCAACAAACAAACGATATACCGCCAAATTTAGGTTTAGTGTTTCGACAGTTTACGCAATTTTATGACAGCCAAATCAAAGATGATGTTCGAGTAGTTGAGGAGTTGCGCTGCTGGTGGAAGCAGTCATTAGAAGCATTGGCTTTCACCATGATGCAAGGAGAAACGCCAACAGAATTGCGAGTCATCATTGATAGGCTTGAGGCGGAAGAAATTTTGACGAAGTTTCTGGAAGGAAAAGTTGATTATCCGCCTACTCGCGCCAAAGAATTGCTGAAAGATTTACTCAAGCATCATTTAATCCAAATTAGTAGCAATGAAAAAATAGAGTTTCGCCACCAGCTGATTCAGGAATACTACGCTGCGGAATGCCTACTTCAGAAGCTTCCTTATATTAGTAATGAGAAGTTGAAACGGGATTATCTAAATTATTTAAAGTGGACAGAACCCTTAGCGCTAATGTTGGCTTTAGTGGAGAAAGAAGCGCAAGCAGTAGAGGTGGTGAAGTTAGCGCTAGAGGTGGATTTGAATTTAGGAGCAAGGTTAGCAGGAGAGGTAAAGCCGGAGTTTCAGAAGAAAACTGTTGATTTTATTCTAGAGTTAGAAGTTTCTGAATCGCTCAAGATAGAGTTTTTAGGGAATGCTCGCTCTGTGCATGGAGTTGCATTTTTAATTAAGGGACTACAAAATCAAGATTCTGATGTGCGTATAATTGCCGCAGAAGCATTAGGAGAAATCAAAGATAGCCAAGCAGTAGCACCATTGATTAATGCTTTGAACCATCAAGATTCTGATTTGCGTATAACTGCCGCAGAAGCATTAGGAGAAATCAAAGATAGCCAAGCAGTAGCACCATTGATTAATGCTTTGAACCATCAAGATTCTGATTTGCGTATAACTGCCGCAAAAGCATTAGGAAAAATCAAAAATAGCCAAGCGGTAGCAGCATTGATTCAATCTTTACACGATCAAGATTCTTGGGTGCGTATTGCTGCCGCAAAAGCATTAGGAAAAATCAAAAATAGCCAAGCGGTAGCACCATTGATTAATGCTTTGCATGATCAGGATTCTTTGGTGCGTATAATTGCCGCAGAAGCATTAGGAGAAATCAAAGATAGCCAAGCAGTAGCAGCATTGATTCAAAGATTGAATCATCAAGATTTTGATGTGCGTATAACTGCCGCAAAAGCATTAGTAAAAATCAAAGATAATCAAGCAGTAGCAGCATTGATTAAAGATTTGAATCATCAAGATTTTGATGTGCGTGTAATTGCCGCATATGTATTAGGAGAAATCAAAGATAGCCAAGCAGTAGCACCATTGATTCAATCTTTGCACGATCAATATTATTATGTGCGTATAATTGCCGCAGAAGCATTAGGAGAAATCAAAGATAGCCAAGCAGTAGCACCATTGATTAATGCTTTGAACCATCAAGATTCTGATTTGCGTATAACTGCCGCAAAAGCATTAGGAAAAATCAAAAATAGCCAAGCGGTAGCAGCATTGATTCAATCTTTACACGATCAAGATTCTTGGGTACGTATTGCTGCCGCAGAAGCATTAGGAGAAATCAAAGATAGCCAAGCGGTAGCACCATTGATTCAATCTTTGCACGATCAAGATTCTTCGGTGCGTATTGCTGCCGCAGAAGCATTAGGAGAAATCAAAGATAATCAAGCGGTAGCACCATTGATTCAATCTTTGCACGATCAAGATTCTTCGGTGCGTATTGCTGCCGCAGAAGCATTAGGAGAAATCAAAGATAGCCAGGCGGTAGCACCATTGATTCATGCTTTGAATGATCCTGTTTCTTATGTGCGTATTGCTGCCACAAAAGCATTAGGAGAAATCAAAGATAGCCAGGCGGTAGCACCATTGATTCATGCTTTGAATGATCCTGATTCTGGTGTGCGTAGTATTGCCGCAAATGCATTAGGAAAAATCAAAGATGCCCAGGCGATAGCACTATTGATTTATGCTTTGAATGATCCTGATTCTGAGGTGTGTAGTCGTGCCGCAGATGCATTAGGAGAAATCTGTAGTTCTGAAGTACTTCCTCAAATGTGGAAATTACGATTAACTGGGGTAAACAGTGCAAAAAATATCATTTCAAAGATTCAAGAGCGTTACAAGTTTTATAACCATGAAATTTTTCATTCTGCCTCAATAGAAACCGCCACTCAAACAGAATCAAAAACAATGCAATATCAAAATTTTCAAATATTAGTTGATAAAAATAACCAAATTCGCGCCTCTTCAGAACAAGGTGATGTTTCGGCTGAATTCCGCTTAGACATGAACGAAATTGAACTAGCCTTAGAACTGATTGAATTGAACAAAACAAATGATAAATTACTCAAAAGATTAGGAAACCAACTTTACCAAGCGCTGTTTCCAAACCAAATTAACGCTCGCTTCCATGCCACAATGGCAGGGGCACAAGCAAATCAAGAAAGCGTTCGTTTGCGCTTAATATTTCAATCTCCCCAATTAGCCGCACTCCCCTGGGAATTCCTCTATGACGCAGAAACCAATACCTTTTTAGGAAACAACATCCAAACAGTACTGTCTCGCTATATTGACGTTCCCCTGCAAAAACGCGATATCATAACCGCTAAGTTACCCCTAAAAGTGCTACTCGTCATTTCATCTCCTACTGACTTAGCTAAATTAGACGCAACTGGCGAAGCAACGCTGATTAACTCAGCGCTGGAAACACACATCAAAGCAGGTCAAATAGAATTAGATATTATCAAAGAAGCTACCACCCGCAACATTAATCAAAAGCTGCGCGAAAAACCCTACAATATATTCCACTTCATCGGGCATGGTGTTTTTAAAGACAACAAAGGCCACATTGCCCTGGAAGATGACAATAAGCAAGCTAAATTGATGGATGAAGAAAGTTTCGCCAACTTTTTTTTAGGCTACCGCAGCTTGGGGTTAGCTGTACTCAATTCCTGTCAAGGTGCAGAGGTGTCAGAGCAGCAAATCTTTACCGGAATCGCACCCAATCTCGTACAACGGGGAATACCTGCGGTAGTTGCGATGCAATATTCTATCCGTGACACCACCGCCAAGATTTTTGCCGATGAATTTTACCGCACCCTGGCTCTCGGCTATCCTGTAGACGCTGCTATTCAAACAACCCGCAACGCCATCTCAATAGAAGTCGGATTAAATCAACGCGATTTTGCTACACCAGTACTATATATGCGTGCAAAGGATGGCATCATCTTGGATTTTCCTACATAACATTATGTTCGGTTGCTCAGTTAGAAAACGTCATTGCGAGCGAAGCGTAGACACGAAGTAGCTGCCCGAAGGGTAGTAATTACAAGTCCTCTGTGATTGCTTCGCTTCACTTCGTTACGCTCGCAATGACAAAGTATTTATCCCAACTTGATATAATACACATCGAGAAATAGCGATCGCACTTCGCATCCACACTGAAATTAATTAACTTGCGGACGTATTAACATCACAGCCCGATGTATTAAGATTGCAGAAGGTTGTTTTTTGATCGATGCCAAATCAATTGACTACATTAATTCTACGTATAATTGCATAGACACAAGCTTTCGCACTGGCTGCGATCGCATTTTTATCTCTAGCACTATATTGACAGGTGCAATCATGCCCAATGGTACAAAGTATAAAAGTCCCTCTGTTTCACGGAGGAGATAACCGTTCGATTCGGTTTACTGCCACTAGCAACGTAGTTCAAACAGCAGAATTCTTTGGAGTAGACTAAGAGATGCGGGTGCGAATCCCGCCGTTGCTATGCAGAATGCATAATTTCGTCTACTGCTGCACAAGCCTTATGGAAGCGTTCTTCCCAGGAACCGCTAATTAGAACGTAGCGCCTATTTCTTGATTGCAATTCTTGAATACAGCGATCGCGAAACTCTATTCTTAGATGAGGTAGGTAGCGCTGATTATCATCAACCCAAGGCACATCTACATCTAGCACTAGATATAAATCATACTGTCGCTGTTCTGCTTGTTGATAAATCCACTGAGGACATTTACCAAACAGCACATCACTCCAAATGATAGTGGTTATCAGGTCAGTATCGCAGAACATCACGCGGTTTGCCTGCCTAGCTAATGCATCTTCAGAAGCAATTTGTCCCCTAGCAATCAGTTCGATATCTGCAAAATCACATCTACCATCTTTAGGATCTAGCAAACCACGGGCATACTCGCTGATATAAACTGTGTTGTAATGTGCTGCCAAGTTTTGCGCTAGGGTTGATTTACCTGTAGATTCTGGCCCAAAGATGCAAACACGACGCAGGAAATAAGGACGGACACAAGGCGGGATATAATGCCAGTGAGCGATCGCATTTTGCCTCACCTTCGTTCCAGAAATTGGTACTAAACTGCGAGCATAGTCTACAGGAATATAATTTGCTCCCAATATTTCCGCCAGCTTCCAACCATAATCTTCTGATGCAAATACGTAGTCAGGGCCAGTTGGTAGCACCCGGCGAATAGTATCATGCCAAATCTGCCAAAAATCTGGGTGTTCCTGTGGTTCTTGGGGATTTTCATCAGTTACATACACCACATTCACATCAGGAAACATCTCTCGCATCCAGCCATAGCGGAGATGTCCGGGAATTGGCTCAGATTTAATCGAACAAACTAGAACTGTGAGATGGTTAACATAGTTACGGGCAAAATCAACAAGGTATTGATGTCCAAGATGCGGCGGCATAAATTTGCCGAGAATCATACCAGTAGCCGCTTTTTGAAAGCCTTGTTCCATGTCAAATATCCCAGCACCGCTAACACAAGAAACACCGCATACAGCCCAGTTGTAGGGTAAAGTTTTTTAACTGCATACACCCCAACAGCCAGTATATCTACTGTAATCCACAGTAGCCAGCACTCTAAAATTTTCTTCGCCATCAACCACTGCGCAACTAAGCTGATAACAGTAATGGCAGCATCCCAGTAAGGTAATGCTGCATCGGTGTAGCGATGCATAACAAAACCCAGGCTGAAACTACCTGCAATTGCTACCCCACCCCAAACTATTGCACCTAAGCGGGTAATCCGAGTGACATGAAGTTCTCCCCTATCCTTTCCTCCATGTAGCCAAGCATACCAACCGTAGATTTGCAAAAAGACATAAATCACTTGCAGAATTACATCTGAGTACAAACGGGCTTCGTAGAAAATGAAGATGTAGAGAAACACCATCACCAAGCCTGTAGGCCAGCACCAGATATTTTCTTTAACAGTTAACCAAACACTAATTAAACCAAACAGCGCCGCAATAATTTCAATTTGACTCATTAGGATAAAGCAATAGGCAGTGGACAGGAGGTGAAGCCGTCACAGGATGCAAAGCCTGATAAACAAGAGAAAAAAATTACACTGGAATTTTAATGCTAAATTCTGTTCCTTCACCCAGAACAGATTTGCAACTCAGTTTCCCACCATGAGCTTCTTCAACGATTTGACGGGCGATCGCTAACCCCAATCCCGTCCCTTTTCCTACAGCTTTGGTCGTAAATAAATGGTCAAATATTTTTGATTTGACTGATTCACTCATTCCTTTACCATTATCAGCAATGGTGATTTTAGCTAAATGATTCTCTATCGAAGTTGTAACGATAATTTTGTTAGGGTGAGCTTTGATTTGTGCAAAATCTCGTCCAGTATTCGACTCTTCTAATGCGTCAATAGCATTTGCCATAATATTCATAAATACCTGATTTAATTGCCCAGGAAAACATTCTATTTGTGGGAGACTACCGTAGTGAGTCAATACTTCAATTGCCGGACGTTGTTCATTAGCTTTGAGACGATGTTTGAGAATAAGAATAGTGCTATCAATGCCTTCGTGAATGTTAAAAGGCACTTTGTAATCTTTATCAGCACGGGAGAAGGTGCGAAGTGAAGTGCTGATATTTTTGAGCCTGTCACATGCCATAGTCATAGAATCAAGCATTTTGGGTAAGTCTTCTAAGCTATATTCCAAGTCAATTTCTTGGGCATGTTCTGTGATTTCTTCACTTTGGTCGGAGCAAGTTTCTTGATAGAGTTTCAAGTGTTCCACAATATCAGCGATAGTGGGTTTAGCTTGTTTAATGCTCGCAGCAATAAAACCCAAAGGATTATTCATTTCATGAGCTACACCAGCAACTAAGTTGCCCAATGCAGACATTTTCTCACTTTGAATTATTTGTAATTGCGCTTGTTGCAAGGCAAGTTCTGCAACTTTGCGATCGCTAATATCCATCATCACACCATCCCAAACGATCGAGCCGTCGGCTTGCCGTTCCGGTCGTGATGCCGCCTGCACCCATTTCACAATGCCAGAGGTGGTAATAATGCGCCATTCCTGCTCAAAAGCTGTCAGAGTCTCGGCAGAATGAATGAACGCTTGGGTGAGGTTTGAGCGATCGTCTGGATGCTCGTGCATCCGAAAATTTGTGATACCTGCTAAGAAATCTTCGGCTGGCACTTCATATAGAGCTGCGCAGCCTGGACTAACGTAGGGAACTGAAACAGAACCATCAGGAGCAAGGCAAAGCTGGTAAATTATGCCAGGAAGATTATCCGCTAGCTTTTGAAAGCGGGCTTTGCTGGCACTCAGTTCTGCTAGCATTTGTTGGGCTTGCTCATAAAAACGAGCATTTTCTAGAGAAATTGCGGCTTGAGTGCAAAGTAGATTGAGGAGTTCCACGCGATCGCTTGTAAACGCTCCTGTAACTAAACTATTTTCTAGGTACAAAATTCCTATCAACTTGCCTTGATGCAAAATCGGACTACACAAGATACTATGAGGCTGTTGACGTACAATATACGGGTCATTCGCTAAAATTGGATCTGCTGTCGCATCTACCAGAACAACAGTTTGATTGCTGTGCTTGACTTTGTAAATTAGTTTGTGGGGAATATCTTGACTATCTTCAACAGGAATTCTCTGCAACACAATTGGCTGTGTTCCCTGGGTAATTGAGCCTTTAATTAACAGCCGCGAGTCTCGTAACAGCATTAATACACATTTATCAGCCCCCGCATTTTCGATGACGATTCTTAGTAACGATGCAAGCAATTTTTCCAGTTCGATTTCACTGGAGATCGTGTGGGAAGCTTTGAGAATCGCTTTTAAATCTAGGGTATCTGAGACACTGCTGCTAGAATTGGCAGAACTTGTGGAAGTGACAGTCCCCAAGGGGATGATGGTTTCGTTAATTGAGAGGGTCGAACGAGTTTGCTGTAATATCGGGGCAAGTAGTTGGGGATAGCGTTTTTCTAAATCGGCGACTTTGGCTTTTGCACCCCATTTGGCGTAACAATAGTAAGCTTCTTGCATATAGCCGGCAGCAACTTTGGCTTTACCCCAACCCAAGTAGAATTTAGCTGCTAGTTCGTTAGCTAAGGCTTCTTCTTGGATGTAGCCGTTTTCTTTAGCAAGAGCAATAGCGCGATCGTAATAATCTCCTGCTTCATAATTTTTGCCTAATACCCGGTATTTTTCTGCCTCTACCAAATCTACTTTATGTTGGTGATTCATGGGTGCATGATGTGCCCATTGCTTTAACCGGGTTTGGTTTTCTATTACACCCTGCAATGCTGCTGATGTTTCCTCTAATTCTGGATTCAATTGTGCCAAAGTCAGCAGCGAATCATAAAGATAAAATGCTGGTTCGCTGACTAATCCTGCACCAGCCATAAAATAGCGTCTGACTTCAATAGCATGATTTTTCGCTGGCTCAATTTCTCCAAACAAGAAACAAAGCATTAATTTATATAAATGGAAAATATACAATCCATATCCATCATTGGTGGATTGTAGCTGCTGGAGAAATTCTGTTTCTTCAAGGGCTTTTCCAGACAAAAATGTGGTGTATTCTCCAACACCCAGCAAATTTAAAACCGGTTGCCAATAAATCCGACAATAATTTGCGGTTGTCAATTGATTTAATTGCATCAAACTATGGCAGTAAGCGCAAATATCCTGCTCTAAGGTAGCCAGGGGTTTACTGCACCAAAAAGAATTGAGACAAACACTGTGACCATTGTAACCAGCAAGTACCAGGTTGCCAAATTCTAGGGCAGAGGTGTAACCCTCTTGCAACATGGGAAGTGTTTTTTGAATGTGAGAGTTGCGGTGTACAACAAACAACCCCAAGAGCATCAAAACCTCTGTTTTACTGGCTTTGGCATCGAGTTTTGAGATAATCTGGAGTGCCAGAAAACCAAACTGCGTTCCTGTATCTACGATTTGGAAGAAATTGCAGAGAATATTGCCATGATTCGCATAGCCGTAAGTAGAAGTCGAAGTGTTACCGTACTGAATTGAGAGTTTAACGGACAAAGTATTCAGCAATGGGAACAACGCTGAACCAGTGAGGTAAGCTGCTGGGCTAATGATACTGGCAATCTTGAGAGTAGCGAGTTTTTCGGGATCTTGCATCTGTGGCAAGTTAACCAAATCGGCAATTTGCCTATCTCCAATCAGTTCCTCAATCTCTTGGATTTCCCGTTGCAGATCTGATGGTGTGGGTGTTTCAGGAAAGGTGACACCAAGCTGTTGTAAGACTGGTTGGGCGATCGCGATCGCTGAAGTCAATTGACTTTGGAAAATCTGCGATTGAATTCTAATGCAGTAAACATTCACCTTTTCTAATAAAGAATGTGCCTGTTGAATGACGGTATCAATGAACTGTTCCATCACCTCAAAATTACCATTTAGCAGTGCTACTTCTGCCGCTAATTCATGCAAGGCGAGGGTCATTTCATACTGCTGCTGCCAAGTCTTTTCTCCCAACAAAGACAATCCCACTGTGACATATTCACTTGCTGCTTGATAGGCGGTAGAATTTTTGGCTTTGCGAGATGCAATCAGATTAAGTTGTGCTAGTTCATTTCGTTGAATTTGTTCGCTAATTAAAGCCGTGCCGTAATTTAATTGATTGACGATTTCAAAAATCCGGTCTTCTCTTGCTTGTGCGGAAATCTGTTGCAACAGCAGTTGTCCGATTTGGTAATGAGTTGCCTGTTTTTGGTCGTCGGGAATTAGGGAATAGGCGGCTTGCTGGACGCGATCATGTAAGAATTTGTATGTAACAATCAGTTTATTTTCTGATGTAAGTGCTTGATTTTCTTGCCCGACATAAAACTTATAAATATCACCAATTGGTAAAATCAACCCTTCTTGCAAAGCTTTCCACAAAGCCGCAGCCGTCTCAATTTCTGATTGCTGCGAAACAATTGCTAAAGTTGCTAAATCAAAACAGTTACCAATACAAGCCGCTAACTGCAAGACATCTTGAGTTGATAGAGGTAATTTTTGCAGTTGCAAACTCATAAAAGTTACAACGTCATCTGTAACTGCTTGAGCCGTCACTTCTGATAGATTGCATTGCCAACAACCTAACTCAAAGTCAAATTGAATTAATCCATCTTGATGTAATGCTTTAAGAAACTGTGTAGCAAAAAATGGATTGCCTTTGGTTTTTTGATAAATCAATACAGAAAGATGCCATGCTATATCTTCTGAACATTTGAGTGTGTCAGCTACTAACTTATTTACTTGCACTTGACTCAGTGGTGCTAAAGTAATCGTATTAATCTTTGCTTGTGATTTAGCAATTTCACTCAAAGTCAACATTAATGGATGACCTGTGCTGACTTCGTTATCGCGGTACGCACCAATAATGAAAAGATGACTTGTATCAGCCATTAATAGCTGCATTAACTTCAGCGATGCCGAATCTGCCCATTGCAAGTCATCTAAAAACATTACTAATGGATGTTCTGCACTGGTGAAGACTTGCGTAAAGTTTTGGAATAATAAATTAAATCTATTTTCTGCCGCCGTTCCTGATAACTCTATCGCTGATGGTTGTTCGCCAATAATTCTTGATAGTTCAGGAATGACTTCAATAATTACCTGCCCATTTTCGCCAACAGCATCTAATATTTTAGTTTTCCATTGTTGAATTTGGACATCGCTTTCGGTTAGCAATTGAGCCATTAAATCTCGGAAGGCTTGCACAAAGGCACTGAAGGGAATATTGCGCCCAAATTGGTCATATTTCCCTTTAATAAAATAACCACGTTGTCTAACAATTGGTTTGTGAACTTCATTGACAACCGCAGTTTTCCCAATCCCAGAGAAACCAGCAACGAGCATTATTTCTGTGGCACCAAAACTTACTCTATCAAATGCTTGCAGCAGGGTTTGAACTTCAGCTTCTCGTCCATAGATTTTGTCGGTAATGAGGAAGCGATCGCACACATCACGCTGTGCAATTCCAAAACCCTCAACCTTACCATTTTTTTGGAGTTGCGCTAAACAATTTTCTAGATCGTATTTCAATCCCAATGCACTTTGATATCTATCTTCAGCATTTTTTGCTATTAATTTGCTGATGATTCTCGAAATGACCGCCGGAATTTCGGAATTAATTTCATGTACTAATGGGGAAGTTTGAGCAAGGTGACAATGCACCAACTCCATTGGATCATTTGACGCAAAAGGTAATTCTCCTGTGAGTAATTCATAAAAAGTGACACCCAGAGAATAGAAGTCTGTGCGATAATCAATCCCGCGATTCATTCTCCCTGTTTGTTCGGGAGAAATGTAAGCTAGTGTTCCTTCTAACACATTGGGATTCACTAGAGTTTGTGTTTCTCGTGGTAATAAAGATGCAATACTAAAGTCGATTAATTTAACTTGTTTAGTTTCGGGATTAATTAATATATTGCTGGGTTTAATATCTTTATGAATAATGCGCTCGCGGTAGAGTATATCTAATGTGTTGCACAGTGCCACTGCTATTTGTAAAAATTCCTGTACAGACTTTATATGTAACATCTCTACGTGGTCAAAATAATTTTTGAGAGAAGTCCCGCCAAAGTCTTCCATTACCAGTGCATAACCATTTTGGTAAGGTTCGAGGCTATAGGTTTGAACAATCAAAGGTGAGTTGAGATTTTTGGCAATGGTGTACTGATTGCGAAACGATAAGAGTTCATGGAAGCTAGGATAAGGATTTTTCAGTAGTTTAATCGCTACTGGTAATGAGTCAGTTTCTCGAACTGCTCGATAAACCAGCGTTCTGGAACCATTGTAGAGTTCTTCAATGATGCGATATCCGGAAATACTGACAAGAGTGCTAACCATGTTGCGCTCATCATAGTAATTTATCGATTTATTATTCCCAGAGATATCAAGTCATCTTTAAGCCAGAGACAAAATTTACATGGGAAGTTTGATGAGAAATTCAGTACCTTCACCCAAAACAGAGTTAAAACTCAATTTTCTGCCGATTTTTCCGAAATTTTGATGATAGATTTCAGCATTCTTATGCTAGTTTTTAATTAACCAATCGGACGATTACCAGGATTTACCGCATGAATGTATTCGCTACCAGAATGCGGTCTGCCACGTTTATAATAAGCTTCCTCTGGTTGACCCCATCCTAACTGTAAAATTATTTCTAAAAAGTTGGAATTCTCCCACTTCCATAAACTTGCCCATTCTGTTCTTTGGGAAATTCTTTCTACATCAATTTGGTTAATTTGTTGATATTGTTTGCTGTTATTAAAACTCAAGTACAAATCCATATCTGAGGTGACTTTATACCAAAATTCTAATATAGAATTTTTGGCAGATTGTAATACCTCTAAGTCATGACTCAGAGCAATTAACTCACTATCGATTTTGGGATAATTTACAGTTTTGCCTTTGACATTTACTTCATGCCAGATAATTCCTGAGACTCGATTTTCTCTTTGATAGTCGTGAATGGCAGCTTTAAAATCTTGATAAGCGGTGAACTTTTGCAGCCCATCAGTTCTGATAAACTGGTCAATCAAAGGATTGCCTGAGACTGTTACCTCTAACTTTAGGCGTTCCCCTTTGAGGCAAGCTTGACGTTCGGCTGCCAAAATTTGGATGAGTTCTTCGGTAGTGTAAACCTTTGACATCAGAACACACTCTAATTAGTCATTGGTGAGTCAGTGCAGTCTTGGGGAGCCAGTCCGTTGCGGGGGTTCCCCCGTTGAAGGAACTGGCGTGGTTTCCCCCATGAGCAACTGCGAACCCGAAGGGTAATTAGACATCTGATATGGACTATAGACTATGAATTAACTTTCTCTGTTGTTAACTCAGGTTATTTAAAGATTATCTCTTGGCAAAATTGACAATGTAGTATCAGATATCACTAAAAATTTGGGCAGACCAATTTGGTCTACCCTCAAAGTTATTTACTTAGCTCACTGCTGAATTCATTGAAGGAACGCCGCTTTAACTGTACTGATTCAGTACGAGGTAGTAAATCAAACACTTCACGAAAGCGATCGTCTATTTCTTCAAAAGGTACTTGACCCTGCTTATTTAAAACTACTTTACCTGATTGATCGAACACTACAACTTGAGGCACAACTCCAGAGTAGTAATATGTTGGATCGGTAGGGTCATCAGTCTTTTTGGATGAGAGGGTATCTACACTGATAGGGAGAATCTCTGCTGCTTTACCGTAAAATTCCTGTACCCGGGAAATTGTGATGGCGTATTCCTTACAATCTTGGCTGTCATCGACATAAAAAGCCAAAAATGAGGGCTTATGCTCTGCTAGGGATTGTGCTAATGTCTGTCTCGGAGGAACTAACGAACCATTACCAGCATAAACAACGAAAATGTTGCCGTCGTAATTGTCATCCTTAATACCAGCAAATGCTGGTTGGATATTTATAATCAACAAGCACGCAAGTAGCACCAGAGCTTTAGAAATCAATTGTTGCCAATTAGTTTTTTTATGTAAAAAAGGAAACTTTAAGCCATTCATCAAAAGAGACCTTGAGAGCTACTATTTTGTGGGTTTGTGCTGAATTCAGCAAGCAGCGCTGGATATATGATTACGTCCTGGCACCATTTTTTAAGATAACGCCTTTGGGGACTGGGGAGTGTGGGGAGTGTGGGGAAACAAGGTGGACAAGGGGGACAAGGGGGACAAGAAATTTTAGATTTTAGATTTTGCGAAAAGTTGCAAGGAGGGTTTCCCTCCGTAGCAAACTTTTCAAGACGGATTTTAGATTGAAATCCAATCCAAAAGACGCTCGCGGACTCGCTAACGCTGCGCTAACGCAAATCCAAAATCCAAAATTGTTTCCAATGCCCGATGCCCCATTCCCAATATTTAATATCGACTGGCTTTTTGAGCAAGGATTCGCTAAACTCACAAAATTAATTTAAAACTTAAGCTATTAGCTAACTACTGTGGCAAACAAAATACAACTTATAGATAGATTCAGACTTGGTTTGGCGGTGTTGGTGGCGAAAAGCGTGACGTTTATAGTGCGATCGCTCCGCTTAGGTGCTGCTAGTGTATTACCAGGCTCGATTGCCCGTCGTATTGAACCCCGACTACTGCAATTATTGAGTCAGCAGGTGAAACAAGGGGCAATTCTGATTGCTGGCACTAATGGTAAAACTACCACATCGCTGCTATTACGGGAGATATTGGAACGTAAAGGCTACCGCGTTTCTCATAACTCCACAGGTGCAAATCTGGAAAATGGCTTGATGACAGCGCTGATGGATAACGCTAGCTTAACGGGTAGCTTAGATGTTGATTACGCCATTTTAGAAGTTGATGAGAACATCTTACCTAGGGTATTAGCACCGATTCAACCAAAGCTGATCCTGTGTTTAAATCTGTTCCGCGACCAACTCGACAGGTACGGAGAAGTCGATACTATTAGTAAACGCTGGGGAAAGGCGATCGCTACTTTACCACCTGAAACTATCGTAGTGGCAAATGCTGATGACCCAACAATCTGCTATCTCGGTCAACAATTATCGCAACAGCGCGTCTCATTTTTCGGTTTGACTGAACCGGAACATTATTTAGAAGCAATTCCCCATGCTGTCGATTCTATCTATTGCCCCAGATGCGGACAAGCTCTCGACTACAAAGGCGTTTACCTGTCCCACATGGGCGAATATAGCTGTTCTAAATGCGGCTTTAGTAGAAGTCAACCCAGCCTCAACAGTAGCGAATGGCCGCAAATTCTTGTGGGCTTGTACAACAAATACAATACCTTAGCTGCTGCCACTGCTGCCCAAGAATTAGGAGTTGATGCAGCTACTATCCGCGATACCATTCCCAACTTCCAAGCAGCTTTCGGACGTGCTGAAGAGTTGGAAATCAACGGCAAAAAGGTACGGATTTTATTATCAAAAAATCCTGTAGGGACTAATGAAACTATTCGCGTAGTCACTCAAAGTACAGATAAAACTACTTTGCTAGTCTTAAACGACCGAGTGCAAGATGGCGAAGATGTATCTTGGATTTGGGATGTAGATACAGAAAAACTAGTCCAGCGTGGAGGTACTTTAGTTGTGAGTGGCGATCGCGCTTATGATATGGCCTTACGTTTGCGTTACAGCGATCCCAATCCTGAAACTAATTTTAATCTAATTGTGGAAGAAGATTTACGTGATGCTATCAACACAGCATTAGCGCGTACACCCAACAACGAAACGCTGCATATTTTACCCACATATACAGCGATGTTGAGTGTCCGCGAAGTATTAACTGGGAGGAAAATTCGGTAATTTGGGAATGGGGCATGGGGCATTGGGCATTGGGCATTTCTCCCCACACTCCCCACACTTCCCTGCTCCCTTGTCCCCCTTCCTTCCAAGTTATTGCAACTTAACCGCTGCACGCTGAATTGGCAGCACTTCTTCTAAAGCCAACTCATGGTCAGCTGTTAGATGGCTGCTACAGCAAATAGTACTAAAGAAAACTTTTTGACCAACTACTTCCGAAAAATGCTTTTCTAAAAGTAAGCGGGAGGTAATATCTCCTAATAATTCTGAAATGTCTTTGGTGAGTTGGTCTTTATCATCACGGTGAACCATTCTAAATTTAAACTTGGTTTCACCGACTAAATCTTTAACAGCTGAATCAAAATTATCTTTTTTACTTTGAACATAAGCAAAAGATTGTTCTTCCAAGAACTTCCATGCTTCGGGGAAAATCTCCCGAATTTTTTCGAGATGATTCTCTGTTTGGTAGACTAATGTAGCAGTTTTACAATCCATAAAGCAATTTTTCAGGTTGTGAAACAAACCTATGCCAATCTGTAATCTTACGGCTCAACAGGAAAAGTGAAACTGAATTTTTAAAATTCCCTGGTAACTCTTTTGGGATTATCGGCAAAATGTTACTGCAAAACTGTTACATAAAATACGAATAAACATAGCAACTAAGCCAAATGTGCGATATGCTTACCCAAACTCTAGATATACACCGGATTTTCCGAAAATGAAGAGAAAAAAATATGAGTAATCCACTTACGCAACAGACATAACTAAGGATAAAAACTTTTTAGTTAGACGCTCATGTGATAAATCTCACAACCAGGGCATGAAAATCAATGCCCTATGCCCTATGCCCCATTCCCAAATTAGCTTATATGACTTCTCAAAAATTTGAAATTACAATTGGTTGGTTATACCCGACGCTGATGAGTACCTATGGCGATCGCGGTAATGTAATTACTATAGAACGTCGCGCTCAATGGCGAGGATTCAACGTTAAAGTTGTACCCCTAGATCAAAATGCTACAGCAGAAGCTATTAAATCTGTAGATTTGATTGTCGGTGGTGGCGCACAAGACCGACAACAAGAAATTGTCATGCGTGATTTGCAAGGTGCAAAAGCCGATGCCATGCGTGAAAAAATTGAAAATGGCACACCAGGAGTATTTACCTGTGGTTCACCCCAGTTACTAGGACATTATTACGAACCCGGATTAGGACAGCGTATTGAAGGCTTGGGAATATTAGATTTAGTCTCTGTACATCCTGGTGAAAATACCAAACGCTGCATAGGTAACTTAGTAATTGAAGTTACAGCCTCTCGCCTAGCGCAAGATTTAAAAGCGATGACGGGTAGCACACCGTATTTAGTTGGCTTTGAAAATCACGGCGGACGCACCAAGCTGGGGAAAGTGGAAGCTTTGGGAAAAGTAGTTTACGGTTTGGGCAATAATGGTGAAGATGGGACTGAAGGAGCATTTTATCAGAATGCCATAGCCACCTATTCTCACGGCCCCCTGTTACCCAAAAATCCCTTTGTCGCAGACTGGCTAATTCAAACAGCGTTGCGGCTGAAGTATCAACAGCCAATTACCCTAGAACCCTTAGATGATACCTTGGCAATGCAAGCACGGGAAGCGATGTTTAAGCGGTTGAAAGTAAGCTTACCAACACCTGCTGTGGCTAACGTTTAATTAAAAGCTTACGCACCAAAAATCTTGGATGGTGCGTAAGAGAGTTTACAATTAAAAAATACCCAAATTGTACTAGGGGCAAGGCTTCCACAGACTGTCAAGAAACAGACATTTGATCGATGCCGTGCCCCTACTTTTCATGCCAAAATTCAGCAATACCTGAGTGATAATGATATATTTTCCTCAGAATCCGTAAAAATGGTTGCCGTCTTTGAATTTAAGCGGCAACCAAATCACGACGATACCGGAAGTCATCACCCGCCTGCAAAACTTAACTTCGCTGTTTTTAAGGAACAACCCCATCGAACAGCCACCACTGGAAGTGGTTGAACAGCGTAATAAATAGGCTCTCCATCCAATTGTGTAGATCTGATGGCGATCGCAGATGTAAAATTCTCAACCAAATATACACAGATACACAGGTGCGATCGCATTATTGCAACAACGCACCCTACCAAAGCTATGCGATCGCATTTATGCTATTTTCAACTCAAAAATCAAGTTTCTGACTCGCAAATCAAGTTTCTGATTCGCAAATTAAGTTTCTGACTCGCAAATCAAGTTTCTGACTCGCAAATTAAGTTTCTGACTCGCAAATCAAGTTTCTGACTCGCAAATTAAGTTTCTGATTCGCAAATTAAGTTTCTGATTCAGAATTTAGCTTCATAACTGGTAAACTTGTATATTTCCAAAAATTTCAATAAATATATGCATAATCTACCTGTTTGCTAATATATAGGCACTCATGCTTATTTTAGCTTTTATTTAAACTTTAGCTTCAACAGCCCGAATACAAAGAGCGATCGCAACCTAAAACCCAGTATAATTACCATGAAAACAATTGCTGTCAGAACTAAGCAACTAATTTCAATATAATTCCAGAGGATACTTAATGCTAAATTGGTAAACAGTAAAGATGAAGTATATAGTTGGGATAATTATATTATTAATAATGGCTGGCATAAGCATAATACTCAAAGCAGAAGTTGATAAAAAATCTCATCATTACTCCAACGCTCAACCACTTAGAGTATTATTTATTGGTAATAGTTATACATATTACAACAATCTCCCCAATTTGACGCGACAGTTAGCTTTATCAGCCAAAGAATCTAGAAAACTAGAAACTGAAATGGTTACGGTTGGTGGAGCGACATTAGAGAAACTTTGGAATCAAGGCAAAGCATTAAGTAGGATTAGAAGTAGACAATGGGATTATGTGGTACTGCAAGAACAAAGTACTTTACCTATTACCAATCCACAGTTGATGTACGAATACGTGCGTTTATTTAACGCTGAGATTAGGCAGGCTAATGCCAAAACAGTGTTCTACTTAACTTGGGCAAGACAACATCGACCAGAAACGCAACAGGCATTAAACGATTCATACATGACAATTGCCAAGGAACTGAATGCAATCTTGGCTCCAGTAGGGATAGTTTGGCAGCAAATTCAACAAGAAAATTCAAATCTCAGTCTTTATAATCCAGATA
Organism: Aulosira sp. ZfuVER01; assembly: GCA_034530615.2. Lineage (GTDB taxonomy): Bacteria > Cyanobacteriota > Cyanobacteriia > Cyanobacteriales > Nostocaceae > Aulosira. The sequence continues at coordinate 22,195 of JAVRCV020000034.1, forward strand.
AAAGTCACCCCAGTTCAATTGGTTCGTATGTGGCAGCGTGTGTCTTCTATGCAATATTTTATGGTAATAGTCCAGAAGGATTAAGCTATAAAAACGGTAACAATAAATTGAGTAATTTAGTAAAAAATAGCAGTGGTGAGTTAGAAAGCTTAAAAGCAGCAGATATTGAATTGATTCAAAGATTGTCTTGGGATGTTGTGAGGAAATTTGTTAGGTAAAAATTATTTTAAATTTGCCTATCTACTTGATGTAATTTCCAGCAATAACAATAAAAATAACCTATATATGTAATGCGAAACTAAAGGCTCTCCACCTTGAATCTGTCTTTAGGCATTGGCCTGTGACAATGAATTAGCCTTCCTTAAGTAGGATTAAATGCCTAATAATTGCTGTCCCTGAGGCAGAAGATTTTGAAGTATAGAACAACTATATTTTTGCTTAATTATGGTCAGCATAGCCAACGTGTGATGTTTCTTGTATCGCTGTGGCTCTATGTACTTTCTTCACTTCTGCCAGGTTAAGTAGTTAGGAGACTCTAAGTTATGCGTTGGGAATTTGGGCGTAGAAGCACCAATGTAGAAGACAGGCGCGGAACTCGAATTTCGGCCCCTGTAGTCGGAGGTGGTATTGGAGCAGTAATTCTGTCGTTGATAGTTGCGTTTTTGGGTGGCGATCCCAGTGTAATTTGGGATCAAACACAAACTCCAAGCGATCGCCCTGACTCCCAATCTCCTCAAACCCAACGTTCAGCGACAAGCGATCGCATGGCTGATTTTGTTTCGGTTGTCCTAGCTGATACGGAAGATACGTGGCGCAGTATATTTCAGCAACAAGGAAGAACTTATCGGGAACCAACTTTAGTTCTGTTTACGGATGCAGTGGAGTCTGCTTGTGGTTTTACGCGATCGGCTGTAGGCCCATTTTATTGCCCTAGCGATCAAAAGCTCTATATCGACTTAAGCTTTTATCAGGATTTGAAAAATCGCTACAAAGCACCAGGCGATTTTGCCCAAGCTTATGTGATTGCTCATGAAGTTGGGCATCACGTTCAAAATCTTATGGGTATTTCCGATCGCGTGCAGGGATTGCAGCGTCAAGCCGATAGAGTAGAAGCCAATCAACTTTCAGTCCGACAAGAGTTACAAGCAGATTGTTTCGCTGGCGTTTGGGCATATCATGCCGATCGTTCGCGACAAATTATAGAAGCCGGCGATATTGACGAAGCATTAAATGCTGCCAGCAGTATTGGAGACGATCGCTTGCAAAGTCAAGCAAAAGGATATGCAATTCCTGAGTCTTTTACCCATGGGAGTTCAGCCCAAAGAGTCCGCTGGTTCCAAAAAGGAATTCAAACGGGTAATCCTGCACAATGCAATACTTTTGCAGTGGCAAATCCTTAAAATTTCACCATTAAGCTTTTCATCAGAATGTGTAAAGATTATTTAGGAAATAGGTGTTAAAATTCTTACTTTACTACTGAAGGTATAGAGAAATATCTCTATTTATGCAACGCTTTTGTTGCTCAACTTTAATATGGTTAGAACCTCAGTAACAATTTTTTGATAGAGTGATGCTTTGTCGAACCTCTTCATCTCGTAAACATTAATGTATCTAGTTTTGCTGTTTTAGTGAAATAAATTGTGTCTATGGGAATACTAAGTCCGGTACTTAGGATTGGACACTATGCTCAATATTCCCGGATACAAGATTGGTGAAGAACTCTACAATGGCTCTAGAACATTGGTTTATCGGGCTATTCGAGAAACTGACTCATTACCTGTAGTCATTAAACTGCTGAAAAATCAGTATCCTAGTTTTAGTGAACTGTTATCTTTTTGCAATCAGTACAGTATTGCGAAAAATTTCAACTCACCTCTAATTATTCAAACCTACCGCCTCGAAGCATACCAAAATGCTTATGCGCTCATAATGGAAGACTTCGGTGGAATTTCTCTTCTAAAATGGAAAGCTAATGGTAGGGAAAAATTTCTACAGGAGTTTTTAGAAATTGCGATCGCTCTGTGCAAAACTCTTGATATATTATACCACGAATGCATCATTCATAAAGATATTAAACCCAGCAATATATTAATTAATCCCGAAACCAAACAAGTTAAATTAATTGATTTTAGTATTGCATCTTTATTACCGCGAGAAACCCCAGCGATAGTTAATCCTAATGTATTAGAAGGGACACTTGCTTACATATCTCCAGAACAAACAGGCAGAATGAATCGCGGGATTGATTACCGTACTGATTTTTATTCTTTGGGTGTGACTTTCTATGAATTACTCACAGGAGAATTACCATTTCAATCAAATGATGCGATGGAATTAGTGCATTGTCATATTGCTAAAAAACCACCTGCATTCAAGAATTGTCAAGAAATTCCCCAGGTAATCTCAGATATTGTCATGAAGTTGATGGCAAAAAATGCTGAAGACAGATATCAAAGTGCCTTGGGACTAAAATACGATTTAGAGAAATGTTTATCCCAACTTCAAGAAACTGGTTCGATTGAAAATTTTGAAATTGGACAACGAGATGTATGCGATCGCTTCATTATTCCCGATCAGCTTTATGGCAGAGAAGCTGAAGTATCAACGCTACTGCAAGCATTTGAGCGAGTAAGCCTTGGTGCAACAGAAATGATGCTGGTTGCTGGGTTATCTGGAATTGGAAAAACAGCAGTTGTCAATGAAGTTCATAAACCAATTGTCAGACAACGCGGTTATTTTATCAAAGGTAAATACGACCAATTCCAACGTAATATTCCTTTTTCAGCTTTTGTGCAAGTATTCCGCGACTTTATAGGTCAACTATTAACTGAAAGTGACGCACAAATTCAACAATGGAAATATAAAATATTAGAGGCTGTAGGAGAAAATGGAGGGGTAATTATTGAAGTTATCCCCGAATTAGAAATAATTATTGGCGCACAGCCCCCTGCTATAGAATTAACAGGAACAGCAGCGCAAAATAGATTTAATTTTTTATTTAAAAAATTCACTCAAGTATTTACTACTGCTGAACATCCACTAGTGATATTTTTAGATGACTTGCAATGGGCAGATTCAGCATCATTAAACTTAATTCAGCTTTTAATGTCTGATACTGGTTATCTTTTTTTAATTGGAGCGTACCGTAACAACGAAGTCAAACCAGCAGATCCGTTAATGTTGACTTTAAATGAAATTCAAAAAGCTCAATCAACAATTAACACCATTACTTTAACGCCACTTAATCAAGTAGAAGTAAATCAGTTAGTGGCTGACACACTTAAATGTGCAGAAGATTTGGCATGGAATCTTTCTATATCTATCTATCAAAAAACGCAGGGTAATCCGTTTTTTGCAACACAGTTTCTTAAATCATTACATCAAGGAAATTTCATTCAATTTGATTTTGCCTTAGGTTGTTGGCAATGTGATATTACCCAAGTAAATCAACTGGCATTGACAGATGATGTGGTTGCTTTTATGGCATGGCAATTACAAAGAATGCCCCAATCAACTCAAAATGTATTGCAATTAGCAGCTTGTATTGGCAACTCTTTTGATTTAGCAACATTGACAATTGTTTCTCAGCAGTCAGAGATAGAAACTGCTACTGATTTATGGAAAGCATTGCAAGAAGGATTAATTTTACCAATTAGTGAAGTTTATAAATTTTATCACGCAAACGAGCGCGATCGCTTGGAACAATTGACGCTACAAGAAAGCAATACTAAACAAATAGCAAAATATAAATTTTTACATGACAGAGTACAGCAAGCTGCCTACTCGCTGATTCCCGAAGAGCGAAAACAAGCAACTCATCTGCAAATTGGAAAATTACTCCAGCACAATCTATCCGCAATAGAACAAGAGGAAAAACTGTTTGATATTGCCCTGCATTTGAATAAAGGAATTAAGTTAATCGCTGAATCGAGAGAACGGGAAACCTTAGCTAAACTTAACTTAAAAGCAGGAGTTAAGGCGAGAAATTCTACAGCATATTCGGCAGCAAGAACATATTTTCAAACTGGACTGGAGCTACTACCAGAAAATTGTTGGATTCATCAATATGAATTGGCTTTAAATCTGCATATTGCCGCAGCTGAAGCTAGTTATTTGAATAGTGACTTTGAGAGCATGGAACAGATAGCAACAATAGTATTGCTATCGGCTCGCCCAATTTTAGATAAAGTTAAAATTTATGAAATTCAAATTGCAGCGCAAGTTTTACAAAGTAACGTGCTAGAAGCGATCGCTGTTGGCAGAAAAGCATTAGCACAATTGGGGGTTGAACTACCAAAAGAACCTGACCCAGCTTTGATTGGCGAAATGCTACAAAACCTGACCACCCAACTTGCAGGTAGACAAATTGCAGACTTGATCGATCTGCCATTAATGACCGATCCCACCACAGAAGCAGCAATGGAAGTGTTGGGAATGTTGTTTTCACCTATTATCCAAGGAATGCCAGGTTTATTACCTTGGCTGAGTTCGATGATGGTGAGTTTATCTCTGCGATCGGGCAATACTGTGGCATCAACAACTGGATATGGTATTCACGGTATGGTATTGTGTGGTTTCTTAGAAGACCCTGCCACAGGCTATGCTTTTGGTCAATTAGCTCTGAATTTACTGGAAAAATTTCATATCCAAAAGAATAAATCCGGTGTCCTTTCTTTGTTCGGCTGCTTTATTCAACATTACCAAGAGCGATTAGATGCCACAATTCCGCTACTTTTAAAAGCCTACCAAACTGGCATCGAAACCGGAGATTTTTTACACGCTGGTTTTGCTCTTGGTGGTCACAGTGATGGCAGGTTTTTCAGTGGTGAAGAACTGAATAGTTTTATTCAAGTCATGGCTGATTATAGTCTGGCATTGGCTCAGGTGAAACAATATTCTGCTCAAGTATATCTGAATCTGGGAAAACAAGCGGCAGAAAACTTGGTAGAGCCACTCAGCCAACCAGATTGCTTGATTGGCAATACCTACAATGAAACTTTGATGCTAACTAAGCACCAGCAAGATAATGACTTCATAGCGATCGCCCAAGCTTATATCTACAAACTGCTACTTGCTTGCTATTTTGCTAATTATACAGATGCACGCAATTATATAGCCCAAGCCCAGCCGTGTTTAATGGCAGTATCAGGCTCGATTTTTGTTCCCATTTTCCATTTTTATGCCGCGCTAACTTATCTAGGGCTTTTCCCCACTCAGTCAGAGTCGGAGCAAGCCGAACTGCTTGCTATTGCTGCCACTCATCAAACAATTCTGCATCAGTGGGCGCAATATGCGCCGATGAACCACTTGCATAAATGGTATCTAGTAGAGGCTGAACGTCATCGAGTTTTAGGTGAAAAATTTGCAGCCAGTGAGTGTTATGACCAAGCGATAAATCTGGCTAAAGAACATCAATTTATCAACGAAGAAGCCCTTGCTAACGAATTAGCAGCCAAGTTTTATCTGGAATGGGATAAACAGCGCATTGCCGAAGAATACGCGATCAAAGCCTACTATAACTATGCTCGTTGGGGTGCAAAAGCCAAAGTTGCCGACTTGGAAAGACGTTACCCGCAACTTTTAGCAGCCATTTTGCAGTCAACTCGCCCTCACCTCTCGCTTCAGGAAACCCTCATTGTCGGGGAAACCTTCACCTCTACAAGTTCTTCTTCGCACCGGATCTTTAACGCCTTTGACTTAGCTGCTATTCTCAAAGCGACTCATGCTATCTCTGGCGAAATTGAACTAGAAAAACTGCTGTCATTGTTGCTTTCGATCGTCATTGAAAATGTGGGGGCTGATAAATGTGCGTTCATGATGTTGCGAGACGAACGCTTGTTAATCAAAGGGTTAGTTACCGTAGGAATGGAACCTGTGATTTTGCAGCGTCTTCCCATTGAAGATAGCCAGGATATTCCCCTGAAGCTAATCTACAAAGTCAAGCACAATCGGCAAACTGTTGTGCTGTTTGATGCTAGTGCCGATTTGACTTTAGCAAATGACCCGTATATCGTGCGTCAACAGCCAAAAAGTATCTTGTGCAGCCCAATTTTACATCAAGGTAAATTGCTGGGTATTTTGTATCTCGAGAATAACTTAGCAACAGGAGCCTTTACTAGCGATCGCGTTGAACTGCTGAACTTAATTTGCACTCAAGCGGCAATTTCTCTAGAAAATGCCCGACTTTATCAAAAGTCTCAAGAATATACGCAACAGTTAGCACAATCTCTCGCAAAATTGCAGGCTAGTGAAAATCGCTTCCAAAATTTGGCAAATAATATTCCTGGTATGGTTTACCAATTCCGTTTGGCAGCTGACGGTTCAACTTCAACACCTTATGTTAGCTCTGGCTGTTTCGACTTGTATGAGTTAGAGCCAGAGTTGGTGATGGCTGGTGTACATAGCCTTAATGCCATGCATCATCCTGATGATGACCTAAATGTTATCCAAGCAACGATCGAATCTGCCCAAAATTTAACACCATTTGAGCAAGAATGGCGTATTATTCTGTCTTCGGGAAATGTGAAATGGGTGTGCTCTGCTGCTAGGCCAGAGCGACAAGCTGATGGCGCAATTTTATGGGATGGGGTGGTAATTGATATTAGCGATCGCAAAAAAGCAGAACTTGCCTTGCAACAACAATCACTTGACCTAGAGCAAGCCCTAACAGATCTACGAAACGCCCATTTACAAATCGTTCAAAGTGAAAAAATGTCTGCATTGGGCAACTTAGTTGCTGGAGTAGCTCACGAAATGAATAATCCTTTGGGCTTTATTTCTGCTACTCTCAAACAGACTAAACCAAATTTTGCCGATCTAACTGAACACTTAAAACTCTATCATAAAATGATAGAAAATCCCGGAGATGAGATTCTAGATCATGCCGAAGAAATTGACTTAGATTATCTCTTAGAAGACTTACCTAAGACTATAGATGCGATGGTTATGGCGTGCGACAGACTGAAAAATATTAGTACTAGTCTTCGTACCTTTTCCCGCGCCGATAAAGATTACAAAGTACCATTTAATATTCATCAAGGCATCGATAGCACCATTCTTATCCTTAAACATCGTCTTAAAGCTAATGAACAACGCCCAGCAATTGAAGTCATCACTCAGTATGGTGATTTACCCCAGATTGAATGTTTTTCCGGACAATTAAATCAAGTATTCATGAATATTTTGGCTAATGCGATTGATGCTTTAGAAGAAGCAAATATTGGTAAGGGCTTTACAGAAATCCAAGCCCAGCCTAACTGCATCACAATTACAACTTCATTAATAAATAAAATTGTGAGAATTGCCATTGCTGATAATGCTCAAGGTATGAATGCAGAAATTCAACAAAAAATATTCGAGCATTTATTTACAACTAAAGCTGTGGGAAAAGGAACTGGATTAGGATTGGCGATCGCTCGGCAAATTGTGGAAGAAATCCACGGCGGTAAATTGACTTGTAACTCTGTTTTGGGCACAGGTACAGAGTTTATTATTGAAATTCCAATGTAAGCTTGAAAATTTCGCAGTCCTGATAACTCTTGTGAAACCTAATACCAATTCACGAAAATTATGCTACAGATAGATTTTTCGTATGGGTTTAGCATTGCTAAACCCTCTATCATGTATTTGGATCATTCTTAAAGTGAAATAGTATAACTTGTTTCATTAAGTTTTTATTCTACTGGACTGGTTCTTTAGTCCCTAACAATATAAATCACCGCCCTCTCTGGACAAAGGACGGCTACTAATTGAAGAAGGCAGAGGGCAGAAGGTATTGTAAGATCGGGGATTCAGACCCCTCCTAAACAAGAGCCACCAAATTTTCAATTTGGTGGGGGTCTTAAACCCTTACTCTCTACGGTCGTGGCAGAGGGCTGGAATCAGAATTTCCTTCTGCCCTTCGGGTTCGTCAGTCGCTCATAGGGGAAACCCCCAAGACCGCGCTGACTCACCTTCTGCCTCCTTCCCTCTGCCTTTCTTGATAACTGTTAAAAAATGATTGCGACAGATGGATTCAGTAAACTCGGACACAGAAGGCAATTTCCAACCTAAAATCCAAAATCTAAAAAGCTATTACTTGGCCAATTCTTCACTTAAATAGTCAGTGCAATATACTCACCTTTGTTTTCTTTAGCGGAAACATTTGTGAGTTGCTTTAAATTTTATTGTAGTATTTGCCGTTATTTCGTATCTGATACCAACCAATATAGAGGTAGTTGCCAACCCTGTTAACCACTATAGTTTTGCTTTTAATGCATTTCGTCGTATTCTGGCGCTTCCACCCGTCTGGTTTCCATCCGAGGGGGTAACAACTCTGTACGACGTATTGGAACTAAAGGCTGTGTAGGGCCTTGGTAAGGATGAATCACTTGTACAGTGCGGGTAGTACGCTGTTTTGGTGAAAATAAAGCCAAAACTCCAGCTACGACAACACCGCCACCAATTGTTAAAGTCATACCTCCAACTGCCCAAACTATCGGTGAAGACCACCAAGGGGTTTGAGGTTGCAAAGCGGCTTTCTGGTTATTCTGTTGCGCAAACATTTGTTGTTGCTGCTGGTTATAACTTTGGAATTGCCACTGAAGTTGTTGATTTTGCGCTCTCAACTGCTCGTTATCGGTTTTTAAACGCGCCAACTCCGACTTTACAGATTCGATATCCGCTAATCGCTCAGTATTGGGAGCCGTCGGTGGCTGATTATTGGGATACAGCGGTTGTTGATAGGGATATTGGGGCGGCATCATTTGTGGTTGTTGTACCACAGCAGGCATCTGCGGGGTGACAGCAAAGTTAGGCTGCATAGAATTACCTGCCCCTTTGAGCAATAAGAGAGCCGCCAGTCCTGCTACGGCGACTCCGCCGATAAACGCCATACTCTCACTCATCGCTTAAGCCCCTCAACTGCGATTGAATTATCATAAGTTTGTAACTGACTCACTCTCACACTCATATTTTCTCGTCTACTTGATTCACTTCACATAATACCCAAACTATAAGCGATACTCCCAGCTAGTTTTTTTACAGCATCATATTTGCTGCTAATATTCAAGATTATATCTGTTAGATTGTCTACCAACTAAAGGCAGAAAAACTACACTGTTATATATTTTTAATCTAGTTTTCGCCTCGCATCAAGACTAGTATATATACTGGTGCTACTCAGTCTTGATAGCTGTTTTTAGACTTTGACAAAATTCTGCGATCGCATTTAACCCTTCTTCTGGAGTCCCTTCTGCCAAACGCTTCACAAAAGCGCTACCCGCGATCGCCGCATCCGCACCCCAATCTTTAATCTGACGCGCTTGTGCAGGTTCGGAAATGCCAAAGCCCACACCAATGGGTTTTTCCGTAACACTACGAATTTGTTTAAGTAAATCTGACACTCGCGTTGCTACTTGCGTTCTCATGCCAGTCACCCCAGTAACACTGACAAGATAAATAAATCCTTGAGAAGCGCGAGCGATCGCTTCTATTCGTTGGGCGGAACTTGTGGGTGCAACTAACAACGTTAAGTCAATACCGATTTCACTAGCTGGTTGGAGTAAACCAGAAGCTTCTTCTAGCGGTAAATCGGGAACTACCAAACCTGCTACCCCCGCCGCCGAAATTTGCTGGAGAAACTTGTCAATTCCCCGATGCAAAATTGGGTTGTAGTAAGTAAACAAAACGATGGGCGCTTTTAAATCGGGAGTAGTGGCTTGCAACATTTCCAGCACACTATCCAATGTTGTTCCCCGTTCTAGGGCGCGGGTAGCAGCGGCTTGAATCACTGGCCCATCTGCTAGCGGATCGGAGTAGGGAACCCCTAGTTCAATAATATCTGCCCCACTGCGATCGAGAGTGCGCAAAGCTGCTGCTGTTGTTTCTAAATCAGGATCGCCAGCTGTGATAAACGGAATTAAAGCACACTCTTTATTGCGTCCAAGAGTTTCAAAGCAGTGGGAAATGGCAGTCATTGGTCAAGATTCACTCAGTCAGTTGTCATATAGTATCAAACAACGGACAACGAACAAACGACCAATGCGCCCTCTAAACCTGAGTTTGTTTTTCCTGTTCAATCTCAGCTTGAATTTTTTCTAGTTCTTCGGGAGTAAGTTCGTCCAGCCGCTTTTGGAAAAAGGCTTGCTCATAATCTTCCCGTTGTTGATGGTAGGTCATGTTTTTCCCCACCGCACGGAAGATATAGGTGGCTAACCAGCCAAGCAATCCACTGACTAGCAAGACTTGGCTCCATATACCAGCTTTTTGACTATCTAAACCTACTAGCTCCAAGCCTAGATATGCTATCCCTCCAGCAACAAAAACCCCCAAGCCAATACCTATAGCATCAATGCGTCGCATGAGAATTATGACCTACCAATCTTGTTAAACTTCAATTTGTCGCCGCTGGGGTCGAATATTTATAAATGGCGATAAAACCAACAACCCCGGAAAGAAGAAGAACACCAGAAAGTACATAAAGGTGCGCTCTATAGAACTAGCCACATACCAGCGCTGCTTCAGATAAAATAGAACAGCCACTGGGATGACCAACAAGTAAGCTCCAGCTAAAATCAGATACAGCAGGGCTACAATCATAATTTTTTTCTGAGATAGACAAGAACGTTCAGTACATTTATTCCCATCATAGGCTGAATGCCCAGACTCAGGGAAGTAGGGGAACTGGGAATTGGGAATTGGGCATTGGGAACTGGGAATTGGGAATTGGGAATTGGGAATTGGGAATTGGGCATTGGGAACTGGGAATTGGGAATTGGGAATTGGGAATTGGGCATTGGGAATTGGGCATTGGGAATTGGACATTTCTTCCCCCTGCTTTTTCATCGGGACTGTCTTGTGAATCTTTTTGCTTGCAATTAATTATTTGATTGTGTTATCCTTGGAAAGGCTTTTGCGAAAAAGACTTTGGTATCACCAAATAAATTAAATGCAGATGCCAATATTAGGTGGCGATCAGGAAATATCCAAAGCTAAAAAGCGATCGCACAATACTGTTACTCTTTCAAGCAGTATTTGGCGTAGCCACCAAAACCAGTACAATTGCTTTTCGTGAACAAAATTTTTTAAATCTAGTTGCACAAAAGACACAATTGATGCTGGAATGTATGAGGAGGTATTTGCTACTTCCAAATGACAATTAGCTCCTAATAAATATTAGGGGGGTGTGGCGGAATGGTAGACGCTACGGACTTAGTTAACTGAGCCTTGCTGGAGAAATCCTTCAAGTGTAAGCTCTCAAACTCAGGGAAACCTAAATCTGGTAACAGACATGGCAATCCTGAGCCAAGCCCAAAAATTATAGATTTTTGATTATTGATTGAAATTCAATTCAAAATCTAAAATTCAGGGAAGGTGCAGAGACCCGACGGGAGCTACCCTAACGTTAAGTCGAGGGTAAAGGGAGAGTCCAATTCTTAAAGCCGAAAGTTGTTGAAGCGATTAGGCAGTAGTGAAAACTACGGGAGAATGAAAATCCGTTGACCTTAAACGGTCGTGTGGGTTCAAGTCCCACCACCCCCATTACAACAATTCGTAATTAAATCCTGTTTCAGACTGAGATTTAGACGTTGATCGAAACAAAGCCACGTAAATACAAGCTGTGCTTCACCAAAGATTACGAATTATAGCAATTTGAAAAAAGAATGCGACAGATGCATCTGTGGGGGCGGAGAAACCCCGCTCCTTACGACAGTTGGTATTTCACAATTATTAATTGAATCGGAATTACGAATTAATAATTAGTTCCATCAACTTTAGAGTAGGAGAATTGTCAAATCAACTCAACCACAGGATGGGATGAGCGATGGCTGAACACTATACATTGAAGAAAGTTAAGAAATCCCTTCAAGAAGCTGGCGTTAAATTTGTTCGCATTCTTTGGTGCGATAATGCCAACATCATTCGCGGAAAAGCTGTTCATTTAGGGATGTTATCTCACTATTTTGAACATGGTGTTGGCATTTCCGCCGGGGAACAGGGTATACCTGTGATGTATGATGCGATCGCTCCTAACAGTGGTTTGGCTCCAGTGGGTGAGATTCGCTTAGTACCAGATTGGTCTAGCCTCACACCTTTACCTTATGCTCCCGGTCATGCCCGTGTTATGGGAAACATGGTACTTGATGGGCAACCTTGGGCTTATTGTCCGCGCAATTTCCTGATGCAGATGATAGCGGCGGCGAAACGTGAGGGTTTGGAAATTCAAGCAGCATTTGAAAATGAGTTTTACCTACTACGGCAAACATCTGAGGGAATTTTACCTACAGACTCAACGGTTTTTGGTTCGACGCAATCAATGGATATTAATCGTGAAGTCATTGATGCGATTGCCGATGCCCTCATTACCCAAGGAATTCCTGTAGAGCAGTATTATCCAGAATCAGGCCCCGGTCAACAGGAAATTTCTATGCGGTATACTGATGCTTTACAGGCTGCTAACTGGCAAATTGGATTTCGCGAAACAGTCAGAGCGATCGCTCGTCAACATCAGCTTACAGCTTCTTTCTTACCGAAAATCTTTCCTGATGCGGCTAGTAGCGGTTGTCACATCCACCTCAGCCTTTGGCGTGATGGGAAAAATCTGCTACCAGATCCGCAAGGTGTTTGCGGTCTTTCCCAGTCAGCCAGAGCATTTATTGCCGGGATACTACATCATCTGCCAGCACTGATGGCATTAACTACCCCTAGTCCTAATTCTTACCGCCGCATCCGTCCTCACACTTGGAGTGCTGCTTTCCGTTGTTGGGGATTAGATAACCGCGAAGCCGCTGTCAGAGTACCCAGCGACCCAGGATTAGAAAGTTCTAGCCATTTCGAGGTAAAAACCGTGGATGCGTCAGCTAATCCTTTTATAGCTTTAGGCGCGGTGATTGCAGCCGGATTGGATGGTGTACAGCGAAGTCTAGAACCCCCAAACCCCGTAAACGAAGACCCCGGAAACTTGCTAATTGAACAACGTACAGCTAATGGAATTGACCCCTTACCCACAAATCTGGGGGAAGCACTAAACCATTTCAAACAAAACAATGTCTTGTTAACTGCTTTAAATCCACAATTATCACAAGCGTTTTTGGCAGTACGTCAAGCCGAATGGGAAGCCATGAAAGATTGGGAATTAGATGCAGAAGTAAAGTTGTTATTGGAGAGATATTGATTGGGCATGGGGCATTGGGCATAATTTTTCCTTGTCCCCCTTGTCCCCCTTGTCTCCCTTGTCTCCCCACACTCTCCCTTGCTCCCATTCCCCAACTAAGCGAATATGCGAATCAATCTTGCTGATATTCCCTTAATTGACCAACACGCCCATAACATACTTCGACCGGAAGTAGCTGCGCGTTATCCTTATGCGGCTGCTTTTACGGAAGGATATGACGAGGAAATAGTTAACAATCATGCCCGTCACACTCTATTTTATCGGCGCAGTCTGCGGGATATTGCGGCGCTATTGGAATGTGATGCCGAGGAAACTGCGATCGCAACACGTCGGCAAGATTTAGGATTAGAAAATCTGACGCGACTTTATTTCCGTGCTGCTAACCTGGAAGCAATTTATTTAGATGACGGATTAGATGTTGAAAGTATCCTACCTCTCTCATGGCATGAAAAATTGATTCCCGTCCACAGAATTCTGCGGTTGGAGGTGGTAGCAGAACAGCTAATTCCTCAAATCGCAGATTTTGAGAGTTTCTTAGCAAGATTCACTAGCGAAATTGACCCGCCACCACCTGGGGTTATCGGCTTTAAAAGTATTGTTTGTTATCGTACTGGTTTGGATGTCCAACCTGTGACTTTTGAAGTTGCAGCCTCTCGCTTTGACGCAATTAAACAACAGCTTACCGATCAACCATTGCGTTTGGTTGATAAACCTCTGATTGATTTTTTACTGCAACAAGCTTTATTAATTGCTGCTAAATATCAGCTACCAGTGCAATTACATACTGGCTTTGGCGACCCCGATCTAGATTTGCGATTAGCTAATCCTTTAAACTTGCGATCGCTCTTAGAATTACCCCAGTACCGTCATGCACCTTTAGTACTGCTACACGCTTCTTATCCATATATGCGAGAAGCTGGATATTTAGCTTCTGTCTACCCCCAAGTTTATTTAGATTTTGGTTTGGCAGTACCATCTTTAAGTGTATCTGGAATGCGAGAAGCCATCAGGCAATTACTAGAGTTAACTCCTACTAGTAAACTCATGTATTCCTCTGATGCTCACTCAATTCCAGAGTTGTATTATTTAGGAGCCAAGTGGGGTCGTCAGCTATTGGCAGAAGTGCTAAACCAGGCAATTCAAGATACTGATATTACTGTGAATGAAGCAGAGGCGATCGCTACTGCAATTTTACGCGAAAACGCCTTATCTCTGTATTTAAAAAAATGACGTACTTTTAAAGCTTTATTGTAGTATGGTGGGCAATGCTCACCATATACAGATTTTCGTGAGCATTACCTATAACCTCATATTTCAAAAATTAAATAGTAATCCTATATCCAGATTCTCAAGAAAATTTATGCTAAGTGAAAATGGCTCAATTCTAAATCTTTTTACTAAGCCGAAACCTGGTCTGAAGATGAGAGAAAATACCAAAATAAACTTTAAATCTAGTTATGGTATAGAGGAAGATATTAATGCTAATCCTATAAGCCCTAGACAAGTTTTAATTGTCAGGTATGAAGATATTGTAGAACTAGCAATTCCTCCCGGTGAATTACGAGAAAATCTGGTTATCCAAGGCATAAAAGCTGAAACTTTTCAGCCTGGTTCTCTCATAACTTTTGAAACTGGTGCTGCGGTTCGCCTTACTTTCTATTGTGAACCATGCAAAAGAATAAACCATTTAGTTAAATCACTAGCTAGCATCCAAGGTAAACGAGGAATTTTAGGTGTAGTTATTAAATCAGGAGAAGTTCAGGTTGGTAGTCATTTTCAAATTACACCTCATCAATTTCCTGCATTATCAGAAAAGCCTTATGAGCGGTTTCTCGAAGTTCTCCTAAAACTTCCACCTGGAAAAGTCGTGACCTATAAGCAAATACTTCAAATAATAGGAGTAGATAATAGCTATATGCGAGCTATTCCTATATACATCAAGAAAGCCTCTGCACTTGATTATCCCATACATAGAATACTAGACTCTCAAGGTAATTTAATATCTCATGTTCCCGAACAGAAGAATAAACTAGAAGCTGAAGACATTCAAGTATTGTGCAAGACAGAGCTATTGACGAAACACAATAAATATTCGGTCAATCTCAAAGATTATCTATGGAAAGACCAAGCGATTTATTCGTAATATGTATATATAGTTATTCAGAGTTAATTTGCAAAAATTTTAGATATTAAGTATGCAATCTGCTTATACAACTAATATAAGAATCTTTAAAAGGAATTACGAAAAGATGAAGATGCGTCAAAAAAGCTTAAAGTAAAAACTGTAGCGTATGTAGCAGTTTCCATGAAACTTTCCTTTATTCCCACGGCAATGACTCTTACCCTCTCACTAGGAATAACCTGGCTGAATGCATCTTTCAGTAATACCGCCTATGCTGTAGATGATGGCAAAACAGGAGTTTGTGAAATTCCAACAGTTAGACCTAGTGGTGGAAATACTCTGCAAAGAATGCTGGCTATGCAACTGTGCGAACAAGCTCAGTTAAATCAGCAACAAAAACTTACCGTAACACCCATAAAACAGAGTAATCCAGCTTCTTCTATAGCCTTACCAACGCAGAGTAACCAAGCCCCTACTAGCGGAGTTAATGATTCTAATACATCCCAACCTACCCCTCCACCAGAACCAATAGGGAAATAAGATTGGGCATACAAAAATGTCTCCTAGTTCCTTAAAGTGAACAATTGGTATTAGAGTACTTTGTACGGGCAGTTTGCTCAAGTCGGCAAAGCCGCCCACGCAACTGCCCTCGTCTTTGTGGTAAAAAATCATAGAACCACAGAGACACGGAGACACAGAGAGAAGAGAGATTTTCATGCCCTCGTTGTGTGATTTATTACATAACCGTCTAATACTATTTTGGATTTTGGATTTTAGATTTTGGATTGTAAAAGATTGATTGACCAAGCTTTTGGACGATCCATCTGTCGCAATCATTTTTTAAATTGGTATAACTTAAAAAAGTTGTTTGCGCAGAGATAACTCCTAGACAATTATTATGTCAGCAGCAGAGATAAAGCCAGAATTAGTATTGAGGCTAGCAAATTGAATGATACTTGCCCCATTATTAAAGCTTAAAGCTCCTGTATCGCTTTGGTAGCTGAACTTGTTAATATCTGTGGCAGTTATACCAAAGCCAGAGCCGTTAATCTGAATTTTATCTCCAGCTTGACTAGAAAAGTCTGCGATCGCATCAATTCCTTCTGATACAGAATTGAAAATAAAAGTATCGGCTCCCGCAGCACCTGTGAGGGTGTCATTACCAAAACCGCCTGTAAGGATATCGTTACCGGAACCACCTACCAAGGTGTCATTTCCATTACCACCTATCAGGATGTCATTAGTAGCATCGCCATCAAGGGAGCCATTTTCATTTTGTCCGTAGAGAAGGTCATCACCATCTCCGCCATCGATGTAGTCGTTACCCTGCTCACCATAAATACTGTCATTGCCAAGACCACCTGTGAGCGTATCATCACCAGCACCGCCATAGATGGAATTATTATCGGCATTACCTGAAATATTGTCACTACTGCTACTACCGTAAGCCGTGTTTGTGGGAATCAAGTCAACATAGTTGATATTGAAATTATCCGCGAGCATTTCCAGGCGCAGTTCATGACTACCTGCACTCAAGCTCAGTCCGTTTGCGATCGCATCACTCCAATTTTGATATCCTCCTGTAGGAGCGATATTCAAGATTCGCTCTTGCTGATTGTCAATTGAAGTTTTGAGTTGTTTTTGAGTGTTTTCTGCAGTAGCAACTCTGGCTACAAGGTTATAAAATCCATTCTCTGGTATCTTCAGATCGTAGGTAAGCCATTCTCCAGCCTTAATCCAGCCCACATTGAAGCCACCGTCAACATCACTGGTCTCCTCAATATCTACATTTAAATCATGGCGATATTTGCCACCTGCATTACCATCTGTTGTATCGTAGGCGTTTTTGTAGTTCTCTGCTTCAATCCGAATTGTAGACCCATTCACAGAATTGGTCGATCCACCATCAGGCCTGGCTTGATTATTTCCAGCAACCTTTTGATAGGCTTTCAGTACATTCAAGCGACCGCCAGTGTTGATTTTGCCTTGCAAAGAACTAACCTTGTCAACACTCGAAAGTAAGGCGTTTCTCAGCTCTAAAACGCTAAGATTGGGGTTAGTAGCTAAAAGTAATGCCGCCGCACCACTGACATAGGGAACAGCCATTGATGTACCACTCCAGCTAGCATACTGATTGTTAGGAAAGGTACTGTCAATATTTAACCCAGGTGCGGCTAGATCTACGGAATTTTCACCATAGTTAGAAGCACTTCCGTTGGGAAAAGAGGCCAGGTTGTCATTTTCATCTGTAGCTGCAACGGTAATGATATTCGGTAGATTGTAGCTTGCTGGATAATGTGGTTCGTTATCAATATTTCGATTGCTATTACCTGCTGCTGCTATAAATAAAACGTTTGCATATTGACTAATAGCATCATATTGAGCTTGATTGAAAGCGCTAGAGCCAAAACTAAGATTGATGATTTTGGCTCCGTTCTTTACAGCATATTTAATCCCATCCAAAATATTCCATAAATAACCGTCTGGGTCACTTGATTTGAAATGCTTCGTAGGCATGATTGAGACATTCGGACTGACCCCAATCACACCTAAGTTATTGTTACCTACAGCACCAAGGATACCTGCAACGTGAGTTCCATGTCCTGCTAGTGAGTGATCGTCTGTGGGATTATTATCGTTATCGCCAAAGTCCCAACCGTGGATGTCATCAATATAACCGTTATTATCATCATCAATTCCATTTCCTGCTATTTCTCCGGGATTCGTCCAGATATTCGCAGCTAGATCGGGGTGAGTAATATCAACACCAGTATCAATAACGGCAACTATTACGCTCCTACTACCTGTGGTATAGTCCCACGTGGCTGGTGCATTAATCTTTTTTAAACCCCAGAGACTGTTAAAAGATGAATCGTTAGGTGTCCAGTCGGGTGTTACTGCATTATTATCTGCATCTTTGTTGATATGACTTGTTGGAAAGTCATTTTTAGCAATGATTGAGCTATTTTGCCTGACTCTTAGGACATTTAGGCTATCTGAAAAGTGATTTCCATGTTCTTTGGGTGTTGGATAATAATCTCTAATACCAAAGTCCCCTATTTCTCTGGAATTCGCCCAGATATTAGCAGCTAAATCAGCTACGACTAAATTGCTGCTGCCTCTGGTATCGTCCGATGCTACTGTTGCATTAATTTTATTTAAATCCCAGAGACTACCAAAATATGAATTGTTTCGTATCCTTTCAGGTGATACTGACTCATCATTATTTGCATTTGTCTCTTTATGACTAGTACGCAGGTAATCGCTCATCCTGAAATGAGCATCGTTATATAGTTTCCGCATTTAGTGAAAAACACCTTTAAAAGTAATGTTAAATACTAGAAAAAAAGGCCAAGAAATTTTTATTCACGAGAGAAAACTCTAAGCAAGTATTTCCAGAAGAACTAAATCAACAAATATCGGGCTTATTTAGTTTCTGATTACTCGCTTAATCCTAGGAATTCATACCAACGATAGAGAGATGTAGTTGTTAGTTGAGCCTACATACTTAGTAAGTTACTAATTATTTCAGTATGTTTTTTTAGCAATAAATTTAAATTTTAAGAAAATTCTTGTAAGAAACATATCATGTAATTTAAAGCACGTCAATAAAAAAATATGTATTGGGGATCGGAGTCTATTATAGGTCAAGATGCTTACAAGGCAGAGGTTAGGGGAAAATAGAATCGAAATTAATCTTTGGTATAAAATTTCAAAAAAGAAAATATTTAAGATGTAAACTAGTCCGATACTGCTAATTTTTGGAACATATTACTGACAGGCTAGAGCAAAGCAGCAAGACTGTTATTTGCTTACTATGTATAATTGGAAAAATTAAACTGCGTAAATGTAGTACTGCTTTGTAGCCCTAAAAACTAATATATCAAGCGTGGTACATACCAGGCTTGATATTAGCTGCCTATGATTTTAGGTTTTTGCAATAAATAATAATAGAAGTAAGCTGATTTCTGCTGTCCTATTATCAAGAAATTATTTTTAAGCTTAATACTCAAGCACAACTCAAAAAAGAACAGATATAACCAAAAAGTAAGGCGATCGCTCTCATCTTACCCCTAAAAGAGCGATCGCCTCAAAAAGCATCGATTTAACTAACAGGCTCTAGCTGATAACTGACTTTCTCTTCTTGTTGCTTCTGCTTTAAATCAGCCAGTTTCGCTCGCAACTGCGCTCTAACCTCATAGCGGTAGTTGAAGAAGTGTTCGCCAACACCTAAGGTTGTTAGATAATCATATAGCAAGCGGGGTTTAGCAAAGGCGATCGCTACCAATTGCCACCAGAACCGCCACCTTGTTGAACGCACCACACCTTGTCGCCAGCAAATTGCTGAAAACAACCGGATTTCATGCGAAGTTATTTTACGCTGAGATTTCCCCCGCCACCCGTTCATCATCATAAAGTGGCGGAAAGTGCGTTTCAAGTAAGGCATCGGTTCATAGATGTTCCAAAATGCTTGGATGTATTCCTCTGTAATTTCCTCCACTGGGCGCGTTGGTTTAAAGTTCATCAGTGCGCCTTGGTGGAAGGTTCCCAAACCATCAACCAATCGCTCTTCCTGCTGGAGACGGTTCCACATTGCAGTATTCTGCAATGCTTGCAGCATACTAAATTGCCCTTGGGGAATGCCAGTCTCCTCAATAAATTCTTGAATTCGTTCTCCCGCACCAGGACGTTCGTTGTCGAAGCCGATGATAAAACCAGACATAATCTGCAATCCTGCCCGGGTAATTTTGTGGCAAGATTCAATTAAGCTTTTGCGTGTATTCTGGACTTTGTGAATCCCTAAAAGACTATCTGTGTCTGGGGTTTCGATACCCATAAATACAAGGGTGAAGCCAGCTTTCACCATCAACGCAATTAATTCATCATCCTCAGCTAAATTAAGTGAAGCTTCTGTGAGCAACACAAACGGGTAATCATGTGCTTCCATCCAGGGAATCAGGGCTTGTAAAAATACTTTGGCATTACGCTTATTGCCGATAAAATTATCATCGACAACAAACACATACCGCCGCCAGCCTAAATCGTAGATAGTTTGAAATTCCCGCAGCATCTGTTCTGGCGTCTTGGTGCGAGGCTTGCGTCCATACAAGTTAATAATGTCGCAAAATTCGCATTGGAACGGACAACCACGGGAAAATTGTAATGTAATTGCCAAGTATGCATCGAGATTGAGTAAATCAAACCGTGCAATTGGCGTTTGAGTGACATCGGGTTTTTCTGGAGAACGGAAAATTCCCCGTTCATCTCCCCGTGCCAAAGCTTCTAAAAACAGGGGAATAGTGCATTCCCCTTCATCTAAAATTAGATATTGCGCTCCTGCTTCTAAAGCAAATTCGGGTACTGAAGTAGGGTAGGGGCCCCCAACTGCTACCTTTTTACCTAACGCAATTCCCTTTTGAATTAACTCTCTAAAATCCTGTTTCTGGATAATCATCGCAGAGATGATTACCATATCACACCAATCCCAGTCTGCATCCGTCTCTAGAGAGACATTGCGATCGACAAATCTAATTTCCCAATCACTAGGCAGCATTGCTGCTATAGTTATTAAACCCAGTGGTGGATTGGTAGAACGTAAACCTGCCAAATCAAGGGTCTCTTGGTAAGACCAAAAAGAATTGGGCATTATCGGCCAGAGTAGTAAGGCTCGCATCAGCACATACCCCGGAGTAGAAAAGTTACTTATTCCCAGGTTACTGCTACTCGATCTGACGCGACTTTAACTTTTATCGACTTTTGTAAAGTAAAGGTACATAAATTTTGGGGAATGGGCATTGGGCATTGGGGAGTGTGGGGAGTGTGGGGAGTGTGGGGAGTGTCTCACAAGTGTAGGTTTTTTATTTGCGTATGAGTGGGCACTCTCAAACAGAGTGATAAACGTGGTTCAAATAACGAAATTTCGTTCTTGGGTGGGAAATCAGAAACTAAAATTTGAGTTCTTAACCAACGCAAAAACCCCATTTCAGCCAAGTTTGTAAAATACCTACACCTGTCAGGTGGGGAGTGTGGGGAGAAATGACAATTGCCTTTTGACACTTGACTTTTGACTCTGGACTCTTGCTTAATGCCCAATGCCCACTTGCCCAAGAAAATGTCAAAATAAAATTTGTTTTGTAACCGCTGCTTTACATAGCGCGGATTTGAGATAACTAACTTGAAATTTATGGGCAAGCAGCGCGTTCTGTCGGGAGTTCAACCAACTGGAAATTTACATTTAGGCAACTACTTGGGAGCAATTCGTAACTGGGTAGAAGCCCAGAGTGATTACGAAAATTTCCTTTTTGTCGCTGATTTACACGCGATTACGGTGCCACACGACCCTAAAGAGTTGGCATCTAATACCTATACCCTTGTGGCTCTCTATCTCGCTTGTGGTCTAGATTTAAATTATTCCACTATCTTTGTACAATCTCACGTCTCGGCACACAGCGAACTCACTTGGTTGCTCAACTGTATTACACCCCTCAACTGGCTGCAAGACATGATCCAGTTTAAGGAAAAGGCGGTCAAACAGGGCGAAAATGTCGGTGTCGGCTTATTGGACTACCCGGTGCTGATGTCTTCTGATATTTTGCTGTACAAGGCAGATTATGTCCCTGTGGGTGAAGACCAAAAGCAACATTTAGAATTGACGCGGGATATTGTCAATCGCTTTAATCACTTATTTGCTAAACCAGATCAACCAGTGCTGAAGCTACCAGCACCTTTGATTCGCAAGGAAGGCGCAAGGGTGATGAGTTTGACTGATGGTACTCGCAAAATGTCCAAGTCTGACCCGTCGGAATTAAGCCGGATCAATTTGTTAGATACACCAGAACAAATTGCCAATAAAATTAAGCGCTGTAAAACCGATCCAATTCGTGGTTTAACTTTTGACGATCCAGAGCGTCCAGAGTGTAATAATTTGTTAACGCTATATATGCTGCTGGCTGGTAAAACAAAAGAAGAAGTAGCGGCTGAATGTCAGGATATGGGTTGGGGAAAATTCAAGCCATTATTGACCGAAACAGCGATCGCAGCCTTAAAACCGATCCAAGATAAATATCAGGCTGTGATGGATGACAAAAGCTATCTAGAGAAGGTGTTGCAGGAGGGACGGCAAAAAGCTCAAGCAGTTGCTAACCAAACTTTGGCAGAAGTGAAAGCTGCTTTAGGATACTCTATGCCTCTTTAAGGATTTCGCTTTTAGGGGTAATTTGATTTACCCTGTAAGAAAATTGAAATCTTGAATGTTATGCCTGATACCCAGAGTAAGACAGTCTTGAATGCCTTTCGCCGAGCCGCGCAAGCCGGCGAATTTTTAGTAACTGCTGAAGTTGCTCCTCCCAAAGGCGGAGATGCAACACACATGCTCCAAATGGCGGCGACCCTTAAGGGGAGGGTTCATGCCGTCAATATTACCGATGGTAGCCGAGCAGTATTGCGGATGTCTTCGTTAGTGGCTTCAGCAATTTTATTGCAACATGGAATTGAACCGATTTGTCAGATTGCTTGCCGCGATCGCAACCGAATTGGTTTACAAGGTGACTTAATGGGTGCTCATGCTTTGGGTATCCGTAACATTTTAGCTTTGACTGGCGACCCCGTAAAAGCAGGCGATCACCCTGATGCTAAAGGTGTCTTTGATTTAGAAGCGGTGCGACTGCTGCAACTAATTAGAAAGATGAATCAAGGTTTTGACTGTAATGAAAAACCGCTAACAGATGGCGCATTAGATTTATTTACAGGTGCAGCAGTTGACCCACAATGTGCGAGTTTGTCAGGCTTGCAAAGTCGCTTTGAACGCAAAATAGAAGCCGGAGCGCAATTTTTTCAAAGTCAATTAATCACAGATTTTGAGCGCTTAGAAAAATTCATGGACACCATCGCCGCTGGTTATAAAAAACCAATTTTGGCAGGAATTTTTCTGTTGAAATCGGCAAAAAATGCCCAGTTTATTAATAAATGTGTTCCTGGAGTAAATATTCCCCAGCACATTATTGATAGATTGGCACAAGCAAAACATCCGCTTGAAGAAGGCGTAAAAATTGCCGCCGAGCAAGTGCAAATTGCTCGGCAATTGTGTCATGGTGTCCACATGATGGCAGTGAAGCGAGAAGATTTGATTCCGCAAATTTTGGATTTAGCGGGAGTAGCACCAGTTAATTTGGTGGGAGTTAAGTAAAAAAGTAATTACATTTTTGAAACCCCAATCTCTTTGAGAGATTGGGGTTTTTCTGTTAAGTTACTTGTAAAAGTATGAGTGTATTATTTTTGTTATTAAGAATGTTTGAATATTTGGGGTTTCTGGCTAATCTATGGTAGTTTAAACCAAAATCCAGCAAATACTCTGTTGTTAAACTGACTTAAAATTTTTATGGCGGATAACAGTACAGGTAATGCAGATTCTCGACAAGAGTCTATTCTGAATGCTAGTGTCAGCGATCAAGCAACAGAGTCAGACTCTCTTGGTTTTGAACCTTATGTTAGTGCGATCGCAGAGTTTTTAACCAATCCTGTAACTCAACCTCCACTCACTATTTCCATAGAAGGTGCATGGGGTAGCGGTAAGTCTTCTTTTATGAAGCAACTCCAGAAAGCTATTGAAGAAAGTCAACAGAAAAAGTTTGAGAAGAAGTTACAAAATAATTTGGGAAAGTTTGACAGGAATGCAAGGGCAAATATTAAAAATTTTAGGAAGCGCTTAGAACAAAGATTTTATAATACTTTTAAGATACGTTTAACAAGTCGGCTTGGTGACATTTTTGAATTTATTTCTATTAAAGGTTTATTTGTTTTAACTACTATATATAAATATTTATACTTAAATTTTAACAAGCTTAAACCTAAGCCAAAAACAGTTTGGTTCAATGCTTGGAGACATGATAAAGCTGAAGCTTTATGGGCAGCCTTTGCACTTGAATTTTTGCGTCAGATATCCACATCTCGCTATAGTTCTGATTCTTTAAATATTGGGATTGGTCACGTTAAACTATTCTTATCTCGCTTCAATTTGAAAGAGGGTTGGCTAGATTTTATTCGGACACTTGCCCAATTAGGGATTGGTATATCCGCTATTGTAATAATTGGGATTCTTTCTTTTTTAAAAGGGCCAGCATGGGTTGATGAATTGTCCAAGGGAGTAAAAAATTTAAATATACGCCTAGAACAGACTAATAAAACTCAAGAAAGAAATAGTAGTTCTCAGTCAAAAAATAGTATCAAAGAAAGAAAGAACGATACTTCATCTCATCAAAATAATAACTCTAATCAAAAACATCCCACAAATCAAGATAGAACAGAAAATTCCCTGCCAGAAAATCCCTATTCTATACCTATCGGAGCCGCTAGTATTGGAGGTTCAACTTTAGCTGTTATATCACTATGGCAGCAACTTCGTAAATTAGTTGGAGACCCAAAAAAAGCCCTGATTAAATATCTCCAGGCTCCTAATTATAAAAATCAGGTTTCTTTTGTAGAGAAGTTCCATGAAGATTTTAAGAAAATTGTCGATGCTTATGCAGGTAAAAACAATAAAGTCTATGTTTTTATTGATGACCTCGATCGTTGTGAGCTTCCTAAATCTGCTGACCTGATGCAGGCTCTTAACTTGATGATATCCAACGATCCTCATATAATTTTTATTCTTGGCATGGATAGAGAGAAGGTAGCAGCAGGTCTTGCAGTCAAATACAAAGATATTCTCCCTTATCTGCCTTCATCCTCAATCGCACCTAACACCGACAATCAAGATACCAGAAGTTCATTCTTGAGTGGTATAGAATACGGTTATGCTTTTCTGGAGAAGTTTATCCAAATTCCCTTTCAAGTACCACAACCTGCTGAGTCAGACTTTAAGCGTTTTTTATCTACAATCGCCCTTCCTATTCAGCAAAAACAGAAACCCAGTTTTTTGAAGTCTGTTTATAATAATATTTCCACATTATTCAGGAAATTGAATCATAAGCAGCAGCCAGAACAAGCTTCACAAGGAGAATCGTCAACAGAAAAATCCCAAACAACAGAGAAAAAAGATAGAGAAGAGCATCGTGAGAAAATCAAACTTGATGTAACCGAAGATTCTAAAACAGTTCGGAATATTGTGTTAATGGTAGCTCCTGCTTTGGATTATAATCCGCGTCGTTTGAAGCAATTTATTAATTTGTTCAGACTCAAAACCTATATTGCCAGTAATACAGGACTATTTGATGAAATAGTCAAACAATCGCAGGAATCATCTATTAATCAACCTTTGACCTTAGAACAATTGGGTAAGTTTACTGCTATTAATGTAAAATGGCCGCGGCTACTTGCTGATTTAGATGTAGACCGTAAGTTACTCACAAATTTACAAAAGAGAGCGCTTAATACTGCTGACTTTGATTTTAGTCAGTGTAATGAAATTACAAAAGATTGGGCTGATAAACCAAAGTTATTGGAACTACTGCGCTGCTATCCGGGAATCATTTCTTCTGCTTTACCAGATGAATACATACTCGAAGATAAATATAGCCTGGAAAAAGTAGATGTAAATAAACTCTTACAGGTGTCCCCAGGAACACAAGATGATCTGAGTTCTGAAAGAGGCGTAGACTATACAAAATTGCGCGACTTACTAGCAGCCAGAAATTGGAAAGAAGCTGATCGAGAAACTCATAAAGTGATGTTGCAAGCTGTCGGGAGATCAGAAAACGACTTTATACTTATAGATGAACTTTCAAACTTCCCATGCACTGACCTTCATACAATTGACCGCTTGTGGGTAAAATATAGCAATGGGCGTTTTGGCTTCAGCGTTCAAAAGAACATTTACTTAGAGGTCGGCGGTAAGCTGAACGCTGAACAGACTGAAGAAAGCATCGATGAAGAGATTGAGAATAGATTGAAAGCCCATAATGATTTTTGCGATCGCGTAGGATGGAGAGAGGAAAGCAGCCTAGCTACAAGCAACTGTGATACCGCAGATCCAATAGGACACCTTCCCACGCTGATACTCACATATTACCCACGCACTTACCGCATCACGCTGCGTGACATTACATCAGACTCCGCTTCTTACATCACTCTCTTCTCTCGTTATCAAAAATTGTAAAGTATAACATATAAGGCTTTCGCAAGTTTGTAAACATTTATTAAAGCTCAATTTTCCACGTATTTATCAACATTTCATCGATCCGATACCTGTCACTGTGGGCTGATAGCAGTGTGCCTGAACAAATTTTTCTGCTACCTGATGCACCTCCGTACTTTCAGTTACTTTTTGGTTATTCCAAGGTAAACTCATTTGCCCAGGCGAAGACTTTTTAGCCTTACCAGCCTTAATCATCGACGGTAAAAAGCGACTACCCCAATAATTCCTCTTTTCAGGTTTTGCTTGCGGTAGATATTTTTGACAAAATCTGCGATACTTCGCCGCGCATTCATCCAAAGTTCTTCCCATTTGCAAAAACGCTGGATGCCATTGAGTTAATGTGTATGGTTAGAGAATATTTATAGAACGCTTCTCTAAACAACTTTATGTGGTAAAGCCTATGTAAACATTGTCCTTTCCCCTTAGATTGCTAAACTAAAAAACAACCCTGACCCCTGCAAAGGTAATATTATGACCACAGAAAAGGGTTTTCAGCTTCGCAATTGCCGTTTCGGACATTACAATTGCTGTTTCGGACACTACAATTGCTGTTTCGGACACTACAATTGCTGTTTCGGACACTACAATTGCGATTTCGGGCACTACAATTGCGATTTCGGGCACTACAATTGCTGTTTCGGACACTACAATTGCCGTTTCGGACACTACAATTGCCGTTTCGGACACTACAATTGCCGTTTCGGACACTACAATTGCCGTTTCGGATACTACAATTGCGATTTCGGACACTACAATTGCGATTTTGGCGATCGCAAAAACAGGCTCTTGACAACTTAAATTAGTTTCATCTAATGAGTGCGATCGCCCTTTTTCTTGCGAGTTGCTAAACTAAAAAACAACCCTTATCCCTGCAAAGGTAGCCTTATGACCTCTGCAACCAATTTCACAGACGAACTCACGCCTTTCCCCGACCATACGCAGCTACCAGAGTCCGATGGCACTTTTGTGAAAAATTGGCAAGAGCATCCTCAAAGCATTTTACTGACAGACTCAATTACACCAGTACTGAAAAAATTACATCCCGATAATCAATATTGTATTGGTCAAGACTTAGGTATTTATTGGCGCTTAACCGATCCTCCAGAAAAAGGCCCAGAAGCACCGGATTGGTTTTATGTAGGCAATGTACCGCCCTTGCTTGATGGGCAAACGCGACGTTCTTATGTACTGTGGCGAGAGTTTATTGCCCCATTAGTTGTCTTAGAATTTGTCTCTGGGGATGGTAGTGAAGAACGAGACACAACTCCTTGGAAAGGAAAATTTTGGATTTATGAGCAGGTGATTCGTCCTCCCTTTTATGGCATTTATGAAGTGAATAAAGCCAGCGTCGAAGTTTATAAATTTATTGGTGGGCAATATCAGTTATTAGCAGCAAATGAGCGCGGACATTATCCCATTACTCCGTTGGGAGTTGAGTTAGGTATTTGGCAAGGACAGTATCAAAATGCGGAATTACCTTGGCTGCGCTGGTGGGATGAGCAAGGTAATTTGTTGTTAACTGGTGAAGAAAGAGCAGAACAAGAATCCCAACGGGCGGAACAGGAACGCCAACGAGCCGATCGCCTAGCTGCACAATTGCGATCGCTCGGCGTTGAACCAGAAGCCTAGTACTGCTACGCGGAAGTCAAAAGTCAAAAGAATTATCCATTAATTTCGTAGTCAGGACTTTATTTCTGATTTTCATCGCCTCAGTGCTGACTAAGAACTGTTAATAAAAAAATACAATT
The DNA here is from genome assembly GCA_034530615.2 of Aulosira sp. ZfuVER01. Lineage (GTDB taxonomy): Bacteria > Cyanobacteriota > Cyanobacteriia > Cyanobacteriales > Nostocaceae > Aulosira. Next base: position 50,349 of record JAVRCV020000034.1, read on the forward strand.
ACGCTTTGATAACTTGATGACAAAACGAGTAGCAAATTGTGTAGTCTCTGAGTTATTTTGCACTAGCACAATACAATAAACAATCATTTGGGCTGGTGAAATGTGGACAAAAGTTAGGCAACTACTTTGGCAATGGCGTAGCTTATGGATTATTACCCCTAGTGTTGCCGGATTGATTCTCTTGCTCCGCTTATCTGGGTTTTTACAGTTCCCAGAGTGGACATTATTCGATCAATATGTGCGTTTACGTCCCCCAGAACCACCTGACGATCGCATTGTAATTGTTGGTATTGATGAAGAAGATTTACACGAACTAATTGGACAGGACTACATTCCAGATAGTTTACTCGCTAAGTTACTCGTAAAACTACAACAGAGAAAGCCTAGAGCCATAGGTTTAGATATTTATCGCGATTTACCTGTAGAACCAGGACATACAGAATTAGTCAAAGTTTTTCAAAATAGTTCCAATATAATTGGTATCCAGCAACTTACCGGAGCAGGCGTTCCTCCTTCCCCTGTACTCAAAGCTAAGGGACAAATAGGCGCTAATGGTTTACTGATTGACGCAGATGCTAAAGTCAGGCGGGGATTTTTGTCTATTAGCGATCGCAAAGGCGAAAAGATTTGGAGCTTTGGAATGCTGCTGGCTTTACGTTATTTGCAACCGCAAGGAATCATTCCTCCCCCAATTGATGCACCTAGATATCGCTTGGGAAAAACTTTATTTCCGGCTTTTGGTGCAAATGATGGTGCTTATGTGCGAGCTGATGCTAGCAAATACCAAATTTTATTGAATTATCGGGGGTCAAAACAGTCCTTTCACTCGGTTTCGATGAGAGATGTGTTGCAAGATCGTCTACCAGCAGATTGGGGACGCGATCGCATCATCTTAATTGGTAATGTAGGAGAAATCTTTGAAGATTTCGTCTTTTCTCCCTTCAATAGCGGTTTTCCTTTGGGTATCGAACGCACACCCAGGGTAGAAATCCATGCTAATCAAATTAGCCAAATTATTAGCAGTGTAATCGATCGGCGTCCTTTGATTAAAACTCTATCAGAACCATTAGAATGGTTGTGGATTTTGTTATGGTCGGGAGTGGGTGCTACCCTGATTTGGGAATTGCGATACGTTGGTGGAATAACGAAAGTTTCATTTCATAAAGTAATCGCTCCTTTTCTCGCGGCGATCGCTTTAATAGGTATGACTTTTCTGGCTTTTTTAGGCGGTTGGTGGATACCAGTTGTACCGCCATTATTAGCTTTAGCAGGAAGTGCGATCGCGGTTACAGCTTACCTGGCGCGCACAGCTGGTGCAATTCGCAAAACTTTTGGTCGTTACTTAACTAATGAAATAGTTGCGAATTTATTAGAAAATCCTGAAGGACTCAAGCTAGGGGGTGAACGACGCAAAATTACCATCCTTACCTCCGATTTACGCGGATTTACAGCCATATCTGAGCGCTTACCTGCTGAAGAAGTTATTAAAATTATCAATCTCTACTTAGGTTACATGGCTGATGTAATTACCCAGTACCAAGGAACGATTGATGAATTCATGGGAGATGGGATTTTGGTGCTTTTTGGCGCTCCCACCAATAGAGAAGATGATGCCACAAGAGCGATCGCTTGTGCCGTAGCCATGCAATTAGCGATGGAGCCTGTTAACGAAACCATGAAACAACTAGGATTACCCCATTTGGAAATGGGGATTGGGATTAATACTGGTGAAGTTGTAGTAGGTAACATTGGCTCAGAGAAACGCAGTAAATATGGCATTGTTGGCAACCAAGTTAACCTTACCTATCGGATAGAATCCTATAGTGTTGGCGGGCAAATTTTGATTTCTGAATCAACCTTCCAAGAGGTAGGTTCGTTAGTCAGAATTGATGAACAAAAAGCAGTTCAACCAAAAGGTGTACAGCAACCTATCACAATTTATCAAATTGGCGGTATTGGTGGAGAATATAATCTTTATCTACCTATAGAAGAAGAGATATTTTTTAATTTACCGGAAGCAATTCCGCTACAATATGCAGCTTTGGATGGTAAGCATATTGATACCTCAATGATGGCAGGAGAGTTGATAAAGATTTCATTAAAATCAGCAGAAATCAGTGTTGAGCATAGTGCAAATTCTGTAGTTTTAGCTCCTTTAACTAATCTCAAGCTGAATCTACTGATGCCTGATAGTGAGGCATTCAGCGAAGATATATATGCTAAGGTTGTAAAACAAGCAACAAAAAATAGTTTTTATATTCACTTTACAAATAAGCCACCAGATCTTGAAAAACAATTAAGCACACTATATAACTCAATCAAAACAAGTTGAGTAAACTCGCTCTGACTGCTGATGCTGGAGAAATTATTCTTGCGGCATTATCTCCCATTACAATAAAACCTAGCAAAGGCAAATTAGTATCTATTTTAGGTATATGTCTATTAAAAATCAGAAACTTTTGTATCACTTGACTTCTTTGGATAATTTTGAGTCTATCCTGAATAATGGTTTATTAGCACGTAACAATATTGGAGACTTTGATGATGTAGCTGAATTGGATATTATTAATTTTAGAAAAGAAAAGAATTTAACTAGATATGTTCCTTTTCACTTTTTTGCCAAAAATCCCTTTGATGGAAGAGTTCAAAAAAACTTTCCTGATAAAGAGTTTATTTACATCTGCGTTAAGAGAGATTTTGCGAAAAATAATAATTTTCTCATAATCCCTAAACATCCTAGAGCTATGAAAAGTTTAATCTTATATGAATATTTAGAAGGCTATCAAATGATAGAATGGGATATAATGGATAAAAGAGATTATGCAGATGACAATTGCAGACATATCTGTATGGCAGAGTGTTTGTCACCCAAGACAATTAGTCATAGTGACTTCAGCCATATTTTCGTTAGAAGTCAGGATACTCAAGATTTTATTAACGAAATATGTTCCTATATCTTAGGGGATTTGCCTAATTTTTATGTCAACGTTAATCCCAACATGTTTATTGATTGATCTATGTTCAAATTTACTGTTGGCGATATTTTAGAATCTACCACAGAATGCTTGGTCAACACAGTTAACTGTGAGGGATACATGGGCAAGGGAATTGCCTATCAGTTTAAATTAAGATTTCCTGAGAATAACAAAGAATATATTAAAGCTTGTAGGAATAAATCTCTTAAGATAGGGACAATACACTATTTTTGTGAACAAGGAAAGTTAATTATAAATTTTCCGACAAAGGATAAGTGGAGACAAAAATCAAAAATTGATTATATTCATCAAGGTCTGACAGAATTAGTTAAATTGATACCAATATTAAATATTAAATCTATAGCTATTCCACCATTAGGTTGTGGTAATGGTGGTTTAAATTGGACTGATGTGAAGCCAATTGTAATTAAGTATTTAACTCCTATTTCCGATTCAATAGAAATATTAATTTATGAACCATCTCAATATTATACAGCAAAGACTACAGAAGCTCCAAAACTAAATGCTTCACATTTAGTTTTGATGAACTTTAAGTCAAAACTACATAAATTTAATAAATTGCGACTACAAAAAACAGGGTACTTTATGAATATATTTTTGGATAAAGCTTACTTCAAGTTTTCCAAGAATAATTATGGACCTTACGCTCATTCTATTGATATTCTCTCAAAAGATATTAAAGAATTCCAAGATTTTTATAGTGTTAATACAGAAGAAGCCTTACGTTTAGCACAAACTATGCTAATTAGTGAATCGGTAGAGCAAAAACTTAAAAGTCTTAGTAGGGCTATTGATGAAGCTACAGTCTTCGTGAATGAAATTGATAATGATGAAGATTTAGAGCTACTTTCAACAATTTGCTATCTGTTGGAAGATGAGCAAGAATTAACAGTACAAGATATTGGTAGGAAGATAAAAGAATGGTCTCTAAGAAAGGCTGATAAATTTACTGAAACCGATATTTTGGATGCACTCATTTTTTTGCAAAATAAACATATCATTCAACAAAATTTATTAGGCTTATATAGCCTAATAAAATAATGTCTTGTTAAAGCTAGCTAAGATTAGAGAACTAATTCAAAAATTCGGTTTTGCATTTGATCGTTTCTATTGTGCAAAAGTTCTCGCCTTTGTGTTTACTAGTGTTGCCAGGTAGAAAAACCTTCCTACCTAGCAAATTTTTAAAGACGAATTTTGAATCGCTTACAATCCCACTAATTCACGAGATTCAAAATCAGTGAGTTGTTGAGCGATCGCTAATCTTGCTTCTAACTTCGCTACACTAAATTGGTTACGCAGATATTCTAAATGCGCGATCGCATTCGCTTTGTCTGCGGTTAGTCGTAGCTGTGTATCTACTGCCTTTTGATATTCTGGATTAACTAGTAGCACTTCAAAGCGACGAGCTTTCCGTTGTGCATCGTTTTTTAAATCCATATCAAAGGAGGCGCTACGATCTGCATTACCTTCAAATCGGTTAATTTGCTGTTGAACTGCCATCAACTGAGAATCTAATTCATTTACCCGTTGGGCAGCTTGTACTATTGCATCTGGATAATAACTCAGTTGCATAATCAAATAATCTTCCTCTTGCTTGAAAATTGAAATTGGGAAATAGGGCATAGGGCATGGGGCATTGGGCATTGGTCAAGAGTCCAAAGTCCAGAGTCTAGAATCAAAAGGCTATAGTGGTTTCTTCCTTGTCCCCCTGCTCCCTGCCCCTCTGCTTCTTCTGCCTTCTTAAGCTGCTTCTCGTAATTGTGATGAAGCACTCATCTCTGGAAATGAGAGCGATAGTTGTTCAGCTTGTGGTACAGCAGCTTGTTCCAACACTGTCACTTCGATATTCACACTCACCAAATAACTGCCTGTATCAGCACCAACCGCATCAGCGATTAATTTGGCAATATCTGGGCGTTTTGCAGTGAGTGGATCGCGTAAAATACACCGATCCCATTCATGTTTGGCAGTGGGATTGAGGCTGAGAATGTAGTGCTTCATCATAGAACTAACCGTTTATTCCATCTTCCTGAAAACTGCCACAGAGCCATTCTGCGCTTAACCAGGCTTTGTGGGGGCTATACTGCTATTATAGTACATTTGTACTTAATTGTGTCAAAAATGCAGGTAAAGCTCAACTTTGGTGAGGTTTGGTTCTTCTTGTACTTGGCTTGGGAGGGAAATTTTGGATGAGCAAATGCAGCCACCAAACCGAAGAAGTAATACCAATTCAAAAATCTCTCTTGGAAAGTTCTGATGCCTGCGGCAACCCCTTCAGTGTACGGAGGAAACCTCCGCTCAGACTTTCCGCAAAATTCAAAATTAGGAAAGCCAGATTTAGTTTAGGTTTCAAGGTTTGTATCTGTTGCTTGATTTTGGAGAATTGCTATAAGCCCTCTTTTGTTACTTTCAGCAGAGAATAATCCCTAAGTCTTATTATTGGGTTATTTATCAACAAGCTAAGTTAAATGAGAAAATGATCATGCGATCGCTCAATTGATGATTTTGTCTAAGGTTCAGATTGGGTAGAGTATTATTCTCTCCCCGTAGTGATAAAAGAGGGATAAGTCTACTTCAATAGACTCAGCTGCATATTTCAGTCCAATTGAGTGGACTTTCGCTAGAAGCCTTTGAACTTCAGTGTAGGCGAGATGACAGTCAGTACTATACTTTGACTGTTGCAAACATGGGACTAACAACAAGACATCAAAGAGAAGAAGTCAATAACAACGCTCGCGTTTTCCGTATTTAATACTACTTATATTCTATCGCATTGTATTGAGATTGAGGTTATTCATTCCCGAATTCCTCTCCTATCAAGTTAATAAAAGATTGCTCCCCTGCAATATCATCAAAATCAAGATCTGTTGCGGCTTCTTCTTGATATTTTGGGTTTAATTTAATCGCCTGTTGGAGATTTTCTAAAGCTAATTCTAGGTTTCTTTGGAGTGCATAACAAGCGGCTTTGTTGTAATAAGCACTAGCATAATCTGGTTTAATTTCGATCGCTTTGGCAAAAGAGGCGATCGCTTCTTCGTCTCGTCCTAGCCGCACCAAACTATAACCGCGTTTATCCCAAACTTTGGGGGATTCTGGTTTAATTTCGATGGCTTTGTCAAAAGAAGCGATCGCTTCGTCGTATTCTTCCAACTCTATCAAGGCCAAGCCGCGATTCATCCAAGCAACTGCATCATCAGGCTTAACTTTCGTGGCTTGATTAAACGAGACAAAAGCTTGTTGATGTTTGCGTAAATTCCCAAACGCAACACCGCGATCGCACCAAGCTTGATGGTCATTCGGATTGATTTTTAAAGCTGTATCATAGGATGCGATCGCGGTTGCGTAGCGTTTCAACCTGGCGAGAGCTAAACCTTGTTTAAACCAAGCAACGGCGTTATCTGGCTGGATTTTAACGACTTGGCTGTAAGCTGCGATCGCGTCTTCATAGCGCTTTTCACTAAACAGCAAATCTCCCTGTCCTAGATATTCAGCAGCAGCAATTTCTTGTGATTGTGATGGCTCCTGAATATTTTCTACAACTTCAGATTTCGTAAAATCTGGAAGCGATGGCCCTTTAATTTCCGTTAGTTCTCCCAGAATCAGATCCTTGCGTTGTTGAGCATCTAGCTGTAATTCCGAAAGTTGCGATACAAAATCTGTTTCTAACTTTTCTAGTTTTTCCAGAATCAGAATTTTTTGTTGTTGAGCATTTAACTGTAGTTCTGAAAATTGAGATGTAAATTCCAAGCCAGATTTTTCTAAATTTTCAATTATGATCTGTTTTTGTTTTTGAGCATCCGCCTGTAATTCAGCTATTTGGCTGGCAAATTCTGTCTGTAATTTTTTTAAATCTGCAATAATTTTATCTTTTTGCTGTTGACTGTCAGATTGTAGTTCTAATATTTGGGATTTAAATAAACTTTCTATTTCCCCAATGTTTGCTAGGGATGTGTCTTTTTGTTTTTGAGCCTCTACCTCTAAGTTTGAGATATGCGTAGCAAATTCTGTTTGGGACGTGGCTAAACTCTCAACAAATATATTTTTTTCCTTTTCAGTTTCAGACTGCAAGCCAGATAAATGCACCGTAAATTCCGACCTAGATTTATCCAAATTTTCAAGAGTTATATCTTTTTGTTGTTCAGCGCTTACTTGCAGTTTAGATAACTCCTCAGCTAAGTCAGATTCTAATTTACGCAAATTTTCAATAGTTATATTACTTTGATTTTGGGCTTCAGACTGCAATTTTGATAATTGAGCAGCAAATTCAGTTTCCAAATTTTCTAGATTTTTCTGGATGATTTGAATTTCTGATTCTAATTTATTGATAATATTATCTTTGGCTGCTGAAAAATCTGATGTAATTATAGATAAATTATCTTGCTCAACTTTAATCTTTTCTTTTAGAGTATCAGCTTCTTTGCCTAAATCGGTAGTTATCTGTTTAACTTGTTGAATAGCATTTTCAGCTTCTTGTTTTACCAGAGTTAACTGACTTTGTAAGTTTTCTACGCCTTCTAGCTGTGACATAGCTTGATTAACAATTTCCCGAATTGCTACCCGTCGTAACAGCCAAACTAAAGCAATTACTGCCACTGGAAACAAGCTTAATAAGACTAGCCAGATATTAAATAACATGGTGGTACGACTAAAGTTACGCTCAAAATCAGATTGGGCTGCTTCTTGAATCTGCTTTTCTGCCCGCAGTCTTGTCAATTCTTCCCGTTCCTGATTCGATATTACCGGAGTCGGTGTCACTGCTGGTGATACAGATGGTGTAGTTTGCCCACTGACTTTACCAGTAGACAGCAAAAAGGGCGAAAAGACCATAACGCTTTGCAAAACTAAAGCGTAGATGACTGGATTTTTGCTCTTCATAAAGACCATCCCTATCTGTTGCTCAGTTTTTTAAAGCGGCGTACCTCTCCAATCTATAACAGATTATTAAGTTGTGAGATATTAGCAGCAGCAATTCAGAACGCACTACCCGTTTGTGGGGAACTTGGGGTCTGAGACAGAACCAAGATGCGATCGCGTCAACAAGTTAATAATGTAGTTAAGCCTTGACCTGATTACATTGCCTCTGGATTCTTAGCAGATGTCACAAAATCCCTTCTACGTTGGTGGCCCAGTACCTCCAGATTACTTTTTCGGCCGCAATTCTGAAGTTAGAATCGCTTTCGACCAAATTTCCCGACGTGCCCATTTAGCAATCTATGGTAGTCCTGGGATGGGCAAGTCTTCTTTGTTACGCTACTTAGCTTCACCCATAGTCTGGCAAGCACGAGGACGAGATGCAAGCGCAGCATTTATTATTTCTATCAACTGTACAGGTATAAGTCCTTTCACACCTTCTGGTTTTTGGCGAGAAATTCTCAGTCTGTTGCAAGATGAAGCTGAAGGTGATGACTCTCTACAAGCTGATATTCAACAGTTATTGCAAGAAGAAAGGGTAGAGAAAGGAGACTTGCGCCGAATGCTGCGGAAAATTGGGCAGCGTGACAAGTTCTTATTGCTGTTGTTAGATGATTATGATGCGGCGCTGCACCCAAATGACCAATACACTGAAGCTCAAATGCTCACCTTCTTGAGTGAATTCCGCGATCTAGCAGTTCACAGCAATGAAGGTAAATATCTTTCAACAATTGTTACTACCTTTCGCCGCCTCAACGAACTTGGCCCGACAATTACCCCTGGTGGTTCGCCGTGGTATAACCATTATCTCTTCCGGCTCCTGCGACCTTTACCCGCCAATGAGGTTAATTCCCGACTTAACATCTCTATTCCTGGTAATTTGCGAGCAGGAGTTTTAGAAATCATTGACGGGCACCCAGCATTACTGCAAAATGCAGGTTATCTGCTCTATGACACCATCCAAGCTGGACAAACTCCCGATATTCAGTCTTTTACAAGAGATTTTGAAAGCGCTACCGAGCAATACTTCCGAGATACATGGAGATTTTCTACTGAAGAAGAGCAGATTCTCTTAATGCTGATTGCTCTTGTGCGTCTTCAGGGTCGCTTAAATAGAAATACCCGCTACTCTCTAGGTGACATTGACCTAGTTTTCAGCCAACGGAGTCGAGAACTAATTGATTTGGAAGAACGAGGAGTAATTCAGCGCACATTAGATGAGGGGAAAACTGTTTACACTTTTAATTCATCAATGATGGAGTGGTGGGTAATTCAAGAAATCTACAACACTAACGAGGCGCAACTGGAAGGACGGGAGAAAGTTTTTCTCAATTTAATGAGCCGCGAGCAAGCAGGTACAGTTAAAAAAGCGATCCGTTGGGTATGGCAGCATCGAGATATCGTCCAGTCCTTAGTATGGATTATTCGCAAACTCGGAGGCGACCCTACTTGAGAAGTAATTGTCACCTGGCTTATGCTTAAGGTATAGATGGATCTACTTCCTTCGGGGAGGAGTTGGCGAGAATGGTTTCTGCAACCGATTGGGAAGATAATCCCTACATTATTGGTCGCCCAATTTACGAACCAGAGCTATTTTTTGGCCGTGAAGATCTATTCAATTTTATCCAAGACAATCTGAATAAACGGGCACAGGTGATTTTGCTACATGGTCAGCGACGCATTGGCAAGTCGTCTGTACTATCCCAAATTCCTAACTTTATTAATCTAGAGCAGTTCTTGTTCGTGCCTTTGTCTCTCGAGGGTAAAAGTCAGAAGTCCTTGAGTGAAGTTCTTCATGAGTTAGGAAGAGATATTATTGATTACCTGGAATTATCCAAACTCCAAGTTATCCTACCTTCAAAAAGCGATTTGGCGGAAGATGCCCAAATATTTTTCAATAATTTCTTGCCCCAAATTTATCAAGCAATAAATGGTAAGAATTTAGTACTCTTGCTGGATGAATTTGATGTTTTGGGTGATTCTAACGAAGATTCAGCCGTTTCTCACTTCTTTCCCTGTCTCCAGTCGATAGTTTATTGGCACAAGGAACTTTTTATTATTCCAGTTGTGGGACGACAATTAGATGATATGCCTAACTTACTCACATTATTTAGGCAAGCTCCCCATAGAGAAATCGGTCTACTCGATAGACACAGTGCAGAACGGCTAATTGTTAAACCTGCTGAAGGAATTCTCAGATATGAAGCTGATGCTATAAACGCAATTTGGGAACTTTCAGCAGGGCATCCTTATTTTACGCAAGTAATCTGCTTTGCGCTTTTCTCACAAGCCAGGGATGAGCAACGTTGGCAAGTGAATCGCCAAGATGTAGAAAATATTGTAGAGGAGGCGATTGAGATTGGCGAGGCTGGTTTAGCCTGGTTCCGGGATGGATTGCCAATTCCTGAACGAGTAGTTTTCTCAGCAGTAGCAAAAGCCCAACAGCAGCAAAACTCAGTAGTTAAAGGAGAACCTTTAACACAGCTTGTGCAGTGTGGTGTGGTTTTGACTGAACCATTTCATACAACAGAAGAACGATTGCTAGAATGGGGATTCTTAAAGCAATTAGGAACTTCAGAGAATTACCTAAATACCTATAAAGTTGCAGTAGAGTTAGTGCGTCGCTGGCTAATTAAGCGGTATCCATTGCGCAGAGAAATTTGGGAATTAGAGAAACTCGATAGAGAAAGCGATCGCATCTATCAACAAGCAACAAAGCTATATCAAAATAATCATATACAAAATTCACTCAAGCTATATGAACAAGCATTGCAGATTAATCCCAACCACTTTGATGCGCTGTTTAGGCTAGCTGAGGTTTGCATAGATATCAAAGATTTTGATCAAGCAGTAGAACTCTATGCCCGAGCTTATAAAGTCGATCCAATCCGTAATAAAGAAGGATTTGTCCAAGCTTTGCTCAGTTATGGGCAAGAACTAATGGAGCAAAATAGATTTGAAGCGGCAAAAGAACAATTTAGGCAAGCATTAATACTTCAGCCTGATAATACAGTTATACAAACAGCTTTAGTTGCGGCTCAAGAAGAAACAAGGATTTATCGAAGCGGTGAGAGAGTTGTCATTACAAATGGCAGATACGTTGAAAAAGTGAGCGACTCAATCATTAGTAGTCACCCAATTAATATCGGTGAGCAAAGCATAAATATTAATCAAGGCATAGATTTAGGAGATGTGACAGTCGGTGATGCAACTTATTTAGTTAGTACTAGTATTGCTCAACTGCAAAATTTAGACGATCCAGATGCAGCAAAATTAGCAAACTTACTTCAACAGTTGCAAACAGAAATTATCAGTACCAGAGAATTAGATCTGGAAGATAAAGCAGAAGCTTTGGAGCAAGTAATTGCCTTAGCTGAAGCGGGTAAATATCCTGAGGAAGGACGGATGCGGAGGTTAGCAAGAACCTCGTTTAAGATTTTGATAGGTACGCTTGCAGGTTTACCTAGTTCGGCAACTTTAGTGAGAACTGCTAATCAATTATTGCCAGCAATTTCTAAATTACTAAATTTGAATTTGTAGAGGTACAGAGATATTTTCTCACCACGGGAGAAGGCAAGAGTTAAGAGAAGCGATCGCAATTGTTTATTAGTTAAAAATAGAGTAAAAAAACGAAAGTAAGGCTGGCGATTAAAGCCTAAAAGCTTACTTTCGTAAATTAGCATATTTGGTTGTTTATATTTAGACAATGCTCTAAATCTATTTATTAACATCGAGCAAGCGCGAAGTTTGGAAGCGTTCCATCCACTTTTCTAAATAGACTTGATTCGCTTGTTGTTCAGATGGATCTTGGCTATCTAAAGGATAGGGCATTAATCCCAAAATCGCAGCTGAAGTTACACAGAACATTGATTTTTGGAAAGTTATACAAATTTGCACTCGCAAATCATCTTCACCTCGGGGAGTGCGGCGATACACTTCATGCAAATATTCTGGCAGATAATGCCGCATATCTTGCATTAATAAAGTAGGAGGAATACCAGCACTGCCAATGGGTAAAGGATCGGCATATAATGCACCATATTGAAAGCGAGCTTGATCGGGGGGAATTTGATATGCTTGGGCGTTGTATGTAACTGTACCAGAGAAAGGAGTTCCCCGAAAGAAAACTGCTTCTACATAAGGTATTGCTGTATCTGCTAAGAAAGTTAAACCAAGTTTCTTGGGAAGAATTTCATAGACTTTATTGTCAATTGTTACTTCGTAAGTAATAGGCCTTAAAGCATCTGCTACCAACCCAGCTTTAATATGTTCTACAACTTGCGGAATTGTTTTGATTTCGCCTCTGTCATAGCGGTCTGATAGGTTGAGGAAGATATCAGCCATCACGCGCCAGAATTGCCCTAATCCACTGTAGTAGGCAGAAACACGTAACTGTTCGATTAAGAAATCGGGAAACAGTTTATTCATTCCCTGCACTAAGGGATTATTTTTAAATTTGGCTGCAATTACAGCTTGGGCTGCTGCTTGAAATTCTTTACTATCTAAATATGTATCCAGTCCACCGCCACCATGCCACATCATGGACTTCATGCAATACTCGGCATATTCAAAATTAATTCTATCATGCCACCAGTGACGGAATAATTTCTGCCAAGAAAATTCCCCGTTAAAATATTTGAAAAAAGGAAAAAATACTAAAAATTGATGATCGGCAATGTAGATAAGATTTTTGGAATAAGCATCTAGAACTACACCGTAGCTTTTGAGAATGCCAACTACTTCTAAAACATTCTGTGGGCTATCAGCAAGTAGTGCTTCTCCTGTTTGTAAGCGTTTGATATACTCAGCTAAAGGATTGTTATAAGGCTTGTTTTGTATAGCTACCATTATGATTTCTCCAAAAGAGTAAGAATATTATTCAGTTATTTGTCATTTGTTAATTGCTTTTCATCAGTAGCTGATTATTCATGGGTTACAAACTCGATCGTTGTGTTTGTAGTAAGGATGAGGCAATACTACAAACCCAATATCTGACTTTTAATTTTTGTCTGCCTTATCTAAAGCAACTGTTGCCACTATGTTTTGCGTATCTACCATTGCTGTGATTGTTGGTTCAGTCCAGCGCGTTAACCAAGCAGGTTGGATACCAAAAATCACAATCAACACAGCTAAAACTATAGATGGGATGCGATCGCTCCAATACACCCGTGGTAAGTTGGTAACTTGTGCCGATAAGCGTCCAAAAAAGGCTTGATTAACGAGAATTAAGAAATAAACAGCAGTCAAACCTGTACCAATCATACATAACAATGTTTGGACTGGGAAAACTGGGAAACTGCCCCGAAAAATTACGAATTCGGAAATAAACCCTAGCATTCCGGGTATACCAGCACTGGCCATGACTCCCAAAACCATCAAACTACCAATAACAGGCATACCGCGTTCTGGATTTAGCAGTCCACGGACGACATCTAAATCACGACTACCAGCTTTTTTATAGACAACACCCACCAGCAAAAACAGTAGCGCCGAAATCAAGCCGTGGCTAATCATTTGCATGACAGTACCTAACACGCTTAACGGTGTAGCCGCCGCCGCCGCTAAAAGGATATAGCCCATGTGTCCAATAGAACTGTAAGCCACCATTTTTTTCATGTCTTTTTGGGCGATCGCACAAGATGCACCATACAGTACACTTACTACTGCCCAAGTTGCCAGCCAAGGAGCCAAATAACCCCAAGCTTCTGGTAACAAGTTCATGCCAAATCGCAGTAAGCCATAAGTTCCCAACTTCAACAATACCCCAGCTAGTAGCACAGAAATTGGCGTAGACGCTTCAACGTGAGCATCTGGCAACCAAGTATGGAAAGGAACCAGAGGAATCTTAATGCCAAAACCAACTAAAATTCCTGCTAGTAACAAAAGTTGCGTTGCTAACGGTAGAGTCTTAGCATTCAAAGTCGCTAGGGCAAAGTTAGGTGCATCACTTAGCCAAACTAGACCCAGGAAACTTGCTAAAATCAGAATCCCTGAAAGTGCTGTATAAATTAGGAATTTTGTGGCTGCATAACCCCGTTTTTGACCACCCCAAATTGCAATTAAAAGATATAGGGGTATTAATTCCAACTCGTAAAACAGGAAAAATAGTAGTAAATCCTGAGCCAGAAAAGCTCCAGTTACCCCAGCACTCAACAGCAGTATCAATGAGTAATAAAATCTAGGACGTTGCAGGGATTCATCGCTGCTGTAGATGGCAATGCAGGTCAACAATCCATTCAAAACCAGCAAGGGTAAGGATAAACCATCTACTCCCAAATTATAGTTTAAGCCTAAGGTATCTACCCAAGGTAGGAACTCAGTAAATTGTTGACTGACTTGCCCTGGATTAAATTGAATTGCTAAAACGACCGACCACGCGAAAGCAATACTAGCAATGACTAAAGCTATCCCACGGGAAAGTTTACCATTCATGCCAGTCGGCCAAAAACCGATCAAAGCAGCACCAAATAATGGCACTATAATCAACGCACTTAGCATACACAGAACTAGTTAAGGATAGGGTATGAGGCAGACAAGGGGCGTGGGGAATGAAGGGGATGAGGAGGACAAATGACTCCTAAAAAGGCAACTTATCTAATAGTCCTAATGACCAACTAATGAAAAAGCCCAGTACGCTGACAACTGCGAGGATGGTCAACATATAACCTTGGGATTGTCCAGAAATGCTATACTTTAAGCCTTGTCCGCTGAGAATGGCTGCAAACCCAACCAAGTTTACTAGACCATCAATCAAATAGCGATCGCTCCACGCAGAAATTTTAGAAAGCAACGCTACTGCACTTACCACGGTCACTTTATAAACTTGGTCGATGTAAAAATCGTAACCCAACAAATCCTGCATAAATCTCCATGCTAGGATTCTCGACCTCGACCATGCTTTATGCAGATACATAGTAGAACCTACACCCACACCCATCAAAGTCGAAGACAGTAATATTGCCACTACATACCAATTAATACTTTCCCAATCAGGTAGTAAGTACCATTGCTGTAGCATCAAGGGTAATAACAGCGTCAGGATGGTCAAAGTTACCATTGGAAATGCCATTTGCCAACCCACTTCTGGCGCGCGGCGGGTTTTTTGTTGCGGTGTATCCCAAAAGATAAATCTGAACACCCGCGTTAAGTTTAGGGCTGTCAAACCATTGACGATCACCAATACGCCAATCACCCAAGGGCTAATATTCACAAAGCCGTCAGCCCAAGACAGCATTGCCCAAAAGCTTCCTAGTGGCAGTAGTGTGATCATTCCCGCAGAACCGACAACAAAGGCAGTGGTAGTAGCTGGCATCCGCGACCATAAACCGCCCATTTCTGTGAGGTTTTGCGTGTGGGTAGTATGAATTATAGAACCAGAACTCATAAATAATAGTGCTTTGGCGATCGCATGAGTTAACAGCAACATCAAGGCTACACCACCTTGCTGTAAGCCCATTGCCAAAAATACTAATCCCATGTATGCACTGGTGGAATGAGATAGCGCCCGCTTAATATCAATTTGCGCTAAAGACACTAAAGTTGCACCAATTGCTGTCACCGTACCCATGATTACCAAGGCGTTCAATGCCACTGGGGACAGAGCTAACAAAGGTTGCATTTTATATAGTAAATAAGCACCACCAGCTACCACCAGTGAGTTCCGCAACACTGATGCAGGGTTTGGCCCTTCCATCGCTTCATCCAACCACAAATGCAGCGGAAACTGGGCACATTTACCCGCCGGCCCAGCAATCAATGCTAATCCTAACAAGGTTGACGTAACTGAATCTAAGTTAGCTGTTTGCGCCCACTCATATAAATCGGAAAAGTTCAGACTACCTGCCAAGCTAGAAAGCACCACTACACCCATTAGCAGCAACAAGTCTCCTACTCGTTTAGTCCAAAACGCATCCCTTGCTGCTGTCACCACTAAAGGCTGTGCATACCAGAATCCGACTAATAAGTAAGTGGAAAGCGTCAGGACTTCTAAAAGGGCATAGCTAAGAAACAAGGAGTCACTGATGGCTAAACCACTCAGTGCAGCTTCAAAAAATCCCATCAGCGCAAAAAAACGTGCCAACGCCCAGTCCTTTTCCATATAGCCTAGGGCGTAAATTTGTGCTAAGACGCTTAATCCAGTAATTAAAACCGTAGCCCCAATACTTACAGGGGAAATTTCTAACCCAAATGACAAATCTAAATCTGCTACTTTGAACCAGTGAATCAACAAATTTTCTGGTTCTCGATCCCAGATATGTTGAAATATAAATAGGCTATGAACAAAAGCCGCAATGGTTGTTAACAAGTTGAAATATGCCGCAGGTCTTGGCCCGGTTCTCCGAATAATTCCCATTGCCCACGGCAAGGTTAAAATAGCACCTATCAAACCATAAATAGGCACAAACCAACTTGTAAGGTAGAAAAATTGATTCATTTAAATTTCCTTGGACTACTCAGGATGGAATGCCTTGTTTAAAATTAGCTTTTCTAAAAAAATATTTTCTATAATTAGCTTGACATTGCACAGTGATAAAAACTGTAATAGCAGAATAAAAATATTTAATTCTTCCTCTATACTCTACTTATAGCATTGGAATTCCTACTTCTACATTGCCAATTTATATCGCCTATTATAAAAACTTATATATTTTTTAGACTGTACTTGTATAAACAAAACAATTTCAGGAAAAGCAGTTCAGATAAAGTATCTAGGCTTCTGTTTTTCCGCTGGAGATGAAATTACAGAGGTTATTAATCTGGGTTTGACAAATGTAATTAAAAAATTATAAAGCGTAGTTGGACGCTCTAGCAATCCGTGAAATTTCATTAACCAAATGACAGCATTAAATTATGTTAAGTTTTCTTAAACGTTTTTATCATAAACTATTATAGTGATTTATATTGCCAGGAACGCCAAGCTTTCCTATGCTTAATTTGGAAGTGTTTTCTTAGCTCAAGATGAGCTTCCCCGTCAAAAATTTCAAATTTCAGTACTGATTGCATTAATTTTGTAGGAGTTCTGCGATGCCAATTGCAGTTGGAATGATTGAGACTAAAGGCTTTCCAGCAGTAGTAGAAGCTGCTGATGCGATGGTGAAAGCCGCTCGTGTAACATTGGTTGGATATGAAAAAATCGGTAGTGCGCGAGTTACCGTAATTGTGCGGGGAGATGTATCGGAAGTGCAAGCCTCAGTTGCCGCTGGGGTAGAAGCAGCCAGAAGAGTAAATGGTGGGGAAGTGGTATCCACCCACATCATTGCTCGTCCTCACGAAAATCTAGAGTACGTCTTGCCGATTCGTTATACCGAAGCCGTAGAACAGTTCCGCACTTAAAAACCGGTTAAACAAAATCATTAACGGGGTTGCCTTCTTGAGTGCTGTTGTTTCCAAATTTCAAAACTTTAAATAAGGGTTAGAACTAATGTCGATCGCAGTAGGAATGGTAGAAACGCTAGGCTTTCCAGCAGTAGTAGAAGCCGCAGACGCAATGGTGAAAGCTGCTCGTGTTACCTTGGTAGGCTACGAAAAAATAGGGAGTGGTCGGGTTACAGTCATTGTGAGGGGAGATGTCTCGGAAGTACAAGCTTCCGTAGCAGCGGGCGTAGAATCGGTGAAGCGAGTTAACGGCGGACAAGTGCTGTCTACCCACATCATTGCTCGTCCTCACGAAAACTTGGAATACGTCCTGCCAATTCGTTATACAGAAGATGTAGAACAGTTCCGGGAAAATGTCAACGCCATTCGTCCTTTCGGCAGAAGACCATAATTTGTAATGCAAATTGCCAAAGTTCGTGGCACAGTAGTTAGCACGCAAAAAGATCCAAGTCTTAGAGGTGTGAAACTACTGTTGTTGCAATTAGTAGATGAAGAAGGAAACCTCCTGCAAAAATACGAAGTAGCTGCGGATATTGTCGGTGCTGGATTCGATGAGTGGGTACTTTTCAGTCGTGGTAGTGCCGCACGTCAAGTTCCTGGCAACGAAAATCGTCCGTTAGATGCAGCGGTGGTGGCGATAATTGATACTATTCATGTCGAAGATCGTCTCATTTACAGCAAAAAAGACCAATATAGATAGTCAAGGGTCAAGAGGAGCCACTGCGGTCTTGGGGTTTCCCCGAGTCGAGCAAGTGGCATTCAAAGGTCAAGGGTTTTGACTATGGACTATTGACCATTGACAAAAGCTTAATTTAGGAGGAATCTCGCAATGGCAGTCAGCAGCACGGTGGCTCCCCCAACCCCGTGGTCTAGAACCTTAGCTGAGCCAACAATCCATGAAACCACATTTGTACATCCGTTTTCCAAGGTGATTGGAGACGTGCGCATAGGTGCAAATGTCATCGTTGCTCCGGGAACTTCGATTAGAGCAGATGAAGGTACACCTTTTTTTATTGGTGAAAACACTAATATTCAAGATGGTGTAGTGATTCATGGGTTGGAGCAAGGTCGAGTAATTGGTGACGACCAAGACCAATACTCGGTATGGATTGGTAAAAATGCTTCCATTACCCACATGGCCTTAATTCACGGGCCGGCTTATGTTGGGGATAATTCGTTCATTGGCTTTCGCTCTACGGTATTTAATGCCAGGGTGGGTGCAGGCTGTATTGTGATGATGCACGCTTTGATTCAAGATGTAGAAATTCCCCCTGGTAAATATGTACCTTCGGGAGCGATCATTACTAATCAACAGCAAGCCGACCGCCTACCAGATGTACAAGCGCAGGATCAAGAATTTACCCATCATGTAGTGGGAATTAATCAGGCACTGCGAGCAGGTTATCTCTGTGTTGCTGATAGTAAATGTATTACACCCATCCGGGATGAATTAAAAAAATCTTCTACAAGTAATGGCATTACTGTTTTAGAGCTAGAAAGGAGTAGTGAAGTGGCGAGTAAGAGCTTGGGTGCGGAAACAATAGAGCAGGTGCGCTATTTGTTAGAGCAGGGATATAAAATTGGTACGGAACACGTAGACGAGCGACGTTTCCGCACCGGTTCTTGGACTAGTTGCAAACCATTAGATGCCAGATCTATTGGGGAAGCGATCGCAGCTTTAGAAAGTTGTGTAAGAGACCACAGCGGCGAGTATGTGCGGCTGTTTGGCATCGACAAAAATAGACGGCGGGTGTTGGAAACCATCATCCAACGTCCTGATGGTACAGTGGGCGCACCTAGCAACTTTAGAGCGCCTGCTGCTCAATCTAATGGCAGCTACAAAGCTAATACTAACGGTAACGGCTCTGGTAGTGGGCAACTCAGTGCTGACACTGTAGACCAAATCCGCCAGCTATTGGCAGGTGGTTACAAAATCGGTACAGAACACGTAGACGAGCGCCGCTTCCGCACGGGTTCTTGGCAAAGTTGTGAGCCAATTAACTCTACTTCTACCAATGACGTAATTGCCGCTTTGGAAGATTGTATCAACAATCATCAAGGCGAATACGTGCGCTTGATTGGGATTGATACCAAAGCCAAACGTCGGGTATTGGAAAGCATTATTCAACGTCCTAATGGCCAAGTTAGTTCATCTGGTAGCCAGAAGTCATTTACTAGTGCTTCAACAGCCACAGCAACCGCAACTAACACCCGCTTGAGTGGCGAAGTCGTAGAACAGTTACGGCAATTACTCGGTGGTGGGTATAAGATTAGCGTTGAACACGTAGACCAAAGAAGATTCCGTACAGGTTCCTGGACAAGTAGCGGCCCCATTCAAGCCAATTCAGAAAGAGAAGCGATCGCAGCCTTAGAAGCACATCTTGCTGAATATCAAGGCGAATATGTGCGCTTAATCGGGATTGACCCCAAAGCCAAGCGTCGGGTATTGGAAACCATTATTCAACGCCCATAGCAGTACGAGTGACAAGTGCTGAGGAGCCAGTGCTGTTGGATTGGTAAAATAATTTTCCGAATTGAATCAACTAGCTTTGCTGAGTTGAGTAGGTTGTGGATACCAGCCAGACTATAACTACGACTCAGCACTAACAACTCAGCACTCAGAACTTTCTAATTTTCTGGCTTCCGAGGTGACAATTTCCATGTCTGTGCCGCCACTGCGCCTCAGCAATAATTTTGATTCTTATATTAGTGGCGAGGTGACTATTCATCCGAGTGCGGTACTAGCGCCAGGAGTGATACTCCAAGCGGCTGTAAAGGGCAAGATCGTTATCGGTCCGGGGGTTTGTATTGGTATGGGGTCGATTCTCCAAGTCCATGAAGGAACTCTAGAAGTAGAAGCAGGGGCAAACTTGGGAGCCGGTTTTCTCATGGTTGGTCAAGGTAAAATCGGAACAAATGCTTGTATTGGTTCAGCAACAACAGTATTTAACTGTTCGGTTGCAGCGGGACAAGTAGTTCCACCTGGTTCAATTTTGGGAGACACCAGTCGCCGTATTGGTACTACAGAACCGGAACCATCAACAATTAATGCTTCTACAGCAACGCAGGCGGCGAAGGCAGGAAAAAATTTGATCGGCAGAAAAAGAGACAATGGGGTAAATAGAGATCGGGACACAACTATTTCCTCAACTAACTTATCTGCTGGAGTTTTTGTAGAATTACAGCACACATCTATTTCCCAACCTCAGCCTGCTACTAATCCGGTAGATGAATCTCTTCCCATTGCAGAAAACCCTACTGTGCCCGCAGAAGCCGCACCAGAACTTAGCCAAGACTCAGAATCTAGTCAAAATCCCACCGAATCACCTAGTATTGGGACTCACATTTATGGTACAGGGAGCATCCAAAGGCTGTTAGTCACATTGTTCCCCCATCGGCAATCCTTAAATGAACCAATCTCTGACGATCAGTCTGAATAAGTGTTAATTGTAAGTTGTTAGTTTCGTGAGTATCTTGGAGACTCTACATGGAAACATCAAATCAACGGGCTATTAGCACTGTTCAGTCCTCCCGACGTCGAGATAGCCTTAAGGACACTGCTTTAGGTTTAGTATCTACTCTGAGCTTCCCGGCGATCGTGGGGACGGCTGATATGATGCTGAAATCGGCAGGAGTTCATTTAGTTGGCTATGAAAAAATAGGTGGTGGTCATTGTACAGCAATTGTGCGGGGTGGGATCGCGGATGTGCGTCTAGCTGTAGAAGCTGGCGTGCAAACGGCTGAACAGTTTGGTCAATTGGTTTCTAGCTTGGTAATTCCCCGTCCTTATCCCAATTTAGAGGTAGTTCTACCTATCACTAATCGCCTGAGCAAAATCATGGAAGAGGGAAATTACAGCCGTTTGAGCAATCAAGCAGTTGGTTTGGTGGAAACGCGGGGATTTCCAGCGATGGTAGGAGCCTGTGATGCCATGCTCAAATCAGCTGATGTGCATTTGGCAGCCTATGAAAAAATTGGTGCGGGTTTGTGTACAGCGATTATTCGCGGCTCGGTGGCTAATGTTGCCGTAGCAGTAGAAGCGGGGATGTATGAGGCAGAACGCATTGGAGAGTTGAACGCAGTAATGGTGATTCCTCGACCGTTGGATGAATTAGAGCAGACTTTGCCATTAGCTAGTTGTTGGATAGAACAACGTCAACCATTGAATTTGCCAGTAAATATTAAGGAGCAAGTTGCCGAAATCGAGATGCTTCAGTTACCTGATTTAACTCAGTTACCCGTCAAAATTTTAGAAGAATTAGAAGAATGATGAATGGTGAATGACGAATTAGGAATGATGGATTGTAGGCGATCCGCATTCAGGATTCAGTATTCAGCATTCATCTAGAGCTGGAAGGCATCTTACGCTGTGCTTTGTTGTTTTGATAATAACTGTTCAAGTCTATAAGTAAAAGACCTTTTTTGTAATAGGGTTAATAGATTTTTATCTATACATATTAATCATAACTTTTGTATGAGCAGTGCTATCTCTAATGCAAGTGTTCAGTGATACTAGATTTATAGCTATGAATCACTACTAGAGGAGAATCACCTTGAACCAAGCGACGCTACACCAGTTGAAGGTGTTCGAGGCGGCAGCAAGGCATGGGAGCTTTACTCGTGCAGCTGAGGAATTGTTTCTCACCCAACCTACCGTTTCCATGCAGATTAAGCAATTAACAAAATCGGTCGGGTTGCCTTTATTTGAGCAGGTGGGTAAGCGCTTATATTTGACGGAGGCGGGACGCGAACTATTTGCTACTTGTCGCCAAATTTTTGACACAATAGCCCAATTTGAAATGAAAGTAGCAGATTTAAAAGGGCTAAAACAAGGTCAATTAAAATTGGCAGTAATTACAACAGCAAAATATTTTGTACCGCGCTTTTTGGGTGCATTTTGCCAGCTTTATCCCGGAATAGATATATCGCTGCAAGTCACAAACCACGAACGAATTTTAGAGAGAATGGTGAATAATCTGGACGACTTGTATATTATGAGCCAAGTTCCAGAAAATCTTGATGTGACTTGTCAGCCATTTTTAGATAACCCTTTGGTTGTCTTTGCTCCTTATAATCATCCACTAGCGAAGGAGAAAAATATCCCTCTCCCACGCCTTGCTCAAGAACCTTTTATCATGCGAGAACCAGGTTCAGGAACACGCCGTGCTGTCCAAAGTCTGTTCGATGAACATGAAATGAAAGTGAACGTAAAGCTGGAATTGGGAAGTAATGAGGCAATTAAACAAGCGATCGCCGGGGGTTTAGGAATTTCGATTTTATCTCGTCATACCTTAATGCCAGAATCGTCTGAGTTAACTATTTTGGATGTACAGCACTTTCCGATTCAGCGCACTTGGTACATGGTTTATCCTTCTGGTAAACAGCTATCAATTGTTGCGCGTACTTATCATGATTACCTCTTAAATACGGCAAAGAGTTTCATTGAGCAAAATACTTCTTTTGCCTGGGGTACATTTGAGCAAAGTCAAACATGAAGAATAGGCTAGTACAAGAAGGCAAAGCTAAAAGAAATGCCACTTGTGCAGCCAGCTTTTAACCTATGTTAGGGACTAGAGAAAAACAGATTTTTAGCAGCTTTTATTGACGTACTCTACTTTACTTTTTTCTTCTCCTGTCCAAGAGGCTGCAAGGTAAGCTGCCTTCCAAGTATTAATATTGGCAATTAATGATTGATTTCTTTTCAATTCATAATTCTCAATGGCTTGACGGATAGAGTTACAAGCATTAACAATTAACCAGCATAAGCATCAAAATGGGGGAAACTGGCAGTGGTTAACCCGGAAACACCATCTTTACGCAAAACAGTAGAAAGCCAGATTGTAGCTGTGACGGTATACACTAATACAGCCCTAGTGACAAGAAGGGGTACTGTTTCCTTAACAGGACAAGAACAGGAATTAGTTATTAGCTCACTACCAGTAACTTTAGAAACTGATTCGGTGAGGGTTGGTGGTACAGGTACAGTAGGAGTGCGGTTGCTAGGAGTCAGCAGCGATCGCACTTATACCACAGAACCAGTTGCAGAACGTGTGGCACAATTAACAAGGCAGATTCAGCAGTTAGAAGCAGAACAGCGCCACCTGCAAGCACAAATCGATGCTTTAGCATTGCAGTCTAGTTTTATCGCTGGTTTACGGGAAAAGACAGAGGAACCTTTTTCTCATAGTTTGGCGCGTAAAAACCTCAGTCTCAGCGAAACCCTGGATTTTCTCAACTTTCTGGGAAGTCAGTATAGCGAATATGCGATCGCTTCTGGAGAATGCAAAAGCCAACAAGAAGAACTAGAAAAGCAGTTACAAGTCCTCCGCACTTCATTACAAAAAATTCAAACACCCCACCCTAAAGAAAGTTTGAGCTTAATTGTAGCAGTGGAAGTTGTTGGTGCAGGCGAGTTTGAGCTAGAGCTATCTTACATTGTGAATCGCGCCAGTTGGACTCCGCTTTATGACTTACGTTTTAGCCATACCAGCAACATTGTCAATCTCAGCTACTTAGCGGAAGTCACCCAAAGCACAGGCGAAGATTGGAAAGGCGTAGCTCTCACTCTTTCTACAGCTAGACCAGGATTAGGTACACTCCCACCAAAGCCAGAACCTTGGTATATAAGTACTTTCAGCCCAACAGTACGATTTGCGGAGCGTAAGTTTAGACAAATGCCGAAGATGGCAAATCAATTAGCTGCTACTGGTGGAATGAATGAAGAAGAAGACGAAGTTGTGCAAGACAGTTTTATAGAAGCTGAAACTGTAGTTGCTGAAGTATCTAAAGAAGGAAGTGTAGTCACCTTTAAACTCAATGGTGGGGGTAACATTCCCAGTGATGGCGCACCCCATAAAACTACAATTTTTAATGATGATTATCCTAGTAGCTGCGATTATGTAGCAATGCCGCGCTTAGTCAGCTTCGCTTATCTACAAGCTAAAGTAAAAAATAGCCCCAACAGTGCAACTTTATTATCAGGAAAAGCAAATATTTTCCGTGACAATATGTTTGTGGGTACAACCAATTTAGAGAATGTTGCTCCAGGACAAGAATTCAAAATTAATTTAGGAATTGACGAAGGTTTAAAAATTGAGCGTGACTTAGTTGAGCGTCAAGTTGATAAAAAATTGATGAGTAGCCAGCGCCGTATTACTTATGGTTATCGGTTGATAATTACTAACTTGCTCAATCGAGAAACTCAGATCACTTTAACTGAACAATTGCCAGTTAGCCGCAATGAGCAAATAAAAGTACGTCTCACCCGCAGCAATCCCCAAATTCAACTTGGAGAAATGGGGATTTTGGAATGGGAGTTAACTCTATTAGCACAAGAAAAACGAGAGATATATTATCAATTTAATGTTGAGCATCCACCTGAATTAACAGTTATTGGTTTGGATATTTAGAGATAGATTGAATCTAAAATAACTAAATGCCTAGCCTCTGCGCCTATAAACTCTTTTAAAGCCTATAATTAGAGCAATCATATACACCAGACGCTCCTGCATGAACAGCGATCATCCAATTAAAATCCTGTTTTTAGCATCCGATCCCAGCGATGAATCTCGGCTACGCTTAGGGCAAGAGTTACGTGAAATTCGTGAGCGGCTGCAACTATCAAAAAACCGAGATAGATTTGTACTAGAGTCTCGTGAATCTGTACGTCCAGGAGATATCACTCAAGCAATCTTTGATGTTGAGCCACAGATTGTACATTTCTCTGGACATGGAAAAAGCACAGGCGAGATTTACTTTGAAAATTTATTAGGGAAAGCCCAGCCTGTAACACTCGATGCCTTAGCAGCGCTATTTAAAGAAGTAGCTGACCAAATCAATTGTGTAATATTGAATGCTTGTTATTCAGAAGCCCAAGCGAAAGCAATTGCAGAACACATCGAATTTGTAATTGGGATGAATCAAGCAATTGGAGATAACGCAGCTATAGCATTTACTGTTGGTTTTTACAAAGCATTAGGAGCAAATCGTTCCATTGATAAAGCTTACAAGTTTGGTTGTGTGGAAATTAATATACAAGGTATTTCAGAGCATTTAACTCCTGTTCTTTACGAAAAAAAAAACAGCTAAAGAATAACCTAGAACCAGCTAAATATATATTGGTATTAAGCGCCACTATTGATGAAGTTAACAAGCCACTAGCAGAAGCTATTGTTGCCCATTTGCGTCAAATATCTGGAGATGCATCATTGACACTACAGAGAATTGAGGTTGGTAGTGTAAAACTAGTCTTAGAAGGTTCTCAAGAGGGATTGGAGCGAATTTTGGCTCTACTTAGAGAAGGAAAGCTGACTGAGATATCAGGAATTTCTGTCCAGGATGTGCAAGTTGTCGCTTCGTCTAAACAGGAAAGCAATAGTCCACCACTTAGAAGAGTAACTATAAACTCACAACCAGAAGAAATTGTTGTTGAATCTATTAATGATGCTGCTTCTAGGAGACAGGGAATCGCTACCCTAAGACAGGGTTTTGAGGAACGGAATCTGCCTATGCTAACAGAAGCAGAAAAACTGGCGCAATATTGGCGAACTCGTCTATTAGCGGAGTGTCCAGAACAAAGCGCAGCAGATCAAGAAAGTATCATTCTCTGGTTATTGGGACGTGATTCCCAACGGTTGGATCTGCTCAACCCCAAGGAACTTGAGATTGCCAAGCAAGCAATGGAATATCGCTATCGAATTTTACTGCAACGTTACCTGGGAGTAGCACGAGAACGTGCTTATCGCAACCTAATCACGCGGCTGGCCAGTTTGATGACATTGCGCAATAAAATTCAGACTTGGGTTTCCCTCAGCCGTGATCGCCAGCGGAGTGTAATAGATGTATTACAAGAAATCATCCAGGAATTACTGCAAAGCGATAGCTACATCCAAGATCAAATGGCTTGTATCGCTGAAATTACCACCGACAGGCGGCTGCGAGATACGCTACTGTTTGCCAGTATCGAAGAATATTGTTTGCGCCCAGTACGCAATCAGCCGTTGCTGGTTTACCGCTTTGTCAACTACCTGCGCCGTACTCAACGGGGTGGGTTAACTCAAGTGCCTGGTAGCGACTTGATTAGGCTAGTTTCCGAAGAAATTCTCACCGATGACAGCGACAATCGAGTTAACTTGGTTGATAGTCAGGCGATCGCAGAATATCAAGAAGCGCAGGAACTAGAAGAACAACAAGTATTGCGTCAAGCTGTACAACAAGAATTTGAAGAATATTTACAAGAAAACCTCGGCACAGAAGCCGTAGAGTGGCTACGCCTGTATCTGCAAGGTAAGTCCCAAGACGAAATCGCCAAGAAACTAAATAAACAAATTAAAGAAGTATACCGACTGCGGGAAAAAATTAGCTACCATGCAGTGCGTGTGTTTGCTCTCAAAGGGAAACCGGAACTAGTGGAAAACTGGCTGGCAATTTCTTTGCAAGAACACAACTTGGGGTTAACACAAAACCAATGGCAGCAACTCTATGAACAATTGACTCCACTTGGGCAGCAGATTTTAGATTTACGCAAAGCTGGCAACTCAATCGAAGCAATAGCTCAACAGTTAAATATCAAAACCTATCAAGTGATGGGTGAATGGACAAAAGTCTATCTTGTCGCCCAAGCTTTAAGAACTCAAGATCAAGCTAAGTGATAGTTGTATTTCGCCCGCTAAAAGCTTGGTTCTAGGTTAAGACGGTAATGACATTGGTGAAATAGCAGGTTCTATTATCCGGTTTAGGAGAGCGATAGTAGCTAACGTAAAACTAAGTCAGTAATTAATGGTGCATGGTCAGAATTAGCATTTGCGCCTGTATAGATTTGAGCTACACTAAAATGCTTACTGACGAAACAATGGTCAATAGGAATATTCATCAACGGGATGATCCAGCTTGGTAGAGTTACGTGAGTTGCTGGTCGTGGCCAGCTTGGTAAAATACCAAAACCTAAGCGAGTATTGTGCAAATTTGTTTTATTGATAAATCGTCGGTAATAAGGCGACCAAGGTGTTAAGTTAAAATCTCCCATTAAAACTACTGGCTGATTCAGTTCTCGAATATAATCACTCAACGCTGCTAGCTGAAGATTACGTCTATGAAAATTATTGCGAGTTATAGGTACTATGGGATGAGTTCCAATTAACTTAATAGGCTGTTTATCGACTGTTAAGGTTGCTATAAGGTTATGACCGCCTTTGCCATTGAAATTATCTGCCTTTACATCTTGAATGGGTAAGCGACTAAATATTGCCAGTCCACCACCAGGACTTCTAAAAGAATAAGGCAGAGTATTTTTTAAACCAGCGTTTAAATTGTCGAAGCCACTGCGATTAATTTCCAAAAATAAAGCTACATCAGGGCGATTATCCTGCACTACATTAATAACTTCTTTGTCATCATTATTTTGAATATTAATGTTAAAAGATAAAAGCCGAATTTGTTTAGTTGGATTACCAGCTAACTGTTGCGAATGAGGTAGATACCAAGGAAGCACCTCAATTACATTCAAACCCACAAGTAATAAAGCTGCAAGAACTATGATTTTACTCTTGAGATGGAGGGTTTTCCAAAGAATACTTAAAATCAGAGTAGCTATTAACGATAAAACTAAATAGTGAACTCGAAAATGAGCGAGTAGTTCTAGCGGCCAGAACCAAGCCATGTAGCTACCGAAAGATAGCAATCCTAAAATCAAAATGGTAGCGGTTGCGACAATTAAAAGTATTCGTTGGTTCATGGTTAATTGATTGGAGCAAATACAGCCTCATCAATTAACATCAAATATCATTCACTATTTTTCGGAAAGATAAAAGGACAGGTGATTGAATTACCACAATCAGCTGTCCAGATAGAACGCCAGCTTAAGCAGCTAACTTAGCGGCAAAATGCGAGAATTGAGGAATTGCACCCAATGCTATTGTTTCGTTTGCGAGAAGAATGCTACTGATCCTCTGGAAGAACCCATTTTGGCGGTTCCGTCATTTTTCGTCGCAGTCGTTCTTCTGCTATCTCCAGCATTTTATCTAAAGAAGTATCTTCAATAAATTGTGCTGCTGCTTCTCTAAACTCAACATTGGGGCATTTATCCCCTAAAACACAACCATTAACGCAGGCCTCAGCGCAGTTAATCTTTTGCTCCACAGTGAATCCCTCTCTATCAGAGCGTTTGTCTACTCTTCAGATAAATCTTACCTTGCTACTTGCCCTCCTAGTAGTTTAAATACTAACCATCTAATTTGGACTTCTGTCCATAGTAGGAGAAAACCTAAAGGTTAAGGGAAACAGGAAAGTCCAGCCCTTGAACCCTTTCCTTACCTCATGCAAAAGTACTTGTTACGCTAACCATATATATTTGCTTGCAAGGGCGCTCATGTCGGAAATATTTGCCACTACTGGAACCATCGCCGCGATCGCAACTGCTGTTGTCCCCCAACAGGGTAGCGTGGGTATTGTGCGGGTGTCTGGTTCTCAAGCGATCGCGATCGCCCAAATTCTTTTTCAAGCGCCTGGTCGTCAGGTTTGGGAAAGTCACCGCATTCTCTATGGCTACATCCGCCACCCCAAAACGCAAGAACTAGTGGATGAAGCTTTGTTGTTGATTATGCAAGCACCCCGTTCTTACACCCGTGAAGATGTGGTGGAATTCCATTGTCACGGCGGAATTATGGCAGTGCAGCAAGTGTTGCAACTGTGTTTGGAAAATGGCGCCAGGCTGGCACAGCCGGGAGAATTTACGCTCCGCGCCTTTTTGAATGGGCGATTAGATTTGACACAAGCCGAAGGTATTGCGGATTTAGTGGGAGCGCGATCGCCGCAAGCTGCTCAAACTGCCTTAGCTGGCTTACAAGGTAAATTAGCTCATCCGATTCGACAGTTACGCGCTAACTGTTTGGATATTTTGGCAGAAATCGAAGCTCGAATCGATTTTGAAGAAGACTTACCTCCGCTGGATGATAAAGCGATCGTATCAGCAATTGAGAACATCGCCGCAGAAATTAGTAAATTACTGGCAACCAAAGACAAAGGCGAACTGCTACGCACAGGTTTAAAAGTGGCAATTGTCGGGCGACCAAATGTCGGTAAATCGAGCTTGCTGAACGCTTGGAGTCGGAGCGATCGCGCCATCGTCACCGATTTACCTGGTACAACCCGCGATGTTGTCGAATCTCAGTTAGTTGTTGGGGGTATTCCCGTGCAGGTGCTAGATACGGCGGGCATTCGGGAAACAACAGACCAGGTAGAAAAAATTGGTGTCGAGCGATCGCGCCGTGCCGCTAATGCTGCCGATCTAGTGCTGTTAACCATCGACGCTGCCGCAGGTTGGACAGAAGGCGATCGCGAAATTTACGAACAAGTGCAACACCGTCCTTTGATTCTCGCGATCAACAAAATTGATTTAGTAGAAGAAAGTGTCAAAAACAATCTTCAATCCCAAATTGAAAATCCCAAATGTAAAATTTTGACAGCAGCAGCACAAAATCAAGGTATTGAAGATTTAGAAACAGCAATTTTAGAAATAGTTCAGGCTGGTAAAGTCCAAGCTGCTGATATGGATTTAGCGATTAACCAAAGACAAGCAGCAGCCTTAACCAAAGCAAAAATCTCTTTAGAGCAAGTGCAAACTACCATTACTCAGCAACTACCCTTAGACTTTTGGACAATTGACTTACGAGATGCAGTTTATGCATTAGGAGAAATTACTGGCGAGGAGGTTACAGAATCAGTGCTTGACAGAATTTTTAGTAAGTTTTGCATTGGTAAATAAATATAAGCAGGCAATAGGTAATGGTCATTTGTCATTGGTTAATGGGCATAGGGCATAGGGCATTGAAAATTGCTATTTCTCCTTTGTCCCATTTTTCCCCACACTCCTTTGCCTCTGTGCCCCTTTCAAGGATACGTCTGGGGAATAGCAGAAGTTAAAGTTTTGTGATTGCCCAGATTCTGAATAGATGCCAGCAACCCATACATACAAGCCTTTGAGTAAATGTTTAGTCAATTTTAAAAAGTAACGTTGGGGAAAAACACCCACTAATAGCCCCATAAGGCTGATGTACAATGCAAAGAAATGTGTAAATTATGAGTGGCCGATCTAATGATGTCATCAGAAGCGAATACAAAATCCAGCGATAAAAGCCTAGAGGCAATGCGGCATTTTTCCGAACAATACGCCAAGCGTACTGGAACCTACTTTTGTTCTGAACCTTCTGTGACAGCAGTTGTGATCGAAGGGCTAGCCAAACATAAAGACGAACTTGGTGCGCCTTTGTGTCCCTGCCGTCACTATGAAGATAAAGAAGCTGAGGTACACGCCACCTACTGGAACTGTCCCTGCGTGCCCATGAGAGAACGCAAAGAGTGCCATTGTATGCTGTTTCTCACCTCAGACAATGAGTTTGCTGGAGACAAGCAAGACATTACTCTAGATGTAATCAAAGAAGTGCGAGAAAGTATGGCATGAGTGAAACCATGCCCCAAGAGTTTTGGCTAGGCGTAGAACAGTTCAATTCTGGGCAGTTCTATGCCTGTCATGATACTTTAGAGGCTTTGTGGATTGAAGCCAGCGAACCGGAAAAAAGCTTCTATCAAGGAATTCTCCAAATTGCTGTAGCGCTTTATCATTTGGGTAATCATAACTGGCGAGGTGCTGTAATTCTATTGGGAGAAGGCACTAATCGTCTGCGACGCTACCCTGATGATTATGCTGGCATCGATTTAGAAGCGTTATTGAGCCACAGTGTGGCATTGTTGCAAGCATTACAGCAAACAGGCCCGGATCGGATTGCTGCTGATGATTCGGGTGAAGCTGATACATTACCTTTGCCCAGGATTGACTTAATCAATGATGAGCAATAGTCAGGGCTGACCAAAAAGACAGGGGAGCAGGGAAAGGTGTAGATTTTTCATAAAAGCGTGAGTTAAGACGCTTTTATGAATACGATAATCAGCTTTTTCATTCTTCCCCGATCGCACTTCCCACATTCTGTGATCTCTATCTCTTCAACACCAACACTTCATGCAGCATCACAGCTAAATCTTGCAATGCACGTTCGCCATCCCCCACAAACGTTGAACCATGCATTGTTGCTAGTGTCCGTGGCTTGAGTGCTGCTAAATCTCGAAGAATGCGCTCTGTATGTGTTGTGTAGGGAATGTAATTAGGAAAGGGGCTAGCTTCATAATTGACAATTGTTTGACGCGATCGCTCAATGACATCAGACTCAGTTACTGGCTCTACATCTCCGAACTGATGACAAAGGTCAGAACACAGCAGTGTTTTATGGGTAGTTTCAAACAACAATCCTGCGTCCCAACCGTGGGGAACTTGTGGTGTATGCTGAAACTGAAAGCGATATTTCCCAGTGTTCAAGACTTCAGTATGTTCCAAAGTTTTCGATGGACGAATGGCAAAGTCATCTACACTGACAAAAGCTGCGATCGGGCTACAAACAGTCTGAGCATTTGGTGCAATAGTTAGCCATTCATTGAGCGCTCCACACTCGTCCGCTTCAAAATGACTAAAGCTAATCCAGCGCATCTGTGACGGATCAATAATCTTTGCTACTGCATCCCGTACTAGTGGAAACATCCCTTTCAAACCAGTATGAAACAATAATGGTTCTTCGTCCTTAACCAAAAACTGAATAAATTGCATATCTATTTTTGGTTCATAGGTAGAGAGGCGATAGATATCCGGAGCAATTTCGGTAATGTTAGTCATACACAATTCAAAACTTTCTATTAAATTAGAAAAGCTAGATAATAAAAAGATTTCTGAAGAAAGTATCTGTTGCTGAATTTTGGCTAATTGATATTAGTCTTGCAATTCATATAGGTAACAAAGAAACATGGGCAGAAACCACCTTCCATCCTTCAGAAAATCTGTACCAAGTTTGGCTTTGTCGTCCAAAACGCTCTACACCATTGATAATCCGGCGAAATTCTAGCGTTACAGTTGCTGTATCTTTGCCAAACGTCACAACTTTGAGATTGAAAATTTCGCGCTCAATTGTTGGGTTCGGTCGAGAGGCACGAAAATTACGAATCTCTTCACTACCGTAGAGGTTTTCTGCTAAACCAAAGCGTACTACTTCTGATGCATCCCAAAATAGACTATCCATCACCTCTAGATTGTTATTGACTAAAGCTTCTTCGTACTTGAGGTACAAAGCAGTGACTTCATTCACAACAGTAGGGTCATTAACTATAGTCATTGTTATTATAAATTTGGGTGAGATAGCTGATTATGTCATTTTAATTAGTCATCCAAGTGTTGAAAAATCTCACAATAGTCTTGGTTGATTATTTGCAACAATTACAAATGACAAGTCTGGAAATATCCTCTGGAGAATGGGCAATAAAATCAGCGCCCTAAGTCTTCAATTCTTTCTTAGTTCTATAGCGATATCATACCAATTGCATTGTTGAGATTGAGTTATAAAACGAAGCCCGGTAAGCTGACTCATATACCGTAGTTTATCTGACTAGGAACTCAGCACAAATCTATCTCAGGAAGCAAGTAATTTATGACTCAAAAAGCAGAAGTATATCGATTTATCCTCGCTTTTGTGGCTGGCTTTCTGGCAGTGCTGGTATTTCACCAAGGTTTACTCGCACTGCTACACGCCATTAACTTTACCCCGCGTCCAGCCTATCAAACTACACCCACACAGCCTTTTGGTATCCCGCAATTTCTCTCAAGTGCTTTTTGGGGAGGAATTTGGGGTTTAGTTTGGGCAGCGATCGCAGTACGCTGGCAAGTAAACAAAAATTATTGGTTAGCAGCGCTGATTTTTGGTGCAGTTGCACCAACATTAATTGCCTGGTTTATTGTTGCACCATTAAAAGGTCTGCCTATAGCTGGCGGTTGGAAACCAGCTGCTATGATTACAGGTTTATTGATTAACGGTGCTTGGGGATTGGGAACAGCTTTATTATTTAATTGGTTTGCCAGAAGACAAATATTGCAGTGAAGACGACAATCAGACTAGCCAATGAAAAAGATGCATCCCCAATGCTGGCAATTTATGCACCGATTGTCCGCGAAACAACAATTTCTTTTGAATTAGAACCACCTAGCGAAACTGAGTTTCAACAGCGGATCAAAAGCTATCAACAGCAGATGCCTTGGCTAGTTTGCGAAATCAATGGTGAGGTTGCAGGCTACGCTTATGCTAGCCCCCATCGTACCCGTGCTGCTTACCAATGGTCTGTAGAATCTTCCGTGTACGTCGGTAAGAATCATCGCCGAAAAGGAATTGCCAAAGCCTTGTATACTTCGCTGTTTAAGTTGCTGCAACTGCAAGGATTTTATAATGTGGTGGCTGCGATCGCTTTACCTAATCAACCCAGTGTAGCTGTACATGAGGCTGTTGGTTTTTTGCCTGTAGGTGTGTTTCATCGGGTTGGGTTTAAGTTTGGTAAGTGGCGTGATATAGGATATTGGCAGTTATCTCTAACTCATAGCAACAGTTATACAGAACCGATAAACCCACCTATTTCTTTGCCAGAAATACAGAAATCGCCTCTGTGGGATGAAGCATTAACTAGTGGACTTTTGTTACTGTGAGTTTGACTTTATACAGATAATAAAATCTCTAGTGTTTTATAGAATAGGTACTTGTCAATACTGACACCGTAAACAGCCAGTATAATATTGGACAGTCCATCTATTTACCAGAAAGACTAAAATGCGACAGTCCACTCCAGGTTCTCAACAAAACCTTGCTCAAAAAATTGCAAAGTGGAAAGCTGGACTGGCTGACTTGGGAAAACGAAATCCTCTCATCAAGTTTCGGCAAGATAGCCCTCGAATTTTAGAAATTCTCACAGAAGAACCAGATGTTCTCTTCAACAGCCTTATAGAAGAGAAAAAATCGCTGCGTTTTAGAATCGTTGATAGCGAATATCAAGATGTTATTCAGTCGAGAAAAACTAAAGCATTACCAGCAGAAAAAAATCCTCTTGAATTAATTACTCGTCAAATAGGTAACGAGCAACTAAAACGGCTGAATAAATTGCGTCTTGAGGCGCGACGCTCATTTGAAGAACGAGGTGTAAACAGCTTATTTCTGGTGCTTGGAACATTGACTTGGTATGACAAAGATAAACCAGAGGATGCTTTGCTCTCACCATTGATTTTAGTTCCTGTAGAGTTAATTAAGGAACCTAGAAGAGATGCTTATAAAATATCTGTATTAGATGAAGATGTTGTATTGAATCCAACATTGGTACAAAAGTTAAAGCAAACTTTCGGGATTGAGTTTCCAGATGGAGAAGCTATACAAACACTAACTTATAACGAAATTATTGCTGAGATAAGGAAGCTATTAGCAGAACAAAAGACATGGCAAATTAAAGAGAATGTATTTCTTTCTCTATTTTCCTATGCAAAGGCTGCAATGGTTCGGGACATTATCGAAAATGAAGCTCGAATTTTTGCTCACCCAATTTTACAAGCAATTAGTGGCGATTTAACTAACTATCAGTCTAACTATAGAGAACCCCTACCTGCATCTGCTCTAGATTCACAAGTTAAACCTGAACGAATATTTCAAATTCTTGATGCTGACTCCAGCCAACAAGTCGTAATTGAAGCAGCAAAAGCTGGTTCAAGCTTCGTGGTTCAAGGGCCACCAGGAACGGGAAAAAGTCAAACTATTGTCAATATAATTGCGGAACTGATTGGCAATGGTAAATCAGTTTTATTAGTTGCAGAAAAAGAGACAGCGTTGAGTGTGGTTTATCAACGTATGGCTGAATGTGGTTTAGATCATGTCTGTCTTAATATTCACCACAGCGGTACAGAT
The DNA here is from genome assembly GCA_034530615.2 of Aulosira sp. ZfuVER01. Lineage (GTDB taxonomy): Bacteria > Cyanobacteriota > Cyanobacteriia > Cyanobacteriales > Nostocaceae > Aulosira. The sequence goes on from JAVRCV020000034.1 coordinate 85,435, forward strand.
AAGCGAGAACTGATCAATAATTTATCAAAAACTATTGAATATATTAAACAAATTTATGTTGAAGAAAACAATCACCTTTTATTTGAGAGGCTGGTTTCTACTCGTCAATTACTAAATTTATATCTTACTAGCTTACATACTAAAGAAAAGCCTTTAGAAAAATCACTTTTTGAGCTATTTGGTGAGCTTTTGCAAAAAGAACGTGAAGCAGTTTCCAGTATCAATGTCATATTTTCCAACTTCAGTCAATGGAATTATAGTAGATTACAGGAAGCAAAAGCTTTGTTAAATCAATTAGCGCAATTCCTCCCTTTCTTCAAGAGAGAAAAAACAACTATTTGGGCAAAAAGCTCTCTAGATGTTTATTCTTATGAGCTTGAATTACAAATTAGAGAAAAAATACAAGAATTTCAGCAAGCTATTTTTTCAGCCAAAAAAATTAATCAAGAATTGCAAGAAACTCTAAAAATTCAAAGTTTGTTGAATTTAGAGTGTCTAGAAAAGTTTTATACTACCCTAGAACACATACAAAAAGCTCCATTAAATTTACCAGAAAACTGGACTAAAGTTGATATATCGATTTCTCAAAATGCTTTTAATATTCTGCAAATAGACGTTCAAGAAATCGAAAGAAATCAGCTTTCGTCAGAAGCACAAAACTTACTGGGTCGGCTTGCTTCATTTCTACCTTTTTTAAGAGGAGAAAAAACAACTATTTGGGCGCAAAGTACTTTGAAATCTTGTTCGGAGACGTTGGAGTTAGAAATCAATCATAAAATCAATAAATTTCAACAAGCAATTTCTTTGATTCAGAGAGCTAATCAACATATCTTATCAATTATTAGGAATCAATCTTTGTTGAATTTGGCAAATTTAGTAGACTGCTTTCCTGTACTTCAACATATACTGAAAGCTCCAGATAATTTACCTAATAATTGGGCTGAATGGAATATTGCAAATATTCAGGAGAATTTTAGGAAGTTACAAAGCGATGTTAAATACCTGGAAGAAAATGAGCCACTTCTAAAACAAAAATATCGTCCTGAGTTGTTTTCCTCAGAATTACCTGCTTTAGCTAATCGATATCAGAAATATAGTCGCTTTTGGTTAATTAGAATTTTTAATCCCAGATATAGACGCGATATTAAGCTTTTGAAGAAACTAAGCCTTAAAGAAGGACAGATTTCTCACAACGAATTAAAACGTGATTTGTTACAAGCCGTTCAAATACAAGCCGCACGAAATGAGCTATATCAAAGCAATTACCCAGCCTGCCAGGTTTTTGGCTCTTTATTTAACCCAAAAGTTTCTAGTGAAGCAGAATTAAAAGGAATTGAACAAGCCTTAAGTTGGTTTACTGGCTTACAAAAGTATTCACTTTCTGCTGAGTCAGTCCAAAACATTCTCAATTCTCCTTCTAAGCGAGGCGAACTAGCTGAAATAGTTAAACAACTTGAATTACTGACTGAAGATATTAAGGAGGGTATGAATTTCTTATTCTCATACTTTAATGAGAATGATATTACTGGACAATATGTGCCCCCCAATCAAATTTTATTTACTGAAATAGCAAATTTTTTAAACATAGCTCAATCCAATTTATCCGACTTCCGTAAATGGTTGACATATAAAGAAATATATGAGCAATTAGAAATTTTAGGAGTTCACGATTTCTTAAATGCTTTGCGAGATAACAAACCTAATCCTATTTTGGCTGTGCGCAATAGGCTACGTCATATGGACTACCAGCCTCGCCAGGTTTTTGGCTCTTTATTCAATCCAGAAGTTTCTAGTGAAGCAGAGTTAAAAGAAATTGAACAAGCTTTAAATTGGTTGATTGGCTTACAAAAGTATTCACTTCCTGCTGATTCCGTTCAGCGCGTTATAAGTTCTCCTGCTAAACGGCGCGAACTTGCTGAATTAGTTAAGAAATATGAGTCAGTTTATCACAGTATTAAACAAGGATTAGATTTCTTATTATTGCACTTTAATGAAAGTGACATTACAGATTCTTACCTACCTCGTCATCAAATTAATTTTGTTGAACTAGAAACATTCTTAAACTTGGCTCAATCTGAACTACCTTATTTTCAAGAATGGCTGACTTATAAAGAAACCTACCAAAAACTCGAGAATCTTGGTAACAATAAATTCTTGGATACTTTGCGTGACAACCAGATTGAGCCAGAGAAGTGGTTTCCAGTTCTTGAAAAACGAATTTATCAAATATGCCTTGATGCTATTCTTGCCAGAAAACCTGAGTTAAAAAATTTTAACTTTGAAGTACACGAACGACAAATCAAGGAGTTTTCTCAACTCGATTATAATCAACTAGATACTGCTAGAGAGCATCTAAAACAACTTCATGTACAACGCTGGCAAAACTGGGAAAAGACTTCACTGGCTGAAGCTGAATTGCCAAATTTGAAAAGAGAAACGAATAAGAGAAGCCGACATTTGCCCATCCGTAAACTCCTCAACGATACACAAAAGGGGATGCCAAATTTAGTCAAAGCTTTAAAGCCTTGCTGGATGATGAGTCCGCTTTCAGTTAGCCAATACATTAATGCAGATGTAGTTCATTTTGATGTTCTCATTTTTGATGAAGCATCTCAGCTTCGGACTGAAGATGTTGTGCCTTCGATTATCCGTTCTAATCAAGTTATTGTAATTGGCGATAAACAACAGCTTCCTCCGACTTCATTCTTTTCAACCGGAGACAGCGAAGAAGATAATAATGATGAGGATGATGCAAGCTATGAAAGCGTTTTAGATGAATGTTCAAATTTTATGTTTGGGCGAACGCTGAAATGGCATTATCGCAGTCAAGATGAGCGTTTAATAGCTTTTTCTAATAAGTATTTTTATGACTCTCAATTAGTTACATTTCCAAACCCAATTCAGAATCAGGATTTGGGGGTATGGTTCCGACACGTTCCTGATGGTGTATACGATCGCGGTGGACGCAGAGATAATAGACGTGAAGCACAAGTAGTTGCTCAGTTAGCCTTAGAACATTTTCAACGGTTTCCTGAACAATCACTTGGTATTATTGCGTTTAGCGAAGCTCAAGCCGATGCGATTCAGCAGCAAATTGAGATTTTAGGCAAAGAAAATCCGGAATTGGAGATATTTTGCAGCGATAACTCACCGCAGTTTTTTCTCAAAGCACTGGAAAACGTTCAGGGTGATGAGCGAGATGCAATTATACTCAGCGTAGGCTATGCTCGTGACGATCAAGGTAAGCTTTCTCTTAACTTTGGCCCTTTAAATCGCCAAGGTGGAGAAAGACGGCTCAATGTAGCTGTAACGCGGGCAAAAAGTAAAATTACTCTGGTTTCTTCCATATTAGCTGGTGATATTGATGTAACACGTTCCCAAAGCAAAGGTGTACAAGCACTGCGTAATTACTTGGAATATGCAGCGAGTGGTGGAGAAAGACTGCAAGGAAACTTTTACACAGATACGCTTCAGTTTGACTCGCCATTTGAAGAAGATGTCTACCATGCTTTAGTCCAACAGGGATACACTATCCGCACTCAAGTTGGATGCTCAGGATATCGGATTGACCTAGCTGTGGTTAATAATAAGCACCCAGGAGAGTTTTTGCTGGGGATTGAGTGTGATGGTGCATCTTACCATAGTTCCCCCACTGCCAGAGATCGCGATCGCCTCAGACAACAGGTGTTGGAAAGGCTAGGTTGGAAAATTCATCGGATTTGGTCAACAGACTGGTTTCGTAATAAACCTGTTCAAGTTCGTCTACTGATAGAAAGAATCAAACAAGTACAACAATTAAAAAATTTGTAAAGAAAATTGTAGGGAGTAAGAAGCGCGTCTATTTTTTAAGCCGAACTTCCGCTTTCTCCAGTCATGACAGCAGCTGTAATTAAATGAGCTAACCGTAAAGCTTCTGGTACTTTGCCACAGTCAGTTAAGCATTGCAGCACCTTGGCTACTACAGCAGGTTCTTCACCGCTAACTTGAAAGAAAAAGGGTGAATAATCATAAATCGGGCCTGCTTGCTGCAAAAGTTTCTGTCGTTGCGGGAAATCTGGCAAATTACTCATTGCTTCTGCAACAGCAGCTAAATCGGGTTGGCGGCGCATCAGGGTGACACAGGGTAATTGCAGGCGCAAGGCTAATTCTGGAAGATTGATAACATTAAACCCACCAAACCCAATTCCATCTAAGAGCAAGATATGTAGTTGTGGTAAAAACTTCCTCCCTATCAACAACTTGCAGATGACTTCTGTTGCATCGAAACCATCTTGTTGGATTTTTCCCCACACCATACCTTCAAATCGAGTTCCTGCACACACCACTCCGGCTATAGATACATTTTCATCAACACCCCGATTGAAAGGAGCATCATCGAAGCCAATAACGCGAATAGTACGATTGAGTTTCAGTAGAGATTCGAGCTTCATTAAGCTGTTGTTTGCTGGCTTATCTAACTTGTTATGGATTAAGGCATCGTACCAAAAACTTCATTACATTCCGTTGCAACGCGCTGGTGAGACTGCATTAACTGCGCTGCGGAGCGATCGATTCCCATACCATAACGCCATTCCCCATTGAGATATAACCAGGTTGGCACCTGACGCACAAGATCGCGATCGCCTTCAAAATCAATTTTCCCTTGCTTGAGAGCAGAATTTAGATGAGTAAAGCCCATCCAGACATGAGTAAAAGCACTCAGATCGGCTGATACTAAGACATCGACTTTAAAACCTGGATCTTTTTGGCAGACATCCACCTCTCTCTCCTCAATTACCAACCACCAACTACGCTGGGTTTTGCGCCCTTTGGTTAATCCACGAAAGTTAAACTGAAGCACAATTTTTTGTGCTGGTACAGCCTCAACATTGATTCGCCGCCGCATACCCCACATCAACAAGGCATCATCCAAGTCTTCTGGGGCAATTTGTTCGCTTCCCCATTGTTGTGCCCAAACCCCCATCGCTTCAATAATGGGTCGCAGGGCTTCTCCGGCGGGTGTGAGTATATACTCGTATCCTTGACCTGTCTCTTTTTCATGGCTAACTACAACCCCCAATTTCTCAAGTTCTTTGAGTCGTTGAACTAGGAGGGCACGAGACATTAATGGTACGCCTCGGCTAATGTCATTAAAGTAACGATTGCCATACAGCATTTCTCGCAACACCAAAGGATTCCAGCGCTCGGCAAGTACTTCGGCAGCCTTTGCCACCGGGCAGAATTGACCATATCCCTTTTTCATAGCGCATTTCGGAAGATAACAAGACAGGTTCAGATATTGAACTTGTAGCACCCTATTAAACAAATCAGAATGAAAGTATCACAAGACTTAAAGGAAATATTTTTATGTCTGAACTACACACTATCCCTACGATGGAGCCGCAAGCTGTCGATTGGTTATCCTTGGCAGAGTCTTTAGGAAAACAATTTGCAGCCAGAGATACTGAAGCAGATGAGTCTGACTTATTTGTTGCTGATAACATTGCCAGATTGAAAACAACTGGATTAATTGCTGCGGGTGTTCCAATTGAATTGGGTGGTGGCGGAGCCAGCTATACAGATCTTTGCGCCGTGCTGCGGATTTTAGGTCGCTATTCCAGTTCAACAGCACTTGCTTTTTCAATGCATACTCATCAGGTGATGGTACCAACCTGGCGATGGCATCATCAAAATGCTCCAGTTGAGGGATTGCTTAAGCGGGTGGCGACTGAGCAACTTGTACTTCTCAGCAGTGGCGGATCGGATTGGTTACAGAGCAGCGGCTCGGCTATCAAAGTAGAAAATGGATTTGTGATTACAGCTCGCAAAGTATTTGCTAGTGGTGCGCCTGCTGCGAATTTATTAATGACCAGTGCTGTTTATAAAGACCCAGAAAGAGGTTCTACAGTCTTACATTTTGCGGTTCCTATGAATAGTCAGGGCGTTTCTATTGAGTCAACTTGGCAAGCAATGGGAATGCGGGGAACAGGTTCTCATGATGTTGTCCTCACCGATGTTTTTGTTCCGGATGCTGCCGTGACTTTGCGACGAGAGCAAGGCAAGTGGCATTTTATTTTCCATCTCATCTCGATGATCGCCATTCCGTTAGTTTATTCGGTTTATGTGGGAGTTGCCGAAGCGGCGCGCGATCGCGCGGTTCAACTGGCAAGAAAACGCTACACGGATGAACATCTCTGCTATATGGTGGGAGGTTTAGACAACGAATTAACGGCGGCAAAATTAGCACTTGAACACATGATTTCTACTGCTGTGGTGAGCCAACCTAGCTTTGAGATTACGAACCAAATCATGACAGGACGGGCACTAGTTGCCAAAGCCGTGCTAAATGTCGCTGATTTAGCAATGGAAATTGCCGGGGGAAGTGCGTTCTACCGCAAACTGGGTCTGGAGAAATTGTTCCGTGATGTGCAAGGTGCCCGCTATCATCCTCTGCGGGAGGAAGCGCAGCGTAAGTTATCGGGGCAACTGGCGCTTGGGTTAGATATGTCTTCTTTATAGAGTTCTTTCTTTCATCTAGAGCCATCGCTCAGTTTTGGTGCGAGCAAACAAAGGAGCGATCGCTCATTTACTGCCAACTTTCTCAGCTACTCATAGACTAATAGTTCAACTTATTTTTGCGTGGCTTCTAGGGGAATTCCGGCTGTTCTGTTTTCTCAGTAATCTTACTGAATTAAAAATTAGTTTTTAAAAAATAAAAAAATAGTTTAGTAATTATACGATGTTTTTATCTGAGGATGGTTGTACTTTTAGAGGTGCAACAGATTGATGGAAGAAGATTTGATTTATGAATTTATCAAATAAAGCTCAACTGAATAACAGTTTATTAAATCAAATACGATCTCAACTTGAGGGCATAGAAATACATGATTCTAAGCTAGCTAGACTATTATGTAAAGTCATCCCTTCCCATTGTCCTTTTGAAAAAACTGTGACCCTTTTAGGTCGGACACTTTTTCATATCCCACCTTTATGTAAACTGAACCCTTTCTATGAAGAAATAATTGGCCTTCGCTTTAAGTGTTTATGTTATTTAGTAGATGAATGTGGTGAGGATGTGACCAAATACTGCTAATTAGTAGTGAGTAGGTTTCCTCAACAAAAATCAGCAAGAATTTTCAGACTAGGTTTTTAGCCTGATTCTAATGCTGTTGGACAAAAGCTTATACTGAAGCAATAACAGTAAATTCACATAAGTTGTAGATAGCTTCTCAAAAAATCCAGTATATTCTCTTATGTCAATTTAGCTTCATGCTCAGTAGGATATAGCGAAATAGAGTTAGTTGGATCTGTCGTTACTCATCTAAATGTAGTAGTTTCAGCAGACAACAACTTATAAGTATCTTTTATAACTAACCATTGGGAAAATATCATCCCATCAAAAGCCCGGTCATCATGACTGGGTTTTTTGGTGAAAAAGGGCAAACTTTTTAAATAGGGAACACAGCGATCGCATCGCTGACACTTAATACTATCCAGTTTTGGGGCTGTGCGATCGCTAGGAGCTAACTCCTCAAATTGCTGCTTCTTTGGCTGGTTACGACTTCATCCTAGATGCCTTATCTGTCGCAAACATTTTTTGAATTGGGATTATTTTTTAGGCTACCATTTACATAAAAAGAAGTGGCAAAGCCACTTCGTAATTCCCAGGTAGAACCTAGAAACGAGTATAACCATTCTAAAAACTGCAAATCGTATAAATCAACACTGATTAACTGTATCTAAATATTTCAGTGCCGATCATTGCAATTCCAACTCAAGCTGATCTAGTTCATCACCTAGATGAGCTAGTTTTGCCTCTTCATCAAGTAACTGCTGTTCTAATTGAAACTTAACTGCTGTTCCAGCCTCAATTGCTAAAGCTTGGCGCATCTGCTTGACTTTCTCAGTGCGGAGATTCCATTCTGCTTGTAGTGTATGTAATTTCTGCTGCGATCGCCTGCGTTGTCCGGCCGTTAAACCTAGAGGAATGGGGCTATTTTGTCTAGTTGCTGCTTCGCCAGGTAAAAATTTACTCCCACCAGCATAGTAGCAAAGGGGAAAATTATCGCCCAAATCCAGCACCTTATTCACAAATGGGTGTTGTGGCCCCGAAGCTTTTTTCGGTACTTGGTCAAATAAGTACACTAAAATATCAAGAATCCGAGCATAGCCATCTTGATTAAACGCAGCTTTACCTTGCAAAGCTTCTAACAAGCAATCGGTAAAAGCACTATAAGGTTGACCCGTGTAAGAATATTCATCTTCTCGTGAAGAAGCAACCACAACCCGACCGCTTCCCGTTCCCAGCACATTCAACAGTTCTGGCGGTAAGGGTGATTTCACAAACACTTCCCCTGGTTCCTTTAAAGCTGGAACGCCGCCAGCGTGACAGCAATCTAACAAAACTACCAACTTCCGCGCTGTAATTGCTTCAATTTTTTGGGTAAATTCTAAACCCGATATCGCTGTACTAATCCGTTGGCTGGGGTCGTAACCATAAGGTACAAGGAAGTATTCATTGGTGCGCTTGATGCGTCCACCGTGACCAGAGTAATAAATGATGACAGTTGCATCAGGATTTTGATTGACTTGGGAGATGATTTGGTCAAAAGCTCCGAGGATATTTTGCCTAGTTGCTGCGGTTTCGGTTAGCAGCGTCACCTGTGCTGGTGGATAAGCAGCGCGATTTGGGTCAACCAGTACATCTCGTAAGGCGGTTGCATCTTTGACAGTAACAGCTAAATCTGCGCCTACGCCAATGAGTAATGCATAACCGTTGGAGAAAGTTGCGTTTGTCATACCCTGTTTAGTTGTGGTGTTGAATGCGTAGCTGCTTCGCAGCTTATGGTTAGAGTTCGCCTTTTATACTCTATAACTTGAGGGCAGACCTCGCGCTCAATCTTATTGATGTACTGGTATAAATAGTAAGCATATAACAACTTGTCCTGGCTACACAGGAAAGCGATCTCCTTTTGCTTTTTCTAATCAATTGGCCATACTTTTGCGAGATTTAGTTTATATAGTTACTTCAAGCAGTAATTTACCATTTCCAGATCCAAGTGTTACCAGGCGCCTAAAAGATTCCCGGCTTCTTGAAAAAGCCGGGAATCTAAGTATTTCCATTTTTCTTAGTTAAGCTTGCATAAATTATTGATCCCCGACAGATAAATATACAGGTTGGATGATTTAACTTTTTTACACATTATGAAGAGCTTGGGTTTGATCCCAATCATCGCGAATCCGATCGATGCATGAATAGCATTTCATTCTTACCAACCTGAATCAAGTTTATCTATATACAAAGAGAATATTATGTTAGCTAACAACACTGATGAAGTTATCCAGTACTTAGACACTATTATTGCCGAAGCTATAGAAGAACGTAGCCGCAGAGGATTTTTTGCTGCACTCTATCGTCAAGTAACGTTGAAAGTAAAGATAGGTATTAAACATGGCTTTTTTGACGATGCAGTCAGAATGGAGGAATTCACTACGCAATTTGCTAATCGTTACTTTCGTGCTTGGGATGATTACCAAAAAAATATTAAATCAACCCAAAGTTGGCAAATGACATTCGACGCAGTACAAAAACCAGAGTTACTAATTGTGCAACACTTACTGTTGGCTATTAACGCTCATATTAATTTAGATCTGGGTATTGTAGCTGCCGAACTTTGCCCTGGTGATAAATTACAAACTCTACAAGATGACTTTATTAAAATCAACGCCATCCTGATTGATTTGCTTGAGCCTGTCGAGTTGGTTCTTGGGCAAATGTCACCTCTAATTGAAATTCTGGATAAGTTTGGCGGCAAAAAAGATGAAATTATCTTCAATTTTAGTATTCGTAAAGCTCGTCAGGAAGCTTGGAATAATGCGAAAATTTTGGCTTATCAAACCCCTAATGTACAACAAGCTATCATCAAAATAATTGATAGTAAGGTAGCATTTCTAGGTCGCGCGATCGCTAATCCTAGCCGTAGCTTTGATAAAGCGCTCGACTTGATTAAAAAATCGGAGAGTGATGATATTATTACTATTATCAAGGCTCTAAATAGTATTGTTGATTGAACCTATTACAAACGTAAGTATGGTGGGTAATTCCCACCATAAATGGATTTTTATTAGCAATAGCTACCCTATAGGATTATTACTTTTATGCCAAAGTTTTAGAATTCCTGTAATACTCTACATTCATATAGCACACTAATAAAATTGGTATAAGTCTAAACATCAATAATGTCTGCGTGTATAAAAAGATATTTAAACGCTGCAAATAGTTTGGCACAAATCTTTAATTCCAATGTCAGCAAAAATCAACATACTAGATTGGTTAATGCATGATTATTTTTGGCTAAAGCATAGTTTAGCAAAGGATTTACAGACCTGACATTTATTATCTTACTAGCGTAATGTAAGCGCGATACCTACGGTAAACTACGCGAACGCTTGACAAACATTTGTAGAAAATACTTTGCTGTTTTATTACACAGGAGACTAAAAATTAAAAAAAAAGTATTTATATGCAGTTTGAAGTTAATTACCTGTATGTTTGTTGTGTTTAACAATGCACAAACAAATTTATGAATCTTAATGAAATTGGTCAGGTTATTGCTCAACTGTTGACGCAGTTTGGGCTGAAGCTGATAGGTGCTATTTTATTGTGGATTATCGCCCAGCGATTGATTGACTTTGGGCTGAAATTAGTACGACGCGCTTTCCGCAGCCAAAACATTGAGCCAACACTGATTAACTATCTTCTCAATATCATTTCTGTCACACTAAGAATTGTTTTAGTTGTGGCAATTCTCGGCTTTTTTGGCGTTGAAACTACCTCTTTTGCCGCATTATTAGCAGCAGCAGGTGTAGCAATTGGTGCCGCCTGGGGTGGACTGTTGGCGAACTTTGCAGCAGGTGCGTTTTTAATTGTTTTTCGCCCATTTAACGTTGGTGACTTTATCACCGCCGCAGGTGTGACGGGAACCGTTACAGATATAGGGCTGTTCACAACTAATATCACTACACCTGATAACGTTTTGACGATCGTTGCAAATAATAAAATCTTTTCTGATAATATCCAGAATTTTTCTGCCAATCCTTACCGTCGAGTCGATCTAGTAGCCCAACTGCATCACACTGTTAATCATAACGATGCGATCGCACGGTTGAAAGCCAAAATCAGCACAATCCCTAATGTTCTCGAAAGTCCAGCACCAGATGTAGAGATTATCGAGTTTAATATGGCAGGGCCAGTACTAGCAGTACGTCCTTATTGCAATAATGCGCATTATTGGCAAGTTTACTTCGAGACTAATAAAGCTATACGTGAAACCTTTGGCGAAGCAGGGTATCCAGTTCCCGAACATCGTTATTCAGTTAGCAGTTTATCACCCAACGGAATCGATCCCATAATTCCAGCATCTATTAATAGTTAAGACTGCGATACAAAGCCAAAGAATATAAATGGAAAATTAGGTAAGGTATTTTGCTTTACCTAATTTGTTTAGGCTATTTGCCAAGGTTTCTAATTTCATCGTACTTAGCACACACTGCCTGTATATCTTGCCACATCAACCATTTAGGCCCGCCGACTTCGCGAGAAGGATTACGCAATAAGTAGGAAGGGTGAAAGATTGGCATACACAAACGTCCTTGCCATTCCATCCACTGTCCGCGAATTTTGGTAATACCGCGCTTATCACCAGTTAAACCTTTAACTGCGGTTGCACCTGTTAACAAAATAATTTTTGGGTCAACTAGGCGAATTTGTTCTAATAAGTAAGGCAAGCAAGCGGCCATTTCTTCAGTAGTAGGAACACGATTCTCTGGGGGGCGGCATTTGTTGATGTTACCGATGTATACATCATTCTCAGTACTGAGATTCACAGATGCCAAAATCTTCTCTAGTAACTGCCCCGATTTGCCGACAAATGGTAAACCTGTTTCGTCTTCGTGTTGTCCTGGCGCTTCTCCCACAACCATAATTGGTGCTTTCAGGTTCCCACGTCCAACAACAGCATGAGTGCGGTTATCTCCTAATCCACAACGATGACACTGATTGCAATGCTGTGCCAACTCAGTCATATCTGAATATGTATTGGCAGGTATGGGAATTTTAGCGTCTGTGGGAATCAGATCTCTTTGGTTAAAGCTTGAATCGTCAAATAGGCTGAGTTGGGTTTCGCTGCTCATGACAATCTGGAAGTTGGGGTCAATACCACCTGTCTCATTTGACTGCAATACCTCTGCTTTAGGAGATTTTGCAGTCATCAACTGTTGCTGAAAATTTTTATTTACAGAAACTTTATTGTATCAGTTGTATTGGTTGATTTCAGCAGCAATTAAACACAGCGTTTTTTAGGTAAATATAAATACCCCTCAAATCCTTACCAATGACAAATGACAACCCTCACCAGTTAGGTTTGTTTGTGCCGACCGACTTAGTCTAGATCTGTTGTTTGGTATTGCATTGCTTTAGCATAATCGCCTAAGGCGTAACAAGCAATTCTGAGACTGGCAAGGGCTTGTTCTTGAGTGCGAATGTCTTTAATAGACCGGGCTAAGAGCAAACGTTGTTCATGGTATGTAATTGCTTTAGAGTAATCACCCAAGGCTTCACAAGCAACTCCTAAACTCCCTAGAGACTGTTCTTCACTTCGCTTGTCTTGAAGTTCTCTAGCTAATTGCAAACGTTCTTCGTAATAAATAATAGCTTTGGCATAATCACCTAAGGCATAGCAGGAATTACCCAGATTCTTGAGTACATGAACAGCACTACGCAGATTTTTTAAAGAGCGAGATAAGACTACACACTGTTCATAGTAAGCGATCGCTTTTGGATAATCGTCCAATGCATACCAAGCATTGCCTAGATTCTTGAGTACTTGTTCCTCACCCCAATGATCTTGGAGTTCTTGGACAATTTCTAAACTTTGTTTTTGGTACTCAATTGCTTGTGTAAAGTTACCCACAGCTTTATAAACCAAACCCAGATTATTTAAAGCTGCTACTTGACTGCGCTTATCTTGCTGCTGCTGGGTTAATTTCAAACTATCTTTTAAAAACTGAATGGCTTTGTCATAGTCGTTGAGGTGGCGATAAGCATTCCCCAAATGAGAAAGCACTTGCATCCGCACCACTAGATCTGAGGTATCCCTCATCATCGAAAGACACTGTTGGCAGTAGGAAATAGTTTTCTGATAGCTTCCTGAGGCATAAGCTGCTAATGCTAACAAGGAAAGCACTTTTTCCTGTTTGTGGGAATTCCCCACTGCTTGAAACAGTACTAGCGATTCTTCTAAAGACTTGAGTGCAGCAATTAAATTACCAGCTTGCTGCTGTTTAACTCCTTGCCGCATGAGTTTGGATGCTTCTAATAAGCGATCGTTACTTCCTTGTGAAACAATTGTTTCTTCTGATAAACCTTGATCAAATTCATGGGCAATGGTATTGCTCTTCCTTAATTTTCCATATTTTGTTGGAGCTTTTAAGGGATCTGTATTTTTTTCATCTGTAGACATCGACCAATTCCTGTTAAGTTTGGTGATATCTTTTAGTATTCCCAAAATTCTCAGTAAATCTTGAATGCAAGTAGTCTATTCTTGTCCGATCTCGGCTGTTGAACGATTTATCGGTATTTTATTATTCCAGATTTCTTCAAATTCTGCTTTATTAATCGCAAATTCTTGGAGATCCTCTTCATTAAATTTTTTATCGCATAACATCCCATAGTTATCTGCTAGGTGGCTGCTATCATAAAACAATATATTACCGTTTTCGTAAATTTCTATTTGTCTTACGGCATATAAATTATGCCCAACTTCCATCAAGTAAGTGCTAGTACCCCAATCTTCGTATTCACCCCCCAAGGATTCATCCCAAAACCATTTGCAATATCTCTTGTTGTTTTTTGAGAGAGACATAATTGCTTTACTCCTACGAGAGATGACTTATTTTTAGTGTTTCGTTATGCAAATATAATTGTTTTAAGTCTGAGTTAAGATAACTTTAAAAATTAAAGACAGTCAAATATCCTGAAAAGTCTATAAATAGATGTATTAGCTTCACTATCTATCAATAGGCATATTTCTTCAAGAGAATGGACTAGAGCTTGAAACCGCTTACCCATCAATATCTATTTTAGAACTTTGTTAGAGGCAGTAAACAAGGCAACAATATTATTGTACAGATTTATTTCAACCTCTGCACTTTAGTTAGAGCGCAGTATTTCTCTGACTTCCATTAAAATTATTCCCAACATATTTTTACCACTCCCATCAGATCCACAACCCCAATAAAAGTCAATAGGAGAGTTTTCGATGATTTCTTCATTACTTGTGGAAAGTAGAATCTCCTTAATATCTACATGAGTTTCAAATTTCTGTAGTACAGCCTTGCGCATAATGTCGTCTTTAACTTGTTCCCAATCTTGGCGCAGAGGACGGCTTCTTTCACGCCCCATTCTAGCTGCATCCTTAGGAGTTTTCACTAACCGAATTTGTTCTAAATGTACAGTACCAACAAATTTTTGTGCTTGAAAATAATGTTCACTGGTAGGCCAGTATAATTCATCTAACTCAAAACCGTGGGGTGAAAAGTTAGAGAAACAGCCATATTCTTCACGAATGTTATAAAAATAAATTGTCATAGAGTTTATATTTGGTTGCGGTTACTCGCACAAGTTAATATTTTCTTCTCGGTTATAAAATTATTTCAATCAGCTTAATTTATCAAGAGACTTAGTTAATTAATTTACATATCTAATATTAATGACTCCACCAAAATCTAAATATTTTATGAAAAGTTTAGCGGAAAGTGGATGATCTATGGTTGTTTAGCTTGGCTATAAAGGAAAAGTCCACAAAGTTACATATTTTTAAGTTTTATGTTCACTCCCAGCCAATTCTTTGGGTTCATAGTGACGGCATCCCTGACATGGCCCGTCGGGATTGACAGCACAGCGAATATAGCCGGATCTAGCATTAAATTTGCAGCTGATATCGCCAACTAAGTAACCTACCCCTTCTAGATAGTAGCGTTCCCCAAAGGAATTGCCGCAGGCATCGCCATCGGCTGGCCTAATAGTTTGCCTGGATCGCACGCCTGTAAAGTTCATGGCGGCTTGTCTCATTCTTAAACGTGTCCGCAAATGAGTTTTACGGATTACCCACAGGGAAAACAGGGACGGTAAACAACCAATAACGATCACCACAAGAGTTCTTAACACTTTTTTTGACCTCTTTTATGTGCTGATTAATCTTCCCCGATCTTGCACTATCGTGATTTTCGTAAGTGCAACTATTAGGGTTGTTTCGCCTTTGCGCCTCGGAAATAAAGTGTTTGCAGACGACAATGGCGTGTGGCATTAACGACTTTGAGAAAGAATGATCGACTACCACTTTAATCAGCATAACTTTTACAGTTTATGGGTTGGGCTGTAGTTGCAACTTCATATCTTTAAGATTTGTTGATTAACACTATATTGAAAATGGGATATGGGAGAGGCAGTGACGGGTACGCAGGGATCTCCCCAAAACCGCACTACCGTCATGAGGTATGGGAAAGACAGAGACACAGAGGAGAACGATTGGTTGTATGCTACTGCGATCGCCATTCTTTTTTTCTGCTTTGCTGCCGCAGTTGCTGTGCTAGCTGTGCTGCTTCTCTTTCTGCTTGCAAGATATCTACTTTTCGCATTGTGAGCAAAAATGACTCATCTGGCTTTTGTAGGACCCAAGGGACGCTAACTGGTGAATACTGACAAATACTTTTGTATGGCTTGCCTTTCTCTTGCAGTTTGCTGGCTATAGTCTTCAATTCTAAGATGGATGCTTCTAACTGTGCGGCAATTTGATTGATGCGTTGCGCTTGCACAACTAAACGCTCCCATTCATTACCAATATCATCTTCTGGAAATTGCAATGGCGCGATCGCAGTAGTTAGGGTTTGTGTCTGTGAATTTGAAAGGGGTATAGCAAGTGGTTTTTTATCGCTGTTTTTGATTTCTCTCATCATTCCTCTCACAAGACTAATTGGCTGTTCAGGCATTTTAACTCCAAAGTAGTATTTTTGTACTATAATTTTTGTATCTAAGGTTTGCGCCCAGAAAACCCAGGCTTGCAGAAGCTTTAATGAAACTGACATAAGACATCTCCAAAACCCTAAGTGTGTAGGTAGAGATTTAAATTTCGGAGAATAGTCTGTGAATACCAATAGTAAATAGCCTATTAATAATAAAAATAAATGAGGTCACTGAATTAATTATTACCTTTATGCATGACACAGCAGCCAATTATTAGGGGAAGTTGGAAAAGCTGTGATAAATCATGTGAGCAATTAATAACTAAGTGAAGCGCATAATTATAACTCTATAGGACTAAGCTAGGTACAAATCGAAGAACCTTCTTGACTCTTGCCTTTCTAGGCAATTCATTTCAGGAATCCGTTTTGATTCCTATAGTTATTTATTTGATAAGTTCTCCGCCATTCTTCGAGATTTTCTATACTTACTGATTTAGTTATTACATTCATACCATTACCTCGCCACTCAACTTCGGGATCTGTTGTAAAAACCCCACATTCTAATTGCTCAGTCCGGATATTCCAATATTCACTAAATCGGCTTTTTAAAGTAATCACTTGCTCAAAAACTTTGTTTCTGTGCTTATTTCTTCTTTTTCTCTCTGTTGCTCCTGTTGCTTCTGTATCAATAAATTTAGTTTCAATTAAAAACAGATTGCCTTGATTTGTGAGATAAACAAAATCACATTTACCCAAATCAGTGTAATCTGCAATTGGTGATTTTTCAAATAACAACAATTCAGAGCAGTAGGGAAATAATTGTTTGAGATTGAGAAATAAATAGGCTTGTAAAAGAAGTTCTTTGTCATAGGGAAAAAAAATCACCCCTTCAAAAAATTTCTTGATATCTTCCTGTGTTTGGGGTTGAATTCTTTTACAATATGAGACAAATTTAGTTAGATCATTGACGATCATCAAGTCTTAGCTCCTTCCCCTGGCTATTGCCTATATGGCATGGCATCAAAAGATACCATTTATTCAAGGAAGATATCATCCGCATAAGTAACCAAAAAACAGACTCAATAGCCTTTTATCTCCGGCTATATACTGTTGACGGAGTAGTAAATCTTATGTCAAGCTAATTCAACAATTCTCAGTAATTAAGCTGTAAAGATAGTCTCTAATAAAACTTAGCTAACTTGTGATTTCCTGGCGTCAACTACCAGTAAGAGGTTTGATATGAGCCGGAAATCTGCCATTTTGAAGAGCTATAACTGTGCTAAGAGAATCTTGTACCCAAAATTGCCTACCAAAACGGACAAGTTGACGAGAATTACCGTCTTGGACTATGCCAATTACAGGGATTTTTGCTTTGTCTTTGTCACCGGATTGTTCTTTTAAAATATTCCTTAAGCGATCGCGTTCCTCAATGTTGACTGCTTGTAAGGGAGTTAGTTCTACCATTACTAGTTTTACGGTATCAACTACTTCAGCATCTTCAACAATAAATTGAGTTTGTTCGTCTCGTCGGTCTACTTTACCCCAAATAATCAATCTGGCATCAACTTCGAGCAGAGAACTAATACGCTCGTAATTTTTAGGAAAGACTACTGCTTCTGATTGAGAAGTTAAATCTTCGATTTGCAAAATTGCCATTGGGTCGCCTTTTTTGGTGATGACTTTTTTCACATTATTGAGCATGACAACTGCACAAAGCAGAGTGTCTTCCCGTTGTTCACCAAGTTGCGACAGGTTAATTGGCGCTAAAACTAGAGATGATTGTTTAATAGATTTAAGGGGATGGTCTGATACATAAAACCCCAAAAGCTCTTTTTCCATCCGTAACTTTTCTTGGGGAGGGAAATCGGAAACAGCTTGAGCTTTAGGAGCAATTTCAAACGCATTATTGGCAGTTTTATTATTAGTAGAAGCAAATCCCCCTAATAAATCAAATATACTTCCCTGACCGCTGGCTCGGTCTTTGGCACGAGATTGTGCCCAGTCATAAACTAGTGGTAGATCTTGACTTAGCTGGTGACGATTGGGTTGGATTTTGTCAAAAGCGCCACAGGAGATCAGCGACTCTAAAGTTCGACGGTTAACAGCACGCAAATCTACGCGATCGCAGAAATCCCCCAGGGATTTAAACTCTCCGCCTTCGTTTCTGGCTTCTAAAATAGAAGCGATCGCATTCTGTCCCACATTCCGAACCGCCGAAAATCCAAACAAGATTTTTCCGGCTGCTGGCGTAAAATCCACACCAGAACGATTAATATTTGGCGGCTCGATTTGAATGTTCATACTCATACAGGTGGCAATATATTTCTGCACCTTGTCGGTGTCCCCACTGTTAGCCGTCAACAGCGCCGCCATATATTCCAACGGATAATTAGCTTTTAAATATGCTGTTTGATAAGTTACATACCCATAAGCAGTTGAATGAGATTTATTAAAACAATTGGAAGCTATCAAACCATTTTTAATGGCAAAATTATGGTCTAGCTCAACCCCAATGTCATAAACATTTTGTTCGCCCAATGATTTACGTGTAACTATCTTGACCATTTTTCATTAATTCCTTAAGTAAATATATATAAATGGTTTAATTGATAAAGTTATTAGGATTTTAAACTAGGCAATGCCCATACTACACAATCTATTCGAGAGTGAACACTGCTATACTCTTACACGAATAATAGGGACTTAAGGGGATGAGGGAGCAGAGGGCAAGGGGGTCAAGGGGGACAAGGAAGACAAGAAATTTTAGATTTTGGATTTTAGATTGAAATCCAATCCAAAATCGCAAATCCAAAATTGTTTCCAATGCTCAATGCCCCATTCCCATTGCCCCATTCCCATTGCCCAATGCCCAACCATAATGTACTAAAATCAAGGACTTGAGTCACAAAGGGAGCAATCATGGCATCCATCCGCGAGTTGCACGAACAACTAATTAAAAAAGAACGTTCTGCCGTCGAAATTACCCAAGAAGCTTTAGATCGCATCCAAGCGGTAGAGCCAAAATTGCACAGTTTCTTGTGTGTAACTGCACAACAGGCGTTAGAGCAGGCTCGTGCAGTGGATGCTAAAATCGCTGCTGGTGAAGAAATTGGACTGCTAGCAGGAATTCCTATTGGTATCAAGGATAATCTCTGTACCAAAGGCATTACCACCACTTGCGCCTCCCGAATTTTAGAAAATTTTGTGCCACCTTATGAATCAACGGTAACGCAAAAGCTGGCAGATGCTGGCGCTGTGATGGTGGGAAAAACCAACTTGGATGAGTTTGCAATGGGCAGTTCCACAGAAAACTCTGCCTACCAAGTCACGGCTAATCCTTGGGATTTATCGCGGATTCCTGGTGGTTCTTCTGGAGGTTCAGCGGCGGCGGTAGCGGCAGAAGAATGTGTTGTCGCCCTTGGTTCTGATACTGGCGGCTCAATTCGTCAACCTGCTTCTTTCTGCGGTGTAGTTGGGCTAAAACCAACTTACGGATTGGTTTCTCGTTACGGTTTAGTAGCTTATGCTTCATCTTTGGATCAAATTGGGCCTTTTGGGCGCACAGTAGAAGATGCGGCAATATTATTAAGTGCGATCGCAGGTTACGATCCCAAAGATTCAACTAGCCTCAAAGTTGAAATTCCCGATTATGCAGCTAGTTTAAAACCAGACCTGAAAGCAAGAAAAAAGCTGAGAATCGGTATCATCAAAGAAACTTTTGGTGAAGGCTTGGACTCGGTGGTAGAACAAGCTGTTACCAAAGCGATCGATCAACTACAACATTTGGGAGCAGAAATTCATGTAGTTTCCTGTCCCCGCTTCCGCTATGGCTTACCTAGCTACTACATCATTGCCCCTTCGGAAGCTTCCGCTAACCTAGCTCGTTATGATGGTGTGAAGTATGGTTTGCGTGTGCCTGATGCAGATAATTTACTGTCAATGTACACTCGTACCCGCGCATCTGGTTTTGGTACAGAAGTGAAACGGCGGATTATGATTGGCACTTATGCCCTTTCTGCTGGCTATTACGATGCTTACTATCTCAAAGCACAAAAAGTCCGCACTCTGATTAAGCAAGACTTTGAAAGAGCATTTGAACAAGTTGATGTGTTAGTTTGTCCTACTGCTCCCACTACAGCATTCAAAGCAGGGGAAAAAACTACCGATCCCTTGAGTATGTATTTAACTGACTTGATGACTATTCCTGTCAACCTTGCAGGTTTACCAGGTTTAAGTGTGCCTTGTGGATTCGATGAGCAAGGGCTACCTATTGGATTGCAGCTAATTGGCAGGGTGTTGCGAGAAGATCAACTATTTCAGGTGGCTCACGCCTATGAGCAATCAACTACTTGGCATATCAGTCAACCAAAAATAGCTTGAAAATGGGCATTGGGCATTGGGCATTGGGCATTGGGCAATAGGCAAGAGTTATTAGTTATTTCTCCCTGAGGCCCCTTGTCTCCCTTGTCCCCCTTGTCCTCCTTGTCCCCTCTACTCCCCTGCTCCCTCATCCTCCTTGTATCCTTACTTCCTATTCCCTAAAAAAATAGTGTAGTTTTGTAAATTTTTGTATATAATCATACTAATAATTCAAGCTCATTAAAATTTTACTGTTCCGATTCATCCTAGCTGGACAATTACGAAGATACCAGTTAGGAAAATTTTTGTGTTTATAGGTACTAGTAATTTCACGTAATCAGGTACATGAGCATAGACAAGTTGCAACTACCATTGGATTTTTTATTAAAGCTGCTACTTTGTGTCGGTATTATTGCCGCGATCGCCTATTTAGCATTTTGTTTGTTACTTTTTATTCAGCAACCGCGGTTCATCTTCTTTCCTTCTAGTGTTATTGAAGACACACCAGAGTTTTTTGATATTGCGCATGAAGAAGTTTGGTTACAAGTACCGATGCGATCGCGTCAGGTGGAACGCATCCACGGTTGGTGGCTCAAAGCTAAACAACCGAATGACAAAGTGTTGTTGTATCTACACGGTAATGGCATTAATATTGGTGCCAATATTAACCATGCCTATCGATTTTATCAACTAGGATTTTCTGTATTGCTAATTGATTACCGGGGTTATGGACGCAGTGAAGGTGCCTTTCCCAATGAAAAGAGAGTTTATCAAGATGCAGTTACAGCCTGGAATTACTTGGTACAGCAACGACAAATTTCACCTGGGCAGATTTTTATTTATGGGCATTCTTTGGGGGGTGCAATAGGCATTGATCTGGCAGTAAAACACCCAAATGCGGCTGGATTAATTGTGGAAAGTTCTTTCACCTCCATTCGGGAGGTAGTAGCTTACAGGAACTTGTTTCGGATGTTCCCCGTCGATTTAATTCTGACACAGCGGTTTGAATCGATTAAAAAATTACCAAAATTGAAAATGCCAGTTTTATTTATTCACGGCACCGCCGATTCCAGTGTGCCGTTTTTCATGAGCCAAAAACTATATGCGGTTGCACCTGAAGCCAAAAAGCTGATTTTAGTTCCTGGCGCAGGACACAATGATGTAGCAGATGTAGCAGGTGTGGAATATATGCAATGGGTGGATGATTTTGTTCAACAAGTTTATGTACCCAGGTAAGGGAACGGTTAATAGAGATGAATATTTGACACTAAAAGTATCCGATCGCAACCATTATTCAAGTGTTTTCAATAGCTTCTATTCTTGGCTTTTAAGTATTTATTACAAGAGATGAATTGCTAATTTATACTGCATATTAAATCATCAAGCTTATTTGTAAAAACAAATAACTAATGACCGTTTTCGCACAAAAATATCCAAACTTAAACAGGCATTAGCATATTCAACTCACTTAAAAAATAATACATAACAATCCGGATAAGTTAGCTCATAGCAGAAGAAATTATACAGGTGGAACTACTATCTGCTCCAGTACTGGAAGAGACTTAAATTATGACTATGGCACCTGTATATTTAGTAACAATTCCTGGAAATAATCCTATTGAAATTTCTCAAGATGAATTGCGATCACTGCTCAGGGAAATTGAGTCCGAATTGCATCAGAGTAAGGTTTATCGCCGTGCTTTGGCTACCTTACAGCAGTTGCTAGGAGCATCTGCCGAGCAAGCAAAAATTTTATTTAAAGCTGTCAGTAGAGAAGCAATTGGTTTAGCATTTCAGCAATTTGCAACACATGGTCAGCAAGTTGTAGATAGTAGCACTCAGACAGATGATACTAATATTTCTGCCAGGGTTGAACAAGAAAAATTAGAAAATTCAGCACAGCGGTTAACAAGTGTTAAATCACACGCACAAGAATCTATTGCAAATACCACTTTGGGTAATTCACCTACACAGACGAACACATCTGTAGATGTAGCAAAAACCCCAGAATCTAAATTTCCCACAGCATGGATGAAGCGATTTAATCTTAATAAACAAACGTCTAATGCTGAACAAAATAAGCTAACAGCATCTGAAGAATATGCCGTAAGTTTGCGTGAAATTAGTCAACAACTGCGCCAAGCTCGTGAGTCCAAAGGGTTGTCTTTGATGCAACTGCAAGCATATACTCTGATACCACTCCATTATATGGAGGCTTTAGACAATGGTAATTTAGATTTATTACCAGAAGATGTATTTATTCGTGGCTTTATTCGCATTACAGGCAATGCTTTGGGATTAAATGGTACAGCCTTAGCAGCTTCTTTACCCAAACCTGAAACAGTCAAATCAGTTTTGCCATCTTGGTGTCAAGCGAAAAAAGCGTCTGAAGTTTCGGGACTGGAAATCCGCCCGATGCATTTGTATGTTGGCTATACAGCCCTTGTTGCTGGAGCAGTAGGAGGATTATCCTTGATCTCTCAACAAGCCAACTCTGAAAAAACGCTGCAAGTTAATGTTGATAGTCAACCCTCTTCATCCCTATCGCAGTTTAAACAGAAGACGGAAACAACTACTAAACCAGGAATTAAGTCTAGTAGTACTAGTGTCATAGTCGGGCCAGATATTTCCCCACCAGAGGCGCTTTAATTAGGGCGTGGTTTCGACTTGGATCGCTCTTTTGCACTGCTTGTAGAAGAGCGATCGCATTTTACTTAGCCTATATACCTCCCAATTAGCTTTAATCTCAACATATTTGCTGAATAACAGGTTAACATTAACTTGTGTATAAATAACTAGATATCTCGATATCAATAAAAAGTAAACTTTATCAAAGTTACAGACTTTTAACTGCTTTGTGTCTGCAAAATAAATAGTTGTGCAAGGTTAATTTTTAGGCAATATCTGCTTTATTAATTTTAGAATTTTTATTTTTAATTTTAATTAAAAGTTAATTTTAAATTATAGAAAAATACTGGATATATTTCCCATTAATTCATTAAGGGTGGTAAAAATACCTAATTGATTTTATAGTAAAAGTCAATATATTTATAAGTATTTCATTTGAGTTTTCTACCTTATTGTTTATTAAACAACCTTATTTACCATGAACATATAAGGCTAGAAAGCTTACTATAGCTATAAACTAGCCTTTTACTCAGTTCAAAGCCTAGAAAGTTAGGATATATATAAATTCACTGGCAGAGATTAAATCTTTAATGAAGCTCATGTTTATCAAGTTGCTTTTTCAAAAATCTAAGTATATTTTCAGAATATATAGTTCTCTTGGTGTTCTAAGTTTCTTATGAACAATTCATTTCTTCCTGCATTGTTAACAACAACCACTATTGCTTTTGCTGCTTCAGTAATACCAGCACAGGCGTTTGAATTGGGGTTCACAAACAAAACTAATAATGGATCAATCAATGTGGGTTCCCAATTTACAACAACTGTTGATGATATAGGCTCCGGAAAAGTTAAGTTTACATTTAGCAATCCTGGCCCAACAGATGCGACAATTACGCAGATTAATTTTGGAAAAACTAACTTCCTTAATTTATTGAGTTTCTCCTCTCTGAGTAGTACAAATCCCCATGATTCAGATCTAGGAGTCAATTTCAGCAAAGCTACTAATCCTACAAATCTTCCGGCTATATTTGGCTGGAATCCTGCAATAACTTTTGACGCTAAAAACCCATCTGGTTATCAGAAATACGGTGTAGATAAAGGTGAGTCTCTGTCAATCATATTTAATTTGGCAAGCGGCAAAACATTTAGCGATATCGAAACAGGATTTAAAACTGGAACCTTAGCAATTGCTACACACGTTCAAAGTATTGGTGGCTCTAGTGGTTTTAGTGATAAGTTTGAAAGCACTTATAATACTAAATCAGTACCAGAACCAAGCACAATCCTTGGACTTGCAGCTTTTGGCATGAGTGGTTTATTGATTCGGAAGAAGCGCAAAAATGCCAACGCTGAAAAGGTGACAGCTTAATTAAAGTTCAATTCAGAATTCTCAGACTCATGTTATAACCCAGCAATTTTTCTGTAAAATATACGCATTGTAGAGGCAAGAACCACATTAAATTTCTGAGAAATGTTGTAATTGAAAATTTGAAACCATAGATAAACAAAAAGGTACTCTCATCAATATCTGTGTACCTCTTGTGTAAATCTATGGTTTTTTGCTTTCTATTACCTAGCTTTGATTTTAAATCTAAGTTTAATTAATAAGTCTGTTGGAAAATAAGGCCAATACTCACAAAATGAGGAGTTTTACGCTTTATTCAGCCAAGACTCTAATGCGGTTTTTGCTATTCTCGTTGTCACAAGAATAATGAACATACTCAAAATGCCAGTTTTGTAAAGATTCTGGTTGACATCATTCTCAACCTGAGGTTCATAGGTAAGAGAGGTATGATAATAGCAGTTCCGGTAGAGTGCGCATGTAGTACCGTCAGTAGTTTGCGCGATCGCTAAAGTGGTTATAGATGCTATTAAGCCTGCAACAATTAAAGATGTAAAGCGATTCATAAGTTGTGAGCTTAGAAAATCGATATTACTTACTACACAGGACAATCAAAGGATTTCCGAAATTATCTCAAATTAGCTATAAAGCATATACCGTAAGGTTTTAAGCCAAATTTGAGTTGACTCTCTACGCACTCTCACTCACCTTTAGTCACAGTCTTTATGAAGTGCATAAAGTTGACTCATGACAATCAAGGACTTAGGATTTTACCTCGACATTCTCCAAATCCAACTCGCTTGTAACCTGCTTTCTCACAATATCCGCGAAGGATCACTTCATCTCCATCAGATAAAAATTTTCTGAGTTCACCTGTAGGTAGTGCAATAGGTTTGGAACCACGTTGAGTCATCTCCAGCAAACAACCCTGAGTACCTTCTTCTGCACCAGAGACTGTTCCACTAGCAAGTAAATCTCCCGAACGCAAGTTGCAGCCATTACTTGAGTGATGGGTAAGCATTTGCGCTATTGTCCAATACATCTGCTGGAAAGAACTACGACTCAAACGAAACGGTTGCGAACCCTGTTCTTGCATCTGGGCTGAACGAATCCAAACTTCCAGCGTCATATCGATACCACCCAAACTAGAATTCAGTGGTGAAGAGAGATAAGGTAGCGGCTGAGGATCTTCTTGACTGCGACCAAAAGCCGGACAGCGAAAGGGTGCTAAAGCTTCTAAGGTGACGACCCAAGGAGAAATTGTTGTCGCAAAACTCTTGGCTAAAAATGGGCCAAGGGGTTGGTATTCCCACGCCTGGATATCTCGTGCTGACCAGTCATTCACTAAGCACAATCCAAATATATGTTCTTCAGTTTTATCTATATGTATGGGTTGTCCTAACTGATTTCCAGCACCGACAAAAAATCCAACTTCCAACTCGTAATCCAGCATTTGAGAAGCTGTAAAGCTGGGGGCTGAATCTTCTGGTTTCTTGATTTGTCCACTGGGACGCTGAATAACAGTATTACTAGTCACAATTGAGGAAGCCCGCCCATGATAAGCAATGGGTACATATTTGTAGTTAGGAAGTAATGGATTATCTGGACGGAAAAGCTTCCCTACATTTGTGGCGTGAAATATTGAGGCGTAAAAGTCAGTATAATCACCAATGATTGCTGGTAGTAAAAGTTCAGCTTCAGATCGGAAAATGAGAATTTCTGCTTCTGGAGGAGGCTGTGGTGTGTCGTATCGCAACAACTCGCTTAAACGATGACGCAACGCTAATCTCGCTTGGCTTTCCATTCCCATCAATAAATTTAAATTTGGTGCTGTAAATGCTGCTTGCATCTGTTCGGGAAGTTCTGAAAATAAGCCTAGTTGGGAACATCTAGCTAAATCTAAAATCTTGTCTCCAATTGCAACCCCAATTCGCGGCGGTTCAGCGCTACCCTGAATGCGGAATACACCAAAAGGCAAGTTTTGGATTGGAAAATCTGCGTCTTCTTGATTGGCTGACTCTACCCAACTGCGTAGATTTGGGTCATGAGTGGCGTCAATGGTATAGGTCATAAGTGGAGATGAGGTGAGTGGAGGAGTAGGTAGACTCACATCCTGCACTTAAAAGGGTATACCAAGAGCAGACAGATAAAAAGTATCAAAATGTAACAATAAAATAGGCGATGCAATTTCTGCAACTTGTAGGAAAAAACAATGGATTGGATATACCTTCTGATTGCTGGGTTGCTGGAGATGGGATGGGCAATTGGTTTGAAGTATACACAGGGATTTACGAAGCTTGTGCCTAGTATTGCTACTGTTGCTTGTATGATAGTGAGTTTTGCTTTCTTATCAATAGCGCTGCGCACATTACCAGTGGGTACAGCTTATGCCATCTGGACTGGTATAGGAGCCGCAGGTACGGCTTTGATGGGTGTAATTTTGTTGGGAGAACCTGCTGAATTCAGGCGTTTTTTCTGTATTGGTTTAATTATGGCTGGTGTGCTGGGGCTGAGGCTTGTTTCCTCACATTAGTCTTAACCTGGAAGCAGGTGCGATCGCACAAAGTACAATTTGGCATCCAAAGCTGTATTCTCAAATAGGGTATTCTGCATTTGTAAATTACTATATGTCTGCTGGACAAAAACTACGACAGTTATTGGCGCGTCCTGAAATTATTGTTATTCCTGGAGTTTACGACTGTCTGGGTGCTAAGTTGGCTGAAAACTCAGGTTTTGAAGTAGTAGCTACTAGTGGTTTTGGCATTGCTGCTTCTACATTGGGTTTACCAGACTACGGTTTTCTTACCGCTACGGAAATGCTCTATAGTGTAGGGCGAATTGCGCAATCAATTACTATTCCCTTGATTGCTGATTTGGATACTGGCTACGGTAACGCTTTGAATGCAATCCGGACTGTCAAAGATGCTGTACAGTTGGGTTTGGCTGGGGTGCTGCTAGAAGATCAGGAATGGCCGAAAAAGTGCGGTCACTTTGAGGGTAAGCGAGTTATCCCGCTTGCAGAACACGCCGGAAAAATCCGCGCCGCAGTTGAAGCCCGTGGTGATAGCGATCTGGTAATCATTGCTCGCACAGATGCGCGTGCTACCTTGGGTTTAGAAGAAGCGATCGCTCGTGGTCGGGCTTATATCGCTGCGGGTGCAGATATACTCTTTGTAGAAGCTCCCCAATCTGTAGAAGAATTAAAAGCGATCGCAGATGCTTTCCCAGATGTGCCACTAGTGGCTAATATCGTTGAAGGTGGTAAAACTCCACAACTAACTGCTTCTGAGTTACAGCAATTAGGCTTTAAAATAGTGTTTTTTCCGCTTACTGCTCTGTTCGCTGTCACTAAGGTAATGGCTGCTTGCTTGACTCACTTAAAAACGCAGGGAAACACGGCGAATTTTGCAGATTTAGTCAGCTTTCAAGATTTTCAAGAAATCATCGGTGTTCCTAAATATCTGCAAATAGAAAAGAACTTTGCAGCAGAAAACTACACACCAATTTCTGACACAATCCAGAAATAAAAGTGTTTATTTTATTAGACATTGCCTACGAAAATAAAAACATGTAGGTAATGCCCACCCTACGAAGTTTTCACTGGTTGCTGAAGGACCTAAAAATCAGGATTAGAGATGATTTTCTCCCGAAATTGAAAAAAGAAGGTTAAAAAACTGGGTTAGCGTTACCGACAATATGGGAAACTTGGCAATAGTTCTAAGACAATAAATTTAAGATGAGTACCACAATTTCTGACATTGCAGTTAAAACAATCAACGGTGAGGAAAAGCAACTTAGTGAGTACGCTGGCAAGGTACTCTTAATTGTGAATGTAGCTTCCTACTGTGGTTACACTCCCCAATATGAGGGACTAGAAAAGTTGAACCAAGAGTATAGAGAAGCTGGACTAAGGATTCTGGCTTTTCCTTCTAATGATTTTGGAGCGCAGGAACCTGGAAGCAATGAAGAGATTGCACAATTCTGCACAAGTAACTATGGAGTTACTTTTGAACTGTTCGATAAAGTTAATGCCAAAAGTTTGCCACAGCACCCACTTTATGCTCGACTCACCAATACAGTTGAACCAACAGGGCCTGTAGCTTGGAATTTTGAAAAATTCGTCATCAATAAGCAAGGTGAAGTAGTGGCTCGTTTTAAGAGTAGTGTTAAACCATATTCACCAGAATTAATTGCCACAATCGAAAGTGAATTAGCAAAATAAATTCAAAATAGAAGGTTTTGCAACCAGATATTAATTTGGATCTCAATAGTCATGAATATTGCAATCATTGGTTGTGGTTATGTAGGTTGTGCAGTTGCTCAATATTGGCATGAGAAAGCAAATTTTGTGATAACAGCAACCACCACTACACCTACACGAGTACCCGTACTAGAAGCATTAGCCCAAAAAGTAATCGTAACTAAAGGCAACGATATAGAAGGTCTAAAATCAGCATTACAAAATCAAGATGTGGTGCTGTTAAGTGTTGCTGCTAAAGGTGCAGACTTTTATGAAGAGGCCTATTTACAAACAGCTAAAAACTTAGTGTCTATTTTACCAGAAATTTCGAGTATCAAGCAATTGATATATACAGGAAGTTATTCTGTATATGGTGATAGAAATGGTGGAGTTGTAGATGAAGAAACAACTGTTATGCCTAAGAGTCCAGGTGCTAAAATTCTCCGCGAAACTGAAGAGGTTTTGCTATCAGCAACCAATGAAAATCTCCGCATCTGCATTTTGCGCTTGGGAGGTATTTACGGTACTGGTAGGGAACTGATAAAAATATTTGGTCGCTTTGCTGGGACAACTCGCCCTGGTAATGGGAATGACATCACGAATTGGGTTCATCTTGATGATATTGTTGGGGCTATTGAGTTTGCGCGTCAACACAATTTACAAGGTATTTATAACCTAGTAGATGATGCCCATCTCATTAGTCGAGAATTTTTTGATACTCTGCTAACAAAACACAATTTTCCTCAGATTATGTGGGATGCTTCCCTTGAGAGTAATCGTCAATATAATGCTTGGGTATCTAATCAAAAAATCAAAGATGCTGGATATCAGCTAATCCATCCACAAATGATTTTTTAACCAATGAGGCTGGTATATTATGCAATCATCTAATGATGTGCGATCACTAGGTACTATAGCATCTCCTACTCAATTTTACACTTGGCGTAATTATCGCTGTGCCTACGAAGTGCAGCAACCAAATAATTCCCATCCTCAAGGTATTCCTCTACTATTAATTCATCCTATTGGTGTGGGTTTATCGCGGCAATTTTGGCAACGATTTTGCCGTGAATGGTATAACATGGGATATCAAAATCAAATTTATAATCCTGATTTATTGGGATGTGGTGAAAGTGATATGCCCCATGTTGCTTACACTCCTGATGATTGGGCAGAACAATTACAGTATTTCTTGCAAACAGTGGTGCAAAAACCTGTAATTGTATTGGTGCAAGGTGGTTTATTACCGATTGCGCTGAGATTAATTAAAAAAGAACCAAAGTTAATTCACTCCCTGATATTTTCTGGGCCTCCAGCTTGGGCTATCATCACTAAAAAAGTACCAACATGGCGGCAGAAACTAGCTTGGAATCTCTTTGACTCACCCTTTGGTAATGCTTTTTATCGTTATGCACGCACTACAAAGTTTTTGCGTTCTTTTTCAACGCGCCAACTTTTTGCCTCTGGCGATACGGTTGATTCAGAATGGTTAGATACTTTAGTTGCAGGTGCAAAAAATACCGCCAGCCGCCATGCAGTATTTTCATTTTTATCAAGCTTTTGGCGACAGGATTATAGTAGCGAAATCGCCTCTATTCAGCAACCAACATTAGTAGTTGTGGGAGACAAAGCATCAAGTATTAGTCGAGAAGGTAAAGCCGAAGCCCCGGATGAACGTTTAGCTGATTACTTAACCCATTTACAGCAAGGGTACGGAATTAAAATAGCTGGGCGCAATGTTCTACCATACGAATCGACAAGTGAATTTGTTAGTGCGATCGCACCTTTTATCGATGAACTCACTTAGGCATTTCTTACTCAAGCAAGTTGCACACTGATTGACAATTATACTAGTATATCTGCGCAGAAATAAAATCTTGCTGCAAAACAGTGCCAAAAGCCTAGAGTAAATATCTTTGAACTTTTGACACTATTAATTGATTATTTCAGGAGGCCTAATGTTATCCAACCGCCGAGGACAACGAGTTCCCAATGTTACATTTCGTACTCGCCAGAACAATCAGTGGGTAGATGTGACTACCGATGAACTGTTTGCTGATAAGACAGTGGTTGTCTTCTCCTTACCAGGTGCTTTTACTCCCACTTGTTCTTCCACCCACCTACCTGGTTATAACCAGTTGGCTAATGTGTTTAAAGAAAATGGTGTGGATAACATTGTCTGTATTTCTGTCAATGATGCCTTTGTCATGAATGAATGGGCCAAAGACCAAGAAGCTAGTAATATTACCTTAATACCTGATGGTAACGGTGAATTTACTGAAGGCATGGGAATGCTAGTAGATAAAACAGACCTGGGCTTTGGTAAACGCTCATGGCGCTATTCCATGCTGGTAAAGAACGGTGTCATTGATAACATGTTCATTGAGCCAGAAGAGCCAGGAGATCCCTTTAAGGTATCTGATGCTGAGACAATGCTCAGGTATATTAACCCCGAAGCAGTGAAGCCTAAGCAGGTTTCTCTATTTACAAAAGTAGGTTGTCCTTACTGTGCGCGTGCTAAAGCATTGCTCAAGGAGCATGGTTTCGATTATGAAGAAATTGTTTTAGGTAAAGAGGTAACTACTCATTCTTTGAAAGCAGTTACAGGTGCGACAACAGTCCCCCAAGTATTTATCGATGGACAACTGATTGGTGGTTCTGAGGCACTAGCAGCCTACTTTGGTGAAAACTAGATTGTAGTTAATGATCTAAACTTCAGCGTTGCTCTTAACAAAGCAACGCTTTTTTGAAGTGAGCCATAGAACAGACTCCCTAGTAGTGGTAACGGCATAAAAGCAATTATTAAGCGCTTGAGTATCGCTCTAGCACGTATAGTTTGACTCGAGCTTTAAATTCCCTATCGATTTTCTCATCTTGAGAAGCTTGATACCAATTCAAGATGAAGATGCATATAATTAGCCTGCCTCCGCAGGCTTTGTTGTTTTAGCCTCAGACTTCTAGCCTGAGGGCGAATATAGCGCAACTTCACATAGAATTGGTATTACTTCGGTTTGCTATGTATGCTAATAGGCACTGTTATAGGATTTTTTAAAGGTATTAATGAAAATTATTAAAAGGCTTTTATTTAGTTTGTTCCTCAGCATTGTTACTTTCTTAGGAGTAATTATTTTTTGTATAACAATGCTGAATGTGGTATCAACATTATTCAGATTATTTGAAATAGAGAACTTAGAACCATATTTCCCTGAAGCTTATAAGGCTATAAAAGTGTGTGCTGGAATAGGTTCATTAATTGGTTTTCTTATTGGTTTGAAAATTGGTAAAACCGGATCTCAGATAAGTAACTAATCATTTATAAGACTCCTATTTGATTTGTGAACAAAACTCCGTACACTTTTATTCCTTCTTCAAGGAAAAGCTACCTGTTTCCGTAATAATTTAAAGAAATGTAAATCTTTGTCTTTATGGCATAAATATCTCAAGCGTCACTGATAGGTAGAGAAAGCTTTGATTGGGGACTCTACTTCCAGATATCGATATGTGTTTCCCATGCATGGATTTTTGTCTAGATACCAATCCAAAATCTAAAATCCAAAATTATATGAGCGATCGCCAATTACAAATCTCATGCTGGGTTTAACTAAAATCTACCCAAGGATAGATGAAGAATTAGTCTAAGCCATTCAAAACAGAGTCAGCGAAACCGATTCATAGGTATTAATAATATCTAAACTTTTTCAACTTCAACTAGCTCTCAAATCTCACCAGCAAATATTTGAAAAAGCTGGTTTTTACTTCTGTGATTTTTCTCTATGAATTCCTGAATTTAACAAAATTTAGAAGGCAAGTATAGAGATGAATACAAACACATATCTACCTGGTTTGAAGACAGCTTTAGAATTCCCGCTAGTAGAGGCTTTATTTGGTAGACGCGCTCGTCGGTTCTCTCTTGGTGCTGCGATTCCTGATGGTCCATTGGCATTTACATCTCAGTATCAGCCTTTACCGCTTACAGAACTAGAGCAGATGATGGTTCTGACCGCCGCCGCAGGTAACACTGGCTGGCACCACATGATTACACGTCACGCCAGATATGCTCCACATCTATCTAACTACTCGGCTGCGGCTGGAGGGCGTACCTTTCCTTCAGCCGCAGGTTTCCATACCACTGAAATCTTTTTTACTAATGACGAGGGAGTCTATCTTTTTGAAACCCGCGATGCACCTGCTTTAGTAGAACGACAAGCAGATGGGGAAATAAATCTAGATGAACTATTAGCAGTCCATCGCCAACGGATTCGCAAGTTGAGTGAAAATCGCTTACACATTCCGCCTGCTGAACCTTACATGGAAGGACACAATACTTGGTGTGTCAATCTTCCAGGAAGTCTGCTGATTATTCCTGTAGCCGACATTGCCCAACATACGATCGCTAACCTCTGCTTTTTGGTGCAAAACGGCTATTGCATCTATGACGATGTGAATCGAGAGCAGATTCCGGGGCTGGAAAAATTTCAACACTTGGTGAACCTAGACGCACCCTTCCCGATGACGTTCATCGATCAGTATTCCTTGACGGAAACTACTGCTGAACTTTCGACCAGTTGCTATGCAGGTATGCTGATGCTGCAAGCAATCGGGTTGGGTGGATGGATGTTCGATGGTATTGACCGCCACGTTGTATTGGGTGCAAGTGGCGATCCGGATGTACCAGGCTTGGGTTTCCGCTACGACACCGACGAACATTGGGCACTCCCTAACCCAACAGGTTTACCAGGAGTATTTGAGGCTTTTTGTCCGCCCCACTATCCCGATATGAGAACCGCCGTGGAAGCCTTTGTCAAGCGGAAGTTTGGTGCAGGTGGGCCATTCCACCCAGAAACACCAGGGCCTTGGAAAGAAACTGCCAAGGTGCGTGGCAGTGCAGAGGTTCACAGTGAAGAATTCAAGGAGTGTGTTGCCCTGATGGCGCAATACATCTATGACCGTTTCGGCAAATTCCCTGCCACGGTTTCCAGTGTGTTTATTCTCACTTATCTCCAGGCTCATCACTTGGATTTGGAGTTTTACGACCATCACTTCCAGCCGGGAGCCTACCTAAAGACTCATGCTCAACATCTGGTGAATTGGCATTCAACTACCGATATCTAGCTCAGGAGAAATTATGGTTAATTTGCACGTTGCTACTACCACAGGTGAAGAAACCGTTCTTGAAGAAGCAGCAGTAGCAGCATTCAAGGCCAGCCTGCACGGTGAGGTTTTGAGTCCTGGTGATGCAGACTATGACAACGCCCGCAAAGTCTACAATGGCATGATTGACAAATACCCTCGTCTGATTGCACGTTGTACAAATGTGGAGGATGCGATCGCCTCTGTAAATTTTGCCCGCGAACACAATCTGCTGGTTGCGATTCGTGGCGGCGGTCACAATGGTGCAGGTATGGCGATTTGCGATCGCGGCTTGGTTATCGATCTCTCACCTATGAAGGGCATTAGCGTTAACTCTGTAGCTCATACAGTGCGGGTTGAAGGCGGTTGCACCTGGGGAGAAATGGATCGTGCAACCCATGAATTCGGTCTAGCTGTACCGAGTGGGATTGTCTCTAGTACTGGTGTTGCTGGCTTAACTTTGGGTGGCGGACATGGCTATTTGACTCGTAAATATGGTCTAACTATTGACAATCTATTAGAAGCAGACATAGTCCTAGCAGATGGCCGTTTTGTTACCGCCAATACCCAAGAAAATGAGGATTTGTTTTGGGCGATTCGTGGCGGCGGCGGTAACTTTGGTGTTGTTACATCCTTTTTATTCAAAGCACATCCTCTCAGCACTGTTTATGCTGGCCCGATGCTGTGGGATTTGGATCGGGCCGTTGAAATTATGCAGTGGTATCGGGAGTTCATCACCAACGCACCGGAAGATATGTATGGCTTCTTTGCCATGCTGAAAGTACCACCGGGGCCGCCATTCCCAGAACACCTACACACTAAGACAATGTGCGGTATTATTTGGTGCTACACCGGAGCAGCAGAGAAAGCAGAAGAAGCATTCCAACCCATTCGCAACTTAAACCCAGCATTTGAACACATTGGTTCAATACCCTATCCTGCTTTGCAGAGTATGTTCGATGCACTGATGCCATCAGGGTTGCAGTGGTACTGGAAGGGTGATTTTGTTAACGAGTTGAGCGATGAAGCGATCGCACTACACGTGAAATATGGTTCGCAGATCCCAACATTGCTTTCAACTATGCACCTGTATCCCATTGATGGTGCAGTACATCGAGTCGGTAAGAATGATACGGCTTTCAGTTTCCGTGATGCAAAGTGGTCAATGATTATGGCTGGTATCGATCCAGATCCAGCAAACGCGGAGAAGATCACAACTTGGGCAAAGGAATATTGGAATGCATTGCATCCTTATTCCTGCGGCGCAGCATACGTTAATTTTATGATGGAGGAGGGTCAAGAGCGAGTCCAGGCTACTTACCGTGACAATTACCAGCGTCTAGTTGCGATCAAGAATCAGTACGATCCAACCAACCTATTCCGTGTCAATCAAAACATTAAGCCAATCGCAAATTAGACCATTTAATTATGGTGTCCAGCAAATTACACTCAATATGTCATTGCGAGTGAAACGCAGTGGAACGACGCAATCGCAAGGGTTGAGATTGCGACTCTGCGAGTTCTCCTGTGGAGTACCCTCTGGTCGCAATGACGGTCGTTTGAACGGATAGCCTAAATTTATGGAGTGTAAGCGTCAATCTCAAGGGTGACGCTTACACTTTTTAACTTATCCGAATAGCTTTAATTGCTTTTGCCATTCTCCTGAAGTTGCTGCAATTGCACATCATTGATCCAAATTGCCTGCTGGGGTACAGGAATGGTGATTCCGGCTTGGTCGAAGGCGACTTTGAGACGGCGACGATACTCCCGTGCTACATCCCATTGCTTGAGAGGTTGTGTTTTAATCCACACACGAATAATTAAACCGCGATCGCCAAAATTATCAACCCCTAAAACTTTAGGTGTTTCTACAATCTGATGTTGCCATAAGGGGTCTTCATCCATCTCTAAGGCAATAGTGCTAATTAACTTCAAAACTTCGTCAATATCAGCCTGGTAGTCTACTGGAATCGTTAAATCGGCTCTTGACCAACGACTAGAAAGATTGGCAACGATTTTGATTTCGCTATTAGGAATCGTGATTAACCGTCCTTCGGAATCTCGGACTTGAGTCATCCGCAAATTGAGATTTTCTACTAAGCCTCCCACGGTTCCGACATTAATCACATCGCCTAAAGCATACTGGTCTTCGAGGATGATCAGAAAACCGTTAATCGCATCTTTAATTAGGTTTTGCGAAGCTAGGGAGACTGCAACACCGACTAAACTCGCACCAGCTAACAAGGGAACGATATCTATTCCCAAGGCGATTAGTGCTAGGAAAAAGCCCACTGTCACACAGGTAAGAGTCGCAATACTTTTAGTCACACCCGAAAATGTGGAAACTCTCAGTTGCAAACGTTCAGAGGTTTCCGAATTGAACAAAGCACCACTGCTGATCAGAGTGGAGGTAAAGCGGTCAATTAACGCATAGCTGAAACGGATTGCTACATAAGTTCCCAATGCCACAATACCCAATCTCAGGGGAATTTGGGCAGCAGAGAGAATTCCTAACTGAAAAACTCTTGTATAGGGAAATAGACCCAAAATTATGAATGTGCCACCTCCCCAAATTCCAGCTTGAGTCAGCTGAAACAGTCGTTTCTTGACTTCGTGTAAATGCTGATGTTGCTGTTGATTTAGTTGAGTGGTAATTGGTTGCGTTTGGCGAGAAGTTGGGGGGACAGGATGTAGGAGATGTTGTTGAGAACGGCGCTGCCAACAATATACTCCCCAACTCGTGACAATCATTGCCAGTCCAATGCCAGCAGCTATTTTACCTTGATCGATTAAAAATTGCGTGTTGCGTTCTCGCTTCGCCCGTTGCAACGCCTCTTGCAATGTATCTGTGATTTGATTTGCTGAAAGTGTTGCATCTTCCTCTCGCAGTCTCGCGTCTTCGGAAGTGACAGTCATTAGGTATTGACCGTTGATTGTAATTACAGGTGCATCTTTGGCTTTTTGCACCTGTACATTAACTGTTTGTGCAGATGAACGCAGGTAATTTTGGCTAATTTCATTCAAGTTTTGTTGAATATTTTGCGATCGCTCTGGAAAGTTAGCTCTTGTAGCCGCTATCTGGAACAACCTACGACCATCTAAATAGATCCAGCCACTAACAATTCTATTGTCTGAATCTTTACTTACACTACTAGGAGTTGGCAAGTTAGGTAAAAAGGGAATCTGGGCTGTAGCTTTTGGAACAGATACAACGGCGATCGCCATTGAACCTGCAAGCGCCAAAAATTTCAAGCGCACTCCAACACCTCCTTGCTTAGAATCTCTTGTTGAACACCCCCTAGGCTATCCTCCACAATAAATTTCAGCAAATGTACTTGTCTAAAGTTCAATCCCTCTAGGTGATAGATTTTTCACCTTGGATATTTTATATCTTTAGGCAGATGACATCATACTGTTTTTATTGCGGGTAATAACCACAGGAGTTTTTGATATTACTCCGATCAAGGATAAATCAAAAACGAAAAAAGTATAAAGAAAAAACTCAGTACGCACTTAGCAGCCAGTGGCGCTAGCGCAGTTTTCAACGCAAGTCGGCGGGAAATTATATCTGTGGGTGGAGTTTTTCATTTCCTACTTCATAATTCATACAAAGCGCCTTCAGTTGACATTACTGCGATCGAGCGTCAAGCTAGTTGACAGAACCATCGACTAGTGTTTGGAGATTACAGCCAAAAATCGCAAGTCGTGGAATAATCTATTAGGATACGTAAAGACTACGTACCTTTTTTGACTTTTTAGAGGACATTTTTGATGACCGCAACTTCTCCCCGATTAAAGCACGAGGTTAAAGACCTCGCCCTAGCTCCCTTGGGAAGACAGCGCATTGAATGGGCTGGACGCGAGATGCCAGTTTTACGGCAAATTCGCGATCGCTTTGCTCAAGAAAAACCCTTTGCAGGGCTGCGGCTAGTGGCTTGTGCCCACGTTACTACAGAAACAGCACATCTAGCGATCGCATTGAAAGCTGGTGGTGCAGATGCAGTTTTAATTGCTAGCAATCCCCTATCAACTCAAGACGACGTAGCAGCTAGCCTCGTTGTCGATCATGAAATTCCTGTCTTTGCCCAAAAAGGCGAAGATAACGAAACCTATAACCGCCACGTTCAAATAGCTCTCGATCACCGCCCCAACATCATTATTGATGATGGTAGTGATGTCGTTGCCACTCTCATTCAGCAACGTCAACATCAAATTGCTGATTTGATTGGCACCACTGAAGAAACTACAACCGGAATTGTGCGGCTACGCGCCATGTTCAAAGATGGCGTTCTCACCTTCCCCGCCGTGAATGTCAACGATGCTGATACCAAGCATTTCTTTGATAACCGCTATGGTACAGGGCAATCCACCCTGGATGGCATTATCCGCGCTACAAATATCCTGCTGGCTGGCAAAACCATTGTTGTTGTTGGTTATGGCTGGTGCGGTAAAGGTACAGCACTCCGCGCCCGTGGTTTAGGTGCAAATGTAATTGTTACCGAAATCGACCCCATTAAAGCCATCGAAGCTGTAATGGATGGTTTCCGCGTTCTCCCAATGGCAGAAGCCGCATCTCAAGGTGACTTGTTTATTACAGTCACAGGTAACAAGCACGTAATTCGTGGCGAACATTTCGACGCGATGAAAGACGGCGCGATCGTTTGTAACTCTGGTCACTTCGATATTGAACTTGACCTGAAATACTTGGCTGCTCAAGCTAAAGAAGTCAAGCAAGTACGTCCCTTCACCGAAGAATATAAATTGCCTAGTGGCAAATCAGTGATCGTTCTGGGCGAAGGCCGCTTGATTAACCTCGCTGCTGCGGAAGGACATCCTAGTGCAGTGATGGATATGAGCTTTGCTAACCAGGCTTTAGCTGTTGAATACCTAGTGAAGAACAAAGGTAAATTGCAACCTGGTTTACACTCAGTTCCTAGAGAAGTAGATGAAGAAATTGCCCGCCTGAAATTAGAGGCTTTAGGAATTCACATCGATACCCTCACAGCAGACCAAATTGAGTACACCAATTCTTGGACTTCTGGAACCTAGAGCGAACCCTGAAAGTTTAGGGTTGCAGCTATAACTTAATTTTTGACTGGGATGGGCAAATTGCCTATCCCATTTTTATGTGTTTAATACCAATACTTCATAAAGATGCACTAAATTTTTGGTGTTGCTAAACTAGACATGAAATTTGCTCACTGCTCCGCATCTTGAGCACTAAGGGATTACTTGAGTTTTATCACAAAGACAGATGATCCGATTTACAAAAGCTTTTAGTTCTGGACAGGCCTGAATAGCAATCATCAAATCGTTGTCCTTCAAAATCTTTGCCCCATGAATAGGCTTATTATAGTCTTGGCGTCCTCCTGATTTGAAAATTTCCTTAATCCAGTATGAAGGAGGTTTTTGGTGATTCACCGTTTCGGGAAATCCACTAGGAGCAGAGCGATTATGTTTGGCTAAGGATTGGATAGTTTTCCAGTATGGAAGAAGCCATGCTTCAAAGTCATGTAGTGCTGTGTGGGGATAAAATTTGGGGTTGTTCCCAACCCAATTCATCATTTGGGCTTTAGCATCAGCCGCATCTTGAAAATCATTAGTTCCTGTATAAACGTCTGTGAGCGCAATTACAGCATCATAAGCACTATTGCCAGTCAGTAAATTTTCAACTACACGCTTGAGTTTTTCTTCTTTAGGAATTCGACCATTTTGCGGAATAAACTTAAGTCTTGGCATGTGTTGCCCTAAACGAGTTTGGAGAACCTCACGCAATTTTTCTTTAAAAGCTACCTCGGTAGCCCCTTCAACCAAAATAGCAATGTTCATGGACGACCACCCATCAAATTCATTGCCCAAACTTGATCAAGGCTGTAATCTGCCAACCACTTATCCAGATCAAGAGTGTCAGCCCAAGTCATCCTTGCTTCACCTTCTTCCAGGTCACAAATTAAAACCTCATTTGGTTCAAGAAATCGAATCAGCCGATCTGAATGCGTTGCTACTATAAGCTGCGTGTGTTTTGAAGCTTCTCTCATTAAATATACTAAATGTCTCAAAAGTTCGGGATGTAAGCTGACTTCTGGCTCATCTAGCAGAGTTATTGTTGTTAAGCTTTGGCTTTGCAGAAGAGTAACTAACCAAAGGAACCGCAGTGTCCCCTCTGATAGCTCATGCACATATATAGGCTGAGAGAAATTTCTATCTGTCCAAGTCATGGAAATAGTTCCTGCGGCAACTGGAGGAAAGTTTAACCGCTCAAAATCTGGAAATGCTGTAGAAATAACATCTTCAACCATTTCAAAGCGATCTCTATCAGTTTCCCGAAGATCATAGAGACAGGAAACTAAATCTTCACCGCTTGCACCAGGAAGCTTCGCAGGACGCATTGCTTGAGGTAAACGAATTGGACTTTTCTCCGAAACATCAAGTGCCCCGTAATAAGTACAAGAAGCTAGGATTTTTCTCAAGTTTTCAGGCTTACGATACATTTTAGGAACTTGGGAAAGTGATGTTTCTAGATAATTATGTTCCCAGTTTGGTCTTAAAAGTCCGCTACCTTCCTGAAAATACTTAATATCTAATCTATGCGATTCAATGTACTTAAAGGGCTCAGGTTTACTTGGATTTCTCTGCTGTGTTAGAGTTTCATTTCTGATTTCATAAGATAAGCCTTTAGGAGACAATGTTAAACCATATTTCAAAGGTTCTTCTTCTGGCACTTTCATTGAAACTGCGATTTCGAGTTCCTGCGCTTTGCCTCTAGTCAAAATTTCGTTTAATCCACCTTTAAACTGCAATGTCTCTTGTAGCTTGCCATTGGCTGAAGCGGCTAGTGTTGAAAGAACATCTAAGAAAGAGGTTTTTCCTGCCCCATTTGCACCAATCATAACAATCAGATTTCTCATCTCAATATCGACTTGCCGAAGACGGCGAAAACTCCTTACCGATATATTTTCAAATCTATCCATACAGATAACCACTATCATTGACAATAGTTAAACTTGCTTGAGCATCAAGATTCAAGGCATCCCCAGTATATCTACGAAGAGCTTTATCAAACCATATAAATGGAGAAACCGCTATATTTAGTTCAAGTTTAGGAGGTATAAAAATCCCGTTGCAGTAGGCGGTATAAGGCTACTGGTGCTGATTTGAAGGAAATCTGCCGTAGCTGAACGATACCGTAAAAGCAATTAACTAAAAAATAAAAAAACTTTAGGGTTAAAGACTGCTTCTCGCGTGGAATCATCATGCGAGAAACTAGAGTAGCGCGATCGCGTGGTCTGGATGTCACAACTGTTCCTGAACAAACAACCTTGGGTAAAACCGACAACAAGAAGTCCGGGGGCGCATCCAAACCTATTCTCTCATTCAGTTAGAGGAACTTGGTGAGGCGTTGCTAGATTTTACAGCTATTGAGGATTTGTTTAACTGGTTGGAAGTTAATCAACCAGAGTAGGAAGCTTGCTTGTCATCGTTTATAACCATTTTGTCAGTAGATAGCGATCGCTATCAATAAATCCTGCTTTTCGATACACAGCCTGAGCATTTATATTTCCACGTTCTACCTCTAGATGTAGAGCTTGAACACCTTGCTCTTGGCAAATCTTTTCAGCCAACTGTAAACCCTGCTTTCCGATCCCTTGTCTTCGATACTTCTCCTGAATATAGAATTCATCGACAAAAGCATCACGCCCACGATATTCTAAGCTGAAACCAAATGTCACAACTAGATAGCCAACGATTTCCTTGTCTAGATAGATCAGGTGGATTTGACCATAGTAATCATTATTCAAAATGCTTTTTAAAGCTGAACGTGCAGCCTGTTCATCAAAAGACAACTGCTCGTGTGCATAGAATTCACTCATCAACTTGAGAAGTATTTCTATGTTGAAAACAGATGCAAGTTTGAAGACTGGTTCCATAGTTTCAAATCACATAGTCAAATATAGTCAGACATTTGTGGAATTGGATTGAAGCAACTCCCCTTTGAGCATAAACAAGCTGGAATAGTGAAGTTATATTATTCACGCACATTCTTTTTTAAAATTTGTATTAACTGGGATATTATTTTTCTTCTCTAAGCAGATTTCTGTGCAGTTAGTCACAAAAACCAAGGGCTATTCCCGCAGTGCATAACCAACACCGCGCACTGTATGAACTAAGCGTTTCTCGTTATTTTCTTCTAACTTCAAACGCAAGTAGCGGATGTAGACTTCGATAATATTAGAATCACCCATGAAGTCGTAACCCCAAACTTTTTCTAAAATTTGGTCTCTAGTAAATACTTGGCGAGGATGACTTAGCAGGTACTCTAACAAGTCAAACTCTTTTGCAGTTAACTCAATTGCGCGGTTACCGCGAAATACTTGACGAGTGCGACGATTTAAACTCAAGTCTTCAAACTGTAAAACATCTTCGTCTGTTTCTTGAGTGCGGCGGAGATGGGCGCGAATTCTGGCTAAAAGTTCCTCAATACTGAAGGGTTTGACTACATAATCGTCAGCACCAGCATCTAAACCAGCGACGCGATCGCTTACTTCATCTTTTGCTGTCAATAATATCACTGGGATTGAGTTACCAGTTGCACGCAGACGGCGGCAAATTTCTAAACCCGAAAGTCCTGGTAACATCCAATCAAGGACTGCTAAATCTGGTGATGAGTCTCGTGCTAAAGTCAAGCCCTCAATGCCATCATGGGCTACACTCACCTGATAGCCTTCGCTACTCAATTCTAATTGGACAAATCGAGCTAGTTTAACTTCATCTTCAACTAAAAGGATGTGTGCTGCCATATTTTTCTCCTAAAGCAGGTAATCTTAAAATAAAATTGCTGCCTGCACCTGACTCTGAATGCACTGCAACCCTACCACCTATACTTTCTACTAGGTCTTTGACGATGGATAGACCTAAGCCTGCTCCCCCAGTCAAACGGGTGCGTGACGGATCGACTCGGTACAAGGGTTCAAAAATTAGAGATTGCTGATCTAGAGGAATTCCGCAACCGCGATCGCTAATTTGAATCACCGCCCAATTATCAGCTTGAGCCAGACGCAAGGTAACTAACTCACCTACATTTGAGTATCTCACTGCATTACCAATTAAATGGCTTAGTACTTGCATGAGTTGGTTCCGATCTGCTTTGACTCTCACAGGAAACGGGGTAACTTCCAAATGAATCGCCCGATGCTCAAATTTTTCTGTAATCTTTACTATATCTGCAACTAAATCATTCAATACTAAAAATTCTGGTTGCCACAGCATCATACTACTACGTGCTCTTGCCAAATCTATTAAATTTTGCAAAATTTGAGTCATGCGTTGTGCTTCTGAGACAGCCATCTCTAAAGCTTCTTGCTGGGAGTTTGTTAAGTTATGGCTGCGTTGTAGAGTTCTTTGCAGATATCCATAAACCAAGCTCAGAGGTGTACGTAATTCGTGAGCTAAGTTCTTAGTCAACTGTTGCTGTTGTTCTTTCACTTGTTGCAGCCTTAGCAATAGATCCTGCCAGTTCAGTGCTAGGGCTTTCAGTTCGCTTGGTGTCTGATTGAAATTTAGTTGGTGAGGTTTCAGTTCAGCCGTGTAAGTAGCTATCTGTCGCAATGGCAAAAGCGATTGTTTGATGAACGCAGTGGCGAAAATTATAGTAGTTGCGATCGCCAAAATACTCATACTCGCCAGATTATGCCTAAATGCTAAAAGTTTGGTGTATTCATCACTGGTGATGAGAAATTGTTGAATTTCCCAATTTATCCAAATACTAAAACTACTCAATATGACTGTAAAGATAATTATCGTGCCTACAGTGAGGCGAAATTGCAATGAAGAGCAATCAATTCTGGCTTGCAGAAATTTGTTGAATTTTTCATAAAAATGGAGAAGATTCATTACACTTATTCACCTCCTGGTATTTTATTAATTAGCAATACGCTGTTACATCTTCACCACATATATCTGCTAAATAAGACAAAGACCTGAAGCGCAAAGCCATAAGTTGCTCGTAAAGAGGATTGAGCTTGCACAATGGTGGAATATGCAATACTGTCTTACCAAAAATTTTAATATCTCGCGCAAACGGACAGTAAGCTGGGATAAGTTTGCACAATAAACGAGCCAGTTTTTGGTTGTTAATTTCTATCTCTTCCAGGCGCTGACGCACTGGGTTAAATAAAGCGTTAAGTAATTCGACATAATTTAAGCATTTCATGATTGATTGTTCCTTCTGAGCTAGCAGGTGCAAAAGTTAAATATTTGATTTATTCAATAAAAACTCAAAGGCTTATTTCTCTATATTTTCAATGTAATCGAAATATTATCCAGAAAAATGAGTTTTTCCTGAATAGAGTTATAGCTTTTGATTAAAAAACCGTATTCCTTGAGCAACAAGGGTTTTTAGCGATTGTTTCTAAGACAGTTCTAGCTGAGAAAATTAATATTCAAATCTCAGAATAATTTCATTTATCAATCAGCTTTATCTCATCGTCATGAATCAATCTATTAGTTACAGGCGCTTGAGCGACATCAAGCTTTTGCTTCACCCAGAAACGCAATCAGGTTGATATCATGAAAAGATTAATTTGTGGTAGTTTATCTGCTTTAATACTCACTACATCTGCTGCGGCTATAGCTGCACCTGCCAAATACGAAAAACTAGATACGCAGAAACAATCTCAAATAGCATCTAAAATTAACGTTCCCCATATCACTGGCTCTGGCATCCGCAACGATACTCACTTTATTAGAGTGGCAGTAGCTGGGATGTCTGTGCAAGATTTAATGATTACTCTGCCATATCAGATGGAACGCTTTGAGAAAGTTCAGATTCAAGACCAATCGGGTAGAGAAATTCCAGCAAAGACAGGGATTACCCAAGAACGTTTGACAGTTACCTTTGAGCAACCAGTAGCACCTGGCGGTTCTGTGGAAGTGCAGTTTACAGGTATCAAAAGAAGGATTCCCTCTGGGAAAATACTACTTTATGGAGTGACTGCTCAGAGAGTGGGATTGCAAGGAGATATTCCTGTAGGCACAGCTAGAATTGATGTTCCCGATCAAAGTTAAGGTGTTATTGGGCATTGGGCATAGTTCACAATTCTCTTTCTCTCCCTCATTCCCTCATGCCGCTGATTTTGAAAGTACCAAGTAAA
This sequence comes from Aulosira sp. ZfuVER01, assembly GCA_034530615.2. GTDB lineage: Bacteria > Cyanobacteriota > Cyanobacteriia > Cyanobacteriales > Nostocaceae > Aulosira. Next base: position 130,283 of record JAVRCV020000034.1, read on the forward strand.
AAACGCCCGGGAGTGTTGCCGTGTTTCCACCCCAGGCGTTTTTTATCTTTAACTTGCTCCTCACACACAACTATAAAATATCAGTTCTTTCAAGCGGACACAAGTATATAGAGTGACAGTTTATGAACTGTACTAGACACGGGCACAAAATTAGTGTAAAAAATGTCTTACACCTGTTAACACCATGACTAAACCTAATTCATTGGCAGCTTTGATAGAATCTTGATCCCGCAAGCTTCCTCCTGGTTGAACGATGGCAGTAATTCCCGCATCTGCTGCTGTTCTAACTGAGTCATCAAAGGGGAAGAAGCCATCGCTGGCGAGAAATGCACCTTTAGCTTTGTCTCCAGCTTGTTCGAGGGCGATTTTAACTGAGCCAACGCGGTTCATTTGCCCAGCACCTACTCCCAAAGTAGCGTGATCGCGGCTGACAACAATGGCATTCGATTTGACGTGCTTGCAAACTTTCCAAGCAAATAGCAATTCGGCTAATTCGCTTTCGGTGGGTTGACGTTCGGTGACAATTTTCCATTGGCTGGTGTCAGCAATTACATCATCAGCTGCTTGCACGAGAAAACCACCTGCGATCGCTTTCACGGTTTCTTTAGGGCCACTGCTCAAATCTGGTAGAATCAAAACCCGGACTTTGGATTTAGCTGCGAGAATTGCTTGCGCATCTCCTTCACAGCCTGGGGCTACCACACATTCCAAAAAGGTTTTGGTTAACTCACTGGCTGTAGCCTCATCAATTGGACGGTTAAGAGCAACAATTCCCCCAAAAGCAGAAACAGCATCAGCATTAAAAGCCTTTTCGTAAGCTTCTTTCAGGTTATCTCCCAAAGCTACACCGCAGGGATTAGTATGTTTGAGAATTGCAGCTGCGGGAGTATCTGTAAATTCAGTAATGATGCGGCGTGCTGCTTCTAAATCAACTAAGTTGTTGTAACTCAGTTCTTTACCTTGTAATTTAGTTGCAGCCGCCCAGCCAGTTGGGGTATTTCCAGTTTCATACCAAGCAGCGCTTTGGTGGGGATTTTCGCCATAACGCAGAGATTGTAGTTGTTGTCCAGAAAGGCTGTATTGCTGGGGTAACGAAGATTCACTCGGCTGTGCGGCGGCGAGGTAAGATGCGATCGCTTGGTCGTAGCTAGCAGTATGTAAAAAGCCTTTTAAGGCAGCCTTTTGACGAAATTCTAGGGAAGCTGCACCATTATTTTGACGTAATTCCTGTAAATATTCATCATATTGGGCGGGATCGCATAACACTGTCAGATGAGCAAAGTTCTTAGATGCAGCCCTTAACATTGCTGGCCCACCGATATCAATTTGCTCAATCGCTTCTGGTAATGTTACGCCTGGTTTAGCAATAGTTTCCTCAAAAGGATAAAGATTAACTACCACCAAATCAATTGGACGAATTTGATTATTTTCTAAATCAGCAATATCTTGAGGAAAATCCTTTCGTGCCAAAATCCCGCCATGAATCCGGGGATGTAAGGTTTTGACTCGACCGCCTAAAATTTCCGGTGAACTTGTATAATCAGAGACTTTTGTAACTGGTATTCCCGCATTTTTGAGGGCTGTGGCTGTTCCCCCACTGCTAATTAAATCAAAGTTAAATTCTTCAACTAAGCTACGGGCAAGATCAATTAAACCTGTTTTGTTGGATACACTGAGCAGAGCCAGACGCGCCATAATTCCCAAGTTTCCTTTGGTATAAACAATGAAGGCAGAAGATTATTTTACCTGCCCTTCGGGCAAGGCAGATGGTGAGCCACTGCGGTGGACGGGTTTCCCGGCATAAAGGAGGCAGTGCGTTGGGCGGCTTTGCCGACTTGTAGACGCCGGAGGCGGCTTCCCGCAGGGTAGCAACTGCCGTCAAGTGGTGTTAGCGCAGCGTTAGCAAGCTTGTGAGCGTCACCCGAAGGGCAGATAGGCAGAGGTCAGAAGGGAAGAAAAAGTTTTACAGAAATCCTCTATTTCCGTTGAATACTTTGGATGAGGATTGTCCTATGTTGGTAGTCAGTTGTACTTTAATACTGTTTCCTGACTAATTACTACTAAACTAATGACTCAAACTTTAGAATTTATTTCCGTTCCCCCAGAAACAGAGCAAGCACCATCAGGCTTAATAGTTACTTTACACGGTTGGGGTGCCAGTGCCGATGATGTGGCAGCTTTATTGCCGTTTTTTGATTTGCCAGATTACCAGTTTGTCTTTCCTAATGGGCCTTATCCTTATCCCTATGCTCCCGTAGGTAGGGCATGGTATGACCTGAGATCGGAAAATATGTATCAGGGATTAACAGAAAGTCGGCAAATACTCACAGATTGGTTGCTATCGTTAGAAAGTGTGACTGGTGTACCTTTATCGCGGACAGTTTTGAGTGGATTTTCTCAAGGGGCGGCAATGACTTTGGATGTGGGATTAAACTTGCCTTTAGCGGGTTTAGTTGCCATGAGTGGTTATTTACATCCTGAAGTGGGGAAGGTTACTAAAAATAATTTTCCACCAACATTAATTACTCATGGTAGACAAGATGAAGTTGTACCATTATCAGCTGCTGTAAAAGCAAGAGAAACTCTTAAATCTGTGGGAGTTGCGGTGCAATACGAAGAATTTGATATGGGTCATGAAGTCGGTTTACAAATGTTAGACCTGCTACGGAATTTTGTTGTAAATGCAATTGAGTAGCATTAGTTGCAATTTTTTTACAAATTATCGTAGAATTCCGGAAAATTTTTACAAAATTCACGCCATCTAATGAGTAAGATATATTGGGTGGCCGTGAAAAGCACAACCCGACCCATGCTGGGTGCGAATGCTGCAATAGGGAGGGGCAAGCATTATGAAAACTCTAGGCATTTCTAGGAAAGAAATTGCTGCCATGACTGTGGCAGAAGTTGAGGATTTAGCTACACGTCTAGAGATGGATAATTATAGCAATGCTTTTGAGGGTTTGAATGATTGGCATATACTGCGAGCGATCGCATTTCAGCGTCCGGAATTAGTTGAACCCTATATCCACCTCTTAGATTTAGAACCCTACGATGAAGCTTAGATAAAGGATAAAGTATAAAGTGTGAAGGATGAATGATGAAAGTACTTTAATCTTATTTTCTCATCCCGATCGCCAATGCTTAATCCAAAATTATCTAGGGTTTTAATCGGTGTAGGCGGCGGTATCGCCGCCTATAAAGTCTGTGAGGTAGTTTCGACGCTGTTTAAAAGCGGGGTGGAAGTGCGCGTCATTCTCACCAATTCAGCGCAAGCATTTATCACACCCCTAACTTTAGCCACCCTTTCCCGTCATCCCGCCTATACGGATGATATGTTTTGGCAACCAATTCACTCTCGGCCATTGCACATTGAATTGGGTGAATGGGCAGATTTAATGGTAATTGCACCTTTAACTGCTAATACATTAGCCAAGTTAACTTATGGGATGGCAGATAATTTATTGACAAATACTGTGTTGGCTTCTACTTGTCCTGTGCTGTTAGCACCAGCAATGAATACAGATATGTGGGAACAGCTTTCAGTACAGCGCAATTGGCAGCAATTATTAGTAGATAGCCGGTATCATGGCATGGGTACGGCATCGGGATTATTAGCTTGCGATCGCGTGGGTGCTGGTAGGATGGCAGAACCGCCAGAGATTTTGACTTATATTCAATCTCTATTGCACACAGGCGGTAAACGAGATTTAGCCGGGAAAAGGGTATTAATTAGTGCTGGGGGAACGCGAGAGTATCTTGACCCCGTGCGGTTTATTGGCAATCCTTCAACTGGGAAAATGGGACTAGCTTTAGCACAAGCCGCACTCCACCGAGGTGCAAACGTCACTTTAGTACATGGGCCAGCCACTTGGGCTGTGCCTTTAGGAGTGCAAGCAATTCCCGTGATTAATGCTGACCAAATGCAGCAGGTGATGCGAGAGTATTTAGCGAGTGCAGATGTGATAGTCATGTCCGCAGCCGTGGCGGATGTTAAGCCCAGAGATTATAGTACAGAGAAATTACCCAAGCGATCGCTTCCTCAATCTTTACCCCTAGAATCTGTACCAGATATTGTGAGTGAATTAGCAAAGCTGAAGCAGCCTCATCAACTTTTAATTGGATTTGCTGCTCAAACTGGCGATATTGTCGCGCCTGCTTTAGAGAAATTAAAAACTAAACAGTTAGATATGATTGTTGCTAATCCTATCGATAAAATGGATAGTGGTTTTGGTAGCGCTAATAATCAAGCGATATTCTTAAACAAACAAGGAAAACAGCAAGAAATCGCTCCTTGTTCTAAATTGCAAATGGCACATCATTTATATGATTTTGCGATCGCTGAACAAGCTTAATGAGCTACATAGATGAGTTTGCTAAATCCTTTAAAAGCAGGAGTGAATTACCTTGCACAAGCGCAACCTATGTTAGTGCTATTTATAGCTAATGGCATAATCCATCCGCAATCGGATGTCAACAATAATTGGGTCAGTATTCAGATAAATATTGGTGATATAACCATGCTCTGCTATGTAATTACAAGTTCTTAGCTAATTTCTGCTTAAAAATAAAGTTACTCTGAAAGAGATTGTGAATATTACTGAATCAATCATCGTTATACGCTTATTTTTCCTATATCCGATACTTTTTAAATGTCGCCAGAGATACAATAGATATTAATAATTTTGTTAATCATTTTATGCTGCGATTCAGTCTCTGCAAAGGATTTTGCTATAGCTGTTCGTTCTTGCTCTTTTGATTAGCAACTAAGATAAAAAAACTACTCCTCTAGATTTTAAAAAACCTAATGATGTGTTTCTTTAGAGTAGTTAACTTAATGTCTTTAATTGTTAGGTTAATAGCTGGTAATGATTAACATTCATCTGAATGTTTGCTAATTCTTTTTAATCTAAGGAGACCATTGATATGGTTGAAAGCAGCCAGGCTTGGAACAATCAAAGTGGAAATACTGACCGCACAACAACAGGTCAATCTTATCCAGGTTCAACTAATATGAACCAAGATGCTGGAGTATCTGGCACTGGATATAGTGGTACAGCAACAGGTCAATCTTATCCAGGTTCAACTACTAATATGAACAGAGTGGATGGAGTATCTGGAACTGGATATAGTGGTACAGCAACGGGTCAATCTTATCCAGGTTCAACTAACATCAACAGAGGTGCTGAAGTACCTAGAGATGTCAATGCTCCTACAAATATGCCTCAACCTGATACTCGTTCAGAAAATAGAGGCATGAATCCTATGTTAACTAGAGCGCTCATAGGAGGACTCATTGGTGCTACAGTAGGTGCTCTAGCGGGTAGAAGAATTGGTCTAGGCTTGAATATTGCTGCCAAAGGTATAGCAGAGGCATCCAAGACTATTGGTGAAGGTCTTGGTCAAACAGCCAAAGGTTTAGGAGAAGCAGCAAAGAGTGTTGCTGAAGGGGCTTCTCAAGCTATTGTAGGTGGAACCTTGGATACAGCAGAAGGTGTCGCTGAGGGAGTCAAGCAAACCGCAGCAGGTGCATTGGACGCAGTACAAAATACAGCTCAAGGCGTTAGTCAAGTTGTACAAGCTGGCGCGAACATCGCCAAAGATGCAGCACAGAACGTCACTGATGTAGCTAGGCAAACTACAGTAGGTACACTAGACGCAGTACAAAGTACAGCTCAGAGTGTTAACCAAGCTGTGCAAGGTACAGCAGAATCAGCCAAGGATAGAGTTAACGATTTCCAACCATCTGGGAATCAAGGCTATCAATCTCAAGGCCAGATGACAGGTAGCCAACAGAACATGAATCAGCAAATGGGCGTAGGTCAACCAGACCGTGAGTCAATGTTCTACATTTCATCTCCAGAACAGACAGAGGGACTGATTATTACTTCAGTTACCACAGAAGATGTGGGAAACCTAACTTCTTTAGAAGACAGCTCCCTGGAAGAAGAAATTGCTCGCCTTGACTGAATGTTAGGAACAGATAGCTGATATTCCCAACCTAGATTTTGTTAGTGCGAACTTCAGCAAACATTGTTGAGTAATAAGTCCTGAGAGCACAAGTATTCCTGAGTTCTCAGGGCTTAGAAATACTGAAGATAGATAAGCCTTAAGTGGTTTTGTGACAAAGGAGAAAATGACTATGAATGAAAACCCCCAGCTTTTAGATAAGACTCAAGGCGAGATTAATCTGGTTACAGAAGAACCCGAAACTTATACAGATGATAGGGGCACGAATAATCTAGCTAAAGTAGCAATGGGAGCGATCGTTGGTGCTACATTGGGTGCAGTAGCTGTGGCTTTAAGTATTAAAGGTACAGCCCAAAGAATTAACCAAACTATCCAAAATTTAGGAAATGGCGTAAAAAGTGCAGCTGATGGTGTGAACCAAACTGTAAAAAATGTAGGAGATGCCATCCAGACTGTAGCTGAGGGTGTTAACGACACTGCAAAAGATGTAGGGGATGCTGTCAAAACTTCAGCTCATGGTGTTAACGATACTGTCCAAAATACAGTAAGCGCCGTCAAGGTGTCATCAGTCAAAGTTAATAACACTGTTCAAGATACAGTATCTACTGTTAAGGGTACAGCTGTTAGTGTTAATGATACTGTCCAAAATACAGTAGACCTAGGTAATAGGGTAGTTGAACATGAGCAGCCTAGTACTCAAAAAACTAACGTACCTGACGATCAGACAGCCTACATCTTGGTTCCAGTAGACAAACAAAGCTGAGTCCTTGAGCAAGAAGTCTTTTAAGCTCATGCAGACGAAAAAGTGTTAATCTGTCTCCTCTACTTCCCTGCTACCGTTTTATGATGTGGCAATGACCGTGCAGTACTTGAAGGTTGTTGTCACTATTTATTATTAATTATGTTGACGTTTACCCAACGTAAACCGCCCGATCTTGATGCTTTAGTTAGCTTTACCCTCCCTCTAACTGCGGAAGAACGCACCCGCAGTCGTCATCGCTGGGAAACAGAAGATGGCAAAGTTGTGTTTTTGCGTTTACCCAGAGGAACGGTACTACAAGATGGTGATATTCTCCAGGATGAAACCCAACGTAATTTAATTAGGATTACTGCTAAACCAGAACCAGTATTGACTGTCTTTGCCCAAACACCACAGTTATTACTACGGGCAGCTTATCATTTAGGCAATCGTCATGTACCTGTAGAAATTACAATTCACTATTTACGCTTATCGACTGACTCAGTTTTACGCACAATGTTGGAACAACTGGGGCTAGAAATTAAAGAAGAAATTTTACCATTTCAGCCAGAACAGGGAGCTTATGGACATCACGCTCACTGATAGCTGTTTTTTATCGATTTTGCAGTTGACTAGCCCAGCTTTACCTGTGGGAGCATATAGTTATTCTGAAGGTTTAGAAACTTTGGTTGAACAAGGTGTTATTGCAAATCAGCAAAATCTCCAAGAATGGTTAAATTCTCAACTGCGTTATGGGGCAATTCGAGTAGAAGCGGCGGTGATGCTACGTGCTTACAAATCTGTGAAAATTGGTGATTTAGAGGCTTTAATTCATTGGAATAGATGGTTATCTGCTGCGAGAGAAACAGAAGAGTTACGTAACTCTAGCTGGCAGATGGGGCGATCGCTTATCCAGTTACTTGGTAAACTACAACCACAGATCCTACCAATTACCAGTAGTGTTGGTAATCCTTGCAATTATGCGATCGCTTTTGGTATTGCTGCTGCTCATTGGCAAGTTGATGTTAAAGCTGGTTTATTAGGATATCTGCATAGTTGGGCAAGTAATTTAATTACTGCTGGGGTAAAGCTCATTCCTTTAGGACAAACAGCTGGACAGCAGTTATTACTGGATTTACAAGAATTATTGAGTACTACGGCGGTAGAAATTTTGGCTTTGGAGGATGATGAACTGAGTTGTTGTACTTGGGGTTTGTCTTTAGCTAGTATGCAACATGAAACGCTGTATACAAGGTTGTTTCGGAGTTGACGAACCACAGAGGCGCAGAGGACACGGAGAAAGAATCAACGACAAATGACAAATGACCAAGGACAAATGACAAACAACACATTTCGAGTAGGGGTTGCTGGCCCGGTGGGTTCGGGGAAGACTGCATTAGTAGATGCTTTGTGTAAGGCTTTGCGCGAGCAGTATCAGATTGCGGTGGTGACGAATGATATTTATACTCAGGAGGATGCACAATTTTTAGTGCGTTCTCAGGCTTTAGCAAGCGATCGCATTTTGGGTGTAGAGACTGGTGGTTGTCCCCATACGGCGATCCGCGAAGATGCTTCGATGAATTTGGCAGCAATTGAACAATTAGAACAGCGATTTTCTAACTTAGATTTAGTGTTTTTGGAAAGCGGCGGCGATAATTTAGCAGCTACATTCAGCCCCGAATTAGTAGATTTAACAATTTATGTAATTGATGTAGCCGCAGGTGATAAAATCCCTCGCAAAGGTGGGCCAGGAATTACTAAATCTGATTTATTAGTAATTAACAAAATCGACCTTGCGCCCTATGTCGGTGCAGATTTAAATGTGATGGAACGAGATGCAAAAAAAATGCGTGGCGATAAGCCCTTTATTTTCACTAACTTAAAAACTCAACAAGGGCTAATAGAAGTAATTCAATTTGTCCGCAAACACATTTAGAACTTACTCAAGAATTTAGTTATTTTAGTAAACACAAAAATACCGGAATTTATCCCGGTATTAATAGTTTATTTAAGCGATTAATGTTGAATTCTAATTGTCAGAATCACCGTAGTTGTCAGTGTCTGTGGCGGTAGCCAAGTCAAGAGCGATCGCCTGATTGTCTCAATGATTGTTTCTTCCTTAAAAGAAGACAACTGTTCATCAAGTAGCACCTGTCTTACCCGTCCTTTGTTGATTTGTAAATCAAAGACTAAATCACCATTGAAATTTGTAATAAACCGAATTGATTGCAAGTGTTGGGTCAGAAGAGAAATCATCTGTTGATCTAATCCTGATACACTCACAATTTGGAGATGAGAGACAGGCGCAATTCCTTCTGAAAGTTTGGCTTTTAAATCTTCTAATTCTGCATCTCTGGGAGCAGAAGGAATTGCCGATCCCACATCATACTGATTAGTATTTGGCGCTCCACCTGGGAATGGACGATTAGTCTCTTTTTTAGCCCGTTTTCTTTCTACAGTTAATGAGTCTATCTCTTCAAATGATGGTATTGCTGTCGTTGGAGCAGGAACAGACATAGGCGCTGGAGGTGGTGGAGCAGATAGTTTTGCTGTGGGGTATATCATTCCCGTGGCTGGAGCAGCAGCCATTAAAGTTGGAGCAGCACTACCAAATATTCCTTGATAGCTAATACCTTCAGGCATTTCCACAGGTACTTGCACAGACACAGAAGTCTCAGTGGGATTGACTCGCACATCATCACTGACTGCAACGAAGGCGGTATACTGCGATAACAGTTGATAGCTAAGAGCCGTATCTGTCACTGCTTCTACGCCTACTTTAGTTTCGCCACTCACCATCTGATTCATCAAATCCTTGATGCGGGAACGTCCCCAAAGTTGTGCTATGGCCGGATTACCTGTTTTCTCAAAGTTTAAGTTGAAGGTTTGTTGATAGCGTGTACCACCCGCAGCAATTCCACTGATATGCAGTTTTCCAGTGCGGCTGTCAGGCTTGCGTCCAAATAGCACTAACGGCTGTTCGGCAAATAAATCTGGTGGTGTGGAAGGGTACATTTCTGGCGATCCGCCATCACCCTCCCATTGCAAGTTGATGTTTGCTAAGACAGGATTATTGATTTGGCGGAAGAATTTTTCTACAACTTCATCAACTGGTTCATCGTGGCGAATGACGCGAGCAATACCCCGTCCTAATTCCGCAACGCGGTTGAGTAAGAAACGATTCACCGAACTACCTGCACCAAAGCTGTAGAGGCGGGTTCCTGCTTGGAGATGACGTTGCACTTCTGCCAAAATTTGGTTTTCGTTGCCGATATAGCCATCAGTGAGCAGTACAATACTCCGCAAGCGTCCGGGATCTGTTACTGGGAAGTTCAAGACAGCGCGGATACCGCGTAACATCTCCGTTCCGCCACCAGCATTTAACTGATTTACATACTGAATTGCTAGGGCGCGATTTTGCGGCGTATTGGGGAGAGGAACAGGCGAGAGTTGTTGAGTGGTATCTGAGAAATCAATAATACTAAAAGTGTCGTTGGGATTGAGTCCGCTGATAAAACGCCGCATCAATTCCTGACATTGTATCAGTGGTGTGCCACTTTGAGAACCAGAGGTATCGATGAGGAATACCACATCTTTAGGAACTACCTGTTCTGGGCGGTACTGGAGAGCCGGAATTAGGTACAGTGCAAAGTGTCCACCGCGTTCGTCAGCTTGGTTGAGTATGGTTGCTTGAGTGGAATTGCCTGCAACTTGATAGCGTAAAATCAAGTCTTTGTTGGGAATTGTGTCTCCACCGCCAAGTTTTACTAGCACTCGCTGTCCTTGGTAGGAAATCTGGATTTGATGAGAAGGAGAGCTAACATCTTGAATCTCAACACCTGCATCAATTTCTACCGTCACATTGATATCATGGCGGGAGCGAGTACCCAATGGCAAAATGGGTGCATTCAAGCGCGAAGCATCTGGTACTAAATCGGTATCTTGATTAGACATCATCGGTGCAGCAGCCGAACCACCACCTACTGTATTTTCCTCAATAGTTGTCCCTGGAATGTAACGCGGCCCTACAACCATCGGGAAGACAAACTCATAATTCCCACCCTCAAATTTCAGGCTATCAGAGTAGCGAATAATCACATCAATTTGCTCGCCAGGTTTGATGTTAGCCAGAGATTGAGTAAAAATATTGTCCCGTTCCTGTTCCAGCAACCCCGCCGTGCGTCCTTGTTGCTTCGCTTGCTCGTAGATTTGCTGTGCTTCTTGGCGTTTTTTGATACTACCTTTAATTGTTTTGTCGCCAATGCGAATCAGCATATCATCCACAGCCGCTTCATCTGGTAATGGGAAAATGTAGACGGCTTCTAGGGTAGTGGTGAAAGGATTTTCAAAGCTTTGGGTAACTTCCACCCGTGAGATATTACCTGCAACCTTAGCTTGCACTTCCGTGTGCTTGAGAGGAAAAGCAATTTGCTGTTGGTTAGGAGTTTGAACGTATAAGCCACCGGGTTGGCGTTCTAGAGTTTGAGTCATATTAGTAACCTTACGCTATTGTTTGATGTCTTTAGCGTAGGTGTGTTTATCTGGTAGAAGTGCTCAGTTTTGTGCTCACTTCATGCTCAGTGATTGGTTCAGCAGGAAATATAGTTTTTTACTGGAATAAATACTCAAATATAAGTTACGCCTAATGTGAATTAAGTCTTGAAACCCTTGTCATTTCGTTAATAATCCTAAAACTATGATTTTGGGCTAGTTGAGAAACCCTTATGTGCTACAAGACCTTTCTCATTCACATCTGGCGTAAGTTTTAACACTGAACTACACGAAGCTGCTGATTTAGTCTTCTGCTATTATACTCAGGGTTAATGATCACAGATGAGCTTGACTTATAATTTTTAGTTAAATAGTATACAGTACAAACTATAAGCGAAAACATCATGGCTAAAGTTAATCTAGATGCTCTAATTCCACGAGAAGATTTTGATGTTGAAGAAAATATTAATCTAGGGAAGAAAAAAGAAACAATTTCTATTGAAGACCTTAAAACAGACTCATTCTTTTTTTCAAACATCAGAAAACCTGATTTTCAAAGAGAAACTAACGAATGGGATAAAAATAGAATTTGTGAATTTATTAAAAGTTTTATTGAAGGTGATTTAATACCAGCAATTATTTTATGGCGAAGTACAGGTGGCTACTTATTTGTAATTGATGGTAGCCATAGATTGAGTGCTTTATCTGCTTGGGTAAACGATGATTATGGGGATAGTAAAATTTCAAAAAGCTTTTATGATGGGGTAATTCCTGACGAACAATTAGAAGTTGCTCAAGAAACACGAAAATTGGTGAACAAAACAGTTGGCTCCTATGATGATTTTAAGCTGGCTTCCACACATCCTGATAAAGTTAAACCCGAAGTTGTCAAATATTCTAAAAATCTAGCAGCCTTAGCAATTCAGCTTCAATGGGTTGAAGGTGATGCAACTAAAGCAGAAAGTTCATTCTTCAAAATTAATCAACAAGCTGCACCGATTGATAAAACTGAGCTAAAACTCCTTGAATCTAGGAAAAAGCCTAACAGTATTGCAGCGCGTGCAATTATTAGAAGCGGCAAAGGGCATAAATATTGGTCATCTTTTTTAAGTGAAACACAATATCAAATACAAGAAATAGCTCAAGAGATTAATGAGATACTTTTTGCGCCTAAGTTAAAAACTCCTATAAAAACTCTGGACATACCAGTTGGAGGAAAACTATATTCATCACAAACATTACCACTAATTTTAGATTTTGTGAATGTTGTTAATAATCTTGATTTTAATAATAAGGGAATTAATGATGACTTAACTGGTGAAGCGACAATACAAATTTTAAAAAACACCAGAAAAATTGTGTATAGATTAAACAGTAATCATCCCTCATCTTTGGGTTTACATCCAGTTATCTACTTCTACTCAAAAGATGGACGGCATAGACCAGTATCCTTGTTCGCTGTAGTAGATTTTGTAATGGAACTTGATAAAAGAAAAAAGATTAATGACTTCATTAAAGTACGGGAACAGTTTGAAGAATGCCTTATAAAATATAATTACTTGATTCAGCAGATTTATTTAAAATATAAGTCTGTGCAAAAAGGCTACAAAGATGTATCAAAAATGTTCCAGCAAATTGTAACTAGTTTACAAAACGAAAAATCAATCGACAATGTTATAAATGAGATTATCTCTAGCAGTGATTTTCAGTATTTGACTATTCGTACAATAAATCAAGAAATTTATTCCTCTGCACAAGACTTTAATACAAATAAAAAGAGTGAGATTTTTATAAGAGATGCATTACAAAATGCACAAAAGTGTAAAATTTGCAATGGACTTATCCACAGAAACTCAATTTCTATCGATCATATCCAGCGTAAGGAAGATGGCGGATTGGCAAGTTTAGAGAATGGACAGCTAACTCATCTATATTGTAATACAGGATATAAAAATTAGTTTATAGAAGACATTTATGCTACGCCAAAAGTAAAATACTCGGCTTACATAACAGATGTATGTCAAACTCGCTTAGGACATCAATAGCAGGACGAGCTATTGTAGACAAAGCACGGTTATGTCTTGGTTGGACGAAAACCACCACGGTGCGTTGGCGGGAAGATGCTCACACCTCTAGAGCTACATTATGGTGATTGGCAAAGCGATCGCATTCATCGTTGAGAGCAGGTGCGATCGCAGGTAAAAATAGAGAAGAAGATTTATTGCAGAGTCATGAGTACTAAAATTACCATTACCTTGCCAGACGAGATTTACCAACGTGCCGAACGCTTTGCACGGCTAGCCAATCGGGATATTGCTAGCATTTTGGCAGATACTCTTCAACTCTCGATTCCACCCGTCAGTGTAGAAGTTAACAACCTAGAACCTATCTCTGTTCTCTCTGATGAACAAGTTCTAGCATTGACTGAACTGCAAATGGAACCAGAACAAGATGCACGACTGAGTGAATTGCTCGATTGCCAACAGGCAGGTACTCTTAGTGAAGATGAGCGCCCAAAGTTACAAGCACTGATGCAGATTTATCAGGAAGGACTTTTGCGGAAAGCAACTGCACTGAGCGAAGCTGTCAAACGCGGATTGATTCAACCTTTAAGCCAGTGAGTCAAATTTCAGAAGAAATCCGGGCGCGAATACGGATACAAGCAAATAATCAGTGCGGTTACTGCCTTAGTCTCCAAAAATATGTTTTGGGAATTCTAGAAATTGAACACATCATTCCCAAAGCAGTAGGCGGGAGTGATGATGAGGATAATCTGTGGCTTGCCTGTCGATTATGCAATTCCTACAAAGGCATCCAGACTCATGCCAGAGATCCAATAACGAACAGTAAAGTTCGGCTCTTCAACCCTCGTCAACAAAAATGGTCAGATCATTTCGCTTGGACAAATGATGGCACTCAAATTGCCGGTCTAACTGCTTGTGGTCGCGCAACTGTCATAGCTTTGCAATTAAATAATCCTTATGCTGTCACTGTCAGACAAGCTTGGGTGTCTGCTGGCTGGCATCCACCCACTGAAGCATGAGCAAAATTATACAATTCAAGAGATTTTATTACGCGGGAAGTGAAATAACTCTACTACATCGACTCTATATCTTTATCCTCGTTTTTTAGCGCAGGTATGGTTTTAATCAAGCGTTTTTGTAAAGCCATCACTACAGCTTGAGTGCGATCGCTCACTTCTAATTTTTGTAAAATGGCATGGATATGAACTCGCACTGTTCCCGGTGCAATATATAGTTCATGGGCAATTTCTTGATTGGTTTTTCCGGCTGCTAATAGTGAGAGAATTTCTTGTTCGCGCTGAGTTAGGGGATTAGCAAGCTTTGTAATATGTTCTAACTCAGGTGGAGAAGCTTCTAAGCTAAGAGAAGAACGAATTTCTTTGGTTGCAGTTGCATCCCACCAAGAAGCACCCGCAGCTACAGAACGCAGTGCTAAAACTAATTTTTCCGCAGCAATTCCTTTGAGACAATAGCCTTGCGCACCTGCTTCAATCAACCGCGTAATTAGCGGCTTTTGCGAATGGGAAGTCAGAACTAAAATTGGTAACTGGGGATTTTGCTGCTTAATTTGTCTACAAGCTTCAATTCCGCCAATTCCTGGTAAACCCACATCTAACAGCACCACATCTAGAGGTGTTTGCTTAACTATCTCGATAGCTGTTTCACCATCTTCAGCCTCAGCGACAATCTCTAACCCTGGTTCTTGTTGCAATCGCACGCGCAAACCCAACCGAAAGAGTTCATCGTCCTCAACAAGGAGAATTTTGATTGGGGTAGAGGACATTTCACACAATTAGAGCAGATTGAAATGGGTAAACAGGCAGTTTAAAAGCAAACATAGCACCAGTAGGTACTCTATTCTCTGCCCAAATTATACCTCCGTGAGCTTCAATAATTTGCCGAGATAGGTAAAGCCCCAATCCCGAACCTTTGGCTTGGCGATCGCTATTTCCTTGGTAAAATCTTTCAAATAAATAAGGAAACTCTTCTGGCTGAATACCTGCACCCGTATCTAATATCTTTACCACTTGGTAAGAAGCTTGGGGTTCTAAGACTACTTCCACCCTTGCACCTCGTCGGGAATGATTAATCGCATTCACTAAAAGATTGTTAAAAACTCGTTGTAGTTGCAGTGCATCACCTTGAACCCACAATGCACTTCGCCAATCAGAATCACCATAACTCACCGAGAGATGAACACGACGATTGGCAGCTAATTCAATCAAACTACCAGCCACATCCTCTGCTAAGTTGGTTAAATCTACAGGTGCTAAGTCCAGCTTTAAGCCTTCAGTATCGTTGCGATAGATATCTAATAAAGTTTCTAAAAGTTGTAGAGAAGTCTTATGGCTGCGTGCCATTGTATCTAAAACTTGTTGCTGGGTGGGTAAAACCGGGCCAAATTTTTCTTGTTGAAAGGCTTTGATAGTTTCAATTGCACCTAGCAGTGGTGTTTTTAAATCGTGAGTGAGTGTAGAGGCAAAATCTTCTCGGAGTTTGACTAATTCCTCTTGAGATTCTAGCTTGGCACGGGTGAGGGCGATCGCATCTTGGGAACGACGCAGGCGATCGCTTAACACCCCTGTTACAATCAACGCCATGACTGCGATCGCGCGATCTGCAACTGTGGAAACTTTAATAACTTCACCCCCTGGCAAGAAAAGATTCAAAATTGTTAAGCAGACAGCTACAGTTGTTGCACCAAAGGTTGCAGTCCTCCCAAACCATGAGTTTGTCAATAATATTGGGCCTGTATATAGATATCCAAACACATATTCAGTTGGTGTATCAAACTCCATAAACATGACAGCAACAAACAGCCCCAAGAGGATTATCAATCTTCTCACTTGAGATTTGTTAGGCATAAATTTAGATATAAATGGATTCATTTGTCAGTTGTCATTAGAGATTTCTCCTTTGTTTCTCTGATTGACTACTGTTTCATGATGGGTACTTACTGGCGAGATTTTCTACAAAACTCTGGTGTTCTGGACTTGTCAAACCTTGCTGCAAAACTTCTAAGACTTTTGCCAAATTTCCGTTTAATAATGCCGCTTTCTCTAACCATAAACCCGGAAATACTTCGGAACAAATCACACTATCAGCATTAGATGCAAGCTGAATATATTCCCCTTGCTGTAACTTGAACCAATCAAATTCACCGTCATAAACTCGCCAAACTAAATATTCTTGCACTTGATTGCGGCGGTATACTTTTAACTTATCGTGTAAATCTAGAGAAACACTACTAGCTGCCACTTCTACAATTAACTCTGGCGCACCTTCAATATAGTCATCATCGCTAACACGCGCCTGTCCCCCATGAGTAATGAGCAAACACGCATCTGGTTGAGGTTCATTATCTGCATCTAAGCGCACAGTGGCATTATCGCCCAACTCTACCCCAGGCGTGGCAGATTCATATAAGCCCAACCAAGTCATGATATAAGCATGGGGTTTGCCATGACTTCTGAAACGTAACGGAGATGCCATATACACAATTCCTTCAATTAGTTCTGCTTTTTTTACTTCAGGCATAGCATGATAACGACGCTCAAATTCAGTGCGAGTGAGTTTATCACCGTTTTCTAAAGGTGGAAGTGTTGAGAGAGGAATGCTAATTGCGTTAGGGCGTGTAATCATAATTTTGATCTACAGCAATTTAACTATTAATCTCATTTTAAAGAAGTAATTACACAATGTCCGCAGCGAAGGCAGCGAAAGCTTGAAATGACTATAAATATTTTTGTTTAGATACTTATATAAACGCCCTAAACGCTAGATATAGAAATAATAAACGCTACAACTATCAAAAATAAGCCTGTTTTTATATCTTCTATATATTGTTTTTATTTATAAACCAATTGATGATGTAAGTAAATTAACAATTTGTATTACAAGTTACGAATTGAATTATCAATTGGTATAACTCATGCTACAAGGATGGATTCAGATAGCATTAACACTACTAATTGTAGTAGGAATAACTCCATTTTTTGGCAGATATATGGCGCGTGTCTACCAAGAACAGCGCACTTTTCTCGACCCAATTTTAAACCCAGTTGAACGAGTACTTTACTCTTTGGTTGGCGTTGTAACTAAAGAAAATATGACAGGTTGGCAGTATGCAAGAGCCATATTGTACAGCAATGTAGTGATGGGGTTCTTGATATTTTTCATCCTCATGAGTCAAGGATGGCTACCCCTCAACCCTACTAAAATAGGTGCGCCAACTTGGGATACAGCACTGCACACAACCATATCTTTTATTACTAACACCAACCAACAACACTACTCTGGTGAAACTTACCTCAGCTATGCCAGCCAAATGTGGGGATTGGGCTATCATATGTTCACCTCGGCCGCGACTGGGTTGGCGGTGGGGATTGCTTTTATTCGTGGGTTGACTGGTAGATCTTTGGGCAATTTCTATGTAGACTTGATTCGCTCAATCACGCGGATTTTGCTACCTATTTGTATTGTGGGTGGTATTGCCTTGATGGCAGCTGGTGTTCCCGAAACCTTAGCAGGGCCAGTTGTCTTCCCCACTTTAGAAGATTCTAATATTAGTCAGGCGATCGCACGCGGCCCCGTTGCTCATTTTGAAATCATCAAACAATTGGGAGAAAACGGCGGCGGCTTTTTCGCCATCAATTCAGCACACCCTTTTGAAAATCCTAACGGGTTTTCTAACTTAATTGAGATTGTGGCGATGATTTCAATTCCTACATCTCTGATTTACACCTATGGTTTGTTTGCTAACAACACCAAACAAGCTTGGTTAGTCTACGGGATGGTGGGTGTTATTTACATCGCCTTTATCATCATTACTGCTATTGGCGAATATAACGGCAATCCAGCAGTAAATACACTTTTGGGCAGTACGCAACCGAACTTAGAAGGTAAAGAAGTTAGATTTGGTTGGGCGCAGTCAGTGCTATTTGCAGTCACTACAACCGGAACCATGTGCGGTGCTGTTAATAGTTTGCATGACTCCTTTATGCCCAACGGTGGTTTTGTCACCTTGTCGAATATGTTTCTGCAAATCATTTGGGGTGGACAAGGTACAGGAACAGCGTACCTGTTTGCCTACTTGATTTTGGCAGTATTTGCCACAGGTTTGATGGTAGGACGCACACCAGAATTTCTCGGACGCAAAATTGAAAAGCGCGAGGTGGTACTTGCGAGTTTTCTGATTCTCTTAGTCCACCCGATCGCCATTATGATACCAGCCGGAATCGCGTTAGCATTCCCCGACCAACTCGCAGGAATCAGCAATCCCGGCTTTCACGGCTTCGCCCAAGTCATTTACGAATACGCCTCCGCAGCAGCTAATAATGGTTCGGGATTTGAAGGTTTAGGCGATTCTCAACCATCACCAATAGCGATCGCAACTGGTGCAAAAACTACCGCAACCGCCCTGTGGTGGAACCTCAGTACTTGTTTCAGCCTCCTCGCCGGGCGCTACATCCCTATTATCGGCTTGCTGTTACTTGCAGATAGTATGTCCCGCAAACAACAAGTTCCTCTCACTACTGGGACATTGCGAACCGACACTGGATTATTTACAGGCGTAACCGCAGGCGTAATTTTAATCCTCGGCGCACTAACATTCTTCCCCGTCCTAGCATTCGGCCCCATCGGTGAAGCTTTTTATCTAGGGCATGGGGGATAGGGCATTGGGCATTGGTTTTAAAGGTGCAACTTTCAGGCTCAAAAGTGCAACTTTCGACATCAAAGCCGCAATTTCCAGGCTCAAAGATGCAACTATCAGCCTCAAAGGTGCAACTTCCAGGCTTAAAGGTGCAATTTCCGACATCAGAGGCGCAACCGTCAGCCTTAAAGGTGCAAATTCCGGCATCAGAGGCGCAACTGTCAGCTTCAAAGGTGCAACTTCCGACATCAAAGGCGCAACTGTCAGCCTCAAAGCTTCAAGCTTCAGCTTTAAAGGCTCAACTTCCAGCCTCAAAGGCTCAAAAGACATTATAAATTCACAACACAGTTTGTCTCAACTCATCTCTCCCTTGTCCCCCCCGTCTTCCTTCTCCTCCCCATCTCCCTACTCCCCCTTATGAAACCGGATATAAACTCATCCCCCCGCCCGCCTCGTGTTCCTCACGGAACTCGTGACTCGCGCAGACACACCCCCAAAGCAGATATGCGGGGACTTTATCAAAGGGCAATTAAAGAATCATTTGTCAAACTCGATCCGCGGATTACTGTTAAGAACCCAGTAATGTTTGTTGTCTGGGTAGGGACAATTGTCACTTTTTTAGTCACTCTTGACCCCAATTTATTTAGCACATTACAGGCAAATGTCAATCAGCAACGCTTGTTAAATGGGATCATTACCTTCATTCTCTTTTTCACACTCGTCTTTGCTAACTTTGCAGAAGCAGTCGCAGAAGGAAGAGGTAAAGCACAAGCAGATTCCTTGAGGTCAACACGTTCCGATACTATTGCCCGTAAAGTCCTCCCTGATGGTTCGATTCAGCAAGTTAATTCTACGGAATTGCGGCGAGATGATTTGGTGAAAGTGATTGCCAATGACATGATTCCTGCTGATGGCGAAGTTCTTCAAGGCATTGGTTCGGTGGATGAGTCAGCCATTACTGGGGAATCTGCCCCTGTTCTCAAGCAACCAGGTACAGATATAGCCAGTTCCGTAACCGGAGGTACACGCCTACTTTCAGATGAGTTGACCATTCGCATCACCGCCGATCCCGGTCAAGGCTTTATCGATCGCATGATTTCTCTCGTGGAAGGAGCAGAACGGACGAAAACTCCTAACGAGATTGCCCTGACAGTATTATTAGCCGTACTAACACAAGTCTTCTTAATTGTCGTGGCAACTATGCCCCCCTTTGTTGGCTACATCGCCAACTTTATCAGTACTGTGTTTGGGGCGGAAGCAGAAAATAGTTTGCGTGCAGGTGCTAGCATCGCTATCTTGATTTCACTATTGGTAGCTTTAATACCCACAACTATCGGTGGTTTACTCAGTGCGATCGGGATTGCTGGAATGGATAGAGTTGCCCAATTTAATGTGATCGCCACCTCCGGACGAGCAGTAGAAGCCTGCGGTGACATCAACACCTTAGTGCTAGATAAAACAGGTACTATCACCTTGGGAAACCGGATGGCTGATGAGTTTATCCCTGTGAATAGTTACACTGTTGAAGATGTAGCACGAGTTGCTCTAGCTGCCAGTGTATTTGATGAAACACCCGAAGGTAGATCGATTATCAAACTAGCCGAAAATTCTGAAGTGAAGGTTGATTTCGACACCAAACAAGCAGAAGGTGTGGAATTTTCTGCCAAAACCCGGATGAGTGGGACGAACTTACCCAACGGGAAGGAAGTTCGTAAAGGCGCAGTAGACGCCATAAAAGGCTTTGTCCGTTCTCGTGGCGGTCGAATTCCTGATGATGTAGATGCAGCATACGAGCGAGTTTCACGGTTAGGTGGTACACCCTTAGCCGTCTGCCAAGATGACCAAATTTTCGGTGTGATTTATCTCAAAGATATTGTCAAACCTGGCTTACGGGAACGATTCGACCAACTGCGGCGCATGGGAGTTAAGACTATCATGCTTACAGGTGACAACCGCATTACAGCTAGTGTGATTGCTCAAGAAGCCGGAGTTGATGACTTTATTGCCGAAGCCACACCAGAAGACAAGATTAGCGTGATTCGCAGCGAACAATCTCAAGGTAAGTTGGTGGCAATGACAGGCGATGGTACAAATGACGCACCTGCATTAGCTCAAGCTAACGTAGGTGTGGCGATGAACTCTGGAACCCAAGCCGCCAAAGAAGCTGCAAACATGGTGGATTTAGATTCTGACCCCACCAAGTTGATTGATTTAGTCACCATTGGTAAACAGTTGCTCATCACCCGTGGCGCGTTAACAACCTTCTCCATCGCCAACGATATCGCCAAATATTTCGCCATTATCCCCACAATCTTTGCAGCAGAAGGCATTGGTGCACTGAATATTATGGCTTTAAAAAGTGCCCAATCTGCAATTATCTCAGCGTTAATTTACAACGCCCTAATTATCCCAGCACTCATTCCCCTAGCACTCAAGGGTGTAAAGTTTCGTCCCCTCACAGCAGATCAACTATTAAAACGCAACATTTTCATTTATGGCGTAGGCGGCATTATTGCACCTTTCATCGCCATCAAACTCATTGATGTTATTTTGCCTTTTTCTTAATTTCTCTTACCAATCCTCTTAACTTAGACTTACACAAAATATCTCTCAAATCCTCATTTCTCTGTGCCCTCTGCGTCTCTGTGGTTCATTTCTCTTTAATAACTACTCAACACTTGTATGAAACATCCAAACTCTATCCAAACACTTGAAGATATCGCTGAAATCTTTTTAGATTTGCGCAAACAAAAGCTGCCTTTATACCTATTCCTGGGAATGTGCTTCAACCTCGTGGTTGCGCCCGTTGTTTATGCAGCCACTGGCGAACAATTTTCTCGCACTCAAGCTTGGGCTTTGGGATTATTAGGACTAGTAACCCTAAGTCTTTCCATCTATTTATTTTTTGTCATGTTTGTACCGGAGAAATTCTAATGAGTTTTGCAAGAGAAGCCAGCAGAGCAATTCGTTCTACCTTTGTACTTTGGATTATTGGCGCGATTATCTATCCATTTGCGATGATTGCCTTTGGACAGATTGTATTTCCATCTCAAGCCAATGGTAGTTTGATCAAAGATAGCCAAGGTCAAGTTATCGGTTCTAGCTTAATTGGTCAACCCTTTACGAGCGATCGCTATTTTAACTCTCGCCCTAGTACCACCAGCTACAGCACAGCCGACCCTAAAAAAGATGAGGCGGGAGTTCTCAAAACCGGGGTTTCTGGTGCTAGTAACCTAGCTCCTAGTAATTCAGATTTAATTAATCGGATAAAAGGCAAAGATGATCCCGATCCCAAAAAACGGATTGAAGGCGATCTCAATCGTTTGAAAAAAGCGAATGTGCCACCTACCGCAGATTTAGTTTACACCTCTGGTTCCAGCCTTGACCCCCACATTACCCCCGAAGCTGCTAGAGCGCAAATTACCCGTGTAGCCAAGGCGCGAGGACTCCAACCCCAACAGTTAGAAACTTTGATTAATCAAAATACTGATGGTCGTTTTGTTGGTATCTTTGGCGAACCTGGGGTCAATGTCTTGAAATTAAATCTCGCTTTAGATGCATTAAAATCTGCCAGTTAAATCCAATCAATTGTAATAGTTACGCCCGAAAACTTCAAGAAATGTATTTGTTTTAACTTCTTTAATTGGATGTTATTTACATCTATTTACTCCTGGTTCATCCTGGGATTAAAACATCCAACTTTCTCCTTATTAGGAAATAGCAGTTTCGTTACTGATAGTGAAGAAACACACATATTTCAACGTGAACTTGGTGGTGTCAGGCGGATAGGAGGAAATTCTGGAAGAAATATCACTAAAGCAACTTTGAGCAAATCAGTTTAAATTCCGCAATTTAAGGAGTAATCCGTTGTATGCGCAGCGGTTTTCCCGATAAACAACAATACCTACAGCCTCTAGAAGAAATTAGTCAGTCAGATACGCTACTCAATAACCGCTATCGTATCCTCAAAATTATTGGACAGGGAGGCTTTGGCAAAACCTTTCTCGCTATTGATGAAAAATATCTCTCACCTAGCCAATCTTTTGAGTATTCAACATCTAACCTATGTGTTATCAAACAATTTTTGCCACAATCTCAGACTGGCTACTATAACCAAAAAGCCTTAGAACTATTTCAGCAAGAATCTCTGCGTTTAGCAGAACTTGGTAAGTATTCTCAAATTCCCCAACTACTAGATACTTTTGAAGAGAAAGGTAAACAGTATTTAGTCCAAGAATGGGTGGACGGACAAAACTTAGAACAGGAATTAGCCGAAGCCGGAGCATTTAATGAAGTAGACATTCGGCAGTTACTTGATGAGTTGTTGCCTTTGTTGCAGTTTATTCACGCTCATCAAGTAATTCACCGAGATATCAAACCCGCTAATATTATCCGTCGCCGAAAAGACCGCAAATTATTTTTAGTAGATTTCGGCTCTGCTAAATATAACTGGCAGAGTGGGGAAAGTGGAACCATGATTGGGAGTGCTGAATATGCTGCACCAGAACAGGTTCGAGGTAAAGCTGTATTTGCCAGTGACCTTTACAGTTTGGGTGTCACTTGTCTACATCTGCTTACCCAAATGTCACCATTTGACCTCTATGATTGCAGTGAAAATGTTTGGATATGGCGATCGCATTTAGTCGAGCCGATAAGTCCATCTCTGGAGAAGATTCTCTGCAAGTTGGTGCAACCAGCCACTAAACTACGCTATCACTTTGCAGCAGAGGCGCTGATAGACTTGAATGATTCATCAAACAGTGCTGCAACCACAAATAGAAATGACGATTTTGAAACTCCTTTTTTTGGGTTGAGTCGTCAACAAAATTCGCCTACTTCTGTAAGCGCGATCGCAGATAATTCTGTTACATCCATCACCGTTTTTGACCCTCAAACACAAGATTGGCATTACTTTCCGGCTCAAACTGAGGGCGGAGAACTGGCGCGAAAAATAGCAGCGTTTTTAGGGCCGCGTTTAGCAGCAGCTGCGGCTACACCTCCTGTGCGAGAACCAAAATCGACTGTGGTTGATAGGAAAACTAGGCACAAACCCAAAAAGATGCTCCAGATAGTTGTCACTGCGATCGCTTTTACCATCGCCTGTCTTGCTTTAGCAGTGGAATCAAACTCGATTTCTACCAATTTGAAAGTTGAGATATCGAAAACTTTTCAGAAATTGATGAACATCAGACAAATTCACTAAAAAAAGGTTTATGCTTAACAAGCGAAGTGTGATTGAACCAAGATTATTTGGTGTTTTAATAAAACCCAATAGTATTTACTGTGGCATTCATTTAAACAAAATTCAGTTACCTGAAAATCTCCCTGGAAGAGCAACAATACTGAGGTAGATAGCACTCAAATATTACCCAAAGAAAAACAGCAGTCAGTCAATTCCTCTGCTTTATTTTCAATGGACAGTCTGTTTCAAAAAGTGGGATGGAAAACAGTTAAACAGAATTTAGCTCCTTGGTAAATAGAGAATAACAACGTAGATAAATCCCTGACTCATGTTCAATAACTCTACCATTTCTCCCGATAGTGCTTACATCCGTCCTCACCGACGTGGAAAACATAAAATTTTCATTGGTATGGCTCCCGGTGTTGGCAAAACTTACAAAATGCTGGAAGAAGCACATCAGTTAAAACAAGATGGTATTGATGTTGTTATTGGCATTTTGGAAACTCATGGACGCAAAGAAACAGCTGAAAAAGCTACAGGGCTAGAGATCATTCCTAGAACAGTCAGTATCCGAGAGAATGTAACGTTGGAGGAAATGGATACAGATGCAATTCTCTTGCGTTCTCCTCAACTTGTGTTAGTTGATGAACTCGCTCATACTAATGTACCTAGTTCTCCTCGAGAAAAACGCTACCAAGATGTGGAAGTAATATTAGCAGCAGGAATTGATGTTTACTCCACTGTCAACATTCAGCATTTAGAAAGTTTGAATGACTTAGTGGCAAGAATTACAGGTGTTGTGGTGCGAGAACGTATTCCCGACCGCCTGCTTGACGAAGCTGATGCTGTTGTAGTGATTGATGTCACACCAGAAACCCTAGAAGAACGCCTCCAAGAAGGTAAAATTTATGCGCCTGAGAAAATCGCTCAATCCCTAGGAAACTTCTTTCAGCGTCGTAACTTGATTGCTTTGCGAGAACTTGCTTTGCGAGAAGTCGCAGATACAGTTGAGGAAGAAGCAAACACTTCTACATTGGAGGGACAGAAGTGTAATATTCACGAGCGAGTTTTAGTTTGTGTATCTACCTATCCTAACTCGGTGCAGCTACTACGTCGGGGAGCGAGGATTGCCAATTATATGAATGCGCCACTTTATACCATTTTTGTGGCAAATCCTGAGCGATTCCTCACCAAAAAAGAAAGTTTACACATTGATACCTGCGAGAAATTATGTAAAGAATTTGGTGGCGAATTTTTACACGTCAAAAGTCAAAATGTAGCCCAAGAAATTGCTCAAGTTGCAGCTAAATATCACATTACTCAAATTGTGATTGGTGAAAGCCAGCAGCCTCGATGGAAAAGATGGTTTAAAGGTTCTTTTACACAACGTTTAATGGAGCTAATCAGGTATCAAAACATTGATTTACACATCATCGCTACAGAAAAATAATTGTCAGACAATACCCATATTTACAGATTTTTTCGTAGAGGTTTAGCATTGCTAAACCCCTACCCCCTCCTACTGCATTTTAACAATCCTTATACTTATTGATTTTTATTATTTAGTTAGAGATAATTAAATCTCCTAGTAGCCAAAATTAATATGCTCATCAGTTGGATTTACCTTATTGCAGCAGTAATATTTGAAGTTATCGGTACAACTTGCATGAAGTTATCGCAAGGATTTACTAAAGTTACTCCTTCTATATTGGTATTTGCATCTTATGGACTTTGTTTAACTTTTCTCACACTTTGTCTTAAAAAAATTGAAATTAGTGTTGCTTATTCTTTTTGGGCGGGATTAGGGACTACACTCATTGCACTCATAGGTATTTTTTGGTTCCGGGAATCTATGAGTAGCGTTAAACTCATATCTATCACATTGATTGTTATTGGGGTGATTGGTTTGAATTCAGGTAAGTAATACCAATTTACAAAAATCCTGATACATATCTGTGCGTTCGCTGATTTTTAACTAGTAATCAGGAATTAAGTCTTGCAGAGT
>JAVRCV020000035.1:0-34516 GCA_034530615.2 Aulosira sp. ZfuVER01
CCAGTTGAATTTCTGACTATTTTTCTTTCCCTGAAGTAACAAAAGAGGGATAAGTAATTATTGCTTCCGGTTACATTAGAATAAAATCGCCTTCTGTTTGAGAGGCTTCCGCTAACTCGCAGTGTCTCGCAGAGAAGACGCAAAGAACGCCGAGAAGAAATAAAGAAAGTAAAATCTTTAAAATACTCATTGGAATGAAGATTATGAAATTGGTGATGTTTGACATTGACGGTACTCTAACTGAGTCGAATCACCTGGATGATGAATCATATTTACAGGCTTTGCATGAAGTATTCGGATTTTCAAAAGTATCAACTGACTGGGCATCATACACTCATGTAACAGATGCTTGTATTTTAAAAGAAGTTTTTCAAAATCAACGCGATCGCTTTCCTTCATTTAGGGAAATCGAGACATTTCAAAAGCGTTTTCTAGAATTACTCATTGATGGTGCAACAGCACACGGAGGAGTAAAGCCAATATCCGGTTCATCATATATTTTGAAAAAGCTACTTGCATCTCCCGACTATCAAGTAGCTTATGCTGGAGGAGGTTGGGGAGCATCAGCAATATTCAAGCTCAAATCTGCTCGTCTTCCTATTGAGAATATTCCTTATGCTTTCTCGGATGATGATGAGTCGCGTGAAGGAATAATGGCAATTGCACATTCTAGAGCCGAGACATATTACAGTCAGCTTTTGTCTGACGTTGTTTACATTGGCGATGGAGTTTGGGATATTCGTTCGGCTAAAAAGTTAGGATATTCATTCATTGGTATTGCCTCAGGCGACGAAGCTAAAGCACTATTCAAAGAGGGAGCTACTTATATTTTTCCCAACTACGATGACTACGAGAGTTTTTTGGTAGCGCTAACAAAGCTACCTGAAAACTATTGAAGGTGTGTTATTGAGCAAAGAAAATTTAATATCATCGCTGGCTAATAAGAGAAGGAGGTGTAATCGCCGCATATTGTTCAGGAGTCAGCAATGTTTCTTGAATATCGAGAGGTTTGGGTAACAAGCCATTTTTGTAAAAATAATCGATGACTCGTTGTTGATCCTTGATGCGTCCAGCATCCATTGGACTTAATTGAAAGGTGCGCCGACGAACTACTGCTTCTTGAATATCCAAAGCAAGTTTTGTTTCTGGTGCAAGCAGTTTTGCTGTCTCTTTAGGGTTATCTTCTGCCCACTTACCAATTTTGTGCATTTCTTCAATGACTATTCGCAATAAGTCTGGATTTTCTGTGGCAAACTTACGTCCAGCAACATAATATCCACCTGGAGAATCTAAGCCTTCTCCTGTGCGGAGAACACGAACTCTACCTTGTTTTTCGGCAATAGCTAGGTGTGGATCGCCAAAGACGATGACAGGAATCTGTCCTTGAAGAAACGCATCACGAGCTTCGATACTAGGCATACTGATAACTTGAATATCTTCGTATTTCAGCCCTATTTCATCTAATGCACGCAGGATAAAGTAGTGGGAAGCCGACCCTTTTTGGAAGTTTACTTTCTGTCCTTTGATGTCCTTCAACTCTTTAAGTGGTGATTCAGGAGGAACTGCTATCGCACTTCCTTTCCCTGATGAAGGACTCCGGCCTACAACATAAACAATTTTGGCTCCGGCTGCTTGGGCAAATATAGGTGGAGTATCACCCACAGATCCTAAATCGATTTGTCCGACATTCATTCCTTCCATCAGTTGCGGCCCTTGGGCAAATTGCCGCCATTCTACTTTCACACCCAAGGGTTCCAGACGTTTTTCTAAAACACCAGATACTCTAACTAAATCACCTGCTTGTTGATAGCCCATCCGCAAGACATTGGTTTTAATCGCATTAGCAGAAACATTTGTAGTCGCGGCAGATGTTTCTGCTTTTTGAGTATTTGTATTGCAACTACTAAGGGCAAAGGAACTGGATAAACCTAATAAGCCTGCTGTACCAAGTTTGATAAAACGGCGACGAGTATTAAATAATTTAGTCATACTTGCAAAAGAAGTAAAATTACTGAGGAGATGCTTGAAAATAGGTGCGATCCGATGTCACCGAATGTAAATGTTTTGAATTTTAAATTGTTAACCTGTGTGGAGTTCGGATGTATCCCGATTGTTAGCTTCTACAGGTAAGAATCCACCTGCTTGCATTTTCCATAATCTGTAGTAAGCACCACGCTGTGCCAACAATTGAGAGTGATTACCATCTTCGACTATGCGACCTTGGTCAAATACTAAAATCCGGTCTAGATGAGCGATGGTAGATAATCGATGCGCCACTACAATGACTGTTTTTTCATCCATCACCAAGTCTAGAGTGTCTTGGATCGCTTTTTCGGTGATTGAATCGAGGCTGGATGTGGCTTCATCTAGAATCAGGATCGGTGCATCTTTGAGGATCACCCGCGCGATCGCAATCCGCTGTCTTTGTCCTCCAGATAGTTTGACACCACGTTCACCTACCAAAGAATCGTAACCTTCTTCGATCTGGGTAATAAAATCGTGAGCATAAGCTTGACGTGCTGCTTTCACAACTTCCTCATCAGTAGCATCTATTCGCCCGTAACGAATATTTTCTATCAATGTCCGATGGAAGAGAGACGGATCTTGAGGAATCAAGCTGATTTGAGCGTGTAAAGCATCTTGCGTCATGTCTTGAATATCCACCCCATCTATGAGAATCTGTCCCGATTGGGGATCGAATAGACGCAAAATTAGATTGACGAAAGTAGATTTTCCAGAGCCAGAAAAGCCTACCAATCCGACACGCTGGCCTGGTTCGATGGTAATGGAGAGGTTATCGAATACTTTTTTCTCAGCCGAGTAACTGAAATTGATTTGCCGAAACTCAATTTTTCCTTGAGTGATGGGGTGAGCGATCGCATTATCTTTATCAATCAGCTCGTGGGGCTGAATAATGGTGTAAACTCCATTGGCAATATTACCGATATGTTCAAATATATCTAGAAAGCGTCTACTTAAATTGCGAGCATCACTGATAATTAACAGCGATAAACTAGTTGCTACTACAAAATCAGCAGATGCAATCTTTCCTTGATTCCACAGTAAGAGCGAGTAAAACAAAGTGGCAATTTTCAAGATAGCTGCGGAAATAAACTGAAACCAGCGAATGCGCTCCGAGTACCAGTTCGACTCTCTCACGAAGACGAGTTCTTTTTTTAAGCGCTCATTCAAATAGCGACGTTCAAAACCCAGACGCGCAAACAATCGGCTACTGGTGAGATTTGTTACTGTATCTACAATAATACCTGCGGTTTCGCTTCTTGCAGCTGCGGCTCTGCGGGAATAAATTCGGCAACGAGTAGCCAACCAAAACGAAATACTGATGAATAGAACTGCCCACACTCCCACAAGTAAAGCCAGAGGCGGATAGGCGCGATAGAGTAAAATTACAGCGACGATATACGCAATGATTAGTGATAAAAATTCAGAAATCAGCATTTGCATCGTCTGGGTGACACCCAAAGCCGTTTCGCTGATGCGCTGTGCCAAAGCCCCAGCAAAACTACTGCTCAGGTAACGATGAGAATGTTGCTGTAAGTAGGCATAAAGAGAGCGAATGATGTGTTGTCGGTGAATGGGATGGAGAATAGTTAGCAACAGCCCCGACGATCGCCCACATACCACTTCACCCACACTCAAGGCAGTAAACAGTATTAAGGGTTGGCTCATGGCATCAAGAGTGAGCTTGCTGTTACCCGTTGATTGCGTCACACTCCGAATGATTTCGCCAATGGCATAGGGTAACATAATGCCACAAGTTGCGTTGATCGCTTCCAGAATTACTATTGCTATATACCACCAGCGAAACTGGTTAACGAAATAGCAAATGAACCTAAAGGTCGTATTTGGCAAGGGTGGTGCATCAGCAGCACGTTGAAAAGATTGAGATGAACGAGGAATTTTGATTGAAGAACGGCGATTGCGGCGTATCACTTCAGCTTCTCCCTAACATTATTACAGTTGGCAACCGACGCATGAGAATCACTTTCATTCCTCTAGAAATGTAGTTATTAAATCGCTCACGCAATAAGTCTGGAGCCTCGATCGGTGAAACTTCTTGAAACCCTACTTGTTGATAGAACAATTTTAAATGCTGCCACGGAATGCAGTAACAAACTCGCTCGGCAAGTGGCTCGATACAAGCTTGAAGTAGTTGCGTACCAAAACCCTGATGCTGAAACGGAGCTAAAACCTGCATTCCCCTAAGCACAAAGAATCCAGTGTTGGGACATAAACGCACTGCACCAATAATTCTCTCCTCGAATTGGGCAATGAATGTTAAGGCTTCCTTACTCAGATCGCCTCCGTAACCACACTGTTTGTAAAAAGCTTTAATATTTTCAGAATCATGCAATTCTGCTTGGCTAATTTTTAGCATATCGCTCTTAGCGCACAGCATCTCCCCGACGATATTCAACAGTAATGTCGTCTAGTTTTTGTTTCAAACTGTCATCAAGTTTTAGTTCTACAGCCTTGAGGGTGTCTGCCAATTGTTCTGGACGGCTAGCACCAATAATCGGGGCAGTAATCACCGGATTAGCTAACACCCAAGCCAGTGCTAAGGTAGTCAGAGACACTCCAGCTAAATCTGCCACTGTACGTAATTCTTCAACAGTATTGAACTCGCGATCGCGCCAATATCTTTCTTGATAGCGTTCCGCCGCCGTACCCAAGGTAAAACGAGTGCCTGCGGTGGGGCCTTGAGCAAGATTGTGTTTGCCAGTGAGTAAACCACCCGCCAAGGGATTGTAAGGAATTACACCCAATCCTTCTTCTTGCGCTAGGGGTAAAAGTTCTCGTTCAATTTCGCGGAATAAGAGATTGTAGCGAGGTTGAATCGAAACAAAGCGAGTCAAATTTCGCACATCGGCACGACCTAGAGCACGTGCAAGTCTGTATGCTAAGAAGTTAGAAACCCCGATATAACGTGCTTTACCTGTACGCACTACTGTATCTAATGCTTCTAGGGTTTCATCCAGAGGCGTTGAGGCATCGTCAGAATGCAATTGGTATAGGTCAACATAATCAGTTCCCAGTCGTCTGAGGGAAGCATCGATCGCATCAAGAATATGTTTGCGTGAAGCGCCTTGATCCCAAGGTGCCGGGCCAACCTTGCCTACAGCCTTGGTAGCTAAAATAAAATGTTCGCGTTTACCTTTGAGCCAGCGTCCCACAATTTCTTCAGTACGTCCAACTGTAGACAAGCCACCGCCAAGAGGATAAACGTCAGCTGTATCGAGAAAATTGATACCAGCATCGGCAGCAGTGTCGAGAATTTGCCTAGAAATTTCCTCGTCTGTCTGCAATCCGAAAGTCATTGTGCCAAGAGCAAGGCGCGAAACAGTCAATCCGGTTTGACCGAGTTTAGTTGTTGGTAAGCTCATAGAGATGTTTCTTATATTCTGTACTTTATGTCATTAGTTGTGAGGGATTTAGATTCCCGAATTTTCTAAAAAGTTGGGAATCTTGCAGCCTAGTATCCTCAGACAGCTACAGAAGTGCGGCGACTCTGTGAAATCAGCCATTGTTGCAATTTTGGGTCGCTGTATACTTCATCAGCAATAAAGTGATCGCCTTCGGGTATTAAAGTAAAATCTACTGTTCCCCCCAATCGGTGCAAGGTGTCCACAATTTGCTGTGTATCTTCAACAGAAAGCTTTTCATCCTTTCCACCTTGGAAGATTTGGATGGGAATTTCTTTGAGTGCAGCTAGTTGGCTTTCTTCTAATGTATTGGGAACACGACCTGACACCGCTACCAAACCAGCGAAGCGATCGCGATGGGACGCAGCAATATGCCAAGCCCCAGCCGTACCTAAGCTGAATCCAGATATGATGACGCGGGACGGATCTATAGACCGGGAGGCGATAAAATTATCCAACAAAGCAATTACATCTGATTCTCGCTCTACCCAAGTCTGCCCTTCCGGAAGTTGAGGTGCTAAAAAGAAGTAAGGTAAGGCGCTTGATTCATTCACAAAACGTGGTAAACCCCATTTCAACAGCACATTTAAATCATTGCCGCGATCGCGTGCCCCATGCAAAAACAAAACTAGAGGAGCAGGTTTGTTACCATCTTCCCACACAGCCGAGAACAGATAAGGTAATAAACCAGAGCGCTTTTCGATAGGCATAGTTTTAATTCCTGTAATTACTGAAGCGTGTATTTGATTTAGGAATTGGGGACTAGAAATTATCTAATCCCCATGTATGGCAAACGTCTCTAGATTTTGACCCGATTCCTTCAGACCTCTTTAGTGATTTAAGCCACTACGAGGCTCTTATCTACTTGTGGAGATTCGATATTACCTATCTTAGATTCAATCGCCGTACCCTTGAAGAAGTCGGGGTGAGCTTGGGTGTAGAACTTGTAGGGATTACCAAAGACATAAGCTTTAAAGTCAGCTTCGGAAATCACGCCTTCTTGCACCAGATCCCAGCTTTCTGCTAGAGGATCTGTCAGGTCGGGTACATCCCAATGACCAACATCTGAGGAATAGATGGCGTTGATTTTCACACCCAAGGGATTGGCTTTGTCGTTAAATGCTGCGCCGATGGTGCGATCGTCGGACTCAGAGCCAAAGAAGAAACTATTCACCCAGCGATCGCGGATGTCTTCAATGGTTTCAATCCCAGCAGCAGCAAAGTCTTCTAGTTCGCTACCAACGGGCGAGCGACTATGACGGTTGAAGGAAGAACCGAGTACAGATTTTGTGAGTTCTTCTTTAGTGAGTGGATGCGCTTTGAGGAATTCACTACCGAAACGCTCAAACAGCACAAACAACTCATCCGGATTAGCGTTATCTGGATTGTAGTTTTGCAGTCCCTTGAGATTGCGCTTGGAGAAACGGTCTACCAAATGAATGTAGACGTGAGCGCCCCAATCTGCGCCACCTTCCAGCATAGCTACACGCAACTGTGGGAAACGCTTGGTAACACCACCAAAGAACAACGCCTTAGCGAATGCTTGGGAACCATCGGCAAAGTGACCGATGTGGTTGTTCATGTAGTTACTGATCGAGGAGCGTCCAGTCCAACCTTGGCTACCATAGTGGGTAGTAATGGGTACGCCTAATTCAACAGCTTTCGCCCAGAATGGATCGTAGTCGTATTCACTATCCAATCCGTAAAAGTCAATGTAGGAAGCATACTTGGCGATTTCGGGGAATTGGTCTGCTGGATACTTATCTGCGATCGCCTTAATTGGCCGTTTTACACCACCAGGAATATTTGCTACTTTTAATCCTAGTGTTTTTACAGCAAACTCTAGCTCCTCAATGGCTTCTTGAGGATTACCCATCGGGATACCAGCTACCACTGTCAGGCGATCGCTATATTTGCGATACAAGTCAGCATGATAGTGATTTACCGCCCGTTGCAGTGCTTGACGGTTCTCTTTACTTGCTCCTGCTGGTGCAAGAACATTGTTAGGAAACAGCACCGAATAATCAGATCCCTGCTCCGCCTGACGTTCATAGAACAATTCTGGCAAAGTATAAGTTGCGAGATCCAATGTATTACGGGTTACTCTAGCCCACCAAGGGGAGCGAATTGTCCGGTTGTATTGGCGTTCTTCAGGAGTTTGTTGATACCAGTCTTTACCATTGCTCTTGGAGTTAAGACGAGAAGCTTCCGCCTTCCGCAATTCGTCTACGAGTTTGGAGCCACCGTAATTAGCAATGTAATCCTCCAGCGCCGGAGTGAAATCATTGGTATGAACATCAGTATCAATGATTGGATAATCCAGAGTGGCTTTGATTGCAGCCGAACGAGAACTTTTCAATCTGCTATATTCAGTCATGTTTTTTTCCTTCAAAAGTTACAACCTAGTTTCACTGTCATGGAAATGGGCATAGGCCATTTGTCTAAAGTTATTACTTATTTCTTTCTCCCCCTGCTCCCTGCCCCTCTGCCTCCTTAAGCCAACACCAATCTCTCATCCTCTTGTTTGACAGCGAATTGATTACCCGGACGACGCAGCCCCAGGTTTTCCCGCAAGGTAGTACCTTCATATTCAGTCCGGAACAAACCTCGCTTTTGGAGGATGGGAACGACTAGATTAACGAAGTCATCCAATCCTGTAGGCAAGATGGGTGGCATGATATTGAAACCATCTGCTGCACCGTTGTTAAACCATTCTTCTAGTTGATCGGCAATACTTTCGGGAGTACCAAGTATGGTGCGATGACCCCGTGCAGTAGCCAGAGACAGATACAACTGACGCAATGTGAGATTACCGCGAGTAGCTAGATCCTTAACCAGTTTCAGACGACTTTTGTTATTGTTAGTATCGCTGGGTAATTCCGGAGCCAAATCATCTAGAGAGTATTTCGACAGATCCACACCTTTGTAATAGTTCCGCAAAATACCCCAAGCCACATCGGGATGAATCAATGATTGGAGAAATTCATATTTCTCTTGAGCTTCTTCCTCTGTACGGCCAATAATTGGGAAAGCTCCAGGCATGATTTTCAAATCATCTGGCGATCGCCCATATTGCGCTAGTCTACCTTTGATGTCAGCATAAAATTCTTGAGCATCGGCTAGGGTTTGATTGGCAGTGAAGATTACCTCAGCAGTACGCGCAGCTAAATCTCGTCCAGCTTCCGAGGCTCCAGCTTGCACAATCACCGGGTAGCCTTGAGGCGGACGACCGACGTTCAAGGGGCCTTTGACGGAAAAATGCTTACCTTTGTGGTTGAGTATATGCAGTTTTTCCGGCTCGAAATAGACACCAGATTCTCTGTCACGGATGAAGGCATCGTCTTCCCAACTATCCCACAGACCTTTTACAACTTCCACAAACTCTTCCGCGCGTTCATAACGCTGGCTGTGTTCTGGATGATGTTCAAGACCAAAATTAGCTGCGGCGTTTTCATTACCTGTGGTGACTACATTCCACCCTGCGCGGCCTTTACTTAAGTGATCCAAAGAAGCAAACTTACGAGCCAAGGTATAGGGTTCTTCGTATGTAGTCGAGGCGGTGGCAATAAAGCCGATGTTTTTGGTGACAGAAGACAAAGCAGAAAAGAGTGTAACTGGCTCAAAATGGACAAGTTTACCATTGCGTTTTTGAGTCTCTGGTGCGCCACCCCAAACTCCTGGACTGTCAGCCAGAAACACTGCATCGAACAAACCACGTTCGGCAGTTTGGGTAATTTCTTTGTAATGTTCAAAATTGAACCCAGCGTCTATTTGTGCGTCTGGGTGTCGCCATGCAGAAACGTGATGTCCAGTAGCTTGAATAAATGCACCTAAACGAAACTGGCGTTTTTTGCTCATCTACTTTTTTCTCTTTTCTTTCGCTCAATTTAGTTAACTGTTGAAATATCACACCAGAGAAAGAGCAAGTAAATAACTCTCTTTCACTCTCTGCGTTTTAATGTTTCCAAACTACTTGAATTGTGGCTTTGAGTTCTTCTTTAAACTCTCCAGAAGGCTCAACTGCTAGTAACGCTTCTTTGATATCTGCTTCAAATTCTTCGGCTTTGTCGCCATAGAAAATTTTCAGAGAGAAGGCTGTGGTATATAAGTAGCCAAGGTAGCTGGAGACTGTCCAGGATTTTTCAAATGGCACTTCATATACTTCTTGGCGGGCAAATTTTGAATTGGCAATTACAAATTCATGAGGAGGATCGACTGGTTTACGAACAGCTTGTCCTCGTTGTCCAGTTCTTCGTTCTTCACCTAACCATTTTTTCACTACTCCAATAGCAGCTTGTTTCCAGGGTAAAAAACTTTTCCAAGGATCGTCGCCTGTATTAAGCAGTGCGATCGCACCATCATCTGCAAGCAATTCATAAAGGCGTTCAAGTACAAGTTCGCGTTCCATCCAATGGAAGGCTCTGCCAATGGTAGCTAGTTTGAATACCCCTAAACTAGGGTTAATCAGTTCTGCGCCTTGTTCTAGCCAAGTTATATTATTTGCTCCTACGGCTGCTGCTTGGCGTTGTGCTTCTTTGAGCATCTCCGGATCGGGATCTACCGCCACTACTTGCTGAAATTTGGTTCTAAGAGCAATAGCAATTAAACCTGGCCCAGTACCCAAATCCAGCAGTCGTCCCTGACCATTAAGATTAAATATTTCGGTTAGTTTGTCAAATACGGTAGGTGGATATTTAGTTCTGTATTGAGCGTAGACTTCAGCTGCACCCTCAAATAATGTTGGGTCATAAGTTGGGAGTGTTTTTAGTTGGGTCATAATTTGATTTTGTCGAGTCTCTAAAAATCACTAGCGATCGCTGATGATTAACAACCCAGTTAGCAATATCGCGGAATATCAGTAAAAAGTTGTCGCTGCTTAATCTAGGCGTGAAATTCCAACTCTTATTCTCTGTATTTGTTCGCCTTAGGAATGCTTTTGTTCTCTGTCACAACTGTTCGTACAGCGTTCTCTAAGAGTAGGCGCTTTCTTAAGACCATTAGCTCCAAACTGAAGACACAGGTTCTGGTTTGCGTCCTCTTTGGTCAGCGAGCGAGTGCAATGCTGTGATGTATTTTCTCTCAAAATACTATAACTTGATTGATTTACCGTATTTTGTTCTTAACAAAGCTTTTCACACTTACAAACAAAATGCAAGTCCTGCTTAACACAAGTTTGCCAAGAGATTTTTCATCAAAATCTATTTTAAGAGGGTTGTGTTTTTGCCTAAATTATGCAAATATCCAGAATTAAGAGTTAACTACTAAAAACCGATAAAGTTTTAGGAGTTAATGACTGGCAGTCAATAATTAGGCTAATTCAAGTTCTTAAAAGAGCATTATGCTATGTTGCACCTCTGTTATCTTGTGCATAATCTTTTAATACGATTTAGCCGTTGCAAAAGCTGTTTGTCAAAAACCTCTATAAGGCAGTTTATCTGAGAAATATTTGTCTTCAAAACTAAGTGCGATCGGGACGTAAAAATCCTGTGGGGTGTTAGCAATTTCAAGATTTGTTGATTTTCAGTGCATAACTCGATAACCAATGTTTAAAGTTTTGTGGAATTCAGGGCTAGTTAGTCCAGCCCTTTTTAATGTATTTTTTATCCTGTCTTCAGCCGCACTTGCTGAAGCATCGGACTTACCCAGGCTAAAATCAGGGATTGAGGAAATTTCCCCAATTATTACAACTCAGCCTAAATCGAATCAAACTGCCAACCCAGAAGTAACCGAAACGCCAGACTATTTACGATCCCCAGAAGGAAGTCTACTTTCCGAGGAGACTTTAACAGATGAAGATAACTCCCTAGATCAAGTTAATTCGGTTTCGCAATTATCTGATGTTCAGCCTACAGATTGGGCATTTCAAGCATTGCAATCTTTAGTGGAACGCTATGGTGCGATCGCGGGTTATAAAGATGGTACATTCAAAGGGAATCGCGCTCTTACGCGCTATGAATTTGCGGCTGGCTTAAATACTGCTTTAGACCGAATCAATCAAATAATCGCCAGTTCTACAGCAGACTTAGTTAAAAAAGAAGACTTAGACACAATTAACAAGCTAAGAGAGGAATTTTCCACAGAATTAGCTGCACTACGAGGAAGAGTTGATGCAGCAGACGCAAAACTGGGAGTCATTGAAGCACAACAATTTTCGACTACAGTTAAACTCACAGGTCGAGTCCAGATTGTCCTAGGTTCACTTCTAGCCGGTAATAATGTTCTCACTGGGAAGCCAGCACCCCGCGTAACCACACTCCAAGATTCAGTCTCCTTGCGATTGAATGCCAGCTTTACAGGTAAAGATTCACTAGGCATCTCAATGGGAGGTGGAAGTATTCAATCATTGGGACAAACAAGAGCTGGATTATTGGGTACTTTTGATGGCAGAACTGCTGATAACGCCAATGTTACAAGACCAGCCAATGATTGGTCTATTACTGGTCTGCGTTATCGGTTTCCATTAGGTTCAAATACCCAAGTCAACATTTACGCCTTATCTGATGGAGCTAATGAACTAGGTTTTACAGTACCAATTAATCCATACTTTGAAAGTACTCTAACAGGCGGTGCTAATGGGATTTCCCGATTCTCACGACGAGCTTTAGTCTATCAATATGGAGATACTGGTGGTGGAATAGCGGTACTCCACAAATTAAATGACCAGTTTCAAATAGGATTAGCTTACAGCGCACCTAATGCTAATAACCCTGGACAGAATAATGGCTTCTTAGAAGGCAGATATTTAGCTTTAGGTCAGATACTATATACCAGTCCTAAGAAGAATTTTCGCGCGGCTCTAGCTTACGTCAATACTTACAGTCCACCAAACGCCCAAGGTCTAAGTGGTACCAACTTTGGGCCAGCCGCCGGCAGCAACTTGGTTAATAGCACCGTGGCTGGAACCGGAACGGTAGCTAATCTTTATGGTTTACAAGCTTTTTATCAATTTAGTCCCAGGTTTGCTATCAATGGTTGGGTAAGTTATGGTGCACACCGCTATTTAGGACGTGGCGATGGCAGCGCTATGGATTGGGCGGTAGGACTTGCTTTCCCAGATCTTGGAAAGAAAGGAAGTTTAGGAGGATTGTTTGTGGGTATGTCACCAAAACTTACCCGTCTCAGCCAGGGTGTAAATTTAGGAGCGGGCTTAGGACAAGCAGACAAAGATACCTCCTTGCATATTGAAGGATTCTATCAATATAGAATCACCGATAAGATTGACATTACGCCGGGTTTTATCTGGGTGACTGCACCAGATTCAAACGCCAACAACCCTGATAGCTTATTTGCATGGATTCGTACTGTCTATAGGTTTTAGGGACGATCTCGATAGATATGGAGTGAGATTCTCTGTCGTTAACCTACCAGGTGTTGCTGAATGATAGGACGATTTCGCCCAATTTGAAACGAATTCCCCGCATTTATGCAACGCCACGCACCATTATTTCAGGACTGATAGTGCTTCATGGACTATCGTCCTAACGTGTCCTGCAAATTGGAAATTTTTTGAATAGCCTGCTTTTATCACCCAAGACTGCACTGCTTGACCTCCTGCCACGCCACTTGCTACCCTGCGGGAAGCCGCTGGCATCTACAAGCCGGGAAACCCTTCCTGTGCAACTATCCTCCGCAACGCAGGGCTGCTTCTGCCTTATTTTCCACTTAGCTAAAGCTTCTTAAATCTCTATATTTAGGGGTTGATTTTTACCTAATTTCGTGTAAAATCTTGATCGTAAACTACGGTAAGTTGATCGATTTACAGTATTTTATAGAAGAGTACGCCAAACAATGATGTAACTTCTTTAGTTTATTCCTATGTATACCCGCGTAAAACTAAGATAAATCTCACATATTGAGTCCTATTGGCGAAATTACCGTCAATGAGAACTTTATAAAACAACTAACGAGTACCTCATGACTACTACTCTCAATAGAATCAACAGCAATATATTTCCGAAAGCGTTACTACAAAGCCAACTAATTCAGAAGATAGTTCCTTGGATTGTACCTTTTACAGTAGTGGTACTATGGGAAATTGCTTCAAGAACAGGTTTACTTTCAACCAGAATTTTACCTGCGCCAAGTAGCGTGGTTTTTACAGCATTTAGATTAGCCTCTACAGGAGAACTTTTTCAACATATAGGGATTAGTGCTGGACGTGCATTATCCGGTTTTATAGTTGGTGGTAGTATTGGTTTTGCCTTGGGATTACTTAATGGTTTTTCCCCAGTCGCCGAAAAATTATTAGATAGTTCCTTACAAATGCTCCGTACAATCCCCAATTTGGCATTGATTCCTCTAGTAATTTTATGGTTTGGGATTGGCGATCAAGCTAGATTATTTCTAGTATCAATGGGGGTATTTTTTCCCATATACCTCAATACATTTCATGGGATTCGCAGCGTAGATCCTGGATTAATTGAAATGGGAAGAGTGTATGGTTTAAAAACTACAGAGCTTTTGTGGCAAATCATCTTCCCTGGCGCATTATCTTCGATTTTAGTTGGTGTGCGTTTTTCTTTGGGAATTATGTGGCTCACACTAATTGTGGCAGAAACAATTGCTGCCGATTCAGGACTAGGTTACATGGCAATGAATGCCCGTGAGTTTATGCAAACTGACGTGGTAGTTTTAAGCATTTTTATCTATGCTTTGTTGGGTAAATTAGCAGATGCTACCGCTAGGGCTTTAGAAGCCAAATGTCTGGCGTGGCATCCTAATTATCAAAGTGCTTGAAGAAGGTAGAAAAAAATAATCTTTACTTGAACTAGGAGAATATCTTAATGATTGCTACGGAAAGAGGTACACATCTCAATATTTTGGATCTGACTAAGGCTTTTAATGGTAACAATGTTTTGAAGTCAGTCAATTTAGAAATAGCACCAGGGGAATTTGTCGCCATTGTGGGACGTAGTGGTTGCGGTAAAAGCACTTTACTACGTCTTGTTTCTGGGTTGGATAGACCAACTGCGGGGGGAATATTACTAGATGGAGAACCACTACGTAAACTGAGCCGTTCTGTAAGGGTGATGTTTCAAGATCCCCGATTGCTTGCATGGAAGCGAGTGATTCAGAATGTGGGCTTGGGTTTGCAAAACAATTGGCGTGAAAGAGCGCAGTGGGCACTGGAACAAGTGGGATTGAAGGATAGAGCCAATGAGTGGCCATCTATACTTTCTGGTGGACAAAGACAACGGGTGTCTCTAGCCAGAGCATTAGTAAGCCAACCACGTTTATTGCTGCTTGATGAACCTCTGGGCGCTTTGGATGCTTTAACTCGCATAGATATGCAGGGATTGATTGAACGGTTATGGCAAGAACAGGGTTTTACTTCCCTGTTGGTAACTCATGATGTGGAAGAAGCTGTAGCGTTAGCAGACAGAGTAATTTTGATTGAAGAGGGTAGGATTGCTCTTGATGTACGTGTAGATCTTCCTCGTCCACGCGATCGCGCTAGTGAAGTCTTTGTTAATATCCGGGAAACTGTTCTTGAGCGCGTTATGCATCGTGAAGTTGCTCACTCCAGTCATCAGTTATTGGAATTACATCGTTGATTCTCGTCACAAACCCGCTTCTATCAGCCAAGTCAGAGAAAATCAAAAAGAATTATATTGGTGCGAAGTGCGATCGCAGGTAGGATCAATGTCAGAGTATGATTTGCGATCGCACTTCCTCTTTTAGGGATTAAACAACTAATTGCTCAAGATTAAGAATTAAAAAGTTCAGTAAATGAAACTAAATTTTCTTGAATTGCCCTAGCTAAATAATTTTTGATCGCATCAATAGTTTCTAAAGTAAAATTACCTCCCATGATGGCAAAAGACAAGCTAGCTACACCGATAAATAAGGCTAATAATCTGCCGAAACAACCTGGATTAATTTCAATAAATCCTAGTTTTGACTGTCCTAAAACAGCAATGAAAATAAACACAATACCTAATATTAAAAGGATATTTGTCGAAGGTAAATTAGTCATAATAAATAATTGAGTCAAATATTATTAATCCAAGTATTTTTATTATAGCAAATATACCAGGCGATTAGAAATCGCGGCTATACAAACGAAGTCCGCCTACGCGGACTCTAAGAATTTGAAACCCACGGAGGTGGGTTTTGTCTGTATAGCCGCGAATTCCATTCGCTAGAGCAAACGTGTTTTTACTGCCATCAAGTGGTATTAGAGGAAAAAACCCAACATCCTCAACTTTGAATACTACTATTATTAACGTAAGCATTTTCAGTTAATAACGGTACACAATCGCTGATATTAAAAGCTGCGGCTAATTCAACATCAAATTCAAAATCTTTGGCAATTAATTCTTTTCCAGAACTGCATTGTTTTAAGTGTGTTAGTAACGTTTTCTGACAAGCCTGAAATGCTGCTACAGCAGTTTCCGCTTCTGGAGATAAATTACCATCCAAGTAACTCAAGATTGCCCCAGCGCCAATTAAATCTTCAAAAGATGGGCGCAATGTACCATCTTCCCACTTTTCGCCAGCAGGAATTACTGCAATTTTAGATCCATATTTTTGAGCGAATTTTGCAACTGCTTCACAGTTTCGCAAGCAACCAGCGATAGTAGGAGTTTTACCTGTCAACAATGTTAGAGAGGAACCATTTGGAGATGGTACAACCAGCTTAGTTCCCGCCGAAATTTTACTTAGAGATGCTGGAGAAAGTGAATAACCATCTTGAGACAAACGACTTTTGCATAATTCTGCTTGTACAGAGTTGGCATAATCTAGTGCAGAATCATCCCGCCATTGATATGGGTAAATAATTGCACCATTATTTGTCGCAATCTCTGTTGCAGTCGAGAAAGATAAAACATCGACTATAACAACAACATCACTAATTGGTGCAAGTTGAGAAACACCTTTTGCACCCCATTCACAGCGTAGATTAAATTCTGCTTGGTCATAAATCATATCTTCAGTTTTTGTTTGGCTGAGGAATTAAACCCATTTCTACATATATTGGAGATACTATCTTTCTTATTTCTGGCAGTTTTTTTATAAAAGCGAAAGCGCCTATTAAACAAAAGATACCGCCAAATAATAAAGCATTATTCACTCCTAGCTGACTAGCCAATCCTCCAAAAAATAAATTACCAAATGGTAATATTCCTAAAAAGCCTGTTGTAAATATACTTGTCACTCTACCTCGTTTATTTTCATCTACAAGAATTAATTGGACAAAATTACTAATAGCTGCCAAAGTAAGAGTATTCGTCATCCCGACAATAAAAATTAATACTAGACAAATCTCTAGATTATGAGCGCGAGAAAAAAGTATTAAACCTAAGCCGAGAATTGAAGCAGAATACGCTATGAGTTTTACTAATCCTGTGACTTCTTCCCTCAACATCAGATAAAGTCCAGCAATTATAGAACCAAACGCGGAGGCTGTCATTAAAAAGCCCAGAGTTTCGGCATTACCATTTAAGATTTCTCCTACAAAA
Organism: Aulosira sp. ZfuVER01; assembly: GCA_034530615.2. Lineage (GTDB taxonomy): Bacteria > Cyanobacteriota > Cyanobacteriia > Cyanobacteriales > Nostocaceae > Aulosira. The sequence continues at coordinate 16,907 of JAVRCV020000035.1, forward strand.
ATAGGTATGAGATTTACATGGGTCATTACCATAAAACAAATCAAAATTTGTAAATATAATACATACCTGATGGGGATAAAATCATATGCAAAACCAAAACCTTCTTTTAAATTTTGCAATATGTTTGTTTTTTGTAGTGATGATTTATTCGGAACAGGTCTAAATTGAGTAGTTAATATTGCAGAAACAAAGGGTACATAACTGATGCTATCTACCAAAAAACATGAAGCTGCCCCAAATCTAGCAAGTAGTACGCCTCCAATCATGGGGCTGACAAACTTAGCTGTATTAATTAAGAATGAGTGAATAGCAATAGCACTATAAGTATCTGCTTTATTCTCCACAAGTCTAGGAACACTTACTAGACGTGCTGGCAGATCGAAAGCTTTGACAGTGCCTTGCATAATACCGATGATAATAATCCAAGTAACTGTGATGCGATCGTTAATAGTAAGAAAGGTAAGAGTACCAGATAAAAAAATAGATACTAACTGAGTAGTTAGTAATACGTAACGTATATTCCAGCGATCGAGTAATACACCGACCAATGGTGTAATAATCAACCCCATAAATTGATTGGTAAATCCGACTACACCAACTAGCATGGCTGAATTAGTGATTTGATAAACCATCCATACTAGGGCGATTTGAGTCATCCAAGAACCAAAAAAAGATACGCTCTCTCCAATCACAAAACAACAAACATTGGGAGATTTAAGAGCAGGTGGAAGATGCAAAGAAGTAAACAAGAGGTTGCTTGCTTCAGAGCTTTTTTTATGACTTGGTTGCATCAGTATTTTATGTGAAGGGACTTGAGCTAACTTTGGAACAAAAAGTTCACAGATTTTGCTACTTTCCCAGCAAATTATTGAAACAGTATTAGAAAGACTTAAATTTAGATGAACATAAAGTTAGCATACTTAACATAGTCTGACAAGGATACCAAGGTTATAGATTTGGGGCTTTGTTCAGAATGCACCTTATAAACCGGGGTTTGGGAAGGTGCGTTAGCGCAGCTTAACGAAGTTATCGCTCTCCAACAATTCACAAGTAATTATTTATGACAATCAAAGCAGTTCTGTTTGATTTAGATGGTACTCTCCTAGATCGCGAGACTTCACTCCAGCAATTTATTGCGGCTCAATACGATCGCTTTACCCCAGCACTGGAAAGCATTCCTAAACAAGACTATATTTCTAGATTCATTGAACTGGATTGTCGCGGTTACGTGTGGAAGGATAAAGTCTACCAAAGCTTACTGTCTGAGTTTTGCTGTGAAAAGCTGAGTTGGCAAGAGTTACTCCAAGATTATGAAAATCAATTTATATATTCCTGTGTTCCCTTTCCTCACCTGCAAACCACTCTGGAAACCCTGAAGACAGCAGGATATTTGTTAGGGATCATTACCAATGGTCGTGAAACCTTTCAGCAGCGAACAATTCAAGGATTAAAGATTGAAAATTATTTTGATGTTATCTTGATTTCTGAAACAGAGGGAGTGAGAAAACCAGAAGCAGAAATTTTCTCTAGGGCGCTGCAAAAGCTAGGAGTCCAAGCGCAAGAGAGTGTCTTTATCGGCGATCGCCCTACAGCTGATGTGTTGGGAGCCAAGAATATCGGCATGAAAGCAATCTGGAAACGCGATCGCTTTTGGCCAGAGCCAGTTGAAGCCGATGCAATTATTGATGATTTAAGTATCCTTCCTTCAATCATCCAGCACTTGCAACCATATATTTAGTTTATCTAAGTTTTAGATATTCTTAAATTTATAAATACATATATTTTGTTTGCTAAGTGCTTGTGCTGTAACTAGGGCTGTGTAATAATACTAAATTAATCTACGATAACTTGGTAGACAAATAGTATTTTTAGCAAAAGTACTGCATAGACAGAGCAATCAGTTGAGATTAGCAACGCGAATACAGTAATAACACTCTGGTTGATATCGGGTTTTGAGTCTTGATTTTTGCTTGGTCGTCGTTGACGACTTGTAAAAATCAACGAGTCATATTAGCTATGGAGACGTAATCATGACAATTGCAATTGAACGTCCTACGAAAAAGTCTCGTTCTGCACAGATTCGGGAGCAACTAGGTTATCCCATCATTGATACCGATGTGCATACCCAGGAATTTGAACCAGCTTTTCTGGACTATTTAGCTGAAGTAGGCGGCGCTAAACTTGCAGATAGTTTCCGAGATCATTTGCCTGGTGCTGGGCGATATCGTTGGTTCCAGCAAACACCGGAAGAACGTCATACTTACCGCACAGCTCGTCCTCCCTTTTGGGGTCGTCCCACAAAAGATACTCTAAACCTTGCTACTGTTAGCTTACCGAAGCTACTGCATGAACGTTTGCAAGAAGCTGGGACAGATTTTGCTGTACTGTATCCCAACTTAGCAACCCTAGCACCGCAAATTAAAAACGAAGAAATGCGTCGGGCGGTTTGTCGTGCAGCCAACCTCTACCATGCAGATATATTCAGGCCATACTCAGATCGGCTAACTCCCATAGCTACTATTCCTCTGCACACACCAGAAGAAGGAATAGAAGAATTGGAATATGCAGTCAAAGAATTAGGATTGAAAGCAATTCAAATTCCTGGTTATGTGACTCGTGTGATTCCTGGCTTCGAGAAATATCCCGAAGAAGTGCAACGAGAAGCTACTTGGATTGATAACTTTGCTTTAGATAGTGCCTACGATTACGATCCTTTCTGGGCGAAGTGCGTAGAACTCAAAGTTGTCCCCACCACCCACGCTTCTGGTATGGGTTGGACATCGCGTCGTTCGATTTCCAACTACCAATATAATCACATTGGACACTTTGCCTCGGCTGCGGAAGCTTTCTGTAAAGCACTATTCTTTGGTGGTGTTACTTATCGTTTCCCGACTCTAAGATTTGCTTTTCTAGAGGGTGGTTCGGCTTGGGGTGCTAGCCTCTATACAGATCTGATTTGGCATTGGGAAACTCGTAACCCAGAGATTTTACAGAACAATCATCCTGGTAATGTGAATCGGGAAGAATTGCGGGAATTATTTGTGCGTTATGGTGGTAAAGAATTCCGCGATCGCTTTGATGAAATTGGTAGTGGCTTAGGTTTCCACGGCAAATACTTTGCACCTGAAGATCCTGGTGAATTGAACGAATTTGCGGCGGCGGGAATTACTAAAGCAGAAGATGTGCGCGATCGCTTCCTCAATCATTTCTACTTTGGTACAGAATCAGACGATCTCCGTGTGGCTTATGCCTTCCATCAAAAAGCCAATCCTTATGGAGACAGAGTAAAAGCCTTCTTGGGTTCTGATTCTGGTCACTGGGATGTACCTGACATTACAGCTGTTACCTCCAACGCTTACAGCATGGTAGAACGCGGTATTCTCAGCGAAGAAGACTTGCGATATTTCCTCTCAATTCATCCTTTGGAATTGTATACAAGCCTGAATCGGGACTTCTTTAAAGGTACAGCAATTGAAAAAGAAGCAGAAGAGTATTTAGCAAGCAATACTCGCGCTTAATTCAGTAGCTCGGCGTAATTGAGGATAACTAGTGGGGTTGTTATTTGTCCTTTGTCATTTGAATTTTTTTTCGCCTATTTACTGAGAATAAGTTTGTGTACCTGATGTAATTAACCCGCTAATCTACTCCGAAGGTGGGCAATGTCCACCTTCTTTTCTAGAGCAAGAAATTCAGTAGTTTTTTGTGCTTCTTTACTTTGCACTTTGCACCTTTGTAGTTCACTTAACTGAGAGCAAATATAACTTTCATGAACATTGGATTTAAACAAACAAAAATTAATATATTCCAGAAATTTTCATTCTTGCTTTTACCTGGATTATTAGCTATTTCGACAACGTTAATTAGCTGCTCAGTTGACACACCAACTACAGAAAATAAATCAAAAAGCTTTACAGCAAAAACTATCCGTTTGGGATATCAAAGTGCTGGAGACCTAGTTAAACTAAGAGGAGGCATAGAAAAGCGTCTGCAACCCTTAGGTGTTTCCGTTGAATGGGCACAATTTGCAGCAGGCCCACAATTAATGGAAGCGATGAATGTAGGTAGAGTTGATATTGGCTCTGTTGGCGAAACTCCTCCTATATTTGCTCAAGCCGCTGGGACATCTTTAGTTTATATTGCTAGTAGACAACCGGGGACAGGCGAAAGTAGCGGTATTGTAGTTCAACAAAATTCACCAATTAAAACTTTGGCTGACCTTAAGGGTAAAAAGATAGTTTTTCAAAAAGGTTCAGCTTCCCATTACTTATTAGTTAAAGCTTTAGAAGAAGCAGGTTTGAAATATAATGATATTCAAGCTCTAAGTATGCCCCCATCCGAAGCGCGTGGTGCTTTTATTCAAGGGCGAATTGATGCTTGGGTAACGTGGGACCCTCATTTAGCTTTAGCACAGAAAGCAGCCAATGCTAGAGTCTTGAGAAATGCTAGTGGTATCGCTACGCAAGGTGGATATTACATGGCTTCACGTCAGTTTGCTATAGAAAATCCAGAATTGGTGCGATTAGTGCTGGAAGAGGTAGATAAGGTAGAGAAATGGGCTGAACAAAACCAATCTGAAGTTGTCAAAATAACCACTCCTCAACTCAAAATTGATGAAGATATCGTCAAAGAAATGATTAAAAGACGAAGCTACGGCTTAAGAGCAATTACTCCAGAAATTATGGCAGGACAACAACAAATAGCAGATTTATTCGCCCAGGAAAAAGTAATTCCTAAACCAATTGATGTAAAAGAAGCAATGCTGACTACTGAGCAATATGCAGCTATTACACCTAAAACCATAATTAGCCAGAAATAATAAATTTCTGTTAATAGCCAACGCTCAATAGTTTTGGTACTTCAGACTATGGACTTTGCATTATTGACTTTGTAACCTTTTTTGAACAATTCAAGGATTTTTATTTATGGTCAAAACTTATTCAACAATGCTGCCTCTTGGTACTTTAGCACCTGATTTTCAGTTACCAGATGTAGTTTCAGGTAAAAGTGTTTCACTCTCAGATTTTGCTAACAAAAAAGCTTTGTTAGTTATATTTCTGAGTCGTCATTGTCCCTTTGTACAACACATCAAATTTGAGTTAGCAAAACTGGGTCAGGACTATACACAAAGTACAAATGGTAGTCTGGGGATTGTGGCAATTAGTGCTAATGATGTCACTACCCATGCTGACGATTCACCGGAATCTTTAAAAGCTTTTGCACAAGAGTTAGATTTAGCTTATCCTTTGCTTTTTGACGAAACTCAGAAAACAGCGGAGAACTTTTTTGCTGCTTGTACTCCTGACTTTTTTCTATTTGATGCTAGCAGAAGACTTGTTTATCGGGGACAACTAGACGATAGCCGTCCGCAAAGCGGAATACCTGTAACTGGAAAAGACTTGCGGGCTGCAATTAATACTGTATTGATAGGTCAGGCTGTGACTTGGCAACAAAAACCTAGTATTGGTTGTAATATCAAGTGGAAGCCAGGTAATGAACCTGTTTATTTCAAAAATCCAGCGATCGCAGTTTGATTAGTATAGTTTCTTAATCAAAAGACTGCTGTAATTTAAGCCATTTTCAATTACTATGAAGAGTGCTGAGATAAAAGCTCATCTACAAAAGGTAAGTAGCTCTGACTTCACTCAGCACAGGCTAAAGCAAGAAAATTCAGCAATCATTTGAGGGAATTACTATGCCCGTTCCCGAACCACAAAGAGGCTTTTTAGAGCAGATTATTTCTCAGTTAAAAAGAGATGATCGCTTGCTTGGTGTAGCCATTGGTGGTTCATATTTGAGTGGGCAAATGGATGAGTATTCCGACCTCGATTTAATTATTGTTGTAGCTGATGCTCATTATCAACAGGTATTGCATGAGCGAAAGCTGTTTGCTAATCAATTGGGTTCATTGCTAGCGGCTTTTACAGGCGAACACGTTGGTGAACCCCGATTATTAATTTGTTTATATGAAAATCCACTTTTACACGTTGATTTTAAATTTTTGGTTTTAGAAGATTTTAAAATAGACCGGATAGAAAATCCTATTGTTCTATGGGAGCAAAATAATTTATTAACCTTAGCTATAAAAGAAAACCCACGAACTTATCCACCTTTAGATTTACAGTGGATTGAAGACCGCTTTTGGGTTTGGGTACACTACGGCGCAACCAAATTAGGCAGAGGCGAACTCTTTGAAGCTATTGATTTTCTATCTTTTATTCGTGGACAAGTTCTCGCCCCATTAGCCAAAATTCAAGCTGGACTACTCCCTCGCGGTGTGAGGAATTTGGAAACAGAACTTCCTCATTTGTTAGCAGATTTTCGTCAGACTATTCCGATGAAACACGATCGCCTTGAGATTGCCAAAGCGTTGCAACACAGCATTTATTTATATCGTCAGTTTCGAGAAGCGTCAAATAAACCAGAGTTGGTTGTAGATTCTTCAGCAGAAATGGCTTCTATGCAATATCTGCAAACAGTTATAGATGGTTTGAAATAGTCATGAGACTAGTAGAAAAAGGATAAATTTATGCCAGGGAAATTAGAAGAAAAAGTAGCGATTATTACGGGAGCATCTTCGGGAATTGGTGAAGCTACGGCTATAGCACTAGCCGCAGAAGGGGCAAAAGTAGTAATTGCAGCCAGAAGAGGCGATCGCCTGGAAGCATTAGCAAAACGTATCGAATCCAGTGGTGGTAAGGCATTACCCATTGTTACTGATATCACCGACGAAACCCAAGCCAACAATTTGATCCACAAAGCCAACGCAGAGTTAGGGCGAGTGGATATTTTAGTTAATAACGCAGGTGTAGCGCTGACAGGTAATATTGATGGCGGCAACACTTCAGACTGGCGGCGAATGTTTGATGTCAATGTCTTTGGATTGCTTTATACTACTCATGCCGTCCTACCAATTTTCAAAGCCCAAGGTGTCGGACATATAGTTAATATCTCATCAGTAGCAGGTCGCATAGCGCGTGCAGGTATTGGTATATACAACGCAACTAAATGGGGTGTAAACGCTATTTCCGAATCTTTACGGCAAGAAGTTTTAAAAGATAACATCCGCGTCACCATCATCGAACCTGGTTTGGTAGAGACAGAAATTAATAATCATACTACCGACCCTGTAGCAAAAAAAATTAGTGAAGAACGAATAAGAGCGATCGCACCACTGCAAAGTGAGGATATTGCCAGGGCGATCGCTTATGCTGTAACTCAGCCACCCCATGTTAATGTGAATGAAATTCTGATTCGACCAACCCAGCAAGAACGGTAATGAAAGAAAATAGCATCATCACTGGTTTTCATGCTCATATCTACTACGATACCGAAACTCGTGACATTGCTGGCCGTATCCGCGAAGGATTAGAAGCTAGATTTGAAGTACGGCTGGGACGCTGGCACGATCAGTCCATTGGCCCCCATCCAAAATCTATGTATCAAGTTGCCTTTGCGCCAAACCAATTTACGCAAGTCGTCCCTTGGTTAATGCTCAACCGTGAGGGATTAGATATTCTCGTCCATCCAGAAACAGGCGATGATGTCACAGACCATACAGCATACGCTCTGTGGCTAGGAAATAAGCTAGATTTAAACATCGGTTTCCTACAACGAATCAGACCTAACGCTTCCTAATTACGCTTGCGTGCTAAAGTCAGTCCATCTGCGATCGCAATCAAACTCAAGTCTATGCGATCGTCTTGAGATAGCTTACTGTTGAACTCACGAATAGCTAAAGTAGAGGAGTCTTCTATTTCCGGCTGAATCACTCTTCCAGACCACAGCACATTATCAATAGCAATCAAACCACCAGGTCGCACCAACTTTAATGCCAGTTCGTAATAACGATAATAGTTTTCCTTATCAGCATCAATAAAAGCAAAGTCAAAAGTTTCTGCATGACCTTGTGTTAAAAGATACTCTAAAGTCTCTGTTCCTGGAGCCAGCCGCAAGTCAATTTTATCAGCCACACCTGCTTTCTCCCAGTAGCGACGAGCAACAGATGTAAACTCTTCACTCACATCACAGGCAATAATCTGACCATCAGGCGGTAATGCTAAAGCAACACTCAAAGAACTATAACCAGTGAAAACGCCTACTTCCAAAGTTTTCTTTGCACCAATTAGCTTGATCAAGAGTGCCAAAAACTGTCCTTGTTCCGGCGCAATTTGCATATTTGCGCGAGGATGGTGAGCAGTTTCTTGTCGTAACTGCAAAAGTACTTCTGGCTCGCGTAGTGATACAGACAAAAGATACTCGTACAAATTAGTTGTCAGATTTAGTGTTTTCCCAGTAGACATACTTTTTCAGCTCTTGTATTTGCGGCTTATACCATTTTGGATTGTGAAAGATCTATTTAGATAAGCGTTTCAGATTTCCATCTGTCGCAATCATTTTTCAAATTGGTATTACCTATATGAATATTCTAACAAAATACGGTAAATTGCCCGACTTTATGTAGTATTGCTTTTACTTATAGCTTGAATCTCAGTATGTTAACCAAGTATTACCTATCCGATTTATATAGATTGTGTTGTTCATCTTGAGATTTGTTAAGGTTTCTGGCATCTTCATCTAGAATCAGGCTTTGAGTACATTATGGGATCTCTTTGTTGACAAGCCTAATTCTGTCTAGATATTTATTTAGTTATGCTAATAGTTAGGTATACATATTTTCAGAAAGACTGTATGATATCTAAACTACGTTAAATCGACCGATAAAGCGTAATATATCATCTAACAGACGTAGATACTTACTAGTCAAATTATTTAACTGCACTAATCAACACATCTTGCCTCTGCCTTATTTCTCTGGTTTGAGTTGTGCAATCTCAAATAGTCTGCATTCACGATAATTCCAAGGAAAGGATTTTATGAGCAACATACAACTGTACTTTGCCAAAGCTTCTACCTTCTCTCAACGTACTCGTGTAGTTTTGCTAGAAAAAGGTATTGACTTTACCCCAATAGAAATTGATTTACAGAACAAACCAGATGGGTACACACAGATTTCCCACTATGGCAAAGTTCCGGCTATTCAACATGGGGATGCGATCGTCTATGAATCTGCCATTATTAATGAATATCTAGAAGAAGTGTTCCCCGAACCGGCGTTATTACCCCGCGATCCGGCAAAAAAAGCGATCGCTCGCATTTGGATAGACTACGCCAATACTCGCTTTGTCCCAGCTTTTAACAAATTTCTCCGTGGTAAAGATAGCGAAGAACAAGAACAGGGAAGAAAAGAGTTCACAGAAGCACTTCTATATATTGAACAAGAAGGATTAGGCAAAGGTGATTACTTGTTAGGAGATCGGTTTAGCCTAGTTGATATCAGCTTCTATCCCTGGTTTGAACGTTTACCACTATTAGAACACTTCCGTAAATTCGCACTACCAACAGAAACACCTCGTTTGCAGACATGGTGGAATTTGGTAAGCGATCGCTCCTCAATTCAGACAGTAGCAAATCCTGTGGACTTCTATTTACAAAGATTCGCCAAAATTCTTGGTGAACCGATTCCCGTTGGTGCAGCGCAAAAATAAGACACAAGGGTGTGGTGATGGGAGTGAATCATTAACTGTTGAGTATTGACCAACAATTAACCAAAATCCAAAATGGGATGTTTTTATGAGCTTAAATAACCAAGTTCTAGACAGACCGATTTCGCAAGAACTGCCATACGTAAAGGCTAACCTCAGTTACCTAATTCCAATGGCAGAAAAACCAGTTAACTATACCTACGAACCACCCACCGGGATTCCTTGCACAAATGGAACTTATCAGACGCATAAACTCCCCATCTACAACGCTCGTTCTATCTCAGAGAACATCTCGTTGGATAAAGAAGGTTTTGCGTTTACTGAACATCGCACCAGCGTCCGCAACTTTTATGACGAAGACGAAGTACGCCGTGTTTATTACCCAGAAGCCGAGCAATTATTAAAAGAGGTGACAGGCGGAACTAAGGTAGTAATCTTCGACCATACCCTACGTAACGCTGCTCAATCAAAGCCGGGTGAGAATAACATTAAAGAACCTGCCAAGCGCGTACACAACGACTTTACTGCCAAATCTGGCTATACTCGCGCCCGTTTGGAACTAACAGCACGAGGGATAGATGATAACGAAATTGAGTCACTATTACAACAACGGTTTGCCATAGTTAATGTTTGGCGCGCGATCGCTCAACCAATCCAAGAGTCACCATTAGCATTGTGTGACGCGCAAAGTATTGCATCAACAGACCTTGTATCAGGCGATCTTGTGTACCGCGATCGCGTCGGTGAGACATACGCAGTCACGTATAACCCCGAACATAAATGGTTCTACTTCCCACAAATGCACCCAGACGAGGCACTATTTATCAAATGCTTCGACTCCGCAGAAGATGGACGCGCCCGTTTTGCAGCCCATACAGCCTTTGAAGACCCCACTAGCCCAGCCGATGCTCCCCCACGAGAAAGCATTGAACTCAGGACATTCGTCTTTTACCCCGCATAGATTTCTCCATCTCTCACTCTTTGCGCCTCTGCGTGAGAAAAATCCACATTTAACCTAGAGTAAACCCCATGACTTCCCAACATTTTGATATCAAACCAATAGCCGGACGTATCGGTGCAAAAATCATCGGTCTTAACCTAAACAGTAACCTCAGCGACGAAATCATCAGCGATATCCGTAAAGCTCTAGTTAAATACAAAGTCATCTTCTTCCGGGAGCAGAACCTTGATGCTCAAGGACAAGTAGCCTTCGCCCGTCGCTTCGGAGAAGTCACCACAGCTCATCCCACCGTCCCATCACTTCCAGACAACCCAGAAATTCTGGATCTAGATTACGGCAAGACTGTCAGCCGCGCTAACAACTGGCACACCGATGTCACATTTGTAGATCGTCCCCCGCTTGGTTCGATTTTGCGGGCACTTGTCATCCCACCATCAGGAGGTGACACTATTTGGGCAAACTCGGTGACTGCATACGAAGATTTACCAGAGCCTCTACGTAATCTCGCAGACCAACTTTGGGCAATACACAGCAACGCCTATGATTATGCAGCAGCGGCAATTGACTTACCACAAGAAGTTTTAGCACATCGGGCTGTTTTCACCTCGACTTTATACGAAACTCTGCATCCAGTTGTCCGCATCCATCCTGAATCTGGTGAACGAGGATTATTTATTGGTGGTTTTGTGCGGCGTCTGCGTGGATTATCACAAAATGAATCCGATGAAATCATCAAATTGTTGCAGGCTTACATAACTCGTCCCGAAAATACAGTCCGGTGGCGTTGGAAAGTTGGCGATGTAGCTTTCTGGGATAATCGCGCTACTCAACATTATGCGATCGCAGACTACGGAAACCAACCTCGTCATGTTCAGAGAGTGACTATTGTTGGCGATATTCCCGTTGGTATTGATGGTAAACAAAGTGAAGCCATCAAGGGAGATTCTTCTGCATATAACCGACGTGAACCTGCTTTAGTTTAGAAAAAGGTTTTTATCTTAGTGTCTTTGTGGTTACAGATTTTTGACCACAAAGACACTAAGCATTTACCAGACAGCAGAAAAAACAGTGGTTTTAGCAATACAATCGGGTTGTCCTTTAGAAACCTTTTTAGCAAGTTGGGCATTCTGACGGTTCTTCTATCCGCTTTTGTCTTATCATTTCACAACGTTACTGTGCGAGTTTTGTTTTCAGAACATCTCGTACTGGGTTTATTTTTACTTGGTGGATACGTTAAACCGGATTTGCAAAATTCATTATTGCTGATGTTCATGCGAATGCTACTGGTGGTTCCACTTATGGCATCTCTAGCATTCAAGTTATATCCATCTGCTGGAAAAGAATTACGAGATTTGTTCAGGCGGGAACGCACTGATGTTTTGCTCCAAGCATTGTGCTGTGGAGTATTGATGTTTGTGTATATTGCGTTACTCTACATTGCTCTTGGCTTAATTCCTACAGGAATTGCCATGACTCTATTTTTTACCTATCCCGTGTTTACGACGCTGCTTGCTTGGAAGTTTTTTGGCGAACGTCCAACACTCTTCCGTTGGCTGGTGATGGCGATTATTCTGGGGGGTGGGGTACTCACAATTCCTCAATCTTCTGCTGCTTACAGTAGTGATACCATTACTAATGGCATTTTCGCCAGCGTTGGATCTGGAGTTGTTTACGCCTTTTATAAGGTCATGGCCCAAAAATGTTTGGAAAAATTCCATCCAGTTCCTTTCACCTGGATTAGTTTTACCTGCACCTTAGTGTTTTCTGGTATTTGCTTACTGTTCTGGCCACCTTCCAGTACCCAACTTGATTGGACACCTCTGTGGATTGGCAGTATTTTTTCTGGTTTAGTGAGTTTCATAGGGCACGCTTTCAATAATGTAGGAATTCGCATGATTGGCGCAACTAAGGCCTCAATCGTTGGTGCTAGCAGTCCAGCATTAACAGTATTAGTCGCATGGGTCACAATTAGCGAAACTTTAAACTTGATTCAATGCTTGGGAATTGGAATTGTCACATTAGGAATTGCAATGTTAAGTGGAGAAGGCTTTGTGCGTAGACGTAGCCATTCATAGAAATGACATTTGGCTTTTCTAATTTTGAATTTTGCGAAAAGTTGCGTGCGGGGGTTCCCCCCGTTGAGCAAACTTTTCAAGACGAATTTTGAATTGTTATTATGTCTATCTCCACTATTTTGTTTGATCTAGATGGAACCTTGACAGATCCCAAGCTTGGCATTACTCGCTGTATTCAGTTTGCTTTATTGGAACTCGGTTATAAACCACCGGATGCCGATGAATTACATTGGTGTATTGGCCCTCCAATCAAAAACAGTTTTTCGCTATTACTGAAGACTTCAGATGACACAGTTTTAGAACAAGCAATTTCACTTTATCGCAGTCGCTTTGCCACGATAGATAGGATTATTTGAAAACTCGCTTTATCCCAAGATTTTAGAAACCTTAGAAGCTATTCGTTTTGCTGGTTATAAAACTTTTGTTGCGACTTCTAAACCACATATTTATGCTACGCAGATTGTTGAGCATTTTGGCTTGTCGTCGCTTTTCGATGGTGTTTACGGGAGTGAACTTGACGGCACGCGGAGTGTAAAAGCTGACTTGATTTCTCACATTTTGCTCACAGAAAAGCTTTTACCTTCTCATGCGGTTATGGTAGGCGATCGCTCTCACGATATCATTGGAGCTAAACACAATAGCGTTACCGCCATTGGTGTTACCTACGGCTACGGAACTGAGGAAGAGTTAAAGACTCACAGTGCTGATTTGATTGCTCATACTCCAGATGAAATTCCCAAATTGCTTGTTCATTGAAGGAAAGCAGATAGCAGGAAGGAGGATATAGAAATTAGTTCCTTCCGTTGCCAATAAGTTATCGAACCGCCTTTCATTTATGGCAGTTAGTAAACGCAGTCGTTCGACGTTCGACGAAGTCGTTCTCGAAGAGTAGTCGTTCCCGCAGGGTACCACTCCTGTATCTTTTATTTAGACAGATACAGCTACCTTGGCGTGCTTATTTACATAGTCTACAAACAAGGTTTTCAATCGCTGACTAACACTAGGATGTTCAAAAACAGCAAAGCCTAAATTTCGCGCTTTTACTAGGGTTTGTTCTGGTGTCAATCCTTCTTCAATAGCAATACTTAATAATGCAATTCCTGTGGAACGCATAGCAGCTGCACAATGTATCACAGCGGGTTTAGGAAGTTCTTCTAATGTCTTGAGAATTTTGCTAATTAACTCTTCACTCAAATTTTCTAGCTTTAAAGGCACATTGACGTAATTTAGTCCTAATGATTCAGCCACCTCTTGCTCATCATGGCGAAATCCTAGTTCATCAGGGGAACGCAAATTTAAAACTGACTTAAATCCTTCTTGAATGGCTTGCTCAAGTTGTTTTGGTATAACTTGTCCTGTTGTCGTTAAATTTTCGTTAATCCGAATACTGTTGATCACTTTTACTCCTTTAGACTTAAGCACCAGGCTTGATAAACGCTTGTTTTAGCAAGCTTTGTCTAGCTATCTAAAATTTGCATGGCAAAATTTGCCAAACAAAAGCAGATATCCTGTGATTACCTTTAAATTTGCTGGACAAAGCCATTTATTTGTTTGCTGTTTTTATAATATACGGTTTATCTATAGACTTAGTGTAGTTAAGAGATATTTATACATTTTTTCGATATGATTACCGTAGTTTATATTTATTTAATAATCTCGATCGCATTAAAGATGGGGGTGTAACATCTGGAATAGATTGCGGATTAGCGATCGCTTTTGTAAATAGCTTAGAAGCAATGTCTTACCTTTCAATGGTGCAATAATCAACCAGCAGTCTTTGAGAAGCTGGGTATCTGAGCCTTAATTTACATCTTGCACCAGACATGAGAATTGCCTGGTGCTTTTAAATTTTTTATTCAATAAATTTATTTTATCATTTTAACAAAAAAGAGTATTTGCTCTTATCTGAACCAAACCATAGTATTAAGTTCATAAGCTAATCAGCTTAGCTGTTGAAGAACAAAATTGCATCTGTAATTAATTGCGATCGCTGCAATCATCTTCGGAAAGAATTTTGCTGAATCCTGGCGGAGAAAGACTATGAGTTGGTTAATTGGTACAGTATTTATTGGTGCATCTGTGGCTTTTGCTACGACATTTGATGACAATTTATATTTGACGGCTTTTTTTGGCAAAGTAAATCATGTCTTTCATCCCAAACATATTATTATTGGCGAATTTGTGGGATTCACTACATTAGTAATGGCTAGTCTCCCTGGTTTTTTCGGTGGTTTAGTTCTTCCAGAAGCATGGGTTGGATTGTTAGGAATTCTCCCAATTATCATTGGTATCAGCCATCTAATGAGTCGAGAAGAAGAAGATACTGTACAAGCTGTATCAGTTAATTTTGGTCACTCAGTCAAACCTAAGCGCCATAAAAAATCATTAATAGAAACACTCAAAGATCCTCAAACTTATCGTGTTTCTGCGGTAACTATTGCCAATGGCGGTAACAATATTGGGATCTATGTTCCGTTATTTGCTACTAGTAACCTTCCCAGCCTAGCAGTAATTGTGTGTGTTTGCTATTCAGCAATTGGAATGTGGTGCTTTCTTTCTTATAACCTAACTCGCAATCCTGTCATGGCTTCTGTGATGACTCGCTATGGTCGGAAAGTTTTTCCCTTTGTATTAATATACTTGGGGTTATCCATCATGCTTAAAAGCGGAACTTATCAACTTTTTCCTAATCTAGCAATGCTTTTTAAATAGATTAATTATCGTGTATAAAAGCTGAACTTACACACATGAAAATTCTCAAAATCGCTTTAATGGTTTTAATCTTGTTTATCAATTTAGTAATTGCTGCCCCCTCTTGGGCAGATGAAACACCTCACTTAAGCTCAAATTCTGACTATTTCGTAGGACAAAAAGTTGTTTGGCTTTATAAAGCTCGGGCTGACTCTGATAATATCCAAAAAATTCCTGTAGAAGTCGTTAAATTAGGTTCTAAGCAAGTACAAGTTAAAGTGCATAAAAATCATAATGAGTTCGTTAATCGTTGGGTAAATCGAGATAGATTGGAGGTTGATAAGAGTGATAATTATCGTCAAAATTTCTAAATATATTTCAAACTCAATAGATTAATGGTTAGAAAAGCCTAACTACAGCTTTGCCGTTGAGATGAATAGCTAAAAATAAATCATCAATTTTATTTATGCACATACAAAAGAATAGTATTTGATTTTGGAGGCTGATGGGCATTAAGGTAGAAACAAAGTTAATTGAAATTCAACAAAAAATACCGAATTCGAGAGGAATAAACTAATGAACAAACCAAACTCAAAAAAAGTAACTTCTTGGCTTTTAACTGCTGTATTTATGGGATTTCTGACAATATTTACTCTGTTTGATCAGCCATTTGCTTTGGCTCAATCAGAAATCCTACCAGTACCTACAGCATCTACACCTGCTCCAATAGTATCTTCGGCTCCTGTTATACCTCCAACAACATGGCCTGTAGATAGCGTAGCTGCAAATGTTCAACGTCTATTAACAACCAATGAATGCGTTGGATGCAACTTAGTTGAAGCACACCTGGAAAGAGCAAATCTGCAATCAGCTAATTTGGCGGGTGCAAACCTGCAAAAAGCAGAGTTAGAAAAGGCGAATCTCCAAGGAACCAACCTAGCATCAGCAAATTTGCAGGGAGTAGATTTAAGCAAAGCAAATATAGCCGGAGCAAATCTGCAAGGGGCAAACTTATATGATGCAGATTTAGAAGCAGCAAACCTGTTAGGGGCTGATTTGCAAGGAGCCAATTTACAAAAGGCAGATTTACAAAAAACAAATCTCATGAATGCCAACATCCAAGGTGCAAACTTGCTAGGGGCTGATTTGGAAGATGCAATAGTACCACCAGGATTAATGAATCCCTATCAGTAATTCTCAGCATTTAGCTACGTGAATAGATATCTCAGCTAGGGAGCAATCCCTAGCTTATTTAATAGCAAATGATTGTTCAGACGCTAATTGCTAATTTTATTAATCACAAATAGTTAGAATAGCTAAATATAATATTACCTTGGTTTATACTTAACGTAAGTTGACAAAACTTAAAAATATCCAAAAAACTAAAACTAAACCCCAATATTTCAAGGTAAAAGAAGATGACAGAGATCACCCGCCGCAAATTTATCGCCACTGCTACCCTAGCCACCGGTTTTGCCGTAGCAGTACAACCTATTTCGGCTCAAGTCATTACTACTGATGCTAAAGAATTAATCGCTGGTGCTGTGAAAATTCCTGTTCAAGATGGTGAAATTCCAGCTTATAGGGCGTTACCCGCGACTGGTGAGAATTTTCCGGTTGTGTTGGTGATTCAGGAAATTTTTGGCGTACACGAACACATTCAGGATGTCTGCCGTCGCTTTGCCAAGTTGGGTTATTTAGCGATCGCACCAGAATTATTCGCACGTCAAGGCGATGTCTCGAAATTAAGTAACATCGATGAAATTCGTAAGGTGGTAGCAAAAGTACCAGACGCCCAGGTGTTATCTGACCTGGATGCTACTGTTAATTGGGCTGTTAAGTCTGCTAAAGGTAATGCTGATAGACTAGCGATTACAGGCTTTTGCTGGGGTGGTCGGATTACTTGGTTGTACTCAGCGCACAATCCCAAAGTTAAGGCTGGTGTAGCATGGTATGGACGTCTGGTAGGGTATTCTACGGAATTAACACCGAAGCATCCTATCGATATTGCCCCTAATTTGAAAGTTCCAGTGCTGGGACTGTATGGAGGAAAGGATACAGGGATTCCTTTAGAGACAGTAGAGCAAATGCGCGATCGCTTAAAGTCCAGCAGCAGTAAATCTGAAATCGTCGTCTACCCTGATGCACCCCACGCCTTTTTTGCCGATTATCGTCCATCTTACAGAGAGAAAGAAGCGAAAGATGGCTGGAAACGCCTGCAAACATGGTTTAAGCAGCATGGCGTTTAGTCTGTATTTGCATTAGACCGTGTGTCGAAGTATTAGCTTATATCATGTTCGTATAATCACTTATGATAAAAGTAGGTAGTAAAATTATAAAA
>JAVRCV020000036.1:0-179791 GCA_034530615.2 Aulosira sp. ZfuVER01
CGAAAGCACATTCTTGAGGCTCTATCTGTTGCCGGATTTTAGAGAATTGGTATAAATTAATACTAAGGAAGTAATTGTATGTCGCTTGTAGCCTGGAGTATGCTATTACCAATCTATCTAAAGAATCAGCTTGCCTAATTACATTAAATCTTCCACGAACCTGTTCTTCAAATGTAATAATTGTCACAGCTAGGTTTTTAGGAGAAGTTTCACCAATACGCTTACTAACAATAGGGTGTCCATTTTGGAAAAGTGAGACACAATCCGTATCTAATATCCACAAACTCACGCTTCTGTTCCCTCTTCTGCATCAAGTTTGCGATAATATTCTGCCATTTCTGCATCGAGTTCTCGACGGTATTCGTCAATATGTGCCAATACCTCATCGAACATTGGATCATCCTTAAACATCCCTGAAAATTTCATCCAAGGATGTTCGGTTTCTGGCGCTTCTATTTCTTGAACAATGATTTCTACATTTTTGAATCGATTCTTCACAAGTTCGTGCAAATTATTTAGTGCATCTTCCCGCGTTTGTGCAAATACCTGACAGTCTGGTAAACCCCAAACTGTTGCTTGATATCCGCTTTCTTTTGCTTCTACTAATACTGAATAGTTAAGTTTAGATGAGTCATTAGCTATATTTTTCGGCAAATTTATCGTCATAAAATTTCCCTGTTTGTCTTGTCGTGGCTAGATATATTGTAAATCCGCTGTGGAATTAGCTATCAGATATCAGGCGTAGACACGAAGTGGCTTGTCGTACTCCTACGGAGAAGCAAGCTACGCGCAGCGTCTCGAAGAGAAGACATCGCATTTTTCATGATGTGCTGAAAAGTTATAGCAGTTCTGATACATCAAAATTTTAAGTAAAATTTGCTACCTAATCTAGAAAATTTAATATATTGTCAGAAAATTTTTATACATCTTTAATTTGAAATTTTAGATGAAAGCGTCTTTAAAACAAGGTTTTGAGACTCAGTGTTCCTAAATCAAGTCTTGTCAAGATGCTAATTACGCAAGCCAAAAAATGACATCATGTTGTAATTTTTTGGTAAAATCACTTCATACATTTTATGGATTTCACATACATACAAAAATCAAATAAATTAACCCAAAATTAATACCAAGCTTGGGAAAACTTCATCATATAAATATCAAGCAACTAAGCAGACGGTGATTCACTACATCAAGCAAACTCTACAACAAAACTCTAACTTGTCATCAATTTAGTAGGTAGGATACGCCACATGCGTCAGTACCCTCGCATTAGAAAAACACTCAGGCATCACTACGATACTGTGACACAGTTAAAGAGTAGAGTATCTGGTGGTATTACTTACTTGCTATCAGGCGGAACACTCAATAAGCAACAGTATCCTTTAATCAAAAAAATACTGAAGAATCGCTTTCAGATTGTCAAACTCTTGGCTAGGGGAGGATCTGGCGATACCTACTTAGCTATCGATCTGGATTTACCAGGGCAACCCCATTGTGTTGTCAAACATTTTTATCCTAAACATCCTCATCCTGCTGTTGTACCGATTGCCAAAACCCTCTTCGATCGCGAAGCAGAAAGTTTATATCAGCTAGGCAACAACCATAACCAAATTCCGACATTGTTTGCTCACTTTCATGAAGATGGGGATTTCTATTTAGTACAGGAATTCGTTGATGGTTATGACTTGACTCAAGAAATTGTCCGGGGTAAACCTTTAAGCGAAGATGTGGTCTTTAATTTATTGAAAGATATCTTGGAAGTGTTGACCTTCGTTCACCAACACAAAATTATTCACCGAGATATTAAGCCCCAAAATATCATGCGGCGGCACTCCGATCAAAAGATTGTACTGATTGATTTTGGCAGCATTAAAAAAATAGGTATTCGCGGAGCCACCCTCACAATTTCTGTTGGCACTCCTGGCTATATGCCAAGCGAACAAGCTAAGGGAAAGCCGAAACTTAGCAGCGATATTTATGCAGTCGGGATGATTGGGATTCAAGCTTTAACAGGTCTAATGCCTGAGCAACTACAAGAAGATCCCGATACTGGAGAAGTCATCTGGCGTGACAAAGCTCAGGTAAGCGATCGCCTAGCAGACATTTTAGACAAAATGGTTCGCGAACGCCATAGTCAGCGTTACCAATCGGCAGCAGAAGCTTTGCAAGCACTCATTCCCGATCTGGAGTTGCCACAGTACATAGAATCTGTTGGTCAAGATGAAAATGCTGATGATGAATATTTACTAATTTATAGAAAGTTTATTTTGTTACTAGGGATGGGTCTGGGAATTATTACTAGTGCGTTAATACTAGTTTTAATATATACATTTTTGCGCATGAGTATATCGCCGCCAAAGCAACCCACTCCAACACATACGTTTATAGAAAAGTTTATTGACTCGCCATCGATTCGTGTGAATCAGCTAGTAGTCCAAAAACGGTTAAATAAAAACTAGTAATTGAATGATTGAAATAACGATAAAAGAGCAAATTCAATCTAATAAAACGAGTCATCAACTGTTAATTACAGGGTGCTTTATAGATTCTAAAATCCAACGATTTTTGTAGGCTCAATCAAAAACAACAACATTAATAATATGGACAATACAAACCAAGGAAAATCTTTGATTAAGGGAGACGTTGCCATCTTCCTCAGAGGTTTAATTATTGGCAAAGTACTAACAATTATGGTGATTGGCGGGCTGCTCTGGTGGTTGCTCAAGCCGGAATTATTGTCTCGCAACAACGCTGATTCTTCTAGTCAAAGTTTAAAACCCACCTCTAGTACTGTATCCACCTTTGAGTCACTTGCTGATGTGCCAACCGACTCATTCAACTACGGCGGTAGCACAGCTTGGGCACCTATTCGGCAAGTGGTAGATTCTCAAATCCTCAGCGCTCGCCCTGAACTCAAGTTGCGTTACCTAGACCCTGTGAACGCTAGCCCTGGTTCTAGTGCAGGTATCCGGATGTTGCTTGAGGGAAAATTGGACTTTGTTCAATCTTCTCGTCCCCTCACAGATGAAGAACAAGCCATTGCTAAACAGCAAGGTTTTACCCTTGAGCAACGTCAGGTTGGTATTGATGGGATAGCAGTGGTAGTTAATCCATCGCTGAAAGTGCCTGGTTTAACTGTTAACCAATTGCAGCAGATATATTCAGGTCAGTTGACTAACTGGAATCAGGTAGGAGGGCCAAATCTACCCATCACACCTTTTTCTCAACGACCAGAGAATGCAGACACAATCATTTTGGAAAAACAAGCACTTGGCTCTAATGTCAAGTATGTCTACTCAACTACAGAGGCAGTGCGCCAACTTAGCAAAACGCCTGGTGGCATATATTACGCTTCTGCCCGTGCAGTTGTACCTCAATGTAGCGTGAAACCTTTGCCACTGGGTCGTACTGCTGCCGATTTAGTTTCCCCATACCGCGAATCTCTAGTATCACCTGAGCAGTGTCCGCGTCAACGCAATCAGGTAAATACTGAAGCCATTAAGAATGGTAGCTATCCCATCACCACTAACTTGTTTGTGATTATTAAACAAAACAAAGGTCAAGAACAGAAAGTTGGAGATGCTTATGCCAATCTTTTACTGACCGACCAAGGACAAAAGGCTATTGAGCAAGCTGGTTTTGTCGGGGTGCGCCAGTAACAAGAATGGATGTGTTTCCTTGGCGAAACACATCCCAAAAAGTTTTATGATGAACTTGCTAGTTACGCTTTGTGCGCGATCGCTCATGATTCACATATTTGCCTTTGATGACTGGCAAGAATGGCTAACTGTCTCTGCATATTTAGGGTTAATGGTCTTTGTCATCTGGGGTGTATTCACCGCGCAGAAGAGATGAATACTACTTCTTGAAGAAACTGCATATCAGCTCGCCAGGGTCTTTGTACCCAAATGGCATAATAGTTCCATCCTGTTGAATCTTTACTCGAGAGCGACAGTTATAGACTTCGATAGGTGTTTTTACATCATCTACACTCACGGTGGCTCTGTATTCCCAGTAATTTTTAGCGCTACGTTGGATACTGAGAATGCAAATCCGATGTCCATTGTAATTTCTGCATACAGAAGCAGTAGCTGGAAGTGCTACCAACAAAGAAAGTATCAGCAGCAGTAAAAAAGTTACACATCTAATCGCACTCATCTGATGTCAATTCTCATTTACGGGAAATAATATCACTTAGCCAAAGCCGCATAGCTGTTTTTATGGGATTTTGCTTGAATCTAGCTACAGAGTCCAGATTTTTGCATGAAAAAAGTAAGACTTTGCCTTGGAAAATCTGTATTGCACTCAACTAATTGAATGCTAAGTTGCAATATAAACATTAGAGTAATGCATTATTTGCATAACACGGTGTTAATCTTAGCCTCGAAAATGCGATCCTCATTAGTGGGAATAAAGATGAACGCCCCTGGTAATAACCGGGGGCTTTTTGTTTGTAGGTTGAAAATTGCAACATCACGACAGAGTTACAAGTCAAGTAGAAACTAAACCTTGCTACTCTACGCACCATATTTCAGTAGTTGATTTTCAGTAAAGGGGAAAAAGCGATGGCTCCGCCAACGCCTTCGACGAACGCAATTTTCAGAAGATGTGAGAAGCGTTATATCAAGGTTTTTAGCAATATTTGGATGTCTTCGCAAGATTCAAATTAAATTACTAATACAAGCTCAGATGCTTAATGTACCAAGTTAGTAAAAGCAGTCTCTACTCATCTGAGTGTGCGATCACTCTCATTCTCTAATAAATAGTGATCTCTTTCCTCTACTCATGTAAAGGGCGGTGATAAATAGCAGATACTAAAAATGCGAACTCGTATGTTTTAGTTCAGTTAGCTATATAATATTCCATACTTTTTTTGCTAATTTCGTCAGTATTTCTTGGCGATATTCAATTGATTTAGAATCCCATACATCAAAATCTTTTAACTCCTTCACTGCCCGATCGACTGCTGTATTAATACCAATCTTTATCGGTTCAGCTATAGATTTAGTAATTAAAAATTTTGAACTTTTATAAGCATTTATTTTATATTCAAATGGCTGATGCTTAATTGATTTATTAATTGATTCTTCTAGTAGAGTAAGATTTCCAAGTCGCTGGATGTAGTTTTCGATTTCTTCTGGTTTATCAAACGAAGTTTTTAATTTATTAAATTTTTGAGGCAGAATATGTTCAATTGTTACTTTTGGATTTATATAATTGCTTAAATCAGTATGTGTTCCGATACTGCCATAAGCTTCTTCATCAACATACTGTGTAAGTTTTGCTAAAATATACTGCATTATCTTTTTTTGTACAGACGATTCATCCAGCTTTCGGAAAGCAAGTTCAAAACGCTCAGCTAGCCTTTGTTTGGATGGTTGAATATTTTCATTTATAAATGTGTCTAGATCTAATTTATTATTAACTTGTCGTAGTTTAGCAGCCCATTGAGTAAATAAGCTTTCAACCTTGCTAGTACGCGAGTAATTATATACACAAATAAGAAACTCTCAATCTGTTTACATAGTTCTGTAAAAAGTTCTATAGATAAATTTTGAGCAGCTAATAGTAGCATCAGATGTTGCGTTGTAGAGAAATAAGATATATTTAATAAAAAGCGATTGACTTCCCCAGATGCGTCTCTGCCATTTTTGAAATGGAAAAAAGCTGTTGCCGATTTTACAAGTTCATTAATAAACTCAAAAGGCTTTTCTTCATATTTACATATTTTTTTATTTTCAATAAACCAATCATAGATTCTATCTTCTCTAATCCGTTTTTCTGCATCATATCTTGCCATGATAAAGTAGCGAAGAAATCTTAGAGGTTTTTCTTGAGCTTTAAATAATATATCTACCATTTCCTTCCATTGCTTTTTGAGTTTATCAAAATCTTGCGCATCGAGTTGCATAAACATTAAATTTTTCAGTAAGTCCATTGCGTTAAGACCAACACCACGATTATTGATAGTTGCAAAAACCGTCAATGCATGTGACCTACTTTTTGTCTCAACTCGAACTAGTTTCACATTTTTTATAAAGCAAGCATAAAATTGCTTTACTTCCTGGACAGCAGATTCATCTTCACCAAACTCCTTTTTAAAAAAATCTAAAGCAACTTGGTAAGCTTTTTTTATTTTTTTGACTGAGCTAGTATCTTTAATATCATTAATATCATTTTTTCTTGCAATTTTCTCTAAAACTCCGCGACTGTCTTCATACTGAAGTTCAACCCTATCTCGAAATCTTTCGTTTCCATTCTGATCAACATGTGAAGAAGCAATAAGTACTTTTAGTGAATCTAAAGGTTCTTGGGGTTTGATTTGTTCTCGATAATCTCTTATTGCACAGAAAATCAAGTAAGTAGTAGTCATTCGTTGCTGACCATCAATAAGTTCATATACACCTTGAGAGTCACATACTATAATACTTCCAATAAAATACTCCCAATCTGAACCAGATTTATTGTCAGAATACTGCTTATAAACATCTTCAAGAAGTTCTCCAACCTGTTTCTCTTCCCAAACATATTCACGTTGGTAATCTCGAACTACATAAAAATCTTTAAAAAGTTGTTCTAAAGTATAGTCTCGTGATTCAATTATCGCCATTGATATTTTATTATTCCTAAATACTAATGTTTATGTGTGTTGTACTAATTTAACTTAAGTAAGGAAATAAGTACTATGTATTGTTAGAACATTAGGAGCGTTACCTTAAAGTTAACGCTCCTGAATTGATAAATTAGAGTGTGCTACATTATACTAACTATCATTAACATATTTAGTCAGGCTTTAAAAGTCAACACGGGACTCAATCTCGCCACTACACCCACCATTTTCGCCTCAACCTGCACATCAATCACAGACTGAATTGGCTTGTAAGCGGCGGGTGCTTCTTCAATGCGGCGTTCTTCTCGTAAGGTAATGCAGTCAACTCCAGTTAATCCGAGTTCGGCTTCGCTTTGAGATGCACCTCTGCGATTGAGATCAAAACGTGACTTTACTCTCCCCGCACCATGTGATGCAGAATTGCAAAATGCGGGATTGCCTTTCCCTACCATTAAGTAAGAGTAAGCACCCATTGAGCCGGGAATAATCACTGGTTGCTCTGGATATGCTGGACAAGCACCTTTGCGCGTTACCCATCCCTGACCTTCGGGCAAAGTAATGTTGTGTGGTAAGTCGTAAACTAAAGGTGCTTCCACATCACCGTAAACTTCACGCAAACGCAGACGTAGTAGTTCTGCTAACAGTAGGCGGTTGATAAAACCATAGTTAGCAGCAGTTGCTTCAGCTTCTAAGTAACTGGCGACTAATTCGGGATGGGAAGCCGCAGAAAGGGGAAAAATCTGAGATTCTAGATATTTCAAACCTTTTGGCCAAGCAGCTTTTGCTCTATCTCGCCACATTCCGCCAATGTACTTACCCACATTGCGCGAACCAGAGTGAATCATAAAAGCTAACTGTCCCTCGCGCACTCCCCAAGCGTGAGCAAGTGCGCGATTTTCAACTTTATCTACCCGTTGCACTTCGACAAAGTGATTCCCAGAACCGATAGTTGCTAGTCCGCCATCGCGTACTAGTCCATCATCGGGAACTAATTCTGCGGGTGCAAGTTGCCAGTTACCATCCATTGAACCACCTAAGAAGATGCGGGAGCGTTCGCTTTCTTCGGCCAGTTGTTGCACATCAGACTTAACTACACTCCCCGTAGGTTTATCCAGCATGATATCCAACCAACTGGGAACTCCATACTGAAACAATGCACGCATTGCATGAGCAGTCATTGTCACATCTCGTGTGCCAAAGAAGTAATCTCCTTTCATGCGTTCGACAAATAGATCTCGTTTGGCGAGAAATTCATCGATAGTTAAATCGGCAACATGAAGGCGCATCCCACAATTAATATCAGAACCGACAGCACCAGGAATAACTTGACCGACGGTTTCCACAACTGATCCAATGGCAACACCTGCATCACCAGGGTGAAAGTCAGGCGTAGCACAGGCTCGGCAAACACATCCCCCGGCTGGATGGCGAACGCGAGCTAGATTTGCTAACTGCTTGAGTGCCTTAGCTTCTACGGGGAAGCCTTCAGGTAGTAGTACTTCTGCTACTGGTGCATCAGGAGAATCACTTAAGCGGACAGAATAAGTGCTATTGCTATAGCTAACATCCAAACCTTGGCGCGCTAAAGCACGCAAGAGACGTTGAAGATTTTTTGGCTGCATGAAAGTTCCTGAGGAGTCTAAAAAAAGACTCTTAGTATTGATTTGAAGAGGTTAGGAGACTTGGGTTCAGCAGCCGCGTCTCAATTGAGTTATTTTCCCAGAGTTGTAGGGAAAACAACAGGTAATATAACCTTCATAACATAAGCTTTGATCGGTTGACAAGAATTTTGTAGTACGTTGTGTTGCAGTGAGACAAAGCTTGTAAACAAACTTTAAATTTAGCGAAAACTTGTCATACACCCTTGACTCTCCAGTGGAGTAGAGATTTTAGGATGAAGTTAAGGTAAATCTCAGCCAACAATCAGTAACAGCACAACTCGAATTTCTGATTTTGGATGGATAAGCCCCAACAGCGATCGTTCCTTTGGAAAAAGGAGCAAGAATATGATCACCAAATCAGCAGTTTATGGGCTTTTAGCTTTACTTGCAGGTAGTGCCATTACAGGTGGAACAATTATTTACAGAGCCAGTGCTGAACAAAAACCTCAATTAACCTCTCCTCCTGCTTGTGTGAATAACACCATGTCACAGCAGATGCGTGGGAGACAGGAGATGGATCGGCATTTCATCGAAATGATGATTCCCCACCATCAAGACGCAGTCGAGATGGCGGACTTAGCTTTGCAAAAAGCTAAACGTCCTGAAATTAAAAAATTGGCAGCAGCGATTAAAACAGACCAGACTAGAGAAATTGAACAGATGAAAGCCTGGTACAAACAGTGGTATGGCACTGATGTTCCTGCTAATTCTATGAATAGTATGGGAATGGGTCACGGTAGGAGTCAGGGGTCGATGCACTCAGGCATGATGGGTATGAATATGAACCTGGAGTCATTGAAAAATGCCTCTGACTTCGACAAGGAATTTATCCGTCAGATGATTCCCCATCACCAGATGGCTGTAATGATGTCACAAATGACTTTCAATAGAGCTACTCACTCACAAATTCGTGACCTTGCTCAAGCTATCATCAAATCGCAAACTGCTGAAATTCAGCAAATGCAGCAATGGTACCAAGCTTGGTCTTGATTCGTTTTTCCTTCGATATCTTAAACTTATGACACTTAAACTCACAGTTCCCAACATGGCTTGTTCGGCTTGTGCAAACACTATTACCAACGCACTGAAAGCAGTCGATGCCAATGCAAATATTCAGGCAGATCCGAAAACTAAGCTTGTGAGTGTAGATACTCAAGCTTCAGAAACCGCCATTAAGGAAGCGTTAGCTGCGGCTGGTTATCCAGTTGCCTAATTCTTTACAGCTTTGAGTGTAGAGACGTTACATATAACGTCTTTACACAATTTCAACCTCAACCATATAACAATAGGGGTTGAAGTAGCTTCATGTTCTCAAAGCGATCGCCTGCTGCAAGAATGTTTCTAAGTTCTGAGTAGCCGTAGGATTGTCAAATAGAACATCGATTGAGCGTTTGAGTGCTTGACGAACTGAGTATCGCCAATCCAAATCTACCGCTAATCGAATTGCAATCTGAATATATTGCCAGACATCATCTGCAATTGTCTCTGTGACACCGATAGCTTGCAAGAAACCATAGGAGTGACGCCCTCGCATCAACTCACCCTGACAAGTAACAATCGGTAAGTGACAAGCGATCGCATCTAGTGTTGTGTTTCCACCTGCCCAGTCTAATGTATCTAAATAAATGTCTGCCAAAGAAAGCAAGTCAAAGTAATCTTCACGGGGTAAAACCGAAGAAAATACACAATAGTCTTGACTGTCTAACCCCACAGATGCGAATGCTCGTTTCAGGCGTTCTTGAGGAATTCCTGCGCGGAGGAACATAAACTGAGCATTGGGAACTTGACGGGCGATTTCTGCATAAATGCGATCGTGCTGCGGTAAATATTTGTAGGCAGCTTGACTAGAGATGTAGACAATAGCATCTTCTCGTAATCCAAAAAATAATCGGTTGCGACGAACTGCATCAACTTTAATAGCAGGATAGGAAATGCCAACACCAGGCAAACGCACAAGGCTTTCGCTGTAATGATCTTGCCCATTCATCGGCTCCATCAGTTCGCTGGATAAGAAATAGTCAATAGTGGGTAGTCCAGAAGTTACAGGTTGTCCCCAAGCCATACATTGGATCGGTGCTAAACGCAGTCCTGCAATACATAATGTTGTGGCATCCATGCCGATTTCTGGAAAAATTAACACATCCAGTTGGTCATCAATCACCTGCTGACAAACCTGTTCTAAACTATTCGGCAAATGATAGAACTTTCTACTATGGGACTGAAATAATTGAGTAGCAGCATCAATTTGATGCCCTATATGATACGAATAAATTTCAAATTTTTGATTATCTGCATATTTAAGCCAGTTTAAGAATAAAACTGTGCCACTCCAGCCACACAAAAAATAGGAAAGATAGCCAACTTTAATTCGTTGATTCTTACTAATAGCAGAAATCGGGCGCGCTTGAATCCACTGCGGATAATTTGCCGCCATAATTTTGTGAACGAGTTGTCCATATTGCTGCTGTAGAAATACATCATTTTTGCCCTGATATGCCAGAAAAAAGTTTGTATGATGGCTAATTCCTATTAAGGCTTTTTTCTGCTCATCGGGGCTATTAAGAGTTATTTCTTGAATAAGTTTTTCTAGGCCTTGTTGAAACCAAGTCCGATATGTATCAATCTCCTGAGGAGTATGATAAATTTCTGGTAGCATCAGATGGCTCAACATCTTAAAGATATAGTTTTCAGGAAATTTCTCCGTAACCTGCTGCGCGAAGTTACGAGCTTCCAGATAGTTGTGGCTTTGCTTGAGACGAATAATCAGCCAGAAATACAGTTCTTCTGCTTGAGGACAATTGCTAATACCATTCTGCAATGTTTGGATAGCCGCTTGCATCTGACCAGTTTTATAAAAAACATCACTTAGTTTTAAATAATAGTCAATCTGGTGCGGACAACTGGATAAATACTGGTTGTAATATGAAATAGCATTTTCGGATGATTCGCTACCTGCGAAATATTCACCCCATCTGCGCCAAGATTCTATCCGAGCAGCTTCATAAACACTTTGCTGGCAAATTTCTGACAAATTACATATGGGAAGTTGGGCAATTTCTTGTTGCTGGATAATGTAGCTATCTTCGTTATTAATGGGGATACGAAAGTTAATTAATGATTTGAGCGCAGACCACTCTTTTGTGGTTAACTGACCCGTAAGCCCTACATTCAGGTCTTCAGAAACAGCATCCTCTAAGCTAAGTTTCAGAACTGTCTCAAAAAGTAATGAGTTAGCATTATCCTGTAGTTCATTTGGTAAACTTTGGCTGTCAATTAGCAGTGTTATATCTTGTCTAGCTGGATGTGCGCAAAGAGTTCTGAGAACATTGAGCAAATCTTCTGCGATCGCTGTTTCTAGATTAGACCAGTCAGGAAAAATAATAAAATTAATATCTCTTAATTCATCAATTAACATAGCGTTGTCATGACTAATGGCAAGCTGCCTTGCATATAGGCACTACTATATGCACTTCTATTTGATTTGTAAACTTACCACTAGCATCATCTAGCACAAAATCTTAAACAGTCTCCTGTAGTATCTAGCAATCCCAATATTGGGATAGTTTGATAGCAAGCTATTTAATGGTTAAGCGGATCTGTTACCTTGCGAGACAATTTGCGCCAGAAGATATCCACTAATATCTAAAAACTGATCTAGTAAACTGCCAATAACACCAATGTAGAGTATTGCCTGAATTATGTAATTGGTGTTGCCAATCTTATAAGCATCCCAGGCGAGTAAGCCCAGTCCTTTGGGCCCGATCAACATTTCTGTAGCAATAACTGTAAACCATGCTACCCAAATGCCTACTTTTAAAGCATGAAATATATGAAAGATTGCTGCTCGAAAGTTATTGTTCTGTCTGTAAAAATGTCGCATTCCGATTGCGGTATTCACAATCATTGACCAGAGTGTGCCAATGAAAATTACGGACACGGCTGCGGCTTCGCTATCTTTAAATAATATGAGCGCAACAGGTAATAAGGCTATGGGAGGGATACTATGAGGGATTTGAAATATCCGCTTGAATAGCTGATAAATTGTGTTATTTATACTGATTACGTATCCAATAAAACTACCTAAAATAGCCGCAGGAATGTAACCAACAAATAATCTTTGCAGGCTAGATAAAACATCTAGGAGTATACTGTGTTCCATGCCTCAGTTCTCGTTTAGAAAGTCTGGGGAATACTGCGGCAATTGCAAGAAATGGTGAATAGACAAACAATTAAAAAGGTGTAAAAGTCTGTTTAACTCAAATTTAACAAAAATTGCAAGCTAACTTAATAAATTAAATAAAATTTCAATAATTCACTTTTGAGATGTTTATAACTTAAATAATCCCAAAATTACATTAAATATAATTGAATCCTGTTACCCAGTAATCAGTACGCAAATTACTGAGTACTGGTTACTATTTATTTACCGAGATTTCGTTTCATTTGTTCTAATTCATCCTGAGTTTCCCAACGGCGAAACTTTTCTTCTAAGTCGTCAAAACTACTAGAATAATTGCTTGTTGCTTTTGACCAACCATCGGTTTCTAAGCGTTGTTGAGCTTGAGCTTTTGCACGTGCTGTTTGCGCCTCAGTAGCTTTGGCTTGCACTTCTTGGCGTCGAACTTGAATTTTGTGTAGTAATTCCTTCGATTGGTTAATGCGTTCTTTTAACCCTTGCATATGTCCCCAGCGCTGATTTCCTTCGCGCAATAAGGCTGCTTCTCTTTCTTGCGCCGCAACTGCTAAATCTTCTCTACCAGCAGCTTTCGCCTTTTGAACGCGGATGTGCCAACGCTGAATTTCTTGAGCAGTGGACAGAATTTCTTCTTGCGATCGCTTTTCTTGTAATTGTAAATCTGCAACCAGCTTTAACGTATCTTCCTCTTGCTCGCGCAGCTGTTCTAACAGCGCTTCTAATTCCAAATGGGGATTATTACGCAAGAATTCTTCTAAACGGTTTTCCAGAAACCGACTTAAATCATCAAATAAGCCCACTGTTAGAACTCCAGAGTCAGGTGTGTGACTTTATTGTAGTAATTATTATCGTGGGAGAAAAGCTACTTGTAACAGTTCAGGGTAACTGAAAGTTTTGGTAACAAGCTGAACAAAGCAAGTCTCTACCCACCAATTTGAGGTTTGAGTACTTGCCGCACTTAAAACACGTCCCCTCGATGTGTATTTTTCCAACCTTAACTTTTGCTTTCATTTGGTGATTTACTCTAGTAAATAACGATATGTAGCTTTAACTATTTGTGCTAAGGCATAAGCTGTACCTGGCTCAAGTCGTCTGTCACCTAAGAGTAAAAGTATGATTTCCTCTGAGGTGTCTAGCTCTAATTTTTGTTCTTGGCGATCGCTGACGAATAAATCACCAGGGCGGACTTCTAACCAGTTGCAAAGCGCTATAAATGTCTCCATATCAGGCGTATGCGATTTTCAATCCTGGATAGGGTGGATGGGCTGACATTGCCAATTTCTTCAGATATTTTGCGCAATCCTTTACGACCACATTTACTCCGGACTAGTCCTGCTAGTCGTCCTGTGTCTAAATAGCTTTCCATCTGTTAATTATTCAAGCCATAATGACAACAAACACCTGTGGTTGCAGGACATCGGGTGTTTTTTCATGCTGTCTAGAGCTTGTCTAGGTGTGTCTGGTCAATTCGCCAGCGAATGCGATCGCCTTCCCCTTCAATTTCACCAATGCCCCTAGAGGCTAATCCCTGGAATATCAGCCGAATATCCTCTAGGTTGATAGTTCTCAGCGATTGCGTTAGGTTGTGGCATTTCCACGCGGCTACCCAGTCACCGGCTTGCTTCAGCCCTATCTCTACAATCTCCAGTTCTGGGTATTCCAGGGTTTTGAGAAGTTCATCTGGTGTTATGCCTGTCTCCCTTCTCTCCCTGACCTCCGCGGCCGTGGGGGAAAGTGCGATCGCACTACTTCCCCAAGTGCTTAAATCCAGTTCACAGGGCAAGTCATCCACCATGAACCGCTTTTTACCACCTGCTTTTAACCACTGCTCAAGCTGAGTATTCTTCAGCGTCGATCGGGCGTCATCTTGGGCTTTCTTCCCTAACCGAATACGAACAAAGCAGGTATCCGGTGTGTCAGCATCTCCCTTTAGCGCGAAGTTAGCAGCTGTGTCATTCTGGGCTAACACCATGATGAATTGTTTTCGTTTAAAGCGAGACGCGATCGCCAACGATATCGCCTTAGGAGCTTTCGACCCGACGCTAGAAAAGTATCAGTTTCGGGCCAGTGCGATCGCGCCTACAGCCATTCCACCTAAAAAAGCAAAGCAGAAATACACCTTGGGCAAACTCTGGGATAAATTCACAGAGTTTCAATCCCACCAACTGGAGACAACCACAATCAAAGGAAACTATCACGCGATCGCAAGGTGCATTAAACACTCGTTCACCCAGAAGTCACCAAAATTGATTGTCCAGATTTTTGAATTTTTGCTACTCAAATGCTACTCATTAATAAGTGAGATTCAGTCTAAAAAAGGTCTATAGAAGCCCTCATGCAGTTTACTATCCAGAATGTTTTAATTCCCACCGATAATGCTTATGCATTTGTTGATGTCCAAATTGTAGATGGAAAAATTGCGGCGATCGCTCCAGATCTAGATGTTGTAGGTACAGCAATTGATGGTACACATCAATTATTACTTCCTGGCTTTATCAATGCTCATACCCACTCTTCCGAAATGTGGCAACGGGGAGCAATTCCACCATTACCTTTAGAATTATGGTTGGCGGAACTCTACGATTTTACCCCCCTGGATTTACAAAAGGTTTACCTCAGCGCTTTGGGAACGGCGGTAGAAACTCTCCTTTCTGGAGGTACGAGTGTCGTAGATCATTTGGTGTTAATTCCCGGACAAGAGTTTGAAACTATTGGTACTGCTGCTCGCGCTTACAAAGAAGTGGGAATTCGGGCTTTTATTGCTCCTTTAATTCAAGATGAATCCCTGACAGCAGGAATACCATCCGGGGAAGCACAACAAACTCATGAGCCTTATTTTCGCTCAACCCAAGCAACCCTAGACATCATTGAAGAAGCGGTAAAGCAGTTGCATCGCCCCGATGAGGGTGTAAATATTTTAGTTGCACCTACGGGAATTCAACTGTGTAGTGATGCTTTATTTACTGGGTGTATTGAATTAAGCGATCGCTATAATCTGTGTCGTCACTCTCACCTGCTGGAAACCAAAGCACAGGAAAAACTTGCCCAAGAAAAATACGGTTGTTCGGCTGTAGAACACCTCAAACGGATTGGCTATTTAAGCGATCGCACTTCTCTTGCTCATTGTGTCTGGTTAAGCGATGCTGATATTAAGATTCTCGCAGAAACTCAATCTACAGTCGTTCACAACCCCTTGAGTAATCTCCGTTTAGGTAGCGGTGTTGCCCCAATTTTAAAATATCAACAAGCTGGAGTAAATGTTACTTTTGGTTGTGATGGTGCTTCTAGTAATGACTCACAAGATTTATTAGAAGCTATCAAAATCGGCTCTATTTTGCACAACATTACAGACTTAGATTATCAGCACTGGATTACACCCCGGCAAGCAGTAGAAATGGCATCCTTAGGAGGTGCTAAAGGATTAAATCTTGCAGATCGACTTGGTTCTTTAACTGTAGATAAACAAGCCGATTTAGTAGTTTACGATCTGACTAATTTATCTCTATTACCCCGTACAGATCCCATCAGTTTATTAGTATTAGGTCGCCCCACCAATGCTGTTAACCATGTTTGGGTGAATGGCAAGCAAATTGTCGCTGATGGCAAAGTGACTACAATCAACGTTGACGACTTGCGACAAGAAATATTTAAAAACAGCCAATGGCATAGTCAACGCCCATCTCCAACTGTCGCCCAACTTGCAGCCCATTATCGTAAAGTTATGGGCTTGTCTTAATTGATAGAGAAGGGACAAGGGGGACAAGGAGAGAAGTCGGAGCGTCGGCTTCCGGCGATCTGAACTTCGGGGGGACAAGGGTGTAGGAGTAGAAATGCCCAATGCCCAATTCCCAATGCCCTATGCCCAATGACAAATCTTATTTACACCCCAAACTCTCCCTTGTAGACACACCAGTAACTGGATTAACTCCATCAGCGCGATCGCATAATAACGCGACTTGATAGCGGTCAATCAAGGCATCTGTAAAATCAGCACCAGTGATCGCTGCATCGTAAAAGCGGCTACTGGTCAAAGTTGCTTCTGTGAAAATCGCATTTTTTAGATTTGCACCATCCAAAGTTACCCGATCCACCAAAGCCCCTGTCAAGTTCGCACCTTCTAAATCTGCTTTTAATAAAACGCCCTTAGTCAGAATGGCATTGGTTAAATTTGAGCTTTGAAAATTTGCTTCCCGCATTTCGGCTGCAACAAAAGTCGCACCAGCCAAATCAGTGTGGGAAAAGTCGCGATTTTCTAAATGAGTATTGTTATAGTTGATTGTCTTTGCTTGTGCAAAAGCTGGTTTAGGAGTAAAAATCACCCATAAACCAGCTAGGAGCAAAATCAGTATTAAACTCAAAAAGCGTAGCCAGAACTTTTTCATAACTTTTTTCTAGAGTCAATAGTCCAAAGTGATTAATTTTGACTCTTGACTCTTGACTAAGGACTACTTCCAATCTTTACCAATCCGAATTGTCAAATCAGATTCTAAATCGCCGGTAGCTGAAACTTCGATTTGACCTAAACCAACAATTTGTTGTAAGTCAATTCCAACTTCTCGCTTACCTTTTTGGACAATAATTTGAGTTTGGCGTTGGGTATCAGGCCAATCTGGCGCTGCGTAAACACTGGTGAAGCCTTTTTGTTTGAGATATTTGATAACTTTTTCAGTTAACTGAGGTTGATTAGAAGCATTTTGAATAGCAATTTTGAGTTTAGATACAGGTCGCACGTCAGGCTTGAGACCAGGTACATTTACCCCAACATAATCATTCAATAGGTTCTGTTGTCCAGTCATATTCAACCAATAACTATTGGGGTCTTGGCTGAAACGGCTGAAGCCACCAGGTAACACGGTCATTTGAAAATTATCCCTATCTTGGTTAATAGAGAAATTCACCAATGCCATCATTTCTTCGATTTTCAGGTTGGTATCAAAATACTTCCGCATAATTCGGGTTAATTGTGGCAACCTGGGTAATACAGTAGGACTATTAAGGCGTTCTAGTAACGCTTTCATGAGTGCTTGCTGCCGTTGTACCCTCGATAGATCCCCCAAACCTGGTTCGCGGTAACGCACAAATAGTTCTGCTTGTTCGCCGTTAAGAGTTTGCCAGCCGCTAACTAAATTAACGGACTGTCGCCCAGAAGTGCCTTCATAAGACATGGATTTGGGAACGAAGACCTCTACCCCACCCAATTGATCGACCAACTGGCGTAAACCACTGGTGGAGATGCGCATATAGCGATCGATTGGTGCATTATTTAAAGTCCGGCTGACTACCCGCGCTGCCAAAACTGGGCCACCTTGGGCGTTAGCATCGGATACTTTTGTCAATCCCTTTTCGGGAATCGCAATCATCGTATCCCTAGGAATAGAAAGCACTTTAATCGATTTATCGCCGGGATTAAGCCTCACCATCAGCATGGTATCGCTTTTGCCAGAAAAACTTTCAGGTGAGCCATCAACAGTACCTTTCACTGGTTCAATCCCCATAATTAAAATATTCATGGGTTTTGAAAGTTGATACTCAGAGATTTTGCCCCATAGTTCCCCAGGCAGAGGTATTTTTTGCTGATCCTTACTAGCTACGCCTGCGTCTTCATCAGTTTGATCGAGATTGCTCCATAAAGGAGTCCACAACGCCAAGGTAGATACCAGCAGCCCAGATAAAACGATCCCCAAAACAACCGTTAAAATCCATAACAGCCATCGCGGCATAGTTAAGCCCAATCGCTCATAAAGCTGATTGGGGATTTCACCTACGGAAACATGAGCTGGTTCTTTGAGTCTAACTTCTGGCTCTGGTGCTACTACTTCTTGAGGTGTAACCTGATGGTCTGACCGTTGTAATTGCTGAGGTGTAGCCTCATCTAAATCTAAACCTGGTACTTGTTGAGGCGTGACTTGATTTTCCGCCCATTGCATTTGTTTAATTACCATTATCTCCCCACTCAACCACTCCCTAAAAGTATGTTAATGCAACCTACAAATCTTGCCAGTGGGTAAGCCCACTGTAAACTTGTAGTGTTCTTTCGTAGGCACGTATGACAAAATGATTAACTCAATGTTCCCGGTAATCCTTGCTGGTGGTAAAGGTGAACGTTTTTGGCCATTGAGTCGTTCTGGACGACCCAAGCAATTTTTAAGCCTTGATGGTAGCTCTAGAAGCCTACTGCAAGCAACCGCCGATCGACTGATAAAAATCGTAGGCGGATGGGATTCTTTGTTTGTCATCACTTCTAAACAAATAGCTGAAGGAGTGCGTCAACAACTGCCACAACTGCCGTCACAAAATTTATTGATCGAGTCAGAGGGAAGAGACACTGCCGCAGCTGTTGCTTGGACAAGTTTAGAAATCAAGCAGCGTTATGGAGAAGACGCTATCATCGGTTTTTTCCCCGCTGACCACTGGATTGACGATCAAAAAGCGTTTGCAGACACATTAAATGCTGCAAGTGCTTTGGCGGCAAGTACAGAAGCGATTGTCACACTGGGGATCAAACCTACTTTCCCATCAACTGGTTATGGCTATATCGAACAAGGCGCAAAAATTGGTAGCTTTAATGAGTTGCCAGCTTATCACGTCAACCGCTTTACTGAAAAGCCCAACCGCGAAACGGCTGAATCTTTTTTATCAACGGGGCGTTTTAGCTGGAATAGTGGTATGTTCGTTTTTCGGGCTGGGGTAGTTCTGAAGGAACTTTATACCCATGCACCGGAAATTATCGAACCTTTAGCACAAAATGGTCCTGATATTTATCCGCAGTTGCCTAAAAAAAGTATAGACTATGCTCTTATGGAAAAGACCACTTTAGCATACGTCTTACCAGTGGCATTTGGTTGGGACGATCTAGGCGATTGGAATGCTATTGAGCGCTTACTGAAAACAGAAGAGACTCCCAATGTAGAACTTGCTACCCATGTTGGACTGGATACCAAAGGAGCACTGCTTTACGCCACCGATCCCGAAGACGTAATTGTTACCATAGGCTTAGAGGATGTTGTGATTGTGCGCGATCGCAATGTCACCCTCATAGTCAAAAAAGACCGTACCCAGGAAATTAAGCAGATACTCAAAACACTCCAAAGCGATCCCCGATTTACCGACTTGCTATAGCTGTAAAACTTAAAACCCTCGGCAGAGGCTAAAATTCTGCTGCTTTCATTATAACTTGATATAGGCGAGTGACTAGAGGCTAGGGACTGGGAATTGGAAGAAGGACAAGGGGGACAAGGAAGACAAGGAGGATGAGGGAGTGTGGGGAGAGAGGGGAGAAACGAACCACTCTTTCTTTATTAGCTCCCTCCGTCTTCCCCATCCTCCGACACTTCCCACACTACTTGTTTGCCCAATGCCCAACGCCCAATGCCCAATGCCCAATGCCCAATGCCCCATGCCCCATCCCCAAAAAAAATGTTCCTCACTCAAACAGTTCCTCGTCAAAGAGAAATTATCGAAGTAGTCCTACGTAATGGCTGGGATTATATGCGCAGGCTACTGACTGGTGGCAAAGCTGATGAACCACAGTTACCCACACCTGCGGTGTTAAAAAATATCTTGGTAGATTTGGGGCCAGTCTATGTCAAACTAGGTCAGCTACTTTCTACTCGTCCAGACTTACTTAGTGCTGGCTATATTGACGAACTATCGACGCTGCAAGATGAAGTTCCACCAGTTTCCTGGACAGAAATAGAAATACTGTTGCGCCAACAGCTAAAAACCCCGCTGGAACAAACTTTTAGGACAATTAATCCTGTACCAGTAGCGGCGGGATCAATTGCCCAAACCCATCGCGCGACATTAGCGGATGGACGGGAAGTTGCTTTAAAGGTGCAACGTCCGGGGATCGATATTACAGTTGCCCAAGATATTGCTTTAATTCAAGGGATTGCCGATTTAGTCGCCCGAACTGATTTTGGCAAAACTTACGAAATTAAATCTATTGCGGAAGAATTTACCAAAGCGCTAGAAGCCGAGTTAGATTTTACACGGGAAGCAGGATATACAGACCAATTGCGGCAGAATTTATCTCATAGCCGCTGGTTTGATCCCCAGCAAATAGTAGTAGCTCAAATCTATTGGGAATTAACTACCGAAAAATTAATGGTGATGGAATGGCTGGAGGGTGTACCAATACTTTCAGCCAATTTCAGTAGTAATAATAATGGTAAAGATCCCGTTACAGAACGCAAAGACATCACGAGTTTACTATTTAGAGTTTTTTTTCAACAACTATATATAGATGGATTTTTTCACGCCGATCCCCATCCGGGGAATTTGTTTTATCTTCAAGATGGGCGGATTGCTTTGTTAGATTGTGGTATGGTGGGACGACTCGATCCCCGCACCCAGCAGATTTTAACAGAAATGCTGTTAGCGATCGTGGATTTAGATGCTCAACGATGTGCGCAGTTAACTTTACAATTAGCAGATTCTAGCCAACCAGTAATTTTAGCTCGCTTGGAAAATGATTATGACCGGATGTTGCGCAAGTATCTCAACGTCAATTTATCGGAAATTAATTTTAGTCGAGTAATTTACGAAATTCTGCAAGTCGCCCGGAATAATAAAATTCGCTTGCCTAGTAATATGGGCTTGTATGCCAAAACCTTAGCTAATTTAGAAGGGTTGGCGCGGGGATTTAACCCAGAATTGAACTTTGTTGATGAAATTCAGCCCTTACTCACAGACTTGTTTCGCCGCCAGCTGGTAGGGGAAAATCCTATGCGATCGCTTTTAAGAACCGCATTGGATCTTAAAAGTCTCTCTTTACAATCTCCCCGCCAAATTGAACTGTTACTAGACAGAGTAACTTCCGAAACCTTGCAGTGGAACTTATCTCTGCGGGGTTTAGATGGTGTACGCCGGACTATGGACGATGCAGCCAACCGCTTGTCTTTTAGCATTCTGGTGGGTTCCCTGATTATGGGTGCAGCAATCATTTCCAACCACGCACAGACAACTCAACTATCTTTTTTGAGCAGTGTCTTGTTTGCAGCAGCTAGTTTGTTGGGGCTGTGGTTAATTCTGAGTATTTTGCGCTCAGGTCGTTTAAAATGAGGCTTATGCCGATAATTGTGGCTGAAAACCTCAGCAAATTTTATCCAGTGGCGGTGAAAGAACCTGGAATTAAAGGGACAATTACCCACTTTTTCCGCCGTACCTACCGTCCAATCAAAGCAGTTGAAGATGTTTCCTTTGAAATCGCTACTGGGGAAGTAGTAGGTTTTCTCGGGCCAAATGGTGCAGGTAAAACCACTACCCTGAAAATGCTGACGGGACTGATTTATCCTTCTAGCGGTAGCGTTAGAGTCGCGGGACAGGTTCCCTTTCATCGCCAAGAGGCATTTTTGCAAAAAATTACCTTGGTGATGGGACAAAAACAGCAGTTGATTTGGGATTTACCAGCACTCGATTCTTTAAGAATTAACGCTGCTGTCTACAACATCTCTGATAATGAGTTCCGGCGACGGGTAGGCGAATTAGCGGAAATGCTTTCTCTAGAAAGTAAGCTTACCCAACCAGTTAGGAAACTATCTTTAGGCGAACGGATGAAGGCGGAACTGTTAGCCGCACTGTTGCATCGTCCCCAGGTATTGTTTTTAGATGAACCCACTTTAGGGTTAGATGTGAATGCGCAAGCAGGAGTGCGTGATTTTTTACGCGAGTACAATCAGCGTTACCAAGCAACTGTATTATTGACTAGCCATTATATGGCTGACATTACAGCTTTATGTCAACGAGTGCTGTTAATTCATCAAGGTAAACTGATGTATGATGGCAGCTTGGATGAACTTCTAGAACGCTTCGCACCTTACCGAGAAATTCACGTTGAGTTAGCCCAATGTTTGCCACGAGAAAAACTTGCATCCTATGGTGAAGTGCAACTTTTAGAAGGGCGAACTGTGCGTTTTTTAGTTCCTCAAGAAATGCTAACTCAAACCGTATCGCAGATTTTGGCTGATTTGGAGGTAGTCGATTTAAAAGTAACTGAACCGCCTGTAGAAGAAGTTATCGGTAAAGTATTTCAAGCAGGAGTTGTAGAGTAAGTGCTGAGTAGGGTGGGTACTGCCCACATTATGTTTAAATATTAATTAGATAAGCTCTTGGTGGGCGATGCTCACCCTACAATTTCTAGTTTAATTCTTTTCAATTAGCTATAAAATTGCAATTAATAAATGAAACGGATTATTAGAAAAGCCCTAACTTTGCTATCAGTTTACTACGCTTATATACTTGAGTACCGGGCAGAAATGATTTTCTGGGTTTTGTCTGGTTCCTTACCTATTATTTTTATGGGTATTTGGATACAGGCGGCACAGAATGGACGCTTAAATTTAACACCTGTAGATTTTGCTCGTTACTTTTTAGCAGTTTTTATTATTAGACAATTTACTGCTGTTTGGGTAATTTGGGATTTTCAAAAAGAGGTAGTGGAAGGTAAACTATCACCCAAACTTCTACAACCCATCGATCCTGTATGGCACCATGTTGCAACCCATGTCGCTGATAGATTTGCTCGTCTTCAGTTTACATTTCTATTAATACTATTATTCTTTCTCCTATATCCTCAAGCATTTTGGTTGCCCAGCTTGGCTAAATTCTTATTGTTTCTTTTATCTGTAGCCCTAGCTTTTACTTTACGATTTATTATTCAATACACATTTGCAATGTTCGCTTTTTGGACAGAACGGGCTACTGCTTTAGACAATCTTTGGTTGTTATTTTATTTATTTTTATCTGGTTTAATTGCGCCATTAGAAGTATTTCCTGAAGGTGTGCGGACGGTACTAATGTGGACGCCTTTTCCTTATTTAATTGATTTTCCGGCGAGTATTTTGGTAGGATTAACTGTGGATTTAGGACGAGGATTTTTATCTTTAGTTGGTTGGTCATTAATATTTTTCGTTATTAATCGCTGGCTGTGGCGTATGGGCTTGAAACAGTATTCTGGAATGGGGGCGTAAAGAGTTTTCAATTCAAATTTGAGACATTTAAGGATTTAGTTAATTAAGTTTAATCAATCTAAAATACCTAAATATTTTAGTGCTTTTTCGTTCATGTGACAGCTTTTAAGGCATGATTTTGTAAGTAGACA
Organism: Aulosira sp. ZfuVER01; assembly: GCA_034530615.2. Taxonomy (GTDB): domain Bacteria; phylum Cyanobacteriota; class Cyanobacteriia; order Cyanobacteriales; family Nostocaceae; genus Aulosira. The sequence continues at coordinate 23,568 of JAVRCV020000036.1, forward strand.
AAATCACAAAATTACTATGATCAAATTTAAAAACTTACTCCGATTTATTCCTAATGCTATATTATTAAATCTATTAATAGGTAATGCACCATCCCAAGCCAATTGTGCAGATCAAATTGCGACTTTAGCAAAGGTTCAACCTGTTATGGAACGCCATTGGCAACAATTGCAGCAGCAGAAAACTTATCCTTGGGGTGAAGCGCGTCCTTACGGTAAATTAAAAGGCGATCGCATTACTCTCACTTCAGCATTCGATCGCTTGACGAGTTCCCAAAAGGAGCAAGCATTAAACACATTACTGTCTTATAATTTGACACCTCAAGAGCAACAGGACTCATCTGGTAGTTACATTGGCGCACCACCGTTTAAAGTTTATGCTAACGATGGTCGTGCTGTCTCTATGCCTTACGATGGTTGTACTCGCTTTACTCTACTGACTGAAAGGGCAAGATATGGTTATTATTACAACACCATCTACGGCTTTAATCACACTAACTCGATTTTAGAGCAATTGCGTAATTCAGGGCGTCCGTCGTGGCGAGAGGTAAAGTTCCCGATTTCAGCAGCACAAGAAAAGAAAACCCGCTTGCAATTTTGGAATATTATCGGCTGGAAAACTGGTGAAAATTGGTGGATTGCTTGGGTACCAGAAAACGGCTACTTTGAAATTAACGTTCCTGTTGGGTATGAGCAAAGTCGTTTGCAGCGTTTCTGGCAGGTTGCACCGCGCCAGTATCGTTATGTGGTTGTAGCAAATGATGGCAGAGTTTTGCTAGAAAAGAAGTTTTAATTAGGGAATCGCACTCACACACATTCCCTACAAATTACTCGGTATGGTCTTAAACTTTTTTGCCGAACCCAAGGAATAATCTTCTAATTTGAAATCAGCAAAAGGTTTCTTCTCTAACCGATTTCTCAAAGCTTCATCGAGAATTACACCCTGTGATTTCTGCTTCACGCCAATAATAATAATACTTCTTTGATATGCAGTTAAGTCTTGATTAGGCTGACAATCTTCTCGTTGAAATTGTCCGAGATTTAATAAGCGATAACCTTTAACGCTGGGTGTATTACTAAATAATTTTTTTGCTAAAAGTTGTATTTGTTGAGAACGTTCTAGCGCACGGCGTTGTTCAACTGCTACATTACCTTCACAAGAAGCCGTACCTACAGAAATAATCTCATTAGGATTTTCCATTATATTCTGTATACCTTCTTGCTCTAAATTTAATTTTAAAACTTCTAAACTAATAATTGTATCGTTATATTTAATTTGAAAATTACTACCTAAGAGCCATTTATATTCTACTGATAAAACAGCTATGTTAAATTCCGCAGTTCTACCTTGACTATCTTTACCTTCGGCATAGCTAAAGTAATCTACCTTACCTTTTCGTTCTGGTACTTGTCCATAATTAGGAACTGAAGGAAATTTTAGTGTGCCAAAAAATAAAGCTATGACACCAAGTAATCCTAATGAGGCGAGTAATGCTGCTATTAATGCCAGTAGTGGCATTTTTGCTGGCTGCTTCTCTGGCGATGAAACAGTTTTGCTAGCTGGGGAAGCTAACTGTTCTGTTTGTTGATTTCCCTGTACAGTTAGTTGTTGTTCAATTTCTCCTAAACGCTGTAGAATTTCCTGAGCATTGGCAGGACGGTTTTCTATTTCCGGTGCCATTAACCAATCAATGAGATTTAATAGCAAGGTTGAAACATGAGTCGCACGATTCCGCCAGTGCAAAACATTATGTTGGATATCGTACATATCTAAGGGATGATAACCTGTCAGCAAAAAGACAAAAGTTCGTCCCAACGCAAAGAAATCTGATTGCGGTACAGCTTGGCCATGCATTTGTTCTGGAGCACTATAGCCAGATGACATAATTGCATTCATCCCAGTTAAAGTTTTTGCCAATTCTTTTGCTGTGCCAAAATCAATTAATACCAAATTTCCCCAATCTTCCATACCAAGAGGATCTGGAGAAATACGCAGCATAATATTACATGGCTTAATATCTCGATGCAGGTATTGTTTGCTATGTAATACAACTAAAATTTCTACCAGCTGTTTCAACCAGGCTATAGCTTGTGTTTGAGAAATGAGGAGATTATTCTGCTGCTTTAGCCATTGTTCTAAGTTGAGTCCGTTGATTTTCTCCATTGCCAAACAGTGCAACAGCAAGCCATTTCTGGTTTGATACTGGAAGTAACCATCGACTTTGGGTATACCAGGATGATTTAACTGTTGCAGTACAGCTACCTCTTGCTGGAATAGTTCTACTACCTTAGCGTCCTGGGAAAGATGTTCCTGAAGCACCTTGAGGATTTTTGGTATATCTTGTTCGTATGCTTCATAGACCTTACTAAAGCCAGTTTTGTCACTTAACAGGCGCATCACTCGGTAGCGTCCCAGCAATTCCAACTGGGAACCACAATTTTGACAAAAGCGCTGTTCCTCCTGGTCTGATTGATTGGGTTGAGGACAAACTGGATTAATACAAAGGCTCATGACTGGCTAATCGGTGATATAAGGGAAGCAATCTCTAATCTGACTTCTAGCATTCCCGTCAATGATAAGGAGATTTCTCTCATTTGTGCTGTTTTAAGAAAGCTTCCACAGTTCGGTTAAATGCTTCTGGTTGTGTCAAAAATGGCCAATGATTACCAGGAACTTGGCAGATGCTTAAGTTTTTTAGATGAGTTTTGTAGGGTTTAAGTTGCCATTCTTGCCGGTTTACACCTTTTTGGGGTTGTACAAAGAGAGTTGGTAGATAAATTGACTGTGTTAACCCAGCTACTCGCATGACATCTTCAAAAATGCGATCGCGGGCGGCTATAGTAAATTTACTTCCCCAACTACCATCGGGTTTTTGTTCAATTCCGGCTTCAAAGACTTTTTGATGTAGGTCAGTCCATCCTTGATATTGGCTTAACTGTTGCGCTTGTTGTTCAGCTTCTTCATAACTAGTAAAAGGCCCCATGCTTTTGAGGAAAGGTAAAACGCGGTACAACAGAGGAAATGTCAGCTTGAAGACGCTGGGCATTTTCCAGATGAAGATGGGATCGACCAGAATTATACTCAGCAAACGTTCTGGATGCTGCCTTGCCCAAATAGCGGCTAACTTACCTGTCCACGAATGACTGACAACATAGGCATTAGTCCATCCTAAACTATCCATGAGGGCTTCTAAATCCGCGATCGCACTCTCAAAACTATAATCATCTTCCGGCTTGCTACTTTCCCCATGACCGCGCATATCTGGAGCAACTATGTGATACTCTGCCGCTAGATAATCCCCTAAGCTAGACCACACCAAGGCATTATCGGCTAGTCCGTGTAATAGCAATAAGGGTTCTTGTCCTTGGTGCCACTCTAAGTAAGACAGTTGAATGTCAGACTTGGATAAGGTTTGACGTATAGGCATCATTGCATATCCACCCATAGATAGAGCTTCGCGCTTATATGTTATCGCGAAAAGAAAAACGCCGGCACTGTGGGGAGGAGGGTGTTGGAAAATCAGGGGTAATACGCGGTGTATGCTGATATCCCGTCGTCACCATAAAATGGTGCAGCTAATCGCACAAAGCTTGCCTTCGGTTCATTGGAAGTCGGTGAGAAACTCCATCCCCTTGTGGGTGGAGTTTTTTATAAAGAATTGGTATCAAACATAAAAATAAGGAACTCATACTTTAGGGAGATACATTGTTGTAAATGTCGCTCCATTAGTAGGAGGACAGGGAGTTTTGAGCTTTTTAAAATCGGTTCATACGAGAAAAATAGTAGCAACAACTTATTACTCATGCTATTCCAAGACCGAAGTTCGGCAGGTCAGTTGTTAGCTCAAGAATTGGCAACCTATGCTAATCGCCCAAATGTATTGGTGCTAGCTTTACCAAGAGGTGGAGTACCTATTGCCTTTGAAATTGCCAAAGTATTAAATGTTGGATTAGATGTTTTGCTAGTACGTAAACTAGGTGTACCGAATCAAGAAGAGTTGGCAATGGGAGCGATCGCTTCTGGTGGTGTACAAATAATTAATCAAGATATTGTTAGCGATCTCAATGTCTCTAAGGAAAATATTGCTAAAGTAGCAGCGCAAGAAGAACAAGAATTAGAGCGACGAGAACAGCTTTATCGGGGAAATTGTCCTTTCTCAAAACTAAAAGGAAAGACTGTGATTTTGGTAGATGACGGTTTAGCAACGGGTGCAACCATGTGGGCGGCAATAATCGCAGTAAAAAAACAGCAACCTGCTCGGATTGTAGTTGCAGTCCCAGTTGCCGCATCCCCAGCTTACCAACAATTGGCAGAAAAAGTAGATGAAATGGTTTGTCTGGGGACACCCAAACCTTTCTACAGTGTTGGTCAATGGTATCAAAAGTTTCCGCAAACTACAGATGATGAAGTCCGCGACTTGCTAAGGAAAGCTTTAAATTTTGGATTGGAAAATGTACCAATCTAAAATCCAAAATCTAAAATTCATTAATTCGCATCAGCTATTTGGCAGATTAATTCCCAAGCTTGCTGCAAATTTAACCTTTCAGTTGTTGCTTGTCCAATTGACATTCGTAAAGTTAGTTTTTGGTCAAGTTTGGTGGAAGTAAGATAGGTTTTACCAGAGGAGTTGAGACTGTTGATGATGGTTTGGTTAATCTTATCGCCACCTTTGTGGCGAAAACATACCAAATTCAATGGTGGATTAACAGCCAACTCAAAGCGCGAATCTGATTTTACCCATTCAGCAAACTCCTGGGCTAAAGCTATATGCTTGCGGACATAATGTTGTAAGCCTTCAATCCCGTAATGGCGAATGACAAACCAAAGCTTAAGGCTGCGGAATCTTCGTCCTAAGGGAATTTGCCAGTCTCGATAGTCAATTACTGTACCTGATTCGCTGGCTTGATTTTTTAGGTACTCCGGTACAATTGAGAGAGACTGAATCAGCTTGACGCGATCGCGCACGTAAAAGCAAGTGCAGTCAAAATTTGTCATCATCCATTTGTGGGGATTGAAGCAATAGCTATCAGCTAACTCCAAACCCTGATGAATCCAGCGGTACTCAGGACATAATGCGGCGGTACCACTCATTGCCCCATCAACATGAAACCAGATATTGTATTTTTGGGCGATCGCTCCCAACTCTGGTAAAGGATCGATAGCATTGGATGAAGTTGTCCCCACAGTCGCAGCTAGATAAAAAGGCGTTAACCCAGCTTGAATATCTTTTTCTATGCACTGCTGTAGTGCTTCTGGTTGCATGGCATAATCTGCATCAACTTCTATATAGCGCAAATTTTCCCGGCTAATTCCGGCAATCTTGACTCCCTTCTCAACTGAAGAGTGCGCTTGCGTAGAAGTGTAAGCAACTAATTTACTAACATCTGCTTTTGCTTGTTCCCTCGCTGCTACCAAAGCCACAAGTGTTGCACTGCTAGCTGAATCTTGAATTACTCCTCCCCCTGTTTGTGTAGATTTAAAATGCCAGGGTAGCTCCAGCATATCTACTAGCCAATCAAGAACATGAGTCTCTAATTCAGTACAAGCAGGAGAAGTAGCCCACAACATTCCCTGCACACCCATACCAGCACTAAGTAATTCACCGAGAATTGAAGGTGCAGAAATTCCAGTAGGAAAGAAAGCAAAGAAGTTGGGAGACTGCCAATTTGTTAATCCTGGGACAATTATTTCATCGATATCTTTGAGAATAGCTGCAAAAGATTCGCCTTGCACAGGTGCCGTATTTGGTAACTTTGCTCGAATATCCCCAGGTTGAACTTGCGAAAGCACAGGCAGTTTTTCAACATTATCTAAATAATTGGCTATCCAATCAATAGTTTTATATCCCCAATGGCGAAATTCTTCGGGAGACATATGGTAGTTCTGCTGTTCCATAATAAATCTCTATAAATATGTATTTAATATAAATATATTATTAAAAATAAATTCACAATATTTAGTCCCATTTTAATATATTTTATGAATAAATCGCCTAGTTTATTACAATCTAATACTAAAATCTAGGAACATATTCCTGATTCTAAAATTTGCATATTAATAATTTCTGTGTATGTATTTAGTTAAATTTATTCTGATTATAGAAAGCCAAGATTTAAATTTTACTTTATGTACATATACCTCGCTGCTGTGAACTCAGAAATAAAGTTGGGGCGGCAACCTGAGCTAGGTCTGATTCTCGAATCCATCCTATATCACCAGGTGCAAGGTCTGTTGTTGGTACTTGCGTTATGATTTTTCCATTCGCAAATAAGCGCCGATCGCTCACTGAAGCTAGATGTTTATTCAAATTATTTTGAGGTAAAGTAGGTTTAATATCAACAACAGCAAATAATAAGAAATTTTTCTGAGTATCATTATTATTTTTTTGATTTTCGGCCAAGCGATCGCTAAATGTTTTAGCTCTAAAGTTAGTTGAGCAGACTTTTAATTTTAGCCAGGAATTATTTGATCCCGTAGTATCCGTAGTATATACTGAATTATCTCCGGAAACTTGGAGAATACTGCCACTCCTGACAGTTCCCGATGCAATCCGTTCAGCAGGTGCTTGAACTTGTAAAATTCTGCCAACTGCGGCAGAACTTCTAGAGAAAGTATTATTAGGTTGAGAGTAAAGAAAAATGTCACCAGTTATGGTGATGAAATTCCCTACAGCAAAGGATGGATGTGAGTGCCAATAACCATAGTTAAAAATTGCTACTAATCCTAAAAGACTTACTGTAACCAATATGAACTTGGGCTTCTGTCTGAGTGCAGAAGTTGAGAGAGATATAGGTGTAGAATTTACTGGTTGTGTTGGCGGAAAAGGGGAATTTGTGGCTATCGGACGAGAGTGAAGCGTTTGAGATACTGGTAGCTGCAAAGCGTTAAGCATATCTCTAGCACTTGGATAGCGTTCGCGCGGATGATAGCGAATAGCTTTATCTAGCATTTTTGCAAAGTCTTGGCTCACATTTGAAGCATACCGATGCCAAAAAATTTCACCCGTACTATGGTCTATATCTAACTCTTGCGGTTGTCTTTGAGTTAGTGCATAAATTGCCGTCAGCCCCAAACTATACAAATCGCTGGAATACAAAGGGCGGCCAGCCGCTTGTTCGCTAGGCATAAAACCAGGTGTCCCAATGACTATTGAACTAGTAGGGCTACCCTGAGAATTTACGACTGTGCCCATGACTTCTTTGACTGCTCCAAAATCAATTAGCACAGGTTTACCATCTCTTAAGCGGAGAATTATATTGTCTGGCTTGATATCTCGATGAATAATATGTTGCAAATGGACATAATCTAGCAGTGATAGCAAACTTGCCAATATGTCTTTCACAGCACTTTCGCTTAACGCTCCCTGCTGTTGCACCTTTTGGGCTAGAGTTTCACCATCTATCCACTGCTGAATGAGGTAGAAGTTCCCAGCAAAAGTAAAGTAGGCGTACAAACGAGGAATTTGGTCTTTCTCCTCTCCCAGTTGTTCTAAAATAGCGGCTTCCCGTTGAAATCGCTCTTGTACTAATTGATAAATCTGGGAATTACTGGCAATTGGCTTGAGCTGCTTAATCACACACCTACGATTTGAGGGCATTTCAGTATCTTCTGCCAAATATGTGCGACCAAATCCCCCTCCTCCCAATAGCCTAAGCACACGATAGCGATCTCGTAATAATGGCACTAGTCCTGTACCACAAGTAAGACAAAAATTTGTCCCGTCAGGATTTGCAGGATTCGAGCAATTAGGATTAAGGCAGTAGATCATAAAATTGGCTATGTTTCAGCGGTGGAAACACAGCAAAATTTTCTCTGTCAAACTAGCCTTGAGAGACTATTGTTGAACTGGGATAATGCTTGTGTTTCTATTGTGTGTAAGCCTACACCTACTAACTTACATTCAATTGCCGTAACTGATGTGGAGTTGCGACGCAAATTCATATAAGTACGTAGCGCGATTGCTAGGCAGTAGCCGCAGTGATTGTATCCTGAGTAAGAAATTCTTTCTATTTGGGGGGATCAAACTTGTTTTGCGATCGCAGAATGAGGAATAGGAAGTTGGTAACTATTGCTGATTGCCAGTTCCCATTCCCTTCTTCCCCCATTTTAAAACTTAAATTTACACATCATTCCTACCCCATAAACCTAAAGCTGTGACGATACCTAATGCTGCAACTGCTAATGCACCCCATTTCAATGGAGGATTTTTATCCAAATTATCTAAGAAACTTGGAATGGACAAGTTCCTAAAGTCGCCTTCAACTCTGTCATAACCTGCAATTGGCTCAAAAACATTGTTTGGCGCATCTTCTGATTTTGGCTCATTGGTGCGCTGCCCTTTAAAAGCGATCGCCAATAACAAAGAATCAGCTAAGGGTGGTGAAATGCGTTGCACGAAATCTAATATCTTGCCCGCATCCCCAACCACAAAATCACGGGTGGGATGTTCGGCTGCATAGAGAATGGCATCGGCAACCAAACTAGGTTGGTAATATGGGGGAACTCCCGTCGGCTTTACCCCCAATTTAGAGCCAACTTTATTGTAGAAAGGTGTGTTGATGGTCGCAGGCAGAATTGAAGTAACGCTAATCGGCCATTTTTCGTGTTGTAACTCAACGCGCAAAGCATCGAGAAATCCTTCCAAACCATGCTTGGCAGCAGAGTATGGGCTTTGTAAAGGCAGACTGCGCCTACCTTCCATTGAAGAAATATGAATTAAAGCCCCCCGCCCCTCTTGCTTGAGATAAGGTAGTGCTGCCATTGCCCCATATACCTGTCCCATCAAAGTCACATCAACAACTCTGGCAAACTCCTCTGGTGTAATTTTCTCAAAAGGACTAATAATACCTGTAGCCGCAGCGTGAACCCAAGTATCGATTCTGCCGTATTCTGCTACAGTTTTATCTGCGATCGCTTTGACTTGTTGAAAGTCACTCACATCTGCAATTACATACTTTGCGTCACCGCCCAAGCTTTGGATCTCATCTACTAAAGACTTCAGCCCTGGTTCGCTACGGGCGGAAACTAAAACCTTTGCACCACGTTCGGCAAACTTCACGGCTGTGTCACGCCCAATCCCACTGGAAGCCCCAACGATAGCTACCACTTGCTGATTAATTGGTTTTAATTGCATGGTTAATCATTCTTAATGCTTTCCTTCAATCAATAGGTTTGATTTATGCTTGCTGCATCCCTCGCGAGGCTTACGCCAGAGGGGAGTGTGGGGAGGGTGGGGAGTGTGGGAAGTGTGGGAAGTGTGGGGAGTGTGGGAAGTGTGGGGAGTGTGGGGAGTGTGGGAAGTGTGGGAAGTGTGGGAAGTGTGGGGAGTGTGGGGAGTGTGGGGAGTGTGGGGAGAAACTGCGTTGTAAACTTATCAGGCTTTTAGCTCCGTTAATGAGTCTTTGAACTCCGTTAATGAAGCTTTTAGCTCCGTGAACGAGGCTTTGAACTCCGTAAACGAGGCTTTAAGCTTCGTTAATGAGTCTTTGAACCCCGTTAATGAAGCTTTTAGCTCCGTTAATGAAGCTTTGAACTCCGTTAATGAAGCTTTGAACTCCGTGAATGAGGCTTTAAGCTCCGTGAACGAGGCTTTGAACTCCGTTAATGAGGCTTTTAACTCCGTTAATGAGGCTTTAAGCTCCGTGAACGAGGCTTTAGCCTGAAAGCTCGAGTTTGACAAATGACAAATGACTAACTTCGCCACAAAGCAATTCCACCCAATAAACCGGTGATATTAGGGATGAGTTTGACATTTAAGGGTAGCTGGAGATTTACCTTGACAGCTTCACCGCCACCAATATAAAGGCATTCATAATTGAATAAATGTTGCAAAGATGCGATCGCTTTTTCTAAACGCCTATTCCATTTTTTCTCACCAATTTTTTCTAAAGCTGCTCGTCCTAGCTGTTCTTCGTAAGTCTCTTCTTTGCGAAACTGATGATGACCCATTTCCATATTCGGCACTAGCTTACCATCGATAAATAAGGCGGAACCAAATCCTGTACCCAAGGTAATCACTAATTCCAAACCTTTACCTGATATAGCTCCAAGCCCCTGCATATCTGCATCATTAATTACTCGTACAGGCTTGTTTAACTGCTTTGATAAGGCTGTTTGCAAATCAAACCCAATCCAATCTCGGTCTAAATTTACCGCCGTTTCCGTCACTCCATAGCGCACTACGCCAGGAAAACCTACCGAAACACGATGAAATTCACCTTGAGAAGCAGCTAAGACTACAATCGCATTGATCACTGTCTCTGGTTTAGCTGGTTGGGGTGTCTCTAAACGCGCCCTTTCTGTTAAGGGATGTCCCGTAATATCCAATACCATAGTTTTGACACCGCTACCACCAATATCGACTGATAGAGTGCGAATTGAGCCATTATCTTCAACCATTGCTTTTTCTCCTCGCCATTTGTGCTAATGGTTATTATGCTCTGCCACATCTGCTTCGGGTGCAGATGTTTTGAGTGTCTTCACAAGTTCAACAATTCTTAGCGAGGAGTGGGGACAAGGGAGATATAGGAGTGTGGGGAGTGTGGGGAGTGTGGGGAGAAACGAACCACACTTTCTTTATTAGCTCCCCCGTCTTCCCCATCCTCCCACACTTCCCACACTCCTTGTTTGCCCCATGCCCCAAGTATGAGTGATACTCACAAACTGAAAGTCAGTAGCTATACTAACAAAACGTCTATTCGCTAGGTATTTTGCAAAAAGTCCATGATACAGAGTCAGCCTGAAATCAAGCGCGTAGAAGAACTACGCCAGTTGTTGCAGCAAGCTAGTTATGCTTATTACGTCCTAGATGCACCCATTATGGAGGATGCAGTCTATGACCAGCTGTATCGAGAGTTGCAACAACTAGAAACGCAGTATCCAGAACTGGTGACACCCGATAGTCCTACTCAGCGCGTGGGTGAAAGACCAGCAACACAGTTTACATCTGTGCGGCATAATATCCCCCTTTACAGTTTGGAGAATGCCTTTAATATTGATGAGTTGCAAGCATGGGATCAGCGTTGGCGGCGACAAGTGCCAAAAATCGACTCAGTAGATTATGTCACGGAACTGAAAATTGATGGTTCTGCGATCGCACTTACTTACCAAAATGGCGTTCTCACTAGGGGTGCAACTAGGGGTGATGGGGTGATGGGTGAAGATATCACCCAAAATGTGCGGACAATTCGCTCAATTCCCTTGCGCTTAAATTTTGAGGGGTTAGAAATTTTAGAAAAGGTGGAAGTTAGGGGTGAGGCGTTTTTGCCGTTGGATGTGTTTAAACAAATCAACGAAGAAAGGCAAAAAGCAGGTGAGCAATTATTCGCCAATCCCCGCAATGCTGCCGCTGGTACACTCAGACAATTAGACTCGCGAATTGTGGCTCGCAGGCGCTTAGATTTCTTTGCCTACACTCTGCACATTCCTGGTAGAGATGATGCCAGTATTGCTAATACCCAATGGGAAGCCTTGGAACTCTTACAAAAGATGGGTTTCCGCGTCAACCCCAACCACAAACTCTGTCCTTCCTTGGCAGATGTGGGCGAATACTACAACTATTGGGATACAGAAAGGCTGAATTTACCTTACATGACTGATGGGGTGGTAGTGAAGCTAAATTCCTTTAAGCTTCAAGAACAATTGGGTTTTACCCAAAAATTCCCACGTTGGGCGGTAGCGCTAAAATATCCCGCCGAAGAAGCACCTACCCGTGTCGAAAATATTGCGGTAAATGTCGGTAGAACCGGGGCTTTAACACCCTTGGCAGAGATGCGCCCAGTGCAACTAGCCGGGACAACAGTTTCCCGCGCTACTTTACATAATAGCGATCGCATTGCTCAATTAGATATCCGCATTGGTGATACAGTAATTGTCCGCAAAGCTGGGGAAATTATTCCGGAGGTGGTGCGGGTACTGACAGAACTCCGTCCCCATGACACCCAACCCTTTGTGATGCCTACCCACTGCCCAGTCTGCGGACAATCGGTGGTGCGTGAATTAGGTGAAGCCGTTACTAGATGTGTGAATGCTTCCTGTGCTGCTATCCTCAAAGGAGCAATTGAACATTGGGTAAATCGTGATGCCTTAGATATTAAAGGTATGGGAGAAAAGCTAGTACATCAACTCGTTGATAAGGGTTTGGTGCATTCTGTCGCTGACTTGTATGACTTGACAGAAGACAAATTGTATACGTTAGAAAGGATGGGGCAAAAGTCAGCGCAGAAATTAATCGATGCGATCGCCCAATCAAAAAACCAACCTTGGTCGCGGGTATTGTATGGTTTAGGCATCCGTCATGTTGGCAGTGTGAATGCCCAATTGATAACTGAAAAGTTTGTGAGTGTAGAAACATTAGCCCAAGCCAAACAATCAGATATTGAAGGCATTTATGGTATTGGTGTGGAAATTGCTGAGTCTGTACACCAGTGGTTCCAAATTACTGCCAATCAAACTTTAATTTCCCGCCTAGAAGCAGCCGGGTTGCAATTAGCAACTACCGAAGAAACAATAATTGTTGATGGTAATCAAAAGTTCGCTGGGAAAACTTTTGTCGTCACAGGTACTTTACCTACCTTAAAGCGAGATGAAGCAAAAGCTCTAATTCAAAAAGCTGGCGGTAAGGTAACAGATTCAGTTAGTAAAAAAACCGATTATTTGCTTGTAGGTGAAGATGCTGGTTCTAAGTTAGCCAAGGCTGAGGCTTTGGGAATTACTCAGTTAACTGAGGCTGAGTTTTTGGAGATGCTGGAGGATAAATAGCCTGAAATATCAATTTAGGAGTTTGCAAAGACAAGGAAGACACAGGGGAATTATTACAGAGGTTTCTCCCTCATCTTCCTTGCTTCGTCATACTTAGGAAATGATTGGCATTAAAATTTCGTCGCGTCTTGGCAGTTTTTTTTCTTTATGAAACAAACCTTTTATAAAAATATCAACACCGTATTAACCTTGGTAAACCCCCGACACTCAACCTTGGGCAAGTGATAGTATTTGATTATAGTTAGCTTCCCTCCTGCCTCAACCCTGAACCAGGATGCTGTTGTGGTTTATCTTAGCGATCGCCTCCTGGATGATGTCTTCAAGAAAATTAAATATTTTTTGTCCTGTATAGTTTTATGCTGTTCTGCAATACAGAGGCAGTTTTTACAGAAGGCTGGAGGTGTTTAACTTAGGTTCCCGTTTTCAGCCTGTATACCTGATTATTTGGTTATTCAGTAGTCAGTCATAAGTTTTTTGGGTGTATTTATTCACTTAAGTATAAATATTCATTACAAAAAGTGAGTCAAGCTATGGCAATAGGCTTTTCTCTCCAGCAAGCCGAACATGATTTGGACGATTTTAGTGCATTAAATATCCAAAATTTTTGTCAGCTACAATCTGAACAGTTAACTAGTCAGTATCCAATTTTATTTGCTCGTATTGTCTATCATGATTCTCTGTTGAAAGCTCATCAAGAAGTAATTAGTTATGCTCAATCACAAACTCCTTTCTCTCAGAAAGAGTTAACTTATCTGCGTTCAGAACAGTGGCTTACCAACTATCCCTCTGTATTTGACTTACAGGAATTTAAGCTTAATAATTTTCCCGGCTTTTCTTACATCTGTCCTCTAGGATATCGAAATCAAAAACCGGAATATATTCAAATAATTGCTGAACAAGCACTTTCTTCTAGTTTGCAACAATATGTACAGCAATCTGCAATGATACTTAGCAAGTATGCGAGTATATATCTAATATACAGCAGACAAAAAAATGAAATTCAATTGCTAGAAGAAGTTTTACATAAAGTAGGACATCAATTGCGGAATTCCTTAGCAATGATCGGACTTTACGCCCATAATTTATACTTGGGATTAACAGGTAATCAGTGGCAAGAGCAAGCAATAATTATCCGCGAAAGTATCCAAAGTTTAGATAACAATTTGAATGAGCTACTTGATTGTAGTCAAGGAGCGAAATTAAGAACATCTTATCAAGACCTGAGGAGTTTAGTACTGGAAAGTATCAAAGGACTACAACCTTTGATTAATCAAAAGCAACTTAAAATCTCTATACCCGATACATCTACAAATCTAGTAATAGACCGCTTGCAAATGAAGCAAGTCTTCGATAATTTGCTGAGTAATGCAGTTTATTTTAGTCCTAACTCCGCAACTATTACTTGTAATTGGCAGATTTTCCAAGATGAAGTGCTAATTAAAATTGTTGACCGAGGAACAGGATTATCTCCAGAAGATATCCAAAAAATATTTACTCCTTTTTATTCCCGTCGTCCAGGAGGTACGGGACTGGGTTTAACTATTGCCAAAAAAATTGTTTTAGACCATCGCGGAAACTTATGGGCACAAAGTGTATCAGATGGTGGAGCGCAATTTTGTGTAATATTGCCTCGCCCGAAAATGTCTAGGAGTGTCAAAGATGGTTAGTAGTCAAAAACTTTCGGTTTTGCTTGTCGATGATGAAGAACGTTTTCGCCAAGGAATACGTACCCTGCTGAATTTTTATAATATTAACGCTGCATTACCTATAGAAGTTGTAGGTGAAGCAGACTCTGTAGAACAAGTTTTAAAACTTACACAACAGAAGTCTCCCGATTTAATCTTACTGGATTTACAATTAAGCGGTAGTGATGGCATTACTGTTTTAGTTCGTCTGAAGGAAACAGCTTATACTGGCAAAGTTTTGGTGTTATCAGCGCATCAAGAAGATGATTGGATTTTCCGCGCTATGCAAGCAGGCGCAGCAGGTTATGTATTTAAAAATCGCTTGGCGACTCAATTGGGTGAAGCGATTAAGACTGTCATGCAATCAGAAATTTATCTACCTTCAGAAGTTGCTAGCCGATTCTTTCGATTCTTTCAAGCCTACTCCGATTCTTCATTAAAAGCTTGCCATCAGTTACACTTAACAGAAAGAGAACAAGAAGTTTTACACTGGTTAGCTCAAGGTGCTTCCAATGAAGAAATTGCCAAGCATTTATATGTAACAGTTGCGACTGTAAAAGCTCATCTCACTAGCATTTTTGAAAAGTTGAAAGTTACTAGCCGGACTCAAGCTATTGTAGCTGCCCTCAAGTTAGGACTTGTAAAGGCTTAAGGGTCAAGAGTCAAAAGTCATATCCAATTTGTTGTGAGGCAATATAATTTTTACCTCAAATAGTTTTATTAATTTTGAATTTTGAATTTTGAATTTTGAATTCTCCTTATATGCCTTCATCTGAATATTTTTATCAAGAATACCCTTGCTCTTACAACGCTCCTTTAAATTGCGATCGCCCTTTTCAAACGGCTCAAGAAATCAAAGGAGCTAAGTTCTGTTTGGAATGTGGTTTTCCCGCAACTTTACCACAGGAGGCGGAAATTAAAGGCAATTGGGGCACATATCAGGTGAATGATTTTTTAGGAGTGCGGGGAAATGGTCGGTTATACGCAGGTATTCAGGTTAAGGATCAACAGCCTGTAATCATTAAAGAATACCTGCTACCCAGCCGTTGTTTTAATGAAAAAGAAACTCTTGAGCGTAAAGAAACTTTTAAGCGGCTGGGAGGCGTAAGTTTAGCGGATAGTAGAACCCCAAATTTTCGGCTTGTCAATACTTGGGAAGCGATCGCAGATGAAAAGGGAGAACGTTGTTATTTAATTACTAAAGGAACCGAAACATCCCAAACTTTACGGCAATATCTTAACCAAAATGGGGCAATGACAGCACCGCAAGTGCGTGAAGTACTAAATCAGGCTCTCCAAACTCTAGAATTTCTGCATAGCCAAAAGCTGCGGTTCCCTTCAAATCAAGTACAGCAAGGACTAGCCCACGGAAACCTTAGTTTAGATAGCATCTTAATTCAAGTTGAAAATAATCAAAAATATATATATTTTGACGATTTAGCGATCTGGGAAAATGTATTTATTCCTCCCTCTATTTCCCAACCTGCACCTTGCAAACGCGAGCATGATTTAGAAGCATTAGGATTAGTGGCTTTTTATTTATGGGTAGGAAGAACTAACGATTATAATCATCAGCCTCTCGACCCCAGAGAAAATGAACACTGGCCTAATAATGATCATGATTTAAAAAAGTTTATTTCCCGCTTACTGCGGCTAGAAAATCCTTTCTCCAGTGCTGAATCTGCTCGTCAGGTTTTACTGCAACTACCTCAAGAACATCAAGTAAGTAACTTAATGCAATTACTTGAATCTGAAGAAAAATCACATAATCTACGAACAAAAATAGTTTGGCTAGTAACTATAGCTTTCCTATTAATAGGAGGCGGAATTTGGTATTATCTTTGGCAGCAGCGTCAACCAGTAGATAATAGTAAATATTTTGCTTGGTTTGGATTATTACAAACTTTCTCGGAAGTGAACAACGTTCCTTCAGGAAAATTCACCTATACAGGCGAAAAGGATGGAACATGGAGCTTTGTTTTGAAACAACAGGTTGATAACAATAGTTTAGAAGACTTATTAACCAATCCTAAACCAGAAGTAAAAGCAGAATTTAACTATGAACCAGTTGATTCCATAGATTTAGATAATTTTAATCAACCTCTAGAAGAAGTAACAATCGGTAAGAAAGACTTTGCAATTACTAGTTTAGTAAATAAAATAACAGATAAATTAGAGGAAAAAGCAGTTATTAATGATGGCTTACTTGTATATGTAGCGTTTAACAAAAAAGATACAAATTTAGCGAATGCTCTAGGAGGAAAAATTACTCTGGAGCAATTGCGCCAAATTTATACAGGCAAAATTACCAATTGGCAGCAAATTAATCCTAATCTGCCTAATTTAGATGTTAAACCCTTTGCGCCAACCGAACCGGAAGCAATACAAAAATTTCTAGAAATAGTTTTGCAAAACGACCCTCAAGACAAAGCTTTATTTGCAGCGAAAGTTGAGAAATTAGATACAACCAAAACCCAAAACCAAATACGCAGAGAAATTCTCGAAGGGCGAAATACAGGTATCATTGGTTTTGGGATTGTTGGTAAAACATGGGCCCAGTGTACGGGCTATCCTTTAGCTATAGTTGATGGTAACAAGCCAGCGAGTCAACCGCTATTCCAACGGCGTTACCGTCGCCCAATTAATACCTCAGATGATTTGTGCCAGCACGATAACTATTTTGTTGATGTGAATGCTTTTCAAAGTTATCCTTTGAGATACCCTATATTTGTGGTGTACCCTAAAGACAAAAGTCGCCAGCCAGCTGGGTCTACATTTGCTGAGATACTAACTACTCGTCAGGGCCAGTGTTTACTTAGTAAAGTAGGTCTGATCCCTTTACAACCTATACCTGATGATATAAATTCCTATGCCTGCAAATCGGTGCCCTAATCCTAATTGTGAATATTTTAATCGGGCTTTGCCCAACAATGCTAAGGTTTGCCCTTGGTGTTCCACTCCCTTGGGTAATGTAATTACACCTACACCAGCTAGACCCGTTCCGCCTCAAACAACGCCACCACAACCGACTCCACCACAATCAGCGCCGCCCCAACCTGTTCAACCTCAACGACCACCAGCAGTAAATCCACCTAGCTATCCACCCCCCGTTGATTATTCCACAGAGTATCAGCAACGAGTTCCTCCATACGTTCCACCTGTACAACCTGCATATACCCCGCCACCGCCCAGACTACCACTACTGAAGCTAATTCACACTACAGGTAGAGAATTCCAGTGGTCGGGAGAAGCAGGTTATATTGGCCGCCGCAGTCAAAGTATGACAGTTCCGCCAGAAATTGACTTAACTGGTATTCCCAACGAGGGAATAATTTCTCGTCGCCATGCACGAATTTATTGGGACTGGTCGCAAAATGCTTACATGATTGTTGATATGAGTACAAATGGTATTTATTTAAATAACACTCTGTTGAATCCTGGCGTGCAATATCGTTTACTAAATGGCGATTCATTGCAGTTCGGTCAGGATAATCTTGTACGGTTTACAGCATATATTATGTAGGAGCTATGAGAAGCGATCGCCCAAAACCGACGCTCAGACTTCTCACTTTGTTCTCCTGGGATGAAAACTGCCTTTGTTACTGGCTCTTAGCCTGGGTTGTAACTGTCAATACTTGTGGTGGTGTAGCATCTGGTGGGTAAATCAAGTCTACTTCTACCAATCTGCGATCGCCTGCTGGCATATTTAATAAAGTCAAGGGTTCTCCTGGTTGACCTCGCTTTTGTACCAGGTGAAAAAACTTGGTCTGCGCCTTACCTTGGTCATCGTTATAACGAACTCGCACTGTACCCCGGAAGAAAACTTGATTAGCTGGTGTACTCAAAAAGCGTAACCCTGGTTTTACCAACCGATCTTCTTTGAGTGGCGTTTGGATGGCTACGCTCACAGTTTGCAGACTTTGAGTACTATTATATAGTGGTAATTTCAGACTATATTGAATGCCATAGTTGCCATGAGCTAAGTATGCGGTATCAGGATAGCGCGCCAGCATCTTCGCACTCTGAATTTGATTAGTTCCTAAGGTTCCACCATGCAAGGTACTCAGAGCGTAAGAGAAGGCTTGTCCTGGCTGGGGAATTGTCAGATATTTAGCTTTCGGATTATCAACTAAGAAAGCTCGCCACTGAGAACCACTAGCTACTCCGGCTACACGTCCATAAACGCGGGGTTTGCCACTATCTTCTAGGGGAGTGGGAGTTTTATCGCGCGGGCCAGCGACATCACTATTATTGAGTAAATTTTGCCACTCTTCTAAAGTCGGCGGACGGTCACTACCATCAGGATTTGTTTGTGCAAACATAGCGAGGCTAGCTGCATAGACTGTACCATTACTGCGTAGCCGCATCAACGTAGACCGACCATTTAAAGGTGGGGTAAGTCCCTGCACCGGAATCGGCAAATTGAGTAACATCTGGCTTTGTCCTGGTGGAATGATAATTTGGGCGGGGAAAATATCTTGTCGCTCTCCTCGAAGTACTTCGCTGGTGACGCGATCGCCTGGGCCAGAAAAAACTTTACCTAAGGTATTGTCAATAAAAGATGGTAACGGAATAAAGGGTGCATCTGGTTGACTCAAGTAACTTGCTGCTTGTAACACATTTACAGTTACTGGCGCTGAACCAGGATTATGCAAAATTATACCTAGATACAAAGACCGTAAATTCTCTGGTGGTTCAGCCCTTGCAACATGATGAGCAAAAATATCAAATCTACCCCGAAAGGGAAAATTCAAATGAGCAGTTGGGACTTTTTTGCCATCTGGGGGAAAAGTAGAGAGCAAAATCCCTTCTTTTAATACTAATTCTGGGCTATTGCTATTAAATACAGGTACTGTATCGAGCCGTCCTGGTAAAGGACGCACGATTTGTGGTTGCACTACTTCTTCAGGTGGTAGTGCAGGAATAGTTGATTGCGCAAGGGTCAAACTTAGTAACAATGGCAACATAGATTTAAATTTTTTCTTCACCTTACAGACGCCGACAAATTTATGAAAGTGCCAGTTTGTTAATAATTAATACGAAATCTGCCACAATGCTGACAACATTTTCATGATTTAAAACTGGAACATGGACAAAGATGCAATGCGCTTTCTGGTGGTATTGACGCAGGTAATCCAATACTGAATAATAAAGACCCTCACAAACAAATTTACCGCAGTCGTGGCTAATCTCAATTGCCGTTGCTCCAAAAATCAATTGCTCTAAATTCACTCTTGTTTGCAAAACACTTTCTGCACAACTAGCACATACTTCCACGGTTAATTGCATCCGCTTGGCAGCCATGCCACAACAGATGATGCAATCAGGTTGGAGTTCGTGGATTTTTTTGATTACAGAATCACTGGCTAGCTGCACATCTACAGGTAACTGACGCAAAAAAGTCAAATGATGAGGTAGCGTATCAAGTTTGGCTACTTCTAGTAATAGATCATCAGAAGAATTTGACTGTTGATCTTTGAGCCAAGTGTCAAAAGAAGTTAATAGAAACCTTTTCTTCATAGGAAATATTATTTAAAATAGAAAAAAATAGAAAACTCCTCCATAATAAATTTACAAGGAGCAGGTCAATGCCAGTTATTGCGGTCATAGACTACGATATGGGAAATTTGCATTCAGTTTGTAAAGGCTTGGAAAAAGCTGGAGCAATTCCTAAAATCACTCATTCTTTCAAGGAAATAGAAAAAGCAGATGCAGTAGTTTTGCCCGGAGTCGGAGCCTTTGATCCAGCTGTGCAACACCTGCGAGCGCGCGGTTTAGAGCAACCGATTAAAGACACGATCGCATCTGGTAAACCGTTCTTAGGTATCTGCTTGGGATTGCAAATTCTCTTTGAATCGAGTGCTGAAGGTACGCAACCAGGACTGGGAATTGTGAAGGGAAAAGTTAAACGGTTCATTCCCGAACCAGATATCACTATTCCGCACATGGGTTGGAATCAGCTGGAAATAACTCAGCCAAAAAGTATTATGTGGGAGCATTTACCATCCAACCCTTGGGTGTATTTTGTCCATTCCTATTATGTTGAACCAACCGACCCGCAAATTCGGGCTGCAACTGTTACCCACGGTACTCAAACTGTCACAGCTGCGATCGCACTTGAAAACCTGATGGCGGTTCAATTTCACCCCGAAAAATCATCAAATATCGGATTGCAAATCTTGTCTAATTTTGTTGCGCAAGTACGGGAGAAAGTTGCGGCATAATTAAATTTAAATTTCTTGATTTGTCATTTGTTCTTTGTCATTTGTCTTTTGTGATTTGTCATTTGCCCTAAACTAATGACTAAATAACAATGACCCTTGACCAATAACCAGTGGCTAATAACCAATGAGTCTGAGAATTTACGGCAATCGCCAGTTAAAAACTATACCTGGTAAAGACACCAGACCCACTAGTGCGCGCGTACGTGAGGCAGTCTTTAATATTTGGCAGGGAAAAATTCCAGGTTGTCGCTGGCTAGATTTGTGCGCTGGTACTGGTTCAATGGGAGCAGAGGCTTTGTGTAGAGGAGCCAGCTTTGTAGTAGGTATTGAACAATCGAGCCGCACCTGTAACATTATTCAAGAAAATTGGCAGCGAGTAGCTCATGCTGACCAAGAATGGAAAATATTGCGGGGAGATGTACTCCAGCAGTTAAAAACCCTATCAGGCAAACAATTTGACAGAATTTATCTCGATCCACCTTATGCTAGTGGATTGTATCAGCCAGTATTAGAAGCGATCGCTCGCTATCAGCTTTTAGATTCTGACGGTGAAATAGCAGCTGAACACAGTTCCCAAGATTGGACACCCCCAGTAATTCCCAACTGGGAAATTTGTCGAGAGAAAGTTTACGGTAACACCTCTCTGACTTTCTACAGAAATGTTGAATGAGGAACAGGGGGCAAGGGAGAGAGGGAGACAAGGGAGAATAATTGTTATGTTACTTTCTCATCTCCACTCTCTCAGGACTCCTACGGTGTACACACAAGTCTTTTGGAGTTGCTCCACAGGCTTTTTATCCCCCCAACCCCCCCTTCAAAAGCAGGGCCGTTTCATTCGTAATGGTATGTATTTTGTCAATACGATTGGCGATAAATATCAGGGCAAAAGTCATAAATCGATGACCATTTTGATGCCTAATATTGAATGCCAAGCTTATTTTTCATCTCCTGAACCCTTGCATTTTCAGGCCTTTTAGGGAATGAAACAGCCCTGCCCTTAAAAAGGGGGGCAAAAACCTCTTAAAGTCCCCCTTTTTAAGGGGGATTTAGGGGGATCTAAGCACATTTTGCATCTAGCACCGAGATCTGTGTACACCGTAGCTCAGGACTCAGGACTCAGGACTCAGGACTCTTCAGCCTCCCAGCTGGTTGGGGCGCTTATATTGCTTATAGGCAGCGTAAAACAGGCCAGACAGAGTAACCACAATCAAACCAAGCACAATACCTGAGAGTAGGGGTTCAACCACCGTAAATCTCCTCTTTGCATTTATTAAAGATTCGTTTCCCGTTTTTGATTTTACCAAATTGCGGATGAATGCCGCTTCCTACACCGTTTTAGATAATGATTGCCGACAAGAAAATCATCTTTTGTGCTTGCAGACAGAATCAAGAACTTTTAAGCTATGTGTAGGAAATGAAAAACTTTTAGCACACTCGACTTTAACTACAAACCCTTTGGATAACCAGATTACCAAACCTGAAACTATAATTCAGCGGATCGCTTTGCTGGCTCTGGCCACTCTGCTAGCAATCCCTTTGGGCATTTTTGGTGTTCAAATGGTTCGAGCATCCGATCCCTATGTCAAGAGTGTTCTCTCACTCACAGGCAATCCTATGCAAGGAAACGCTATCTTTCAAATTAATTGTGCTGGTTGTCATGGCTGGCAAGCAGATGGGCGAGTAGGCCCCAGTTTGCAAGGAGTTTCCAAACATAAATCCCGGTATGGGCT
The DNA here is from genome assembly GCA_034530615.2 of Aulosira sp. ZfuVER01. Taxonomy (GTDB): domain Bacteria; phylum Cyanobacteriota; class Cyanobacteriia; order Cyanobacteriales; family Nostocaceae; genus Aulosira. The sequence goes on from JAVRCV020000036.1 coordinate 45,964, forward strand.
GATTCGCCAAGTGATTAGTGGAGAAACGCCTCCAATGCCCAAGTTCCAACCTAGCGCCCAAGAGATGGCCGATCTTTTGAGCTATTTAGAGTCTTTGTAGGGGAAACTTCACAAAACACAAGAGCGTTTGATCAGTTGAGCGATCGCTTCAACCAGCAAATCAAAATCAATTGGTTTAATAAAAAAAGCTTGAGCGTCTGCTTGCATTGCTTGTTGTCGTGTAGAGCTACGAGCATCAGCCGAACAAATAATCAGGGGTATTGACGGATCGGAGGCGTTAGATAGATATCTTGTAAAGAAGATGGAGATATAAGGTCATTGACATCTGCGTGTGAGTAGTTTATCTAAACGAGTATTGTGCCCATCTAATTACCTCAGTATTATCTTTGTGGAAACTTCATAATAAGCAGCATATTTTTGAAATTACAATTATCTTGGGTATACCAGAGGCAGCAACTGATACCAATTTTGGCTTTTAGATTAACAGTCTTTACCAAAGGTTGTTTCAAAACGCTAAAACAGTACTATCTAACCAAAGTTGTGATGAATACTCACCTCTGAGTTTGCTATGGCATATTTGCTGTGCAAGCTAGCTAATCAGCGTCAATAACAAATGAGTGTCAAATCCAACAGAGCATATATATTTTTATATACTTAACAGCTAATGACTGAAATGCTAAGAATTGGTAATCGTACAATCACGGCTGATGAATTGATTCCCTTGCTGGCAGGCTACCAAATGCTGCCACAGTTGCGACGAGAATTAATTATTGATGAAGCGATCGCATCCATAGACTGTACCCCAGAAGAAGTAACACAGGCTCAACAGCAATTTTTCGCTGAGAGACAGTTAGCATCAGAAGCTGATGTCAAAGCCTGGATGGAATTTCTCGGTCTCAGCGTCAATCAACTAGAAGCACTGACTGTGCGGAAGCTGAAAGTTGAAAAATTTAAGCAAGTCACTTGGGGTAAAAAACTCGAATCTTATTTTTTTCAGTCTAAAGCCAAACTGGACAAAGTAATTTATTCTCTGCTACGCACCCAAGATATAGGAATAGCCCAAGAACTATACTTCCGCATTCAAGCCAAAGAACAGTCCTTTGCAGAAGTAGCGCGGGAATATTCAAAAGGCCCAGAAGCACAAACAGGGGGTTTAGTTGGCCCCATTGAACTCAACCAACTTCATCCAGCAATGGCGCAATTACTGGCTAATACTCAACCAGGTCAAGTTTTACCGCCGACTCGTATTGCTGAATGGTTTGTGATTGTGCAGTTAGAGAAATTTATCCCTGCACAACTAGATGAAGCCATGAAAGTGCGCCTTTTGAATGAATTGTTTGAAGGTTGGATACAAGAACAGCAAAGACAAATGATGACTCCGGCTGCTTCTGTCAGCAGTTAGTGTACCTGAAGAGACAAGGAGGAAAAATCAGGGGAACAGGGGAACCAGCGCGGTCTTGGGGGCGAACCTTCACCTCCTGCCTCCTGTCCTCTGCCTTTCTTGGTCAACAAAAAAAATCCTCGACCTTTTCAAAAAATCGAGGATGTAAATAACACAAGATTTCCTTTCTTAATTACGAATTACCTAATCTCTTCCAAATCCACCCACTCATCATAAGAAGAGTCGTAATCTAGGTAATGCACATAGTATTGCTGACCTTGAATTTTCTCAATCTTTGCAGAATACCAATCTTCGTTATCTTCATCCCAAACTTTGATTTTTTGGCTAACTGCAAATCCATTGCTATCAGATGCGCCATGTTCGCGAATCCGAATCTCATCTTCGCCTACCCATTCGTTGTAGGATGAACCGTAGCCCAGGTAATGCACAAAGAATTGGTCATTTTCGACTTTCTCAATTGTGGCTTGATACCAATCTTCTTCGTCACCATCCCAGACTTCTACTGTTTTGCTGACTGCATACTGGCTGGTATCTGATTTCGCCGCCGATGAGGTATCTTGGCGCGACTGTGGCGCATCTTGGGGAGTTTCGGCTTTAACTAAAGAATGCGATCGCAAAATCAAAGTACGAGCTACGGTTTGAATTCCTGTATGTTCGTAGTAATTGGTAGTTTGATCCAAAAATGCAGCAACAAAATCTAAATTATCATCAGCAATCTGGATAAAATTACCTAAATGGCTAGAAATAGATTGCGGTGTTAAACCTGTCTTGGCTACTAAGTTATTCATCCAGCCTTGCACGGAGTTAAAAGCTTGAGTAATAAAGCCAAATTTCTCACCAGGGTTATTACCTGGTAAAGAGTTGTTAACTGCTAAGAAAACAGGATTTTGCGCTACTACGCTGCTGGCATCTGCACCACTAATAATGCTATGAATCTTGCTGAGGAAGTCGGGGCCTAAAGGTAGCATTCCATCTAGACAAACTAAAGCTACCATCCGCGTTAAGGATGCATCTTTATAGTTTTCTGCTAAAGAAGTAGCAAATGCTTGAGGATTTGGGCTAGGAATACCATTTAGTTTAGAAAAGGCGATAATTTCGACAGCAATTTTTAAGACTAAATCTATAGTTTGAGTTACATCTGCTTTGGGAGTGATATTACTTAAAAAAGAGAGAAACCCGATTTTTTCACCTACTTTATTAGCTAAAGCTGCTGTAGCCATAGCCGTATCAGCTTTATCGATAGTTTGATAAAGTTTGATTGCAGTTTGGTAGCCATTTTGCGGATCGTTATACAAAGAAACAGCGTGATCGCGAATTTTCTGAATTACATTGGCATCAGTCTCACCAGTAATTGCACGGATACTATTGTCAAACCCCACCATGTTGTTCCACTCGCCTGGGGCAACGTAATCAAGAGCTTTTAAAACCTTGACAGTAATATTGTCATTTGGTAATTCGTCAACCAACTGAATAATTGACTTATCCATCAATCAATTCCTCGCAACTCAAAGGTATAGTATTAAATTATACTCAATCATTTTGAGTTGTCGATTGCTTATTCAGAGCTAAAGTCCAGACAAGAGAATCATCTCAATTTCTCTAACAAAGCTTCTGTTTGCTGCATCTTCACTAAAGTATTGGCACATAAAATACCAGATGCAGCTACCGCAGGTACACCAATTCCTGGCATGGTACTATCACCGACGCGATATAAACCTTGTATGGGTGTGTGTGTACTGGGGAACATTCCCTTATCTGCGGCTATTGCTGGGCCATAGGTTCCTTGATACCTGCGCAGATAATGAGCATGAGTTAAGGGTGTACCAATTAGTTCCACTACCACACGCTCGCGGATATCGGGGATAATCTTCTCTAAGGCGCGATATAAAGTTTGGGCTTTTTGCTGTTTCTTTTCTGCATACTCCTGATTTCTTTCCCATCCAATGTAAGGTTCGAGAGTGTAAGCATGAACTACATGATGTCCTTGGGGCGCAAGTGTTGCATCCCATACAGTGGGAATTGAAATCATACAGGTATTTCCGGGTGTGGCGATATCTTGCTGCGAATCGTGGACTACTACATGATGTCCGGTTAAATTTTCCAACCCATCAGCGCGGATACCTAAATGTAAATGCATGAAACTTGGAACGGCTGGAGTTTCTAAAACTGCTTGGCGGTAAGTGACAGGTAAATCTTTGGGACTTAACAAATGATTGTAGGTATCCCAGATACTCGCATTGGAAATGACAATCGGTGCGTGGAGAATTTCGCCGTTTTTTAGCTTTACACCCACGACTTTGCCAGATTCCACCAAGATTTGCTCAACGTGACATCCTAAACGCAACTTTCCACCCCAGCGTTCTAAACCCCTGACTAAAGCCTGAACAATTGCGCCACTCCCGCCTACAGGATACTCAACTCCAGCACGGGAACGTTCGCCCAACATAAAAGCGACTTCGGGTGCAATTGTCCCCTGTGCTTTTAAACCGGAGAGTAAGAAGCATTCTAAATCAATGAGTCGCCGCACCCAAGGATCTTGTACTGTTGCATCCATCACATTACCAACTGAACTTTGCACCAGTGGCAAATAGGGCAACATTTTCACTAAAGAAGGGAGGTAACTTTTAAGTAATGTTAAAATTACCTGCCAATCTGCTCGCAACGCTAGGGTAGGAATATCCCGCATCGCTCCATACAACCCTAACAAGCGTTCTATAAAGCGTTGGAGTTCTTTTGCACCTTGCGGCGTAATTCTCTCTACCTCATGCCGATAACGCTCTGCATCCTTGTAGACTGCAATAGTGCCTTCAGGAAAATGGTAGTGTCCTAAAGGATCATAAGGTATAACTTGAATGGATTCACCAAGCACATCCAAAACTTGTTTTACCGGATTCAAGCTTTGGGCATCAGTCAAACCACAGTAGAAAGAAGGGCCAGAATCAAATTCAAATCCTCGTCGTCTAAAACTATGAGCCGCACCCCCAGGAATTACATGACTTTCGCAGACGATCGCTCGCTTGCCATAATAAGCAAGTAATCCCGCAGCACACAACCCCCCGATACCGCTACCAATTACTATGACATCACTATCTTGCATTTTTGCCCTTCGTCCTTTGTCAGTTGTCCTTTGTCTAAAACCCATGACCCTTCGGGTTCGCAGTTGCTCATGGGGGAAACCCCCAAGACCGCACTGACTCACCAATGACCAATGACTAATCACCCATGACAAATGAACCATTAATTGAATTAAAAGGCGTGTCTAAGTCCTTTGGTAGTAATAAGGTTTTAGATAATATAGATTTGACCATTTATCGGGGAGAAGCACTAGGAATTATTGGGCCTTCTGGGACTGGTAAATCTACAATTCTACGAGTAGTTGCGGGATTGCTGCTTCCTGATGAAGGCGAAATTTATCTAGAAGGGGTGCGGCGCAACGGTTTAATTGAAGATGCGGCTGATAATGTTGGAATTGGGATGGTGTTTCAGCAAGCGGCGTTATTTGATTCGTTAACAGTAGAAGAGAATGTAGGGTTTTTACTGTATCAAAATTCCAAAATACCGCGATCGCGCATTCGCGACATGGTTCATACCAAATTAGAGATGGTAGGTTTGCCTGGAATCGGAGATCTATACCCATCTGAACTTTCTGGCGGTATGCGTAAACGAGTCAGTTTTGCTCGTGCGATTATGTCTAACCCCGAAAGCGACCATGAGGGGCCAGAACTTTTACTGTACGATGAACCGACTGCCGGACTAGATCCGATTGCTTCCACAGTCATCGAAGATTTAATTCGCCATTTGCAACGGGCACAAGGAGTTTGTAGTACTTACGCCATTGTGACTCATCAAGACAGTACCATTCGTCGTACTGCGGACAGAGTTATATTTCTGTACCAGGGTAGAGTACAGTGGCAGGGTACAGTGAGTGAAATAGATAGCACAGACCATCCATTGATTAGACAATTCATGAGTGGCAGTGTGCAAGGGCCGATTCAGGTCGTTGGGTAATGGATGGAGGAATAATATGCGATCGCGTACAGTGAGAGAAGGTTCTGTCGGGCTGTTAGTCCTTATGGGGCTGGGAGTCTTTGGGCTAATAGTCGTGTGGTTGAATCGAGTTAGTGCTAGTCGCAGTTCATACAAGGCTATTGTGGAATTTGCTAACGCTGGCGGGATGCAAAAAGGTTCAACAGTCCGCTACCGAGGCGTGAAAGTGGGCAATATTTCTGCCATTCGACCAATGCCCAATAATATCGAAGTAGAAATTGAAATTTTCCAACCCGATTTAATCATTCCTAAAGATGTGGTGGTAGAAGCCAATCAGAGTGGATTGATTAGCGAAAGTATTGTAGACATTACACCAAAAGCTTCTTTCCCTCCTGGGACTGTCGCCGCTAAACCCCTAGATAAAGATTGCGATCCCAACCTGATTATATGTAATGGCGCTCGGTTAAAAGGTCAAATTGGTATCAGTCTTGATGAACTTATTCGCAGCACAACTGAGTTAGCTACTGTATACAATGACCCCAAATTCTATCGTAATGTTAACAGGCTACTAGAATCCTCCACAGCAGCGGCGACTAGTTTTGCTTCTCTGAGTCGGGATCTTCAAAGTTTAACCAAAAGTGCCAAAGGTCAACTCAACACATTTTCTTCTACCGCAACTTCCGTACAACAAGCAACAACTCAACTTACTGCAACTTCTACTCGTACAGCTAATGAACTTGGCTCGGCAGCAAAACAATTTAGTATAACTGCAACTCAAGCAAGTCGGTTGTTAACTAACCTTGATAACCTAGTCACATCAAATCGTTCGACCTTAGTTGGTGCTTTAAACAATCTCACCGAAACCAGCAACCAATTACGTACTACATTCACTAGCTTATCGCCTGCTGTCAATCGCTTAACTCAAGGAGAGGTCATCAAAAATTTAGAAACTCTGTCAGCGAATGCAGCACAAGCATCAGCAAATTTACGCAATGCTACTAACTCTTTAAACGATCCCAAAAATGCAGTGTTACTGCAACAAACCTTAGATTCCGCAAGACTTACATTTGAAAACACGCAAAAAATTACCTCAGATTTAGATGAATTGACAGGCGATCCTAAATTCCGCAGTAATCTGCGTCAATTGGTGAATGGCCTGAGTAATTTGGTGTCTTCTACCCAACAAATGGAGCAGCAAGCAAAGGTTGCAGTTACCCTAGATGCCCTCAAAGCATCTATTAATAAACCAGATGCAGTACTTCCCACCCCAGCCATCAAGCAACAGACGGTAACGATTAATTCCTTACCCACTGCTTTGAAATCCCTGGAGAAAAACCCCCAGACAACTTTCACTTTATCCACCCCACAACCATCTTCCCAAGAGTTATTGCAGCGACTGCGGCAGTATAGTAAAGAACGAGAGCAGGAGAAGATAGCGGACAAGGAGGAGAAGGGGGAAAAGTGACGCGGTGACGCGGAGAATGAGCATTGACTGTTGACTATTGACGATTGACTATTGACCAATGACAACTGACAATTTTTTCTTGCGTAATGTTTGGTATTACGCTTTGCCAAGCGATCGCTTAAAACCCGGTAAGATGCTTGCTCGGACTTTCTTGGGAGAACCAGTACTGCTGTGTCGTAACCGAGAGGGTAAAGCATTTGCTTTAAAGGATATTTGTCCTCATCGGGCTGTACCTTTAAGTTGCGGTCAATTTGATGGGCAGGAAGTAGAATGCTGTTACCACGGTTGGCGTTTTAACCATGCGGGACGTTGCACCGCGATTCCCTCTCTAGTAGAAGGGCACGATGTAGATTTAAATCGCTACAATGTAGAATCCTACGAGATTCGCGAAACCCAAGGTAATATCTGGATATTTATGCCAGAACCGGGTAAATCTAAGTCTCCTGCCTCAGCAATGGAAATTCCAGAAATTCCAGAGATTCCTGGCTTTGGCGATCGCCCGCCGCAGTTAGTGGAAGTGATGCGGTTTCCCTGCTTTATCGATCATGCAGTCTTAGGCTTGATGGACCCTGCCCATTCACCTTACGTTCATCGGGTATGGTGGTGGCGTTCTGGACAACTCCATGACGAAATCAAGCAATTTGATTCTTCACCTTACGGGTTTACCATGCGTAAACACCAATTACCAGCCAATACAGGTGCAGCTTATAAGTTCATCGGCGGCGGAATTCCCGAAATAGAGATTTCGTTTCGGATACCGGGAGTAAGGGTAGAAAACATCACAACTGCCAAGCATCAAGTTGCCAACCTGACAGCAATTACACCAATTTCGGAAACAGAATGCGAAGTTAATTTTGCGTTTTATTGGACAGTACCTTGGGCAGGATTTGCCAAGCCGTTGATCCGTGTATTAACACGGGCTTTTTTAGGACAAGACCGCACAGTAGTTGAAAAGCAGCAGATTGGCTTGAAATACGATCCAGTGCTGCGGCTGATTAAAGATTCAGATGTGCAGGCGCAATGGTATTACCAGTTAAAGCGAGAATATGCGCGTTCAATCGCTGAAGGTCGTCCATTTGTCAACCCAGTGAAGAGTCAAGTATTGCACTGGCGGGCTTGATAGAGGCTTCCCTATTGCAATCTGCTAGCGAATGGTAGGTTTACAATTTGATTGCATCGGCTTGCATTGTTAATGCATTGGCTTGTTATGCCAATGCATCGGTCTGTTATGTTAATACGTTGGTCTGTTATGCCAATACGTCGGCTTGTTATGCTAATACGTCGGTTTGTTATGCCAATACGTCGGTCTGTTATGCCAATACGTCGGTCTGTTATGTTAATACGGCAGCTTGCAAAATTAACCTGAGAACTTGAATCGGTAGTGCATTAGGCGTTTCCCCATAACGCACCTAATATCTCTGGAGACTACACCCTGAGTTACTCAGCCTGGCATTTGTTGAAGAATAGGAGCGATCGCCTAAGATTCTCTATAGGGGCAAATTCTATAGCAGTCACAAATCATTTGTGAGAAACTACAAATGTCAAATTACAAATGATAGCATACTAAAATTAGTCTAAATATCTATGAATATATCTAATTATCAACGTGCTAATACTCTTAAAAAAGCCTTCCAAGTGTGTACTTTAGAACCCTTGGAAGGTGAAGACATTGAAAAATATTATGTTGATTTATCAGCAGTACGTAAAACTTCAGCCGTTGAGAGCGTTAGTACAATTTTAGACTTTCAAGAACCAGCAGATTTTAGAACGATTTTATTTACTGGACATCGGGGTTGTGGCAAAAGCACTGAGCTAAAACGCATTCAAAAGCTTTGGAACGAAAGTTATCATGTAATTTATTTAGAAGTAAATGAAGAAACCGATATTAACGATGCCAGTTATACGGATTTATATTTAATCGTTATCAAGCAAGTAGAATTTGAACTAAGAAAATTAGGTTTACAATTTGACGAAAAACTCTTACATAACTTTGAAGAATGGTTTAAGGATATTACTAAAGAAACTGAAGAAAGTGTTGAAAAATCGGTCAGCATTGAGGGAGAAGCAACACTGAAACCCGAAGCACCATTTATTGCTAAATTAATGGTCAAATTGCTGGCACAAATTAAAGGTTCTGATAAACAAAAAACGACGATTCGCCAAACTTTAGAAAAAGACTTGTCTCGCTTAAAAGCAGATATTAATTTATTGCTAGGTGATGCTTACGTTAAACTCAGGAAAAAATATCCAGATTATAAAGGACTACTAATTATATTTGACAACATGGATAGGGTTCCGCCTGCGGTTGCTAACCATTTATTTTTTGACTATGCGGCTCAGTTGCAAGAATTGAACTGTACCATTATTTATACAGTCCCAATTTCTATTCTATGTTCACCTAAAAACCCCTTGGCTTTGTTTAATGGTAATCCCCATATAGTGCCAATGGTGAATATATACGAATTAGACAGGGATAGTTGCCATTTAAATTGCAATCAAGCTGGACTAGACGCAACAGCAAGCTTAATTGAAAAGCGCGTAGATATTGATGCTGTTTTTGAATCTCGCCAAGAATTGCTAGAATTAGCCAAAGCTAGTGGTGGCCATGTTCGCCAATTGATGCAAATGATGCAAATTGCTTGTCAAACTGCTAGTACACACAAGCATCCTAAAATTACGGCTGAAGATGTCACCTATGCTATCAAGCAGCAGCAATTTAATTTTGAAAGGTTTATACCTGAAGAACATTATCATTATTTAGCCCAAGTATGTATCACCAAAGATGTGAGTAAAGATGATATTGGTCAGTTAATGTTATTTAACACTTCAGTTTTAGAATACAACGGCAATAAAAGGTGGAATTACCCCAATCCAGTGGTAAAGCAAAATGAATTCTTCCAAAAAGCACTTGAATCAGCACTCGCAGGAAAATCATAACGCCGAACTTGGGCAGTTTATTACACTGAATCAAGATATATTTGCTGAATTACTCACTTTTATCGACTTTGCCGAAAAATTTACACTGGGTTTTGTAGAAGTTAATTTTCCCCCAGATGCAGACTTATTAATTGCAGCTTTGCGAACTCACCCGGAATGTGAACAGATTCAGTTTTGTGTTCTCAACTTCCCCGAAGAAAACTTGCGTTTTCTTCGGGATGAGATTGTCAAAGAATTAGCGAATATTCAAGTAGACGCAAACAAGAAATTAGTTTTAGTTGTGCGGGGACTAGCAAAATCTATTGGCGTATATGGCGAATATCCCCCAATTTTACAAGACTTGAATTTTGTACGCGATGCTTATAAAAGAACTGTTCCCCATCCAATATTATTTATTCTTCCAGATTATGCCATTACTCGCCTAGCTAAATTCGCCCCAGATTTTTGGGCTTGGAGTTCTGGAGTATTTCGGTTTAAAACACCAGAAAATACTAAAGAAAATGCGTTAAGCCAAGCTCAAAATACAGAAAGTATTGTAGATAGATTACCACCGCCCGAAAAGCAAGAACGGATAGATTTATTAGAGCGTCTGTTGATGGAATATAAACCCACAGGCTATTCTATGCCAAAGGGAGATATCCGCAGATATAGTAATGTTTTACATCAGTTAGGAGTGGCTTATCTCAGTCACAGAAAGCCAGAGAAAGCGAGGGAATATTTATCAGAAGCCGAAAAAATCGCTGAGAATTTCAAAGATAGTAGCTTTCAAATTGAAGTTATCAACTCTTTGGGAAATACTTATTCTCAGCAAAGACAATTTGAGACAGCAATTACTTATTATCAACAAGCATTAAATATTGCCCAAAAGCTCAAAAATAAGCAAGAGGAAGCTACGTCTTTGTTTTATTTGGGTAATGCTTACTTAGAATTGAGACAATTTGCACAAGCTAATGAATATTACCAGCAGTGTTTAAAGATCGAGCAAGAGCTAGGCGATCGCTATTCTCACGCCTCTACCTACGGACAGTTGGGAATGCTTGCCCAACAATTACGGGAATATGAGGAGGCACGGCACAATTACCAAGAGGCTTTAGCTATTTTTAGCGAATATGGCGATCGCTATAACCAAGCCAACATCTACCACAACTTGGGAATAGTTGCCCAAGATTTGCAGGAATATGAGGAGGCACTGCGCAATTATCAGCAAGCTTTAGCTATTTGTATCGAATATGGCGATCGCTATAACCAAGCCAGCACTTACTATCATTTGGGAATACTCGCCCAACAATTGCAGGAATATGAAGAGGCGCGGCGCAATTATCAACAAGCTTTAGCTATTTGTATCGAATATGGCGATCGCTATAACCAAGCTCGCATCTACCACGAGTTGGGAAGAGTTACCCAAAAATTGCGGGAATATGAGGAGGCGCGGCGCAATTATCAACAAGCTTTGGCTATTTGTCTAGAATATGGCGACTATTATAACCCAGCCCGCACATATTACCAGTTGGGAATGCTTGCCCAACAATTGCAGGAATATGAGGAGGCACGGCGTAATTACCAACAGGCTTTAGCTATAAAAATCGAATATGGCGATCGCTCTTCTCAAGCCAGCATCTACCACAACTTGGGAAGAGTTGCCCAAAAATTGCAGGAATATGAGGAAGCACGGTGCAATTATCAACAAGCTTTGACTATTTTGATCGAAGATGGCAGTCGCTATTCCCAAGCCAGCACTTACGGGCAATTAGGATTGCTTGCAGAAGCGGAGAAAAACTTCCCAGAGGCGAGGGCGAATTTGCAGACAGCGTTGGCGATATATGTTGAGTATAAAGATGAATATTGGGCGGCGGTGGCGCGGGGAATTTTAGAGAGATTACCAGAGTGATGGGGAAATAGTGAAGGGCGATTATAATTTGTACTCTATCTACTATTCTTCTGATCTGGAAGTGATTTGTTGTGAACCGTGGATAACAGCCAGAACTTCTATTTGCTCAGGTTTGATGTAGTAAATAATTCTATATGAACCTTCAATAACTTCACGAATTTGCTCTGTTTGAAATTCTGGCACAATTCGACCTGATAAAGGAAAATTAGCAATCTGTTCTGAACGCCTCGTTAGTCGATCAACTACTCTAGCCGCATATTGCGGTGAATTTTGGGCAATGTATGTATAAATTGCTGAAAGATTCTCTACGGCTGTTTCTGTCCAATAAACTTTCACTCAGGTAGACCAAATTTTGCTCTAACTTCTTGCACAGAAGTCAGTCTACCAGCCTGACTGTCAGCCAGTCCAGCTTCTACAACTTGCCTGACGTAAATCTCGTACATCAAATCATCCCATGTAAAATTGTCTGGCAATCTCTCAATCAATTTTTTGGCTTCTTCTTTGATGTTTAGCTTTTCCATAGATTTTCTCAAAACTGGCTCTATTACTTGATTGTAAGCTGAAATTAAATGTCTTAACTCTTCTGGCTAGAGTTTAAGCGCAACTAATCAGCGACTCATTACAAAAATCTGTTCAGCCGTTAAAGGAATGTTCGGAAACAATTTAGAATCAATTCGATCCTCTCCTCGAAACACCTTTGGGGGTAAATACTCTGCATCTTCAAGTTGGTAGATTGTAATTGTCGGCTGCTTGGGTGAGCCAATGAAGCGAATGCCACCAAAAGCAGCATAGTCCACAATGATGTACTCTAAAACCCCCAAGTCCTCATATTCAGCCAGTTTTGTTAGGTAGTCGTCCTTCCAATTGTTACTAACGACTTCAATAATTCCGGGTGGTGGAATATATGCAGCAGCAGAACTAGAAATAGTTTTCATCCGCTGCCATTCTTCCCTAGCAAATATGACAATATTGGCTTTGCGGCTTTTTTCCTTTTCTCCTGGCGCTATCTTAAGCCGCACCTGCTTGGACTGTCGCGACACGTAAGGTAGGTCATTTTCTTGGCAGTGATTTTCAAGGTAGGCACACAGCCTCTGGATCAAATCCTCATGATTTGCATTTGGTTCTAATAATGGCACAGGAATTCCATCCAATAGCTCAAACTCTCTGCCTGAACCATCATCCCAGGCAAGAAACTCTTCAAAAGTCAGTGGTTGTGTGACGGTTGCGTACATCGCCCTCGCTCCATTGCTGACGGGTACTTCACTCAATGCTATCAAGATGTACTGACAATGGGCATTGGGCATGGGGTATTGGGCATTGGCTTCGACTTCGCTCAGCCACCAGGGCATGGATTTTCATGCTTGGTTGTGGGATTTTCTCGTGATTGACTGACTTAAAAGACACTTTTTGTTGATATATTCCCAGCAGTTGATACAAAATAGCTGGGTGTTCTCAATTTATGAACAACGCAGGTAAAACGCCTGTCTCATTAGGGCTGTTGGGTGCAGCTGCTTTTATGGTAATTGCTGATGTGCGGGTAATTGACCCACTTTTGCACATCATCGCTGACGAGTTTAAAGTTGGTGTCGGTAGTGCGGCGATTATTGTCAGCGCTTACACAATTCCTTATGGGCTATTTCAATTAGTCTACGGCCCCTTGGGCGATCGCATTGGCAAACTCAAGGTAATTACAGCCGCACTAGCAGCCTTTGCTGTAGGTACTGCGGCTTGTGCTTTTGTGCCAAATATCATTCTCCTAACTTTACTGCGATTTCTCACAGGCATGGTAGCGGCGGGAATTATCCCCGTTACCCTTGCTTATATTGGTGACAATTTCCCCTACGAACAACGCCAAGCTGCTATTGGCAAATATCTGAGTGCGCTGGTATTGGGGCAAATTCTCGGTGGTAGTTTGGGCGGTATTTTTGGAGAATATGTTAGCTGGCGAGATATCTTTTTAGTATTTGGGGTTGTGTCCATGATTATCGCGATCGCATTGTGGCGGAAGATGGGCAAACTGAGCAATACGCATCATTCACAAATTCCCTTTGGTTGGGCAACATTTCGGCCTTATTTCCAACTTATAACGCAACCAGTCGCTCGGACTGTAATTATCGGCGTATTTATTGAAGGCTTTTGTTTGTTTGGGGGATTTGCTTATGTGGGTGCATTCCTCAGAGACAGATATAACTTGCCCTATGTAGCAATCGGCTTTATGCTGAGTGGTTTTGGCTTAGGTGGATTGATTTACAGCCGTTCTGTCAAGTGGTTAGTAAGGAGATTAGGAGAACGCGGCTTGATGGGGGTTGGTGGGGTATTTATGTGTATTTCTTTTTTAGCGATCGCATTATTGCAGAATTGGGTGCTGTTTATTCCCTTCAATATTCTCATGGGATTAGGCTTTTACATGATGCACAGCACACTCCAGACGCAAGCGACAGAACTTGCGCCAGAAGCGCGAGGTACAGCGGTGTCGCTATTTGCATTTAACTTATTTATCGGCCAGGGAATTGGTGCGGCGGCATTTGGCAGAATTGTGGATAATTACGGCTATCTTCCTTGTTTTATTATCACGGGAATTGCGATCGCCTTGCTTTCCTTGTGGTTAGTAAAAGAAGGCAGGAGGCAGATGTCAGATGGCAGAAGGGAATAAGCTTTCTTACATAACTTTTTTAACCTTCGTGTCAAGCAGAAGCAGCGTATTGAATTCTAATAAACTGTAATTTGTCATTTGCCATTGGTCATTTGTCATTTGTTCTTCTTCCCCTCATCTCCTCGTTGTCCTCCTTGTCCTCCTTGTCCCCCCACACTCCCCACACTCCCCACCCTCCCTTGTCGTTCTGCCTTCTACTTACCATGCCCAGAGTTCACGTTAATGGAATCGATTTATTCTATGACATTAAAGGAACAGGTGAGCCTTTATTATTAATTGCAGGCTTCTTGTGCGATCATACCTACTGGTCATTACTGATGCCTTCACTTGTGAAGCAGTATCAAGTCATTCGCTTAGATAACCGCGGCTTTGGGCGAACATCTGCCCCCGATAGTCCCTACAGTATTCAGCAGATGGCGACTGATACAGCAGAACTGCTTGAGCGCATTGACATCAAAAAGGTACATTTAGCAGGGCATTCAATGGGTGGGCTAATTGCTCAAGAACTAGCATTAGCACACCCAGAAAAAGTACAAAGTCTAATACTACTCTCATCCTTGGCAAAGGGTGATGCTCTATTCAATAGTATTATTGCCACTTGGGGTGAACTCCCCGCCAATATCGACCAGAAACTTTACCAACAAGTTATATTGCCCTGGATATTTAGCGATAACTTCTACTCAATTCCGGGGATGATTGACATGATAGTGAAGATGGCGGTTAATTACCCATTTCCGCCAACCCCTTATGGATTGTTTCATCAAAGCCGCGCTATCCTTGGTTGCGATACTAGCAAACGCCTCAATAATATTCAGTGTCCTACTTTAGTTATGGTAGGTAAACAAGATATTCTCACTCCGGTAAAGTTTTCTGAACAATTAGCCCAAGGTATTCCCAACGCTGAACTCGTTGTTCTTGACCGTGGTGGTCATGGCTTCTTGATTGAATCACCGGAGGCTGTCGCTTCAGCAATGCTTAAATTTCTCTCCGGTCTTCCGAAAAATGGGATGTCTTTGATGTAGCAACATAACAGAAGCATACATTAGCATCTCAACTTATTATTTATGAAATCTGCTCCCCTAGCCTTAGCTGTTATTATTGGTGCGCTTACTGTCTCCCAGAGTGCTTATGCTAACCAAAAGAATTCTCCGACTGCTACAAGCAATCAAGCTGCTGTTTTAGCCACAAAACCAGTCACGCTGACTAGTAGATGGAGTTATAGTATTAACCGCAATAATGGTTTTAAAGCAACTAATAATTCAATTGCACTAGACCAAAGCGGAGAATGCAAAATTCCTAAACCGTTTGAGATTCTGAAAAACCCGAGTATTTTTTTTAAGCCATGTCAGCAGCCAACAAATCAACAAACTGCACAACTAGCTGAACCAATTGAATATTTAAAAGTTCCTCGTCTCGATTCTGGTATTAAAGTAACTGTTTCTAAATTTTAAAAGGTAACAGGAATGTATATCTTAGATGTAGTAATGTAGGGTGTGTTGTCGCGTAGCGCAACGCACCATCAACAATTCAATGTGCTGTTTCTAAATTTTAAAAGTGACAGGAAATAGAGAATAGGCAACAGTAATTGATATATAACAATCTGATTTAATTTTTATACAATTCTAAGTAGAATAACTCACCAATAAAAGCTTTTGGTGCGTTAGGCTACGCCATAACACACCCTACTTCTCTAATAAGAAATGCTAAATTACCGCTGCGGTTGCTTTTAAGGCAAAAATTCTTTCGATGACATCTTCTACTACCTTATCGGGGGTAGAAGCACCAGAAGTAATCCCCACAACTATCTTACCTTCAGGTAGCCAGTTATCTTGGGTGACTATATCCCCAGTTAATTGACGATGTTCAATGGATTTTGCTGATTTGATGCGCTCAACACAATCAATGTGATAAGAAGGAATTCCTCGCTCAAAAGCTATCTGTTGCAATTGGGTAGTATTGGATGAATTAAACCCACCAATTACAATCATCAAATCTAAATTTTGTTGCACTAAGTCCAACATTGCATCTTGACGTTCTTGGGTAGCATCACAGATTGTGTTGAAGCTTTGGAAATGTTGATTGATTTCAGTGGGTCCATACTTCTGCATCATTGTCCGTTCAAACAACTTGCCAATTTGTTCGGTTTCGCCTTTGAGCATTGTTGTTTGGTTAGCAATACCCACTCTTTCTAAGTCTTTATCGGGGTCAAATCCGGCGGAACAAGCTTTAGCAAATTTCTTTAAGAACTCCTCGCGATCGCCACCATTAAGAATATAGTTGCTAACATATTCTGCTTCCCGCATATTCAGCACAATTAGATATTTACCAGCAAAGGAACTGGTGGCAACAGTTTCTTCGTGCTTGTATTTACCGTGGATAATTGAGGTGTAATCGACTTTCTTGTGCTTCTCAACTGTATTCCAAACTTTCGACACCCAAGGACAAGTTGTATCGACAATTTTGCAGCCTTTATCATGGAGAACCTGCATTTCCTGAACGCTGGCTCCAAAGGCAGGTAAGATGACTACATCTTCGTTTTCAACTACAGAAAAGTCTTTTATCCCTGCATTAACAGGGATAAATTTAACCTCCATCTCCTGCATACGTTGATTCACAGAGGGATTGTGAATAATCTCATTTGTAATCCAAATGCGATCGCTTGGGAAGTGTTGACGGGTTTCATAAGCCATTGCTACTGCACGTTCCACACCCCAGCAGAAGCCAAAAGCTTGCGCTAACCGAATTGTCACCTCACCTTGTTCTAAGGTGTAGTTGCGATCGCGAATTTGTTGGATTAAGCTACTTTGATATTCAGACTGTAACTGTGTAGCAACCTCTGCTTGATGACCAAAGCCTTTGCGATTATAGTTTTCCGAGTGTTGCAGGGTACGCTTAAAAGCTTTTGTATCCATTAGATTGTTTTAGATTAGTTCACCATCTCTCATTTTCTCGCGTTAAGTGTCATTGGTCATTTGTCATTAGTTATTTCTCCCTCATTCCCCTTGTCCCCCTTGTCTCCCTCATCCCCCCACCTTCTCTTTCTGCGGTTCTAATTCTGGGTGGCTATAAATCTGCAATGCAGTCCGCCAGACCATATAACCTTCAGGACTTAGGTGTAAGCCATCGGTGGTGAATTCACTGCGGAGATAACCTTCCTGATTAGCAAACAGGGAATATAAGTCGAGATATTTAACGCCTTGTGTGGTGGCGATGGTTTGTAATTGCTGATTCAGCTGCTGAATGCGACTATTCTTAATGGCTAGCAGACGTTCTTTTCCTTCCCAAGTTGATTGTTCTCCCCCATGCGGCAAAATTGACTGGACAAATATTTCTGCGCTAGGATGCTTCCGGCGCAAGTAACGAATGATTTGCCGTTGATTCTCTAAAATTACCTCATCGCTGACGCCCCGAATTAGATCGTTAATCCCAATCATCACGAAAATCACTTGTGGCTGGGTGCGGTCAAATAAATCTAATCTTTTCAACAGCCCTTCGGTAGTTTCACCAGAAATTGCTTGATTTAGCCAATATCTATTCTCAGGTAATAATTCTGAGGGAAACCACAGACTCAAAGAATCTCCAGCTAGTATGCTCAGATGCTGAGGAGGTTTTAGTGCAGCTACCTTAGCTTCTGACTTGAGAATTTCTACCCACTGTTCGTAATTGAGTTGGTGACGGGGGCCTAACTCCGGTTTAGCAACTTCGGGTTCACTGACTGTATCCGCAGCCGGTGGGAAAACAGTATTAGTCAATTTCTGCTGTTGCCAGATTAGCAGAACAATTGCCAACATCAGCAGACCGTTGGTTACTAGCGAGAAAAATCCCCAGATAGGAAAAGTTTTTGCAGAAATGGACACGACTAGCAAATTTACCAATTATAGGAATTAAATTTGAGCTTCATCAACCGATTGAATTACGGTGAATTTACGCTACTCAGGTCGATCGCAGCAGTGATTTCCCTGTAGTGCTTGGTATCATAACTCAGAGAAATTAAACTGCGTACATCTAGAGAAAGTTTTGAGACTTGATTGTAACAGTATCCGAAAACTTGCTACCTGACACTAGGGGTATGAAACCTGAGCAGGGAGGAGGTGAAGCAGGGGGAGACAAGGGAGTGTGGGAGAGAGTGGGGAGGAATGGGACAAGGGAGACAAGGAGGATGGGGGAGTGTGGGGAGAGAGGGGAGAAACGAACCACACTTTCTTTATTAGCTCCCCCCCCGTCTCTTTCAAGGGTAGGGATTTAAGAAAGGGGCAATATAGCCAGTAAAATACAGAACTGAAGCCAGACCGCAAAGATAACTAAGGCAGATGCGGCGAAGAATGTCAGAGTGTGGGAGGGAAAATGCAGCTAGGAAAGAATGAGGAATTAAAACAATGGACGAGGACAGTTATACAAACAAATTACCCTCTCTACTGCCTGATTTTTAATTCCCTACCCTTGAAAGCCCCCCATCTTCCCCATCCTCCCACACTTCCCACACTCCTTGTTTGCCCTATGCCCTATGCCCAATAATTAAATTTTTGAGGATGATGTGCCAAACTTGCTCAAATCTGGTAATATCAAATGTCTATTGAGGGACTAAACATAACCTACCTTGAGGAAAGCCGCTTGGCATCTACGTTCAGGCGATAGAGAGTCGTCAAGTGTATGTAAAGTCTGACTCATTAGTAGCTGCAACGGAAATTAAATCGGTGCTTTTGTAAGTAGCTAAATTATCCCTGCTTGCAGAAGTTGTCCAAATTTCAAGTTGCGATCGCCTAAGTGCTGAATTTAGCACTTTTGTAATTTCAACTTTAATTGTTTTCTAACATTCGCTCCTCAACATCACACACATCTCAATTCATCGCTTCAACTACTCAATTCGGAGATTGATATGAAAAAGCTAATTCCATTATTAGTTAGCGGTATTCTGGTTGTTGGTGCTGTTGGTTGCCAAGATGCAACAAAGACCAGTTCCGATACTTCCACTACAAATGAGGTAAGCAAAACAGCAAAAGAAGCCTCTCAAAAAACCGCAACTGGGGCTAAAAATGCTACCGAAACTGGCAAAACCGCAGTTAAAGAAACAGGCGATAAAACCAAAACCGCAGTCAAAGAAGCTGCTGCTAATACCAAGACTGCTGTCAAAGGTGCTGCTGAAAGTACTTCTAAAAGCTTGATTCTCAGCAAATTATCAGAAAAGATCCCTGGTAGCAAGTTAGTAGTTGAAGACAAAGATGGAGTTGTCACTGTTACAGGCACAGTTCCCACTGAGGCTGATCTGAAGAAAATTGTACCCTTAGTTAAGGAACAAAAAGGTGTTAAGAGCGTTAAGGTAGAAGCAAAAGCTGCATCTGCAAAAGCTCAATAGAAAAATTAAAATATCCAACTAAGAGTTTTGTGACCCTCAACAGGACTTACACAAAGGTAAGTCCTGTTTTTTCTTAGGTATTTATTCAGTCAAAACGATGGTGAATGCGATAGTGAATCGGACGTTCTCTAATGCGATCGCTCCAACGATCTGAACGACGTATTAAGGGAGGTTGAAAAGTACGATTTGGGTGATTAATCCTAAATCTCAACTCACGCCTAGGATGATTAACCCGATAGTTATATTCTGGGCGATTACGATCAACTTGATTGTAGCGATCGCTAGGACGATGATATTGAACAAAATCTGCTTTAGCTGGTAGTGCAAAAGCTAACGTTGCAGTTGCAGCAATCAAGGTTCCTAGAACTAACGAAGTGAAATGTTTCATAATCTCACCTCAATTACACTGCTCTAATTCTATAATCGCAAATCCCAGGAACAGAAATAACAATGAGACATAACTCGTAATCTCTTTGCATAATCGCTTGCTAACTGCCTGCGCAAATATTACCAAATTTAGGGTTTTTATCTGGACATACCATATTCATAAAAGAGATTTTGAATTCGGTTCCCTGTTGCCTATTAATCTCGATTGTGCCGTCAATCTGCTTGACCAAGCCATAAACCAAATTTAGCCCTAAGGTTTTAGCTTGGTTAATCGTAAAATCATGGGGTAGCCCAATGCCATTATCTTGAATAATCAGGGTGGATTTGCATCGGCACAGATTATCAAGAGACTCATAGGAGTGAAAAAATTTGACTTGAATTTCACCCTCATGTTCGCCAGGGAAAGCGTGTTTTAGTGCATTAGAAACCAGCTCGTTGATAATTAATCCACAGGGTATGATAGTTTCAATATCTAAACTGGAGTTTTCCAACTGAAGATTAAGTTTAATTTGGTTAGAACTGATGTTGTAAGAATCAAATAGAGAAACTGTTAAATCTCGAATATATTGAGTGAAATTAATATTGGCGAGGTCTTCAGAACGGTATAGCTTTTCATGGACTAAGGCGATCGAAGCGATCCGGTTTTGGCTATCTTGTAAAACGAGCTTTGCTTGGGAGTTTTGAGTGCGGCGAATCTGCATTTGTAGCAAGCTGCTAACAATGCCGAGATTATTTTTAACGCGATGATGAATTTCCTTTAGCAAAACTTCTTTTTCTTGTAGAGAAGCTTTGATATGTTCTTCTGCTTGTTGAAGTTCAGTAATCATCTGATGCAACTGGGCTGTTCGTTCTGTAACCCGGATTTCTAGTTCTTCCTTAGCTTGTTTCAGCGCTTCTTGAACATATTGGCGTTCCGCTTCGATGCGCTTACGTTCGGTGATTTCCTGACAAACGGTATTGATGCCAATAACTCGATCGCCATTCTTTAAAGGCAAAAAGCTCTCTAACCAAGTTCGTTGCACTCCAGGTTGAGCTGGAGTTTCGCCACTGATTTCCACATTCAGCACTGGTTCTCCCTTTTCGAGAATGGGACACAATACTTCCTCCACAGCGTCAGCGAGTTCTGGTAACACCTCGCGCACTGTGCGACCGATATGTGATTCAATCGATACCCCATTCATTTCTGCTAGTCGTTGGTTAATGCGTACAAAGCGGAGGTTGCTGTCTAAAAAGTTTAAACCAATAGGCGCTGACTGGTAGATAGCTTCAATTTCAGCTAGTTGCTGCTGAAGCTGGATTTGGCTTTCCCGTATGGCTGTTTCTGCCTGCTTGATTGCTGTGATATCCGTCAGAATGCCAACGTAACCGACAGTATTACCCCCAGAGTCAACCTCAGGCAAGGCTTGGACGTAGAACCGGACTACGCTGCCATCCGGGCGAATACATTTACCCTCATTATGGTAAAGCCCTTTTTTTTGACAGTTCTGCGACCATTGCAGCCATTCTCTGGTAAGGCGATCGCTATCTTCAGGATGGAGTGTTTGCACCCATCCCATTCCCAATGCTGTTTGTGCTGGTCTACCAGTCATTTCGCTCCAGCGATTGTTGACATAGACACAGTTACTATTAGGGTCAAACCGGAAAATAGCAATGGGAGAAGCTTCTGCCAGGGTGGCAAACAAGCGTTCTCGTTCTCGTAAAGCTTCTTCTACTTGTTTGCGTTGGGTGATATCGGTGAGAATCACTACTGCCCCATGAAAATGGTTGTCCTTGTCAGTCAAAGGGCGGGCATTTAACACCAGATTTAACACTTGTCCATCTTGGCATTCAAACTCCACCTCTAGCCCTTGATAGCTTTCTCCATGTATTACCGATGCAATGGAAAAAGGGATTTTGAGAGAGGAACCAGGCTCAAGATTAGTTCTAGCGATCGCTATATCCCCAGTTGTGGGTGCAGAAAAATTAGACTTACACAAATAAAGGGAGCATCGGCTATCAAAAGGTTGCAAGAGTAAATTTTCGCCCCACAGTTGACAGGCGATCTGGCTGGCACGAATAATTTGTCCGTTCTGGTCTGTGACTAAAATAGCTTCCCCTGCTTGCTCTAGAATTAAACGCGCCAGTCTTTCTGCGGCAAGAGTCTTTTCATAGTGTTTTTGTGCGGTTAAATCGGTAATCACAATGCAATTGACCGCAGATTCATCCAGACTGAGATGATTGATCGATAGGTAGACAGGAACCTCGACGGCATCGAGAGTGTTGAGAAACAGTTCCACAGAATTGCGTTCGCCCTTTTCTACTTGCTGAACTAGTGCTTCAAATAGGGGGATATCTGGGGAAGAAATTAAGCGTTGAAAATCGGAACCAATCAGCTTTTCTAACGGTTGCTGCAATAAATTTGCCAAACTTTTGTTGCAGTATAAAATAAACCCTTCGTTTGAAACGATCGCCGCCCCCTGTTGCATTTCCTCTACTAACAATCGGTAGGAGTAATCAGCACTCTGGAGGGTAAAAATTCTTTCGCCTTGAGGGGTAGAAATGACCAGCGCATCTATTTCGCCATGCTGAATCGCTTGCAGGGTTTCCTCACTTGTGGCCAGGCGATCGCGCAGTATTTGAATTTCTGCTAGTAGTTCTGCTCTAGATTTAAGATGATCTTCCATTGTTTAGCCCAGGAGGTTCGTGATGTTTTATTTGGGCACAAGGTCTAACCCCAACAATACTTTTTCAGTATTAGATAGATCCCCAATCATCCGTCGCAGAGGGAGAGGTAGTTCCTTGATCAAGGTAGGGATAGCAACAATATTATCTGTTCCGATCTGTTGAGCCGATTGGTAAACATCAATCACCTCTAACTCATACCGTCCTTGTAAATAATTTTCACAGAGTAATTTCAGGTTTTCCAGCGCCCGTATTGAACGGGGAGTTGTTCCGGCAATATATAACCGGAGGTAGTAGTTTTGCCGATCCTGATTGGCGATCGCATCCTCAAAACTTTTAGCCCAATCATCACCTTCTATTTCCAGTGGTATGTCATTCACCATTCAGCCTTCCTCCTAATCCCATTTTGGATTTTACCTTGTGCAACCACTGCGTTGCGGAGGGAACCTCCGTTGTAGTAAGTGACGTAATTTTAGATTTAGAATTGCTCTCTGTGTCTGGTTTTGGGAATTCATCTGTTGCATTCTTTCTTCTAATTGGCATTAGGAACCTTTTGACATCTAGCTTTCCTAATTTTCAATTTTGAATTGGTATTAAACTGGTTATTTATTGCCCAAATTTTCTAATATCAAGTCCCAGTAAAACTTTTTCTTGATTCGATAAATCCCCAATAATTTGCCGAATCGGCACGGGCAGTTTTCTGACTAGAGTTGGAATGGCCAGGATCTGATCTTGCTTTGCCAAGTCTGGGTTCTTTAATAAATCAATGACTTCAATTTGATATTGACCGTGGAGGTATTCTTCACACAGCTTTTTCAGATTGGCAAAGGCAGTCACCGATTTTGGGGTCTGTCCGGCAACGTAGAGTCGCAGTTGCCAGATCTCAGATCCAGCGGTTTTTAGTTCGCTGTGTTGATTCATCGCTAGTACTTCCTTATCTTCCAAATGCGCTAGTGCTACTGTGCGGAAGTCCAAAGTTTAAAGTCCAAAAGCTTATGAATATAGGCTTTGAAGGCATTTTCATCTGGTTAGTTATTTCTGCCGTCCTGCACTAGCTAGATAGATATTAATCAGCCCAACGCAGCTGTGCCATAGTCTCTTGATCCTGGACTACCCTTTCTTCATACAAATCCTCCTCCTGAGTCAGATGCTCGAGTTCTGCTGCTTGTGTCTGCATCTGCATTTGTAAAGCCGCAATCTCAGCCTGCATGACCTGCCGTTGCTGCTCTAACTCCCGGCGACGGTTGGCTACCTGTTGCTGTTGCCGCAGGCGTGCCTGCTTGTCTGCTGACTCTTGGATGGCCCGAGCCGTTCCGGTGAGTACCTGGTTATCTCCTAGGTAGACATCGAGCAGTTCCACTCCTTGAGGGGTCAGCAGGAATTCCCGTACCTGGTTGGAGTGTGCCATCCCACGAGATTTTAAGATTTGCAACAGGCGATTGCGCTCGCCGTTGCTTTCAATTACCCGCAGTTCTAGCCAGGTGTCCATCAGCGAAGAGATCCCAATCTCTGTATGTTCGAGAGGAGTACCTCCGGCAATTAGATTGGTCATCAACACAGTTACCTGTTGCGACTTCAAGTAGTCAATCAGGCGCATAAAAAAGGCTTTGGCTTGCAGAAGGTTGCCCGCCAAGGTCAGGTTGCTCATGGGATCAATGATCATCGTGCTTGGCTGGAAAGAGTTCAGCCAGCGATGGATCTGTACCAGATGCAGTTCTAAGCTGTAGGCAGTGGGACGCAATGCTTGAATTTGGAGCAATTCTTGTTGGATATACGGCTCTAAATCTAAACTGAGCGATCGCATATTGCGGAGAATTTGCTGTGGTGCTTCCTCAAATGCCAGATAAAGACACCGTTCCCCCCGACGACAGGTAGCTTCAGCAAAACAAGCCGCGATCGTACTCTTGCCTGTGCCAGCCATCCCCGTAATCAAGATACTGCTGCCGCGATAGTAGCCCTGTCCTCGCAGCATCGCATCTAGACGCGGGATACCACTAGAAACGCGGTCAGTGGAAACGCTATGGTTTAGCCCGATGGAGGTAATCGGTAAGACAGAAATACCATCTTCTTCAATTAAGAACGGATATTCGTTGCTCCCATGTTGAGAACCTCGATATTTCACAATTTGCATCCGTCGGGTAGACAGTTCCTCATCAACCCGCTGATCCAGGCGAATCACACAATCTGAGACGTATTCCTCTAAGCCCTGGCGAGTTAGACTATGCTCACCTCGTTCGCCAGTGATCACGGCGGTTACGCCTTTGGTTTTCAGCCAGCGAAACAGACGACGCAGTTCTGCCCGCACAATGGCAGCATTGGAGAACCCGGAAAACAACACCTCAATGGTATCTAGGACTACTCGTTTGGCACCAATTTTATCAATCTCATTGCCCAAGCGAATGAACAGCCCTTCCAGGTCGTAGTCACCAGTTTCTTGAATCTCAGTTGGGTCAATATAAATACAGTCAATAGCGAGCTGACGTTCTGCCACCAGTTGATCTAAATTCCATCCCAGCGAAATGACATTTTGGGACAGTTCTTCCGCAGTCTCTTCAAAGGCGATAAACACCCCCGGTTCCCCGTATTGTGTCGCACCACGAACCAGAAACTCCATCCCTAGCAAAGTCTTACCGCAACCAGCAGAACCACACACCAGTGTGGGTCGTCCTTGGGGAAGTCCGCCGCCAGTGATTTCGTCTAGTCCCTCGATTCCTGTAGGGCACTTGGGTAATTGAGTATTGCGGGATTTGATTGCACTGTTGAATTGAACCATAGAATCTAGCAAGGCTGACTCAGTAGAAATGACGAAAACCTTCTTCCCATAGCCTTATTTCTACCTTATAGCCTTGTTGTGAAGAAAATTTGAAGAGGGTGGATCGGTTCTTAAATATTTACCAATGTCATCGCCACTGCTAACTTAACCGCCGTTGAAAAATAATCATCTCATTCCCCACAACCGGATTCCTCGCTACTAGCCTATCTTGAGAATCAACAACTTCTAGATGGGTGAAATCGAGTTCCTGAGAGCGCTGTAAGATATCTGCTGCCAATTTATCTTGTTGAGATTGGGTGAGAGTGTACCAATCGTCACTAATTTTGACAGTGAGATTACTAGTACGAAAATTGGCTTGAATGGATTTTATCAGTCCAGAGGCAATGCGATCGCTAATTTCTGCAACTTGATTTTCGATAGCTGCAATTAAAGTTTGTTCTGGTGTCAATTGCAAAATTGGCGTTGGTGTTGGTGTGGGTGTGGGTTCCGGTGTTGGCGTTGGTTCTGGTTCCGGTTCCGGTTCCACAGGCGGAATTTCTGCTGCTGGTGATGGTGTAATTTCTTCTGCTGGTTGAGGTTCTGGCGTTGCTAACTCTGGTGAAGTAGTTACCGTTGGTGTTGGTGTCGGTGAAGGAACTTCCTCAACTTGGGGAAGCGTTGCTATCTCAGCAGGTTTATTTGTGAAAAAGCTCGTAGTTGTCCAAACTAAAATTACGGCAATACTAGCAATAATCCCTGCTAAAGCTGTATCTGACAACTTTGCCGACAAATTTGCTGGTAAAAAACTACGGATTTTAGCTAGCAGTCCCCACCAAAAACCAGGAGATTCCGCAGTTCCCGGTGGAGGTGCTGTCTCCAGTTTCACCACCGCAGTCTCTAAAATCCTAATTGTCCCTCTGAGAAATTGGATAATAGTAGATTTCCAAAATGGCTGGTTTCTCTGGTAGGGTCTTTGGGGAGGTTGTGAATTCGGATTGTCTTGCGACATGGAAATTTTACCAAGAGCAACGAAATCAAAGATAAATCAAAACGGCGATCGTATTATGTCAAATAAAAATCCCCTGCTTGGAAGTAGTTTTACTACCATCAAGTCAGAGGATGTTTTTGTTGGAGATTAATTAGTAGAGCATAGGGTATGAGTAACTAGACAAAGATTACACTCATACCCTCATGTCTAGCGATCGCAACTAATATCTACTCTACTTTACTTAAGTGCTTGGGCGATCGCTGCTGAAAGTGACTCGTTAACTGATTGCTTCAACAAGTCGGCCTTATCGATACGTTCCCACGGCAAGTCTAAATCATTCCGTCCAAAATGACCGTAAGCCGCGACGTCCTGATAAAAACGTCCGCCTCTTTCATTTGGTAGGTTACGTAAATTAAAGGTATGGATAATTCCTGCTGGTCGCAGTTCAAAATGCTTTTTGACTAATTCCAGCAAGATATCATCATCGACTTTGCCAGTTCCAAAGGTATCCAGAAAAACGCTCACAGGACGCGCTACACCAATAGCATAACTTAGCTGCACTTCACATTTATCTGCTAACCCAGCGGCGACAATATTTTTAGCTACATAGCGTGCTGCATAAGCCGCAGAACGGTCTACTTTTGTGGGATCTTTGCCAGAAAAGGCTCCGCCACCATGACGAGAATAACCACCGTAGGTGTCCACAATGATTTTCCGTCCCGTCAGACCAGAGTCACCTTGAGGCCCACCAATGACAAATTTGCCAGTGGGGTTGACTAAAAAGCGTGTCTCTTGGTCTGGCTGAATCTCAATATCGCCAAACACAGGCTGAACTACCGCTGTCCACAGATCTTGTTTGATTTTGGCTTGGACTGCGTCTTCATCCGTGATTTCCCCAATAGTTGCTGTATGCTGTGTGGAAATCAGAATTGTATCAATACCGACAGGACGCCCATCTTCATAGATGACGGTAACTTGGGTTTTACCATCAGGGCGCAGGTAGGGTAAATCGCCTGTTTTGCGCACTGCTGCTAGCCGACGCGCAATGCGGTGAGCAAGACAAATCGGTAAGGGCATATATTCTGGTGTTTCGTTGCTAGCGAAACCGAACATAATCCCTTGGTCGCCCGCACCAATGGTGTCGAATAGTTCTTCACTATCCTGCTCGCGGGTTTCGTGAGCAGTGTTAACACCTTGAGCAATATCAGGTGATTGTTCGTCTAAAGCTACTAGTACGCTAGTGCTATTTGCTGAAAAGCCGTTATCGGCGTTGGTGTAGCCAATTTCGGCAATTTTCTGGCGGGCAAGATTCACATAATTGACATTGGCTTGGGTAGTAATTTCACCTGTAATTAGCACTAAGCCAGTATTAACTACTACTTCAGCCGCAACTCGGCTAGTAGGGTCTTGTGTCAGTAAGGCATCAAGAATTGTATCAGAAATCTGATCGCAGATTTTATCTGGATGACCTTCGGTAACTGACTCGGAGGTAAATAAATAGCGACGAGACAAAGGCATTCCTCCTTCTAAGAGTGTTTCACTGAGCTAAATGTGATTATTTAGCTCAGTTACTCTAATTTCTGAAATCATAACAATATTTACACATTAAAGAGTTAGTGTGTTCTTAACTTGTCAAAAACTAGTACTGGTATTAAATACTTTGATAAAGAAAAATCTAATTTTGGGGCGAAAATGTTTTTTATAACACAAAAAAATGGGGGAATACCCTGAAGCACTCCCCCAAGCTTTGACACAAATACTGCTGTTTTAAACTTGAACTGCTAGTTTGGCTTCCTTTGCTGTTAAACGCTCGTAAGCATCACGCATTTTCAAACCGGTTAGCACTTGGAACAAACCAGTTCCGTTGTTGGAACCTGGATACTCCCGGTGCTGGAGTAACAAGTGGGTCATCTCACCTTGGTATTTGGTGGATGTTTTACTCAGATGGGTTTCGATGTAAATGACTTCTTCTAAATTGTCAAATTGACCGTCTACCTCTAATACGGAGACGTAACGACCGTAGTAAACATCTGAACCGTAGTACAGTTGCATACCAGGGTAGGAACAAGTCAGCTTACGTCCGCAAGGTGTCCAGTTAATTGTTGAACCTTCATCAAAGAGGTAGGTTGGCTCAAAGCCTTCTTTCCCTTCGCGTTGGAGCATCCGTACCCGCAGGACTTTGCGCTCTGTGTCGTTTTTAATTAAGTTGGTGGGCAATACTTGCAGAACCACATCGGCAAATTCTCTTTGTGGCTCAATAAACTTATCAAAATCAGGCTTGCGGGAATTGATTTGAGCTAAGACATCTTCATAGCGATGTCCCCTTTCCGCCATGTCGCGCTGGATTTTCCAAGCAATTTTGACTTCGTCGCTGATATCAAAATAAACACTGAAGTCAATTAGCGATCGCACCCGTTCATCATATAAAGGATGCAGTCCTTCAACCACTATGATATGATTTGGCTCGATCCGTTCTGGCGGATCAATCATGCCGGTTTCGTGGTTGTAAATCGGTTTATCAATTGCTTGACCATTTTTGAGCGCTTTAATTTGCTCATACATCAGGTCAAAGTTGTTCGCCCTAGGATCGAGTGCTGTGATCCCGGTTTCTTTGCGCTGTTTGCGATCTAGGGAATGATAGTCATCTAAACAGATAACTGTCATTAAATCTTCACCAAACAAATCGATCAAACGACGCAAAAATGTAGATTTACCGCACCCAGAGTCCCCAGCTACTCCAATTAGTACCACGCGTTCCGGCTTACTCGTCATAAATCTCCTCTCGATACTAAAAGATGTGTCAATTAAAGTTTTTCACACAGCAGATTTTGAAGCCAAGAGTTTACCCATTGGTTTTTCCGGCGTTCTTATTACCCACAGCGCCATAAAGAAGTTCAGACGGGTATAAAACAAAGTAATAGTTGTTACTCGCCTGCCTAGCCTGAGTTTGTTGCTGGTAAGTATTTAATCCTAGTGGTATATTTGATTTTAACAGAAGGGGTTATTCTATACAAGTTTACTGTCAGGAAGAATCTAGCGGTTCATCGATCGTGTTAATGATTTAGTTGCGAATTTGAAAAGACATCTCTTGAATACCCACAAGCGGTCTGGTAAGGACTGCTAGGTATTTGTAACCCTATTAATCAAGTTTATAATGTATGGTTTTCTCTGTCCGCAAATTTTTTGCAATTTTGGAATTTTAATTTGCGATCGCGTAATACTCCAGCAATTCATCAGCCAAAATCTATCTAAAGAATGAGTTCCCAAGTGAGAGGAAAAAATTTTGGTTGTAGCTTTATGAACATAGTCAATTACATCTGACGCTTTCGGAAACTGTATTGTTAGAGGTTGACAGATCTATCACATCAAGTAAAACTTATTATAATTGTTTATATTTCGCCTCCCTGTAACATTTTTACGGAGAGGCATATCGTGCAGTAAAACAAATCTCAGTTAATGTCCGCCGGGATACCGGGAATCGCTGAGAAGCCTATACTGTACTGCTTGCAGTCAGCATAGAAGTTAACTAACTTCACGAAAAAAACATTAAATTGACTCATTATTAACATTCTCCAAACGACTTATCCTCTAACTTAGAAGGTGAACAGGTGTGTTTTTGCGCTGCCTGCATGTCTTTGGTGAGTGTACTTAGCAAGGCATTATTTATTGATGCCACTTTCCTAGAACGCCAGTTTTGTGAAGCGAAAATCCGGTAAACTTAAAGCTGGCTTGTGATAGGAAAAGTTTTTTTTGAAAAACGGTTAAGTAAACATCGGAGTGATAGAACGAATGTACAACCAAGGTGCTGTTGAGGGTGCTGCTAACACAGAAACAGGTAGCCGCGTCTTCGTTTACGAAGTGGTGGGTCTGCGTCAGAACGAAGAAACTGATCAAACGAACTACCAAATTCGTAACAGTGGCAGTGT
Organism: Aulosira sp. ZfuVER01; assembly: GCA_034530615.2. Classification (GTDB taxonomy): domain Bacteria; phylum Cyanobacteriota; class Cyanobacteriia; order Cyanobacteriales; family Nostocaceae; genus Aulosira. The sequence goes on from JAVRCV020000036.1 coordinate 76,363, forward strand.
ATTCATCAGAGTGCCTTACAACCGCATGAATCAAGAAATGCGACGTATCACTCGCCTAGGCGGCAAAATTGTTAGTATTCAACCCGCCAGTGCGCTACAGCAATTCAATGGCACAGCTTCATTGGCGATTGCTAACAGTGAGGGGAATGGTCAAGCCACACCTGTGAATGCGAAAAGTGAAGCCACAGGCTTTGCTAAATCACCAGCTGAAGAACAGCTTAAGAAGAAGGATCAAAAAGGCAACACCATGACTCAAGCAAAAGCCAAAAAAGACGCCCATGCTGATGTCCCTGTAAACACTTACCGTCCCAATGCACCTTTTATTGGCAAGTGTATATCTAATGAAGCCCTAGTCAAAGAAGGTGGGATTGGTATTGTTCAGCACATCAAGTTTGACCTTTCTGGCAGTAATTTGAAATATATAGAAGGTCAAAGTATAGGTATTATCCCACCAGGAGTAGACAAGAACGGTAAGCCAGAAAAGCTGAGACTTTATTCCATCGCCTCAACTCGTCATGGCGATGATGTCGATGACAAAACAGTATCGCTGTGTGTCCGCCAGTTGGAGTACAAGCACCCAGAAACCAACGAAACAGTCTACGGTGTTTGCTCAACTCACTTGTGTTTCTTAAAACCAGGTGAAGAAGTCAAGATTACAGGGCCTGTGGGTAAGGAAATGTTACTACCCAGCGACCCCGAAGCCAATGTCATCATGATGGCAACCGGAACAGGTATTGCGCCAATGCGTGCTTACCTGTGGCGTCAGTTTAAGGATAAAGAAAGAGCAGCCAACCCAGAATACCAATTCAAGGGATTTTCTTGGTTAATCTTTGGTGTGCCCACAACTCCCAACATCTTATATAAAGAAGAATTGGAAGAAATGCAGGCGAAGTATCCTGAGAACTTCCGCCTCACTTGTGCCATCAGCCGGGAACAAAAGAACCCCCAAGGTGGCAGAATGTACATCCAAGATAGAGTTGCAGAACACGCAGATGAACTGTGGCAATTGATTAAAAATGAAAAAACCCACACCTACATCTGCGGATTGCGCGGTATGGAAGATGGTATCGATGCTGCTTTAACTGCTGCGGCTGCTAAAGAAGGCGTAGAGTGGAGTACTTACCAGAAGGAACTCAAGAAAGCTGGCCGCTGGCACGTAGAAACCTACTAAGTTCTGAATACTGAGTTTTGAGTGTGTAGGTTGGGCAATGCCCAACCTACAATTGTTTTCAGGCCTAATAACTAGACCTGTGGCAAAAATCCGAATTAAGATAAAAAAGAACTACAGATGAACACAGATAATTATCGGTGTTTATCGGTGTTTATCTGTGGTTTGATAACCAAAATATTGATATATCCAAGAGGTTAACTGAGTAATAATTTATTACTTATACTATTTCACTTTAATAGTGATACAAATACACGGGTAAGGGTTAGCAATGTTAAACCCCTACGAAACATCTATCTGTATCAGGATTTTTGTGAATTGGTATCAAGACTGAAAACTTAAAACTGGAATTTGGTACAAAAATTGTGGGTGTAAAACTAGGAATATTGGGATTAGGTACTGTAGGCACGGGTACTGTACAGTTGTTACAAGATACCACTGGGCGTCACCCGTTATTGCAGGAAATAGAAATATATCGAGTGGGAGTGCGATCGCTTGATAAACCCCGTGAGGTAGAACTACCAGAGGGAGTAATTACAACAGACTTAGAAGCTATAGTTAACGATCCAGCAGTAGATATAGTTGTCGAAGTCATGGGTGGATTGGAACCAGCGCGATCGCTGATTCTTAAAGCACTACAAAACGGGAAACACGTTGTCACCGCCAATAAAGCGGCGATCGCCCGCTTTGGGCATGAAATCTTCACAACTGCCAATCAAGCAGGGGTATATGTCTTGCTAGAAGCAGCAGTTGGTGGTGGTATCCCTGTGATTCAACCCCTCAAGCAGTCTTTAAGTGTGAACCGCATTCACACCGTCACAGGTATAGTCAACGGTACTACCAACTACATTCTGACAAGGATGCAAAAAGAAGGTAGCAATTTTGAGGATGTGTTGGCTGATGCCCAAAGATTAGGCTATGCAGAAGCCGATCCCACCGCCGATGTCGATGGCTTAGACGCAGCAGATAAAATTGCCATCCTCGCCTCATTAGCTTTTGGTGGACGCATTCACCTACAAGATGTTTATTGTGAAGGCATTCGGCAAGTTAGTAAAACAGATATTGCCTATGCCGAGAAATTGGGGTTTGTGATTAAATTGCTAGCGATCGCCAAAATTCATAGTAGCGATAACTCAAAACTATCTGTAAGAGTTCATCCTACCTTAGTTACTCAAGCACACCCTTTAGCTAGCATCAACGGCGTGTATAATGCCATTCTTGTGGAAGGAGAACCAATCGGGCAAGTAATGTTTTTTGGCCCTGGTGCGGGTGCTGGTGCAACCGCCAGTGCTGTAACCGCAGATATTTTAAATCTAGCGGCAACGCTCAAAACAGAAAAAGCCAGCACTACTCAACCCAATCCTTTATTAGCTTGTGGGCATCAAGACTACTGTCAAATTGCACCCATAGCCGAATTAGTAACTCGCTTTTATACCCGATTCTTAACTAAAGATCAACCAGGAGTCATTGGCAAACTAGGTACTTGCTTTGGCAATTACGGCGTTAGCTTAGAGTCTGTTGTCCAAACTGGTTTTCAGGGAGAACTAGCAGAGATTGTGGTTGTTACCCATGATGTTAAAGAAGGTAACTTTCACCAAGCTTTGGCAGAAATTCAAAACTTGGAAGCCATAGACAGCATTCCTAGCTTACTGCGCGTACTGTGATGAATAATCCAATTTGACTCAAGAAGTCTGAATGGCGATCGCTTTCCAATACACGTAGGCGATCGCCTTAGAGGTAGGAGTGGCATTGGCATAAATAGCACCGGCAGCATCAATGGACTTTAATTACTCGCGCTCACAGTTCCAACACCCTAGCAATTGCCAACTTTGAATCCATTATCTTTTCTTTGTAGAATCTTAGGGATTTCTCACAAATAAATTAACCACACAGACACAGAAATAAGGGATTTCCCTATTTGGTAGTCCCTTAGTCTAATTCTTCCTAATAGGCTGATTGTAATGGGGGAGCATTTCTTCTTTCAGGTACAGGATTAGTACCATCCCAAACAGCTCGCTGTCCATCAGCATTAATTAGAGTGATTTTTACTCTTTGTGAGGTGAAATTATTGGCAAAATCGTGTACCCATACTAACCATTCGTCTTCTGGAAGTGCGTTCAGCCCATTAAAATTAATTTGCAATTTTCTACAAAACTCTCCAGGATTACTAGGGTCAGGGTCTAGTGTAGAGATATAGTCTTGTTTAACTTCAATCCTTGTTTCTGGTTTTTCATTCTTGTTTTCGTCTAAATACACCATTTGCACTATTCCCCCCCCAGCTTGGGATAAATGCTCTCCAGCAAGGGTAAGTTGCGGATTTGTATTCCAGTCTTCAGGTTCACCCCACAAGACTACTTGGGTGATATTGGGGCCAGCTTTGCGGACAGCTTTACCACCAATGTAGCCACCAGCACTGATTCCCATGAGTACCAAAATTTCCTGGGGGATGGATGGTAAAGAGGATGCAGTTGTATAGGTAACTAAGAGAATGACGATAAAAGCAATACCAATAATCAGGTTCCAAACTACCTGCTGTACCCGTTCTAAAGCTACTACCCCACCATGCACCACCAAATCTGACCAAGCAGGATTAACGTCCCCAGATCCCTTACTACCACGGAATGTAGAGGTTGCCTGTGCCGTCACCAGTGTTACTAAACTAATCAAAAAAGTATAGGCGAATCCTGATAAAGGAATGAATTCCCAAATGCCTTGGATGACTCCGCGGCCAATGAACAGAAATAAATAGCCAAAAACAATTATAGTTAGCCACCATACAAACTGGACACGTGCCAGACTAAAGGTGTTTGTCTGACGCTCCAGAATCAACCACTCTAATGAATTGAGGTTTTTTTGATTGCTCTTTTTGAGCGAATTCGATGGCAAGTTTGCATTTTTGGACTCTGTAGCCAGCGCATAGATAATTACCACAATGATGAGCGTTACAAGAGTAGCAAGTGCAAACACAATCAATGTCGTCAACCCGCTTACAGGACGCATTACATTGACCTGAAGTTGCTCCTCTGTAACTTGAGGGTCAATGCTAGTTGCATTTCCTCCAACTTCCACACTTACAGGATGTTTTCCTCGACCCAATTTCCGTAGCTGCTCATTACTAAAAGTGGCAAAAATTGCCTTTCTATCTTCTGAGATTCTGATATTAGTAGTGGTAGCAACATCAGGGGGATTACCGATTTTGACTGCGATTTTATTTTTGAGCGAATTGTCTGGTTGGGGAAAATTGTCTCCTGTTACCACTAAATTGAGTTTTTCTTGGCCGTAACCTCTAATATTTTCTGGTACAAGTGACTGAGGAATGCTGACATACAATTCTTTAGGGCTAACGTTCCTAATTGAAGTTACATCAGGTGCAATTAGCGCTTCATTGGTACTTTGCGAAATATAAGTTGTACTATCTGTCTGAGTAGAGTTGATATTAGTTGGCTGGTTAGCGCTATCATCTTGCCGTGCTTGACTCACACCTACAGTAGTGAATAAGAAGATGCACACCAGCGCCAAAGATAGCAGAGGGTAATAATACCTCTTGCTTATTCGTTTCCAGGACATTTTGAATAGGCGCATAAATTATTGTAAGAGTATCCCTGAGCTACTTAATAGAGATGAATAAACCTAATGTGTGATTTTCTCGATCTAGCCTTCAGAAACCAATTTCTCGGTTGAAAATACTGGGGGCTTGTAGATCGTTAGGTTTTTAATGCATCTCAGTATTCCTTGTTTATTAAACTGCTCACAGTGGACTGAGGTAATGATTTGTAATTTTATTTAGTATTCAGCAGTCTAATTTGAGAAATCCTCATGTCGCTTCAGAGTGTAGCACCCCCTGCTATTTTAGCGATCGCGTCCATTACCCACACTACTAATACGAGTAACATAAATTACACTTATTTAACTCTGTAGATGGCTCATGCCAAAAATTGTTGTATTTAGTGGTGCAGGCCTTTCAGTAGAAAGCGGTATTCCAACTTTTAGAGGTTCAGGAGGGTTATGGGAAGGGCAAAAGTCAGTCAGTGGGCGATCGGAATTGGGTAGGGGAGATGATGATTTACCACCAACCCCCTTCACAGGAATTCAAAATTTAAAATTAATAACCCCACGGATGAATCCGGGGGCTGGAATTAAAGTTGTAGAGCTGGCATTGCCCACCCTACGCAGAAGTCTAACTTTCAGAAATTTAAGTTTACAAGCTTTGAACTGCTTGAGTTGTCTTCACCGGAAAGCGAAAAACAGCAATAATTGCTCTGACGGTAAACACAAACATTGCCATAGCGCCAATAGCAAATATAATATCCCCAGGTATTCGTAACCACACAGTCCAGCGCATCCAAGGACTGCTAATTACTTCAGCACTCCGCGCATACCAAGTACCGTAATTAATCGACTGTGCAAGTTGGTAGAAACCATTAGGAATTAAGCCAAAAATCAGCATTCCCATCAAACCACCATTGATTGTCCAGAAATAAAAGCGTAACAACCATTCATGCCAAGCATCTTCTGGGACAAATTCTCGTAAAGCAAATAGCATCAAAGCTAATGCTAAACAGCCATAAACACCAAATAAGGCTGCATGAGCATGAATTGGTGTGGTATTTAAACCTTGGGAGTAATAGAGAACAATTGGCGGATTTATTAAGAAACCAAACACTCCTGCACCGATTAAATTCCAAAAACAGGTAGCAAGAAAAAAGCGTAAAGGCCAACGGTAAAAACCTTCTGCTTCCTGAGATAATTTCAGCGTTTTTAATACCTCAAACCCAATTAGCGATAAAAGTACTACCGTGTCCCCAAATGCTGCCAATATGTTGCCCACCACGAGCCAGATAAGTTTCTTGTCCAGCCTGAATTTCTGCCTTTGTCAGGATGACTTCTTGTTGCGGAGAACGTACAAATTCAGGAACAGGAGGAGCATTTTTCCAAATTACTGCTCCTGCTGCCAATAAAGCTGTAAAAGTAACGATACAAATCAGTACTAACCAAGCAGGTAAACTGAGCGATCGCCTACGAGCAGATGTAAGATTATCTGCAACTACCGTGGTATTAGCCATAGCCAAAACTCCAAAATCGCTTGAGCTATAGTGATAGATATTAAGCAGTTACAGTCAATTTAGCTTGTTCGCGAGCATCGACTACTAAAACTAAACATAAAGTTGCGATCGCCTTTTGCCATTCTTGCCGTACCTGAGCATTTTCCACACCATCAAATAATGCGATCAACCGAGGAACAGAAGCTTCTAAAGCAGCACGTGGTACAGGACGGTGTAAATCCACTAAGTTAGTTAAACTTTCGCGATTATTAAGAAATCCAATTACCCAAGCTGTTGTATGCTCCGGGCCATCAGGAACGCGCTTAACTCCTAATTGATTTTTTAGCCAGTTGTAAAAAGGTGGTAATTCTTGAGCTAAAACTGCTCCTGCTGTTGGTAATGTTTCCTTCAGTAAATTAGTGTTTAAGCTACCTAGCTCTTGATTTAATTCAGATGATTCGAAAACTTCAGCTAGTGGCTTTGAGAGTATTGCTTCTAACTGAGTTTGAGAGAAGTTTAAGTGTTGACTAAAAGTTGAAATTAGGGATTGCATAATTCATTCCTCAATAAATAACTAACTAATTTATCTCTGCTACTTTTTCAGAAAGTATGAGCAAGAATGCAAGGTTTTCTTCGGCTTGTAAAGCATGAGGTGCATTAGCAGGCATGAAAACTAAAATACCAGGCTCAAGGACAATATTTTTACCTGATAAAGTTAGTAAACCTCTGCCTTCAATGACATTGACCGTGGCATTGCGAGTTGAAGTGTGTTCGGAAATTTCAGTAGTTGCTGCTAGGCAAAATAGAGTATATTGACAAACTCGATCTTTGATTAATACTTTACTCAGAACTCCGCTATGGGGATATTCAATTTGTTCTCGCAGTTGGATAACGCAAGATTGATTTGTTGTGATTGTAGAACTCATATTTTTGCAGGGTAATTAATGCCAATTAACACACTAGCGTGTCAATTTTGCGGTGAATTATATTACTCAGAAACAGCGCACATAATGATGTAACCTAATTCATGGCGGTATTGATGAAAAACTTGGCGCATTTCTAAAACACGCTTGCGAATAGATTGCTGTGTCAAAATATTCCACAAAATCCGCATTGTGTTCAAAATGCCTTCATCTTGCAATATTCGTCGCAAATTCAATAAATTCATGGAGCCAGTGCAATGCTGTTGCACTTGTAATCCTGCCGTTGCTAAAGCATCTATCCAATTAGCTTCAGAAAGTGGTGTAGAATTAACTCGAATTATCTTTGCTAAATCAGCATGAATTTGTTCTTCTTTGCCACGAGCTAAAAGTTCATGAGAGAGGAATTTTCCTCCTGGTTTGAGCCGATTATGAATTTCCTGCAAAACCTTAGCTTTCCCCTGTGGAGATTGCATAGTAAGAATTGCTTCTGCTAAAACATAATCAAATAGCCCTGGTATTTTATCCAGGTGAAATATATCACCTTCAATAATTTCCACTTGATTTTCTAAGCCAGCAGCGCGAATATTGGCACGCGCATAAGCAACGCTCTGCGAATCTTTTTCTATTCCCAAGACTTTTACATGGTAGCGTTGCGCCAGAGCGATCGCACTATAACCAAAGCTAGAAGCTAGCTCTAAAACCGTCTCTCCAGGGTTGAAATTTGCCCACTGAAATAATTGCTCTGTAGCTATCCGTCCACCAGGACGCAAATATTTTTTGCCTGCTGCTGCTAAAACTTGGTGTCCGGAGGCGGTTGGGAAATTAAGGGTAGGGTTGGTCATCTGTGTGACCCTCTGAACTCATCTTACCTCCACTCTGCCACTCATTTCTCTTGCTGTCTTTGAGGTAGCTCAGAGAAGAAAAAAGATATGGCTGTTTCTGAAAAAGGTCGATTAGACTATGAATCAAATGTTGCTGAGTATAAAAAAATGAATCGCAAGACAGCTAGCACATGGTTAATTTTGTTGTTCTTGATATTTGTGGGTTTTGGGGATAGCTTTCTACCCAAACCCTTAAGTACGGCTAGCTTACACACTCGCACAAGCATCAATCAATTTTTTGTTGGGTTGTTTCCGAGTTGGCAACCCAGAACTCGTCCTAATGCACGTACAGAAAGGGCTGTAGAAGAGATTGAAAACGGTGGTTCCAAGAAATAGAAAAATTCTCAAGTTTAGAATCAACTGATAAAACGATAAAGCATTTCCTCATCTGCGTTTATCTGTCTTGAAAAGTTTTGCGCCGGGAAACCCGGACGCGCAAACTTTTCGCTGCATCCATCCTCTTCTATCGGCGGTTAATTCTTTCTTGTTCTCACGAATGTGAGAATCGCTATAAATTTCACAATCCTTTTTAGTTTTAACAACAGGCTTAAGTTGGGGCTTAACTTCTAATCTTGACTGGTGTATACCATTCGCATGTAACAGACTTGAGAAAGTCTATAGCCCCCATACAATCCAATTGAAATAAAGGCTGAAATTTTTTTCAGTTTTGATTGCATTGTGAAACGAACGGATGAACCTTCTACGAACCCTCCGCCAACACGGTCAATCCGTCTGGCTTGATGGTCTTGAGCGAAATTTGATTCTCACAGGTCAGTTGCAGCGATTAATTGACAACGGCTTGCGCGGTTTCATCTCCAACTTCACGAGTTTAGATCAAGCAATTCGACAGGAGAGCTACGAGCGAGACTTTCGAGCCATTAAGCGTCAATCAGATATCAATGCTCAATCGCTCTATGCATATCTCACGATTCAAGATATGCAGCTAGCGGCTGATTTGATGAAAGCCGTTCATAACCTAACCCATGCTGGTGATGGCTTTGTTAATTTAGATCTACCGCCCCAGTTTGCACTTACTACTCAAGCCACTTTGACTGAAGCCCGTCGGCTTTGGCAAACGGTGGGGTGGTCTAATTTTATGCTCAAAATTCCCGCAACTTCTGTTACCGTTTCAGTAATTGAGCAACTGATCCATAAGGGCATCAACATCAATGTGACCTTGCTCTTTTCCCAAGCTATCTACGAACAGGTCGCAGAGGCGTACTTGAGAGGACTAGAAGCCTTGTCGATTAGACATCGCCGCAGTAACGAGTGAATTGCATCTGGTAGTCTGCGCCTGGAAGTTTTGCTGACAATATCTTCACTCAACTCAAAAAGTGAGATCGGTTCCCGGTTAATCGCTAACCAAAAGAGCATTTCCTGCTCAATCTCAGACAAGCGATCGCACTGTCGCTCAAGCAAATCTCGAATGTCATCAAAGACGGCTAACCCCTGTTGCACATAGTTCAATATCTCGACAATTCTGCCATTAAAAAGTTCTTGAGTTGTAGCTGCCACCAGTTTTAGCGCTAAGGGGTTGCCGCCATAGTGTGTAACTAATCTTTCCCACTCCGATTCCATACCCGCAAATGTCCCTTTGTGGCGAAACAGTTCTCGTCCTGCTTCTGGATTCAGTCCCTTGAGCAGTAGCGATCGCACTCTTGATTTCTTGCCTTCGAGTTGCACAATCTCTCTAGGCTTTTCACGACTGGTAAGCAGCAAGCAACTCTGATGGGATACCTCTCCAATATTCTGGAACAGTTGACCATATCCCTCGTAGCCGACTCGATACTGTCCGATTTGCCCTGACTTCAAAATGGTTTCTGCATTGTCCAAAATCAACAAACATCGGCAGGAACGTAAACCCTTCATCAGCTCTAGCAGTTTCCCATCCAGGCTACTGGGTACAGCGATATCCTCTCCTTGTGCCCGTAGCAAGATAGGCAGCACACTTTCTAACCACTCTGCCAACGCTGGCGCATTTTGCAGCGATCGCCAAACCACCACCTCAAACTCGGTTTGAATTTGTTGCACAAGTTTGGCAGCTAAGGTGCTTTCGGTACTCAGATGCGAGGTGCATCGAATGCTAAGGCAAAACGGGAACTGAATTTTCAGCCCCGACCCTTGGAATGTATGGTTGATGCCACCGTGGCTCATACCGGTTAATAATTTCAGGTAGAAGCAAGATGAACATTGCTCAATATGGAACAATGATCGTGGTCATCCATGTTTAACACACACAACAAATTATTTAGTTTCATATTTCCGAACATGAACTACACACTCAAGAATAAACGTGCGCTCGTTACTGGTGGAAGTCGCGGTATCGGCGCTGCTATTGTCAAGCGTTTAGCAAGTGAAGGTGCTGATGTTGCCTTTACCTACACCAACTCGCCCGATCAGGCTAACGAAATCGTACAGGCGGCGCAGGCACTAGGTGTCCAAGCTCTTGCTATTCAAGCCAACAGTGCCGAAGCCAGTGCGTTGGTTGCTGCTGTGGAGCAAACGGTGGATAAATTAGGTGGCATTGATATTCTTGTCAATAATGCGGGTGTACTGGCGATCGCTCCTCTCAATGATTTCACTCTCGCAGACTTTGATCGAACTATCGCTATTAACGTGCGTGCCGTGTTTGTGGCGACGCAAGCCGCAGTCAAGCACATGCAAGAAGGTGGACGCATCATCAATATAGGTAGCACTAATGCCGAACGGATGCCATTTGCTGGTGGTGGCGTTTATGCCATGAGTAAATCTGCGCTGCAAGGGCTTGTACAAGGGCTGGCGCGTGACCTCGGCCCGCGCGGGATTACAATCAACAACGTGCAGCCTGGGCCGATCGCTACAGAAATGAATCCCCCGGACACTGAGTTTGCCCAGATGCTCAAAAGTCAGTTCATGGCACTGCCTCGCTACGGTACCGTTGAGGAGGTTGCCGGGATGGTTGCTTATTTGGCTGGGCCTGAAGCCAGTTTCATCACAGGCGCAAGCTTGATGATTGACGGAGGGTTTAGCGCATAACTGCTGTAGGGAGTTACCTAATACCGTTTCACTTTAAGTTTGATACAAATAGGCCGCAGGGGAGCAGGGCGCAGGGGGAAAGAGTAAAAAACCAACGAATTTGTATCAGGATTTTCGTGAAATGGTATCAGATCCACCAAGGGATCGCCCTCATGCAGAATAATTTCTCCACGTGAATAATGCTTAACCACAGCATAAGCCTGCAACTGGGCAAGCTGATCTAGATCTAGCGCAGACAAAAGTAGGATTCGCTGCAATTTTTCAACCGTGACTGGCATCGCTGAACTTTCCTAGTCAAGCAGGCTTAGTTTTTTTTCAGTCTAACTTTTTTCACTCTACTGATGAGCTAGCTCAAAAAAATTATTCACAAAAATTGTCCTACAACTCTGCTAATGATCGGAGAATGGGCTATGAAGGGAATACTCTACTTATAGTATTAGATTCCGTACATTAGTACTGATGAAAATTGTAGAAGAAACCCGCACTAGATTGCAGCTAAAGCACCGACCAATAAGGCATTGGCTCACCGGTTGGCCAATTTTGATTGCTAGTCTAAGTTTTTTTATTTATTGCATATTTTTTGAATCTGCTTCAGCTAGTTTAACTTGCAAACGCCCCTCATCCACCCAAATTAACTGTGAATTGAGGCGTTATAACTTGCTGGGAAGCATGGAAAAGCGGAAAATTCTCGATCCTTACGAAGCATATATCAAGACACATACCAGCAGCAAAGGAGGGAGAACTTATGAAATTATTATTTTGACACCTTTTGGGGACTATCCTCTTTTATCACATCTTAGCTATCAAAAAAATCAGGAATCTGCTGTTGAAATCAATAATTTTATTAGTTCTGGCCAGATGTATCTGTCAGTTTACCAAAACCAGCGGAATTATGTGTTTTTCTTCGGCTTATTTATGTTAACTACTACGGCTATTGGTGCTTTTGTTGTGACAACACCTGTAACCAAGTGTACTTTCTACAAAAGCCTGAATAAGGTATTTATAGAGCGCAAAGGACTGCGTAGTCATGAAATTATCGAATATCCCTTAGAATCTATTTTGCGTTTTGATATTCAAAACAAGCAATTTAAATACTCTAAACTTTATCGTGCTGTAATTGTGCTGCAATTCTACCAAGAAATCCCAATCAATCTAGAATATACAGATGAAAAAAGCGTGCAATATGCAGTTTCTAGGATACGCCATTTCTTAAATATAAATAATATCTAAATAGATATACCAATTAAAAACCGGACTTACGCATTGACAAATTAGACAAGAAATAAAGTAAAAAAATTAGGAAAAAACAGGCGATGGCTGCGCCAACGTCTTCTCTACGAGACGCTACGCGAACGACGAACGCTAATCACTCTTGAACTGGAAAGACTCATAATATCAATTCAAAATTCAAAATTCAAAATTAAGAATCTAGACAGGACAATGGTTTGGGGCTGTGTATCTGTCGCCTTCTTTTTTCAAATTGGTATAAGCCTCTTTTGTCACTACGGGGAGAGAATAATAGTCTACCCAATCTGAACCTTAGACAAAATCATCAATTGAGCGATCGCATGATCATTTTCTCATTTAACTTAGCTTGTTGATAAATAACCCAATAATAAGACTTAGGGATTATTCTCTGCTGAAAGTAACAAAAGAGGGATAATTTACGTCCAGAGCGTATTTAGGGGTTCAAAAATATCTGGATCTCAGCAGACATTTAAAATAAGTCATGTCAAATGTCTCCTACCTGCTAGAAGTAGCCAGAGAAAGTAAGGAGTACCAATTAGCGCAGTTACTAACCCAGAAGGAATTTCTTTAGGAGCTAAAACAACACGCCCAACGGTATCTGCTAAAGTCACTAAAATTGCACCCACAATTGCGGCTATTGGTACTAGCTGTCGGTGTCGAGAACCTACTAATAAACGAGCAGCATGGGGAGCAATTAATCCAACAAAGCTAATAGTTCCTACTGTTGATACTGCCGCAGCTGCTAAAGCTACAGCGATCGCTAATATTACACCACGAGCTTGCTGTAAACGCATCCCCAAAATACGCGGTAAGTCTTCCCCTAACGCCATCACATCAAGTTTGCGGGCAAATAACCACCCCAATGGCAGTAAAATTAACGGAAAAGCCAGCAATTGCCATACCTCATCCCACTGACGAGCATAGGTACTACCAGCTAGCCACACCAACGCTTGGCCTACCTGCAATTTTGACTTGATTACTAACAAGTTAATCCCCGCCGCACAAAACGCAGACACCGCAATTCCTACCAAAGCCAGCCTCGCTGGTGCTACGCCGTTTTGCCAAGCTGCAACATAAACCACACCAAAAGCTATCACTGCACCAATAAAAGCGGCGATTGGTATCAATGTTACTGGTATATCAGGTAATAATACTAACAGTAATAAAGCCCCAAAGCCTGCTCCTGAAGTAATCCCCATTATTTCTGGGCCAGCTAGAGGATTGCGGACAACTCCCTGCAATAATAAGCCACTGATGGCTAAGGCTGCTCCTGCTAATAATGCTACTAATAACCGGGGTAAGCGTAGGTACAATACTATTCTTTCTGTGAGCGCGTCACTATTCCCACTAATAACTTGAATTAGTTGATTAATATCTAAATTAATATTGCCAAGGGATAGCCCCACAACCAGCACAAGTAATAAGCAAAGCAACCCAGCTAAAACTAAAATAGGATACTGAATACGGGATTTTCTTTGTACTTGTAAAGCATGATTTCCCCCTGTCTGCTTCAAAAGATGAGGCGATGAACGCACCAACCACACTAAAAACGGTGCGCCTAATAAAGCCGTGATGCCACCCGCAGGTAATTCACTGGATATCTGCTGTGCGACTAAATCAGCAGCTAGTAAGACTACTGCACCCCAAATCGCCGCCGATGGTAATAAAATTTGGTGTCGCCGACATCCCATTAATTTCACTATATGGGGTGCAACTAAACCGACAAAGCCTATCGGCCCGACAACACTCACGGCTATAGAAGCCAAAAATACTCCGAGTAAGGTGCTGCATAAACGTGTCCACTGGACTTTGGAACCGAGGGAACGGGCTAAATCTTCGCCTAACAGAAGTACATCTAAGGGCTTGGCGATGATGAAAACTGCGATCGCTCCTAATAATACTCTAGGAGCTGCATAGATACTTCCCTGCCAATTAGTTTGTAGTAAAGAACCTGCACCCCAAAAAAATAAATCACGGGTTTGGTTTTCGTAGAGTAGTTGTAAGGCGGAAGTGAAAGCGGCTAAGGCTAGGGAAACAGCCATTCCTGAGAGGGTGAGGCGGATGGGGGTAATCTCTTTCCCGACAGCAGCTATGGCATATACCAGTAATGCTGCTAATAAACCGCCAATAAAGGCTATTAGTAAAGGCGACAAAGTCAATATCTCTGGTGCAAAGATGGTAGTGGCGGTGACTGCTAAATATGCGCCAGCATTTACTCCTAAGGTTGCGGGTGAGGCTAGGGGATTACGGGTGACTGTCTGGAATAGTGCGCCTGCTATTCCTAGGGCTGCGCCGGCTATTATACCGATGGCTGTGCGGGGTAGTTTGATGTAGCGCAGGATGTCGTCTGGGGCTGTGATGAGGTTGCTGTGGAGGAGAATGAGGGTGAGGAGGATGAGGATTCCTGTGATGAGGGGGCGGGGTTTGAGAGACATGAGGGATTGAACGCAAAGGGGCGCGGAGGTTAACGCAAAGGTGCGCGGAGGAATCTATGCTAGGGTTTTGATGATTTTTTCTACTAGGATTTGGGCTGATAGGGGACCACCAAATAACCAGGTGTCTGGGGCGATCGCATACAATCTTTTTTGTTGGACAAATTCTAGTTCTCGCCATACTGGGTGATTTTCTAGCTGTTTTTGGTAAGGGCTATTGGGTGCGGGAAGATAGATGAAGTTGGCGGTTTCAACTTTTGGTAATGCTTCTACCCACACTGTATTGAAGCCAAAACGGTCAAATTCTCCTTTCCAAGCGTTTTTTAAACCAATGGCGGTGAGGATTTGTGCGGCCATTGAGTTATCTGCGAACAGGCGGATTTGGGGGGCGTTGTCGCTGAATTGTCCGAGGACGAAATCAGGTTTTTGGGTATTTTTGATGAGGGTTGCTGCGGTTTGAAACTTGGTTTGCATTTGCTGAATGATTTTCTGTGCGACATCTCGGCGGTTGACGCGATCGGCAATTTTGAGGAATGTTTGCTGCATCTCGTCTAGTTGATGGGAGTTTTCCGCCGAGGGATAGGGGTTAAATATCTGCGTTGGAGCGATCGCAGATAAGGTATCGTAAATAGTCTGGTGTCTTAACTCTACGCCTAATATTAAATCTGGTTTTAATTGGGCGATCGCTTCTAAACTCGGTTCTTGGCGTGTCCCTATATCAACTACACTCTTATCTAAGGATGGCTGTACATTCACATATCGTTTATACCCTTGGATATCTGCAACTCCTACAGGCTGAATTCCCAAAGCTAAAAGGTTTTCTGCATACACCCATTCGAGGGCGACTACTCTGGTTGCTGTTTGATTAGAACTTTGAGGACGAGGATAACGACTACAAGCCACTGTCAAAAAAGAAGCAGTCGCGCCAGTTAAAAAGGTGCGTCTAGTGAATTTGCTCATTTGGTTAACTCTCCTTGTGGGATACCCAAATGGCAAGGTAAACAAGTAGGATAGCCATTAATCGGATGCGGAATCACGGTCATTTCCACGCCAAACACCTGCTGAATGTTATGGGCTGTCATCACTGCTTGGGGAGTACCAACGGCGACGATTTTTCCTTGTTTGAGCATGATTAAGCGATCGCTATAAGCTGCGGCTTGATTCAAATCATGCAACACCCAACCAACTGTGATTCGATGTTCTTGGTTGAGTCGTCGCACTAAAGCTAAAACTTCTAGTTGATGGCGGATATCTAAAAACGTTGTGGGTTCGTCAAGTAATAACACCTGGGTTTGCTGTGCTAATGCCATTGCTATCCAAGCCCTTTGACGTTCCCCACCAGAAAGGGTATCTACGATTCTGTCTGCTAGGGGTTCTAAGCCAGTTACAGCTAATGCCCATTCCATTGCGGCGATATCTTTTTGAGAAAAACCCCCGAATATATTCTGATGGGGATAGCGACCATAACCAATCAATTCCCACACAGTTACACCTGGAGGGGCTTCTGAAGATTGGGGTAATATCGTCAGTTGCTTGGCTAACTCTTTTGTGGGGATGTGGCTGATATCGCGCCCATGTAAATAAATCACACCCCTGCTAGGTTGAATGAGTCTGGCCAGAGTGCGTAAAACAGTACTTTTCCCGGAACCATTCGGCCCTAGTAAGGCGGTGATTTCTCCTGGGGGAAACGTGAAGGAAAGGTCAGGAACGATGATTTTGCCATCATAAGCAATTTGCAGATTTTGAGATGCGATCGCTTGCAATTCCTAACCTCCTAACAGTTAATGCCAGTAATTTTTAGTTATTACTGTCTTTGAAGATGGTTTTTTGTTGCTTATAGCCACTCTATAGCTAACCTAATTGCGAATATCTTTGTCAAGTAGTTACCTCAATATTGAGAATAATTAGCATTCAATTGGCATCATTTGGGCTACTGTATACAAAGCATTATTCACCTTACCGAAAGCAGCAGCGTGGGGGCGATCGCCATCGTCAGCGTAACCGTAAGTAATCAAGCGATTGCGGTTTAAGCACAGCTTGGTAAATTGGGGTGCTAGCAAGTTGAATAACTCAAATCTGTCTTGCATTTGGGGGAAACGACTTTGATAATTCAAGATTGTCTCTCTAACTTTTGTCCAGAAAATATGTTCTGGGTAGTTGTGGTAGTCTGCCAATAAATCAGACAGGTAACGATGGTGACAGATAAACAAGCCAGCAAAGATAAATTGACATAAACCCTCTGGTGGTTCACTTAACAAAATGGCTTTTAGCTGTGGCGTTAAAGACTCCAATTCGGGTAAGGGATGACGACTAACATTGACATCGTCTACAAAATCTTTCATCGCCAACCGATGCGGAGCAAAATCCTTCAGCACCAAAATTGTGTTTTCACCATGAGGCGAGAAAACGACACCGTAGCGGTAGAGGTAATGTAGTAGCGGGGGTAAAATCGTGTTGAATAATCGAGACAGCCACTCATCCAAACTGAGTCTGGAACGTTCAACCAGTTGGGAAATAAATGGTTTGCCGTTACCATCAATGTGTAAAAGTGATGCTAAAGTTATCGGCTTTTCATCAGGTTCGGTATAAGCTAAAACACTTTCCCGCCATAAACAACCCAACATTTCCTTATATTGGTAAGGTGCGCCTGAGAGTTGGCTGTAGTAAGGATGATCGTAATTGATGCTGGCAATTTCACCAGGAAGAATTAAACGACACTCATCTTTGAGGAAAGTATCATTGTCACAAATTGATTTCACATATTCTGTGACAAGTGGTGCAACCTGTGTGCGATCGCCCGGTAAACCACGGTAAACTAAAGTATTTAAAATACTCAGGGGTAATTTAACGTACCTTTTTTGTGGATGGCTGATATTAGCAAAAGTACGAATCGATTGTTGGGGTAAGTATTTATCTTGGCTGTAGCCGAGGGAAATCATTGCACCTGTGGCTATTTCTTCCACAAATAGAAGTGTAATGATATTTTTCCATTGCCAATCATGGATGGGAAGAAAGTAATAATCGGTAGGGTTGAGATTACGTGATTCTAGGATGGCGGTAAATTCTGCAAGATTTTCTGCGCCCAACTCTTCTAGGATGAGGGTGGCATAGTCTAGTTCTGGGATAGCGTTAAATTGGGCGCGTTCAATGCTAACAGCAATCCAAAATAAGGAAACTGGTTGTTTACTTTCTGGTGCGTGAGCTAGGTAATCATCGTAGCCAAAACCGATGCGCCCTTTGTTGAAGGTTATCCAAGGATGTCCTTCCATTTCCCCTTCTAAGGAGGGGTAATCTAAACCGAGTAAGTCTATATTTTGGGTTTCTTTTTTGGTTTGAATGTGAGCGTCAGCTAGTAAGGTATTACTTAGTTCTTTGATTAAATGGGCGGTGGTTTCCGCTGTCATTCCAACGAATGTGTGAATGTCGAGGACGAATTGCAGGGGGTTAAATGCTGGTGAGAATTCTCCGGTTTCTCGTCTTTGTATGGATGTGGGGATAACGCGATAGCTGTCAAATAGACGTTTTTTGGCTTGGAATTTGTAGGCTATGCCTTCTGGAAGGGTGAGGTGGTAGAGGGTGTATTCTGAGGTTTGTTCTAGTGTCTCCGGTTTGATGATTTCTTCATACATGAATTCGGAGAGCATTTTGGCGAGGAGTTTCTGGCTGACTGTTTGCCAGCGTTGGGGTTGGAGGATTTGGGTGAGGTTTTGCATTTTTTTGTTCAGGTATTTAAGAGGGAGATTTCACGCAGAGACGCAGAGGCGCAGAGAGAAGGAGGAACTTTAGAACCCTTCGGCTTCTTGTCTTCTGCCTTCTGCCTTTGGAACGTAGCGAAAGAATAGAAGGTTAAGGCAGCAAATTATTGTGGCGGCGATGAATGGGGAAGCTAGGTTATGAGTGTTGACTAGCCAGGAGGCTAACAGGGGTGCGCCTAGGTGTCCAATGTTGGCGAAGGATGTGGTGAGGCTGTAGTTGAAGTGGAGGTGTTTGGCTGTACTTTTGTTGAATATTTGCAGTTCTAAGGCGGCTTGGGTGACTGCTAGGAAAAAGCCGTAAACTATCCGCGCCAGAATGAGTAAGGGTAGGTTGAATGATAATCCTTGTACGCCTAAGCTGATAATTAGTAGGCTTAAACTTGTTAAGTAGATGCTGTTGAGGCGTTCGGGACGACAGGCTTGACGGATGTAAGGTAAGGCGGCGATCGCCATAATACTAGGTATCAAAAACAACAAACTACTAGTGAGCAAGTTGACGTTTAATGGTTCGGCGGTGACATACTCTGTAAAGTAAGGACGGACTAAGTTATTCGCTAGTTGGAAGGTGAGGATAACTATGCCGATAGTGATGATGTAACCCAGTTGGTTTGATGCTACAGGTTGATTCCCGGTTGGTTGTTCGTGGCGTTGGGTAGATACGCCCCGCAACATATAAGCACAGATGGCAAGTTGTAAAAGATCGGCTACGGCAATTACGTAAAATAGAATTAATGGAGTATCTATATTTACCATAAATGCGCCGACGATAGTAGCAATGATAATTGCACCATGAAATACAGCTTGGTATGTGCCGGCGATCGCAGCTCGTTTTTCTTCCCCACCCAGTTGGATAATCAAGGGATACACTAACAGGTAACTGCCTTTGCACAGTAACAGCAATATTGTGTAAACCAAAAATTGCTCTGCACTGGTGCTTGTACCCATCAAGGCTGTCATTACAGCTGTACCCAATTGACCAACATAGAGTAGGTGTTTAACTTCAAAGCGTCGTGATAACACACCCCATACAGGCGCAGACAGCACCACCGTTAACCGACACACAAAGATGTAGTAACCGGTGTAGGCTAAATCTGTCACCCCGAAAACTTTACGGAAAAACTGGGGATAAAAGGGTGACAGTAAAACCTCGTTAAAAATACTCAAGAACACACAGAGAAATAATGCGCCGGAGATGAGGGGTAGGCACTGCTTCATGCGACTACACCGAATTCCTGAAAGACGTTACGCTGTTGTACTGGATAAACGTTGCGTCCTGTCAAAGAGTTAATAATTACAGAGTTGCGATAACAGCCTAATCCCAAATCTGGCGCACCAATACCGTGAGTATGTAATTCAGCGTTTTGGACAAAAATCCGGTTGGGAATGTCTTGAGTGAGGGAGAGGTGATAGTCAAAATTTACCTTGTAACGCCCTTGTTCATCCCATTGCAGCAAATCGCGGATATCTGCCATAAAATTAGGGATAGCTTGATGGTAGCCAGTCGCTAAGATAATGCGATCGCTTTGGTGAATAAATGGCTGATCCTGATGAGAATGGCGATAGGTAAGGCGATAACCGTTATCAGTGGGTTCTACTTCTTTAACTTCTACCCCAGACAGTAACCTGACATTGGGGTGATTATCGGCGACGGAACGCTCGTAGAGCAAGTCATAGATTTTGGCAATGGTGTTAAAACTAATTCCCTTGTACAGCAAACCTTGCTTAGTTAAGAGTTCGTTTCGCTGTTCTGGTCGCAGATTATAAAAATAATGGATGTAATCCGGTGAAAAATGTTCTAATCCCAATTTGGAATATTCCATTGGGAAAAAGCCAGCAGAACGGGTATGCCATTCGAGGCGATAACCATAGTTTTCTTGTTCTTGCAGTAGTTCATAAAAAACTTCGGCTGCACTTTGTCCAGAACCAATAACTGTAATTGATTTTGACTGATGACATCTGGCTTTTTGGTGGAGAAATTCTGCCGAGTGAAAGATATTTTCTGAGACTACATCGCGGAAACAAGGCGGTATGTAGGGAACAGTACCAACGCCTAAAACCAAATTGCGGCAACGGTATGTAAAATTAGTACCATCAACTATAAATTCATGAGCTTTTTCATCCCAAGAAATGCTTGTTACCTGTTGTCCAAAATAACAATTAGGTAATTGCTTTGCTACCCATTGGCAGTAATCATTGTATTCTCTTCTGGGAATATGAAACTCTTCCCAAAAGTAAAAATTATAGAGACGAGATTTAGCTTTGAGGTAACTAAGAAAGCTGAATTTACTAGTAGGTTCAGCCATCGTTACTAAGTCTGCCAAAAATGGTACTTGAATTGT
The DNA here is from genome assembly GCA_034530615.2 of Aulosira sp. ZfuVER01. Lineage (GTDB taxonomy): Bacteria > Cyanobacteriota > Cyanobacteriia > Cyanobacteriales > Nostocaceae > Aulosira. The sequence goes on from JAVRCV020000036.1 coordinate 97,166, forward strand.
CGCACCCTCAAGTAATAAGCCTGGATGCCATTGAAATTGAGATTTTTGTTCTAGGAATAAAGACTTAATTTCTGTGATAGGTTCTAACAGTGCAGCTAAACCTAAATTAAAAGGGCCAAGACCAATACCAATTAGGTCATAAACACAATGGCTCATGCTTTCTACCTCTGCATAAATAACTGGCGAGCACAAAACATCAACGCCCCACATTTATCCGGTAAGTCAATCTCTTTTTGAAATTTAAAACCGCACTTTTCAAAAACATGAATCATTTTTTTGTTACGAATATCTGGTTCGGCAATAATCTTTTGAGTTGCAGCATTTTGAAACTGAAAAAACGTCATTGCCCGTAACAAAGGCAAAGCATAACCCTTACCTAAAAATGCTGGCTCTCCAATTAACAAATGAATCCCTTGATCCGTAGATTCTGCTGGGTAATGTCGAGCGACAATATCATCAATTGTCCAGTAAGATTCCCAATAACTCATCGGTTGATTATCTAAACAGCCAATATAAAGAGTTTGATGCTTATCTGCCAAAGCTCTTTGTAAATGCTCCCGCATCCGTTCCAAATCAAACGCTAAATTCCAAAAAGGAATTACATGAGGCTGATTCATCCAATTATGAATTAGATGTAAATCATCCTCCAAAACCACCCGACGAAAAGCAATAGTTTTATTGATGGCAGAATCAAACCTTTCGTAACTGTAACTCAGCGTACTAACTGACATAAACTTCTGTCTCAAATAACTCTCATCAACTCTCTGCGTTACTTTGCGTGAACCTCCGCGCCCCTTTGCGTTGATATACAAAGGATTATCAACAGCAACATAAACAGACTGTGTAGAAACAGGCCCCACCAATTCATCCATATTATGAAAGCGGGTGAGTAGATTAGCCTTACAACGCAATTGTGGTTGAGAAAGCAGATTTTTGACTAAAGAATGTTCAGAGTATTTGCTTAAAGTGTTACGCAGTTCTATTAATAGTAATTCCTCATCTACAAGCCCAGCGACACCGAAAGCATTAATTAACCCAAACAAGTTGTTAAAAAATAAGTAGTAAGTGAGCCGTTCATCAATCACATCATCATCACAAATTGTCTCACTTTTTTGGCTGATTCCTGGCAGGATATTATCTAACAATTCATGGCAAGAACGACGATAATAATATCCTTGGTTATCCCGATAAAGAAATTTATCAGGATAGCCATCTTTTAACTGCACAACACTATTCTGTTGATGAGATTCCAGCCCTATACCGTAAGTAAAATATAACCAGAGAATTGGCTCTAAATAAATTTCTAGATAACGGTTGAACCAATCCAAACTCACTGCAGCAGTTGAACGATTTTCTTTTTGTGCTAGTTCCTGAATAATCTGTGATAATCGTGAGCCATTCCCCAAAATTGAATCCTGACACAAAGCTACTACACAAGTCGCATCTGTCTGCGGATTATTTAAAAACGGATTTTCTCTAAGAATTGTGGAGAAGCCATCAACAGGTACACCATCAATTTTTAAGGTAATATAGGCGGGGTCAGTAATGATTTGAAAATTGGGGAAATGCTGATATAGTTGTTGCCCAATTTCACCTGCTAAAATTTGATGTACTTCTAAACTCCGTTCCAACTCTTTATATAAATTAGTGCGAACAGAATTAGTAATTTTGACATTCAGCGACAATTTTAGCATAAATGTCGCTTCTGAATGATATACAGTACGAATTGAAGATGTAGGTTGATAAGCACGACCTATCAAACCTAAATCTTGCAGCATTCCTTGCTGAATTAATTGCTGAATTTGTGGCTGCTGAAGTAAATACTTTGCTTGCCAGGGATGTATTGGTAACAGGGAATATTCATCTTCACTACAGTAAGTATTTTTGAAGTCATGGTCAACATGAGAGTCAGCAATGAGTTCTGATTTAATCAGCTTTGTTGCTGTTTGTGATAGCTGCGAATCTTCCACCACTATCGACTGATGAGTGCGGAAGTAATGCAGAGGAAAACTACCTTTTAACTCTGGCGAATAAGTTGACAATTCATAGTCAGCAAAACCTTGACGGCTTTTGGCTGTGGGGTGTAAATGATGCCCAAAAACTAAAGCTTGTTCAGCAGTAATAAAATTACTCTTAAAAGCGTAAAGTTCCTCTGTATCTATCCGTCGTTGTTGAATAAATTTTTCGATGTAATTGCAGCTTTGAATTACTCGCAAAATAAGTTCATCTTGATGGCTATTGCTACCACTGGCTAAAGCTAATTCCTTAGTGATGAGTGTTGCTAGAGTGAGGTAATCTAGTTCGAGTAAATTGCCTTTATCTACTTGATAATAAATAGGAAAAGCGAATAAATGTCTACCTGTAGATGAGTAATATCGCAAACCAATTAATAGCCTAAGATTTTGATGCTTTAACTGACAGCAGATGAGCGATTTTGTGTTGGTGTTACTAAAAACTTCTACAATATCTAACTCTTTTATGGTGGTGGTGATGAGTTCACCCGTGTTTGTTTCTCGTAGATAGCAATTGAGAAAGCTGTGAATGGTGGCTTGTTCTGCAATTTGTTTGTCAGTGCGATGTTGCGCCAAAACTGAGGTTGGTTTGGCGATTGTATGTGGTGTCATGTCTAGTGTATTGTTTGAGTGAAACTTATTTGATGTCGGGAGTGAGGGGAAGTTTTCGTTCTCCCTCTCTCCTATTTTTTGGCTCACGCAGAGACGCTATATCAATTCAAAATTCAAAATTCAAAATTAAGAAAACCAGATACTACAAGGGTCTATATCTGTTGCTGAATTTTGGAGAATTGGTATTAGAAGCCTAAAATCTTTCCTTACTCTCCTCTGCATGAAATAAATACTTCTCGCCTATCGTTGTAATAGCATTGAGAACTTCCTGAATATCCGCGATCGCAGTCTGAGGATTCAGCAAGGTAAACTTCAGGTAGGTAAGTTGACCAATTTTTGTCTGTGCTATGACTGCAATCCCTTGCTGTAGTAAACTCATGCGAATGTGGCTATTGATTTGATTTGCCCAAGCTGTACTATCTATATGTGCTGGTGTTTGACTAGGAAGATAGCGAAAGACTACGGCGTTAATGGTGGGATAGTTTGCTAATTCTAATGCAGGTTCAGCCTTGATTAAACTGGCGGTTTCCTGAGCTAGTTCAATCGTAGTATCAATCATCTGTGCAAATTGTTTTTTCCCTAGAGTGCGGAGAGAGACAAACAATTTCAGCGCGTCGAATCGCTTAGTGGTTTGCACTGACTTAGTTACTAAATCGGGAATGCTAGCTGTTTCGTTGGTTTCAGGGTTGAGATAATCGGCGTGTAGCTTGATTAAATCAAAGTGCTGACGCTGTTTAACTAAAAAAGCACCGCAGCTAATTGGCTGGTAAAACAGTTTATGGAAATCTACTGTGATAGAGTCAGCCAACGCAATCCCATCTAGTTTATCTCGATGGCGATCGCTGATTACCAATGCTCCACCAAAGGCCGCATCAACGTGCAGCCACAACCCATATTTCTCAGCACAGGCGGCTAATTCTGGTAGTGGGTCAATACTACCAAAATCTGTAGTACCTACAGTCGCCACTAAGGCAATTGGTAATAAATCCTGTCGCTGCAATTCTTCTAACTTCTGTTCTAACGCCGCCGAAGAAAGACGATAATCGCTATCAGTCTTCACTGTCACCACCGCTTGCTGTCCTAACCCTAATAAAGAAGCCGCTTGGCTAATGGTGAAATGTGCAGCTTGAGAACAGAGGATACGAAAACGCTTGGCTTCTGGCGGTAATCCTTGCTGTTGCACAGACCAGTTTAACTGATAACGTGCATAAGCATCCCGCGCTAACAGCAATCCCATAAAATTCGATTGCGTACCGCCACTGGTAAAGATACCATCAGCATCAGCATCATAACCAAAACTTTCACACAGCCAATTTACCACCTGCTGTTCCAATACAGTCGCAGCCGGACTTTGATCCCAAGAATCCAGAGATTGATTAGTCCCACTAATCAACACCTCAGCCGCTAAAGCTGGTAATAACGGCGGACAATGCAAGTGAGCGATACAAGTAGGATGAGTCACCACCACCGAATGCTTGATGATACTCTCCCCCACCTCCGCCAAAACTTGATTCAAAGCCACACCATCATCAGGACACACAGAAATCTCTGCAATAGTCCTAGTTAATTCCTGCGGACTCCTACCACTATAAGGCTTCTCTTGCGTAGCAAAACAATCAATCAATACGTCTTGAGCAGATGCGATCGCCTCTCGAAACAAACCCTTTTCATCAACAAAAAATTCAGCGAACTCTCTTGTTTGTACATCTGCTCCTTTGCGCGAAATCATAACCATCAAGACACCTGCGAAAGAACTGGCAAAATCTGCTGCTCCGCCGTCTGTACCGCAGCTGCAAAAATCTCACTAATACTATCAATCTGCGCCGCAGTCACAATCAAAGGTGGTAAAAAGCGCACCACGCTACCAAATCTACCCCCCAATTCCACAATCAAACCCCGCCGCAAACACTCAGCTTGAATACAACTAGCCAACTGCGGATGTACGGGATACTTCCCACGCCGATCCGCCGATGCTTGGGGATTAATTATCTCCACACCTACCATCAAACCGCGTCCTCGTACTTCCCCAATACAGTAAGTTTCGCTTTGAATTTGACGCATGTGTTTTACCAAGCGATCGCCCATCGCCGCCGCGTGTTCAGTCAAGGAATTTTCCAGAATATACTGTAGTGTCGCCGTTCCCGCCGCCATCGCCATTTGATTACCCCGGAATGTCCCCGCGTGTGCGCCTGGATTCCATTTATCTAGTTCTTTGTTGTATAAAACCACCGATAAAGGTAAACTTCCACCAATCGCTTTGGATAGTAACAATACATCTGGCACAATTCCCGAATGCTCGAAAGCGTAGAGTTTGCCAGTCCGTCCTAACCCTGTTTGAATCTCATCAACAATTAAGGGAATATGGCGATCGCGAGTAATCCGCCGCATCTCCCGCAACCAATCATCAGGCGCAGGAATTACCCCACCTTCCCCTTGTACAACTTCCAAAATCATCGCCGCCGGTGTCACAATCCCACTTTCAGGATCGTCCAAAATCGATTCTATATAACGGCTACTAGTGCGGTGTCCAGCTTCTCCACCCAAACCAAAAGGACAACGATAGTGATAGGGATAGGGTAAAAAGTGGACATCTGGCATTAACCCTGTCACCGCTTGTTTTGGATTGAGATTCCCGGTTAAACTCAATGCACCATGCGTCATGCCATGATAACCACCATGAAATGACAACACGCTACGTTTACCAGTGGCAGTTTTCACCAGCTTAATCGCCGCTTCTACTGCATCTGCTCCCGAAGGTCCACAAAACTGAATCTTGGCATTTTCCGCAAATTCCGCAGGTAAACTAGCAAAAAGTTCTTCAACAAACCTATCTTTAACTGGAGTAGTCAAATCTAGAGTATGCAAAGGTAAACCTGTATCTAGCACCTTTCGCATCGCTGCGATCGCGACTGGGTGATTGTGTCCTAATGCTAAAGTGCCTGCACCAGCCAAACAATCAAAATACACATTCCCATCTGCATCTTTGATGTAAATCCCCTGAGCCTCGCTAATTGCAATCCGAATCCGTCGGGGATAGCTTCTAGCATTTGATTCTCGTGCTTGCTGACGTTCTAGATATTGACTTGATGCCGGGCCAGGTACGGAAAGCACGCGACTACCAGCAAAATCAGACTCTATACTACTCTGCGATGGAGATATCTGCGGCAATACTAAAGAATAGCCTTCAGAATGCTGGCCATTTTGATTGAGTTGCATTTTGAAAATCCTCTAGGCTTTAGGCCTTAATGGCAGGTGGGAACGATTTTCTTGATAATTATTTTCATTTACTTCCTACCTGTTAAAGATAATATATGAAATCTAATGAAAAAGTCTACTAATAAGCAGCTAAAAAATTCAGAAATTAACACGCTAAGGTGAAGCAGTAGGAATTGCAATAGGTTGAGCTAGTTTAATGGCAAGTTCTCATGGTCTTTTAGCCAAACGCCGTTGATTTCTTATGGATGTGGAATTCTCTTCTGTCTTCTGACTTCTGAACAAATTTGTATTTATTAAGTTTGCTTATAGAAATCTTGTTGTCCCATCACTTACATGAAACTTAAACTTGATTACTGCTTATAAGCCCAGAAATCCAATTTTGATGCTAAATATAACCAATAAGAATTAGTGACACTAGTTCAAACTCCATTTAATTCTCTCTATCCCTTGTAGAGAAAGCTTTATCACCGTTTATCTCATACTCCTTTTAGCAGCAAAGTCAGATTTTATTGACACTATTATTCAATAAACTACTTGTGTAAATCCTGAAATAGAGATATTTTGGTAAAACTAAGAACTATTGCGAATATAAATCAATAATTATCTGCGATGGATTATCTCACATAATCCAGTCGCAACTTTTAGGTGTGAAGTGAAAATGAAACCCGGAAAAATCCTTTTTCTTCTCTTGCTCACAGGCTCTGTTTGGTCATTAATCAATCATCCTGGCAAAAGTCAGGAAGCAGCATTATCAAAATCTTTTTCTCAAGCTGACTTACTGACACAATCACCAGCACCTAACTCTGGGAAATTGATTCAAGTCACTGGTGTGAAGGTTGTTCCCACAGATAAAGGTCTAGAGGTGATCTTAGAAAGCACCGCCGCCGAACAATTGCAGGTAGCAACCCAAAATCAAGGCAATAGTTTGATTGCTAATATCACTAACGCTCAACTCAATTTGGCTCAGGGAAATACATTCCGCCAAGACAACCCAGCTAAAGGTGTAACGACTGTCACCATCGTTAATCAAAATGACAATACTATCCAGGTGACAGTAACAGGCGAGCAAAGCCTGCCTAAAGTTAAGCTATTTGATAGCGATACCGGTTTAATTTTGTCCTTCACATCTACAGAAGTAGCGGTTGATTCTCCAGCACAACCAGAAACATCACAGGAGGAGAAGCCGCAAACCCAAACGCAATCAGAACAACCATCGGCGGAAGCTGAAGAACCTATTGAACTGGTGGTGACAGCCACTCGTACAGAAACACCGTTACAAAATGTCCCACGTTCAATTACGGTGATTAACCGCGAACAAATTGGGAAACAAGCCAGCACTTCCCGAAACCTGATAGAAATTTTAGGTAAAACAACTCCTGGTTTAGCACCGCCAGCACAAGGATCTAGTAATTTTGGACTAACACTACGAGGAAGAAATCCTCAAGTATTGATTGATGGCGTTCCCCAATCGACAACGCGGAATGCAGCGCGTGATTTGAGAACCGTTGATTCGGCGGCGATTGAACGAATTGAAGTAGTGCGCGGCCCTAGCGCAATTTATGGTGATGGTGCAACAGGCGGTGTAATTAATATCATCACACGACGACCAACTGAAGAAGGTTTGACTTCACGCACAGAACTGGGTGTGAGTGCAGCTTTAGGTAATCTTGAAGAGGAAAGCTTTAGTATCAACCTCCAACATTTTCTCTCGGCTAGACAGGGTAACGCTGATTTTACCTTTAGCTTTGGAGTGGCTAAAAATGGCGGCTTCTTTGATGCCCAAGGCGATCGCATTCCCTCCGATCCGAACGCTCAAGGAGGCTTTTCCGATGCTTCTAGTTTGAGCTTATTTGGTAAGTTTGGTGTTGATATCGGTACAAATCAACGTCTACAACTAACTTTTAATCGCTTCGACGAGAAACAAGATACAGATATTGCGAGTGACCCTAGCGTCAATACTATCCCTGGTAGACAAAAGGCTCGTGCGTTGGAGGGATTGATTTTGGATGAAAAACCAGGAAATGAAAACACATTCATCAACTTGCAATACACCCATGACAACTTATTCAACAGCAAAGTCCAAGCACAGGTATATTACCGAGATTATCTGACACGCTTCTTTCCCTTTGATGGTCGTAACTTTGCCAGTTTAGGTAACGAACTGATTCAATCACGGGTGGAATCAGAAAAGTATGGTGGACGCTTACAGATAGAAACACCTTTATTTAACCAAGGTGCAGCCAAACTGCTGTGGGGCGTAGATTACTCCAAAGAGGATACATCCCAACCTGTTTCTGTATTTGATAAAACTGCATTTGCTGCTAGTGGAGGATTAGCATTTCGGAAAACAGGCGATCGCTCTTGGACTCCTCCTCTAGAATTAAGGAGTCTGGGATTATTCGCTCAATTAAATTGGGAAATAGGCGATCGCTTCGTATTAAATGGTGGTGTCCGCTACGAAAATGCTGATGTTAGTGTTGATGATTTCAGCACCTTAGCCAATTCCAACGCGATCGTTCCCGGTGGTGATTTAAACTTTGATGCGACCCTTTTCAATGTGGGAGCAGTATACGCCATCAATCCTCAACTTAGTGTGTTTGCTAACTATGCTCAAGGTTTCTCACTATCAGATATTGGTTTAGCACTCCGTAACGCCCCACCAGGCTTTTCTGTAGAGAGTCTGAGACCAGAACCACAAAAAGTAGATAACTATGAAATTGGTATTCGCGGACAGTGGGATACTGTACAAGCCTCTCTCTCTGCTTTTTATAATGAGTCTGACTTAGGTACAACCTTCACCGCACCGGGGACTGTAATTCGCGCCCCAGAACGCATCTATGGTTTAGAAGCAGCTATTGACGCACAACCTAGTTCTACATGGCAAGTTGGCGGGACATTTACTCTAATTGGTGGTGAAATTGACACTAATAATGATAGTGAATACGAACCTTTAGATGGGTTTAGGATTCCTCCATTAAAAATTACCGCCTATGTAGAGAATGAGACGTTTCCTGGTTGGCGAAATCGTCTACAAGCTATGTTTTCTGGTAATCGAGAAGTTTTTGCTAATAACACTACTGCCTTTGGTAGAAGGCCTGTAGAGAGTTACTTTACAGTAGATTACATTAGTAGTCTAAAAATCGGTGCAGGCACATTACAAATAGGATTGGAAAACTTATTTAATACTCAATATTTCCCTGTAGTTTCGCAATTACAGGCTAATGATAGTGCTTATGCTGCGGCGAGAGGTAGGACTCTTAGTATTAAGTATTCTATTGATTGGTAGGATTGTGATTTGGAACATAACAACCAAACCCCCAACCTGTTCCCTACGAGGAACTACGTTGTACACCGTAGGCTTCCTAAGTAGGAGAAGGGTTAGGGGATAAGAACAATTCTGCTAAACTTCTTTGCTGACTATGTGCGCCCAGTAGAATCAGCTTCAGAATTGGGGTTGGACTATTTCAACCATCTGTTATGGAACTGAAATCTTTCTATCAGATTTACATTACAGAAGGCTTGCCGCCATCTGACAATAAAGAGTCGCGGAGGAAAACAAATTGCTGTTCAAATCCAATTGGCTTAAGTGCAGATACCAATGCCTTAGCCTCTGATGAGGGTTGATAATCAGACGGAGCCTGGATAATTTCAGAACGCTCCATTCCTTGAGCTAACTGATACCAAAAAGCTAGCTTGGTGTTGTTGGTTAGGGAGTTGTATTCACGAGCCTTGTCTGTGTTTGTCCCCTTCAGCAGATCGCGCATCAACTGAAGTTGCTCATCTTGGGAAATTCCTTTGGTTTTGTTAAACAACTCGTCAGAGTTGTCAGGAGCAGTGCCATTCGGCTGTTTCATTCCTGATTCGCTACAGATAAAACGGTAGACGTACCACAATACAGCAAGTTGATCGTCTACAGATAGACGCTTAAAAGTTTCTGCATGTTTTGCAGCTTGGCTTGTGTAAGCAGTCATAAATTATTCCAAATTCATCAAGTATTGCAGTTAGGCAATTTCAATTAATCACCTTAACGTTACTAAACTTAACGAATCGTATTTAGGTTATTAACCCTACTAAGGTTAGAGAATAGGAATGGCTTGAAGTGTGCTTTTAACCTGCCCCTAGCAAGATGTAATACTCATCTGAGCAGGTATGAATTTTGCCTCAAGTCGCTTGAACCCTAACAGTAATTCTGCTGAATCCAAATGTTCGATCGGTCTCTAGGGCGAATGCTGCTCTCTCACAACTTTGATGTTTCTCCTGACACGATCCCAGCCCTCAGTCGGGAAGAATTTGCGGAAGTGTTTCAATCTGGCTTGAGTGCCTATGAACACCTGCAATGTAGGCTGGTGAATCATCCTCATTGGACTGTGGAAATTTTATTCCCTACCAATAAATTTTCGCCGCAGCAAGTCGGAGAACTCTGTGCTCAAGCCCTAGCCCAGAAGCGACGTTCGCAGCAATTAAGTGCAGATTCTCACTCAGAAATTCTGGTTTTAGGTGGTATCAAAACTACTCCCCCTACTAGCGATTCCCCTGATGCTCTGCAACCAGGAAACTGGGGTGTGGATGTAGTAGAAACTCGCTCCGGTGAAGCATTTTTGCAGGCGATCGCTTGGGATGCTACCATTGCGCAGAAACCCGCAGATAGTGTATTCAAAGTTGAACTAAAGGAAACTTGAGTAAATCATTACTAGCTCGTAGTTCGTAATTAAAATGAGTACGAGCAAGCACGCCACTCAAAGATTGGTGGTATTTCTAGGTGGATGTTTTGAACCGCCCACTAAGCTGTAACTACATAGACGTTAGCCTCACCCTCATAACTTAGGCATCCAACTAGGAATGATGGGTAAGGCAACATCCTAAACTTCCTTAACTGCGGAAACGTCTTTTACTCTGCTTCTGCAAGGCAAGTTTTTTGCGCTTGGATTTTTCAATAGGCGTTTCAAAGTGACGATGCTTCCTCATATCATGAAAAATCCCAGCCTTAGAAACCTCTCGCTTAAATCGGCGTAAGGCTGACTCAATGTGTTCATTGTCACCTACTACTATTTGGGTCATTATCTTTCCTGCTAAATTGGCTTAATTCATGGCTCAAGTGGTAAGCCGTCGGGTCAACTCTTCGTCTGAAAAGAAAATTCGCTCTTCAAATTTCAGGTTGCAAAGCTTAGTAGGAGTTATATCATGTCCAGTTGAACACTTGCCATTGCGACCGAAGGGAAGCTATCCCAAAAACCCTGCGATTGCTACCCGAATCTAGCCTGCGGCAATGGTACAGCAGGTTTACTGCGTCTGAATGGTTTGACAGCCTTTGACGACTTCAAGCTCAAGACTGACTACATCATTAAATAAAACAACATTAGTTCAACGTCTGTGGGAACTGATCTCACAGACGCCGATTTTTGCATAAAAATCTGTTTTCAGAAATTAGGAGCTTTGAGGCTGTGAAATACCTTAATATGAGGTTATGTTTCCAATCTAAAACGTAAAACGCTGCCTGCAATACCTGCTGCAAACGGCTTTGCATCTACGCTAAATTTTAGGATTAGATAACTACCAAAGACTACATCATTTCTTAACCTCATCCTTTGGGAAGTAGAACAGTTAATAACCTTGCGCTTAGAGCTAATTTTACAGGTGCTAAAAGATAGACCAATAATTTAATTATTGATGAAACAGTAGATAAAAATAAAAGGAACAAGACAGATTATGTGAAAAGACAGTATTTAGCGAAATTATATCAATTACAAATTACTTTAAAAATGCCTTCTCTCAACGAAGATTTGATCCGCGCGATCGTTAAAGGTGACACTGCTGCTGTAGAAAGCTTATTAGCCCAAGGGGCAGATGCCAATACTACTGGGGGCGTTACAGCCGTGGGAGCCAGTAATACAGCATTGATGTGGGCAGCCACAGAAGGTTATCTAGAAATTGTGGAACTACTCCTGGCGCATAACGCTGATGTGAATGCGAAAAATTCCGCAGATTATACAGCTTTAATGTTTGCCGCAGAAAGCGATCGCCGAAATATTGTTTCGGTGCTGCTCGATCGCGGTGCTGGGATAGGCGATGCCTTCTGGCAAGACGCTTTGCGTCTACGCAATCACTATGGAGAAACTGTATTGATGACAATGGCACGGCGTGGTCAAACAGATATTGTGCAACGTCTAGTAAAGATGGGTGCCGAGGTGAATGCTACTAATAAAATCGGTGACACAGCATTGTACTTAGCAACAGATAATGGGCATACCTATACTGTCAAGGCTTTAATTGAATTGGGTGCCCAAGTCAATACTGCAAACCTTGGTGGTTGGACTCCTCTAATGATGGCAGCAGCACGGGGGGATCTGGAAACTATGGCAATTTTGTTGGAACATGATGCAGACTTCCGCCCTCAGAATCGCTGGGGTGCTACGGCGTTGAGTGAAGCCCGCAATTCCTTCCGATCTACTCAAGCAGTAAGTTTGTTGATCGAAGCGGGGGCGACGGAGTAAAGAATCATGGATAACAATCGCCTTACCCAACTAGAATCTCAGATCCGATCTGGTGCGATCGACCAGCGCAAAGCTGCTTTGGATGAATTGGCTCAATGTCCTGCCGATTTAGCCATTCCCATTTTGCAAAGACTTGCAGTTGATCAAGACTTCCTGTGCCGTCGCTTTGCGGTGATGGGCTTGGGCAATCATCCGACAGCAGCATCCCTACAAATCCTCAAAGACTTGCTGGAGCAAGAGTCTGATAATAATGTTCTAGCAGAAATTGCTAATTCGTTGTTTGAATTTGGTGATGAGTCTGTGCCGTTACTCCAAAAGCTGTTTGAGCGCGATCGCCATTGGCTGACTCGGCAGACCATTATTTCAATATTAATGGAAGCGAATCGAGATGACGTGCTGCTGGCGGTGATTCGCGAAGGGTTGCAAGACGAGACACAAACGGTCAAAGAAACCAGTATTTTAGCACTGGGTAGTTTGCTGAATCGAGAGTTGCACCAACAAGCCCTAGATTTGCTGGCTGAATTAGCCGAGGCGACTGATTGGCGCGATCGCTGGCGAGCCGCTACTGCTCTAACTCTTTCATCCGACCCCAAAGCCAAGGTGCTGCTGGCAAAACTGCAACAGGATGAGAACCATTATGTAGTTGCCGCTGCTCTAGAAGCGAGTTTACCTAGAGAACTCTAACTATAAGAGGCAGGAGAGCAGGAAGCAGGGGCAGCAAACGAAGCAAGGGAAGATAATGACCCTTGACTATTGCCCAATGCCCAATGCCCCATGACCAATGTCAAATAAATTTTTATTCAGCACTTTTTCTTAGAGTTTAGAATCGTTTGTGCAAACCGAGTGCAAAATCTTCTCATTTCATCAAGATTTACAAATCTTGATGGTCATCGTTACGCGCTCATAAGAAAATGATCATAACAAAGCGTATAAAACGCCTAAAAAGCTTGAACACCTAGTAAATCGGAACTTCCATGCTGATGGAAGCTGGCAATTTGGGTTTCAACAAATCAATCCAGCAATCTGATTGTGGGTGAGCAATCTGAATTTTATTTACATCTTGAAACAATTTTCTTAAATTTTCGTTAACAGGAGATACAATTAATGCCATTTGGACCAGCTTCACGCCTGGGAGTCAGCTTGTTTGATGAAACTCCTCCCGTTGAGTGGGTACCGGGTCGCTCACAAGAAGAAGCAGAAACAATCATTAAGGCAGTCTATCGGCAAGTGTTAGGCAATGCCTATGTAATGGAAAGTGAGCGCCTAGCCGTGCCCGAATCCCAGTTTAAGCGGGGTGAATTGAGCGTCCGCGAGTTTGTCCGAGCAGTGGCTAAATCTGAACTCTATCGTTCTCGCTTTTTCACCAGTTGTGCGCGCTACCGAGCAATCGAACTCAACTTCCGTCATCTGCTGGGTCGTCCACCGCTGGATTTGGAAGAAATGCGCTTCCACAGTACCATTCTTGATACTCAAGGGTTTGAAGCCGAGATCGATTCTTATATTGACAGCGATGAGTATCAGTCCACCTTTGGGGAAAACTTTGTTCCCTATATCCGGGGCTACAAAACAGAAGCCTGTACAAGCATGGTGCAATTTACCCACACCTTCCAACTGGTGCGAGGTGCTTCTAGCAGCAGCCTGAAGGGTGACTTGTCTGGTAAGACTCCTAAGCTCAATGCTTTGGTAATTCAAGGCACACCCACAGCAGTGATTTCACCTGCTAGTGGTGGGGCTACCTTCTCTACACCTCCCATTGGTTCCCGCAGTCGTCATGGAGTGGATGCCAGTGCTAGTGGTAAGGTTTACCGCATTGAAGTCACAGGTTATCGCGCCAAAAACTTCAATAATATTTCCAAGTTTCGCCGTTCCAACCAAGTCTTTCTGGTGCCTTATGAGAAGCTCTCTCAAGAGTATCAGCGGATTCACCAGCAGGGTGGTGTGATTGCCAGTATCACTGCTGTCTAAATCAGCGGCAAACTTACAAAAATTGAGGAGATAGATTTTAATGGCATCCCAGACAATTCTTGAACTTTGGCCGGCTAGTGGCTTAGAAGAAGTTCAAACTATAATCCGTGCAGTTTACAAACAAGTGTTAGGCAACCCTCATGTGATGGAGAGTGAGCGCTTGGTGACAGCAGAGTCACAATTGTGCGATCGCTCAATCACCGTGCGGGAATTTGTCCGCGCTGTTGCCAAGTCTGATTTTTATCGCACCCGCTACTTCGAGTCCTGCGCTCCCTACCGTTTTGTAGAACTCAACTTCCTACATTTGCTCGGTCGCGCACCCCAGGATCAAAGAGAAGTATCTGAACACATTGTTCGCACTGTAGCCGAGGGCTACGATGCAGAGATTGATTCCTACATCGATAGCAGTGAATATCAAGCAGCCTTTGGCGAAAACGTAGTGCCCTACTATCGCGGTAGAAGCAGCGAAGCCAACCCCAAGCAAGTGGGTTACAACCGGATATTTGCCCTCGATCGCGGCCCCGCCCAAATTGACAGCGCAGTCAAAGCTTCTCAATTGGTGTATGCAGTTGCGACCAACAGTGGCAATGCAATTAAAGCCTCTTCGGCAACTGTGGTTGGTTCTGGCACCGAAAAACGGTTCAAAATCGTGGTCACAGGTTCCAAATTCGACAGCCCTCGCCGTGTCAGTACCACTGAGTACATTGTCCCAGCTAGTAAAATGACCCCGCAAATTCAGCGGATCAATCGTACTTCTGGCAAAATCGTCAGCATTACTGAAATTGCATAACGATAAATAGTGCTGAGTTCTGAGGAGCCACTGCGTTGCGGAGCCAGTTGCGTGGTCAGGCAGTCCGGTCTTGGGGGTTCCCCCGTTGTACCGCTAAAGTGGAACCCGCAGGATAGCAAGTAGCGTTGCTGAGTACTGGGTTAATAGGGGTGGGCAATGCCCACCCAAGATGATTAAGTTTTTTAATTTTCAATTTTTCACAAAATTCCACAACAATCCTAAATTTAGGAGGCATTGATATGGCACTTTGGATAGAAACCGAGTCCGTTGAATTACGCCCCAACGCCACCGAGGACGATCTACAAGCCGTTATCCGAGCAGTGTATCGGCAAGTTCTGGGTAATGCTCATGTATTTGAAAACCAACGGCCGACCAATGCAGAGTCTCAATTGCGGAACGGTGACATCACTGTTTCTGGCTTTGTTAGAGCAGTGGCTCAATCCGATCTATACCGTTCGCTGTTTTTTGAAACTTCCTCTCCCTACCGTTTTATCGAATTGAACTTTAAGCATTTGCTCGGTCGTGCGCCTCAAGATCAGTCTGAAATCGCGGAACACGTGCAAATTTATAACACACAGGGATACGCAGCTGAAATCAACTCCTACATTGATAGTGATGAATATATTAGGAGTTTTGGCGAGAATATTGTGCCCTCTGCCCGTGGTAATCGTACCCAAGCTGGGGTGAAGAATGTCGGTTTTAACCGTTCCTTTGCCTTAATGCGCGGGTTTGCGGCCAACGATCTGGGCAAATCGGCAAAATTAATTAGTGATATTGGCGCTAACCTAGCGACTAAAATAGTTGCCCCGGCTGGCGGTTCTGGTGCTGTTAGCAATACAGGTAAGCGCTTCCGTGTTGCTGTCTCCAAAGCCAATTTCGGTCGTCGGGTGACTCAAAGCATGGCAACCTTTGATGTGGGATATAACCAACTAGCCCAGAAAATTCAGAGTATCCAGAAAACTGGTGGCAAGATTCTTAGTATCACTGAAATAGCTTAGTGCTGCTGACTGGGAATTTCACAACCAGACTATTGGGGAAAATTGTGGATATTCATAAATCCACTACCAAAGCGATCGCCAACCAGTAAACAGTAAGCAAACTTTTACTGGTCAGTTCCAGCCTGCGATTCCTCAACGTAAATGCTTCGGTTGTCCGCCGATTCACGTTGATGATAAGTTGCTTACAGCATCGAATTTTAAGGTGATTTGTATGGCAACCACAATAATTGATCCTGGCGATTTAAGTGACTATAGCAGTCGCCAAGTGACAATTGAAGTGACAGGAGGCTGTCATCGAGAGTTGATGCGGAAGGCAAAATACACAAAGACAATTCCTTATAATTGTCTGTCTCAGACGATTCAAAGTATTAATCGCCTCGGTGGCAAGATTACCCGCGTCACCTTATCACCTTCCCATACTCAAATCTCAAAAACTGAGTTTGTTCAGCCACTATCCCACATAGCCCAAAGCGATGTTCTACCTTCAGCACATCAAGCTGAATCTATACCCGCATCGCCTCAGCCTCAGGAACCGAACAACTCTGACGACATCTCTCAGGTAACGAAACCAACTCAAACGCAGCAGGAAAAACCAGCGATGCCTACGGCAACCCTTGCAGGGAATGCAGTTTCCCAGTCAGTAGAGTACACCTTTACAGAGGAGTGGTGAATTTTTAGATTCCATCCCAAAGCAAATAGCTAGAAACACAAACCAAAGAGTTGATGGATATTACGGAGTTTGTTGCAAATTCTATCGGGCGTTGGCGATCGCAACGCAGCGCCCATCATTTAGCATTCAGTCACTTTGAAGCTGTACAGTCAGATATCGATATTGTTTCTCTCCCAGATGATGACCCGGCAGTGATTGACCTGTGTAAAACCTATAACATTGATCCTCTAACAGTGGTTTCCCCATTTCGGATGAGTTGGGAAGGTCAATCAGACTGGGATGATAGTGAAATCAAAGGCAGTTGCGTCCTCGTTCCGATACCCGATCCAACTCATCCCAATCGCGGCAAACTTCTGCGCGATCAAGGCTACGCTGAAACGATCGCAGCGGCGGGTGACTATTACTTGACAGAAGACGGCACATTTGTACTGATTACGTCCTACGATCGCGCCGCCGCCGAAGAAAAAATCTGGTTTGTCAACCCCAATGTCCGTTGTCGGGTTTCCCTAATCAAAACCAGTGCCGGTTCAGGAGTCGTCACTGCCTCTTTTTCCTCAGAAATCCGCCAGGATATTCAGAAATAAACAAGAGCTGATAATCCAGGACTAGTTATTTCTAGTCATATATATACAACGTCAGAGCGTGCAGTCTAAATATAAATTGCTCGCGTAAGTTTTGCTGTGTCATTTGTCATCCCTTAATAGACACTTTTGCCATCGGTTAAGGTCATAATTTTTGAATTTTGCGGAAAGTGCGGTCTTGGGAAAAGCCCAAGAAGAGCAACTTTAAAAGATGAATTTTTTATTGTTTATTCATGCTCATTTACTTATGACTTCACCACCAGATATCTGTGAAACTACATCAAATAATTTAATTACCCTAGCTCGTTGGATGGCAGGAGATTTCAGCAATTATAAACAGGCATTTGAAAATTCTAAAGATTATGCCCATATTCACGTTTTTTTTCGTCCGTTACCGTTTGAATTCTTCTCTGGAATTGGGCTTTATTCAGAACAAGTTTATGACTATGATTTGTGGCGACCTTATCGACAGGGAGTGCATCGCTTAGTCGAGCAAGGCGATCAGATTTATATCGAAAACTACAGCTTAAAAAAAGCAATTTTCTACGCTGGTGCAGCGCGAGACTTAAATATCCTCAAAACCATCACTCCAGATTGTATAGAACGTCGATATCACTGCTCGATGATTTTTAAACGAGAGGGAGACAGATTTAAAGGCAGTGTTGAACCTGGAAACCTCTGCCTCATTGAGAAGAATGGCTGCCAGACTTATCTAGATAGTTACGTTGAAATTACAGAAACTACCTGGGTAAGCCTAGATAAAGGCATGGATGTCAATACACATCAGCAAGTTTGGGGATCTACCTTTGGACCATTGCGGTTTGAAAAACGGGAGAGTTTCGCCCATGAAGTCCCAAACATCCTATAATCTTTCCCTGCCTAATCTGGCTATTAAAGCGAATATGCTGCCCCCAGAAGCGCAGAAAAAAATGCAGTGCTGGATTCGTAGCAGGCATTTAATTTGTTCAGGTAATTTTTTTGTGTTTGAAACTGTAGATTATAGTGCTGTTGAGCGTTTTTCCCAATGTGTTGCAGCCTTAGGAGGCACTGTTATTTCGGTCGATCAAATTGACAAAATTTGGATGGGCGATCATCGTCAAGTGATTCGCTATCAAGCAAAAGCTAGTTTGCATACACCCTGCCACAATTTGAAACAATATTGGCTGAAATATGGTGGCTTTCGCACCCGATTTGATGCACAGGCGTGAAGTAATTCGTATGCGATCGCAGTAAGAATATGGCGATTATTTTCTACCTAATTTGCATTAATTTTCTGTCTCAAATCAATATTTAATAACTCCCAATATTAGGAATAAAATGGCAGATGAATAATATTTAAATGTACAGTGATTGTATCACCATCATCACAAAACTCATGCTCCAGATCGATCAATCTGCCTTGAAAGCTAGAAATACATTACTCGCTATGTTTGTGGTGCTTTTGCTCCTAGATGCTACACTAGTGATCATTGCGCGGGATAGATGGGCTATAGGACGTATCTTACTAACAATCGTAGTCATGTATTTTGTTCTACAGGGACGGAAATGGGCAAAATGGCTCATGATGAGTATTTGTAGTTTGCTGGCTGTCATTCTAGTAACAATGGCGATCGCACTGAGTTCAAAACTCTCCACTGTTCTCATGCTAGGGAGTTTGATTTTGGCAGTTCTCAGCGCCGTCACTACTATCTATATGGCCAGTAGCAGAGATTTAAATTATTACTTCTCCTGGAAAAGACAAAATGGTTGACATCGAATTGAGCGTTGAAGTCTAAAATCAACCAGACATGAAATTACGAATTACGTTGATTGAGACGATAACCCATACTGTGAACCGTCTCAATCAGGTCTTCTTTTGCTCCTGCTGCTTTGAGTTTTTGGCGCAGACTCCGGATATGAACCTTGACTGCATGTTCTTCCGGGGGTGATTCTAATGTCCAGATGTGTTCAATCATGACGCGGCGGCTGAGAACGCGGCGACCATTCCGCAACAGCAGTTCTAAGATTCCGTACTCTTTTGGTGTCAAATGGATAGGGATTTGCCCATAGCTAACTTCATAAGTGCTGGGATTAAGACGTAAGTCGCCCCATTCGAGGATTGGTAGTGATGTCGCACACCCTCGTCGCAGTAAAGCGCGAATGCGAGCAAATAATTTTTGTAAATTGAATGGTTTAACTACATAGTCATCTGCTCCCACATCCAGCCCATTAATTTCATCGTGGATTGTGTCACAGGCAGTGAGCATGAGGATAGGCAAATTATAATTGTGCGATCGCAAACGATGACAAAGACTTATGCCATCCAATTGGGGTAACATCACATCCAGCAACAGCAAATCATAATCTAGGGCTTTGGCTTGATGCCATCCGGCTTCTCCATCATGGACAACATCAACCACATAAAGCTGGTCAGTCAGCGCTTCTGCCAAGGCTTCTGCAAGGCACACATCATCTTCAACCAGGAGAATCCTCATAAAAAACCAGGATAGGTTTGGTAACTCTGCGTTTTTAGATGAGATTCCCTTCCCAATTTTACGAGAATTTGTTTACCAAATTCCGGTTTATTTAAGCATCACATTTTGCGCCTAATTTTCCCAAATAAATATGACGATATATCAATATTTATTGAATTTGCTAATTCTTTCCGATTTCTTTACCGTTTTCTAACCAGTTTCCTTACGGCTGGTATGCGATCATCCAGTGTCAGAGGCGAATGGTACTAATATCAATTCAAAACTCAAAATTCAAAATTAAGAAATTCAGATGCCATCTCGGTTTTAAAGTTTACATCTGTTACTTGATTTTGACGAATTGCTATTAAGATGAGCCGACGAGAGGATACCAGGGAAAATTCTTTCAAAGATATCTCTACATCAAAGCATCTCGCCACGCCACTTGCTACCCTACTTTGAGCCACCCTCTCCTCTGTGCGTCAGTCTTAACTCTTAATTAGTGCCATTCGAGTTTAAGAGGTTTTTTGCGTAAGTCATATTGATTTACATTTAGCTGACTTTGGAGAACCCTGATGTCGATTCCTCGATTAGACTATGCACCCTTATCTCAAAATCATCGAGTAGAAGGGTTTGAGGTTCCAGGCGACGAACAACCCCGGATTTACACAACCGACAACCTTCTTGCTGCTTCCGAAATGGATATATTGATTTTGGTAGCCTATCGCCAGGTTTATAACGAGCAACAGATGCTAGATAGCCATCGTCAGCGATTTTTGGAGTCTCAGTTACGAGCTGGTCAAATCATGGTAAAAGACTTCATTCGCGGATTGGTACTATCCGATTCCTTCCGACGACTCACTTACGATAGTAATAATAACTATCGGTTTGTCGAGATTTGCATTCAGCGGATTCTCGGTCGTAATGTTTATAGCGATCGCGAAAAACTTTCTTGGTCGATTGTGCTGGCGACTAAAGGACTGCAAGGCTTTATCGATGATTTACTCAACACTGAAGAATATCTGAGTAACTTTGGATATGATACCGTCCCTTATCAACGTCGTCGCATCTTACCTCAACACGCTCAAGGTGAACTACCCTTTGCGCGGATGGCGCGTTATGGTGAAGACTATCGAGACAAACTCCCCCGTCCTTTCTATACAATTCCCACTGGTATTTTTGACGAATTTGAGCGTTTTCGTCTCCAGACCTTCATGAATCGTGCTAACTGGACTAATAGTTTCAGCCTGATAGGTTTTGTGATGGTTTTAGCGTTCCTCCTCATCCTGTTTTCAGCAACAAACAATTTGATAGGCGGTTAATTTTGGAGAGTAGTAACGTCGCTAACGCTACTCGCTCTTGGGGGAAACCCCAAGAGCGCGCTCCGCACTGGCTCACCTGTTCCCTGTTCCCTTTTAGAAGAACTCCAGTTCTCAACTTGGACGAAATTTAGATCTATGTGCTAGTCTTTCTTTTGACTTGAAAATTGTTCAGTAAGTGGCATTCAGTAAAACTGATATAGGGGAGATATTTAGAAGTAATGGTAGGTCAAACTAAACTTAATGCTGGTAGCATTTCTTCATCTGCGAGTCGAGTATTTCGTTATGAAGTTGTAGGCTTGCGGCAAACCTCAGAAACTAATAACAATAAATACGACATTCGCCATAGTGGTAGCGTATTTATCAATGTGCCTTACAATCGCATGAATGAAGAAATGCAACGGATTAGCCGTCTCGGTGGCAGAATTGTTAACATTGAGCCGTTGATTGTAGCCAGTGATGATCCTAGCGCAGTGCCTTACCGTGGTGGTGGCAGACGTTAAGACGAAGAATCTAATTGCCGAAAATTGCCTGCTGGGACTGTGAAAAACAGCCATTCCCAATGGTATGATTTCCACCTTGGAAGCATTTGAGGAAACCGTTTCAGCATTTCTTAGCCACTCAATTAAGTTATGTAATTTTTATTAAACTAAATCGAATAATGTCCCCCTTGTCCTTTATGATTATGAGAACTTTGTAAGATTTCATAAAGGAAAGGGAGATTTTGTATTTGTGGCAATTCCTCTTTTAGAATATTCCCCTATTTCTCAAAATCAGCGGGTAACAGCTTATGAAGTTCCTGGAGATGAGCAACCCAGGATCTTCTCAACAGAAAACCTGCTTTCCTCAACAGACTTAGATATTCTGATTGAAGCAGCTTATCGTCAGATATTTTTCCATGCTTTTGCTGCCGATCGCGAGCGTTTCCTCGAGTCCCAGCTTCGCAGTGGTCAAATCACAGTACGCGATTTCATTCGCGGCTTGCTGTTATCTAACACCTACAAGCGCAGTTTCTATGACCTCAATAGCAACTATCGTTTTGTAGAACAAACAGTGCAGCGGGTTCTCGGCCGCGATGTTTACAACAACCGCGAAAAGATTGCTTGGTCGATTGTTGTAGCGACAAAGGGTATTAAAGGCTTTGTTGATGACCTACTCAACACTGAGGAGTATCTAGAAGCCTTTGGGTACGATACAGTACCTTACCAACGTCGTCGGGTACTACCCGGTCGGACAGAGGGTGAACTGCCTTTTAACATCAAGTCTCCCCGCTACGATGCTTACCATCGTGCTAAGTTGGGCTTCCCACAAGTGATTTGGCAAACTTCTGTGCGCCGCTTTACCCCTCCTGAAAGGAAGCCTACAGCAGGTAATCCAGAGCTGTTCCTGGATATGGCACGGAGTATCAACCCAACAGGTAGCGCACCTCAGCGGCTCTCTGTACAGAATATTGATATCGAAAAATCAGTACCCTATCGTCGGTAAGCTGATTTAAAAACTCAAGCATAGTGTATGTCGCACCTAAATAAAGATACGGCATACCCTATGCTTGCTTTGTTTCTAACAAATAGACTCTATTTTTCTCTAGAAAGAGTCAAAGAAGAAAGCGAGTTAACAACCAACACAGTTCAATAGGTGCACGGCGCTAGTAAGATTGTCTAGTTTGAAAAATATTTTGCGTGCCGTGCCCCTACTAGGTGTAATCAATTCCAGCCTAACTGAGTTGTATGGAGTTAACAACCTCAGGCTCTCAGGCGCATTCATCATTCTCTGCACGAAATCCGAGTTCTAAGAGAGCTTTGCGGATTGTGGCTTTAGAAGGGCGAACTTTTGGTGCAGCTAATCCCATTTCTCTAGCAGTCTCAAACAGATCCCGCATCAATATATCCAGCGAAGTATCATCTGCATCTTCTGGAAGCTTCTCAATTCTTGCTTCGTATGCTAGCGTATAAAGCTCTAAGTGATGTTTTCCCATCACTCTAGCCAGTTTTCTTAAAGTTTCAGGCGTAGGACAGGTTCCCTTAAAGCAAGCACCTCTCAGTCTCGGTTGAGGAACACCAGACAAATCCGCCAGACGGTTCATACTGATACCCTGTTCTTCCAAGTATTGAAGAATGAATCGTCCTAAAGGGGAGCAATCTTCAGCTTTTATTTGCAACCTTGCTGGCATTTTTCGGTGTCAGGAAAATATAAATATCTACAATATAGCGGACTCAAAGGGATTATATCGTGTCCGGGGAAAGACTTGTCATTAAGACAGCAGGGGGCAGGGAGCAGAGAGCAGGGGGAAAGAGAATTTCGCGATTTTTGCACAGATGCGAGAATTATCACTAAGTTAAGCAAACATGATATTACGCATCAGGGCTTCCAAATAAAAAAATATCCCATCGCTCTGAATCCAGGGAAGCAATTTGAACTATTGAAGGGATACGGATACCTTGGGCGGTTATTCCCACTGAAGTTTTGAGGATAATTTGTCAAAATCAAAGATAACTGGAGGTTCAAAACATGAAATTTTCAATCCAATCAGTTTACGCTTGGTATCGCGATTTGCTTCGGAATCCAAAGTACCGTTGGTGGGTAATTTTAGGAACAATTGTTTATATTATCAGCCCTATTGATATTGCCCCAGATTTTATACCCATTGTGGGAGAAATTGATGATGTTTTACTGCTGACCCTGCTAGTTACTGAGGTATCGGGACTAGTTATTGAAGGCTGGAAAGCTCGTAAGGGTGTAGCCACCAACAACCCCAACACGTCTGAGGATTCCACATCTACTGCAAGTACTGTCGATGTTGATGCTGTCTCTGTCAAGTAATTTTGCAAAAGATATCAAATTTAACAAACCCCTACCTTTACTAAGGTGGGGGTTATTTTTTAGGTAATATAAGCCACCCTTTTATGAAAAACATACACCTGTGAGAATCCAGGTAGCGAATAAGGGTAAAGCAAGTAACGGTATTGATTACCCCAATTTAACTTTGAGAGAGTTAAATTGGTTTCATTGCACTTAGCAAAAAACACTGACTCAATGACAGATAATTTCGACCAAGAACTAGAAGTAGAAATTCTGTCTGCTGCCCTGACAATTGAACGCCAGGAAACAGGAGATATCTTAAAATTATTGGCTTTCAAATTACAACGCGCTTTGCCTCAAAATACACAAGTACAACGTCAATGGTTTGGTTTAGGTGCGGTTACAGCAGTTACCCTCTGTTTTAACGATCATCACTACCAAATCAACCGCGATCGCTATGGAAGTATTACAGCTAAAGTCATGAAATTAGTAGGCGGTGTCAAAATTAAAACTACTGAAGTATCAGTTACAGAATGGAGGCAAGCCGTAGCAGCAACATTAGTTCAAGTATCATCTCGCAATACCGAGATGCGAGAAGCTTTGAGTAAGTTCATTTTGGGCTAATAGCCCTACATAAATTAAATTGGACTGCTATGTATGGGATTATTCGCAAAACTCGCTAAAAATATTTGGACTACTACTAAGTTAGGAGTAGGTTCTCTATCTCAACAAAGTTCTCAAATTAACAAGGCTGCGTTTACTATTCCTACTCATCGGCTAAAGCAACACAAAGATATTCAAAAAAAGTTTGGCAAATCTTTCTTCACCAGCGATTTAAGTACCAATGAATACTTACTGACTCGTGAAGCTGGTTGTGAACCTGTCGGGTTAGTGATGGGAACTAGCTTTTATAAAGTCGGATTTTATGGTTATTTTTGGGGCTATCGTAACCATACTGGTGAAGTGGAAGCTTTAACTCAAGCCCAGATAGCTGTACGAGAACTGGCTGTAAGTAGGATGCAGGCAGAAGCAGCAATGTTAGGCGCTCATGGCATTATTGGAGTACGTCTCCATCAGCGTCGTCAAGTATGGGGTATGGGGATGGTGGAATTTACAGCTATTGGGACTGCAATTCGGATACCTAACCGTCCACCAACAAACAAACCTTTTACCAGTGACTTGAGCGGACAGGAATTTTGGCAACTGCGTCAAGCTGGTTATTGGCCTATGGGTTTAGTTTTTGGTGCTTGTTCTTATTATGTGCATAGCGATCGCACTACTCGCACCTTAATGAATAACTCTGCTTGGAATCGTTTAGTTGGTCAAGGCAGGCGTAACCAAGAATTAACCCAGTTTACTCAAGGCTTTCAAGATGCACGGGAATTAGCAGTGATGAGGCTGTCCGCAGAAATCAGTCAATTGTCAGCTAAGGGTGCAGTAGGAATGCACATTGAAAAGAGTGAAGAAATTATTACTTATCAGCCTCAGTCACCGTTAGGTTGCTTTGTAGCTTTTTTCACTTTTGGTCTGTTGATTGCTTGTTTTGGGGCTATTATCGCCGGTCACGGCACTGCTGCGGGTGTGAGTTTTGTGTTGTTATTCGTTAGTTTCACTATCAATATTATTGTCGCGGTTTTCAACAACATCCTTGGGAATAATGGCCCCTTCCGTGACATCCTCATTAATTTTGTTGCTATTGGGACTGCCATTGTTGAAGATGAATTACCATCTGAAAACCCAGTTAGTAAAACTCTAATTTTCTACCCACTTTCTCAACGGTAAATTTAATTATGACAAACCAAGTTCCTCAACCTCATCATAATCCGGCGATCGCAGCTGATTTACCAGAACACGCCCGCGAACGGTTAAAAATGATGCAAAAGGGCGGTAAGCAAAGTAATTTGTTTACCAGCGATCTCTCAGTAAATGAGTTCCTGTTAGTCAAAGAAGCTGGTTTTGAGCCGTTGGGATTAGTAGTTGGCTGTTCGATGTATCACATCGGCTTTCAATGGGCTAACATTAACCAAAATATGGAAATGACTGTTCTTTCCCAAGCGATGTATCATGCTCGGGAATTAGCTATGAGTCGGATGCAGGAAGAAGCAGAAGCATTAGACGCAGATGGTATTGTTGGGGTGCGTCTGAGTGCTAAACACATGACTTGGGAACCGAATATGGCGGAGTTTGTGGCGATTGGAACAGCAGTCAAAGCAACTAATACCTCAACTTCTTATCGTACTTTTGCTGGCAAACCTTTTACCAGTGACCTATCCGGGCAAGATTTTTGGACACTTCTGAGAGCAGGTTATCGTCCTCTGGGCTTAGTCATGGGTAACTGCGTCTATCATGTTGCTTTTCAAGGCTTGGGACAATGGTTTAGAAATATTGGCAAAAATGTAGAGATGACCAATTTTACCCAAGCATTATATGATGCACGCGAATTAGCGATGGAAAGAATGCAAGTTGAAGCATCTCAACTGCAAGCCGAAGGAATTATCGGCGCAAATATTCATGAGCATCAGTATTCTTGGAGTTCCCATGTAATTGAGTTTTTTGCTATAGGTACAGCAGTTATAGCTACCCGCACTGACCATCATATTCCCACACCTCATTTAACCCTCTCATTAAATGACCCACCTACACAGCTAAATACTGTGTTAGCACCACCTAGTGCTGACCATTAGTCACATAACACTCGATCCTGTTTTCAAGGTGTTTGCCACTCCCCAAATATAAAAAGTGGTTCTTTCTACTATGGAACCAAAGTTCCTAAGTAACAAGCCAATCCTCAATTCTCAATCCACTATAGAAATCAGCATTACTCAAGAACGCTTGTGCCGCTACAGTGTAATTAAAATTAGGGAATCATTCGCATATTTCAAATTCCCTATAATATTGTGTTCTACGAAAAAACTCTGATTAAAACAGCAGGGGATCTCTGATATCTGCTTGGGGAGCAAAGAGAAAGAGTATTTTCCGGTTTTTGCACAGATGTGTTAATCCTAATTCATCAACCGGATTTGATATCAAATCCGGCTTTTAACTTTTGCATTGTGGTTGCCAGTAGCTATGCTACCTCTATCGTAGGATTTGTTCTGATTGTTAATATCATATTAAGATATTTTAGTCAATCCCATTTTTAAATTTTAGAAGATAAAATATTTGTAAACAATCACATAGTACTGATACTTATCTCGAATTTCTCTATGAAATTCATAGATAAGTTTTCGCTTTGTTGTTGACAACAAGGTGAGGTATTTATTTTATTTTTGTAAGAATACAATGATACAAAATCGGGAAATACCAATCTACGATACCGTCATCGTAGGCGGTGGGATCGCAGGAATGTATTGCAGTTTAAGACTGGCACAAAGAAACCAGCAAGTTGCTTTATTTGAAAAATCCCATCGTTGGGGAGGATGCATTGAAACCGTCAGAATGGGAAAAGGCAAAGAATTTAAAGCTGAATTTGGGCCGATGCGGTTTGAGGAAAAAGGACAACATTTCTTGAAAAACTTGCTCGATGAATTACAGCTAGAATATTCTCCTTTCCCACAATATCAATCTTCTAAACCCAAATGGCCTGATTATAATATCCAAGACCCCGAAGAACAAAGATGGCAGGAAGATCCCTTAAATCTGCTACGAATGGGAATTTTAAAAATTCTGGGATTTTACAGAAATGGGATGTCCAAGCAGGAAATGGATAATGAAATCGCCAAATTCGAGCAACAAGAACCTGCAATTGCGCCAGAGTATGACTACGACATTTTGCGTCAAACTGCTAGACAAGGCGGTAAACCCAATGGTCAACTCTTGTATACTCGCGGCTTTTGGAACGCTTTGAGCGATGCTTTGAGTCATCGGGCTATTTTGAAGATTAGAGATATGGGGAATTTTTATCACTTTGTTTCCGAAAACCCCAATGCGATTGAATGGATCATTTTCTGGCTGCGTGGTTTGCAACCAAACGATAGATTGGTAGGAATCAAAGGCGGTTCAGCACAAATTACGGAGAAACTGCTCAAAAAACTTGATGAATTTAGCAATCTTGCTCGCAAAAACAACCATGATTTGAAAGCAATAAGTTCTGAAGGTGAATTCGTCAGGCTTTATTTTCAAGGAGAAATCGAAGAAGTTCTGGCTAAAAACGTAATTTTAGCTTTACCGAAAACTGCATTGCTGCGTTTGTCGCCATATTTCCCAGAAACTATCCGCAAAGCTTTAGATTCAGTAATTGCCATTCCCCTGCTAAAAGTCTTTTTTGTGACTGATAGCCCTTGGTGGGATGAAGATACTCAACCGCAAACTGGAGCTTATACACTTCCCACAAGAGAAGTACATTATTATCAGGAACATTCCCTTCAGCTTTCTCAAGACAGAAAACAGCAATATGAAGCCCAACTCAATGAAGGGATCATTTCCCAACAGATGCGGAGTGAATTTATTGATGCGGGAATTGAGCTTCCTGATGATATGACTGTGGATAAGAAAAACAACGGCAAGGGCTGGATAATTTACTATACGCCTTACCGCAAAAGCCATGAGTATTTTATCCGGCAAGAAGACTTTTCCGTGTTCAACAAAAACGGCAAAGGTATGGTAATGGTTTATACCGATCGCCCAGCAGGAGAATATTGGAAAGACTATATCTTGAGTCCCGACTATCACGAGCAAGCAGAAATTAGAGGAGATTTGAGATTAGTTGAGCAGTTCTTTAAATACCTTGCTGATGGCTTTGAGATAGAAAAGCAGGCTGATGATGTTTCTCAAAGCAGCATCTTCCCCAATTATCCCCAATGTTTTCTCGATCAATCAGCTCAAAAAATTGTTGAAGATCTCAAGGGAACTATTGAAGATTTTGGCATTCATGATTGGGGAAAAGCTCCTTATGGTGCAGCCTGTCATGCATGGCGACCTAATGTAAAGTCAGGAGAAGTAATGGTACGTTTGAGAGCCTTTAGCTCGATCAACGATCAATACAAGCATAAAAACATTCATATCTGCGGAGAAACTTACTCTGATTACCAAGGCTTTATTGAAGGTGCCTTGCGTTCTGCTCAGGACGTGTTGAAATGGATTGAGGCGCAAGAAGAGCGAGAAAATGTGGCTAGTGGTGAAGGGCAGATGAGAGAATTACTCTCAAATTTAAATTCATATCACATCTAAAAGGCATGGGGAATGGGGCATTGGGCATTGGGCATTGGGCATTGGGCATGGGGAACAGGGAACAGGTAATAGTTATTTCTTCTCTGCTTCCTCCCTATCTCCCCACACTTCCCACACTCCCCACACTCTCTTGTCTTCCCCTGCTTTTAAACTGGGCGATCGCGTACTATTGGTAAATTGACTGTAAAAGTCGAACCTTCATTGAGCTTACTTCTCAAAGAAATAAAACCGCCGGAACGCCAAAGTAACTGCTGTACAACTGTTAACCCCAACCCCGGCCCGCTAGATTCATCAGTTGCACCAGAACGCACGCGATAAAAGCTGTCAAAGATTTTGGTAATTTCGGTTTCGGCTATACCGATACCTGTATCGCGGACTTCTAGTTGCACATAATCATTATGTACGCGCGATCGCACCCAAACTTGTCCGCCACTGGGTGTAAATTTGATACTGTTATGCAGCAGATTAATCACAATCAGTCTCAACCCGCCACTGACACACCACACAGATGGCAGTTCTGTGGGGACTGTGTAGGCGAGCATAATTCCTTTTTCCTGGGCTACAGGCTGGTAGGTACTAACTATTCCTGGCACAACATCCGCCAAGCATACAGATTCTAAAGGCGAATCTTGTAAATTGCGATCTAGATGCACCAAATCTAATAAACCAGAAATTAGAGAATTCTGGCGATCGCACTGGATATTTAACATTTGTAAATAACGTTGCCGTTGGGGCGGTTTCAAGGTAGGGGAATTTAACAGCGACAGCGCTGTTTTCATGTGGGTGAGAGGTGTACGCAACTCCTGACACGCATTGCTCAAGTAGTCGTCTTTAATTTGTGCTTTTTTGTAGAGTTTTTGATTTTGCTGCTGCAACTTGGCGATGCGTTTTGTCATCAATTGATGATTAATTTCATCTTGTCGCTTGACTTGTTTGACTAACAGCTGATTCATAAGTGCTGAGTCTGGCACGCTGGGGCAAAGAAAATCAGCTTGGAGTATCGAGGCTGATTCTGGCGTTCTTACTTGTTTAATGCCATCTAGCACTCGCTGAATTACTCTGCCTTCTACAGTAGTCATTGCCAGTAAAGGCACTGTTTTTCGAGAATTTCCCTTCTTTAAAATGTTGGTTTTACGTCTTTTAGGCGGTCGATGAGCCAAAATGAGACTGCAAAACTGTGGTGACAAGACTATAAAAAAATATTCTCTTTGCAGATATTTATTTGGTAATAAATTAATAACTAAGTCATCGAGAGATTGACTCTGATATTTACTTTCTATCGTTTCTCCTTTTCGTCTCTCATCAATTTGACAGTTATAAATGACAGCCGAAATATCCACTGCGGATTGATAGCGCCATAATTCTGACTGCCAAATTTTTCCTGGCGGTAGCTTTACCCATAAGGTTGCAGCAATTTTCTGCTCAATCAGTAAGTCAATTTGTGACCTAAGTAGTGATAGCAGAGTAGCAGGATTGAGGGGTAATGCTTGGGGAGGCGCTTGCATTGCCAAAGCTAACTGATAAATTGACAGATCCTGAGCCAGAGAATCATTCATGAGTCAAGCACAAGCAGGAGGGATAGAGATAGAGAAGGATAAAGTAAAAAATAATTCTGTTTTTGCTTTTCACCCTGATGTTTACCTTAGTTACCAGAAAGCTAAGAAAATTAATATTAATTATGAATTCTGGATTATGAATTATAAAACTAATGGAGTGTAGCATTTACCATATAATGGCGCAAGCATATCGGAAATAAGTTGAGAATTGAAAATTTATTATTGGTATTTATATTTATCGTAAAACTCTCCTGTACCTTATTGTTTCAGTAATAGGGACACTAAAAATAGCGTCCCTAACAACAAATGGAATTCTTAATTAATTTTGAATCTTCAGTCTTTCTTGTAAAGCTGCTCGTGCGTGTTCTCGGTCATCAAAGTGGATTTTTTCAGTGCCGAGAATTTGGTAATCTTCGTGACCTTTACCAGCAAGTAACACTCCATCTCCAGGTTGGGCTTGTAAAATCGCCGTGCGAATAGCGGAAGCGCGATCGCCAATAACTGTCGGATTGATTGTTTCAGGAATTCCTGCCAAAATATCTTGTAAAATCCTTTCAGGGTCTTCAGTGCGGGGATTATCTGAAGTCACTACTGCCACATCAGCTAATTCTGCACCAATTTTCCCCATTTTCGGTCGCTTAGTGCGATCGCGATCGCCACCACAACCAAACACACAAATCATCTTACCAGGAATAAACGGACGAGCAGCTTTGAGTAAATTCTCTAAACTGTCTGGTGTGTGTGCATAATCTACAATTACGCTGATATCTTGATTGGGAATTACCTGCACTCGTTCCATACGTCCGGGAACGCCAGGAAATTCAGGGATAGCAGCTGCAACTAACTGCAAATCTAGACCCAAGTGTAATACTGCGCCAACAGCTGCCAAAAGATTTTCTAAATTGTATTGACCAACTAAAGGCGAACGAAAAGCTACATTACCCTTGGGTGTATGCAATGTCCCACTCACACCATTAGGTTCGTAACTCAAATCGCTCATCCAAAAATCAGCGTTGGCATCGTTAACACTGTAACTCCACACTTTTTCTGGATTCAACGCAGCAATTAATCGTTGACCGTAAGCGTCATCAGCATTAATTATCGCCCGTCCTTTGAGATAATCTGGACTAAACAACAATGCTTTCGCCGCAAAATAATCTTCCATATCGCGGTGAAAATCTAGGTGGTCTTGGGTGAGATTGCTAAACACCCCCACCTCAAACTCACAACCCAACACGCGACCTTGAGCTAAAGCATGGGAACTCACTTCCATCACCCCATACTCACAACCAGCATCTACAGATTGTGCTAGTTGTTGTTGCAGTTCCACAGCAAACGGTGTAGTGTGGACAGCAGTTTCGGCAAAACCAGGCCAGCGAGTGTAGAGAGTCCCCATCAAAGCTGTCGGTAAATTTGCCTTTGCCAACAGAAATTCAATCAAGTGTGTAGTTGTGGTTTTACCATTAGTACCCGTAACACCCACCAGTTTAAGTTTTTGGCTAGGATAACCGTAAAAAGCACCTGCTAATTGGGCACAGGCTTTAGTCATATCATCAGCGCTAACTACAAAAGCCTCCGTTGTGGGAGGATTTTTCTGCACAGCTTGGGGAGATACAACCGCCGCTACCGCACCCGATGCGATCGCACTTTGCCAAAATTCTCCCCCATCTACCCTTGTTCCTGGCATCCCAATAAACAAATCTCCCACACCGCAAGCATGGGAATTTGTCTTCAAACCCTGCACTTCTGCATCCTCTAAAGCAGGATGGTTAGGTAATTGCTCTACACTGTCTATCGCTGCTAGTAATTCCCGCAGTTTCATCTTGTGAACCTCGTCACACGCTTTTCTTGCGCTTATTCTGCATTATTTTCATCATTGGATAAATACTTACGCAGCATTTGCTCCAACTGCTGCACACTAGCACGAGGCGAAGGACGTGGCAAAGGTTTCTCATGAGTATCTGCTTGATTCGATAAATATAAAACTGGCACCTCATATTGATACGCCAAAAACCAATCCTCACGAGTGGTAATATCCCGAATTTCCAACTCAAACGCCAGATTTTGGATTTTTTCTAGCTTTTCCTGTAAACCCTCACATAAATGACATCCAGGTTTGCTGTATAAAATTAATCGCATTTGCTGCTATCCTTGCCGCAACTCCCATTTCTACAAGCGATCATAGGCTGAAACTGGATAGGGATGTCTTCTGTCTGCCCTCTGCCTTTCTTGATAAAGATTTTGAAACAGCTGCTTGGTAACTATTGACGTGAGCGATCGCCTAATTATTGGGTTTTGATAACATAAGCGATACATTAGGCAATCATTTAACATCCTGATAGATTGTTAATAACCTGATACTAATTACTTATTTTCATAATTAGTCACTCTACCACCGTGCGATCGCTTCAAAATCGCAACGCTTGCAGGTCTAGCATATCCAACCAAAATGACGATAGATTTTTTACCAATAACCTTTGAGCATACTGCCTATAAATTTTTGTAATATACGAAAGTAACTAAGCATACAATCTCAATTAACATAATTAGCAGGCCGTACCAGTCATACACGTTTTTAGCATCTACCTTTTTATACATTTAAGAAGGGTAATCAATACTAGATGGAATTTACTGAGTACTCACATGATTTAAAAACAAGAATTGCCGAAGAAAGTTTGCTACATCGAATAACAACCCAAATTAGGCAATCACTCGAACTCAAAGAGATATTAACGACCACTGTTGCAGAAATTCGTGCATTTTTGGACACAGATCGGGTAATGCTGTATCAGTTTGACAGCGACGGCAGTGGAGAAGTCGTGGCAGAATCTATACATCAACAGCGTCTACCATCGCTGTTAGGGCTGCACTTTCCGGCAAGTGATATTCCTCAAGAAGCGCGAGATATGTTTTTGCGGGCGCGTCAGCGTTCAATTGTCAATGTAGCCAGTGGGCGGATCGGACTATCGCCATTAGACAGTCCAGAAACAGGTAAATCTTTAAGTAGTGAAAATCTCTACTACCGCGCAGTAGACTCATGCCACATTCAATACCTAACGGCAATGGGTGTGCAGTCTTCGTTAGTAGTGCCAATTTTACACCACGACCCAAAAGAGCAATCAGCAAAACCTAGACTGTGGGGATTGTTAGTATCGCACCACAGTACACCGCGCACAGTTGAGAAACAAGAACTGCAATTAGTACAGCAAGTAGCAGATCAAATCTCAGTTGCGATCGCCCAAAGTTACCTACTTAGCCAAGCCCGTGCAGAGCAACAGCGAGAAGCGATCGTTAATCGTGTTACCACCCTGTTACACGCCTTACCCACCATCCAATTGCAAACAGCACTAGAAGCAACTATTGCCGCCTTTGATGGTATTGGCGGTAGACTTTACATTGAACAGAGTGCAGAATTATACACTTGGGGCGAACAACCAACACTGCCAGAGCAACTAGCAAACAGTGTCATGGAGCAGCATCCTCTATGGCAAGACTGGATGGTTGAGTGTAAAACAGGTAACATCTGGGCAATTACCGATCTCTACAAAGAACCTCATTGGCAAGAACTGGCTCCCCTATTCCAGCCAACTAAAATTCGCGGTATGTTGATAATTCCTCTCAATTACCGTCAAACTTTTATCGGTGTTTTAAGTATTTTTCGCGCTGAATTTGATAGCGAAATCTTGTGGGCAGGACAACGCGATACAAATGAGCAACAAAAGCTACCCCAGCTTTCATTTGCGGCTTGGCTAGAGCAAAAAAAGGGTCAAGCGCCTGGGTGGAAACCTGAAGAAATCTCTATTGGGCGAGCCATAGCAGATCAATTTGCGATCGCAATTCAGCAACAGCAGATGTACCA
Source organism: Aulosira sp. ZfuVER01 (assembly GCA_034530615.2). GTDB lineage: Bacteria > Cyanobacteriota > Cyanobacteriia > Cyanobacteriales > Nostocaceae > Aulosira. The sequence continues at coordinate 131,653 of JAVRCV020000036.1, forward strand.
AGAGCTGCGAGCGCTGAATGCTAATTTAGAACGTTTAGTTGAAGAGCGCACAGCCCAATTACAACAATCTTTAGATCTGACTAGAGTAGTTAAGCAAATTTCCGACCAAATACGTAGCAATCTAGACTATAAGCTCACCTTGCAAACTCTCGTGCAGGAAGTGCGAAAGTTGCTCAAAACTGATCGGGTATTGATTTACAAAATTCTCGATGAGTTAGAAGGTGAAGTAGTAGTTGAAGATGTTGGCAGTAACTTGCGTTCTATTTTGGGGATGAAAACGCCATTAGAATGCTTTCCCGAAGAATCTGCCCGTCTGTACTTGCGGGGAAGAGTGCGGGCAATTAACAATACAGCCTCAGCAGATTTAACTCCCTGCCATCGAGAGTTTTTGCATAGTCTTCAGATCAGAGCAAATTTAATTGTACCAATCAAGATGGGTACGCAATTATGGGGGTTAATTATTGCCCATGAGTGCTTTGCTCCCAGAAATTGGCATGATGCAGAAATGGATTTGTTGCAGTATGTAGCAGATGAGGCCGTTCTGGCCATTCAGCACGCACAACTCTACGAAAATAGCCTTGCTGCCGAATCTGCTGCAACAGCGCAAGCTGAACAGTTAGCCCAAGCTTTGGAACAAATCAAAAATACACAGGCACAACTGATCAAAAGTGAAAAAATGTCCAGCTTAGGACTATGGGCATTAGGTGTAGCACACGAAATCAAAAGCCCTGTTAACTTTATTTCCACCAATCTATCGGATATCAACTATTGCACCCAACAACTGCTAGAACTGTTGCGCCTTTATCAGTTGCACTATCCTCACCCTAACGGTGAAATTAGCTATCACACACAAGTGCTCAATTTGGATTTTCTCATCAACAAGTTACCTAAAATCTTGCTAACAATGAAACTACAAGCTGAACGCATCAACTCAATGATGTTATCGTTACGCAATTTTTCTCAAGAGGATACGACAGCAATGAAATCGGCTGAAGAGCATAGGGGATAGGGCATTGGGCATTGGGCATTGGGCAAACAAGGAGTGTGGGAGGATGGGGAAGACGGGGGGAGCTAATAAAGAAAGTGTGGTTCGTTTCTCCCCTCTCTCCCCACACTCCCCCATCCTCCTTGTCCCCCTTTTCCCGTGTCTACCTCAACAGATAATTTTCCTTCACACAACTGTAAGCGATCGCTAAACACCTTAATTGCACAATGTAAAAGCCCCTCTCAAATCAAGAGGGGCTTTGTAAAGTTTATTTGCTAAAAATTGCTGTTAATTTCTTAAAACACGCTCATGATGGTGATGATGCTAGCGCTTGTCAACATTATGAGAGCGCCCATAAATATAGATACACCTAAGGTGCCTGAAGCTTTTGAATCGTTCATTTTATAGAATCCCTGTTAAGTTAAGGATTCATTAAGAATATCAATATTGGTATTTTATATCCATAAATATACGGAAAAAATTAAAATTCCGTAATCTTTCTTAGTAAATGCTGTGGCATTTACTTAAAAATTAGCTGGCTTAACTAGCTAAATTCTGAAAAATATTAATAGTTGTTAACTATTTCTCTCAGGTTTTGATCGCATCAACGATATATATACGTATCTATGTATTAATCGCTACAATAAATAATTTTTACAAATCCCTCATTCTCTAGCGATTTATGTGCCTTTGTATGTACCTGTTTGGGGTAAAATAAATTTCGTTGAAGTTCAAGAACCATTTAGCTAAAAGATTATCATGACAGTTTCCACGGTCTCTCCAAACCCAACAAGCGATTTTGATTTAGAACAGTTAAATCAACAATTTGAAACTGCTACTCCTAAAGAGATACTGGCCTGGTCTATAGAAAATATCCCCACGGGACTGGTGCAAACCAGCGCCTTTAACGTGGATGACATGATAATTACCCATATTCTTTATACTGAACTGAAGCATCCAGCCCCAGTTATATTTCTCGATACCTTATTCCACTTCCCTCAAACTTTAGAACTAGTTGCTAAAGCAAAAGAAATCTATAACCTAGATTTGAAAACCTACAAAGCTCCAGATGTAGATAGCCGCGAAGCCTTTACCGCCAAATACGGCGAAGCACTTTGGGACAAAGATATTACCCAATTCCACCACGTTACCAAAATTGAACCGTTGCAACGGGGTTTAGACGAACTCAACACCATCGCTTGGATTACCGGTCGTCGCCGTGACCAAGCTGTTACCCGTGCTAATATGCCTATCTTTGAATTGGATAGCCAAGGACGCTTGAAAGTTAATCCCTTAGCTAACTGGACACGTGAGAAAAGCTGGGCTTACGTGGCTGAACACGGAGTAATTTACAACCCCTTGCATGACCAAGGCTATCCCAGCATTGGCGATGAACCCATCACTACCAAAGTTGGTGAAGGTGAAGACGAACGCGCTGGACGCTGGCGGGGAACTGGCAAAACTGAGTGCGGAATTCATATTTAATCGAGAGTAGAGAGTAGGAAGGGGGAAATTATTCTTTCCCTCATTCCCGAATCTCTCTCACATCCGCCTCTACAATTATTGAAATACTCTCATAACAAAAGGCCTGTCTCTACAGGCTTTGTTTGTTTATTGATACCTGCAAGAATGATCTGCGATCGCTCACAATCATAAAAGTCTACTAACTTTGAAAGCTGAGAGCAAGATTTCCGGATAATGTACATTCCAAATCCCTTTCGCGAAGAAGACATTGATAAACTAGTCGCTTTCATGAGTACCAATAGTTTTGCTACATTGGTATCGATTCACAATAACGTCCCTGTTGCTTCTCATGTTCCACTCGTTGTCACTGTGCAAGATAACGTTGTGAAGCTTACAGGTCATCTTGCCAAACAAAATCCCCAGTGGCAAATCTTTGATCAGAGTGAATCCCTTGCTATCTTCACTGGGCCTCATGCCTACATTTCACCATCCTTGTATGAAAAGCACGAGAGCGTACCGACCTGGAACTATATAGCTGTTCATGCTTATGGTATACCTCAAATCATCACTCTGGAGGACTCACCAGAACTGATGGATAAGATGATAGATGAAATGATTGCTACATATAGTTCTGATTACAAATCGCAGTGGGATAGCTTATCTGATAACTTTCGTCAGGGAATGATGAACGGTATCGTTGGTTTTGAGATGACAGCGACACGATTGGAAGGAAAATATAAACTCAGCCAAAACCGCAGTCACACTGACCAATATAATGTTGCCCATGCGTTGCTAAACAGTACAGATCAAGAGGCTCAAGCTATAGGTACAGCAATGCAACAGAATTTGGACTAATGACACCATCTATCTGGGTTTACCCGTGACTTTACCCTTTTGCTGCAATAGAAATTAACCCATGCCATACTTGACTCATGCCAGAGAAATTCATGCCATTATTGCTAAATATACGCAAGCTCAAACTCTGTGGATAGATACAGAAGTAGCTGATTATAAAAGTCGTAATCCAAGATTATCGCTGATTCAAGTATTAGATGACCCCTATGATATGAGTGGCGATCGCGTTCACCTTTTGGACGTGTTAGACCAGCCTGATATCATAGGGGAATTTATTGAAAAAATTATGCTCAATCCTGATATTGAGAAGGTGTTTCATAATGCCAGTTATGATTTAAAACTTCTTGGGAACAAGCGAGCTAAAAATGTCACGTGTACGTTAGAAATAGCGAAAAATATTCCTTACTATCTTTTACCTTTACCTAATCATCAACTTAAAACTTTAGCTACAGCACTGTGTAACTTTCATCATATCGATAAACAAGAACAAAGTAGTGATTGGGGAAAGCGACCGCTAACTGAAGAACAAATTGATTATGCTTACCTAGATTGTATATATCTTGCGCAAGTGCATTTAAAATTGTTAGAGTTACAATCGCAAATTATTCCCGATCCAACCACAGAAGATTTAGCATTGCTGGGTGTAAGATATACTCAACTAGAACAGCAAGCTCAAATATTAAATTCCGAATTAGAACATCTGCAAGAGCGTATAAAAAAAGCTATGCAAGCTCAAAATGTATCAGAAACATCATATTGCAAGCTAACTAGTTACGAGCGCAAAACAGTTAAAGTAGCATTTGCTGAACTAGTAAGACTAGTAGAAACCCAAGGTGTTAATTTAGATTTTCCCATCACACTGACTCAGAAACTCCAAAAAGATTTAGGTGAAAACCTAGAACAACTGTCTGTAGATATTGATGAGACTACAGCTTGGCGGTTAACTCCCAAAACCCCAGAAGATGACATTCGTAATTCGTAATTCGTAATTAAGTTATACCAATTTGAAAAAAGAATACAACACATGGGGATTTATACCCTCGCGGAAACTGGTAAAACTTACGTATCGAGTAAACCTCAGCAAAAAACTTAATATTGATGAAGATTGCGCTAAAAAAATTCAGATATTAATTTAATAAACTTGAAAAAAGTATAATTAAAGGCGGTAAAAACAGAGTCTTGCTGCCTAGAATATCACCTGTTGAAAGAGAGAAACTCAACATTTCAATCAGGATAGATAACAGTTTTTATACTTCACTCTAGCCTGCAACAAGCCACTCTCCGTCTCATAGGATGTTGCTGAGATTTATTGTTTACAACAAATTTTAGTGACATCTACGCTCTTCACATTTTAACCTGACAGACAATCGTTAATTAAACCTAGATAATGACGCATCCCTAAATGATTCATGAAAACTTCTCTATCTTCTCATCCTTGGCGTCCTTGGCGTCTTGGTGAGTCCACTTGCCGTCTTGACGGTTCCCATCAATATGGCCAAGTGGCGAACCCGTTCGTCGAAGACGTTCCCGAAGGGTAGAGCGGTTCGTTAAGTACCACAAATCAGCTAGGATTGCTATATAAACTTACAGTCAAATAATTAATCGAAGAAATAATTCTATCTAGGTATAATGACGTTTAAAAAAATATGAAATTGCAATTATTTGAGCAACAATGGAAAAGAATAGCCAGAGTATTAATTATATCTTTATTAACTATATTGAGTGCAATCACCAGCCTTTCATGTAGTAAAAAAAGCGATGTATTAGTCACAGAAATTGGTGTCAGTCCTCCTAGCCGTCGTCGCCCAGCTGGAACATCCAAGGCTGTGGACTTTTATTTGCAAGGACAAAGTCAGCACGCCAAAGGTAACTCGCAAGCGGCGATCGCATCTTATGATAAAGCAATAAGCCTCAATCCCCAATATGGTGCAGCCTACAAAGCGCGGGGACTGGCTTACTTTGATGTCGGCAACAAACAAGCTGCGATCGCAGATTATAATGCAGCACTCAAGCTCAATCCCAACGATGCGGAAGCCTACAATAGCCGTGCTAATGCCCGCGCCTCTCAAGGAGATAATAAAGGAGCTATAGAAGATTACAACGAAGCAATTCGCCTCGCACCTAACTACGCCGAAGCTTATAATAACCGAGCCAATGCTCTCGCTGCTGGCGGAGATCGAGATCGAGCTCTAGAAGATTTTAATCAAGCCATTCGCCTCAACACAAGATATGCGATCGCCTACAATAACCGAGGTAATCTCCGTGCCGCCAAAGGAGATAATCAAGCAGCAATCTCCGATTACAATCAAGCCATTCGTATCAATCCTAACTTTGGCCCCGCCTACAATAACCGAGGTAATGCGCGTGCAGCCCAAGGAGATAAACCAGGCGCACTCAAAGACTTACAGAAAGCCGCCGATATCTTTCAAGGCGAAGACAATAAAGACTTGTACCAGCAAGTGATGAACAACATCAAAGAACTAGGGCAGTAAACTGACTGTCGCCGCTTTCAATTCAGCCTCAACCAATTCATCCAGCTGTGCCTGTTGTTCTGGGAGCAATTCTTCTCCCCGATCCCGCGCCGATCGCCATAATCTCATCAAGTCCGATAACTGTTGTTGTTGCTCGGCACTAAAGAATGTGTCAGAGCGAAAGCTTTGAATGATTAGTATGGCATTAAACTCAGCCTCACCCAACTGGGCAGTTAACGCATCTAAAGCTTGCCCCGCAGTTTTGCCAACAGAATGTTTATCTCCGGCGATCGCCCGATAGGATTTCTCTCCGCTAGGGTCTGTTGTTGGCAAGATTGCTACTGTAGTCATGGCTTTTAGCCTCAAGTTGCTGCCTCAAATTATAGCTTTCAGCCAAACTTCACTCCCGGTTATCTATCTGAGCGCGTTGTAAACTGCCTGAGAAGTCAACATAAACACTCTTCCATTCAGTGAAAACATCTAAAGCTGTAGTGCCAGCTTCTCTGTGACCGTTGCCTGTATGCTTCACACCACCAAAAGGTAAGTGTACTTCCGCACCGATGGTAGGGCCGTTAATATAGGTGATACCCGCCTCAATGTCGCGCATGGCAGTAAAAGCCCGGTTGATGTCGCGGGTGTAAACTGAGGAAGAAAGACCGTAGTTGGTGTTATTGAGGATGGCGATCGCTTCATCAAATGAACTCACCTCAATTAATGCCACTACTGGCCCAAATATCTCCTCACGAGCCACACGCATTTCGGGAGTTACATCATCCAAAATGGTTGGTTGAAAGAAGTAACCATTTTTTAGTTGCTCCTCGCTGGCAATTTCCCCACCAATTAAAATCTTTGCACCTTCTTCACGGGCAATTTCCATATAATTATTTACCCGTTGACGTTGGGATTCGTTGATTAACGGCCCGATATCTGTATTGGTATCTGTGCCAGCCCCTAAGCGTAACTTGCTGGTACGCTCATAAAGCATCGCAGTAAATTTTTCTTTGATATCGCGGTGCAAAATTAAGCGACTAGTAGCTGTACATCTTTGTCCAGTTGTCCCAAATGCTCCCCAAACAGCACCATCTAAGGCTAGTTCTAAGTCTGCATCTTCCATTACCACTTGGGCATTTTTACCACCCATTTCTAAACACACGCGCTTGTGAGTGCGTCCGCAAGTAGCACCGACAAATGCACCTGTTTCCGAAGAACCAGTAAAAGACACCAAATCAACATCAGGATGCTCAACTAAAGCTTTCCCAGCTTCTTCACCTACACCATGCACCAGGTTAATGACTCCAGGTGGTAAACCAGCCTCGGCAAAAATCTCAATTAGTTTGGTTGCACAAGCAGGGGTATCTTCCGCCGGCTTGAGGATCACAGTATTCCCACATACCAATGCTGGCATAGCTTTCCAGCAAGGAATCGCCACAGGGAAATTCCAAGGAGTAATCAAAGCACACACCCCTATAGGCGATCGCACTGTCATTGCGAATTTATTGGGCATTTCCGAGGGAGTAGTTAGCCCAAATAGCCGCCGCCCTTCACCAGCACTATAAAAAGCACAGTCAATTCCTTCTTGAACATCTCCTCTAGCTTCAGTTAAGGGCTTACCCATTTCCCGACTAATTAACTGAGCGAGTTCTTCTTTATGTTGAAGTAATATTTCCCCAACCCGAAAAATATATTCTGCTCTGGCTGGTGCGGGGACTTTCCGCCAACTTTGGTAAGCTTGGCGGGCTGCGGCTACTGCTGTATTCACATCATTTGCTACGGAACGGGGGAAAGTAGCAACAACTTCATTTTTATCAGCAGGATTACGACTTTCTAAGGTAGCTCCCCCTAAAGCACTCAACCATTGACCATCGATATAATTACGACAACTTAACGTAGTAGTCATGTTTAAGACCTCCAGTTTCTCTCCACTGGAACTTTTGTACTAATTTTGCCGTGCTTTAGAGTTTACCGTCAAGTCTGAGATTAAGTAAAAAGCTAGTTTATGGTACTTATACCATTTTAGATTTTAGATTTTGCGGAAAGTTGCGTGCGGGGGTTCCCCCCGTTGAGCAAACTTTTCAGGACAGATTTTGGATTGTGAAACATCTATTGGATAAGCGTTTCAGATTTCCATCTGTCGCAATCATTTTTCAAATTGGTATTAAAACTACAAAAAAATAAAGAGACTGATATTTTTGTTAACCAGTCTCTTTGATGATGTGTCACTTGAGTTAGCTAGATTTACTTCATTGCAGCCAAAGTCCGGCGTCCAATGATTCCATCTGCTTTTAAGCCTTTAGATTTTTGGAATTTCATAACAGCTGAACGTGTCTCTTTATTAAAGACACCATTCACATTTCCGGTGTACAATCCTTGCTTCTTTAAAAAGTCTTGAGCAACTTTAACTGATTGTCCTTGGCTACCTAATCTTAAGGCGATAGTTTGGTTTGCCTTAGTAGTAGGCTTTTTCGCAACATTAGTCTTTTTGGTAGCGCTAACTTTAGGTTGTGTAACTTGAGTATGGTTAGTAGTATTTGGGCTTTTATTAGTCATCTGAGAGTACGCTGGCACAGCAGTAGCTAGAGTCAGCATCGGGATTACAGCAAGTAATTTCCAATTCATATTTCTTTTTCCACCACACAGAAATTGCAATTTGCAAAGTCAGTAATTTTCTCAGGGCATTGCCTGATAATTCCTAACTGGTAAACACTGGTGTTTGTTATAGCTTGATACTATTTACCCATCCAGAGTTGAATCAAGCATCACATATCCTATTGACAGAGCTATTGCAAAACTATGACAAAATTATGTCTAATTTAAGCATTATTTTTTAGGTAAATAAAAAGACAAATTTATTTATGTAACACTGTTAAAAGGGAACTTAGAATGGGCAACAGCAACAGGAAAATCTCCAATTTAGAAGCGCATTGGCTGAGTCTGTTTGTTACTCAACTTTAAATTCTCATCTGTAAAAAACAAAGAATCCCCTCAATGCCTATTAATTTTAGGCTATTTGAGGGGTTCAAATGTTGCAGCAAAAAGTGAATTACTATTCAGTTAACAGCCTTCTGGTTAACATTTCAATAAGGCTAAGTTAAGTTTGCGTAAAGAAACTGTCAAAGATTCATAAAGATTAACCAGGTAATGCAGCCATTATCCACTGGAAATATATGGCAGCGGTGGTTTTGGGGAATTTTTGACTCAGTAAAAATATTTAGAACTTGATTCTGACACAGAAAGTTATTGCTGACGAGAGGGTTTGCTCCCCTCATATCAATTTTGGATTTTGGATTTTGGATTTTAGATTAAGAAAGGCAGTCCCAATGAAGCAGGGGAGCAGGGGGAAGAAATGTTTGACTCTTGAGTGTTGACTCTGGACTCTTAACTCTTGACAAAAAGAAATAATCCGCGATCGCACCCTCCTTTGCCAAGAGCGATCGCGAATCTCACCAATCATGATTGCCAAATTTATCTTTATGCCGCACCTTAATCTAATTTTCTGCCTCTAATGCCACTATGCGGCAGATTTCATAGATGCACTTGATTTTTAGGAATGGATTGAGATTGATTATCTGAGATATCCAACAGAAAATAACTAACAAAAAGCACAATTTTAAACTTTATTTATGCAAATTTTTGTTATGAAAAATTAGTTAATTTTTTTGAATTTTTAATTTTGAGGTTTTGAATTATCGTAAAGCGAAGGTCGCATTTTTTGTGTTATAAAACTCACAGCAATTTATCTTAGAGCAAAAAATACTCTATGGAAACAGAACAACTGGAGCGTTTTAAAGAATATGGCGAATTCATCCTCCAGAAATTAGACTCTGTGCCTGAATATCCCTCTAAGCAAGAAGATTGGGTACCAGCTAGTCTTGATGAGAGTCTGTTTCGCCTGCGGGAAGCTGCTGAGAAAACTGTAGAACTTGCTACTTCACCAGTAAAAATTGGGGTGATGGGTGAATTTAGTAGCGGTAAAACTTTGCTATTAGGCAGCTTAATCGGATACGCCGATGCTTTACCAGTTAGTGAAAACCCTACCACGGGCAACGTTACAGCCATCCACATCATACCCCATGACGGCTTTGCTACTACCCAGTTAGGCAACTTTAAAGTCGAGTATCTTTCTCATGAAGGTGTGAGTGATTGTCTGCGCTTCATGGTTGGGGAAGCCAATCGCCGCACAATCGCCGCCGGACTACTACCTGCGCTGCTAACGAAGCTAAAAGAACCAAAAGATATTCTCATCTGGTGTGAGGAAACATGGAGAAGTAGCAATAATTTAGAGTTACGTTATTTGCTGCGGGAATTAGTATTATTTATTCGCGCTTATCAAGCTTACGGCGAAGCAATGTGTGGTGGATGCTACCAAATTGATGCTAACACTGCCCGTGAGGGATTGCAGCTTGCCGAGCAGCCAATGGCAATTCAAACTATTAGCTTTGATGATTTACCGCCTGCTCATATCAAATTACCAAGTCCGCCGCAAACATTAACAACAAAGTTATTGCAGAATAGTTTCCCACTAATTCGTCGTGTGGATATAGAGGTCAAAATCTCACGAGAAATTTGGGATGTTACAGGTGCATCGGAATTTATTTTGCTTGATTTTCCGGGATTGGGTGCTGCAAATTCTGGTGCAAGAGATACATTTTTATCACTGCGAGAATTAGCCGAAGTCCAGACAATTTTAGTGCTGTTAAATGGTAAATCGCCAGGAAGCGATCGCGCCAATAAAATCTTTACTATGATGCAGCAGCAGCGACCAGGACAAGACCTCAAGGATCTAATTTTGGTAGGTGTGGGACGCTTCGACCAACTTCCTTTAGAAAGTGAAGGTGGGGAACGAGAACTCGACCAACTAATTAACGATAACGGCGATTATCCCTTACACGAAAGTAGCGTTTTCCAAAAACTCAAAGTTCTGCAAACTACTATTGATGGTGCTAGTGCTTTTACCACCAAAAAAGACCGCATTGTTTTACTCTCACCACTACTAGGACTAGCAGACTTAGCCAAACGTTCAACTACGGTAAAAGCCGGTTCGCCGGAATTTTTAGCTAATCTAGACTATCCCGATTATTTAGACCGTTCCAAGCGGTTACAAGATAAATGGGGAACTTTAAGCGATCGCTTATTAGCATCTGATGCGCGTAACTATCTCGGTAGACAACTAGGTTACTTCGCTCAAGATGGTGGGATTAGTAAGCTGCGGGAATTGATTCAAAATCACGTAGCTACTCACGGTCTGAAACAACTTTATGAAGACACTAAAAGGTCTGCTGATACTGTACGTCAACAACAGGATAACCTGAAAATTATCCTCGAAGAAATTCACGAGCAAGGTATACCAACCGCAGACAGTCCAGCTTTGCTAGATTTGCGAGATGTGATTGAAAATTTGGATAAAACCTACAGAAATTTCCAAAAAGATTTAGGTAAAGAACCACTTAAAGATAGACGCGGAATTGGTGTCAGCGATGTAGTTAAAGATGAGCTAACATATAGAATTCTTAATTGGAATCAGTGGACTTTACTATTCAACAAATCCAATAATGGCACAATTGCACTCACCGAATCTAAAGGTGCAGCCGGGAAATTATTTGATAGAGGAAACAGAGTTAATACTACCATTCCTACCAAAAGCGACGATTTTTATCCCACCTTTGCCAAGACTGTTCAAGAATTAGAAGAATTTGCCCGCGATCGCATTCGTCAAGCGATTGGAGATTTACTGACCAAACTATCAAACGTTGTCGCCCAAGAGCGTGAATATTTGTTAGCAAATCTCAACCCTGAAATGGAATCAGATCTCGAATCTAAATTTGGTATTGAAGAAGCTGAACTTTTTTATAAACTGCTGTTAGGGTGCGATCCTAATCAATGGCAAGAAGCTATCATCTCAGAAATTCATAGCAAAGAAAGAGCAATCTCACCAGAAATTATCTTTCCCTTAGCGCGTCAAGATGAGAAACACAATATAGGACAAATCTTTGATTGGGCACCAGAACGCAATGGTTCCTCCAAATCCAATAATCATCAACTTTTTGTACTGCGACTGCGGGATGAAATTACTGCTAGTGCCAGTCTACACCTTGTGCAATATGTTAGCGAAGTCAATCAACAAGTGAATGCAGAATTAGCAGGTGTTTTGGATCAAATTATTCCCAGTTTGCAAAATCTTTCTAAAAAAGAAGCATTGCTGAGATATATAGCCGCTGGAGAATCATCACAGCTAGCAATTCCTACTTGGTTGCAAATTCTTTCAGATGTTGCAGTTATTAATTATCGGTAAAAAAATCCTAATTTCTCTCCTATTTCCTTCCTTCGTGTTCTTCGTGTCCTTTGCGGTTCGTTTAAAAAATGATCAAGAAACGAACCGCATTCGGCAAAGCTGTTCCCGCAGGGTAGACGCAAAGGACGCAAAGTTAAGAATAAAAGTTAAAAATTTGAGAGTTTCACTAAAGATTTTGTAATCTCAAAAACCTCATTTTCTCTGCGTCTCTGCGTGAGACAAATCCTCAATTAAATTAACCCCTCAATACCATGAACTCCTCCCAACTAAATAGCGAACAACAAAAAAGATTCCCCGGATGGTTTGCCCTAGATTTTGGCACATCCAACTCCACAGTCACACTCTTCGATCCCATTGAAGTACCCATCGCCGAAGTATTACCCAAAGAACAAGAAATGCGATTACGCGATCGCATGGCACAATGGTTGAATTCTCCCGCCGGAATTGCTTTACCAGATGTCAGCGCTAGCGACTGGGAAAAATTCATTGCTGATATTAGTAAAAATTTGGAGATAGAACCCAGCCGCTTAAGTGAAGTTTTTGAAAGTGATAATAAAGAGCGATTTTTAGAAGCACTACGCCAAATTGAATTATGCTTAGGTACAAGCGATCGCTTCCGACGCGCAGTCAGCAAAAAACTTTATCAGATATATCATGAAGTCTTCCGCGTTCCGACTCTAGAATCGCAAAATCTTATCCCAGTAGTATTAGATATCGATCGCCGCAGCACAGAAATTAAAAGCGAGTTGGAAATTGCTAAACTTGCTGCTTTAAAACTTAAAATGGGTAGGGAAGCCAGCGATAATAGAAAAAAAGCGATCGCCCAAGGAACCAGCAGTGTTTTAAAAGAAATTATTAGCCGCTTTCATCACTCGCCCAAACGCTATTTTGGTCAGGATCGTTCTTTCCCAGTTATTTTAGATGAAGAAGAACAAACAATTAACGTCAACCAATTAGTTCAAGCAGCTTGGGGACATTTAATTGAGTTAACAGAAGACTACCGCCGACGCGCCAGACGCAGATTTTCGGAAGGGGATTTTCTCTCCGCAGTTGTTACCTATCCCACCGTCGCCCCGCCTGTTGTGCGTAAGGAAGTTAAGGAATTAGTTGAACAGTTAGGGCTGGATGATGTTCAAACTGCTTATGATGAAGCCGTTTCTGTGGCGATATTTTTCTTATGGCGAGAATTTGGCGGTAATCTCAACATTGGGATTGAATCTTTCAAAACTCGTTGTCGCCAAGAGGGAAATAAATGGTCACAAAATGTTCTGGTTTTAGATATTGGTGGCGGAACTACAGACTTAGCATTAATTGAATTAACTTTAGAAGATAGAACTCCCTTCTTTGCCGATAACGAAGATAGAGGTTTAGGGGGACGCTACTATAGACTCACACCCAAACTATTAGGTTCTTCTGGGCATTTACAGCTAGGTGGCGAGTTAATTACCCTAAGAATATTCAGGCTTTTAAAAGTAGCGATCGCAGACTTTTTATTAACAGCAGTCACTAACGGTGATGTAGAAAGTGACAAGTTAGAAGATTTAATTAACTCGGAATTAAACGAACGTTTTCTAGAGAATGGACAATTCAAAAGCGGCAGTATTTTGAAATGTTTGGATAAAGAAAATCCCGAAGGTGACGCTGCTTATAAAGATGCTTTAGATACGGCTGAGAAAGTATTACCTACTCGTTGGCAACAAGCACCCCAACGCCTACAAACTTTTTATACTCTTTGGGATCATGCTGAAGCTGCCAAAATCAAACTCGGACAAAAGCCACCAGAAGACGGTTCTCCCCTAACCTTCAGTCTCTCAGAACAGCACATTTATGAGTTACTAACTCAAAGTGCAATTAAATATCAGGTAAAAGATGCCAGTAGCATTTGCGTCACCATCGATAGTCAGCAATTCGATCGCGCTGCATCATCAGCCATTAAAGAAGCGATTGGTATAGCCCAAGGTTTGATGGATAGTCGCTTACGTCCCGAAGATAGCACCATCGATTCTTGGAATACCCACAAAGTTGATTGGCTAATTTTATCGGGTAAAACTTGCAGCCTCGACCTCGTACAGCGCTACATTTACCAAGAATTTAGCAAATCGCCTTATTTCGTCTGGAATCCCGAACGAATTACCTTTGTGTTGGAATTTACCAAATTAGCCACCTCTGCCGGTGCTTGCTATGCCGAAAAACTACGTAGATTGAGATTCGACCCTGAAGAGTCAAAAGGATTACTACGTAAGGGAGCAAACCAACTAGAAATTGATGTCAAAAACCTGTTTTATTATTTACCCTGCAACTTCAAACGCAAAACCCAAAGTAACGAACTGCTGACAATCTTTAAAGCCGGACAAGAACTTTATCAACTAGCCGCTGGAGAAAGCGTAGCCAAAGTTCGGACTGAGTGGCAAGGGATACAATTAACTAACATTATTTACCGTCAAGACTACGAAGATGGCGACTTGCGGCTTTGGGGTAGCTTCGATGGCAAAACCTTGATGGAGAAACTAGGGTTATTAGAAGCAGATTTCTTGAAAAAAATCAAAGTCCAGTTTGAAATCGATCAAACCTTGCAATTTAGCGTTTTGCTTTGTCAAGGAAATCCTCATTATTTAATAGATGTTTCTGGGATTGATGTAACTTCAGTCATCTCCGCCGCCTCAAAAACATCTACGCTATTTGCAGATGGTAAATTAAAGTGGAACATTGCCATTGAACGCCCCAATAAAGACTTAAATGATGGTGATATTGCCATCAACGTAATCGAGTCAGCAACCGTCGATCAACCGGATGCTTATCATTTAGTATTTGAAGCCGACAAAGATGTCAGTAAATCGCTGCAAGAATTTCATTATTTACGCGATGGTTCCCCAGAACCAGGAACCGGATTAATTAGTAATCCCTTACCTCCATTCCCCAAAAATGGACAACATACTTTTTATGTTGTACAAACAGATGCACAAACCAATACTAAAAAATGGATACGCATCGGCGCATTAAGTAAACCAGATGTCACCACAGATTACCCTTGCCAATATCGTGTAACTCTCGACAATCAAGGTATTTTGCGAATGCACGCCGGGGAAGTACCTTACTGGACATCAAACAAGCAAGAAAGCCTCAAGCAACCTGGATGTGTTTACCGCGCCGAACTAGAGTTGCAACCCAACGAAGTGGATAAAGAACGCGATCCTTTTTGCGGGATTCATTAGGGTAAATAACTCACGCAGAGGCGCAGAGGCGCAGAGAGGAGTTAATGAGAAAGTGATTTAATAAAACAAAGAGTTTTACTCTCTTAAAGACATCTTCTTCTGTGTACTCTGCGTCTCTGTGGTTTGTTTAAATCTTACCTTCGCGTCAGGTAAAAAACAGGTAATCTGGAGGCGGTATTCATGCAGCACCTACGTCAGTTATTAGAAACAGAAAACTCACAATTAGCTCAATTACTCCGGTTTAGCCTGTATGGAATTGCCGCTTCTTTAAAGCAAGTGCAAACAGAATTTCCTCTCGATCCAGGGGCTAAATTATGCGACGAAGTGCTGCAAGAAATTCACAGCTTATTACAACCTACATCTCTACAATCTAACTCTACAAATGAATTAAAACTAAGTCGCCTCCGCGAAGAATTCGACGCAGATAAAGAACTCAAATTGTATTTAGGAAATTCCCAATTACAAAGCCAAACAGACGCAGAATTATGGAATGAGATTCAACGCAAGCTGCTGCGAGTTCCAGAAGACTTGGCCACAGCTTGGCGACAACGCGCCTTAACTCTGGCTGAGGAAACTGGTGCAGTAGAAAATACTTCGGATCTCTACCTCCTACCCTTCATCCGAGATGAAATTATTTACCCCGGGCTAAGTGGTACTGTCCAAGCTAAGGGTTTATGTTTGTCTCAAAAATCACTATCTTTTACAGAAATTGCCCAAGCTAGTGAATCAAAAGATTTAAATTTTCTAGTTGGTTACTTACTTTTGTGTATAAATTTTATCGAGATAGAACCAGATTTACATCATGCTTTAAAGAGCGTTTTCAGCTTTGATATTGTCTCCTTACACTCCAAGCCAGAACAGCAAAATCAATACATTGAAGCTTTAACACATCGCTTTCAACGCACACAAAAAGCTGTGGAAAATGCCGATCCAATATCAACTCTACGTGCTTGGATTGACATGGATGAGGCAATTCATTCTTTAGTATTTGTTCCTCCAGGCGATCGCTATTCTTGGTGGGGTAATTTACAACAAGAATCACGGCGTATGCTGAAAAAATTTGTAGATGAGGCAATTAAAGCAGGTAATGAAGTCCGAATTCGCCAATTATCAGGTCTTTACGCCGATATATGCGCTTTAACAAAAGATGACTTGCAACTAGATTGTGGCGGAAATCCTGGGGAAGTATTGACTTGTCTGCGAGTCTACGCGCGAATTAATCAAGAAGAATCTCCAGGGCGGGTAATATTTCGCTCATCACGGTAGGCTGTGGGGCAATGGTCAGTAATGATTTAAAAGTCTTAATCTGAATCTTGATGATTTCATCTGTAGAATGACTAGCACTACTTGAGCGTTTGCACATCAGAATAGTTAAGAATTTTCGCATCCACAGTTAGCAAATAACAATTATAAAATCTCGCTGTAGCCACAATAAGTTGGTCAAACGGGTCACTGTGGAAGCCGCTTAATTGAGTTGAATCAATTACTATTGGCAGGGACAAATTTAATAGTTGTACACCAGGATAAGCTAAAGCAACTTCTAGCCATTGATCAATAGTCAAAGGTAGAATTAATCTTTTTTTCTCTACCAATTTGGCTACCTCCCAGCAAGAAAGAATGCTCACTCCTAAACCGTCAGACTCGTAATCTTGTAACCATTGTCGCTGTTGTTGGGTCAGTCGTGAATCGTTCTGAACCCACCAAACCCAAATATGAGTATCAAGTACAATCATTGCAAAACTTCCCAGTCCTCTAAAGCGACGGGTTCTGTGGGGTCGTCATAACGGTATGGCTGTGTGTTGTGCAAAGAATAAGGATTTGTACCTGATTGGGGTAAATGTTGGGCTTGTTGCTGCGGAGTTTTAGTTTCCAGAATAATCACTTCCACAGCATCTCCAGCATGAAAGGGTAAACCTTGTAATGTCAGAGTTCCATCTTCACTTAAAACGACTTCTACCTTGTGAGCATTCATATTTCAACACAGTAATCAAGGAATAGATGGGCAAGAATCACAAAGAGCCAGCAATCATCCCCGCCAGTAAGATAAAACCAATCCAGACATTTTGGCGGAACATCGCACCATAAGCAGAGTTGGGTAAATTGGGCTTGCTTAACTGTAGTGACTGCCAAACCCAGCCAACTGTGGCAATTACTAGGCTAATCCAAAAAGCAATGTGAAGGTTGATCGCAATACCTAAGCTAGCAAGTAAGGCAATTGTGCCAGCATAGAAAATGCCAATCGCTACAGGGGCGTAATTACCAAAAAACAGGGCGCTAGAATTAATACCAATGCGTCTATCGTCCTCGCGATCGCTCATAGCATAGACAGTATCAAATCCTAATGTCCACAGTACTGTCGCACCCCAAAGTAACCAAGTTGGTTGGGAGATATTTTGAGTAACAGCACTCCAGCTAATTAACACAGCAAAACCCCAAGCAATCGACAGCACCAATTGCGGTACAGGAAAAACTCGCTTCGCCCCTGGATACAATAAAATGACAGGCACAGCTGCCGCAGACAACCAAAAAGTTAAGGGGTTGAGATAAAACGCCAGAACTGCGGCACAAAACAGCGCTACTATTCCCACACCAATCCCCACTTTAATCGACAGTGTACGGGCAGCTAGGGGGCGATCGCGGGTTCTTTCCACTTCTGGATCGATATCCCGATCCCACAAATCATTGACAACGCACCCCGCCGCACTAGTGGCGAGAGTCCCCAAGATAATTACGCCCACTAAAGGCAAAGGTGGTTTACCTGCGGCTGCCAAAAAAACTGCCCAAAGTGCAGGAATCATCAAAATTAATCGTCCTTCTGGTTTATGCCACCGCAAAAGCCGAAAAATTACCAGCCACATCGGTTCTTGGTTGCTTTCTGGGGTTCTAAGCATAGAAGTGAAGAAAAAATGAAGTAATTACTTGGGCTAGATGAATTAACACATCTTTACATCTATAGAATATCTTTATTTGCTATTTGTAAAAACACAACCTAAACTGGCATCTTTAGATACATCTAAATGGTCAATTTAGTTGTGAGCAGCAGGGTGAATATTCTGAAATTAGGTAGAGTTGTCAACTACTCAACCGTAATTACCCCGACACATTAGTTTTTACTATCCTTCTTTAACAGAGAGAAAACTAGATGCTTAGTTTAGTTTCAGCTAACTGCGTGAGCCTTCCTACTCAAACAGTTAAGCAACACCGGATTATTGCTGCCATTGACCTAGGTACCAATTCTTTGCACATGGTAGTGGTGAAAATTGACACCACCCTACCAGCTTTTAGCATTATTGCCAGAGAAAAAGAAACTGTAAGACTAGGCGATCGCGATCTGGCTACGGGTTATCTTAAACCAGAGATTATGGAAAAAGCGATCGCGGCTCTAGGACGCTTTCAAAAAGTTGCCGACACTTTCAACGCTGAAACCATCGTGGCTGTAGCAACTAGCGCCGTCCGAGAAGCCCCCAATGGTAAGGATTTTCTCCATAGAGTAGCAGTTGACTTGGGTTTGAGCGTTGATTTGATTTCTGGACAAGAGGAAGCGCGACGCATCTACCTGGGTGTGTTGTCGGGGATGGAATTTCACAACCAGCCTCACACGATCGTTGATATTGGTGGTGGTTCCACAGAATTAGTTTTGGGGGATAGTAACGAGCCACGCACGCTCACCAGTACGAAAATTGGTGCAGTCCGCCTCACGGGCGAATTAATTACCACCGATCCTATTAGCAACGCTGAGTTTCAGTACCTCCAAGCTTATGCACGTGGAATGTTAGAACGTTCTGTGGAAGAAGTGCAGGCAAACCTTAAGTTTGGGGAATCGCCCCGGTTGGTTGGCACTTCAGGTACGATTGAAACCTTGGCGTTAATTAATGCCCGAGAAAAATTAGGTTATGTTCCTTCCACGCTGAATGGCTATCAACTCAGCCTCAAAGACTTGCGGGATTGGGTAAATCGCTTGCGAAGAATGACTAACGTCGAAAGAACTGCGATACCTGGTATGCCAGATAAGCGGTCTGAAGTTATACTGGCAGGCGCAGTAATATTACAGGAAGCTATGACGCTTTTAGGCGTTGATTCAGTAACAATATGTGAGCGTGCCCTCCGAGAGGGTGTAATCGTGGACTGGATGCTAGCCCACGGTTTAATTGAAGATAAACTGCGTTTCCAAAGTTCGGTTCGGCAACGTAGTGTGCTGAAACAAGCTAGCAAGTATCAAATTAACTTAGAACATTGCGATCGCATTGCTAAATTTGCGCTGAGTTTATTTGACCAAACTCAAAACAAATTACACTACTGGGGCACAGAAGAACGGCAACTGCTATGGGCGGCGGCGATATTACATAATTGCGGTCATCATATCAGCCATTCATCTCACCACAAACACTCTTACTATCTAATTCGCAATAGTGAATTACTCGGTTATACCGAAACAGAAATCGAAATCATTGCCAATTTAGCCAGATATCATCGTAAATCTGCACCCAAGAAAAAGCACGATAATTTCCGTAATCTATTAACTAAACAACATCGTCAAATAGTCAGCCAATTAAGTGCGCTTTTAAGATTAGCAGTAGCTTTAGATCGGCGGCAAATTGGTGCGATCGCAGGAGTGCAGTGCGAATTCCATCCTAACACTCAAGAAGTTAAGTTGCGAGTTTTTCCATCTCATTCTGATGATGATTGTGCCTTAGAAATGTGGAGTTTAGATTATAAAAAAGGAGTATTTGAGGCAGAGTTCAATGTTAAATTAGTGACCACTTTAGAACCTTATCCGATGGTTATTAGCTCATAATTAACACCGAGAATATTAAAGCCACACTGTTAGGGTTTAGCAATGCTAAACCCTAAACAAAAAAATTTGGTTTTGCCTAGCTTTTTGTTTAGCGATCGCTAGCCAAATTCCAGATAAAAATCAAGAAAATATCTATTATTTAGCATCATTTGGTACTATCCTTATCTCTAGATATTTAAGACACAGCGAAGGCGATAAATTCGATGAATTATTGGCTAATGAAGTCAGAACCAGAAGTTTATAGCATTACTGACCTACAATACCAAGGTCAAACTATCTGGGATGGTGTTCGTAATTATCAAGCTCGCAACTTTCTCCGCGAAATGCAGATAGGAGACTTAGCTTTTTTCTACCATTCAAATAGTAAGCTTACAGGTATTGCTGGGTTAACACGTGTTATCAAAATAGGTATTGCTGACCCGACACAGTTTGAGCCAAATAGCAAATACTATGACCCAAAGTCAACACCTGAATCTCCTCGCTGGCAAACAGTGATTGTAGAATTTGTTGAGTATTTCTCTCAGCCTATCTTGCTATCAACACTCAAAGAGAAGTTTACTCCCGAAGAATTAATGTTAGTGCGAACAGGAAATCGGTTATCAGTAATGCCAGTTCCTGAAGTAGTAGCTCAAAAAATTTTGGCAATGAAAAAACTATAACTGGGTAAGGAATAAATAATTTTTCTCACCTTATACCAATTCACAAAAATCGTGATACAGATAGATTTTTCGTAGGGGTTTAGCAATGCTAAACCCTTACCCGTGTATTTGTATCATTATTAAAGTTAAATTTTTATATCAATTTGAAGAAAGAATGCGATAGATGGGTAGGGAACATCCACGTACCCCTGTAGCCTTTGTGCGTAAATTCTAATTCCGTAGATTACAAAGAAGCAAATATCATTGAGTAGGCTTATGGAATTATATTGCAATACAGTTCAGTTAGGCTGGGATGCATTATATCGTAGGGAACACCCAAAATATTTTTCACAACTAGACAATCTTACTAGCGCCGTGCCCCTACAAAGATCTGAACCGTATTGAATTATATTGTGGTAAGCTGTAGATAACTTCAAATATCAAAACGCCTCGATTCACCTAATAGACATGAAGTAGTAGCAAAAAGTGTTGCTGGCAAGCAACAGTGTCAACAAAGAATAATCCAGAAATTAGCAAGTTAGCTCAAAGCTTTCTGGCTACTAAGTCTTATTTACAATCCATAATCTACACTCAACTGCCGTTCGCAGTTTTGTAGAGCTTATTCTGAGTGTCAAACAGGCTAATGATTTAACAACTCTCAGTACCATAATCTTTATTTTCTTGCGGGATAGTCGGCTGGTTTGCCTTTAATCGGGTGGCTCATAACTAGCTGATATTCCAGCATTTTACTGTGCGTTTAAGTAAAAGTTGCATAATCAGAATTGAGGATTAGTATGCATAAAAATTTAATTTTATTAGCTGAGAATATCGGTTACGAACTCGGCTTAGATAGAACTTTATTTCAGGAAGTTAATATCAATATTAGTTTAGGCAATCGCATTGCTTTAGTCGGTTGTAATGGAGTAGGAAAATCAACTCTGTTGAAGATACTTGCAGGTCAAATTACTCCCAGTATTGGTTCTGTATGGTGTAAGAATAATGTCTACTACTTACCCCAAATCAGCACCATCAGACAAGAAATCACAGCAGACTCAGTACTCGATTTTTTGAGTTCTGTTTCTGATGAATGGTGGCAGATTGAGGAAATTTTGGAAACGCAATTCCACACTACGCTTGATTTATCTCTACCAGTTACTAACTTAAGTGGTGGGGAACTCACAAAACTATTTCTCGCAATTGGTTTATCTCAAGAACCAAACTTGCTATTACTAGATGAACCAACAAACCACATGGATCTGTTGGCGCTAGAAAGTTTAAGGCTGTTTCTCCAAGATTTCGCTGGTGCATATATCATTGTCTCCCACAAGCCTTTTTTCTTAGATCAGGTGACAGATGTTACTTGGGAACTAACGCCTGAAGGAGTAAGGGTATACGGAGGTAATTTTTCTCACTATCGAAAAAAGAAAGAAATAGAATTAGAAGCGTCATTGCGATCGCATGAAGTCGCCAGAAAAGAACTCAAACGTGCCCAAGCTACAGCTATGCAAGAACAGCAACGCGCCGCCCAATCTCACCGCCAAGGCCGTGCTAAGTTTCTCAATGGCAGTATTGACAGAGCCTCCGCCGGATTGATTAAAACTAAAGCTGAGGCTTCCGCTGGCAATGCGAAAAAGAAACATGAACTTGCAGTAACAAAAGCTACGCAAAACGTTGCAGATACTAAGGTAAAAACCACTAAGGTGACAAGTATCCAGTTAGCAGAAAGAAATCAAAAACGCAGAAATCTCATTGATATTCAAGGTGCAAATCTTTGGATGTCAGAACGCTTGCTGATTGAAAACATTCAGCTACATATTAACTCAGGCGATCGCTTGGCGATTGTCGGTGCGAATGGTTCGGGTAAATCGACTCTCGCCAAAGCAATTCTAGGAATGGTACAGCAAACAGCGGTTTTGGATTCGGGTGAAGTTTTGCTCTCATCCAGTATGAAAGCTGTATATCTCGACCAAACCTATGAACTGGTAAACCGCCAGCAGACAATTCTCGAAAATATGCAAACTGCAAATCCCAACCTCAGCTATCAACTGCTGCGTCAACAGCTAGGACACTTTCTATTTAAATACGATGACGTTCACAAAAGCGCATCAGTGTTGAGTGGCGGTGAATTGGCAAGATTAGCGATCGCGATCGTTAGCATCTGTGAAATTGACCTGTTGATTCTCGATGAGCCGACTAATAACTTAGATATTGAAACAGTTGAGCAAATGATATCAGGTATCAATGATTATCAGGGTGCGCTTTGGGTAATTTCCCATGATATAGATTTCTTGAGCCGTATTAACATTACTCAAGGTTTCAAGTTAAGCCAGCAAGCTTTACAAGTCACGACTTATTTACCCCGTACACCAGAGGAATATTATCGAGAATTGCTTGCTTGTTTAAATTGATCGGTGCTTGTGAATTACCTACACTGAACCTTGCAGTAAAGTGTAGGCTTCCCAATTTATTACAGTTGGTAAAACATTTTGTATCGCATTTGAATTGTCAAAATAATAGTTTTGAGGTGATGAAATTTCATGATGAATCTGGCATTAATCAAGCTAGGAGGGTCTTTAATTACTGATAAAGATAAACCTTTTACTGCTCGACCCGAAATAATGCAACAACTAGTTGGTGAAGTGAGCCATATTGTCAATCAAAATCCCAATATAAAATTGATTATTGGTAACGGTGCTGGTTCGTTTGGGCATCAGTCAGCTAAAAAATACAATACTATCGAAGGCATGAGTTGTGATGCTGATAAACTAGGATTTTGTTTAGTCCACCAGGATGTTCTAGATCTAAATCTACTCCTAGCAAAGATGTTTTTACAAGCAGGTTTGCCAGTAATTAGCCTACCACCTGTAACTATGGCAGTTACTCAAGATAAAAAGCTAATCAAAATTGACTTTTCAGCTATAGAAAATAGTCTGGAAGCAGGTTTAATTCCTTTAGTATTTGGTGATGTGGTTTTTGATAAGGCGATTGGTGGCACTATCCTATCTACTGATACTTTATTAGCCGAGTTAGCCAAATATTTTTACACACAAGAAAAATTTAAAATTCGACTTATAAATGCTGGTAACTATCCAGGTGTCTATGACCAAAAAGGGCAAGTAATATCTCATATTACTCACGCTAACTATCCTCAGATTAAAGGTTTTTTAGGTGCAAGTAAATCTGTAGATGTTACTGGCGGTATGTTCAAGAAAGTTGAAGAATTTTTATCCATATCCAGTTTAGGAATTGATTGCTGGATAATTGATGGGAGTATACCAGGAAATTTGGCTAATGCAGTTTTGGGTAAGCCGTCTCTAGGTACACTGATTCGAGCATCATGACCAGATATGTTTTTGGTGATGGTGTTCAATTTATAAAATTAGGTCAAAATCAGAAAATTATGCAAAAAGTGAATTGGCTAATTGAAAGACATATTTTTGATGCCGATGAAGAATTTATAGAACAATTGAGAAGACAAGGATACTTTTTGCAAGAGACAAACTATCTCAGATTTCATCCTAGAGATGCACAAGAGTATTTCCCAGAACATGAGTGTGTTTTATTTCGAGGCACTCTAAATTTAGGTCGAAATATTTTGCGAACCTCTTGGATTCCGGGAGCTTATATGGATGAAAAGAATCTTCGTTGTTCTACCTACTATACTTACTTTGGTCAATATTTGCTGAATAATAAATATTTCATTCTCTCTTTAGGTGAACTAATCCGCAGGAGAAAAGAAATTATTAATTATTTTGAGTCTGATGGAAATTTATTTATCAGACCTGATAGTAATATGAAATCGTTTCGTGCAGGAGTGTTTAATCTTAATGTGTTAAACACTATGCAATCTTTAGGCAGTGAACTACAAAGAGATGAGACAACTTTAGTACTAGTAAGTGGTAAGCAAGCGATCGCTAGAGAGTGGAGATTTTTCGTTTACAAAAATCAAGCGATTACTGGTTCACTATATTTAGTGGGAGAAGAGAGAAGAGATGAAATGATCAAGGGAGGTTATTTAGAAGACTACTTGAATAATGTACTAAAAACAGTAAATTGGTATCCAGAATCTCTTTACACTGTGGATATTTGTGAATCAGAAGGTGAGCTTCACGTACTAGAACTTGGTTCATTTAGCTGTAGTGGAGAGTATGGATGTGACTTGAGTTTGATTGTAGAAGCCGGTGCAAAAGCGGCTTTAGAAGATTACGAAGCTGTGAATGGTTAACTTGACTGTAATAGATGCTCCCTAAATCACTCTTAAGCTACTTTCCCCGTCGATGAGCATGACGTTCATAATCTTCAAAACGCAACTTAGCGATCGCATTTCGGGAAATAGTCCGCGCCACAATACCCTCGGCTCTACCACCCGCACCTGCATCTAGTGCAACATTGGTTTGTGGTAAGGTTGCTTTCAGAAACTCATGTGTTTCTGAAATAGTCATTGGTAAAGATGCTACTGTTGCAATTCGCGGTGTCAGAGCAAATCCATAATCTTTTGCAGCTTGAGTCAGTTGCTGTTCATCAAGGAAGATTTGACCACCATTATCCCGCCACGCTGCTAGCTGCTGGACAGTTTTAGTAAACAGCACTTCAATATCGGTGAGGATTGCAACATCAAACAGTCGCCAGCCAACATTTTGTTGTGCAGTGTATTGCTTACTAGCCGATGTAATCTTACCGCCATACAGTTCGAGATATGTAACTACAATACCGCTTTGTGACTGAGGTAATGCATCGGCAATATTTTTGAGAGCATCTACAATCCCAAGTGCAGGATTACCAATCAGATCGCCTTTTGCAAACAGCAGATCTTCTCTACTACCCAAAAGAAAATTGCCATCAGGTAGGAGAATGATCCGCGAGTTAGTACCGTCTACTTTTTCAGTCAGGATCGCCTCACCATCAAAATTAACTGTCTGCTCTAATAAAGCTCCTTTTTCCCCCAATGCATGATAAGTAGGGATACTAGGATATTTGGTCATAGAATTGAGTTTGTTTAAGTCACAACTCCGTAAGGAAAAATCATCACTCATATATTAGACTCATGTAGTAATGGTATTACATTTATAATACAAATTTTTGAGCGAGCAAATTTATACCAATTTTCCAAAATTCAGCAACAGATCCTTTCCGCAAAAACCCTTTTGAAATCTGGCTTTCCTAATTTTGAATTGGTATTACTGATCTAACTCTGTCAATTTTCTCTGAGCAAACTCCCTGACTTTCTCATCTGAATCATTATTAGCTCGCTCACGCAGCAATGCTAAAGTTTGGGGATGACGAAGATATTGCTTGGTAATTATCTCCAGTGCAACTCGCCGAGGATTGGTTTGCCAACTGTTCTGACGCTGAAAGGGATCTGTGACAGCACAGTTGGAGAATACTTTAAACATCTCAGCTTGATTTTTGAAGTTGCGTGCTAATGCTTGCACTGCAATTTGTCGCACATTCCAATGATCGTCGATAGTGGTACGGTTTTTGAGAAAGCCAAGAATATCGGTGTCATTTTTAAAACGTGCTAATTCTTCTATGGCGGCGCGTCGCACAATCCAATGAGCGTCGGTAGTAGCACGAATTTTGAGGAAGCAAATAATATCGGACTCATCTTTGAAGTTACGCGCCAATGCTTGCACTGCTGCACGTCGCACATAGTGATTATTGTCAGTAATAGCGCAGTTTTTCCAGAAGCTGATACTATTGGCATCATCTGGGAAATTTCGCGCTAATTCTTCCACGGCAATACGTCGCACATTCCAACTGCGATCGCCAGTGGCGCGGTCTTTAAGAAAGCTGATAATATCAGCATTATCGTGGAAATTGCGTGCTAATTCTTCCACGGCTGCACCCCGCACATCTGAATCCTCATCAACAGTGGCGCGGTATTTGAGAAAGCTTATGGTGTCAGAATTATTTTTAAATTTGCGTGCTAATACTTTGACTGCGGCTTGGCGGACATCGCAATCTTCATCAGCAATGGCGCTATCCTTGAGAAAGCTGATGGTATCAGAATTATTTGGAAAATTGTGCGCTAATTCTTCTACAGTAGTACATCGCACGTGCCAACTCTCATCAGTAGTAGCAAGGTTTTTGAGGAAGTAGATCGTATTGACATCATCTTGAAAGTTCTGCGCTAATAATTGAATTGCAGCTTGTCGCACGCGCCAACTTTCCTCAGTAGTAGCACTGTGTTTGAGAAAGTCTATGATGTCAGAATTATCTTTAAAGATATATGCTAATTCTTCTACGGCAGTAAGTCGCACATCTGCATTATCATCAAAAGTAGCGCGGTCTTTGAGGATGCTGAGGGTATCAGCACGATTGGGATAGTTGCGTGCTAATGCATGTATTGCGGTACGTCGCACATCTGCATCATCCACAGTAGCGTGGTCTTGGAGAATGCCGATAGTATCGCTATCATCTGGAAAGTGATGCGCTAATTCTGCCACAGCGGTACATCGCACATTTACATCTTCATCTGCGATCGCTAAATCTTGTAGCATCCTAATAGTATTGGTGTCATCTGGGAATTGATGCACCAATTCTTTAATAGCAGTAAGTCGCACATCCGCATCTTCATCTGCGATCGCGCAATTTTGCAGAATACCAACAATAACAGTATGATCTTTGAAGTTGTGCGCTAATTCTTCCACTGCGACACGCCGCACATCCGCATCCGCATCCACAGTCGCACGGACTTTTAAGAAGCGGATGGTGTCAACATCATCTTGAGAGTTGCGTGCTAATTCTTGCACCGCCGCAAGTCGCACATTCCAACTTTCATCAAAAGTGGCGCAGTCTTTGAGAAAACGGATGGTGTTAGCATCATCTTGAAAGTTGCGTGCTAATTCCTGCACAGCAGCACGTCGCACATACCAATTTTCATCAACAGTAGCGCAGTCTTGCAACCAAGATTTTATCTTGAGGTCATCTTTCCCAGTGGTAGCAATTGCTGCAACTGCTTGGGTGCGAATTTCCTCAACTAGTTTAATTTCTTTCTCATCAAATAAGCGATCGTAATAATACCAAATGTCATACTTAGTCAAACTTTTTAACTGTTCAAATAAATCATTAGCAGTTGAACTAATTACTGCACGATTTCTTACTTCTGCAAGACACTTAGCAGCCAAAAATAGATTAGTAAACTTTTCCTCCTCACCCGGTTGAGAGATTAAGTATTCAATAACTATAGCCACAAATCTTGGCTCAATCATTCCCGCAATCAGCCGTAATACTTCATGCCAAGTTTCATCTTGCCAGTATTTGCCAAAAACGTTTTCCTTTAGTTGCTCAATTGAAAGTGTTTGTGTTTCTTTAAACTGCCAGACAAACTCCCAAGCACAAAAATATTCTAAAAATGTGCGATGCACAAAAGCGTAATAATCTGCACCCAAAAAACAGAGCATAAAGTTGCGAGTTCGCAGTTGATTAATCAAACGCTTTGCTTTATCTCTGGCGTTACTAACTTCAATGCTTTTTAAATAGTCATTAAAAATTTTCTCTAAATTACTGGCACTAATCAAATTACCCGCTAAACCTTTTTTATTGGTTTGCATATAATAAGCGACTTGACGCAGCATCGCCTGTTTATCTTTATAATCAATCATTGTGAGCAAATGCTGTCCATTTACTAAAGCACGTTCTAAATCCCATTTATACAGCAAGACTTCTGAAGCTTTTTTATATAGTTCTGCTCTCTCTCTCGGTAATTCCTGGTTACGATTGAGAATTGCCATCATAGTCAGCAGTAGAGGATTAACTGCCAATTCAGCAATCGCTTTTGATGTATTAATCGCTTTTTGTAATCGTTCTTTTTTTCTCAGTTTATCAGCCTCATTTTTAAAAGCTAAATCATGCCAACGGTTGATAAAATCTTGAATTTGTTCATTGTTTAAATCTTGCAGCATAAAGTGACGAAATTGCGCATCGCGTAAGCGTTGTGGCTTGTAGCCAATCACACGAGAAGTCACAATTACCTGTACGTTAGGATACTCATTAGTAAAGCGATGAATAGCTGTAATTAAATCCTCACGTTTACCAAGGTTAAACACCTCATCTAAACCATCAAACATCACTAAAGCATTACCAGTTTTTAGCTGTGCTTGCAATTGATGCTGATTGAGGTGAGAAATTGCACCTGGACTTTGATGGAAAAATTCTAAGAAATCTTTGCAATGTCCATCATCATAATTCCTCAGATAAGTGCGTAACTCAATCAGTAATGGAATTGGTGGTAATAAAAATCCTGGTTTACCGAGTTGATCGAGAGTTTTTTCTACCCAATCTAATGCCAAGTATTGCAATAAAGTAGACTTACCAGAACCAGGATCGCCTAAAATTACTATATATTTATAGGTTTGCGGCTGATTGATAATATCCAATACCGAAATTACTGCTTTTTCTAGATATACTCGTTTGTATTGTTCTAACTCTTCTAAATTAATTTCTTCTGCTTCTACTTGATTATTTTCTTGCAGATAGCGCAGATGTTCTTTAGGTAGTTCGTAAACTTGGGGTAATACTTTGTGAACTTCCCGTACATTAGGAGTAATAAATATCTTCCATAACCTCAGTTCGTTATAAGCATAACCACTAGTATCTAAACTATCTAATTTTAAATTTACATAACGCTCACGAATTGCTTCTTGATATTGCCGTAAATCAAAATCAGGGATAATTCCGGCTGTCTCTTGAGTATTTTGCTGAACTTTTATTAAATTATGTGTATTTAGTAATTCTCGTAAATCTGCTGAATCAGAAAGAAGCTGGTGGCATTTTCGCAGATAACGATCGGTTATCAATTGCCAATTAAATTTAGCTGGTAAATTAGGTAAATTCAGTCTCTTCCAGATACTTGCTAACTTGTAGTAGTCTAGCTCATCACAATCTGTATCAAAAGCCTGAGCCAAAATTTCCTTAACAGACTTGTCATGAATAAATTGCTTTAAGGGATGATTATATTTATTAATATCTTCATCAGCAAGCTTACAAAAATTTAACTCATCTTCTACCAGTTGTAGAAATTCTTTAAGCGCTTCAGCGACAGCTTTTTGAAGTGGTGCTTGCTGAAATATTGTGGAAATATTTTTCCAGCGGCTTTTAAAAAAGTCTTTAGCATAATCTTTGACTATCTCTTTAGCAAATTCTTCATTAAGAATAGCTTTGACAAGAAATCCCACAGCATTTTTTGCTACCAAGCTAACTATCCATTCCACCATAATATTCTCGCCTGCCACATCTCTTGGCACTAGCATCAAATAAATATCACATACTGAAAACTATATTGCTTGCGAATACTCTTCTTTTTATTTTCAATGATGTTTGGGTAACAATATAAGTTCCAGGTTTCGTGATTTTAAGTACATATTTTTCGTTTGTGATCAAACGAACCAACTTTTTAATAAAAAAATTTTGTTTCTTATAAATCACTTCAGATAAATCTCTGTCATGCTCTATCTTAGGCTATTATTATTTGATTTTAGTCTTAATTATGCGGAGGTTATATTTGTATATTATTGTCAGCGATATATCTATAAAATAAATTGTAAATTGCGTAGATAAACACTACCATGCTTCAATAGTGATGTGCAAAAATTTAAATTAGCTTGTTTAAATCCAAATGTTGTGGTGTCAGGTATATAACTTGTTTATTACAATAAGCACAAATACACTAAAAATAATTGAAGCCGATACCTTACAGCCGAACTGAACCAACCAACAATTAAACCAGCCTTTGAATCTCGCCAAACTACGACAGAGCCACAGTCAGACACAGGTAAACTCACACATAAGGCTGGCGAGATTGCGGGATTTGGCGAGATTGGCGTAATTGAAAAGCTGTCTTCAAGCTTTAACTGGACTGTCTAGAGAATTTCTGAGAGATGCGATTACAGCAGGTGACTTAAAAGCCAAGCAAATTGGTACAAGCTGGCGAGTTAAGCGTAGTGACTTGGAACAGTACGTTGATCAACTGTTTTGAATATCGCCAAACTGCGACAGTATAAAACTCGCCAATAGGGTAGAGCAGGTATAGCCTTTGTTATTAGTAAAGATACGTTAGAGATTTGTTTACTGGTGATTTTTGATCAATTAAAGGGTTGTATATTTTGTGTAACCTTCGACAAGAGCCGCGACGACTATGAAAAATCTAGCTCTATTATCTAGTACAGCCCTCGCCATCACATCTGGATTAGGTTTCGGGATAATGCAATCCGCAAGTGCTTTAAGTTGGGACTGGAATTATTATGATTCTGGTGCTGGCATAGATGCGTGTGGTACTTTTACTACTAAAGATACCCCTAACAGTTCGGGTTTTTACCAGATTACCGGAATTACTGGTATACGAAATGGCGAAACAATTACTGGTTTGCAACTTACCGGGACTGCAATACCAGGAAATGAACCTTATATTGTTGACAATTTAATTAGTCCTTCAATTGTCAAAGGTGTTCCACAACCACAATTAACAGATAACGGTTTTGGATATTCTACTTCTGGAGGACATTACTATAATCCATTTTTTACTCTGTCTTCCCCGGCAGGTTATTACGAGGTTAGTTATACGAATCAGCAATATAGTCAACCACCTATTACTTTTTATGCAATTCCGATGCCTGGACGTTCAGATATTTTCAGAAATTCTAGTTTAAAATGTGACCTACACAAACCGCTTCATCACAAAAAAAGAGTGTCGTCTTAAGGCAGGAAAACCTACAAGGAAGCTGTTCTGAAACTCGCCAAATAGCGACAGTGTAAAACTCGCCAGTCGGATAAAACAGATATAACCATTTAAAACGCTGGCGAGATTTGACGTGATTTAACAGGTTGACAAAAGTGCGATCGCCTTAGCACTCCATAATTGCTTTTAAGCTATCGGATGTGAATGTATAAGTAGTACTACGTAATTTAGATACCTCTAATACTTTAGAGGTATAATCTTTGAGGTATTTAGTTGTTGTAACGCGTGGCATAAACTGGCATACTGTAAGTGGAAAGATAAAAACAGAGAGATCGTTGTCCTGGTAGGAAAGCAAATGGAGGGTACAAAACTTCAGACTGCCCAGCAAGCATTTGACTACCTTGCTCAAGGATGGGCAACAGGAAATTTTCAATCCTTCATTGATATGCTTGCTTCGGAGGTGGTGTTCTGGCTTCCGGTTGGCAAACAGCGGGACAAATCCTCTAAATATGAGGATAAACAGCAGATACTTGCAAGACTCCAGGCACGTACAGAGAGGGGCGATCGCCTCAAGTTCAACTCACCTGACCATGTTACCAGTAATGACACCACTGTCACATTTGAGTTTGAAAGTCAGGGAACCATTCGCAACCAGCCTTTTAAAGGTCGGAATGCAGTTTCTTTCGATATCAAAGATGACAAAATTGTTGGAGTGCGAGAGTATTTTGGCGACATTGATTGAGAACGAGCGAAAAGGTTTGCCCGATGGTGACTGAATCTGAGAAAATCGAACATAGACTTTTAACATCCAACTTTAGGAAACACAAAAGATATGGCTGATAGTACAGAACTCACCTCAACAGAGCAAAGCAACCCTGAAGAATTGACCGAGGCGATCGCAGAGTTGGAACAATATCGGGAACGCCTGGTTAACGATACCTTATCAATGGCGCAGCGTGCCAAAATTATGAAGGCGCAAGCACTTGCTAGTCTGGAACCTCAGCTAACCCAGATTGATGCAACTTTGGAAGCACTTCGCCAGCAGCAGTCATCTTTGAGCGCTGGTAATTAAATTATTTAACAATTAAAGATGATAGGGAATTTGTGATGAGTCAGTCGCTCAACTCCGAAACTCCAGCAGTGGAAGATCCAATCCTGCGAGTTCAAGCTGAAAATGATGATCTGGTTCAAAGGGTAAATGAGCAGATTACGCTAGAAACTTTCGACTCTACAGATCAAAATACTCTTAAACAACTGGTGGAGGGGTTGGGAGATCCACGGGGATTGGTGCGATTGCGGTTTGCCGAAACCTTGGGTGAAATTGGTGAACCAGCAACGCCATTTCTCGTGAAAGCATTGGCAAATCATCCTAATGTAGTTGTACGGCGGGCTGCGGCGAAGACACTCACCCTCATTTCTGACCCCAGTGCTGTGCCAAACTTGCTCCATGCTTTTCTGAATGATGAAGATACGGTAGTTAGAAGTTCATCTGCTGGGGCGTTAGCCAGAACAGGAGAAACTGCTGTACCAGCGTTACTGGAAATCCTGGCATCAAACGAGCATCCAGAGGATATTAAAGGTCACGCCGCATGGGCATTGGCGTTTATTGGATCGGAAGCAGCAGACCATCTATATAAAGCATTGAACGCCGCCTCTTTGGATGTCCGATGTGCCGTCATTGGGGCCCTTGGTCATGTAGCGCAAGAGCAGTCAGACGAAAAATCTTGCAACCTCCTGGTGTCTGCGTTGACCGATCCAGAAGCGATCATTCGCACCGAAGCAGCAGCAGCATTAGGACAAGTGAATTATCCTCCCTCTGTGCCGCATTTGATTCTGGCTATTCAAGATACCGATTTAGATGTGAGGAAAGCGGCAATTAATTCCCTTGGGAAAATAGGCGATCGCACTGCATTAGAATCGTTACAGCCACTACTCAATGATGAACAAGAGGTGGTGCGGGTTCTAGCGAAATTAGCGATCGCCCAAATTGAACGTCACTCACAAGTAGATGATTGGTAAGGTTCCCGTTCAGCTACGTTTAACAACATCTCACCATCTCACGAGCCAAAGCTATAGTCGAGCGATGCCTGCACCTGGCGTAGCGATCGCACTACATTAAAAGCTAAGAGGAGCTTCTACTTGGGTTTTAGTGAGTTCATATTCTTGCATAACTTCTTCTTTGCTCATACCACCAGCTAGAGAACCGATGACGATCGAAATGGGAACACGGGTTCCGGTAATGACGGGTGTGCCGTGGTGGATAGCGGGATCTACAGTGATATATGGGGCAATTTCCATCGCTACCTTCTCAATGTTTGCTGTTTCTCTATTTTGCCTTGAAATTTTCTCTACCAAATATTCATCAAACAACTTCCAACTCTCCAGTTCACCATAGACAAAAATGTGCATTTGGAGCGATACCTACGGCTGGCGTAGCGATCGCCCAAATTGCACGCCAGTCTGAAGACGATTGGTAACTACATTCGGGAAAGAGAGCTAATTTTGGCAATCTTATCCCGATCAAGTCCCTTCAGTTCATCTAGATGTAACCATCCCTGTTTGATCAGATCTGCAAAAACAAACATGAGAACTGAATAGTTGTAATCATACTTGCCATCAATCTCATGTCTTCTGGCACTGAGAAAGTTATGCAAACGCCAGATATCTTCTAACTCACAAACCTGACTGGCGTTGTTGCGAACTTCTTGAATCAGGGAGTTAATTTCTCGCTCGTATGCTTTCTGAAAGGCGGCTTGAGCAACTTCTTGTTCTAAATCAGACCAGCTAACTTCGTTTACCTTCATGCTCTCATCCTAAAAGACTCTCCTCCAAGAGAGGATCTTCACTTTATAATACGGTTTTGATATTAACTATTATGGGCACAGCAACGCCGTGCCCATAATTTTCGATAGTGTACTGCTTCAGATCGCAGATTTAGGATTACCCCGTTTCCCAAATATATTTCTGAGTCAGAACACAAGAAGAATGACTTTGGTACTAGCGAACCAAATTTAGCAGCTCTTTTGGAGATGCTAGTAAGTCGATCGCCACAAAGAAGATTTTATTCTCAGGAGTTAGCAAGAATCTCCATGCCATATTCATTCCCACAGCAGCACCAAACCAGGGAGTTTGCACTTTACCTGTGACTTTGATTTGAGTGTAACCATCCTCTGCGGGTTCAGAAACACCACGCTCTGGTAATAACTTCAGGTTTTGACAATCTTCTCGGAAAAACCGATAGATTGCATCCTTACCTGCAATTGGTTTTTGAAAGGGAGGTTGTAAAGCACCATCAGGAACGAACAACTTAATCAACGCATCAAAGTCATTGGCATTTAAGTTATCCATGTAACTCAGAATGGTTGGATTATCAACGCCTTCGATAGCTACAGGAATCCGTTTATCCATATCTTTAGGTGGAACCACAGGTTCACTCACCTTGGTATAGCTGCCCAACTTATTTGGATCAAACCCCATGTCAACTACAGAATTACGCAGAACGGTAATTTGCTGTCCAGCATCTAGCTCCCGAATTGCTCGTAGGACTGCTGTTGCATTGGCCGATAGTCGATAACCTTCGGGAATGGGAGCGACAATACCCTGCTCCATCCACTCTCCAAGCTTATACCAAAAACCAAGCTTGATGTTTGCAGACCAAGTTGCATAGGTGCGGCAAATCTGCGTATCAGCACGGTTTGCTAGGTCACACATCACCTGAGTTTGTTCTTGGAAAGACATTTTCCGCAACTCATCTAAAGTTGCTTCTGCAAATACCATGTTTGCGGCTCCTGGTGCAGCAATGGTAATTGTTTTACCCATTTCCAGATAAGCAAACCAGATGAGAGCTAGCTGATCTTCAGCACTCAGTTGATTAAAGCGGGCAATGGTTGCTGGAACTGAATCAGCAGCAAGTGTTTCAGGAAAGATACCGCGAGCTGAATCGATGGTAAAGGGCATAGGTTTACCTTGAGTAGGGGTTGAAAGAGTATTAAGTTCAACGCTGAATTGGCGTTGAGAAATATATTTGTGTGGTTATGTTTAGTATTATTAACAAAATGTAACTAAAAGTAAAGTAACTTAATAAAGTTTTGTAAGTATTCTCACAGAAATAGCAGTCAAAACCCCGTGGCTCGGGGATTTGCAGATAAAAAAATCTCCCATCAGTGATGGGAGGGCGCTAATATCTTTTGGTAATGCGATCGCAGTGACAGCATCAACTAGCAACCACGACTGCGTGACTAATTCAGACTTCGCACAGCATGAGAACCATCAAATTGAACTCTGCCATTGACAATGCGATCGTCTAAAAACTTTATAACTGGGGAAATTTTACTAACTTCTTTACGATTGCTCTATTGGGGTTGTTAGGTTCGCGTCTGCCACGATTTTGGATCGCGCCGACCGTGAAAAATAGCTGTCACAATAACCCGACTCGGTGCGTAATTCATCGCTGTCTCTTAACAGATGCTTTGATTTCCTCCCAAGTCAGTAAATTACCAGGATTCGTTTCATAGTCATCAATCAGATAGTCAAGCTCCTGTTTTTGCGCTTCTGTCAAATCAGGGTAAGCTTGCTCGGTTGCAATACTGTCCCAGATCGCTTGCACAAGACGAATTCGCTCTTCTACGCTGAGGGCTGCAATTTCATTCAATGTAGCCGTGATGTCCATGCAGAGTAATTTAAATCCAGAAGTAGGCGGTACACCTCAAATATAGCGGACAGGGTTTTGTCCATCAAATTGAACTCCAAAAAAACATCGAATGCTTCGTTAACTGTTCTAACCATTTTTCGCGAAAGGTGTTGGAATTCAAAAAACTATTCCACATTTAGTCTTTTATCTTACTAATGAGCGCTAAATATGGATGTTCTAAAATCCTAACTTCTGTTTTAGTATATTTGTACTAACAAATTGTAGGGATAACCGCACTGAGCAGTATTTTTAAGATGGAACACGGCCCAAAAAAGCCGATTGAGCCTTTGATTTACTACTTTGTTGTGGCAGTTAAGAGAATGATTTGCTGCTTTTGGAGCGATCTCACATCCTCTAAACTTGCATCCACTGACTGCAAAATTTGCTGTGTCGTTTTATTCCCATCACAGGCGAGGAGAAACTGCCACTCTGCATCATTAAGACGCACAATCTGATAGTCGTGATTAAAGAATTGTTGACTATCTCGCCATCCCTGAATGCAAGGACTCGGTTCTGGGATTGCAGACATCAGTTTTGCATCTAATGCCCAATCTTCTCTAGCGATCGGGTTGCGTCCTAAGAAAAACTCGTAGTGGGTAATGGCTTGCGGGTCAAGGAGTTCAATCAACCGATAGCGCTGGCGATCGCTTAAATTTTGAGAACGTTCAATCAGTTCTGGTGCTTTACCAATCAATCGTTGTAAATCCCAAATCTGCGGATTAGAAAAGCCGAGAAACTCCAACCCCGATGCATCTATTAATTCAAACACCGTATTGATGTTGTAATCAATTTCCTGGGGATGCACATACATATCTGCAAAGTAGCCATCCCGTTGATTTTCCCAAGACCAACGTTCTTGTTCTCGCTTGCGGAGGCGGTTATCTTCTGGTAAAGAGGCAAATAGTTGTCGCCCAATTGCTACGCCATCAGTGTAATCGCCTCGTTGATCGCCTTGCAAAAGAGCGATCGCCTCTTGCATCAATTTAATTTCCCAACGCCCCAGTTCACCATACACAAATATGTGCATTATCCCACCAGGCGATAGCTTTTTCGCTAAAGCTTGAATCCCCCGAATTGGGTCAGGGGTATGGTGTAATACTCCCACACAGTTAATCAAATCAAACTCACCCGGAAGCTGTTCAACATCAAACAAACTCAGGTGCTGAAATTCTACCCTTGTTGCCCCTGATTTTTGACAACGCTCTTTGGCTACAGCTAATGCGCCAGCACTCAAATCAATGCCCACAACCGCCGCATTAGGATTGAGATGCACCAAGTATTCTGTTCCCACCCCTGTACCACACCCAGCGTCGAGGATGCGGACATTGTTATCGGAGGGTTTTTGTCCGGTACAAAAGTTATACGCCGTCAGCCAATTCCAGCGCCAGTTATAACCAGGAGGCGGTTCATCTAATAACGGTTCTGGGGGGAAGGGATAGGTATTGTAGAGTTTGGCAACTGCTGCACTAATTTTTTGGGAATCTGACATGGCGGGAGAACAGTAATACGTAATTGATAATAGCCTGCGGCAAGCCCCTTTGCGTCAGGTAATTCGTGAATATCAACAAGGTGCGATCGCCTAATTACTGAGGTCTTTTAAAACTCATTTTCCAACCGTGGGTCTTCTGCTGGTGGATGCCAACCACCTTTTACCCAAAGCCGACGCGCTTTGATAATAGAACCTTCGTTGTGAGACTCATCATTCAAATCTAAACGATTACAAGTACCTCGCCCTGTATCCGTAATACCAATAATTTTTAAGCCATCTGTTGACCAAATAAAATGCTCAGACCATTTTTGTTTACGAGGATTGAAAAGAGGAATATTTTTTCCAGTTTCCGGGTCAATGCCAGTTGTAAAGTTGTAGCGATAGCCATTACAACGCTGACACGCCAATGCTAAATTATCAGGTTCATCCGATGAATTAGGAAAAGATTGGGGAATTATATGGTCGATTGCAAATAAAGCTGCACTTGCTTCTTCCAAAGCATGACAATATTCACACAGATATTTTGCTCGTTTCCTGACTAATTTTTTAGTCGCATCACTAACTGTCATGATTCGGCGATAACTTTAGCATTGAGCAAGGTAAAAATGCGATCGAGTTCTAATATTCCTGTTAGTTCAGCTTCTTCTTCCGATGTCAGCATATCAGTTTTTTTCTTCTCATTCAGTCGATCTAGCCGCGATTGTAGCTCTGGGGTAAATTTGAATAAATATAAATCTCTAACTTTGCTAATTTGGATTCCAGATTCAACCCAGAATGAGGGTTGAACCATCATTTGAGTAATCATGGTGGTAATAGATATAGTTTGATGTATGGTCGCATTCTAGCAATGAATCCTGTTGATGGTGTTTTTCAGGTTTTTTGTGAGTCTGTTGATTAGTCTCAACGTTGGTACAAATTTTGCTGTACAGATGTAACTGCGACAATTGTTAATTTTAGCTGCTGTCGATTAATAGTCACTGTCAGCCACACAAATTCCCTTACATTTGATGCCGTTTGTAGCTGTGCGCTGACAATGAGGACAGAGAATTTTTTCTGTTTCCGGAGCGATATTTGTACTGGTACTGGCTTGGGGTTGGTCTTTGTCGGTTTGGAGGTTCACGGTTATCAGGGTAAAGGAACTTTTTTGTGGTTTATTTTTACATTTTACAAACCACAGCGATTCTCCCTACCAAGCTATTTTTCGTCCTGTTGGTATTATTTTTCTCCTCGCTGAAACTTTACCGTCATCTCTAGGCGAGATAATGCACTGGTGGCAGACTCGCGCACATAAGAATCGGTTGATTCATCCTGAATTAGAGATTGTAACACTTCCACACCGCGGCTATCGCCAATAGAGGCTAGGGCATTTACCAAGGAAATTCCCAGCGCTGGGTTATCTGTGGTTTGCAATGCCTCAATCAAAACATCGACAACGGGGGAACCAATCTCACCCAGCGCCATAACAGCGGCAATATGCACCACGGGATTGGGGTCATTGAGGGCAGTCTTTAAACCCTGTACGCCTTCAGCGGCAAAGGGAACCTCTGGATGATTAATGGCGACTTGTGCTAGTGCTTTGGCGGCACTTCCCCGAACTGTGACATTCTCACTATTGAGCAAGGCTTGAACCAGAGGAGTCACTGCATCAGGGCCGATCGCTCCCAAGGCTTTGACAGCTGCTCGCCGATAGGTGGTATCCTCTTCATCGAGAATACTCATCAGGCGAGGGATAGTTGTCTCATCTGGATTCTCAGCCAATGCCCACATTGCTTGGTCGCGCAGATGAGGGTTGGGGTGTTTCAGTTGTTGGAATAGTTCTTCTGTAGACATTGTTTTGAATTAAAAGATATTTAGCAAACAGGATGGTAATAATTCACGAATCAGAAACTAGATCTAAGCGCATTTCATTGCTTTCCTTAAATTCCAAACTACTATAAAGTGGTTTCCCAGAAGGTGATGCATGAAGAATCGCTCTAGTGCAATTGAGGGATTGGAGATGAGCGATCGCCATTTGAGTTAGGCGTTTAGCGATTCCTTGTTGACGATATGCTGGCTCAACATAAACTCCCCAAATATACCCATATTTTCTTTGCTGTTCATCGAGAATATGGGGATACAATCCGGCAAATAGTTGGCATCCTGCGGAACCAACAATTTCTGAGTTGATTTCGGCAATGAAGGCTGTGTAAGCTAGTGTTTGACGTGCATTATTGATAAATTGCAGAGTTGTCTCTAGCCAATTAGCTTGAATGGATGCTTCTGGAACGTTATTATCACGCCATAGCTGGAAAAAATGACGCGCAATCGTTGCATCATCATCTACATTGGCTTCTCTAAAGTAGATAGCATCCATAGGTGGGGATTTCGACTAACGATCAGTTAGGCTGTTATTTCTTGGTTTTTCAGGGTGTTTGAGGCTTTTGCTGCAACCAGCCAATCACTATCTTGTGCTACTTGTTCGTGTCCACTGGTATCGCCAAATTTTTCCAGTGCCATCAACGCTGCATACTTCAGATCCCAGATTTTGGTTTCTAGACAGGCTTTCAGTTCGGGAATAGCTTTTGGATCGCCAAGTTCACCGAGAGCGATCGCAGCAGCAGCCCGTGATTTTTGAAACTGTGGTTGTTTGTTATGCAAGGCTTCAACTAGTAAATCGTAGGCTGGGGAATGTTTCAACCAACCGAATAGTTTCATGACATGGAAGTGGGCACCATAATCATTATTTGCTTCTTCGGCGTAAGTCGCAAACAGAGCCTCAGGAGCAACATCGGCATGATACTCAAGAATGGTTTTAGCTGCTAAATAGCAACGTCCAAAGTCTGTTTCGTACAACCCCCGGATCAGAATTGGCATAGCAGGGGGGCTTGGGTAACTATGCACCAAACCCAGATCCTTCGGGTGGTCGTATAATGTTTGCTCTAAATAAGGTTGAATCTTTTCAAAAGTGATTGCTCCCGCAGAGATTCCGGTTTCTGCCAACGTCCGAATTCCTCGCAGCCGAAACACCAACGATACTGGACAGCGGGCAATATGAGGAATTGCGTCATAATACTGAGCATCCATCAAATCTTGGATACACAACCGTCGCCCTAAAACATTCGGATGTTGCAAGATTGCCACTACTTTCCCCATCTGGGAATAGTCCCCAGTTAAACGGCAGACTGCGGCAATGGCAGCACTTGCTGTGGGTGGATCGGCATCGTTTACAAATTTGCGAATGCGTTCTAGAGCAGGTTGATAATTAAACTTAGTTAATGTATGGATAATCACCCGATAGGTTTGCCCTGGCTTGTCCAGCAATTGAGCAACATCTTCTAAGATATCGGGGTCTTGAGCACCGATTTCACCAATCGCCCAAACGGCATTTTCCACGGTGTAGCAGTCTTCATCAAAAAGACAGGTGCGGATCGTTGGTATAGCAGCCTCGGCTTGCAGTCGCCCCAAAGTCTCTACTGACTTGCGGCGGACAATGCGGTTATCCAAGGAGGGGTCAGTTTGCTGCACAGCCCGCATCAGTGCTTCGATCGATCGCTCTGTGGGGAAGTTGACTAAATGAGAAGCGGCAATATAACGTGAATCATCTTCGCTCAATTGGTCTTGGGGCGTATCCAAAAGAGCGATCGCCTGGTCTTCTGTGAGATTAAAGAAATTAAAAAAGCGTTTATCCATATATATATAGATGTTAGCTGATTTGAAAATGGGCATTGGGCATTGGGCATGGGGCATTGGGCAAAAATTAGGCTTAAAGGTGCAATTTTCGACATCAAAGCTGCAACGTTCAGGTTTCAAGCTGCAATTTCCGACATTAAAGCCGCAACTTTTAAGTTTCAAGCTGCAACGTTCAGCTTCCAAGCTACAACTGACCTGTTCAAAATCCCAACCTCCGCGCTCAAAACTTTAATCCTTCCATCCCTAATTCCATACCCCATGCTCAATGCCCCATGCCCCATGACAAAACAAACCCAGAGATTCTTTGCCATTACTCAACCTTCACAGGCAAAGCAAAGAGCCAAGAACCTCCAGGTTTGTAGGGTCACAATTACCCTTGTCACCAATTCACAAGTCTGGCAATTAACTAGGAGAGAGAGTTAATAGCGTAGTCAAGTAAAGCATTGTACTCGGTCAATGCTTGAGCAGACATATCGCGAGGCGCACAACCACGGTTACGAGCAAAGCTTAAAGCTTCAACGTAAGGAGCGGTGGGCAAGCCCAAAGCGCGATAAACTTCACGTTGTCCAGCAATACCCCACTCATCCAATGGGCCTGTACCACCAACTACCAAGCTGTACTGAATGAGGCGCAGGTAGTGCTTGATGTCACGAGCGCACTTAGCCTTGAAGGTATCGGTAGAGTTAGCTTCACCAGCATTGTTCAAGTAAGGATATTTCTTGATACAAGCGTTGTAAGCTTCGGTTGCAACTGCATCAATGTTGTTAGCTAGCTTTTCAGCAGCTTCCAAACGAGCAGCAGCACGTTGGATAGAACCTTGTACTGATTCTAAATCAGAGGTGCTGGGGAAACGACCTGCGGCATCAGCAGATGCAATAACGGTGGTAACAACTGATTTCATTTCTTAAATCTCCCAAAAGGCTTTTAATTTAAACTGTGTTAGATGTCAATCTGTTGAGTTAATTGCGAATCGCAATTAATTAGCTCAGAGCAGAAATTACGCGATCGAAGTAGCTGGAAGCTTCAGCAACCAAGCTAGCGCAACGATCTTCTACAACAGGAGATCCCATCTTACGCAATTTAGCACCAGCACGAGCCTCGCTGGGGGTGTCTTGAATGTGAGCAGCTGCTTGAGCCTTCATGATTTGAACGGCACGTACTGTAGAGGTGGTGGGTACGCCTAGAGCAGCATAGGTTTCTTTCAAACCGTTCAAGCAACGATCGTCTAGAACTGAAGCATCACCAGCTAATAAAGCG
The DNA here is from genome assembly GCA_034530615.2 of Aulosira sp. ZfuVER01. GTDB lineage: Bacteria > Cyanobacteriota > Cyanobacteriia > Cyanobacteriales > Nostocaceae > Aulosira. The sequence continues at coordinate 174,142 of JAVRCV020000036.1, forward strand.
TAGGTTACATAGCGCAGGATGATTTCAGCATCGCGCAAGCAAGCAGCCATGCGACGGTTAGGATAGCAGTTACCACCAGCTTGGATCAAACCTTGGTTTTCGCAGATCATTCCAGCTACTGCATCAGAAACCATGCAGCTAGCGTTACTAGCGATCGCGTTTACAGCATCCAAACGTCTGTTACCACTAGCAACGAACGCTCTAAGAGCAGCAATATCAGATACGGTAGAAGTGCTGGCATCGGCTGAAACTACAGCTCTAGAAAAAGCGTCAAGCATTTCGCTCTCCTTAAAAATTGGTTTTCTCTGAGACTTGATTGCCTGTTCCTTGAACAAGACAATATAGAACATAAAAGATGAGAGCTACCTCAGTCTCAGTTATGAGAAACTAAGTAACAATCCTTAACATTCCCAAAATAATCCCCAGCCAGGGCTGCTCTGACTGGGGATTTAGCGATTGAAGATGAGAAGATGCGGAGATAAGAGGAGTAGAAAAGACAAGAAAGCTAGGGACTTGCAAGTAAAAAATATCCCATCGTGTTTAGGGCTTGTCATTACCCAGATCTTTAAAAATCTCCTGCTTCGTTGTCGTCTTGCCTTGGAATTGATTCCAAGGCTAAGAGCTACTGTCTACCGAAGTAGACTTTAGATGCATATTTCAGTCCACTTGAGTGGACTTAGGCTATTAGCCCGAAACTTCATCTTTGGGCGGGATGTTAGTAAGTACGATATTTTGAGTGTCAAGTTACGTAATTCACTTGTCCTAATGCTGCTGCTTCGGTGTGAGCGATCGCTTTTGGTTTAGTCAAAGTTGACACCAGCAGATTGCAGGATTTTTCGCCTGACCGTTCTTGTGCCAGATGATTTCAGCTTCAACAGAATAAACCCCTGTTAACAATGGGGAATTGGAGCAGTTTATTCCCCTCTTAATAAGTAGGAATTTGATACAGCCTAATACACCACAAACATACTTTTAAGAAACAACAGATTTTTTATTACAAATTGTAAACTTTTTCGGAAAAAATGTAATCATGATTTCTTTTTTATCTGTTGTTTTTGTGTTTGTAAACACAATTTTTATCATCAAATATTGTTCTCTCATAAAAGATTGAACATTGAATGATATTTTTATATTGCAAAATCAAATTATCTTTATTTGTATTTTTTGTATAAAAAATACATTGTTTCTGCCTATAACCCCTATTTTAACAGGGTTTCTGGGTTTTTATTTATAAGGTGAAGCCGGATTAATCAAGCAATATATCTGCTTAAAAAGATTTCATTTATCATAAAAAATAATGATTATACATATTAGAATAATCCCTAAATATTTCTTAACAAAAAAGAGATGCCAAGCATTATAAAAATAATTTGTAAGGGTTTAAAGTAAAACAAAGTAAATGAAGACTCTAATTTATTGAGCGTTCATTACTTGCATGAATGGTTGAAATACTTTCATAAGAAAAGGAAAGTAATATCAGTCTTTCTACTAAGATTTCTGTCATATAAAATCGAAATTCGACTTTTTGAGACATGATTATCTGTGTGATAAAAACTGAAAGCTCAATTATTCAATTACTAACTCAAACCCTCATCAATAATTCTGAATTAATCAAAATTTAGGAGATTTCAACTATGGTGCAGGATGCTTTTTCTAAGGTTGTTTCCCAAGCTGACGCAAGAGGAGAATACCTCAGTGATGGTCAGTTAGATGCTCTCATCAATTTAGTCAAAGAAGGTAACAAGCGCGTTGACGTTGTTAACCGGATTTCTAGCAATGCGTCTTCCATTGTTGCTAATGCGGCTCGTTCATTGTTCGCTGAACAACCTCAACTAATTGCGCCTGGTGGAAATGCTTACACAAACCGTCGTGCTGCGGCTTGTGTGCGAGATTTAGAAATTATCCTTCGCTATGTTACCTATGCGATTTTTGCGGGAGATACTAGCGTTCTAGACGATCGCGCTCTGAATGGATTGCGGGAAACCTATTTGGCGCTGGGTACTCCTGGCGCTTCCGTTGCAGTTGGTATTCAAAAGCTAAAAGAAGCTTCAATCGCCATTGCTAATGACCCCAACGGTATTACTCGTGGTGATTGCAGCAATCTAATTGCAGAAGTCTCATCTTATTTCGATCGCGCAGCAGCAGCAGTTGCCTAAACTATCACAAGGCATTCTCTTAGACCTCTTGCAGAGAATCAAAATTGAGTTAAAAAATCAATTTTTGCAAGAAGTCTATGCAACCAATTTTTTGTAAAAGCAATTAGGAGAAATTCTTCAATGACTAAAACACCCTTAACCGAAGCAGTTGTAGCTGCCGATTCCCAAGGTCGTTTCTTGAGCAGTACCGAACTCCAAGTTGCATTTGGTCGTTTCCGTCAAGCATCTGTCAGCTTAGAAGCAGCAAAAACACTCTCTAAAAAAGCACCTAGCCTTGCGGAAGCTGCTGCTAATGCGGTGTACCAAAAGTTCCCCTACACCACCTCCACTCAAGGCCCTAACTACGCCTCTACTCAAACTGGCAGAGACAAGTGCGTCCGTGATATCGGCTATTATCTACGGATTGTTACTTATGGGTTAGTTGTGGGTGGTACAGGCCCAATCGATGATTATTTGATTGGTGGTTTGGCTGAAATCAACCGTACCTTTGAACTATCTCCAAGCTGGTACATTGAAGCTCTCAAATATATCAAAGCCAATCATGGTTTAAGTGGCGATCCTGCTGTTGAAGCTAACTCCTACATTGATTATGTAATCAATGCTCTGAGCTAGTACAGCCCGGTGTAAATACAACTCGTAGCTATGAGTTCTCACAAGCTTTTCAGTTTTGTGTAACACGGGTAAAAATAATTTGGTAATTGTGTAATCCCCATGAATAGTATTACCAGATAATTTTTGGCAATCTGTAATCCTGTTTCACAATAACTGAATCTAAAGTTTGCAGCCGTCAAAAGTTGCAAAATTGCAAAAGCGTCAAGCATTTGTGTAGTAAGCTGGGAAGTTTTAAACACTGACTTGAATATGTGTTAACAGTCATTTTAACTGACTCAAATACTTGTGCTGTCTGTGTATATAACTTCTCATCTTATTACGCAAGGCTTTTCTTAATAATGAAAATGATTTATTAACAGGTTCGCATTCAAGACTTTAGTCGTGGATTTTGAAGTAATAAAGTGCTTAATACGAATTTGACCGTTTTTTAGCTGTAAATTAAGAAATTCTTACGTTGGTTTGATGTTGGCAGATGTGTAGAAAATAAGGAACAGATAATATTATGGCACCGTTAACAGAAGCAAGCCGATTGGGAATTCGTCCGTTTGCAGAAAGTGCAAAAGTTGAATTGCGCTTTGTGAAAACGGCAGAAGATGTACAGTCAGCGATCTGGGCTGCATATCGCCAGGTTTTGGGCAATGAGCATCTGTTTCAAAGTGAAAGACTATCTAGTGCCGAATCTCTCTTGCAACAAGCACAGATTACAGTGCGGGATTTTGTGCGAGCGATCGCGCAATCGGAACTGTATCGGCAAAAGTTCTTCTATTCCAACTCACAAGTTCGCTTTATTGAACTGAATTATAAGCATCTATTGGGTCGTGCCCCCTACGATGAATCAGAAATTGCTTACCACGTTGATATCTATAATTCTCAAGGTTACGAAGCCGAGATAGATTCTTACATTAATTCTCTTGAATATCAGCAAAACTTTGGGGATGCCATAGTTCCTTACTATCGGGGCTTCCAAACTACAGTCGGACAAAAAACCGCTGGGTTTCCTCGTTTCTTTCAGTTGTACCGAGGCTATGCCAATAGCGATCGCGCCCAAAATAAGTCCAAAGGACAATTAACCTGGGATCTAGCAAAGAACTTGGTATCCCCCATCTATCCTGCTGACGCTGGCTCCTTAACCGGTGTTTCAACAGGGAATCGTGGTGGTAATACTTATCGGATTCGCGTCACACAAGCGGCTTCCCCAAACTCTCCGCGCATTCGTCAAAGCATTACCGAAGTAGTTGTGCCATTCGATCAGTTATCGAATCGCTTACAACAACTTAATCGTCAAGGACGCAAGGTAATCAGCGTTGCTCTTTCTTGAAGAAGGCAGAACACAGAAGGCAGAAGCTTCCTTTCTTCTGCCCTCTGCCATGCCAGTTGCTTCAACGGGGGGAACCCCCGCAACGCACTGGCTCCTCTGCCATCTGCCTTTTTTTGTTCATCCAGGAGACTTTTAGATGGCTATAACAACAGCCGCATCCAGACTCGGAACCTCTGCGTTTAGTAACGCTGCTCCCATTGAATTACGTTCCAATGCTAGTCAAGCAGAAATTGCCCAGGTGATTGCTGCTATTTATCGCCAGGTTCTAGGTAACGATTATTTACTGCAATCTGAACGTTTGAAGGGTTTGGAATCACTCTTGAGCAATAGGAATATTACAGTACAAGAATTTGTTAGGCAGTTAGCAAAATCAGATCTGTACAAATCAAAGTTTTTTTCTAATAACTTTCATAGCCGTGTCACAGAACTAAATTTTAAACATCTGCTCGGTCGCGCTCCCTATGATGAATCTGAGATAGTCTATCATCTGGATTTATATCAAACCAAAGGTTACAACGCTGATATTGATTCTTACATAGATTCAACCGAGTACCAAACCAATTTTGGGGAAAATATTGTGCCCTATTATCGGGGATTCAGCAATCAGCTAGGACAGAAAACTGTAGGCTTTACCCGAATTTTTCAACTATATCGCGGTTATGCAACGAGCGATCGCTCTCAAATTCCCGGCAATTCTTCTCGTTTAGCTGGTGAATTGGCAAAAAATAGCGCATCAACGGTTATTGCTCCTGCGGGTAGTAACAATGGCTTTGCTTATCGTTCTTCTGCCAGAGGACAAACCCCCAGCACCAAGTTTCAAGGCTCGCAAGCTTTTGGTAAAGGCAGACTTTATCGCGTTGAAGTTGCCAGTATTTCTCAACCTGGTTATCCCAAGGTTCGCCGCATCAACAAGGCAGTGATTATCCCATACGAAGAGCTATCCAATTATTTTCAACAAGTTCAACGTCGCAATGGCAAAATTGCCAGCGTTACTCCACTTTAGAAGCTACGGTGTACACAGATCTCGGTGCTAGATGCAAAATGTGCTTAGATCCCCCTAAATCCCCCTTAAAAAAGGGGACTTTAAGAGGTTTTTGCCCCCCTTTTTAAGGGGGGTTGGGGGGATCAAAAGCCTGTGGAGCAACTCCAAAAGACTTGTGTGTACACCGTAGACTTTAGAAGAGGGACAAGGGGAATTGAGTGATGCCCCATGCCCAATGACAAATTAGTAGGATATCAAAATGGTTTATCAAAGTCGGAGTTTTCAGGTTGAAGTGTCGGGTTTGCAACAAAATGAGGTCACAAATCGAAACAACTACCCGATTCGCTCCAGCGCTACTTTGTTGATTACAGTTCCTTTTAACCGTTTTAATGAAGAACTCCAACGAATTAATCGCTTGGGTGGCAAGATTGTCAATATCCAACCGCTAACGCTGAACATTGATGAAAATTAGTGGTTTGTCTCATTAATTAAGTTGAAACAGAAATAAACCCGACACTGTACCTTGAAAACTGTGCGTTCGCTGATTTTTAACTAGTAATCAGGAATTAAGTCTTGCAGAGT
>JAVRCV020000037.1:0-93941 GCA_034530615.2 Aulosira sp. ZfuVER01
ACAATCCTTCCCTATTATTTATTTGTTTTGGAATAATAAAAACTGGGATGCACCCTATAGCTATTTCCTTTTTTTGGAAAATCTCAGATGGAATTTCTGGCGGATAAGCCATATAAAGCAATCCCATCATTTTTTCAAATTCTCTAATAGTTGTTGATAATATTTTAATTAGTTTTGTATGCTCTTCTACTATTCTTTTTTCATCATAATTATCATATTGTTGCACTAATAAGGTAAGAGGTTGGATAATTTTGGTGTTTAATCCTTGTCCTTTACTTGTAATATCTGTTAAGTCTCTTAATTCGTCTTCGTCAAAGTCGGTTTTTAAATTATTTTTAAATTTTTCAATGATTTTTTCGATAAACTTGCGATCGCTCTTTATTGCTTCAACTGCCAGAGCTAGATTTTCTACTGCTCTATCTATGTGAGGTTTCAGTCTTTTAATATCTTCTTGTAGCTGGATTTCTTCGGATTTGACATCATAATTGAATACCCGGTCAAACAATTCTTTGGGCGTACGTAAATTTAATATAATAGGCAGTAAATAAACAGTTAACAATCCTTGGCATAAAAGATTAAGTTCCTCGGAATTATTGGGAAAGGGATTGTTCTGTTCTTTATATTTAGCTATTTCTGTTTGATATTTATTAGCATTTTTTTCCATTAATTCAAGAAAAGGTTCTAGATCTCGATCGAGATCTACACCATGAGCTAATAAAGTTAAAGCTTCCATATCATCCTTACCTACAAAACCATCAACCTGTAAACATCGTTGATTTTTTAAAATATCTAAGACGATTTCTTGTGTTTTTACATCAAAGGTACTATTAGTAATAGCAGGTTGATACTTGATATTTTTAAATTGCTTCCATGTGGAAATAATCCGTTGCAAGTAATTTTTAATCAGTAAAACTTCTGAATCAAACATTCCAGGTTTAAGAACACTGTAAAGTTCCACAGTTACAAAACGAGTATCACCTAAAATATCTTTTTCTAATTTGTCACGTAATTCACTTATTTCACTATGATTTTCCTCATCATCTCTCATTTTAATGTCTATAAAATCTACTAAAGCTTCATAAACTTTCTGGGCTAAATTTTCAATAGAAGCATTAGCACCTTGGCTTTGAATTTTGTTGGCTAAATTGTGAATTGTAGTACTATCTAATGTGTAGTCTTTAATATCTGGATAATCCGGAATCCAGCCTGTGCCTCTCTTTTTCATTATTCCTTCTCCTGATTAAGCTAAAGTTACATTAATTGCATAAATTTGGGGGAACACTGGTGTGAGTTTGCAGGTAATCGCGGATTTGATTACATCCTTGTTGCCGAAAACTCTGCAAACTTACATTAAACACATTCCAGAGCAATACAACTCCATCCTTGCCGGCAGAAACTAAAAATTTACTATCGGAACTAAAACTCACGCGATTGACATCAGATTTATGTCCAATCAAAGTCATGATTAAAGTTCCATTGCGTCGCCAAAGTTTGATAGTGCGATCGCTACTGGCGGTGGCTATTATTTGTCCATTGGGGCTAATACTGGCATCAAGCACCGCCGCAGTATGTCCCTCTAGAGTGGTGATGAGTTTTCCATCTAAACTCCAAAGTTTAGCAGTTCGGTCACTACTAGCAGTGACAATTGTTTGTCCATCTGGGCTGAAACTAGCATTCCAAATTGAACCAGCGTGTCTGATGGAAGATTTGATTTCTTGACCATCTAAGTTCCACAACTTCACTGTTTGATCGTCACCCGCAGAGGCAATAATTTTTCCCTTTGGACTAAAATTAACGCTCAACACTCTGCCATTATGTCCTGTGAAAGTATTAAGTTCTTTGCCGTTGAGATTCCAAAGCTTCACAGTTCTATCATCACTAGCAGAGGCAATAGTTTGTCCATCAGGACTGAAGCTGACCATATTGACGCTATTTTGATGACCTGGGAGGATTTTCGGCGCTTTTCCATCTGCACTCCAAATGCTAATGCTGTTGTCATCATTGGCAGTGGTGATCGCTCGCCCCTTTGGGCTAAAGTTCACATCATAAACGCTGTTTTGATTGATTTTTTGTGTGGAGAGTAACTTACCTTTAATATTCCACAACCTTAGCGTTCCGTCTTTACCAACACTTGCTACCTGTTGATTGTCAGGGCTAAACTTTGCACTACTGGCAGAACCTTGATGTCCTACTAAAACAGTCAACCAGTGACGATTCACTTGCCAAAGCTTCGTAAGCTTATCATTACTAGCGGTAGCAAGAATCTGCCCATCTGGACTAAAGTCTACACTGGGAATTTGTCCTTCGTGACCTGCCCATGTGTCCAGTAGTCTGCCATCTCGCGTCCAGAGTCGCACAATTCCATCTGCACTACCAGTAGCTAGTGTTTGTCCATCCCTACTTAAACGCACACTCCATAGCTGTTCTGGGTGTTTGAGAGTTTGTATGACTTGACCCTCTTTATTCCAGAGTTTGACGGTTTTATCCAAGCTAGCAGTGGCAATGATCTGGCCATCTAGACTGAAGTCTGCACTCATCACAGTATCATCATGTGCCGAGAGAGTTTGCAATGGCTTTCCGTCTCGTTGCCAGAATTTTAATGTCTTGTCATTGCTGATTGTGATTATTCGATTACCATCAGGACTAAAACGCACCTGCCTGACTGATTTATCATGTCCCGTAAGTGTTGTTATCGGCTGACCATTAACTCGCCACAGTTTAGCTGTTTTATCTTTGCTTGCAGTAGCAATGGTTTGACCATCAGGACTAAATGCTACACTCAAAACTGAATCCTGATGAGCCTTGAAACTCCCGATCAAATTGCCATCACGCTGCCAAAGTCTTACAGTTCCATCTTGACTAGCTGAAGCAATCATCTGGCTATCGGAACTAAAGGCCACACTGATTACAGGTTTTGTATGTCCCTTGAGAGTTTTAATCAAACTACCATCTAATCGCCAGAGCTTAACTGTATTGTCATAGCTAGCTGTAGCCAGAATCTTACCATCTGGGCTAAAACTCACACTTTGAACAACATCTTGATGTCCCTCCAGACGGTTACATTCTCGCGTCCAGTAGACTGCTTGCCCCAAGGATGTCTGCATCTGTGCTTGTATTTTTTGCAGCGTGTTACCCCAAACACTTGACTGCAAGCGATTAGCTGCATCTAAGCCGACCATTAAAGAATCAAATGTATTGCGATTAATGGTAAAACGGGCTGTTGAAATTTGTTCTAGGGCAATAATCTGAGCTTCTTCGGCTCTTTGATACTGAATGGTCGAAAAAGTGGCTAGTGTTAATGCTACAACGGAAAAAGCAGATAATCCCAGAATTGTCCTTAGGCGTTGGCGATCGCGCAATTCTACGCTGCTATCTATAAACTTGTTTGCTGTTATACTAAAACCACCCAAAACTTGATTAAAAGTTGGGTCTTGTCTTAACTCTAAAACCTGCTCTAACTTCGATCCGCTCCAAAGTTCATCGTCTGTTTTTTTAGCTTGCCAACGTGCTACATCATCGTTGAGGCGGTTACGTAATCCTATAGCTTGGTGATTTTCTTGAATCCAGGTATTAAGAGTTGTCCAAGAAGTTAATAGAATTTCATGGGCAATTTCTATTGTAGATTCTGAGGATTGCGATTGGCGATCGCCAGGTATTGCTGCAGCAACATCACTGACTAAAAGATTTTCATTAACTAACTTTTCTAATAAATCTTTCTCTAGTTGGTCGTTAAATTCGGAAATGTTCGCTCGACGACGTATTGGCTTCCATCCACTATCAAGTTTATCGTTTTCACCAACACCAACTAGTTTCAAAAATATTCTTTGGGCAGCTAGCTTTTGTTGTGCCGATAAAGCATCATAAATAAAATCTACACGTTGTTGTAGCGCTCCTCTAACACCACCTAATCCTCGATAAGTACTAATATTTAGTGTGCGGTCTTGAATACTATTCGTTTTTACTTCTGTCTCCCAGAGTAAATCTAAGGTGTACTGCAATAAGGGTAAATAGCCTGCTTGTCCTTGGATATCTTGAATGATTTCCTCTACCAATCCAGTTTCTAATACTACCCCATGCTGGGCTGCAGGTTGCTCAATTGCTAACCGCAACTCATCTGGTTGCATTTCTGCAATCATCGGACGATGCCGATCTGTAGCTTTAATAAGTTGGGCATAGGGGCTTAATCTATCCAGAAAATCAGCCCGCATGGTTGCCATGATTTTGATAGAATCATGCTGAGTTTTACTTAATTGCACCAAGCTAGCGATAAACTGGTCACGCTTTTGGGGTTGACTACTAGTAAATAACTCTTCTAATTGGTCAATAAAAATAAAATAGTAATCATCAGTCTGCTTTAATCTGCTTACTACTTGTGTTAGTGTATCAGCTTTAGCTTCACGGGCAATTTGGGCTTCAGTTTGTTTATATTTTCCTAATAAACTGCCATATAAAGATTCAAACGGATCGCCATCTGGAGTAAATATCAATTTAACTAACCGCGATCCCCATTTTTGTGAAAGCCAGGGAATTAAACCTGCACGTATAACAGATGATTTACCACTACCACTAGCTCCCAAAAGTAAAATTAAGTTGCTCTGTTCTAGTTCATTGACTAAACTTGTCAGAAATTGATCTCGTCCAAAAAATAAGTCTTTATCTTCTGGCTCAAATTTCTTTAAGCCTTTGTAGGGAGAGGTTAGGATCAATTGACGGGTTTTAATTTCTGCAACCGAGATTTGCAAAATTTGAGTTTGGTTAAACGTAACAACGCTACTGTCACCAATCGAAACATTACTTATCTTTTGCTGACTGCTAGGAAATTCCTGATTCATATCCCCGCCCATAACTTAGCAACCAAAGGTGCTAATTTTAATGCTGGTTCAGCTATTTCCGCAACTCCCGTTAAACCCTTTTTCAGAGCGGCGATAGACTGTTCCACTAAGTTTTTGTCTGGCTTCGGCTTATTTAATTCCCCTTCAATTGTCTGTAGCGGGACTTCTAATGTTTTCTTTTCTATCGGGTTTAAGGCATTACTTGTGGCAATATCCTGTTTCAATTTTGAGAGTAATGTAAGAGCTTCTTGGACATCAACATTCTGAACTCTAGCCTGAATCTTACTTTGACTGACATTGCTTCCCCCATCTGCTTGGTTCTGATTAAAATCAATACCAGAGTTACCGCTACCAATGGTGATACCTTCAATATTTTGAGAGTGAGACTCCACAACTTTCGCAGCAGTAGCTATACTACCTAAAACACTAGGTAAAGACTCTTGCAGTTCCAGCTTTTCTTCATCTGTGAGGTTTTTGATGATTTCTAAAACCTCACCAACGCTGTATTTCGGCATACATAGTACATTTGAAACTATGTCACAACATACCAAAATTCAAATTTAATTGGTATAATTTCGGATAATTTATCCAAAATCAGGATAAATTTAACATATCTTAAACACAAAAGTTTAAGCGAATCTGGGGTCATTATTAGTTTTTGTAATTAGTATTTTTAGGCTGAAAGGGCTATAAATTAACCATCAGGGTTGCAATACAACTGAGAGTTAGGGAACTGAATTTATAATAGATACTTATAGTTAACAGGATAATATAGTTACAAGTGCGATCGCATGACTTCACCTAACATCTGTGATTCATTAGAATAGTGACAGAAAAATCTCAGAATAATTAACCGCCGATAAACACGGATAAACGAGGCAGTAAGCCCTTGCGGTTCCCCGACTTGTAGCAACTGCCGTGCCGATAAATTAAGATATTTAATCTTTAGTTCCTCGCTGCTCATTTGCTTCTTCAATTACTTCCGAATTTCCTTGCAAAGGCTTCACCACCCGAGCGATCGCTTCTTGTACAAAAGCCTTAATAAATTCATCCCGGCGATTAATTTGAAACTGTCGCTGTACAACTTCTGTCATCCCACCATCGCCCCAATCTTGGTCGTGGCGGAAATATTCAATAAAACTTTTCCCCGCAATCCGTGTTAAATAAGCTGCTGTTACACCTTGAATTGCTTTACCAACAATAAAAGTCGCTGGGTTAGTTTGCAAAGCGGTAGAAAGTAATTGAATTGCTCCCTTGACAATTCCCAGACTGGCAAGGGTTTTCGCTAAAGATAAAGCTAACTCTCGCCCCCTTTCCATGTTCAATTCACAGCCGTAAATTCTCCCGATTTCTACTACCATTTGGGCATTTACAGCAGCTGTTGCCAGTAAATCTACTACAGGTAAAGGTGTGACCGATACCACCCCAGCCCCAATCCACTGAAATCGCTCGACTATTTTATCTGCTTGGCGGCGACGTTGAGCATCGATGAGTTTACGCGCTTCTTCTCCCAAACGCAGAGATTGTAACAGAATATTATCTGCTACTAAATCTTCACCCTCAGCCCGTAAAATTGCTGCCATCCGCCGCAGTAAGGGGACAATATCTGGTTCGGGATGGTAAATTTCGCCAGTTTCTAATTGGGCAGTTTGGGGATTAGCCGCGATCGCAACGACATCGTTAGGGGCAATAAATCCCCGCACCCGTTGGCGCAACCTTGCTAAGATAGATTCCTTGTTTTCATCTGTGTATAAATCTGTTTTGTTGAGAATCAAGAGCGATCGCTTACCAATTTCTGCTAAACCCCGCAATGGCTCATATTCTGAACGCCGTAAATCATTATCTACCACAAACAACAGTAAATCAGCTTCCGTTGCCAAAGCGCGTGCGAGTTGTTCTCGTTCTGTTCCCGCTACCCCGGCTTCTAAAATCCCTGGTGTATCGGTAATTAAAATTTTGCGTTCTAATCCCTTCAACCGCAGACAATAGGTTTCTCCTACTTGGGTTGTACCCATCGGTGCGTCAACTTGTCCCACCATGCGCCCCATCACAGCATTGACTAGGGAAGTTTTGCCAGCGCTCCCCGTACCAAACACCACAACTTGAATTTCACCCCTGGCTAAATTGACTTCAATCTCCCGCGATCGGCTGAGTAAAGCTTGCTTGGCTACTTCATCTTGAATCTGTGAAACTTGCTGCCGCACAGCTTGTAACGTGGAAGAAGCCGCATCAGATTTGGCAGCGGGAATTTGCGCTGCTGTCACACGCGGGCGTTTGCGGCGAGAACGTTGCTCGCCTGCTTGCAGTACCAGCACATAATAAACAAAGGCGGCAACCAAGCCAGCGATCAGCACAATCAACAGCAGCAACAGCAAATTGCCCAGTAACGGCGAATAGGACAATTGCCAGTAGAGACGTGAGAGGGAATCAATCAGCCACAGGCTTAACCCCAAAATAACTATCAGACCAACAATCAGCGTGACTATGCGTGACAGAGGCATGGTGGATATTCAGTAGGCGGATGCTTCTAATCTTAATAGTTTCAGTGTTTTTCACCATCGGTCTTTAGTCCCGAAATCGCCACGATCGCCAAATGCTGGCAAAATAACTCTGTAGTAGTGCGATCGCAAATAACAGATATAGGATTACACTAGACACTCAACAAAAAATATTTGACACCTTTTTTACAACTAAACTACGAATATTGTCTAGGTTAGGATTTAGCAATTAGCTATCAGATTGTAGTAAAAAACAACAATCTTTCATAAAACCTTTGCGCCCCTTCGCGCGAACTCCGCGCTCCTCTGCGTTTACAAAAGGAACGTTTGACACCCTTTTTCAATTCTCCTAGATTTTAATATTCATCCTAAATTTAAAATCAACGCCTGTATTCAACAGGAAGAGACTGCTTACAAAAATCCGAACTAAGATAAAAAAGAAACCACAGATAATAGGATATATGTGGATATCTATATCAGCTTAATACCTCAGTAAATTTAACAAAAATTTAACAAATTAAAAATCAAATATGAGTATTACCATTGCTGGTTACAATCTCATCGAGGTTCTATATGACGGTACTACTACCTGTGTTTATCGTGCCCTACGAGAGCCAGAGCAAACATCAGTAATTATTAAAACTTTGAAAGCTGAGTATCCCACAATACAACAGCTAACGCAATTAAGACATGAATATCAAATACTCCAACCTGTGGAAATAGAAGGAATTGTTAAACCCTTAGCTTTGGAGAATTATCAAAATGGTTTAGCACTAATTCTCTCAGATTTTGCCGGAGAACCTTTAAAAAATTTTATTAACAATCAAAATTTTGACTTAAGCATTTTTTTGAACACTGCTATTCAACTAGCTACTATTCTTTCACAATTACACCAAAACAATATTATTCATAAAGATATTAAGCCGCAAAATATTTTAATTAATCCGCAAACATGTCAAGTAAAAATTATTGACTTTAGTATTTCATCATGTCTATCCAAAGAAAGTCAGAACCCTAGCGATCCTAACTTGTTAGAAGGTACCCTCGCCTATATGTCTCCAGAGCAAACAGGCAGGATGAACCGTTCAATTGATTATCGGACTGATTTTTATTCTTTAGGTGCCACTTTCTATGAAATGTTAACAGGGCAGCTACCTTTTCAAGTTCATGACTCTTTAGAATTAGTCCATTGCCACATTGCTAAAACACCAGTACCTCCTCAAGAAATTAACTCACAAATTCCTTCAGTAATTTCTGATATTGTCATGAAATTATTAGCCAAAACTGCTGAGGATAGATATCAAAATGCCTTGGGACTTAAAGCAGACTTAGAAAAATGCTTACAACAATTACAAGCAACTGGAAAAATTGCAAATTTTAGCATCGGTCAGCTGGATTTATATAGCCAATTTGTTATTCCTCAAAAACTTTATGGCCGCGAGAAAGAAGTTGCCATTCTCATGAATGCCTTTGAGCGAGTTAGTGTTGGGTCAACTGAGATAATGTTAGTAAGTGGGTACTCTGGTATAGGAAAATCCTGCTTAGTAAATGAAGTTCATAAACTGATAGTCCGTCAACGGGGCTATTTTATTTCGGGTAAATTTGACCAATTTAAACGTAATATTCCTTATGCTTCTTTAATTCAAGCTTTTCAAGAATTAATCAGGCAGTTATTAACAGAAAGTAGCAAGCAAATAGCAATTTGGCAAGCAAAGCTTTTAGCAGCATTGGGTAACAATGCTCAAGTTATTATTGATGTTATTCCTGAAGTAGAAAGAATTACTGGGTCTCAACCAGAAGTTCCGCAATTAGGCCCTGCTGAATCGCAAAACCGATTTAATCGACTGTTTCAACAATTTATTCATGTATTTTGTAAACCAGAACATCCGTTGGTAGTGTTCTTAGATGACTTACAATGGGCAGATTCAGCTTCATTAAAGTTGATTCAGTTGCTTGCGAATGACCCAGATAGTCAATATTTATTACTGATTGGTGCGTATCGAGATAACGAAGTCCATTCCACTCATCCTTTAATGTTAACTTTAGAAGAAATTCAAAAATTAGGTGCAGTTGTCAACAATATTGTGCTTCAGCCTTTGCGAATTTCTTATGTTAACGAATTAGTTAGTGATACTCTCCACACCCACTCACAAAAGTCAGAATCACTAGCTGATTTAGTGTACAAAAAAACTCAGGGGAATCCTTTTTTCTTAACCCAACTACTCAAATCACTTTATCAAGAGAACTTATTGTCATTTAATTTCAGCGAAGCTTGCTGGCAGTGGGATATCCATCGTCTAGAAAATATTGATATCACTGATAATGTGATTGAATTAATGGTCAGCCAGATTCAAAAGCTGTTGCCGACTACACAGAATGTTTTAAAGTTAGCTGCTTGTATTGGTGACAAGTTTACTTTAGATATTCTGAATATTGTTAATGAAAAATCTTTATCAGAAACCGCTAAAGATTTATGGGAGTCTTTACAAGCAGGATTAGTTCTTCCCTTAAACCAGTCTTACAAAATTCCCCTGGTATTTGACTCAGACAACATAACGACTGTGCCGAAAAATGCCCAGTCAACAATTACCTACAAATTCCTGCATGACCGAGTGCAGCAAGCCGCTTATTCCTTGATTCTCCCAGAGGATAAAAAACAAACTCACCTAAAAATTGGCAAACTGTTACTCAAACATACTCCAGAAGCAGAACTCGAAGAAAATATATTTGAAATTGTCAACCAGTTAAATGTTGGTGCTGAATTAATTACTCAGCAATCTGAAAAAGATGAACTCGCGCAACTTAATTTAATTGCCGGCAAGAAAGCCAAAGCAGCAACAGCTTATGAAACTGCTGTTCGGTATTTATCTAACGGACTAGAACTGCTTTCTGATGATAGCTGGAATCATCAATATAATTTGACATTAGATTTGTATGTGGAAGCTACAGGAGCAGAGTATCTAAATCTGAATGCCGAACGAGCAACAACTCTGGCGGAAGTAGTTCTCAAACAAGCGAAAAGTTTGCTTGATAAAGTCAAAATTTATGAACTACAAATGCTGTTTTATATCCAGAGAAATCAAATGAAAGCCGCATTAGAAACTGGGCTCAAAGTTCTGGATATGATGGGTGTAAATCTGGCAACTGTTCCGCCGGAAAAGATGGATGTCGAAGAATTGGCGAACCGTCCAGAAATGACTGATGCAGAGCATTTAGCAATCATGCGGATTTTAGTCAGCTGTGCGGCTCCAGCTTATGCAACTACTCCGGAGGTATTTCCTAGTATTGCTTTTACACTTGTGAATCAAAGTGTTGAACATGGTAATACATCGCTATCTGCATTTGGATATGCTCTTTATGGCTTAATTCTCTGCGCTATTTTAGGAGATATTGAAACAGGATATCGCTATGGCAAACTCGGTTTAAAGCTGTTAGAGCAATTTAATGCTAAACAATTAAAAGCTGCTGTTCATAATATAGTTCACGGTCATATTATCCATTGGAAAGAACACGCCAGAGAATGTATTGTTCCTTTGCTGGATGGTGTACTAACGGGGTTAGAATTTGGCGATTTAGAATGGTCTGGCTATGATTTTTTCTATGCTTGCGACCAGATGTTTTTTATTGGTCAACCGCTGGAAGAAGTTGCCCAAAAGCAAGCGCAGCATCTTGATTCTTTAATCAAACTCAAACTCGATTTTCATAGTTCTTACCTCAAGAGTTGGCGCATTGCAGTATTAAAATTACTCGATGCACCAGAGGAAGAATACCATTGTCATGGCGAAATTCTCGATGCTGATGCTCTGTTACCAAAGTTAATCAAAGCTGATAACAACATGTTGTTGTTTGCAGCTTACTTTACTAGAGCTATTCTCTATTATTTTGCTAAAGATTATGCGCGATCGCTTGACTACACAACTTTAGCAGAGAAACATTTAGGGGGCGTAAACGGTCTGAGTCTGAATGCTACTTATAGGTTATATTATTCTCTCGCTCTGTTGGCTCAATATCCTCATGTTTTAAAGGAAGAACAACCGCAAATTCTCGAAAAAGTTACCCAGAATCAGCAGAAAATGCAAGAATGGGCTGTTCATGCTCCGATGAATTTTCAGCACAAATATGATTTGGTGGAAGCAGAGAAAGCACGAGTTTTGGGACAACCTTTAGTAGCGATGGATCTGTACGATCGCGCCATCTCTAACGCTAAAGAACAAGGATTTCTCCATGAAGAAGCAGTAGCCGCAGAATTAGCAGCTGAATTTTATTTTCAGCGTGGTAGGGAAAACCTTGCTAAAGATTATTTAACTCAATCCTACTATGCCTATGCTCAATGGGGAGCAAACGTCAAACTTAAAGATTTTGAAGCAAAATATCCGCATATTTTCTCCCGCAGCCTGAAGCGAAAAGCCAAAATCCTAGAGATGAATCAGACGATTAGCTCTACGACTACAGGTAGTCCTGGGGGTTTGGATTTAGCCGCAGTTATGAAAGCTTCGCAAGCACTTTCTGGAGAGATTTTTCTGGATAAATTGTTGAATAATTTGATGCAAATTTTAATTGAAAATGCGGGTGCAGAAAAGGGATTTTTAATTTTAGAAACAGCAGGAAAGTTACAAATAGCCGCTTCAGGAAGTGTAGATAAAGATGAAATCAATGTCCAGCAATTAATACCTGTGGAAAGCAGTCAGCAGCTACCAATATCCATCATCAACTATGTGCAGCGAACACAGAAAGATGTGGTTCTGAATGATGCTACTAGTGAAACGGTATTTAACCTGGATAACTATATTATCAGCCAAAAACCAAAATCTATTTTATGTGCGCCAATTGTGAATCAAGGTAAACTCATTGGCATTCTTTATTTAGAAAATAATTTAACAACTGGAGCATTTACACCAGAACGCTTGGAAGTTTTACAACTTTTATCATCGCAAGCAGCCATCTCAATTGAAAATGCCCGCCTTTATCATGATTTAGAAGAATATAATCGCACACTGGAAGTCAGAGTAAAAGAGCGAACCCTGGAATTACAAGCCAAAAATTTGCAACTGCAACAGGAAATCCGCGATCGCCAACGCGCTGAAGAAGCAGCCGAAACCGCCAACCGCGCCAAAAGCCAATTCCTCGCTAGTATGAGTCATGAACTCCGCACACCTCTGAATGGGATTTTGGGTTACGCGCAAATTCTCAATAAAAATAACGGCTTTACGGCTGAAGAAAAGAATGGGGTAAACATCATTTATCAATGTGGCGAACATTTACTCACACTGATTAACGATATTTTAGATCTCTCTAAAATTGAGGCTGGAAAATTAGAACTTTATCCTACAGAATTTTCTTTTCCAGATTTTCTCGAAGGTATTGTGCAAATCTGCAAAATTCGTAGCGAACAAAAAGGAATTTCTTTAATTTATAATCAACTATCTTCTGTACCTAAAATTGTGCGTGCCGATGAAAAACGGTTACGGCAAGTTTTAATTAATTTACTGAGCAATGCTGTCAAATTTACTGAAAAAGGTAGTGTAAAATTCCAGGTGGGATATCATGAAGGTAAATTACGGTTTCAGGTAGAAGATACAGGCATAGGTATAGCCGAGGAGCAATTAGAAGAAATATTTTTGCCTTTTAAGCAGGTAGGCGAAGATAGCCGCAAGACTGAAGGTACAGGTTTAGGATTGGCAATTAGCCGTCAATTAGTTGAGATGATGGGTGGTGAACTCAAAGTTAAAAGTACTTTAGGTAAAGGTAGTGTTTTCTGGCTAGATTTGGATTTACCGGAGGTTGTTTTCCCAATTAATGTTAAGAAAGTTGTTGAACGTAACATAATTGGTTTTATTGGTGAGAGAAAGAAGATTTTAGTGGTAGACGATAAATGGGCAAATCGTTCTGTTTTAGTTAATTTACTAAAACCTTTAGGGTTTGAAATTTTAGAAGCAACAGATGGCTTAGACTGTCTTCACAAAGCCTCAGAATTTAAGCCAGATTTAATTTTTATGGACTTGGTAATGACTGTAATGGATGGTTTTGAAGCCACTCGTCGTTTGCGGATGTTACCAAACTTCAAAGAAGTAAAAGTAATTGCTATATCAGCTAGCGTTTTTGATTTTGAGCAAAAGCAGAGTCTAGAAGTAGGTTGTAATGATTTTCTACCTAAACCATTCCGAGTTGCAGAACTTTTAGAAAAATTAAGAATTCACTTAGGCTTGGAATGGATTTATGAAGAAATAGAAATTGAGCCAAAACAACAAAAAGATGTTAATCTAAAAACAAAAATTCAAAATTTACAACTAATTCCTCCATCAGCAGAGGAAATTGCAATTTTGCTAGATTTGGCAATGAAAGGAGACCTCAGGAGTCTTGCCCAAAAAGCAACACAATTAGAGGAGTTAGATGAACAATTGTTACCATTTGCCACTCATTTGCGCCAACTGGCTAAAGAGTTTAAAGGAAAACAAATCGTAGATTTTATTAAACAATATTCACAGTCGGCTGGAAGTAATTAGACTGGCGCAATTCAATAAAAATTGGTGAGGCTTGTCATTGGTCATTTGTCATTTGACTGTTGATTCTTGACTTTTAACTTCCGTGGTGCAGTACTAGGGATGTAGATTAACATAATTGCTGACCTCTGCTTGATTTAAACATGAGGTTTTATGAATATTGATTTGAATCATCAAGGTGTCATCTTAATTGTTGATGACACCCCAACAAATTTAGAAATGTTATTTGATTTTTTAGCCGATGCCGGATTTACGGTTTTGGTTGCGGAAGATGGTGAAAGTGCGATCGCCAGAGCTGAATATGCCCCACCTGATATGATCCTGTTGGACATCCTCATGCCAGATATAGACGGGTTTGAAACCTGTCGCCGTTTAAAAGCGAATGCACGCACGAAGGATATTCCGATTATTTTCATGACCGCACTCACAGAAACAGTAGATAAAGTCAAAGGCTTGAGTTTGGGAGCCGTCGATTACGTTACTAAACCGCTACAGCACGAAGAAGTTTTAGCCAGAATTCAACTTCATCTTCAGCTGCGCAACTTAACCAAGACACTGCAAGAGCAAAATCAGCGTTTGGAAAGAGAAATTTCTGAGCGCCAGCAAGCAGAACAAAAAATTCATGAACAAGCTGCTTTGCTAGATATCGCTACAGATGCAATCATTGTTAATGATTGGGACAATCAAATCAGTTTTTGGAACCAAGGGGCTGAAAATTTATACGGATGGCAAGCAACAGAAGCAATTGGTCAAAATATTAATCAGCTTCTCTATCGACCGGAAATCTTATCTCAACTGCAAAATATTCGCGCAAGTCTAGCGGAACATGGTTGCTGGCAAGGTGAATTACAGCAAGTTACTAAAGAAAACCAACCGATTATTGTTGCTAGTCGTTGGACTTTAATGCGCGCTCGCAATGGACAACCTAAATCAATTCTGACAGTTAACACCGACATTACAGAAAAAAAACAACTGGAAAGTCAATTTCTCCGCACGCAGCGTTTAGAAAGTTTGGGTACACTTGCTGGTGGTATTGCCCATGACCTCAACAATATACTGACACCCATTTTGTCAGCTTCACAACTGCTACAGCTAAAATGCTCTCAAGCTGATGAATGGAGTCAGCAAATGTATAGAACAATAGAAACCAATACTAAACGCGGAGCTGCTTTAGTTAAGCAAGTGCTACAGTTTGCACGCGGGGTTGAAGGTAAACGTTCAATTGTGGTAGTTAGTCGCCTGTTCTCAGAAATTGAGCAGATTGTTCATGGCACATTTCCCAAATCCATTGAATTTTCGATCAATCTCAACTCCAATCTTTGGGCTGTGATTGGAGATGCCACACACTTGCACCAAGTACTGATGAACCTCACTGTTAATGCTCGTGATGCTATGCCAAATGGAGGTAAGCTCACAATTTCTGCCACAAATTTGTTAGTTGATGAACAATATGCCCGGATGAATCTGGATGCTAATGTTGGCCCCTATATTGTAATTACTGTTAGAGATACAGGAATGGGGATGCCGCCAGAAATTTTAGATAGAATATTTGAGCCATTTTTTACTACTAAAGAGGTTGGTAAAGGTACAGGTTTAGGACTTTCAACCGTGAGAGGGATCGTTAAAAGTCACGGTGGTTTTATTAATGTGCATAGCGAAATCGGCAAGGGAACTGAATTTAAATTGTTCTTGCCAGCAGTAGAGACTATGGCAACATCCCTAGCCGAAAATCTCGAACTGCCAGATGGGAATGGAGAATTAATTTTAGTAGTAGATGACGAAGCTAAAATTCTTGAAACTACTAAAATTTCTTTAGAAAGTTATAACTACAAAGTGATGACTGCCAGCAATGGGATTGAAGCGATCGCACTTTATGCCCGCTACCATCATGAAATTAGCCTGGTTTTAGTAGATATGATGATGCCATTGATGGATGGTGCAACTACCATTCGCACATTGCAAACAATGAATCCGTTAGTAAAGATTGTTGCTGTTAGCGGTTTGGTAGGCTGCAATAAAATTGCTCAAGATACAACTGTCAATAAATTTATCTCTAAACCCTACACAACTCAGGAATTATTGCAAACTTTATCTGATGTTCTTTGCCTAGGAGCAACCAGCCCAGAAAATGGAAATCAAAGCAGTAAATTGAACCGAACAATTTCCTTTTAAATTCAGCAGTTAACAATTATTTGCTCAAACGTAAAATGTCAAAATCTTGGCGAATATGTAAGAGCGATCGCTTGTGAAGTACTGGAACAACAACAATAATAGAGGTACTGAATGAATCGTTGACAGCTAGTTATACCAATTCAAATTTGAATTTTGAATTCGGAGCGTTCGTGCAGCATCTCCACAGGAGCAGCGACGATGTGGATTGAGGTAGCAACTCCAGAGCAGCTGGATGAATTTAGGTGCTGGCAACATCAGGAGCGGCTGGAACCGATGACCTGTCGCCCAGTTGTCGATGGGCAACGAGTGCCACCATCCAACGAAGTTGTGACCTATGGATTTTTTGTGGCGGATAGGTCGCAACCTGTGGGTAAGTTTGCTTACTTTGATGTCAATCCCCGTAATCGATCGGCGGAGTTTGGCTATCGAATTCATCCGGCGATGCGGGGTCAGGGGTTGGGAACGCAAATGCTGCAAATATGTATCAGTCGAGTATTTCAATCTACAAATCTGAACAAGCTGTATTGCCAAACCGCAGCCTTTAATCTGCCCTCAATTCGGCTATTAGAAAAGCTGGGATTTCAAAGGGATGGGGTACTGCGGGAGCATCATGAACTGGACGGTCTATTGCACGATGATTATGTTTATAGCCTGCTGCGCCAGGAGTGGCTGGGGCAATCCTGGGCTGTTGAATCCGATCCGGATTTTAGGCAAAAGCCCAGAGTCAAAGAAGCGAATTAATTACTCTCAGGTGTAGGCGTGGCTGTTGGTGTAGGCGTTGGCGTTGGCGTTGGCGTGGTTGTCGGTAATGGTGTTGTTGTCACTGTGGGTGTAGGTGTAGGAGTTTCGGTGACAGTAGGTGTGGGTGATGGTGGAGTAGGAGTTTGGGCTGTAAGGGTCAGTTGATAATCTGCTGGTTGGGATGCTTTAGAAACAACAACAAACTCATAAAATCCATTTTCAGGTAGTTTGGCTGACAAGCTGCGTTTAGTGGAATCTTCCAAAAATGTGATTTTCCCAGAGGGAGAATAGATTGATAACAAAACTTGAGAATTGGCTTTGAGATTCACTTCGAGAGATTGCTCTTTGGCAAGTTCAGCAATAAAAACTTTGCCATTACCTGAGCTAAGAGTACCACTGACTGTTTTACTGGTAGTGCCTTGGTCAAAGACGATTTTTTGAAAAGCACTATTAGCTAAAATCGCAGTGAGTTTGTCACTAACAAAGCCGTACCAAACCTGGCCAATGGGTTGATTGACAAAATCCTTGTTGCGCTTGGTAGGAAATGCATTAAAAAAGGCAGCATCTCCTAGATCGTATAAAGAACGACTGCCAACATTGATTTGGTTAACTTCTACTTTCCAGCGATCGCGTTCTGCTGATGTGTAAGTTCCTAGCTGCTGACGTGCTTTGGTACTCAGTTGTGCAAGTTTGTCTAATACTTCTGCTGCTAGTTGATCCCATTGTGCCCGCAAACTTTCATCTTCAGGGTGATCGCTAAGAGTTCGTCCTTTTAAACTGGGATTTTTCTCCCAGAAGAGTTGATTTACCAAGTTAACGTAGAAGTTATAGTCTATACCCAACTGTTGACGGCGATCGCGCAATCTATCTTTGCGTTGCTGTTCTGCTTGGGAATACTGCGGTGGAGTATTAGTTGCAGTGGGTGTTGGTGAGGGTGAAATTGTGGGATCGCCTCCACCAGAACGCGATTGAATCAAATTATTTACTCCCCACAAACCCACTCCCGCAATCCCCGCCGTTACTAGCACCACTAGAAAGGTTTTGGTTGGTGTCCAAGAATCTGTGGGTTGAGGCGGAGGCGAAGCAATCGGAACTGGGGGAGATGGGTAACGGGGGGAAGCGATCGCAATAGTTTCAGATGTAGTAGGAGGTGTAGGTGCTTGAGTAGGTGGTTGGGTGGGTATATTTCCTATTGTCTGTGATAGGTTGAGCGCTTCTAGGACTTGGCGAACCGATTGGTAGCGATCGCCCGGTCTAGGTGATAGCATTTTCTGGAATAATTGCCCCAAAGCTGGACTCAGATTAATATCCCTTTCCCATTGCCAACTGAGGGTATAAGTATCAATTAATTCGTGCGGCTGCTTTCCTGTCAGTAAAACTAACATGGTTGCTGCCAAAGCATATAAGTCACTGTGGGGAGACACCAAACCAGTTTGCATTTGTTCTGGTGGTGCAAATCCTACCTTACCCAATAGAGTTGCGGCTGGTGGCGATCCAACTACACCAGGCTCGTAATATTGGGAAGCTACCGTTGCTACTACTTGTTTAACACCGCCAAAATCTATTAATACTGGCAATTGATCCAGCTTACGGAGAATCAAATTATCTGGAGAAATATCTCGATGAATGACTCCTAGAGAGTGGATGTACTCTAAAACCGGGAGAATTTGCTGCAACAGCTGCCTAATTTCCGCCTCTGTAAACCGCAACCCTTGCTGTTGACGGGTATTTAATAAAGAGTTGTAAGTTTGTCCTTCAACATAATCTTGCACCAAAAACAGATATTCCTTACCATCCAAGCTGATGCGGAAATTTTCCCGAAAGCGCGGAATTTGGGGATGTTGCAGCTTGTAGAGAACACTGGCTTCACGCTGAAACAGTTCTTCAGCTTTTTGTAAAACGTAAGCTGTTTGAACTTGGGGAGAAAATTCTTTTAAAACACAAAGTTCGCGGAAACGGTTGATATCTTCAGCTAAATAAGTGCGCCCAAAACCACCTTGCCCAATTTGACGCACAATTAAATAGCGATCGCCTAAAACTTGTCCTGGTTGGATATTGTGATTTACAGGTGTATCTAATTTTTCGCCGCAAGTTAGGCAAAAGCGTGCACTTGGGGGATTTTCATGTCCTTTGGAGCAATAGAAAGAATACATATTAATTAGTCATTTGTCATTTGTCATTTGGCATTTGTCAAAGGTCAAGAGTCAAAAGTTATTCCTCCTTGTCCCCCTTGTCCCCCTTGTCCCTTCATCTCCCCTGCTCCCTGCTTAGTTGCCAGATTGTACCTTACTTACTTTATCGGCTGCGATCGCATACCAAATCTGACCGTAAGTTTGTTGATTCAGTTTCCCACGTGGCTGACCGGGAAACAAGCGATCGAATTGTTCGTATGTATCTTTTGTTAACTGATTTATCGTATATTTACCAAACTGTCCATCTCGTGCTTGTCGCCTCCAGGTATCGTAATCTCTCTGACTGTAGCTTCCTAGTTTACGACGAGCTGCTGAACTAAGATTAGCTTGTTCCAGTTTTTGCAACAGGTTTTCGGCAATACCATACCATTCCTCCCGTAATCCTGCATCTTCGGCTTTAGAAGTAAGGCTGCGTCCCTGCAATTCTGGCTTTTGTGTATAAAACAAATTATCTACCATCCGAATGAAAAATCCCTCGGGAATTTCCAATTGTTGGCGGCGACTCAAAATTTGGCTGATGCGACTCGTTCCTTTATCGCTAACTGGTTTACCTGTAGGAATCGATATTGATGGGATTTTTGGTAGAGAAATTGTTGATACGCTGCGAATAATGCCATTCACCACCGCGAAGCTACCTGCGCCAACTAAAATTACCACCGCCGTTCCCCCCAGGCTGACAGCAAAAGGACGCATCCAAGCAGGAAGAGGGATTTTGTTAGCTATTAATTGCGTCTTGCTGTGGATTTTACTAATAATTTGATGAGTTTGTTTGCGTCCTGGGGCAACCACCATCGTCTTGATTTTGGTAATGTAGGGATTTGGTGGTTTAGTAGCAACTTGTGATGGTAGCTCTTTCAAGACTTGATTAGCACTTTGGTAGCGAGCATTAGGTTGATAAGCCAACATCTTTTTTAAGACTGCTTCAAGTTTGGTACTGACTTTGATTTCTTTTCCCCAAAGCCAAATTCCTTGGTAACTGTCATAAAGCATTTGTGGTTCCTTACCAGTTAGCAGCACTAAAGCTGTCACCGCTAAAGAATATAAATCGCTACTAAAAAAAACCTTACCTTGTCGTAGTTGCTCTTCTGGCGCATAGCCTTTTTTCCCTAACAAAGTATGATTTACAGCCAACTGGGTAAACCAAAAACCTTGAGAAGCTGGTAATTGCTTTACACCACCAAAGTCAATCAATACTGGTAGATTATCAGAACGCCGCCAAATCAAATTCTCTGGAGAGATATCGCGGTGAACTACATCTTTGGAATGGAGGTAGGAAAGTACAGGTAAGATTTTTTCTAATAATCGGATTACCTCTTCTTCACTAAAAGTCTGCCCTTGACTTTGACGCTGTTCTAACAACTGACGATAATTATCACCATCTATATAGTCTTGTACTAAAAAGAAAAAATCTCTACCCCCTAACTTCTCTTGTAGCGAGGCGTGAAATCGGGGGATTTGGGGATGCTGGAGTTTTTTGAGAACATTTGCTTCTCGTTCAAATAACTCTTTAGCTTTTTGTAAATCCTTCGGTTCTTCGACTTGCGGTGCAAATTCCTTCAGTACGCATTGTTGGCTGGATTGGTTTTTATCCTCTGCCAAATAAGTACGACCAAAACCACCCTGACCTAATTGCCGTATAATTCGGTAGCGTTTATCCACCAGCTGCCCTACAGAAAGAGGCAAAGGTTCACCGCAGTGAGTGCAAAAACGGTTACTGCCATTATTTACGTGTTGTTTAGTGCAATAGACTTGCATGGCGCTGAGGGATAAACATAGGTTTTTAGAAATTGCTACAAGAGCTAAAGTTCCATTTACAGAAATTTTCGCAATTTCTCACACTGTCTAGCAAGTAGGTACGGCTTTTAGGCAACAACAATTATTCATGTTAAGCAATGGACTGGTTCGAGTGAGGCGATCGCACCGATTCAGTAAAATGAGACTGTTGTAAGCTGTGGATTAGCGATAATAGAGCAATCAACTGATTTAGGACGATCTGAAGTAGAGCGATCGCACCGACTCAGTAAAATGAGGCTGGTGTCAGCTAGGGATTTGCGATCGCACAGCAGGTTAAAAATCTAAGGTAGAAGGTAGGCTTGCCTTTGCGACATCCTTACGTAAAGCTGTGAAGCAAGATAATAGAGCAAGCAACTAGATTTAGGGGTGAAACGATGCAATTAGAAGATTATTTTGACTTTATATCTCCTGATGATATTCGCATCAAAGGACACCGCATCGGCATTGACAATGTACTTGATTATTATTTAGAAGGATATTCCCCAGAAGAGATTGTTGCAAATCTACCCACTCTGACTTTAGAGCAAATTCACGCTACTATTACTTTCTACCTCCATAATCGCACTCAAATCGACGCTTATTTGTTACGTCTAGCATCATGGCGTGAGCAGCGTTATCAAGAATCTGTTGCTAACCCTTCACCGTTAGTGCAACGTCTTAGAACATTAAAATCTCACAAAACTGAACAGCAGGTAAGCGCTTTGTAAAGGTTCGTTTTTTGCTCGATGAAAATTTGTCACCCCGTCTGAAAGTAGCTGTTCTCCGTCTTAACCCTGCTATAGATATTGTGCGTGTAGGTGAGAGTAATGCACCAGAACTGGGAACTTTAGACCCCGATGTGTTACGTTATCTGGAGTTATCTCAAAGGCTGTTGGTAACAGATAATCGCACTAGTATGCCAGCACATCTAGAAGCACATTGGGCAGAAGATAGACATATTTGGGGATTATTTTGGGTGCGTCCGAGAATACCAATAGGTCAGCTTGCACAAGAACTTTTGCTAGTTTGGGAAACTACTGATGCACAAGAATGGATAGATCAGCTTGAATGGATTCCATTTTAAGCGATCGCTTGTGTGTTTAAAATTTGAAGTAGAGCGATCGCCTTCTTAACTCCATCATTCCACCTCTGAACAGGAAACTTCGAGCTAAAAACAGCAACGTTCTCGTTTGGAACATGAAACTTTGAGTTCAGAACAGGAAACTTCGAGCTAAAAACAGCAACGTTCTCGTTTGGAACATAAAACTTTGAGTTCAGAACACGGAACTTCGAGCTAAAAACAGCAACGTTCTCGTTTGGAACATGAAACTTCGAGTTCAGAACACGAAACTTGGAGATAAAAGCTTGATTTATCAGGCTGAAAACTTGAATTTTACGGTTCTGAGGAAAGGCGATCGCGCAGATTTGCTAAATTTTCACAACACTTGACAGTGCGGGAATGATTTATCCCTAATCGTTGCTCAAAAATCTCTAAAGCTTGCATATACAAGGGTTCAGCTTCGTTGTATCTCCCTTGGTCACGGTAGAGTGTCGCTAGGTTCTGGAGACTTTGTGCAACATCTGGATGTTCTTCTCCCAGCAGCTTGCGCCTGAGTGCCAAAGCTTGGATGTAAAAGGGTTCGGCTTCGCTGTATCTGCCTTGGGAGTTGTAGAGATTCGCTAGGTTGTTGAGGCTTTGTGCGAGATCTGGATGTTCTTCTCCCAGCAGCTTGCGTCTGAGTGCCAAAGCTTGGATGTAAAGGGGTTCAGCTTCGCTGTATCTGCCTTGGGAGTCACAAAGTCCCGCTAGGTTATTGAGGCTGAGTGCGACATCTGGATGTTCTTCTCCTAGCAGCTTGCGCCTGAGTGCCAAAGCTTGAATGAAAAGGGATTCGGCTTCGCTGTATCTGCCTTGGGAGTTGTAGAGATTCGCTAGGTTGTTGAGGCTTTGTGCGAGATCTGGATGTTCTTCTCCCAGCAGCTTGCGTCTGAGTGCCAAAGCTTGGATGTAAAGGGGTTCAGCTTCGCTGTATCTGCCTTGGGAGTCATAGAGTCCCGCTAGGTTATTGAGGCTGAGTGCGACATCTGGATGTTCTTCTTCCAGCAGTTTACGTCTAAGTGCCAAAGCTTGGATGAACAAGGGTTCGGCTTCGCTGTATCTGCCTTGGGAGTCGTAGAGTCCCGCTAAGTTATTGAGGATGAGTGCGAGATATGGATGTTCTTCTCCCACCAGTTTACGTGTGAGTGCCAAAGCTTGGACGTACAGGGGCTCGGCTTCGCTGTATCTGCCTTGGGAGTGATTGACTAAAGCTAGGTTATTGAGGATGAGTGCGACATCTGGATGTTCTTCTCCCAACAGCTTGCGGTAGAGTGCCAAAGCTTGGATGTACAGGGGTTCGGCTTCGCTGTATCTGCCTTGGGAGTTGTAGAGATTCGCTAGGTTGTTGAGGCTTCGGGCAACAGAGGGATGTTCCTCTCCCAAGCGTTTTTTGGTGACTTGTAGACACTGCTCACGCCAAGGTTTTGCTTGGTCGTATAATCCCTGATCTTCGTAAAATTGAGCGTTGCCGATGAATGGCGAAATTAAATTTTCATCGCCGACGTACTGAATGAGATTCTTTGCTACTTCAGCTATGTGAGGTATGGCGGGAGTCACATCGTTGATTTGCTGAAGGGTGGACGATTCAGGAATATCTTTAGCAACTGCTACCATTACCCCGCAAAGCGATCGCTTAAATTCCTCTGCTTTATCTAAACCTGTCAGCTTATATTGAAAAAACTCTCGCAGCAGGGGATGTAGTTGATAGATTCCCTCACCTTTGCGCTGAAGTAAATGCAAATTCAACAACTTATCATCCCTAATTTCTTCTAAATCTTCCCCATCTTCCTCTGGTAAACACTGTTCTACGAACACCCAAGGTATAGGTGCGGCGGCGAATAAACTCAATAAGCAGCCCAGTTGCTTATCATCCTCCTCTAATTCTTGCCAACTCAACTCAAAAGCTGCTAACACACCCCGTTGTGCTGTCATGTCAGCTTCTGGTTTATTAAGCGCGGGTTGTTCTAGTCGCTTTTTCTCCAACCGTCGCTGCATTTCTGCAAATGATAAATCTGGTTTCCGCGCCAGATACCGCCCCACCAACTCCAAACCCAAAGGCAAATAACCCAGCCACTCACATAACTGTAATACTACCTGGGGGTTGCGCTGATTTTCCTGTTCAAATCTTTCTACCCCAATAATTGACTCTAATAATTTCAGCGCCGCCTCTGGTTGCAGTACATCTAAGGATAATGTTGCTATCCGTCCCAAGTGCTGGCGGGTGGTAATCAGTATTTTAAACCGAGAAGATAGCGACGATAGGTAAGGTTTGACTTCCTGGTGATCGGTAACATCATCCAACACCAGCAGCACCTCACCCTCACGCCAACGCCGCCAGCAAAATTGAACTTGTGCGGGTAAATCAAAATCTTGTGGCGGGTTTAAATCTAGCTGCGTCCTTGCAAACTGGACAATTTGCACCCCAATATCACCAGATTTGGGCAACAACCAGCAAATTCCACCTTGATAATTGTCTCGGTACTCAATGGCATATTGCAACACCAGTTCTGTTTTCCCAACTCCACCCATCCCCGCAATAGCTGCAATGGCTACTTGTTGATTTTGCTGCAACATTTGCTGGAGTGTTTGCAATTCTTCGCCACGTCCAACAAATTCCACTACCCCACTCAGGGGCAAATTTTGCGGTATTTCACTCTGGGGATGAGACTTTACCTGTTCCCGTTCAGGCGGCTGTAGTCAGAAGTTAAAAGTATTGCCAGAAATAGTATTAGTTCCGCCTTTAATGTTGATTCCTTTATAATTTTCAATAGTTTGGCTCAATTGCGGTTGTGCTTCCTTTGCTAAGGCTGCAACAGCTTCAGCTATTTCATCATCTTTCTTTGCAGCTTCCTCTACTTGCTGCCCAATGAGATAAGCTTGACCGTAATCTAAAGGTTGTGTTTGAGCCAGTTCGATAGTTTCCGCTGTGGTAGGTTGTTTGCGCTTCAGTAGTGATAATAAATTACCACCTTGCTCTAATGCCTTCTCGCCCAGAATTTCACCAGTCTTTTCAAAAGCTTTTGTAATAACTAAGGTAGCAATCGCGGCTGCTGTCAGGGTTACAGGCTCCATATAAAAGTCATGACTTACGAGATTACGTTGTGCGATATTTTACTCTAGCTAAACTCATGCGGGAAGAAGTAATACATATCTATTAAGATTTATTTGACAAGGCTGGTGCGATCGCCTTTGTCTCTTGGGTAAAATCTCACAAATACATTTGCTAAAGCCATACTATATCTATTAACGCTAAAGTCATAGTATGACTACCAACATCACAACCCCAATGCAAGCTGATAAATACCCTTTTGCTCAAGAACTGATTACTGATATGGAAGGTAATATCCGCAAAGTAGTTATAGATTTTCATGACTATCTACGTTTGCTAGAAGCTATTGAGGATGAAGGACTTATCTTAGCCATGAAGACAGTAGAACATGAAATACCTCTAAATATTGATAAAGCATTAGCACAACTAGAACAAGAGTGATTACCCAATATTTACCCAGCTTTATCAAGGATCTCAAGGCTCTTAAAAGTACACCTTATTATGAGACTATTAAAGCTTTGGCTTTTGAAGAAATACCACAAATCCTCACCTTTGAAGAAATTACGAACATCAAAAAACTTCAGGGTTATGAAAATGCTTATCGCATCCGCGTCGGTGATTACCGTATAGGACTGATTTTTGATGGAGAAACAATCCTATTTCAGCGAGTATTACACCGGAAAGATATTTATCGTTATTTCCCCAAATAAAACCATTGCCAACAATCTGGCAAATAGTATCTGTAGGATGGGTATTGCATATATAACTTTCTTAATTAGGAATTATAAATTTCAATATAATGGCTACGCGATCGCATTTTGTCGCCTTCTGGAATAAGCATCATGAACAGCACATCACAACAGCAAAGAGCAATTACAGCGTTTGGTGATTTCTTATCTACACCCCTAGACACCCTACTAAAACAGCATCTAGAAACACCAACCCAATCAGCGATTTTAGCTTTATTTCATGATGTAGCTGCTCATGTCCCAGCTTACAAAGCTTTTTTGGCAGAACAAGGAATCGATCCAGCCACTATCCAGAGTTTAGCGGATTTTCAAAACTTACCCGCGATCGCCAAAGAAAATTATATCTCCCGTTATCCCCTCACAGACTTGTGCCGCAATGGGCAATTATCAGAATGCGACATGATAGCGGCTTCCTCCGGTTCTACAGGTAAACCCACATTCTGGCCGCGTTTCTTCGCAGATGAACTGCAAATCGCCACACGCTTTGAGCAGATTTTTCACGATAGTTTTGATGCAGATACCAAACGCACCTTAGCGGTGATTTGCTTCACTTTGGGTACATGGGTAGGTGGAATGTTTACCACTAATTGCTGTCGCTATCTTGCCAGCAAAGGTTATCCTGTAACTGTAATTACTCCGGGTAATAATAAAGAAGAAATCTTGCGTGCTGTGCAGGAACTTGGTTTAGGATTTGACCAAGTTGTATTATTAGGTTATCCGCCATTCCTGAAAGATGTAATTGATACAGGAATTGCTCGTAGCGTGCAGTGGCAGCAATATCATATCAAGTTGGTGATGGCGGGAGAAGTCTTTAGTGAAGAATGGCGGAGTTTGGTTGGTGAAAGAATCGGTTCGCAAAATCCCTGCTACGACTTTGCATCACTTTATGGAACTGCTGATGCAGGTGTGTTAGGTAATGAAACACCTTTAAGTATCTGCATTCGCCGTTTTTTGGCACAACATCCCGATGCAGCCAAAGCTTTGTTTGGAGAATCTCGTCTCCCAACATTGGTACAATACGATCCCATCAGTCGGTTTTTTGAAGTGCAGGATGGGAAATTGCTGTTTTCGGGAAATAATGGCATACCCTTGGTGCGTTATAACATTTTAGATACAGGCGGGATCGTTAGTTACGATGCCATGCTCCAGTTTTTAGCAGAATGGGGATTCGATCCACTCCAGGATGAACATCTCTGCGTGGAGAATCAACCAGTTAGAGGAATTCGCGCACTACCTTTTGTTTATGTCTTCGGACGTTCTAACTTTACAGTTTCTTACTTTGGCGCAAATATCTATCCAGAAAATGTCACAGTAGGTTTAGAGCGATCGCCAATTCCCGAATGGGTAACAGGTAAATTTGTCTTGCAAGTTAAAGAAGACGCCGACAAAAACCGATTCTTATCTGTAGTTGTGGAGTTAGCACCGGGAGTAGAAGCTAGTGAAGATAAAAGAGTTGCGATCGCATCTTCTATTCTCTCGCAACTTCTCCGTCTCAATAGCGAATTTGCTAACTACGTTCCCTCAGAATATCAAATGCCGCAGGTTGCATTAGCTCCAACTGGCGATCCCGAGTATTTCCCTATCGGGGTGAAGCATCGTTATA
This sequence comes from Aulosira sp. ZfuVER01, assembly GCA_034530615.2. Lineage (GTDB taxonomy): Bacteria > Cyanobacteriota > Cyanobacteriia > Cyanobacteriales > Nostocaceae > Aulosira. Next base: position 27,209 of record JAVRCV020000037.1, read on the forward strand.
CCCGCAAGTAATAATATTTAGAACATCTAATTAAAAAGCACCGTTTTTATTCAATACAACCTTGAGCGTTTTCAGTATCAAACTAACATCGTAAGTAATAGACCACTTATCTTGATAATTTAAATCCATCCGCACAATCTCTTCAAAAGACTTGATACTAGAACGCCCATTAGCCTGCCATTCCCCAGTTATCCCTGGTTTGACATTCAGTCTTTGCCAGTGGTGTTTTGAGTAGTGCATCACTTCATCAGGAGTCGGCGGACGAGTACCAACTAGACTCATTTCCCCTCGCAATACGTTCCAGAATTGGGGAAATTCGTCTAGGCTGGTGCGACGTAGAAATCTACCTACACGAGTAATCCGAGGATCATTCTGATTTTTGAAGATATGATGGTCTTTCGCTTCATTCTTCACCAAATGCTTGTGTTGATCCGCGCCGACAACCATAGAACGAAATTTCCAAATTCTAAAGGATCTACCATTCAGACCACAGCGAATCTGACTGTAGAAAATAGGGCCAGGGTTATCTAGTTGAATAGCTATAGCAACAGGAATTGTTACGAAGCCTGTAATTACTAATCCGATCGCAGCACCCAAAATGTCAATCATACGCTTGACTTTGCTTTTTACAGAAGGATGAACTGGCAGACTAGACAAATGTGAACTGTAGGCTTCATCTATAAGTGGTACATGAATAGAGTGGTTATTAGAACGTTTAGACATGGTAATTATAGTTTCAGTGACTCATCTGCCGAATTCAGCCACCTAAAAAGCTAATAGTCTCACCTAATTACTCTGCCGATTGAGCCAACATCTGGCTACCGCAAAAGCGTTCTTGAGGATATTTGCCATGAAGGTAGCTCTTGCTAATTTATGAACGAACATTCAATGTGGTTGGAGGATTGGTGTAATTACAAGCTAGTTAAGTTGCTTATAGGTAATCTCCTGACAGCACATCTGTATACTATGCACAAATTCCGAGAAATGCCTGAGAAGCCGAAATTTAAACATAACTAGAGTATTTATATATAAAAATTTTTAAGTCCACTTGCATTGCATATTCATGCTTAATTACAAACCAAGATTTAATACTTACTAAAAATTTTGTAGGTGCTATTACAGTTTCCTATTCATATAGATTCAGAAAATACTATCTAATGGCTACTTAGAGTTATATCTGTACCGTATCCTGAAGGAGGCATAAACTTATCCACCAAGTTATCCACTTGGATGTAGCGTACAGTCTATATTTAGATTCATAATATGTCTACTTTCCATACATATTTATCGCTTTGGTGTATATCTTCCTTAATTTAAGATATATTCAAAGCCCGAGCAAGAATTTTTGTGAAGTAATAGCGATTTATAATTAGAATATTTTCTGTGAGAGAATATTTTTGATCGACAAGCTCATAAAAATGTAGAAATTTCCTATTTCTAGGAAGATACTTGATTGATATTTGCTTTACAAAGAAATGTTAATAACTAGTTTAAGTTTATATATAGATATATAATTTTAAATTCAAACTTCTTGCAGACAAAAGTGTTTCCCTAATTTATTTGCTAATCATGCAATCACATCGAATTATGATCGTTGGCAGCAACATCACCACAGTACAACGTGTTAGTAGTTATTGCCTCAAAAAGAGTCCACATGTGCTTCCATACTATGGAATCCCTACTGATGAGGAGATGAATCTGTTTGCTCCCGATATCTTAGTTCTATGTTGGCCTATACCAGAGAGTTTCCAGCATCAAATACGTCAGCCCTACATTTTGTGGTCAGATAATCTCACGTTTGAGGGGCTAAGGCTACCATTAGTGAATAACCCTAAAGATTTGTATGAGTTTTTACATGAAGTTGTCCCAGCTTAAATTAGCCCCTCACGTACAGCTACGGCTGCTGCTTGGACGCGATCGTCAACGCTAAGTTTATTCAAGAGCATACGTACATAAGACTTGACAGTTCCTAATGAGAGATAAAGTTCATCAGCAATTTCCTGGTTTGAGTATCCTTGAGCAATCAATTTCAGGACTTCGCGCTCACGACTACTAAGAATCGGTCGTTGATTCCCCTCAGATGCACGGGTAGTATCTGGAGAAATAAAACTTGGCTTCAGCATCCTTGCAACCTTTTGCGCTATTGAAGGATCTAGATAAGCACCGCCTTGGAGAACTAATTGGATCACAGCAACCAATTGTTCCCACTTTATGCTTTTGAGGCAATAGCCATCGGCTCCAGCTGCAAGCATCCCTACCACTTGGGTATCCTCATCAAATGCACTCAAGGCCAAAATTCGAGTGGCAGGCTGGTCACTTTTGATCTGCTGCGTAGCCGTGATCCCATCTATATTCGGTAGATCGATGTCCATCAAAACCACATCTGGCTGAAGTTTAGCCGCCAATTTCATAGCTTCTGCACCATCTTCTGCCTCTCCAACTACAGTAAAGCCTGGTTCTAGGGAAAATTGCCCTTTCATGCCACGGCGGATCAACGGATGATCGTCGACCACTAATATTTTGATAGTTTTCAATTCAACAGTATCACCCATGATGTTTCTAAATTCACTTTTTGTGCTAGTTAATCTTCAGTTAAGTAGCTATTAACTTACAGTCCGCAAAATTGAAAAAACTTTGTAATATTAGCAAGCTTGGATTAATAGCCATTAAGCTTGTATGAAGTGCATTAAAGTCCAGCAATTTTATTTAGATAGAAGTAATTTACCATCAAGAAATTAAAAAATTATGTTGATTTAATAAATTTTTTATTTGTCAGAAATTTCCTATTTTTTAGGCGACAACATCGATTTTTTCTATAAAAACTGGGAGGGTAAACCAGAATGTGCTGCCTGCTCCAGGGCTACTATTAACATCAATCATGCCCCCGTGATTCTCAATAATTTGACGACACAAGTAAAGACCAAGCCCAGATTTTCCCCGCCGAGATTTCCCTTGAATAAAGCGATGGAAGAGTTTTTCCTTTTCTAGAGGTGTAATACCTGGACCTTTATCTTGCACAGAAACCTTTATTTCAGTGTCTCCTAGAGTGACTATCTCAAGCACAATTTCTCTGTTGGGCTGACTCACTCGCACAGCATTTTCTAGTAGATTTTGTAAAACCCGTTGGATTTCTAAGTTATTCGCATAAACGACTGGCAGTGATGGAGAAATTTTACAAGTAAAAATTATTTCTTTATTGGAAGAGTTTTTTACTAAAGTAATTACTTTAGTAAGTATGTTTTCCCAATTTATGGCATTACCGACTAGTTGATTGCCAGTTTTATTCCTATATTCATATCGAGAAATGTCTAAAAGAGTTTCTACCAGTTTAAGAAGATCCTCATTAGCTTGTCGGTACTCTTCAAGCACCTCCCTAAAGGAGTTGCTGACATAGCCAAAAGCGCCTTTGAGCATACAGTCCAGAGTATTGCGAGTAGCTAACAGAGGGGTACGCAAGTCGTGAGAGAGCGCAGAAATCAGGTCTTCAAGTCTTTGGTTTTGTGCTTTCAGGTTTTGCTGTCGTTGGCTAGCCTTGTTGGCTATTGAATTGAGAATTTTGGTTAGGCGACCGATTTCATCAGTAGAAGCATAGGGCAGACGGGCCTCAAGCTGACCAGCCTGCCAAAGCTCGCCTATCTTCATCAAATTACGTAGGGGAAGTTCGACTCTTTGAAGCAAAAAATAGATATTCCAGCTAACTATTAGCAGGATCAAGATTGTACTGATGATATTAACACCAGTGTATATACGGTATAAATACAAGATATGATATCTGCGCTCTTGTAAAAATTCCTCATGTTTCTCTGACAACAGTTGAATCCGATTGCTCAGAGATACTAATGCAGCCTGTTCTTCAAAAGTAAAGCTGTTAGCAGGCTCAAGGATATGTCTTTGATTTACTTGGCTGTGCCACTCATTATATAAGTATTTAATCCAATCGATCTGTTGAGCCTTGACCGCAGGCATATCGGACAAAAGATGAGATAGCTTACTGAGTCTGTTTGAGAAGGTGCTGCTCATAGGGCTGTAGTCAGGCTGCTGGTTTGCTCTTTCCTCATATGTCAATACATTGAGTAGACGTTGGGTTTCACGCTCTATCTGTAGGCTATTAGTTATATAATTAGCTGCTTTTTGATTGAGGAACAGTAACCAAAAGTTCCAGCTTTGTTGCAAAACTAGGAAGCAGACTACTGTACAAAAGCTAAAGTAAACACGAGTTAATAAACGAGTTTTACTCTGGTTGGACTTTGCTTTTAACCCTAATAAGCTACTAGCAAACATTGATATACACACCCTTACCCAATAGTTATATGTCAAGCAAGCAGCATCACTGAGAGTGATTACTAAATGGCTTAATATACATACTAAATAAGTTTACTAAAATAGATCTATAAGATTGCAAGAATATCAGGTTGATTTTTCATAAAAAAATTGTTTTAGAGTTATCGCAGCCTCAGCATTTTTTCGTACGGAATTCAGATGAAATCAAATTTTAAAGTTTTAATAAAGAAAATCCGAGTAAAAATAAAGTTTGAGTAAAGACAAGAAATTATTCAGTCTTTATTATCAGCTTCAGCCCTACTCAATTCTAGGTTCCAGCGAGTTAGTATCCCATCGGATAACTGAGTGGATAGTTTTGAAAGCTGTCCTGGACGCTATCGGTAGATAGTTTTGTTCCTTGAGTTTTCAAGAGATGCTGTAAAAAATACTGAATAGTAAGTAAAATGCTCAGTATCTTAATAGTAAAAATCCCAGCTTAATTAAAAAAAATATATTAAAAACATATATTTAATGAAAATTTCAATAACGCGGAGATTTTACAATTAATGCGTAAACCAGTTCTAACTATTTTTTATCAATTTAATCCTTGGCAATCTACTATTGGAGGAATACAAACACTTATAAATACATTTATTAAATACGCCCCCAGTGAGTTTGAGGTGCGATTAGTAGGGACAGGATGCGATCGCACTCAAACCATTGGTAAGTGGCAAGCAGCAGAACTAGCAGGTAGAGAAATTAGTTTTTTCCCACTATTTACCTTGGAGAATGATAATGTCAGAAGTCTGATACCAACCACAGTTAAGTATACTGCCGCTATGTTTGGTCGTTGCTTCACTTCAGACTTTATGCACTTTCATCGGCTAGAACCAAGTTTAGCCGCCTTAAATTGGCAAGGAGAAAAAACTTTATTTATTCATAACGATATTCACACGCAAACTAAGGCAGCAGGTGATAAAAATGCGATTTTGTGGCGCAGGTTTCCTGCCGCATACTTTGCTTTGGAAAGCTTGCTAGTTAATCAGTTCAGCCAAATTTTTTCATGTAATACTGATTCAGCCCAATTGTATAGGCAGCGGTATCCTCACATAGAAGATCGAGTGGCGTATATTAAAAATTCATTTGATAACGAGATTTTCTATCCCTTAAGTCAGGAACAACGGCAGGCACAAAGGCGGGAACTAGCAAAAATGCTGAATTTGAGCGAAGAAACCCGGTTTATCCTCTTTGCTGGGCGGCTACATCCGCAAAAAGATCCAATTTTGCTAGTACGTGCGATCGCAGCTTTAAATGAACCACATACTCATTTATTAATCGCCGGTGATGGCGAACTAGCAGCAGCAGTACGCACAGAAATTGCTCAATTAGGATTATCCAGTCGGGTAACGATGCTGGGAGCAATTCCCATACAGGAACTAGCAAGATTGCATCGGATCAGTAATGTCTTTGTTCTGAGTAGTGCCTACGAAGGTCTACCTTTAGTCGTTCTAGAGGCCCTTGCCAGTGGAACAGCAGTAGTTACCACTAGATGTGGGGAAACGCCAAAATTACTAGCTGCTGACAGTGGGGTTGTCTGCGAACAGCGATCGCCAGAGAGTTTAGCAGCTGCTTTGCAGCAAGTAATCCTACATCCAGAAAATTACCCAAGTATGTCTTGCGTGCGCGCAGCACACCCTTATGCAGCACGTACTGTTGTCAGGGATGTTTACAACGACATGTTTACTCGCTGGGAAAAGCAGAATTTCTCGGCTGTTAGTTGTATAAATTAGCCGTTAAAGCCAACACAAAGACTGAGTGAAGAAAAGTAGTAATACTACGGTAAACCCACAAAACGAGCAAATACAAGTATTCAGTCTTAACTATTGACACATTTTTGCAGAAGGTAACTTTTGTCTATGAAAATTGCTGTAATCGGTGCCAAGGGTCTACCTCCTAAACAGGGTGGAATTGAACATTATTGTGCGGAAATTTATCCCAGAATGGTTGCACAAGGACACTCTGTAGATTTATTCGCTCGTTCCTCCTATACTCAAGGTTCTTGGTTTGAGAGTTATAAATTTAAGGGTATCCGAGTTATATCTCTACCTAGTGTCGATTTCAGAGGTATAGACGCTTTTTTTACCTCAGCACTGGGAGCAATAGCTGCTAGTGGCAAAAAATATGATATTGTTCATTTCCATGCTCTCGGTCCATCTATATTTACTTTTTTACCGAGAATTTTGAGATCTGGAAAAATTGTCGTTACCTGTCATGGATTAGACTGGCAGCGTGCAAAGTGGGGTAGTTTTTCTACTCGCTTAATTCAAATGGGAGAGAAAACCGCAGTAAATTTTGCCCATGAAGTAGTTGTGGTATCAGAAGCACTGCAAACTTACTTTTTGCAGACATATGGCCGGGAGACAGTCTATATCCCTAATGCTCCTGCCACCTATGGTGAGTCAGACCCCAATTTTGCCTATGGTAAACAGTTAGGGCTTAAACAGGGACGTTACATTCTATTTTTGGGTAGATTGGTACCAGAGAAGCGTCCTGACTTGCTCGTTGATGCCTTCTGTGCCCTCAAATCATCTGGGTGGAAACTTGTCTTGGCTGGAGGTGTGAGTGATACTAAATCCTTTACCTCAAAACTATTAGAAAAGGTTGCAAATAATCGAAATATCGTATTTGTTGGTGAACTGAGGGGAACTCGTCTTTGGGAGATTGTTCGGGGAGCAGGATTATTTGTCCTTCCTTCTGATTTAGAAGGCTTACCTCTATCGATGCTAGAGGCTATGCAGGAAGGAATACCGATATTAGCAAGCAACATCCCGCCTCACCAGCAATTGATTAATAAGGAACGAGGTATGCTTTTTGAAGCAGGAAATTTGCCATCTTGCATTAATTCTTTAGACTGGGCAATTCATCATCCCCAACAACTAGCAGCAATGGCTCGAAATTCACGAAAGTATGTTCAGATGAATTATAACTGGGAGCAAATTACTGCTGACAACTTGAAACTGTATGAAGATATTTCTAATATTCATGATGACTTCAATAAAATCAAGACAAAAGCAGATTTATCGGTTATAAAAAGCTAGAAAGCAATAATTATTTTATGGCTGAATATAATTTTTTTAATATTACAGTGAAGTTAGATTTAATTTAAGTTTTATCAAAAAGTTAGACCTAATTTTCTGTGCTCAATTCTTTAGGATTTACATGAAAACTAAGGCTCGAACAGTATCACTAGATTCTTTGGAAATAGACTTACAACAATACTGGCTGATTTTGAAACGTCGTTGGTTTCCTGCCATTAGTGTTTTCTCGTTCGTGCTAATTGCATCGATGTTGTTTGCTTCTTTGCAAAAACCAATATACCGAGCACAGGGAAAACTTTTACTAAAAGTAGATAGAGTTGCTTCACTTACGGGTGTGGGTACTGACTTGGGGCAATTTTCACCTTTGACTTTGCAAAGTAGCCCAATGAAGACAGAATCAGAAGTGCTTCTATCAACTCCTTTAATAGAAAAAGTCATTGCTCAACTCCAGTTAAAGGATAAAAATGGTAATCTGCTGAAAGCAGAAGATCTACAAGGACGATTAGCTGTCAAACAAATTTCTGGAACTGATGTTTTAGAGCTTTCTTTTGACGAGAAGAACCCTCAAACTGCCGCAGCAGTAGTCAATAAACTGATGCAGGTATATATTAACAATAATATTTTGACCAGCCGAAAACAGGCGGCAGCAGCGCGGAAAGTAATTACCGAACAACTGCCTAAAAGTGAAACTACAATGCAGCAAGCAAATGTAGAGTTACGTAATTTCAAAGAGCGAAATGGCATTACCAATCTAGACGAAGAATCCAAAGCTCTTGTGGCAAATGCGTCAGAATTAGAAAAAGAAATTACGAAAGCCCAAACACAGCTTGACGATGTTAATTCTCGGTTAGCGTCCCTACGGAATAAAGTGGGCTTAAGCAGTGATGCCGCGATCGCACTCAGTTCTCTCAGTCAATCCCTTAGCGTGCAGCAAGCACTTAAAGAATATCAAGACATTCAGAGTCAGTTAGCAGGTGCGCGAGCTCTTTATCAAGAGCAGTCGCCTCCAGTTATCACTCTTAAAGAAAAAGAAACTGCACTTCGAGCTATTTTGCAGGAACGTACCAATGAAATTCTCGGTCGCTTTAATCTCTCAAATAGAAACTTACAGATCGGGACAATTGAACAACAACTTATTCAAAAATTTATCGATACCGAAGTAGAAAGATTAGGTTTAGCTAGTCAAGTCAAACGCCTCTCCAATACCAGAGAACTCTACCAAAAGCGTTCCAGACTTATACCTAGGCTAGAACAGGGGGAGCGAGAGTTACAGCAACGCTTACAGGCAGCGCAATCGAGCTACGAAAACCTGCTGAAAAAACTTCAAGAAGTGGAAGTTGTAGAACAGCAGAATACAGGTAATGCAAGCATCGTTGAAATGGCTTCATCCCCAGATAGCCCTGTGCAAAAGCAAAAAATGCTGACACAGGTATTAGGTGGACTGCTGGCAATATTAGCAGCTCTCATCACCATCATGGTGCTGGAGATGAGTGATAGATCTGTAAAAAGCGTTAAGGAAGCGCGGCAGTTATTTAATCATCCTTGGCTGGGGTCAATTCCGCAATTTGGCAAGTCTACATTACCTAACCGTAAAAATGCTGACTGGTCAACTCCTACGTTACCAGTACGAGATTATCCTCGCTCATCCGTTAGTTCTGCTTATCGTTTGTTACAAGCCAATCTGAAGTTCTTAGATGTAGAAAAAGAACTGAAAACCTTGGTGGTAACTAGTTCAGTACCTAAGGAAGGTAAGTCTACTATTTCAGCAAATCTAGCAGCAACTATGGCTCAACTTGGCCGTCGTGTTTTGCTGATTGATACCGATCTACACCATCCTCAACAACACCACATTTGGAACTTAACGAATGTGGTGGGATTAAGCAATGTAATTGTCAAGCAGATTAATTTTGCTGCTGCTGTCAACAAAGTCATGGACAATTTGGATGTGTTGACCTCTGGTGTGATTCCTCCTAATCCCTTAGCAATTTTAGATTCTAAACCGATGCAGGTCTTAGTTGCTTCTGCGGCCCAACAATATGATTTTGTCATTTTAGATGGATCGCCTTTAATAGTTGAGGCTGAAGCATTGACTTTAGGCAAGATGACTGATGGCATCTTGTTAGTGGTAAGGCCAGGAGTGCTGGATTCCACAAGTGCCAATACTGCCAAAGAATTGTTACACCAATCCGCACAAACCATTCTTGGGATAGTTGTGAATTGTGTTGCCTCGGAAACCGAATATAACCGCTTTGCCTATTACAAACAGGATCGGGCGGAAGTTATTAATCCTGCGACTTCGCCAGGATTAAGCAATGGCACAACAAGCATTCACTAAGAAATTATGAACCTACGATCCCAAGTCCTGCGTGGAGGTGTCTACCTGGCTATTCGCCAAGGGATGGGCATGTTCATTAGTTTAGTTGGCGTGCTCTTTCTCACCCGCGCCATTGGACCAGAACAGTATGGTCTTTACACTGCTGCATTTGGACTTTTTTATTATCTACAAAACATTAGCCAACTGGGCATTACTGTTTACTTGGTGCGTCGAGAAGGAGAAGACAAGGTCACAGTCTACCATCAAGCGTTTACTCTGTTGCTGCTGGTTAGCCTGATTGGGGTTGTACTGAGTCAACTAGGGGTGCCATTGCTGGCAGGCTGGGTCAATTTAAAAGGCTTCCAACCGATTTTTCAGGTATTGTCTTTGAGTCTACCAGTTGTATTACTTAGCCAAGTGCCGATGGCAAGAATGGAGCGACAGCTAGACTACAAACAGGTCGCCTGGATTGAATTCGTAGGGCAGATTGCCTACTTCATAGTAGCATTACCAATCGCTTTTCAAGGAGGTGGTGCCTGGAGTCCAGTGGCAGGCTGGTGGGTACAACAACTGCATCTGTTAGTGCTTTTTTTCTGGGCTGCTAAGTACCAACCGCGCTTATGCTGGCAGCCAGATTTAGTCAAGCAAATGCTAGCTTACAGCGTTGGATACTCAGCCTCATTTTGGGTATGGCAACTACGCTCTTTGGTAAACCCCCTACTGGTAGGACGCCTGCTTGGTGCAGAAGCGGTAGCCTACATAGCGCTTGCTAGTCGGATGGTGGAATTATTGGGATTCGTCAAGTCTGCTACATATCGCCTGTCGATCGCAACGCTGGCTCGTTTGCAGAGCGATCGCTATCGTATGAGCCAGGCAATTACAGAAGGTATGGTACTTCAGGTGCTGGCATTAGGCCCATTTCTGGTGATTGTCAGTTGGTTAGGCCCTTGGTTTCTGCCCTTGCTATTTGGTGTCAAATGGTCGCCTGTGATGCATATCTATCCTTTCATTGCCTTTAGTCTACTAGCCAATGCTCTATTTAACTTGCATTCTTCTGCTCTTTACGCCCTACAACGTAACTGGGGAATCACACTATTTCACAGCATTCACATTGCCCTATTTTTTGCTGTCGCCCTACTACTAATTCCACGATTGGGATTGATTGGTTATGGTTGGGCAGAGGTTGCCACAATCTTGAGTTATGGCGTTATTCATACTTATCTGGTACGTGATGTCAGCAGTCCTGACTACAGTTTTGCGGGCTTGTTAGCAGTTGCCTTTGGACTGGCGTTGTTCCCCTATCAATTAGGGTGGTGGGTTGTCATCGGAGTAGCGATCGCTTTGTTATTACCGAATACGCAGCACAAACTAATTGAACTCTGGAAAAACTTTAGGAGTGCAAGAAATGCCAGTTAAGACTTCGGATGCATTACCGCTAGTCAGTATCATAATCAACAACTATAACTATGGGCAGTTTTTAGCAGATGCGATCGATAGCGCGATCGGGCAAACCTATCCCCATATTGAAGTTATTGTGGTTGATGATGGCTCGACCGATCGCTCACGGGAGGTAATTGCTAGTTACGGAGACAAAATTATTCCTGTATTCAAACAAAATGGAGGGCAAGCCTCAGCTTTCAATACAGGATTTGCTGCCAGCCACGGAGACATTATTTGTTTCTTAGACGCCGATGATACTTACAAACCTGAAAAAGTATTTGAGGTCGTTAATATCTTGCAAAACTATCAAGAAAGCTGTTGGTGTTTTCATATGCTGCAATTTATTGATACAGATCTGAAAACACCCATAGACAGCCACTACGATCGCCAAGATACAGGTTTGGTGTATGACTGCGATTTGAAAAATGAGATACGTCAAGGAGGAATCAAGAAAAAATTGCCGTTCTCAATTCCTGCTACTTCCGGTCTTTGCTTTACTCGGTCTCTGATACAACAAATTCTGCCTATGCCAGAGGCAGACGGTATCGTACTTAACGATAGCTATTTACAGTTCACAGCTATAGCGCTAGCAAAGGGTGTAGCTATAGCTAAGAAACTTGCTTTTCAGCGGGTTCATAGTAACAATACATTTACCCACAAGGCAAATACACAATCAATCATTACTGTAAAAATTAATTGCCTGACAGCTTACTGGATTAGAAGAAAATTTCCTTTTTTATTTAAATTTACTAATAACTTTTTTGCCGTTGGGTTAAGCAATTACTGGCGTATAAAGTGCAGGGATAGCAGTACAAAAGAGATTATAGACAAGTATTTGATGATTACTCCATTTACCAAAATAATATTGATTTATACTAAAGCAATTTACTACTGCTTTATCAGGAATTATTAAAATCAATTATCGGTAGAGCTATTAAGAAATCAGAATCCAGCAGTTGCAATCTAAACTTCCGCAAAATAGCGAAACAATAGGAATTTTTATGAAACTAAAAAAAATTGTTGTTACAGGAGATGGGCTATTCTTAAGGCGCTATCGTCCCTTATTTGAAACCCTGTCATTACAATGTGAGCAGTTAGAATATTTATCTGGTGATGAGCCTTTCCGCCTTCCCGTATTGAATAAGGCTGCCAAGCTCTTAAATAAGCTGATTTATCTAATTTCCCCTGTTCTAGCAGGAAAACGTCAGAAAAATAAGCAGGCATTCATTAAAAAATCAAAGCGGCTTGAGCGCAGTATCGAGCAGTTAGATTACAAACCAGATTTCGTATTGCATATTTTTGGTATGTACTGTCCGTTTTGGGAAAAATTTGATATTCCTTACGGTATGTATCTGGACTACACAATGTCTTTAGTTAAGCACAATTGGTTGCCTTGGGCACCCTTTTCCAATTACCAAGAATTTACTGCTTGGTTAGAGTGTGAGCGATTAGCTTATCAACGGGCATACCATCTGTTTACTATGAGTCACGTTGTTAAATCTTCGTTAATTACAGACTACGGTATTGAGCCTGAAAAAATTACTGTTGTTGGTTCTTTTGCCAATCGTCATACAGTGTATGAAGGAGAAAAACCATTTGGCAGTAAACAGATTTTATTTAATGGTGCAGAGTTTGAACGCAAAGGTGGTGATATCGTTTTAGCTGCATTTAAACAAGTTAAAACTGTTTTACCCGAATCCAAGCTGGTAATTATTGGTAAGCAGCTGGGAATTCAACAGGAGGGTGTAGAAAATCCGGGACAAATTAGTTCTTTAGAAGAAATGCGTCACCTGTTTCTACAAACCGATCTAGTAGTTGCTCCAGGAAAATGTGACCCATTTCCATCCTTTCTCATCGAGGCGATGAATTATGGAGTTCCTTGTATAGTTTCTCCCAATGATGGGATGCCGGAAATTGTTGATCCGGGTATTAGCGGCATCGTTGTCGATCCCCTCACACCAGAGTTGCTGGCTGAAAAAATCATTCATTTACTAAATGATATTTCAACGCTTACTGCGATGTCTCAAGCAGGGCGACAGAAAGTAAAAACTCAATTGAATTGTGAAAAAGTTGCTGCAAGTATCAAACAAGTTCTATTAAATAGCTAGATATGTAAATTAAACTTATGTTCAAAAAAATTGCTAATATCTACTATCTTTAAAATGAGAAAAAAATTAGAAATATTAGAATATATATTTTTTATTGTTTCCATCCTCTATTACACTGGAACGATTAACTTTTTAGGGGGAGTAACATCAGCAGACAACCCAGCACTTCAAGAATCAGGTGAGAGTTCTGCTATATTGAGCTTGATTCAGTATGGAATACTTGCTATCACTCTTTTATTAGTAGTTATTCGGCGTAATCAGATTAGTTACTTTGTAAGCAAACGAAAATTTCTCTTAGTATTCACGGGACTCATTCTTATTTCGTTCTTATGGTCTCCTGTCCCTGATTTAACTCTGCGGAGAGCACTGATATTTCTTGGGGTATCTTTGTTTGGATTAAGCATTTCTGCTCGATACACAATCAAGGAACAGTTATATCTTTTCGCTTGGGCAATGGGGATTATTGTTGTTATTAATCTGTTGTTTACTCTGGCATTACCCTCAATAGGAATTGAAGGTGGAGAACACGCAGGGGCATGGAGAGGCGTTTATCCGCAAAAAAATGTATCTTCGCGAATGTTTGTGCTATCTTCTTTAATTCTTTTGCTGGCAAAGATTGGCACTCATCGCTATCGGTATATTTTAGCAGTGCTTTTAGGGCTTTCTGTAGTCTTAACTCTTCTATCAGCTTCTAAAGGTGCTCTTGTAATTCTATTAGTGATGTTTGCGCTTGTGCCTTTATTTCAAGCTTTACAATTAAATAATACTTGGGTATTGCCATTATTAGTTTCTTTATTACTAATTGGGAGCAGTATTGCTATTTTATTAATTAGTAACTCAGAGACAATTGTAAAGTTTTTGGGGCGGGATCTGACTTTAACAGGTAGAACTGGAATTTGGTCAGTAGTGATTAGTAAAATTGCTTTACATCCCTGGCTAGGATATGGCTATAAAGGTTTTTGGCTGGGTATGGAAGGGGATTCCGCAGATGTTTGGTATGAAACATTTTTTATGGCACCAAATGCCCACAATGGCTGGCTAGATATTACGGTGCAATTAGGATTAGTTGGTCTTTTCTTTTTCCTATTGAGCTATATCAAGAATTGCTTGCGTGCGATCGCTTGGTTGCGCCTCAATCACACAGTTGAAGGGTTGCTACCTGTCTTATATCTAACATTTATTTTCTTGTACAACTTGGCAGAGACAACACTGCTAGACCCTGCCCAATTTATTTGGGTAATGTATACGTCGATTACAACCACTGTTTTGACTCAACCTATTGTAGTCAAAGATTTCAATTCCCCATTTAGAAACAACACATTTAAGAGGCTAAAAAATGTTTAAGCGACTGGCTATTTTTGTCCCTACCCTTCATGGTGGTGGTGCTGAAAGGGCGATGCTGAATCTAGCATGTGGCTTTTCTCAACAGGGAATTCCAGTGGATCTTGTAATGTTGCGAGTTGAGGGGCCTTATTTGTCACAGTTGCCACCGGAAGTACGGGTAGTCAATTTGGGTGGAGGGAGGCTGTGGCAATGTTTTCCCGCTCTGGTTCGCTATTTGCTACGGGAACAACCACCAGTGATGCTTTCAACCTTGGATGATACTAATATTGCTGCACTATGGGCACGACGTTTAGCAGGAAATAAAACTCGCCTAGTAGTCAATGTCCAAAATACAATTTCACAGGATGCTAAAAATGCAACGCAATTGAAAACTCGTGTAATGCCACACTTTGTACGCAGGTTTTTCCCTTGGGCAGATGCAGTGGTTCCTGTTTCTTATGGTGTTGTTGAAGATTTGGTGCAGATTGGTGTCTCACAAAAACGCATCCAGGTAATTCCCAATCCTGTGATTTCCCCAACTGTATTTGACAAAGCACAAGAAGCGATCGCCCATCCCTGGTTTTCAGACGATCAACCGCCTGTAATTTTGGGTGTTGGTCGCCTCAATCAACAAAAAGACTTTCCCACATTAATCAGAGCATTTGCTCAGTTACGTCAGCAGCGTCGTGTCAGATTGGTCATTCTGGGAGAGGGTGAAGAACGCTCAACTATAGAAGCTCTAATTAAAGAATTGCAGCTAGAGAATGATGTAGATTTACCCGGTTTTGTTGATAATCCCTATGCATATATGGCTCGCTCGGCAGTATTTGTACTTTCCTCTTTGTTTGAGGGTTTACCTAGCGTCTTGATTGAGGCAATGGCAGCAGGTGCGTCAGTGGTAGCAACCAATTGTCCAAGCGGACCACTGGAGATTTTGGAAAACGGACGATACGGCAGATTGGTGCCGATTGGTAATTTTGAAGCAATGGCAGCAGCGATCGCCGCAACCTTGGATAACCCTCTATCTCTTGATGTATTAAGACAGCGATCGCAAGAGTTCTCATTGGAGCGATCTTTAGCTGAATATGCCAAAGTCTTACAGATTGGCTAATTTCTGATTATAAAGCAATGGGCACTGTAATGATATGGTGTAATTCATTTTTTCCACTACTACTTGTTTTATAAACACAAGTTTAAACTTTTTAACAAGATTCAAATTCTAGAATTTATCTATTTTTGATAGGAGAAAATTAAGTAATTCAAAAATAGAAAAATCATTTATCTAACAAGCAACCTGATTATTTTGAAACAAATCATCATGCAACACTTAAATTATTCAGTGGCTTGGAAAAACCGCTTTTCATCTCTCTTACTAATAGTATTTATTGTATTAGTCACCCTATGGAGAATTAGGTATAAATTTCCGCAATTGAGGGATTTTTACGAAGCTTATTATCCAGCAGGCCGTTTAATCATCGATCGTCCAGAGCAAATTTATGAATTTATAAAATCCTCTGATGGCATCGTCCAACCTGTAATTTATGGATTTGTTAATCTCCCAATTATCGCTTATTTACTAACCCCATTTTCAGTAGTCGATCAGCAAACATCTGGAATTTTGTTTACATTATTTGGTGTGGTTGCCATTGTATATTCTGGATGGTTATTGATTGAATCTGCTAATTTAAAAGGTTGGAAAAAGAACATCTTCATTGCTCTTTTGGCTATTAATGCCCCAATTTTTAACAGTATCTGGCTGGGTAACTCTACTCACATAATATTTGTCTTGTTGATTGCTGCATTTATCTCTTTCCGTTCCAAGCAAGATTTATGGAGTGGATTCTTTTTAGCGATTGCCGGGTTAATCAAAATTCCGCTGTTATTTCTGATTTTATATTTCTGCTTAAAACGACGCTGGCAAGTAGTAGCTGGTTTTGTGGGAACGATAATTGCAGTTGTCAGCCTATCAATTCTAGTTTGCGGACTTGATTTGAACGTGACTTGGTTCCAGAAGTGTATTCTTTCATTTACAGGACAGGCTGTTGCTGGTGATACGGTTCAGTCGGTTGATGCTTTCCTTATTCGACTGCTGACCAATGCCCCTATTGACAGCTACGATTATGTAGACGGTGGCTTACTATTTAAGTTGCTAAGATATGGGATATTCTCCTTGTTGATGGGTGGTACTCTACTAGCCTGCTGGCGCTCTCGTCACATTACCTCAACACAAGTAGAAAATCTAGAGTTTTCCAGCTTTCTCTGTCTAACCTTACTGATTAGTCCCATATCCTGGACTCACTATTACTTATTCTTGCTGCTGCCAATAGCACTTTACTTAGGCGGGCAGTTAAGTATTCCCTCTGGCTGGCGCTGGTCGGCATTGATGACCTTGAGCATTTTGCTTGTCATCGCACCCAATGTCAGAAATATTCCCACAGCTCATCCAGTCATAGTTGCGTTAACTCGTCACATTCTTGTGTCTCATTACTTCTGGGGTGGTGTCTTACTCTTAGGAGTTCTACTCACAAGCTTATTCAGATATAGAGAGATCGCTAAGACTCGTGAGCCTAGCTTACTACCCGATGTTTGATACTCAATCTTCCTACTTCTCTAGACATTCAATGCATAGTGCCTGGATAAGTCATGAGACAACTACAGAGGGTTGAGGAAGAGTTACTGCGTTGTAGTTTATCTAAGCCATTGCGATCGCCTTTAGACTCAATCGTAAGGAGATAATGTGAATAAAAATGCCGTGAGCTTGTTAGTTGCCAATCTTGCTAATTTAACCCAGCTAGGTAAAGGTTTCTCAAAGATTGCTAGTGTTTGGCCAACAAGATTTATCACTCTATTAACTATCTTGTTTATTGCCGTAGTAGCCTATTGGAGAATTCAACACCAATTCCCAGAATTATTAGATTTTTACAATGCTTATTATCCGGCAGGGCGCTTAATTCTGGAACACCCAGAGCAGCTTTATGGGTCTGCGAAGCTATCAATTTATGGCTTTGTCAATCTTCCCATCCTTGCCTACTTGTTTACACCATTCTCTCTACTTGATGAGTACCAATCCAGCATATTGTTCACACTATTGGGTGTATTTTCTATCTTTGCTATTGGATTAGTTTTGATTAAATTGGCTGATCTACAAAGATGGAAAAAATTGTGCTTTATTGCGCTATTAATCATCAGTTCTCCTCTGTACAATAGTATTTGGTACGGTAACTCTACCCATTTTGTATTCCTCCTGGTGCTGGGTTCATTCTTGAGCTTTCACCGACAGAAAGATATTTGGAGTGGTGCTTTATTAGCAATCGCTGGGTTAATTAAAATTCCGCTGTTGTTTCCAATAATTTACTTCTTACTAAAAAGGCGTTGGCAAATAGTCATTAGCTTTTTCGCAACATTATTTGCCATAGTTGGATTGTCAATCCTAGTGTGTGGATTGAGTTTAAATCTAGTCTGGTTCAAAGAGTGTATTCTGGCGTTTTCTGGTCAAGTATTTGCTGCTTATAATGTCCAATCTGTTGATGCCTTTTTAATTCGGCTGCTGACTGATACACCCATTGATGCGGCACAATATGTAGAAGGCAATTGGCTATTTAAGCTACTAAGATATGGGATATTCTCCTTGCTGATTGGTGGTACTCTACTAGCCTGCTGGCGCTCTCGTCACATTACCTCAACACAAGTAGAAAATCTAGAGTTTTCCAGCTTTCTCTGTCTAACCTTACTGATTAGTCCCATATCCTGGACTCACTATTACTTATTCTTGCTGCTGCCAATAGCACTTTACTTAGGCGGGCAGTTAAGTATTCCCTCTGGCTGGCGCTGGTCGGCATTGATGACCTTGAGCATTTTGCTTGTCATCGCACCCAATGTCAGAAATATTCCCACGGCTCATCCAGTCATAGTTGCGTTAACTCGTCACATTCTCGTGTCTCATTACTTCTGGGGTGGTGTCTTACTCTTAGGAGTTTTGCTCACAAGCTTGCTCGGGCAAACAAGGATGAAGCAATCTGCGGTATCCGACATCTCTAAATAAGACAGGGATATTGACACACTCCATTTTCCAGCTTGGTTCAATTGTGTCATCAATGATGCGATCGCTCAATTCTACTACCATAATTAATCTTCAATTATGAGATTCTTCAAAATTGATAAAGCCTTAACACGCAATAATTTTTCTCTTGAACAAACGGTAGAAACACCGCTTTCCTGGAGAACTTACCTACAATTGCTCCGTCCTAGACAGTGGACAAAGAACCTGATTGTTTTTGCTGCTCCTCTATTTGCATTTAGTATTAATCTGCAAACTTTGTTAGGGGCACTATTAGCATTTGTGTTATTTTGCTGTACCTCTAGCAGCTTCTACATTATTAATGACGCGATCGATGCAGAGGCTGATAGACAGCATCCTGTGAAGTGTAAGCGTCCTATTGCTTCTGGTTTGATTCAGGTTCCAGTGGC
Organism: Aulosira sp. ZfuVER01; assembly: GCA_034530615.2. GTDB lineage: Bacteria > Cyanobacteriota > Cyanobacteriia > Cyanobacteriales > Nostocaceae > Aulosira. The sequence continues at coordinate 46,219 of JAVRCV020000037.1, forward strand.
GATGGCGATCGCCACTGTTTTGCTAGTTAGCGCACTATTCATAGGTTGGCAGAGAAATCTTGGTTTAGGAGTGGCACTAACTAGCTATGCAGCACTACAAGTTGCTTATAATCTGCGGTTGAAGCATACCGTGATTTTAGATGTTGTGGCGATCGCCATCGGCTTTGTTCTAAGAGCTTATGGTGGAGCCGCTGCTACGCATATTTTGTTATCACCCTGGTTTCTGATCTGTACCGCTATGTTGGCCCTGTTTTTAGGTATCGAGAAGCGGAAAGCAGAACTGCGTTTGGTTGAACTGAAGGGTGGAAAGCGGCGTCGTGTCCTGTGGCGGTATTCTCTGCCACTACTAAGCCGTATGGAGAGTACAGTAACTACAGGCACTTTAATGACCTATGCCTTATGGAGTTCTGGCCCTCAAGTTCAAGGGGCTTCAACGCCTTGGATGATGTTGACTCTACCCTTTGTGCTGTACGGGATGTTTCGTTACCAATTTCTCAGTGATCCACAAGAAATTGCTCGGCGGACAGATTTACAGGAAGAAGGTGGCGGGCGAACTGAGCGCCCTGAGGAAGTTTTATTAACAGACCGTCCCTTATTGATGACCGTTCTAGCTTGGGTAGGAACGACAGTTATTGTGCTTTTCCTAAAAAGCAAAGGAATTATTCATTAAGTTATTCGTATCAGCAAGCCCTTGAAGCTTGTGGTTGACTGTTGTGAAGCCAGCATCTGTGTCTATGATTAGAAAGCGCTTTTTTCTCATACCTCTTGTTCAGTTTTTGAAGCGTTTATTTGTGCTACGCTCTAGTTCTATTTCGTACTGTTTCCCAAAGCGATCGCACAATCTCGCTAACGTCGACTTAGCACTGTTAATCCACAGTGGAATTCACGGGGTGATTCTTGATTTGGATAATACTATTGTTTCAGAAGACGATCGCTATCTTTCACCAGGAGCCGAGGAGTGGATTCAGCAGGCGAAGGAAAGGGGATTGAAGTTTTTTATCCTTTCTAATGGAAAACGTCGTTACCGTGTAGAGTTCTGGTCTCATCGCTTAGGAATTCCGACTATTAGTCCAGCCAGAAAACCTTTTCCGCCTTCATTCAAAATAGCACTTACTAAAATGCAGCTCTCTCCTACTCAGGTTGTAGTCATTGGGGATAGCCGTCACACTGATATGCTGGGAGCTTGGTTGGTAGGTTGCCCAAGTATTCAAGTCGCAACCCTGCCGCATCCTTTTCGTTGGTGGGAGAAGTTGCTAGGTAAGCGAGTTCAAATTCCCTACCCCAATCACTTAGAGCTATGGGATTGCGATCCTTATTGCTGAGAAGTCATTTAGTTATTGCTTGTCCTGCAATAACTGATGTATTACTTTAATTGCTCCACTTAACTGGCTACAACAATGCTTTCTCAATTTGCATTCATCATTTTAATTTTGGTCACAGTAGGACTCAATACAATAGCACAAATCTTACTGAAGCTTGGCTCTGGACAAAATCCACTCAACTTATTTATTGTATGTGGTTTATTAGCTTATGGTTTTAGTACCATTTTTTATCTCTTGGTTTTAGGCAAGTTCAATCTTTCTGTGGCGTATCCAATAGTAATTGGTTTGACAATTATTGCAACCACATTCGCTGGAGCAATTTTCTTAAGAGAAAAGGTAGCTATGAGTCATTGGCTGGGAATTGGTTTAATGCTAAGTGGAATTTCAGCTATTGCTTTGACTAAAGTATATACAAGGTAATAGTCTTACTATTATGTAGTCAAAATATTACTATACAAAAAGCTTTTTTGCTTCTGAGAATGTGAAATTTTTTATGCTGTTTTATCAAACTATGGCAGACTTGCATCTAATTAAAAGTACCGTAATCAGTAAGTAGTATTGGCTCGAACTACTTATCTGTTCTTTTCGCAATAAGTAGAGATTTTATCAACAGAGTTGCCAAATATATCAACTATATCACAGCTAGAGAGCTAGCTGTGATATATGGCTGCTCGCTCAAATGCAAAATCTGTGGTGAATTTCGTGATTGCATAGAGTGCAGTATCCAGAAGGCATTCTTCACGTGATTCACAATAAATTTATGAAAAATTGAAATTAATTTTGTATATGTGTATTGCTTATTTTTATATAAAAATAGTAGTTATTAGTTATTAGATTTTTAGCAAGTTAGATGTCACATTTTGGTATGAACGCTGGTTCTTTAAGATTACTAATTTTTTCTATTGACACAAACTTTTTAGGTCTTGCTCGTTTGCCTAAAGCTTTAAATAAAGCTGGATTTGAAGTCGCTGCACTATGCCCAGTTAATGCTTTTCTGTCTAAGACTCGTTATTTAAACCAGCATTTTCCTTTAGCTACAACCAAGAATGCATCTAAACTTATAAAACAATTAGTGACAACTGTACAAACTTGGCAACCTGATATGCTCATTTATGGCGATGAAACTACAGTTGCTTTCGTTCATTTTATAATTCATAAACTTCAGAATTTTCTATCGGTAATTCCGAACCCAGTTCTCAAGCTGCTTAAATCCTCATTGGGGAATCCCCAGTTTTTTGCAGCAACTCTTCGTAAACACCGCACTCTTGAATTAGCGATTGAACTAGGCTTAAGAACACCTACGATCGCGCGGGTTGCTATGCCCGAACAAGCATTACAATTTGTAGAAGCAAATGGTTATCCCGTAGTTTTGAAAAAAGACTTTTGCTGGAGTGGTGTTGGAGTAAAAATTTGCCGTAATGAATCTGAATTATTATCGGCAATCAATGATTTTCTGCCACACCCACCATCTTTGCCAAAATCTTTTGCAAAGCAACTTTTGCAGCAAGACTGGTTTCCTAAGACTGAGGTACTTAGCATACAGCAGTTTATCCAAGGAAAGACAGCCATGCATCCGATTGTTGCCTTAGATGGAGAAGTCCTGGCCGGTTTTGTAGCCATCAAGGAACTAACTTGTTCAGAAACAGGGCCTAGTAGCGTGATTAAACTGACTAATCATGCAGAGATGCGTGCCACAGTCCTAAAGTTAGTCAAGCATTTTCAATTTTCGGGGTTTGCGAGTTTCGATTTTCTCATAGATGAAAACACAAACTATGCTTATTTAGTAGAGTGTAATCCAAGACCTGTTCCCATTTGCCACCTAGGAGCAAGGGTTGGTGTTGATTTATGTCAATCTCTATTTAATACATTATCTGGCCACTCTCTAGAACCTCAATTGACAGTAGAACGAGAAGACCTTGTCGCCTTATTTCCTCAAGAGTGGCGGCGTGATTCCAATAGTTCTTACCTCCATCAGGTCTATCATGATGTTCCCTGGGATGATGTGTTACTTCTGAAAGCTTATTTGACACAAATGTAACCTTGAGTGTATAGATAGTTGTGATTAATACGGAGTGTTTCTGAAGAATTTCGCAACATCACCCTATATGCAAATCAAAAAATCGAACTTTTTACTCTGCCTCTCTGCCATAGTACTTGGCTGCTGTTTGACCTACAGAGTAAATTCCCAGAGTTCAAAACCAATCAATTCAATTGCAACTATCATTTACGATATGCAACCACCCCACGAGGGGATGGCACATGGTGTTCCCAAGTCATACGATTGGGCAACTAAACCTCGTGTAGGAAGCAACAACCCGAAAAAATTCACAGCGATGATCGCCTGGGGGCAACTATATGAAGCAGCTCAAGGTAATCCTGCAACTAATACCCGCGTTCAGATAAAAAATATCAAGGCTTACTACCTCAGTAAGTCGGATGGGAAATGGCATCTCCTCCAAAGTTCAACAAGAGTTGGAGGAGCTGCTTATAAAGAAGATTTTGTAGGCGATCTGAATAAGCCCGCAGATATTCGTTATGAATCAGATGGTAGTGTTTCAGTCAAAGCTGGTAATGGCTATAACTTCCATTTTTGGCCGGCTACTGGTAAAACTACAATTAATCCCCATGATGTGCGTGGTATGTTTACCACAGTTCAAGCTAGGCTTGTAGTTGACAATCCTCGAAAACGTGAGGATCGCTCTCAGGCTCGCTACTTACTTAATGTGGGTGGCGATTACTGGTTAAACTTAACTGCGAAGTGGAACAACTTGACTACAAACGAAGATTTCGGCATGGGTAAATTTAAGTACGTTACAACCAAATGGCAAGCTTTCAATATGATTACTCTGCCACCAGATCAAGTTCTTCGTAACCCCCCACCAATTGAGTAAAAGCAAGTGAGGAACTAGAGATAGCTCAAGTTTGTATGTTGCATTGTTGATACAGAGATAACAAGGTGCACTCCCAAACAAGACGGGGTTGGGCGTAACAAAGTAGAGATTTACGAGCTTGTTCTAGCTGTTTGATGATGCCTGCTCGATACAACTGTTGCCAGTAAGACTGCTGGAGATAATCAACTAACCATAGTTGTGCTTCTGTATCTAAATCTTTATCAATCTTCTTAGCTAATTCTAAAGCGTGGCGATAGGATGAAGGCGCTTTAGTCAAATCTTGGAGTAAGTCGGAAGGGATAGCCTGTAGTTGCTGGTAAGATGCGATCGCACTCCCTGGACTACCAGCTGCTATGTTCAACAATGGCTGATTTTGTAAAATTTCCTGATGTCCGGTTTGAGTTAATACCTGAGCTAAAGATGCTGCATCTAAGCGATAAAAAGGAATGCGTTGACAACGTGATACTAAAGTTGGCAACACCGAATCTGGAGAGGGTGCAATTAAAATCAATGTCGCTTGTCCAGGTTCTTCCAAAGTCTTCAGCAAAGCATTGGCTGCTGCTTCTGCCATTGTTTCCGCTTGTTCCAGTACTACTACATTTCTCTGTGCTTCCAAAGGCGGTCGCCCAAGAAATTCCGTAATTTGCCGAATTTGTTCTAGTCTAATGACTGGGGGTGCTTTGCGCTTCACTCCTTTCTCGGCGGCTTCTGCTGCTGTTAGTAGGTTTCCTTGGTATTGGTAAGTCGGCTCTAGCCACAATACATCTGGATGGTTGCCTTGAAGCAAGCGATTTTTTAAAGATGCGATTAATCTGATCTCGACACTACTAGAAAATAGCAACTCTACAAAACACCGTGCGGCTAAACTCCTTCCCACACCATCCGGCCCCACAAATAAATAGGCTGGTGCAACTCGCTTTTGCTTGACAGCTTGAGAAAGTAATTCTATGGCTTGCTGTTGTCCTACAAGTGGTGCAAATGGGTCATTAGTCATTATTCAATTGTAGATTGAGTAACATAGTACCAACATAGAGAAAGCGCCCAGAACTTCATCTCAAGCGCTTTTACTAATTGAATATTGAAGCTAAATCATTTTTCTGGCAAGTGTGGAGTTTTTCAGTGGCAAGGACAACCTGTTGCCAGTTTATTCAAAAATTCCCCGAAATCTTGTTTAGCTCAGAGCTAGGCAAATTGCGATCGCATAACTTGCGATAAATGCGAAAAATATGGCTATTTAGTTACCAGAATATGCTTTCATGTAGAGTTAAAACCTATTGACTTACCAGGAGTTGATTTAATAAGCAAACCAAGATTGGAGGCGATCGCGCAAATTTGCCTGAATGATCTGGTGTACAGATTCCCTGCTCAAATTCCCATCTATCCGGATAATGCGTTGAGGATATAATGCAGCTAACTCTACATATCCTTGCTGTACGCGGTGATGAAAGGCGATTGTCTCTTGTTCAATGCGGTCAAATACTTGTTCATCTCCCCGTTTTCGGGCTAGTCCCACTTCGGCATCAACATCTAGCCAGAGAGTTAGGTCACTTTCTAAACCACCAGTGGCAATATAATTTAGCTGCTTAATTAAACTCATGTTTAAACCGCGACCATAACCTTGGTAGGCAATAGTAGATTCAGTGTAGCGATCGCATAAAATATATTTCCCTTTTGCTAAATTTGGCTTGAGTTCTTGTTCTACGTGTTGTGAACGGTCAGCAGCATACAACAATAATTCTGTCAACTCGGCAATTGGTTTGTTATCCGTTTTTTCCAGCAATAAGCGACGAATATCCAAGCCTAACTCCGTTCCTCCCGGTTCACGAGTTATTACTACAGATATACCCAAGCTTTCCAACCACCGAGAACAAAGCTGCATTTGGCTAGTTTTGCCGCAGCCTTCCACTCCTTCAAACACTATTAATTTACCATCCATGCGTTGTTAATTTTGCTACTACTGACTTTTGAGATTACGTTTTATTAGGCTACCAGGTATGTTGATCGATCCTAAAGAGTGGGAACTCTAATTATTAAGGTTGACAGAAGTTTCTTCAAACCGCTACTTATGCCCCATTTTGATAGTGCAACTTTGCATCAATTGCCATTCCGTGGTTTGCCACGCAGCTTGAGTTCTTGGGAAACTTGGGCTTTTGGATTGACATCGCATCTGGCTTGGACATCTGTGGTACCGGCTGTTCATGCTGCTTTAGGAACGCAAGCGGTTTTTGTTTGGGTTCCCGCGGTGATGGTTGGGATGCTGCTGAATTATCAGATGAAGCATTTAGGTAGAAATTTAGTTGATGTAGCTGGCGGAACTCCTAACTATACTACTCAGCTTTGGCAAAGGTATCCATTTATTGCCCGCTATGCAGCAATTGGGTATCTCCTGGGTTGGCTTTCCTTCCTTTCTGTCAATGCTGTTGTGCTTACAGATATCATCAAAGTGAATCTTGAAGCATTAAGTATTAACTGTCCAGAGGCAATTCTCAAAATTAGCTTTATATTACTGCCTTTTGTTGTTGCTTTCAGTGGTACACGGGCTTTAAGTATTCTGCATCTATTTTTTGCTATTCCCGCCTTCATTTTGCTATTTACTTTCTGTCTCCAAGGTTTAGGATTTTTAGCCTTTTCTAGCCATAGCCCTGGTTTTTTTCCTAGTCAATGGTCATCTTTTAGTTTTATTGACTGTGCAAAATGGTTCTATTTTGTGAGCTATACAACTTATAGTTGTGAAACTGCTACATCTTTTGTGGCGGATAGTCGCGATCCTCATAAAACTCTCAGTTTTTTAGACATAGCTGCTTGGTTAATGCTACCTGTGTTTGTGGGAGGTTCTTGGGTGATTATGCGTTTAGCAACTTCCCCAGACCTGAGTGACAATGCTTTTTTGAATTTTGTTGCAGCTTCTACACCTTTTTGGGGAAATTTTGCCCCAGCGATCGCCACTTTTTTGCTAGCAGGTTCCTGTTTGTTGGGTTCAGCAACAACAGTTTCTAATGCCCCCCGCATCATTTATCAGTTAGCTGTAGATAAACATCTAGCACCAGTATTTTCCGTAGTCTCACGTCGCGGAGTCTTTGGTTCATCTCTAACTCTCAGCCTGATTTTAGGCTTGATTTATTTTATTTGGGGAGATGTAGCGCACATCGTTGCAGCTGCAAATTCTGCTTGGTTTATCTCGTTTATGTTGCTACATTTAGGTTTATGGCGACAACGAGCTAAATTTGATGTATTGCTTCCCCGCATGACTTTGGGTATCTTTTTGCTGGAGATAGTAATCTTAATAGTGGGAGGCTTTGCTTGGGGTTGGCAAGATTTTTTTATTGGATTATTTGCTCCCTTTGTTGTCTTAGCAATCGATGCCTTAGTACGCTACATTCCTATTGCGATTTTCCGTCCTAGTTGGTGGTTTAAGCTTTATCAATCACGGCGGTCAAATCAATTTCAAGATTCTGTGATGCTACAAGTGAGTATCCTGATTTTTCTTTTGTGCAGTGCTGTTTTAGTCGGTTGTTTATTCGGTTGGCAATTAAATAAAGTTGCTAGCAATAATTTTGGCAACTTGGTTGTAATTTTGCTGATGACAGTAGCATTTGTAGGAGTCGCGATCGCCTGCTGGACTAGTTTACCTCAGGTAGTAGCGATCGCAGAGGCACGAGAAGCAGCCGAACACTTATTTACTGTTGCTCAAGATGGCATTTTAGCAGTGAACGATCGGGGTATTATCTTACAAGCAAACCCAGCGACTGAATCTTTTTTTAGTGTCAACCCCTTGGAGTTGCAAGGTAATCATCTTAATAATTGGTTCCCTGAATTAGCCTACTACCCAGACCAATGGACAATACGCAGCGAACAAACGCTGGTACAAAAAGGTAAAATCAGAACTCTAGAAGTTTCTATTTCAGACCGACCCCATCAAGATTTTCGAGAATATGTTGTGATTCTCCACGACATTACTGAACGCAAACAAGCAGAGGAGATATTAAGGCACTCCGAAGCACAGTTGAAGGAAGAAGCAAAGCAGTTAGCATCTCAACTAGTACAAAGTGAAAAGATGTCTAGTTTGGGTCAGTTAGTAGCTGGTGTAGCACACGAAATTAATAACCCAGTTAGCTTTATTAATGGCAATCTTACTCCTGCCAATGAATATATTCAAGATTTACTGAGACTACTACAACTATATCAACAACACTATCCTCATCCAGTGCCAGAAATTCAAGATGAAGCAGAGGCAATTGATTTAAACTTTTTAATGACAGACTTGCCCAATTTATTAACTTCTATGAAAGTAGGAGCTAAAAGAATTACAGACATTGTGCTGTCTCTGCGAAACTTTTCTCGCTTGGATGAGGCAGAAATGAAAGCAGTAAATATTCATGAAGGTATCGACAGTACTTTGATGATTCTGGAACATCGCCTCAAGGCTACAACTAACCGTCCAGAAATTGCGGTTATCAAAAAATATGACAATCTGCCATTGATAGAGTGCTATCCTGGACAACTCAATCAAGTATTGATGAATATTCTAGCTAATGCCATTGATGCTTTAGAAGCAGGGAAAATAAATCATCCTCAAATTCGGATTGCAACTAAAGTTACAGAGAATAAATATCTATTTATTAACATTGCCGATAATGGGATTGGTATTCCAGAAAGTGTACAAAAGCGATTATTTGAACCATTTTTTACTACTAAACCAATTGGTAAGGGTACGGGTTTAGGTTTATCTATTAGTTATCAAATTATTACAGAAAAACATCGGGGAAAAATCCAATTTTTTTCTACTCCTGGTAATGGTACAGAATTTGTTATTGAAATTCCATTGCATCAATGAAAAAATAAAAAGCGATCGCACTTTGAGTCTGCCGTTTTGTAGCATTTGCGATCGCCTTCTTAATAAATCCAAACTTCTACATTCTTTCTAGTACCTGAATTCCCAACAGAGATAAACCTAACTTGAGGGTTCTAGCAGTCAAATCACACAGAACTAGGCGAGATGTCCGCAGAGGTTCCTCCGCAGTTAGCACCGGAACACCGCGATCGCGATCGTAAAACTGATTAAACTTTTTACTAAGCTCGTATAAATACTCACATAAACGATTGGGCATTAAGTCTTGCTCTACAGTACTAATAACCTCATCGAGTTGCAGTAAATATTTTGCCAGTGCTAATTCTGTTTCATGTTGTAACAGGACTTTGACATTTTCTCCTAACTGTTCAAAGTTAATATCACCCTTGCGGCTAATTCCCTGAATCCGTGCATAAGCGTACAGCATATAAGGTGCCGTATTACCTTTAAGATCCAGCATTTTGTCATAGCTGAAAATGTAGTTACTGGTGCGGTTTTGGCTTAAGTCAGCATATTTAACTGCGCTGATACCAACTACCTCAGCAACATTGTTAATGAATTCTTCTGTTTCTTCGCGTTCTTCTTCTTTTAATCTAACTTCTAAGTCTGCACGACAACGAGAAATTGCTTCATCTAATAGATCCCGTAGCCTGACAGTATCTCCTGAACGTGTTTTAAATTTCTTTCCATCTTCCCCTAGCACCAACCCAAAAGGTACATGAACCAATTCCACATCATCGGGAATCCATCCGGCTTTACGTGCTACTTGAAAGAATTGGGCAAAGTGGTTTGATTGTCCAGCATCAGTTACATAAATTATCCGCTTTGCTTCATCTTGTTGAATCCGGTAGCGTAAGGCGGCTAAATCTGTTGTCGCGTAATTATAACCACCATCAGATTTTTGCACAATCAAAGGCAGAGGTTCACCTTCTCTATTGGTAAACCCTTCCAAGAATACACACTGTGCTCCTTGATTTTCTACCAGTAATCCAGATTTTTCTAAATCTGCCACAATTCCTGGTAGTAAGGGGTTGTAGAAAGATTCACCACGTTCTGTTACCTTGACATTCAGCAAATCATAAATTATCTGAAACTCTTGTCTTGATTGTTCGCACAGTAATTTCCAAGCATGGATTGTATCTTCTGCACCTGCTTGTAGTCTGACAACTTCTTGTCTCGCTGTCTCTTGGAATGCTTCATCTGCATCAAATCGCTGTTTCGCTTGGCGGTAAAAACTAACTAAATCACCAATATCTAAAGCATTAGCAGTAGTTAGGGCTTCTGGGTAAACTTCCCGTAGGTAAGCGATTAACATCCCAAATTGAGTACCCCAATCACCCACATGGTTTAACCGCAAAACATCATGTCCGAGAAATTCCAAAATCCGGGCAATACTATCACCAATAATAGTTGAGCGCAGATGCCCAACGTGCATTTCCTTAGCAATATTGGGACTGGAAAAATCTACAATTTCTCGCTGTGGAGTTTTCGCTGTTGGTACACCTAATCTGGAATCTGCTTGAATAGCATTTAATTGTGCTTCCAAGTATGCAGTTTTCAGTTTCAGATTGATAAACCCAGGCCCAGCGATATCTGGCGGTTCACAGATTTCTGATACATCTAGTTTATCTGCGATCGCTACTGCAATTTGCCTTGGTTGCTTTCCTAACCTTTTACTCAGGGATAAAGCCACATTCGCCTGATAATCACCAAATTTAGGATTGCTAGCAGGAACCAAAATCGGATCTACTCCAGCATACTCAGCACCAAACGCAGCCACCAAGGCCTGTGCAAATTGATGTTTTAATTTTTCTTGTGTAGCGTTCATATATAAATGTTATCTGTGGCAGGCGTAATGTGACTGTTGAGAGGTGGATATTCTCAGGAGCTTGATTATTTTAACTCTAAAATAAAGTCACCATTACTAACTCAAGACTGTCATGGTACAGTACAACCCCCTTGACTGTCTGCCATCTTCGGCAGAACTGCCCGACTCTGACGATACCCCTGTGGATAACGAACTGGAAAACCTCATCCCTAATTTATTAGAAGCGATTTTGGCTTTAGCATGGAATGACCGTACTGACTGGTTTTTCGGTGTGGATATGGGCATTTATTATGCACCATTACAACCGCCATTAGTCCCAGATGGATTTCTTAGCTTAGGAGTGGAACGATTTGTAGAAGAAGAGGGACGCTTAAGTTATGTACTTTGGGAAGAGGAGGGCACTGTTCCTATCTTAGCCCTAGAAGTCGTCTCGAAAACCTATAGTGGCGAGTACGAACAGAAAAAAATTGATTACGCTCAACTAGGAATTTTGTATTATGCAATTTATGTACCTAGTCGCAAATATCGGCGCAAACGAGAACCTCTAGAAGTTTATCGCTTAGTTAAGGGCCACTATATTTTACAACCAGGCTCACGGGTATGGATGCCAGAGATTGGTTTAGCAATTGGTCGAGAACGCGGTACTTACCTGGGACGGACAAGAGAGTGGTTATATTGGTACGATCAGGAGGGACTGAAATTACTTACACCAGAGGAATTACTGCAACAAGCAAGAGAACGCGCTGATAGACTGGCGCAAAAACTACGAAATTTAGGAATTAATCCAGAGGAAGAGGATATTTAGGGAATTGGGGGGTGCGTAGACGCAAAGCGGGGAGTCCATTACTGTGGGAGGTTTTCCTTCCGCAGGCGAGTAGTGTTCTCCAAAGGAGTTCTCGAAGAGTACCCAAAGGGCTTGTCATAGACATCGCAATTCTTATTCTTATACTTCCAAGATACCAGCCAAAATTATTGTGGCTGTAGTTGTTTCTACGGTATCAATAGATTATAAACATACCGTCAGCAGAATTTAAATTGTGCCTGCCAGAGATGCTTTTCATGAAGTTGTTAAAACTGCTCTCCAGAAGGATAGCTGGTTAATTACTCACGATCCTTACCCACTACAAGCTGGTATATTTGACCTTGCGATTGACCTCGGTGCAGAAAAAGTGATTGCAGCCCAAAGGGAAGGATGTAAAATTGCCGTAGAAATCAAAAGTTTTCTTGGTGCATCAAAAATTTCAGAATTTTACGGGGCTTTGGGACAGTTCGTAGCATATAGAGCAGCCTTACGCACCCAAGATCCACAACGAGTTTTGTATCTAGCAGTCTCCAGTGATATTTACGATCGCTTTTTTGTCACCCCATTTATTCAGGGACTCGTTGAGCAAAACCATCTTCTTCTGTTGATTTACGATATTGATGGGGAGGTGATTGAACAATGGCTACCATTGATGAATACCGACAACATATCCAAAACCTGCTAACTGAACACTCCAAAATGGTTTGGGATGAACGTATTCAAGCCCAAACTATTTTCGATACTGAACACGACCACTATCAACTAGTGTACGTTGGTTGGCGCGGTTCAAAGCGAATGTATGGTACTGTCCTTCACCTTGATATTATCAATGGCAAAATTTGGGTTCAACAGGATGGAACAGAGGTTGGTATTGCCAATAAATTAGTTGAACTGGGTGTACCCAAACAGGACATTGTTTTGGGCTTTGACCCTCCAAAGATGAGGCATTACACTGACTTTGCAGTAGGCTGATAGCAGTTAAACTTAAAAACAAAATTCCACCTTCATATCAAATTATCAGGTGGACTTGTGAGATATTTTTAGTGGATCCGAGCAGAGTCGAACTGCTGTCCAAATTGGGTATTGACCCTCCGCTCATTCACAGGTTTAGCCTATCTTACCCTCAAGGCGGGAATCGTTCATTATCCCGAACGTAGGATGCTCTGATTAAGTCTTAGCCAGCAAGCCAACCAGAGAACACTTGCTAGAGCATCCGTTGGGGTTGGTCTCTAGCCCTTAACGGAGTCAGGCTAAAGACGCTCGAACCAATTAGAGGTTTTTAGGCAACTGCTAGAGCAGGCTTACGAGCAAAGCTAACGATGTTATTCGCATTTACTTTTGTTTTGAGCCTTTGATTTCCGAGAGGAGACTCACTCTCGACCTGAATCACAGAGCAGCGTTCGCCAACCTGTCGAAACCGTGACGGACCCATGTACTCTATACTTCAATTATAATACACCATTTTTATATTGTGTGTTGAGACAAAAAATTTTGCGCTGCTGGATCGTGGTTGCTTAGGCTTGTCAATAATCTAGAGTAATTCAGCTTGATCAATGACAGCCTCCACTAGAAAGGCTATGACACCCAGCTTTCATCCTAACTAAAAATAGCCAATTGCTAATCTAAAACAACTAGCAGTTGGCTATTTATTACACAGTAACAATTGACAATTCCCTAAGTTAATGCTTCAGCACCACCCACAACTTCTAGGAGTTCTTGGGTAATTGCAGCTTGTCGAGCTTTGTTGTAAGACAAGGATAGGGTTCTAATCAATTCACCGGCATTGTCGCTGGCGTTGTTCATCGCAGTCATCCGTGCTGCTAGTTCACTAGCTGCTGATTCTTGCAGTGCCCGTAATAGCTGGTTACTCAAATATAGGGGCAGTAGAGAATCAAGTATCTGCACTGGATCTTGCTCGAAAATCATATCGCGGGGCAAAGGACGGACTTGGTTAGTCACTTTTTGCCGTTCTACTTCAAATTGACCACCACGTGTTGTCAAGCGGAAGATTTCGTCATCTGCTGCTTCTAACCCTTGCGGATCGAGAGGAAGCAGGGTTTGCACAACTGGACGAGAGCTAACTAAGGATACAAATCGAGTGTAGACTAACTCAATTCTGTCTACACTTTCCGACAGGAACAAAGAAAGCAGTTCGTCAGCAATTTTGTTGGCTTCGGCTGCGGTGGGAATTTGCTCTAAGCCGCTGTAGGTAGCATCAATCGGTTGGTTACGGCGTTGAAAATACTGGATAGACTTGCGTCCCACCAAGACAAATTTGTAATCAACACCTTCGGCTTGAAGTTCCTTGGCACGATTTTCGGCGCGACGAATGACGTTAGTATTGTAACCGCCACACAAACCGCGATCGCCTGCAACTACCAACAGCCCTACCGACTTGACTTCCCGCTTTTTCAGCAGAGGTAAGTTGGCTTCTTCAAACCGCAGACGGGTTTGTAGACCGTATAAAACTTGCGCTAAACGGTCAGCAAATGGACGAGTTGCCAATACTTGTTCTTGCGCCCGACGTACTCTCGCCGCCGCTACCAGCCGCATAGCTTCTGTGATTTTTTTTGTGTTTTTGACCGACTGAATGCGATCGCGTATTGCTTTAAGATTGGCCATATTTTTTTCCTGAGTCGTTAGTCATTTGTCTTTTATCCTTATGTCATTAGTCACTAGTTCTTTACCAATGACCAATGACCAATGACCAATGACTAATTACGCTGTTGCCTTGAAGGTTTTCTTGAATTCGGTTAGTGCTTCTTTCAAAGCAGCTTCTTCTGAGTCGCCTAGTGCTTTTGAGCCTTGTACTGCTTGGGCGTACTGAGGTTTGCCAGTCTTCAAGTATTCACGTAGACCTTGGGTAAAGGTAGTTACTTTATCCACAGGGATATCATCTAAGTAACCGTTAATACCAGCATAAAGAATTGCTACTTGCTCATATACGGACAGAGGAGCATTCTGTGGCTGTTTGAGTAGTTCCCGTAAGCGTTGACCGCGTGCCAACTGGTCTTGGGTGGCTTTATCTAAGTCAGAAGCAAATTGCGCGAAGGCTTGCAAGTCGTCAAATTGCGCTAGTTCCAATTTAATCTTACCGGCAACTTTTTTCATTGCCTTGGTTTGAGCCGCAGAACCCACACGGGATACGGAGATACCAGGGTTCACCGCAGGACGGATACCAGCGTTAAACAAGTCAGAAGATAAGAATATCTGACCGTCGGTAATCGAAATTACGTTGGTGGGGATGTATGCTGATACGTCACCTGCTTGAGTTTCGATGATTGGCAGGGCGGTCATGCTACCTTTACCCAATTCGTCACTCAGCTTCGCTGCTCTTTCTAATAAGCGAGAGTGAATGTAGAATACATCTCCTGGGTAAGCTTCCCGTCCGGGTGGACGACGTAGCAGCAAGGACATTTGACGATAAGCTTGGGCTTGCTTGGAGAGGTCATCGTAAACTACCAGAGTAGCTTTGCCTTTGTACATGAAGTACTCAGCAATGGTTGCTCCGGTGTAGGGAGCCAAGTATTGCAGGGTGGCAGGGTCACTGGCATTAGCGGCAACGACTACGGTGTAGTCCATTGCGCCTTTGTCTTGCAGTGTTTGGACAACGTTAGCTACGGTAGAAGCTTTTTGACCAACAGCAACGTAGACACAAATTACATCTTCTGATTTTTGGTTGATGATTGTGTCAATTGCGATCGCAGTTTTACCAGTTTGGCGGTCTCCGATGATCAATTCCCGCTGACCACGACCGATAGGAATCATCGAGTCGATAGCTGTGATTCCTGTTTGCATCGGTTCGTGTACAGACCGACGGGCAATGATACCGGGGGCTGGAGACTCAATCAAACGGCTTTCTGTGGACTTGATATCTCCCTTACCATCGATAGGACGACCTAATGCATCGACAACTCGTCCAACCAAAGCTTCCCCTACTGGTACCTGAGCAATTCTACCAGTGGCGGTTACGGAGCTACCTTCTTGAATTTCCCGTCCTTCACCCATTAGTACCGCGCCCACGTTGTCTTCTTCCAAGTTCTGGGCGATACCAATTGTGCCGTCTTCAAATTCTAATAGTTCCCCAGCCATAGCCTTTTCCAGACCATAAATCCGGGCAATACCGTCACCGACTTGCAGGACAGTACCGACGTTAGCAACTTTGACATCTTGGTCGTATTGCTCGATTTGCTGTTGAATAATGCTACTAATTTCGTCAGGTCTGATTGAAATGCTCATGTGTCTATGTTTTTTCTTGGGAGACTGAACAGAGTTATCTTTACTAGGAACTGGTTAAGCGTAAAGAAAGGCGGCGCAATTGACCCCGTAAACTAGCGTCAATTACCTGCGATCCAACTTTAATGATCAAACCACCAATTAAGTCGCTGTCGATTTTGGTTTCTAGTTCTACTTGGCGAGCATTAGTGATGGCAAGTACCTTATCTATTACAGCCTGTTGTTGAGCTTCTGTGAGGGGAACGGCTGAAATGACTTCCGCTAACACGGTTTGATTCAGCTGCCGCAACAACGCCAAATACTGCTGTAAAATTGCTTCCAAGAAGAAAATCCGCCGTTTATCTACCAGCAACAGTAAGAAATTGCGCAAGTAAGGATTAGCGCCATCACCCAATATTTGGCTGATTACTGCCTTTTTCCGCTCAGGCTGAATAAACGGGTTGTCAATTAAGTTTTGCAGTGGTGCTGAATCTTTCAACAAATTCACCAACACACGTGCATCTTCGCCAAACTGTTCTGTCTGATTTTTGGATTGGGCTATTGACATCAAAGCTTGTGCGTAAGGCTGGGCGATTTCGGCTGTTTCTACATTACTTTTCATCAGCGTCCTCCCACCTGCGCGATGCTGCGGTCAATGATTGTTTGTTGAACATCGTCAGCAATACCAGTCCGCAGTTCTGACTCGACTTTTTGCAATGCCAGCGTGGCTACTCGCTGCCGCAGTTCGGCCATCGCTCGCTCTCTTTCCGTGTTCAAATCTGCTGCTGCTGTTTGTTGCAAGCGTTCCACGTCTTGCGCTGCTTTTGCCAACAGAGCTTCTCTAGCTGCCTGGGCGTTTTCTTCAGCAGCTTTGCGGATGCGTTGTGCCTCTGCTTGAGCTTGGGTCAACTGCTCTTGCGCCTGAGATAGAGCAACTTGTGCCTCTTTTTGGCGCTGTTCTGCTTCCTGAACAGCGGTGGCAATCTTTGACCGTCGCTCGCTCAGGATATTGCTTAAAACTTTACGTCCGAAGTAGAATAGTATGCCAACCAGAATCGCTAGGTTAATGAGATTGGTTTCAAAAAGGTCTAGGTTTAGACCGAAACCTCCTTCTGCTGCGCCTTCTGCCAATTCAGAGTGAACAGCGTTCGCTTCTGCGGCAAGTAATAAGAATGTGCCCATGTTACCCATCTACAAGTGCGCTGCTCGCTTGTTAATACGTTGTATTTTCCCGCAGGGAAATTAAAGTCTTTAATTTTTGAAAATCAATTAAAGTGTTTTAACTTCCCGATGGAAAAAAGTGCCTTTTGTGACACTTAATTATGCGCTTAAGGACAAGTGTCCATCGGCGCGTATGCTTTCACTGAACCTGTACTGTCGCTTATCGAGCTAAAGTCGGTCCTAATAGTTTTTCTAGAATCTGTCTGCTTAGAGCATCAACGCGTTGTTCTAAGGAACGCATAGCTTCTTGCTTTTGTTGCTCTATTTCAATAGCAGCACGTTCTCGCTCTTGCTGAGCTTCCTGTTGCGCCTCAGCGATTTTCTGGGCAGTAATTTTCTTAGCTTCCAACTGAGCTGCTTCTATAGTAGCTTGCGACTGCCTGCGAGCTGCTGCGAGCTGCTGCTCATATTCCTGGGTTAAGCGCTCGGCTTTTACCAAGCGTTCCTTGGCATCAAGGGTATTCGTTCGGATGTAATTATCGCGATCGTCCAGCACCTTGGTCAGTGGCTTATAGAAAATTGCATTCAGCAACGCTGCCAACAACAGGAACTGCAATGCCATAAAGGGCAAAGTAGCATCGAAATCAAACATTTCTCTCCTCTTTGGCTGGAGTAGCAGTTTTCATGGCTAGCAATAACATCCAACCTTTCATATTTTAGAGACCCATAGCCAACAAGGGTCAACTTACATCAGAACGACTAAATACCCAAAAGAATTGGATTTGTAAAGACGTGAGGATTCACGTCTCTACACCAAAAAAACTTTTAGGTCTTAGGAAAAGGGGTTAGCAAACAGCAATACCAGAGCAATTACCAGACCGTAAATTGTCAGGGATTCCATGAACGCCAATGTTAACAGCAGAGTACCCCGAATTTTGCCTTCTGCTTCGGGTTGACGGGCAATACCTTCTACTGCTTGACCTGCGGCATTTCCTTGACCGATACCAGGGCCAATTGCAGCTAAACCAATTGCTAGAGCAGCAGCCAGAACTGAAGCAGCAGAAACTAATGGATCCATGTTGATTTTCCTTGCTTTAAGTACAGAACTACAAAAGTACGTTAACTAGTAAAGACGTGTTTTTCACGCTGCACCAAGTTCTCACCAATCGCGCTTGGCGACGTTTTGAGCGTATTAAGGCTCGTCGGAACTGTGCTATCTACTGAGGAGCTTTAATGCTCCTCATGCTCTTCTCCACCATGTCCCTCCATCGCCTCATGAATATAAGCCCCAGCTAGGGTCGCAAATACCAGAGCTTGAATGGCACTGGTAAACAAACCCAAAGCCATGACAGGCAGAGGTATAAATAGAGGAACAAGTAGAACCAGCACCGCCACTACCAATTCATCCGCTAATATATTCCCGAAAAGACGGAAGCTTAGGGAGAGGGGCTTGGTGAAATCTTCTAGAATGGCGATCGGCAATAAGACAGGCGTTGGCTCAATATACTTTTTAAAGTAGCCCAAACCCCGCTTGCTAAAACCCGCGTAAAAGTACGCTAAAGAGGTTAGCAATGCCAATGCTACGGTCGTATTGATGTCGTTGGTGGGAGCTGCTAATTCACCAGATGGCAACTTGATTAGCTTCCAAGGAATAAGAGCGCCCGACCAGTTCGATACGAAGATAAACAAGAACAATGTGCCAATAAATGGCACCCAAGGGCGGTACTCTTTCTCACCAAGTTGGTTTTTTGCTAGATCCCGAATAAATTCTAGGGCATATTCCATCAAATTTTGGATGCCGCTGGGAATTCTTTGTATGTTGCGAGTAGCAGCTAGTGAAGCTATTACTAGAACGCCAATCACAAACCATGAGGTGAGAAAAACCTGCCCATGAATTTTCAGATTGCCCAATTGCCAGTAGAAATGATGACCTACTTCTAATTCGGCGAGGGGAAATGAATTAAAGGCGTTTAAGACACTAAGCATTTGCATTCTTCAAGCATTTTCCCCAACGAGCGAGGAAGGGAGTATTGTCTTTGTGAGCCTGACTGTTTAAGAATCAGGAAGAAACGCAGTTTGCACGGTGTAGACGAGGAGCGTGGCTTTGTAAGTTAGAAATCCCAAGAAAATGGGCATAACCTGTAGCTCATGCCATTGAGTTGCCAATATAATCAACCCAATAAACAAAGCAAAACGACCTTTACTCAGACGCTTTTTCTCACCACCGAGTCGCTCAACGTCTTTGGCCAGCATTTTTAAGTAAACCACACCTGCACACGCTCCAATCAAATAATTCAGAGCAATGTTTAGTGAATAAAAAATCCACACAGAGATAAAAATAATCCCTGTTAAGACAAGTGTGATTACCAACAACTTCTGGTAGAGTTTATAGAACTCCTCCATAGAGTTTACTCGTTCTTTGTCCTCAGAACCAGACTGAGCATTCTGTCTTGTTGTTGGAGTTGATGCAGTTGATTCGTCTGACAAGCTCACGGGACTCAAAACCAGTACAGCTAAGGATGATGACTGCACATTCAGTCAGCTGAATCATATCACGATATGGTAACAATACTTTAGAAAAAAACAATTAACTTCTTGTCAGCAAACATAGACAAGCTAATTGGACGCGATGAAGAGAGCGGGGGAAGTATCGGCAGAAATGCAGAGGTATCTTTACAGTTCTCCCCAATCCTAATATTATCAACTGCGTGATTTCACCAAGATAAATTTCATGAAATCCCAGTAGTCAGGGTGTAATGTCTGGATGCTACAGAAATTGATGAGATGTCTGAGCTGCTCTCAAGTTCAAACTTCTCTAAGATTTTGTAAGCGATCGCCCTCTGCCATGATGAAAAACTTCATTTACAAGCTAGCCTGCCACAGGCAATTGACTACAGCCAGGGCATGAAAATCAATGCCCTATTGTCAAATTCTCCAAACAATTAGTTGCATTTACCCAATGCAACTAATAAAATTTACTTTTATTTTAGTAATATCACTTAGTAGTATACGTAAGTAGAAAAGTAGTTTGGACTAAAACTTTAGGTGTTGACAGTTCTTTGGAAATTTAGAATGAACGTATATTTTTTGAGTAAAAAAATCCGGTTCGTGTCAAACGTCCGGAGCTTAGTTTAAATACAGCGCTTGGTCGGTTTGAATTAAATCGGTGTCAACAAAATCAGCTGCTGCTTGAGGAGCGTTCTCACTACATCCAACTCCACCTGCACATCTGCTAATATCTTTGCTACTGCTAACCTGCCATCACACCTTTGCAGAAAGTCAAACTCTTGTGCTGACAAGTTGACAACTTGGTAATCGTAGTTAAATATACATTGACTTGGCCATCCATCCATACAAGGATTCCGTTCGGGAATTGCCGCTAATAGGGCGTTATCATCTGACCAGTCGGTTTTGGTAATGGGAGGGCGACCAAGGAAAAATTCGTAATGGGTAACTTCTGGGTCTAATAATTCTATCAAGCGATAACGTTGGCGATCGCTCAACTCTTTTGCCCGTTCAATTAACTCTGGTGCTTTAGCCAAAAGTCTGTCCAGTTGCCAAAAACCAGGATTTGAGAAGCCAATGAATTCTAAGCCAGAAGCATCAATTAATTCAAATAAAGTTTCAATGTTGTAGTCAATCTCTTGGGGATGAACGTACATATCAGCAAAGTTTTCATCCCGATGATTTTCCAATGACCAGCGCTCTTTTTCGCGCTTGACAATACGGTTGTTTTCCGGTAGGGATGCAAATATCTGCCGCCCTACTTGCACACCATCGCGGTAGTCACCACGTTTGTCACCTTGCAGGAGAGCGATCGCTTTTTGCATGAGTCGAATTTCCCAGCGTCCCAACTCCCCATAGACAAAAATGTGCATCAAGCCTCCTGGGGCTAACTTTTTCGCCAAGGCTTGAATACCACGAATCGGGTCAGGAGTATGGTGTAAAACGCCAACGCAATTAATTAAATCAAACTCACCAGGTAGCTGTTCCACATCGTACAAGCTCAGGTGATGAAACTCAACGCGGTTTGCTCCAGAACGTTTACAACGTTCCTTGGCTACTTCCAAAGTACCCGCACTCAGATCAATCCCTACCACTTGTGCTTGGGGGTTGAGATGTACCAAATATTCAGTACCTACCCCAGAGCCACATCCTGCATCTAAAATGCGAATATTCTGCTTCTGCGGTTTCTGTCCGGTGCAAAAATTGTAGGCTGCTAGCCAATTCCAACGCCAATTATACCCAGGCGGTGGTTCATCCAGCATAGGTTCTGGGGGAAATGGATAGGTATCGTAGAGTTTGGCAACAGCAGCGCTAACGGTTTGGGAGTCTGACATCTTTGGAGCAATATTGCAGCAATTCTGAGTGTATCGAATGCTGGGTATTTTAAGGTAGATTTGCTGCGCTCTTTTGCTACTACAAGTCAGTTCACAAATCAAAGAAGAGTCCTAGAGATCGCATTGATGGGTTTGGCAATATCTAGCGTTCTTGATTTCTGCTTGTAAATTCTTCAGGGTAACGATGCGCAAGTTAGTTCCATCTTGCACCTCAGCAGCAATATAGCCATAGATTTCCCCACTGTAAAACTGGTCTCGATCTATTTTTGTCACATAGCGAGACTTCTTAAAGTCCTTGGCAATCTGGGAATTGTAAATATCTTGAACTAGTTTTAATGCTTTGGCATTTTTTTTAGTGAATTTGAGGCTAGAGTCACCACTGACAGTGATTCCCTCTTTAGTTACTGTACCATTTTGAGAAGTTACATCAGCATAAAAATACAATTTCCCTTTTGTGCCTTCATAACCATGTGCTTCGCTGTTATACTTTATGGCTGGTAATGTTTCTCTAGTCTTTGCCCAATTGACGACGGTAGTTATATTTTGTCCTGGTAAGGCATTGGCGGGAGTAAGGGACAAAGTCACAGTTAAGGTGGATAAAGCAATATAAAGAGCCGAGTAAAAATTATTACTCTTAGACATAGAATTTTTTCTAGCTTGGTGTATTTATAGCCACAGCATAACTTATAAAACCTCAGTAACAAGTTTTCTGAGCTTTAAGGTCAATCATGTTGAAAAGCCAAAATATCTTTTGTGGGTTTTGATCGCAAAAAGATACAAAACTTAGTCTTAATCTCAGAGAAGCAAGAGCATTGACTCTGCAAGTTATCGTATTTGATGCGTCAGATTCTACATACTTCTTAATAAATCAACAGGGAAGCCGCAAAACGTTCTAATCTAAAAGCTGACTGGGTTAATTTACTGGCAGTTTTGAAGGCGGTACTCTTAAGGCATGACCACCGATGTGTCAAGCCTCAAAGCGACCCAGACTTAACACATAAATGATTATGATGGGAGTTTTACAAATCCGATGAGTGTTAAGGCAAGTGGTGGAAGCTCGGTTGCGCGTCCGCAACTATATCAAACCCTAGCAGTAGCAACAATTTCCCAAGCGGAGCAGCAAGACCGCTTTTTGGGAACTGGCGAACTGAATGAACTGGCAAGCTATTTTGCATCTGGTGCAAAGCGTTTAGAAATTGCCCAGACGCTCACGGAAAATTCCGAGATCATTGTATCTCGGGCTGCCAACCGAATTTTTGTTGGTGGTTCGCCAATGGCTTTCTTAGAAAAGCCAAGAGAACCAGAATTGGCGATGGCCACTGCTGCAAGTGGGAATGTTCAAGAAGGCATGAAACTAGGAACTGTCACCTACGTTGAAAGTCGGGGTGGGTTTCTAGAAAATTTACGCTCTATCTTTAATAGTTCCCCAAGTGGTCCAACACCTCCAGGTTTTAGACCAATCAACGTTGCTCGTTACGGCCCTAGCAACATGGCCAAGAGCCTACGGGATTTATCCTGGTTCTTGCGCTATGCTACCTATGCGATCGTGGCAGGCGACCCCAATATCATCGCCGTGAACACACGGGGTTTGCGGGAAATTATTGAAAATGCTTGTTCTGGTGAAGCAACAATTGTGGCTTTACAAGAAATCAAAGCAGCATCACTTTCGTTTTTCCGCCAAGATGCTAAGGCTACAGAGATTGTGTCTCAGTACATGGATGTGTTGCTGACAGAATTTAAAGCAGCAACACCTTCCAATAAACTGCGCCAACGTCCTTCTAGTGACCAGCAAGGGTTACAACTGCCCCAAATTTACTTTGAAGCAGCAGAACGGCGGCCTAAGTTTGTGATGAAGCCTGGGTTATCAGCCAGCGAAAAAAATGAGGTAGTCAAAGCTGCTTATCGGCAAATCTTTGAGCGCGACATTACCCGTGCTTACAGCTTGTCAATCTCTGACCTAGAATCTAAGGTGAAGAATGGCGACATCTCAATGAAAGAGTTTGTTCGTCGTCTCACTAAATCTCCCCTTTACCAAAAACAGTTTTACCAGCCTTTTATTAATAGCCGAGTGATTGAACTGGCTTTCCGTCATATTTTGGGACGGGGACCAAGTAGCCGTGAAGAAGTACAAAAATACTTCGCGATTATTTCTAACGGTGGTCTGCCAGCTTTAGTGGATGCTTTGGTAGATTCGCAAGAATACAGCGACTACTTTGGTGAAGAGACCGTACCTTACCTGCGCGGTCTGGGTCAAGAAGCACAAGAATGTCGGAACTGGGGGCCACAGCAAGACCTGTTTAACTACAGTGCACCTTTCCGCAAAATACCTCAGTTTATTACCACATTTGCTGCTTACGATCGCCCACTACCCGATCAGCATCCCTACGGTTCTGGTAACGATCCTTTAGAAATTCAGTTTGGGGCAATTTTCCCGAAAGAAACCCGCAATCCAAGCAGCAGTCCTGCGCCTTTTGGCAAAGATACCAGACGGATCTTGATTAACCAAGGACCTGGTATTAATAACCAACTGAGCAATCCTGGAGCTAGAGGTGAGTTTCCTGGGAGCTTTGGGCCTAAGGTATTCCGATTGGATCAACTACCAGGCACGATTGGCAAAAAAGCTGCCAAAGGTGCAAGTATTAAGTTCTCCGAAAGCTCTACTCAAGCAGTAATTAAAGCTGCCTACCTACAAGTTTTCGGTCGTGATGTTTACGAAGGTCAGCGCTTAAAAGTCCAAGAAATTAAGCTGGAGAACGGACAACTTTCCGTGCGGGAATTTATCCGTGCTTTGGCTAAGTCGGATGTATTCCGCAAAACTTACTGGACATCGCTGTATGTTTGTAAAGCGATCGAATACATCCACCGCCGCTTGTTAGGTCGTCCCACTTACGGTCGTCAAGAAATTAACAAATATTTTGACATTGCCGCTAAACAGGGCTTTTATGCTGTGGTTGATGCCATTATCAACAGCGTGGAATACAGTGAGGCATTTGGTGAGGATACAGTTCCTTACGAACGCTATCTGACTCCGGCAGGTGTGGCATTGCGACAACTGCGAGTTGGCAGTATTCGGGAAGATGTGGGTGGTAAAGTACAGAAGCAAGAAACACCACTGTTTGTAACTTTGGGTACAGTTAGCGACAAGCGGACAGAACCAGATATTCAATTCCGCATTAACCAAGGTGTTAGCAAGCAACGCGAACAAACAAAAGTCTTCAAGCAGGTGGCAAATCTCAGCGATAAAGCTGCTGTGCAAACTTTGATCAGCGCCGCTTATCGTCAGATTTTTGAACGCGATGTTGCACCTTATATTGCGAAAAACGAATTTTCAGTTTTAGAAAGCAAACTGAGTAACGGGGAAATTACTGTTAAAGAATTCATTGAAGGTTTGGGTTACTCGAACCTCTACATCAAAGAGTTCTACACACCTTACCCCAACACTAAGGTGATTGAACTAGGAACCAAACATTTCCTAGGACGCGCACCTTTAGATCAGGCAGAAATCCGCAAGTATAACCAGATTTTGGCTACTCAAGGAATTCGAGCCTTTATTGCTGCTTTGTTGAACAGTGCAGAGTATCGTGAGGTATTTGGCGAGGATACAGTTCCTTATCGTCGCTTCCCCACTCTACCTGCGGCTAACTTCCCGAATACTGAAAAGCTGTACAACCAGCTGACCAAACAGAATGATGATGTGGTAGTACCTAGCTTTAAGACAGTACAACCACGCCTAACTGTGGCAGCCTCATCAAACGGAGGCAATTCTTATGCTGACCTGGGTCGTTCCTCCAGCAATGGTCAGGGACAATTTGGGGAAGTTAGGGTAGCTAGCAAGCCTGCTCGCATTTATCGCCTGAATCAAGGTACAAACCAAGCAGAAAGAGAATTGGTAATCAATGCCATTTACTCTCAGGTGTTAGATGTATATAGCGGTGAGATACCTGCTAATTACCGCCTAAGCGCACTAGAGAACCAACTGCAAACAGGAAAAATCTCTGTGCGTGAGTTTGTGCTTGAACTCGCCAGTTCGCAAATTTATTGCGATCGCTTCTATACGCCTTATCCCAGCGCTAAAGTAATTGAGTTCCTTTGCCGTCACCTGTTGGGACGCGCACCAGCCTCTGAAGGCGAAATGAGCGACTACAACAAGCTGTTGGCAAATCGTGGGCTGAGAGCCGTTGTTGAGGCAATTGTGGATAGTGCAGAGTATGCACGCTACTTTGGTGAAGATGTGGTTCCTTACCCACGCTTTTCATCTTGAGTGCAGGTAACTAACGCTCTGGTTAGTCAATAGTCAACAGTCATAGGTCAAGAGTTTAAAGTTTTGGACTCTTGACCTAACTTAGTGCTGAGTACTGAGTACTCTTGACTCCATCGGCTTAACTTTTCGTAATATTGCCTTCAGATTGCAAAAATTGACGTAAATCTGAAAAAGAATATTACAAAGTGTTAAGAGCAGTCATAAATGCTCAACAGAATGCCGGAGAATGTTTTGCGGAAGGTAACTGAGTTTTAAATACTTGTGTAGTTGTAACTCAAGTAATGCGTAATCTACTAGCTATGACATTTTGTCAAGTGCTACGTACAAGAAAAACGAAAAAACACAGTTACCGTTATCCAAATTTTAAAGTCGCACCAGTTTAATCAAATTCTGGTTTCATTCGTAGTTGGAGGAATCCATTAATGAGTATCGTCACGAAGTCCATCGTGAATGCTGATGCAGAAGCTCGCTATCTCAGCCCTGGTGAGTTAGATCGGATCAAGAGCTTTGTTGGTGGTGGTGAGCGCCGTCTGCGGATTGCTCAAATTTTGACCGAAAACCGCGAGCGTCTGGTTAAGCAAGCTGGCGAACAAGTGTTCCAAAAGCGTCCTGATGTTGTATCTCCTGGTGGCAATGCTTACGGTCAAGAATTGACTGCTACTTGCTTGCGCGACTTGGATTACTACCTGCGCCTAGTTACCTACGGAATCGTATCTGGCGACGTTACCCCCATCGAAGAAATCGGTGTGATCGGTGCGCGTGAAATGTACAAGTCCTTGGGTACTCCTATTGAAGGTATTACTGAAGGTATCCGTGGTTTGAAGAGCGGCGCTTCTGCATTGCTGTCTGCTGAAGATGCAGCTGAAGCTGGTTCTTACTTCGACTACGTAGTTGGTGCCCTCTCCTAGGTTGAAGCGATTTCGCTGCTAAAACCGAAGTATTGCAATACGGTTGGAAAAAAGGAATTAACAATAATGGCTCAAGACGCAATTACCGCTGTCATTAACTCCGCAGACGTTCAAGGTAAGTATCTCGACTCTGCTGCTTTAGAAAAGCTCAAAGGCTACTTTGCAACTGGCGATCTGCGCGTGCGTGCTGCTAGCACAATCAGTGCTAATGCTGCTGCGATCGTTAAAGAAGCTGTAGCAAAATCTTTGTTGTACTCTGACGTTACCCGTCCCGGTGGTAACATGTACACCACCCGTCGCTATGCTGCTTGTATCCGCGACTTGGACTACTACTTGCGCTATGCTACCTACGCTATGTTAGCTGGCGATCCTTCCATCCTGGATGAGCGCGTACTCAATGGCTTGAAAGAAACCTACAACTCCTTGGGTGTTCCCGTAAGCTCTACCGTACAAGCTATCCAAGCTATTAAAGAAGTAACCGCTAGCTTGGTAGGTTCTGATGCTGGTAAAGAAATGGGCGTTTACCTAGACTATATCTCCTCTGGCTTAAGCTAAGAGCTAGTTGGCACTTAATAATTTAGGTGCGGCTTAATTAAGGTCTGGAAATCAATTGTGAGTGCTAGAGCGTTCTATCGCTTACCTTGTTAAGATAATCAATTATGATGAGTGTTAGCGGTCTAGTATTGACGCTTGATTTCCAGCCTTTGCAGTGATTAATTAAAGAATTGCCTTAAAAACACTTCCCTTTTTTTGAAATAAAAAAGTTTTCACAATTACTACAGGAGAATCTAAAATGGCCCGGTTGTTTAAAGTTACTGCTTGTGTACCCAGTCAAACCCGGATTCGCACCCAACGCGAACTGCAAAATACCTACTTCACCAAGCTAGTTCCCTTCGAGAACTGGTTCCGCGAACAACAACGCATTATGAAAATGGGCGGCAAAATCGTTAAGGTCGAACTGGCAACTGGTAAGCAAGGTACTAATACTGGGTTGCAGTAATTACTATATAGCGAAAATTATTGTAGGGAGTTCAAAGAGGTCAAGTTAGGCCTCTTTTTTGTTATTGGTCAATTTCTTTTTTATCGTAAATCCGAGGGTTGAAGACCCCTACGTCTATATGTAGCAAATTTTCAGTCGGGGTTTAAATCCCTGATTGAAAATGTCTTTAATTTTGAATTTTGAATTTTGAATTGTTAACTCCCTTGTCCCAGTCCTCAGTTATGACACGTCTTCTTTTCATTACAGAACGATTTGCGCCAGATTTGGGTGGTTTGGCTAGGAGTGCAACGCGATTGGTTGGGACACTCGCAACATTAGGTATGAAAATTGATGTTGTCACATGGAGTCGTTATTTACAGCCAGGTGAAGTTTTACCACCGGAAAGTGGAGAGGCAAATATTCGCATTTATCGGATAGGGTTATATCGTCATTGGGATATGACAATGCCCCATACTTTGAATGTTCTCGACTGGTTACACTCTTCTCATGCTTATGATGCTGTTTGGGGTCATTATTTATTTCCGAGTGGTTTTCTGGCTACCTGGTTTGCTGCACTTGTTGGATTAGCAAGCACAGTTAGCGCCCGTGGTAATGATATTGACCGCGAAATGTTTCCACCAGGAGATTTTGCCCGTTTACAATGGACGCTACAACATGCCAAGGTGATTACGGCGGTAAGTGCTGATATGTCTCGCAAAATTCAGCTACTTAGCGGACGAGATGATGTGTTGGTGCTGAAAAATGTAGTTGATACAGAAATCTTTTCACCACAAAATTTCAACTCCCAAACTAGCAGAGAAGAAATTACTAGGGAGTCTTTAGGAATTGCTTCAGATGAGGTGGTATTAGGATTTTGTGGGGAACTGCGGGAGAAAAAAGGGCAGCAGTTTCTATTAAATGCTTTAACGAAAGTTCGTCAAGTACGTCCTGCTTGTCTGTTAATTATTGGTGAAGTACGGACTTCTCAAGAATCTGTGCTGCAATTATACAAAACTCATCAGCCAGAAAATGCCCAAAGAATAATTATTACTGGACATTTACCAAACCCGGAAGCTGTGGCTGAATACCTGCGGTTGTGTGATGTTTATCTCCAGCCTTCACTGTGGGAAGGTATGCCGAATGCTTTATTAGAAGCAATGGCTTGTGGTTGTTGCTGTATCGCCAGTGATGCGGGTGGTATTCCAGACGTAATTTCACATGGTCAAAATGGCTTTTTGCTACCTCGTTCTCATCTACACAAGCTGGGTGAGGGGGTGTTGGAATGTTTGGCGATGACAACAGAAGAAAAAAATCAAATTAGCCAAGCTGCACGCGATCGCATTTTAACTGAATATTCCCTAGCTCAGGAAAAATTACAACTTCAAACTTTAATCGCCCGTTTAATACCCAATTCTGTATAAGCATTAATTAAAGCTTCGCCTGCAAATTGCCAAGTATAATACTCTTCAATTCGCTGACGAGCTTTTATCGCTAGTTGCATTGCTAGTTCTGGGTCATTTTGCAAGCGTAACACAGCATCTTTAATAGACTTTGCTGAACCTGGCTTGACTAACAAAAAATGTACTCCGTCTTCTCCTAATTCCCTAACTACTGGCAAATCACTAGCAATTACAGGTATTCCTGTTGCCATCCCTTCTAAAATTTTCAGGGGACAACAACCTTGAACTAAATTGCGATCGTTGGGTGTTAACGGTGCCAAAATTACATCAGAAGCGTGGATATGTTCTACCAATTGTGTTTGAGACATTGGTGTTAAGATATTTAGCTTGTCTGCCACTCCCAGCTTGAAGGCTAGCTGCTTTATTGCTTTAATTTGATAGTCTCTAGCTTGTCCGATGACTGTTAAATAAGCAGGAAATTCTCGGTTTAGCAATGCCAACGCTTCAACAGCTAGATTTACGCCTTGCCAAGGTGAAAGCGTCCCAAAATATATAATTTTTAATAAGTAGGGCGATGTCAATAAAGATAATTGGCGGGGATTGTCATTTGTAAATACATTTAAATCTACGCCGTTGGGAATTACGCGAATTTTATGTGCAGGTATCCTTCGATTTTGCAAATATTCGCCTGTAATACTGCTGGGAGTGATAATTAAGTCTGCGGCTTCTAGGCAAATTTGTTCTTGGGAATGCAATTTATGCAGCAGTTCTCTATCTTCAGCAACGCCAGGATAGCGATATTTTAACTCGATTGAAGGTAAACCGTTAACTTCAAAAACTAGGCGATCGCAATATTTTTCTTTATTGAGAGCGATTGGGAAACCTTCATAAATCGAACGAATATGTATTACCTCAAATCGCCGTTTTTGCAACCATGCCAAGAGTAAATGACGAAAATATAAAACTCTTTGAATTAAAGTATCACCTATTGCGGGTAATGTCGTTTGTATAACTTGCGCATAAATTTCATAGCTATCTAAACTTGTAGCTGTCGGAGAAACTGTTACTAACTGAATATTATTAAAAGCTGCTGCTAAAGCAATAGAAAAAGCCGCAATATGGATTGCTGCACCCTTCGGCGCGGGAACAGTATCAAAAGCGATATAAGCGATTTTTGATTGGGTCATTAACCTATATAAATTTCGTTGACACGTAATTTTGTGTTTGGTATACTGACGGACACCTTGTATATATTATTGCGAATTAAATTTAATAATAACTTAAATTAAGTTAATAAAATTATATATCAACAAAAATTACCAGTATAAATCTCTATTTAAACTGCATTTATGGAGTTTTAATAAAATGTCTATTGAATTGCAAACATTAAGAAAAAATCATATTTATACGGCAAAAGCAACAGTTAGTAGTGTCATGGCTGATTTGCAGGAAATAGCAGGAATCGATCGGCTTGCAGAGCTACAGCAAAGTAAACATGGGAAACGAGCGCTTTACTATTTTTTAGCGATTATTGGCGCACTTTTACTAATTGTTGTTTTATCTATTTTAAAGATTGAAACCACAATATTAGGTTTAGGAATCATCCTGCTACTTTTGGGTATTTTTATTTTAACGATTTTGCTGATTTATGAATTGTTCAAAAAAATCAAGTTTGGCAGATTGAATGTTATCAATTATCGCTATGAAGTAACTCAGCGCGTTGTGCAAATGCTAGCAAGAGATATAGATGAATCTAGCGAAATTGAATTAACACTATCTTTTAAACCTACAGTAACTAAAGAAAATAAAGCAGAAATCATACCCCATCTTAGTAAAACCAACTGGAAGATAGATAAATATCAACATGAATGGTTGAGATTAAAAGGGCAGTTTTTAGATAAAACTCGCTTTTTAGTAACTGCTACTGAACTATCTAAAACTCAATATGGCTGGAAACGTGGCAGGAGTGGTAAAAGTAAGTATAAATCAAAAAGAAATTCTGTAGGATTAGATGTAGTTTTAAATTTAAACTATCCCCAACGCCGCTATGGAGCAGTGAAGATTTTACAAAATGAAGTTAGCAATGCGGTCAAGTTGCCTAATCTATCTTATATGAAAGGATTAAAGGTGACAGAGAAGGCAATGTATATGATTGTCAGAATTGCTCCACAGGTAGCAGATAATTCAGAAGAGATATATCAAACAATTACGATGATGTTTCTCAGTTTTTATCAAGTGTTAAATTTAGCAAAAGTGCTTTCTAAAGAATCAAGATAATGAACATTCTAATTTTGAGAAGTTTGGTGACATTATTTTTAATCGCTACTATGATTAGCTGTGGTAGCGGTAAGTTGGGAAACAATGTATCTAATTCAAGTATTTCTCAAAATACACCAGTTGCTACTAATGTTGCGACAAAGCAAGAGAAAATTAAATTTAAGAATGAGGAAGGTACTGATTTATTTTCTCTGAAGCAAGAAGCAGATGGAGCTAAATTAATTGATGGAAAAAACCAAGAGTTAGCCAGAATTAAAGCAGATAAATCAGGAAAAATCAAGATTAAAAACGCATCGGAGAAAGTCTTAGGTTATGTGGTAACTGAAAAAGGCTATTGGAAGCTAAAAGATGCTAACCAAAGCAAAGATCTATATATTCTCAGACGGCAGAATGATGGTGATTATAAGTTAGAAGATACTGCCAAAAAAGAAGTTTATCGCATCAAGGCACGCAATGACGGGTTTGAAATAGAAACTTCAGATAAAAAGTCTGTATACCAGGTGAAAGTGAAAGAAGGGAAAACTTCTTTAAGAAACCCAACCTCAAAAATAATTTTCTCCACCAAATCTCAGTTATCACCTATTGCATTTACCTGCTTTGGATTTGATGTTCTCACCCGTGAACAGCAGGCAGCTTTGGCTTATGCTGTCAATTTAACAGGAGGAAAATAAGCTTTGCAGATTCAGCTAACTTGGATAGATCCCAATACAGAAGAACGGAGAGAACCATTATTAGAAACTCCAGTAGCTATTGGGCGAGTATTTGAGGAAATGCCACAACAAATGAATGGGCAACGAGTTTCTAGAGTGGCGATCGCAGATGATCTAATTGCAGATTACCATGCTTTGATTGACTGGCAAAACCAAGAATTAACTATTACTGAGCAAAATACCAGCAGTGGCATCAAAATTAATGCAGTACAGGTAACTGCTGGTATCCTTCAAAATGGCGATCGCATTACCATTGGTGCTTGTGAAATCGTGGTAAACTTTACACCTACAGCCTGGGAGTGCGATCGCATGGTAGGCTTCCTGTTTAAACGTCGTTGTGGACGTACCGATAGAACAGGTTGTCCTGATTGTAACCAAACCTACGAAAATGACTACGCTTTTTACTCCGACTATGGTCATTATCGATCAGGATGGGGGCGTGATTATTATGATGAGCGAGATCGCTACTCTTATGACTCCGAAACTGGCAATGTAGACTTTACAGAAGCCGATTCTGTGAGTTTAGAAGATGAAAGAGATGGTGATTTTGAACGTAATATGGGAGCAAGTTAAAAAATTCAAAATTTAAGAATAGATTTTTTATTTGGAGAAAAAGTAACCGAATATTGACTAAAACTTGGTTAATATACGCCTTGGGTGGCGGTTGGGGACATCTGAATCGCGCTTTATCTTTGGGTAGATTGGCTGCAAATCAAAGAAAAGTGAAAATTATTACGAATAGTCCCTATGCACACCAAATAGATAACGAAGGGTGTTTTATTTATGTAATTCCTGAGAATGCCGGGTTTTCAGAAACCTGCTTGCAAGTCAGGGAAATATTGTGTAACACTTCCTACAATCGCTTAATTATCGATACTTTCCCCAGAGGGTTGGGGGGTGAGTTAGCAGATATATTACCGAATTTACGCCATATACCACAAATTTTGATTCATCGGGATATTAAACCACGCTATATAGCCACTAAGAAATTACGGTCTTTTGTGATCGACAACTTTGATAAGGTGATTGTCCCAGGTGAAGGTGAAGATTTACCATTTTGTGATTTACCGATGGTGCAGCATACAGCACCGTGGTTAATTCGCAACTATTGGGAGTTACCGGATAGAATTACTATGCGATCGCGTATCCTCAGAGTCGATCAATTTGTAAAAACTATCCTTGTTTGTGTAGCAGGTAAAAAATCAGAATTGCCTTTATTTGGACAATTGGCACTACACCTACAGCAAAAATTTCCTGATTGTGCAGTCAGAATTTTAGCTGCTACTTGTCCAAGAGAATGTCCAGAAACCTTATGGGTGTCTCACCATCCAGGAATTGAATGTATAGCAGCTGCTGATGTTGTAGTAGGAGGCGCAGGTTACAACACAGTTTACGAATGTGCTGCTGTGGGTGTACCTTTAGTAGCGTTGGCTTTAGATCGACTCTACGATCGCCAAGAAAGAAGAGCTTACAAGAGTTATGGGGTGCAAAATATAGCTGATGTGCTATTTGACGACCAGCTACTATGCATCGACCAGACTGTTAGCTTACTCTTAGAGCAAGCAGAACCAGGAAAAAATTCATCTGTGCCATCTTATATTAACGGTGCTGTGCAAGCAGTGGATCGGATTGAGCAAACCCAATAGCTCATACTGTTGCTCGTTATTCAAGATTCAAACAACTGACGAATTCCAGGTTTTTCGTCCCTTTTAACTGGTAATAATCAGCCCTAGAGTAGTAGGAATTGTTATTGAGTACATATTATACAAACTAATTACTATTTCACCCTTCCCAAATTTAAAATCTCAAATCTAAAATCTAAAAGTTCTACACCTGTACCCATCGTGAATCTAAGCCGTCTGATACCAATATTTGATAATTCCGTCTCTAGCTGGGCTTTAGAGGCGCGGCTGTTGCGCTGGTTAACATTGATTTGGCTGTTTGTCGGCTTAATTATGCTGTTTTCAGCATCTTACACGGTTGCTGCCGCACGTCAGAGTGATGGGCTGTATTACTTTAAGCGTCAAATCCTGTGGGTTTTAGTTTCGTTAATTTTATTCAATATTATTGTGCATCTCCCTTTAAAGAAAATTGTGGGAGTAGCCCATTGGTTTTTGATATTTTTTTTGCTCTTAATTTTCCTCACTCTTGTACCAGGAATGGGAAAAAAGGCATTTGATGCAGCGCGCTGGATAGCTATCGGGCCAATTCCTATTCAACCTTCAGAACTGATTAAACCCTTTTTGGTACTACAAAGTGCGCGACTATTTGGCCAGTGGGAAAAGCTAAGTTGGCGGGTTCGGTTTACTTGGTTGGGAATTTTTGGTCTTGTACTTTTGGGAATTCTTGCCCAGCCTAACTTGAGTACAACAGCACTCTGCGGTACAACTATCTGGCTAGTTGCTTTAGCAGCAGGATTACCTTACAAGTACCTGGGGGGAACAGCAGTTGGTGGAGTTTTGTTAGCGTTACTGAGTATTAGCATCAAGGAGTACCAGCGCAAACGGGTGATGTCATTTATGAATCCTTGGGCTGATGCGACAGGAGATGGCTACCAGCTAGTACAAAGTTTGCTAGCAGTAGGTTCTGGTCGAACTTGGGGTTCAGGGTTTGGGCTTTCTCAACAAAAACTGTTTTATCTGCCAATTCAAGACACTGATTTTATCTTTGCGGTATTCGCTGAAGAATTTGGCTTTGTTGGCAGTATAGTTTTGTTAATTTTGTTAGCTTTATTTGCAACTTTAGGATTAATGGTGGCGCTAAAGGCTAAAAATCCAGTATCTCGGCTGGTAGCGATTGGTATAACCATTGTCATGGTAGGACAATCATTGCTACATATTGGGGTGGCTACAGGTGCCCTACCCACTACTGGCTTACCGTTACCCATGTTTAGCTATGGTGGGAATTCCATGATTTCCAGTCTAGTGGCCGCTGGGTTATTGATTCGGGTAGCACGAGAGAGTAGTGAAGCAGATGTAGTTCCATTGCGAACAAACCAGCCTGAATCTCAGCGTCAGCGCCGGATTTTCAAGAGAACTAAAGTTTAAGTATTTATGGCACCTGTGTAAATCCTATTGATATTTTAGGAAATGAGTGAGAGCGATCGCCTGCATACTATCATCCAAGCAGGGCAGAAAGTAAATTTTGTAGATTTAGGCAATTCTTTCTTACCTGCATTTGAAAAGATTACAAGTGTTCTGGTTGTACCTTTTACCCAGGATGGTTTAATTGTCTGCGCTCTCCTTGACCGTGGCATAGACCTTCCTGGAGGTCATGTGCAGATAGGCGAATTTACCTGTGAGGAAACCGCCAGACGTGAAGTGATGGAAGAAGTTGGCGTTCATCTGGGTGAATTACAACTTGTAAAAGTTATCCAATCTGACTATTACGGTAATGAACCCGAGCAATTGACCTACCTTGTAGTGATGACTGGATTTGTTGAGGATATACTTTCTGGCGACTACATCCACGAAAGTTTAGGCAGAAGCATTATTAATATTGACGAGTTTATCTCACAGTATCAAGCTGGCAATACAGAAGATATGCGCCGCATTGTTCTAGATGCTAAAAGATTACTTTTTGAAAGTTGCGATCGCAATTCTATTTGAGTTTTTCGCTACATACTAAAACTCCAACAGTGACAAATTTGTGATGTCGCTGTTGGATGACACTCTGTGCGATGTCTGGCGACAAGAAGCAGAGCTTCTACGCACTTTTGCTAATGGGGTTGATATGGCGATCTCCTCCAGTTAGTGTTTGCATAATCGCCCAACAAGCTCTATTCTGTCAGAGCATCAAGTTTATCCAGTATTCTTAATCCTTTCTCTGGGTTGCCAGTTGCAGCTATTGCTTTAAATCTTGTATGGGCATCAAATTCTGCCAGAGCTATGGTAGAAAGTTCTTCAATTAATTTATTGACACTGATACCTTTGGCTTGAGCAAGCTCTTTTAATCTATTATGCTTCTCGTCTGGTAAACGAATAGTTAAAGTTGCCATTTTTTTTAACTCCTAATAATTTCTTCGGGTTTTAATATTGATAAGTTAGGAAATAACAATTCAGAATTTTGGAAATCTTTGACATTGTGAGTGGCAATAATCTGAGCATTTCCCGCAACTGCTAATTCAATTAAGTGATTGTCAGCTTCGTCTTTTAAATTCGGTCGCCATAGATAGTAGATAATGTTGAGAAAACAGCAAAAATAAATATTTGGCAACGACAATTTTTTCTTTGCTAAATTCACGCTACTTTATTAGGATTAAAATTAATTCTTTTATGCAGAATCCACAAGTTTTGTTTTTAAATTAAGGCTAACCACCTTACTAACAGATAATTAGCTATTTAAGGGAATTTTTGCTTTTTGAAATAACTGTTCAACGGTAAATTCCAACCCCTCAAATAAGGAATCTGTGAGTAGTTCATCTCCCATAAAGGTCTGTGGTGGTGCATCTGGGTAAAAAACTGTAATGCTTCTGGCTTTACTATCTACCACCCACACCCGCAATACCTGAGCATCTAAATAATCTTTGGCTTTAGCCATCATTTGTCCAAAAGTTTGTCCTGGCGAAATAATCTCAATCGCCAAATCGGGAGGAACAGGACAAGCTTCATCTTCGTTCCAATCTGCGGGTAAACGTTCATTAGAGATATACAAAATATCTGGTGTTGGTACCCAATCTTTTCCTCGCCGGGTTAATGCTACACCCCACTCTGGACAAACTACACCTTTTCCCTGACACCATTGTTCAATTAGATTCAGAAAGGCGTGGGTAAGCTTGGAATGAAAGAACTTTGGTGACATCTTAGGAATTGCTTGGCCATCAACGAGTTCGTAGGTGATATCGCCCTCACCTAAAGGAAGATTTAGGAATTCTTGCAAGGTAAGTTGATTCTTCGCTTGGAGTATCATGGCGCAAATTAGCTAACTGCTAATTTTATTTTGATATCTTCATTTTGAATTGTTTACATTCCCTGTAAAACTTGCCGAATAATATCTGCGGGAACTTCATCAGTAACTGTAACTACACCCATTTGTGTGGGTAAAACAAATCTGACTTTACCTGCTTTCACTTTCTTATCTAGTTGCAGTGCGTCAATAATGCGTTCAATATCTACCCCAGATGGTAACTGCGTCGGTAAACCCGCTTTTTGAATTAAGGCGTTTTGACGTTCTGTATCTTCTTTTTGCCACATTCCCAGTTTTAGAGCAATTTGTCCAGCTGCTACCATGCCAATACCCACAGCTTCACCGTGATTGACTAGACGATAGCCAGTCAAGCTTTCCACAGCATGACCAATGGTGTGACCATAGTTGAGAATCGCCCGCAGTCCAGCTTCTTTCTCATCTTTACTAACGACATCGGCTTTAGCTTGGCAAGAACGAGTTAAGATAGCGTCGATTAGTTCCGGTTTAATGTAGCGGAGTTGATTTAGGTGTTTACTCGCTTCCATTTGGGCAAATAATTCAGCATCCCAAATCACGCCATACTTGATTACCTCTGCCATTCCCGCGCGGAATTCACGCATGGGCAGAGTTTTCAACACATCTGGGTCAATTAATACTAAGCTTGGCTGATGAAACGCCCCAATTAAGTTTTTGCCTTGGGGATGGTTTACGCCTGTTTTACCACCAATTGCTGAATCTACCATTGCTAGTAATGTGGTGGGAACTTGCACGACATGAATACCCCGCAGCCAAGTTGCAGCAGCAAAGCCAGCCATATCACCAATCACACCACCACCCAAAGCCACAATTGTAGAGGAACGTTCTAAGCGGTTTTCTAAGGCTGTATCGTAGAGTTTTTGGATGGAGTTGAGGTTTTTGTAGCGTTCGCCTGCTGGCAAGATACAAGTAACAACATCAAATCCTGCTGCTTCTAAAGATTTAGTTGCTCTTTCGCCATAATGCTTAAAAATAGTCGGATTAGAAACCAGCAGTACCTTCTTACCTAACTTCAAACTGGTCATTTGTTCGCCCAGTCTATCTAAGCTTCCAGGTGCGATCGCAATCTCATAAGATTGCTGTGGTAGATTCACTTTAATCACAGAACTCATTGCCCAGCCCCAAAAACACGCCGTGGGCTGTATTTTATCGCAATCTGGGTGAGATGAAGAAGCAGGGGGACAAGGGAGTGTGGGGAGAAATGGGACAAGGGAGACAAGGAGGAGCCACTGCGTTGGACGGGTTTCCCGGCTTGAAGCAAGTGGCGTGACAAGGCAGAAATTACCAATGCCCAATGCCCAATGCCCAATACCCCCTAACTAATGATTCAATAGATTTAGTGAAGTATTGTGGAGAAAGATAAATGTTTGCAGTTGTAGCTTATGTCGGTTTCTTGGCTTTGTTCGTTGGTATCGCGTCTGGTCTGCTGTTCGGTCTACGTGCTGCCAAGATCCTGTAATCGAGAAAAAATTTAGGGTAGGCATATTGCCCACCTTTAAGCTGGGGATAGGCAAGATGCCCATTCCCCTATAATTTCAATCACCCTAAAACAGCAGGACTTACCGCCTTTACCTCTCTTTGAGCAGGTGGACGCATTTCTAAGCCCAGTAAGTTTAACATTTCCCGGTCACTATCGTAATCTGGACAAGGAGTTGTCACTGTTAGCATTTTGTTGTCGTCGCTGGAAAAGATAGAATTGGCTCCTGCCATAAAGCAGAAGGCTTGTTCAACTTGGGAAAGTCTCGCCCTCCCAGCACTGAGACGCACATCGGAAGCTGGCATAACAATGCGTGCTGTAGCAATCATCCTGACTACATCCCATATTGGGACATCTGGTTGATTTTCTAAGGGTGTGCCTGGTACTTGGGAGAGTATATTAATTGGTACAGATTCGGGATGAGGACTGAGGTTTGCCAAGGTATGTAACATGGCGATGCGATCGCTGGCAGTTTCACCCAAGCCGAGAATACCCCCGGAGCATACGGTAACATTAGTCTGACGGACATTTTCAATTGTATTCAGGCGATCGTCATAAGTCCTAGTAGTGATGATGGTGCTGTAATGCTCCCGTGAGGTATCCAGGTTATGGTTATAGGCGTAAAGTCCGGCTTCTTCTAGTCGCTTTGCCTGTCCTGCTGTTAGCATCCCCAAGGTGCAACAGACTTCTAAACCCATTGCGGTGACATCTTGCACCATTTCTAGTACTGTCTCAAATTGGGAATTATCCCGCACTTCACGCCAAGCTGCGCCCATGCAAATCCGGCTGACACCTGTCTGTTTGGCTTTTTGGGCAATGCTAACTACCGTATCTTTCTCTAAAAGCGCTTCGGCTTTTACCTCTGTTTTGTAGCGGGAAGATTGGGCACAGTAGTTACAATCTTCTGGACAACCTCCGGTTTTAATGGAAATTAGTTTACAAACTTGAATTTGTTTTGGGTCATGATATTGGCGATGCACGCTAGCAGCTTGATAAATAAGCTCTAGCAATGGCGTATTGTATATTGCCTGAATTTCTGATTCTTGCCAATCGTAGCGTATTCTTCCCACCGACATCACTTATCCTTCTTATAGGCTGGATTTATCAAGAGCTGTCTTTTCGTTGAATATCTTAAGATACAGCATTTGGCAAAGCGATCGCATAAAGTTACGCTGCGGATTGTCCGGGAATTGCGATCGCCTTTACATCTATTTGCTATAGATATTAGAAATCAGCTTATCAATATTTTGGTTGTGCAGTAGATTCACCGTCGAAATACTTGTTCTCCCAATCCTCAAAGAAGCAACCTCCTAAGCCGCTAGAGAGCTAACTTTTGGGAATAAATTCCTCAAGGTGGATAAGATAACCAAGGCTGCTGCTGCTAAATTTATCAATTGTGGGTAATGTTGATCAAATTTCTGTACACTAAATTACACTTTTTTATTTAATCCCCATCCCTAATCAGGCGAGAGAAAAGTTAAATTAACCTAAAAAATTTAGCGAACAATTAAGTTAAGTATTGATTTTTATGAAATCAGAGCTACCACTGATAACAAGCGATCGCCTATTATTAAGAATCGGTATTCAAGAAGACATACCACAGATTCTCAAATATTTTACGGAGAACAAAGAATATCTTACTCCATATTACCCAAATTGGGCTGAGGGATTTTTTACAGAGAAATACTGGCAATATCAGGTTGAAGGTAATTTAATCGAATTTATTAACGATCACTCATTAAAATTATTTATTTATCCCAAGAAAAATCTGACTGAAATTATTGGAACTGTCAATTTTAGTAATTTTGTCCGAGGTGCTGCTCATTTTTGCTTTGTGGGATATAGTCTGGCGGAAAATGAACAAGGTAAAGGCTATATGACAGAAGCACTGCAAGCAGCTACTCAGTACGTTTTTCAAGAGTTAAGTATGCACCGCATCATGGCAAATTATATGCCTCACAATCAACGTAGTGGTAATGTACTTAAAAGACTTGGTTTTGTTGTCGAAGGATATGCCAGGGACTATTTGTTAATTAATGGGCAATGGCAGGATCATATTCTTACCAGTCTCACAAATTCTAACTGGCAAAAATTCTAATCTTCGCTAAATAGTTTTGGACTAATTTGTACTAGTTACTATTGAAACATAGAAAAATTCATAACAATACCATACCAAATACACAATAACTCCACAATCGACTGTAATAGTAATTGAAGTTCATACCAAGTTGCTTCAGCAACACCAGGTGAAAGGGGAAGATGATAACCAATATCTAATTCCCCACTTTTTTACTCAGTATCAGTAAGTTCGTAGTTAGGACTTGAGTCGTGGATTTTGAAGCACGAAAGTGCTTACTAAAAATAAAGCTTTTGCGATGAACTACTAGTGCCAGAGTTACTATTAAGAGAAGAATTAATCAAGCTTTACTTGTAATGACTCTGGCTGAAACTCCCAACCAAACAAATTCTAGCAATCCTTTTCTTACACTCAAATACGAACCAGCCTTAGAATCTTTAGGCAATGACTACTACGACGAAGTTGCAGCAGCAGAATTTCCGCAACATATCCTACGCTGGCGCAACGACGCAGTTCTACCGCGATTAGGACTAAATCCTCAAGCAGTCACCGATGAAGATTTCATTAACGCCTTTGGCAAGTTTCAAGAGCGCAAACCTTTGTTAGCCTTGCGTTATCATGGCTATCAATTTGGTGAATATAACTCTGCTTTAGGTGATGGTAGAGGCTTTCTCTACGGACAAGTGCGTGGTATTGATGGCGAATTGTACGATTTTGGGACAAAAGGTTCTGGTAAAACTCCCTACTCCCGTGGCGGCGATGGGATGCTGACACTCAAAGGTGGAGTTAGAGAAGTTCTCGCGGCGGAGGCTTTGCATTACCTGGGTGTACGCACCTCACGCTGTTTAAGCATGGTTGAAACAGGTTTATCTCTGTGGCGAGGTGACGAACCTTCACCAACTCGCTCATCTGTAATGGTAAGAATGAGCAGTTCTCATATTCGGTTTGGAACTTTTGAGCGATCGCACTATTTACGCCGTCCAGATTTAACCCAAAAGTTATTAGACCATGTAATTGAGCATTACTATCGTCACCTAAATCAAGAACAAGATAAATACGCTCTATTTTACGCAGAATTAGTTAAAAGAGTAGCACAGCTTGTTGCTCAGTGGATGGCTGCTGGCTTTTGTCATGCAGTCTTAAATACCGACAATATGTCAATTACTGGGGAGAGTTTTGACTACGGCCCTTATGCGTTTATACCCACTTACGACCCCTATTTTACTGCTGCATATTTTGATTACTATAGACGCTATTGTTACAGCTATCAGCCAGGGATTTGTAAGTTGAATTTAGAAATGCTTCAAGAACCTTTAAAAGCAGTAATGGATAAAGGTGATTTGGAGTATGGATTAGCTAGCTTTGATGAATATTATCGTGCTGAATATCGCACTTTAATGTTGAAAAAGCTAGGTTTTGAGCAGT
This sequence comes from Aulosira sp. ZfuVER01, assembly GCA_034530615.2. Classification (GTDB taxonomy): domain Bacteria; phylum Cyanobacteriota; class Cyanobacteriia; order Cyanobacteriales; family Nostocaceae; genus Aulosira. The sequence goes on from JAVRCV020000037.1 coordinate 88,082, forward strand.
TGCTAGTTCCCGAACTTGATGAGCTTTTTCCCCTAACACTAGAATTTTTGCAAGAGAGCCAAGTTGGTTATCACGAATTCTTTTATGAGATGGCTCGTACTTTTTCAATTAAATGGCGAGATGACCCAGCGTTTGTTTTGTATAGCTCGGATGTTGCACCAGCTACGGGATCATCAGCAATTTTCGATAATTGGTGCATTTTGTACCATAAAATTTTAAATAATTTTGCTCCTGAGCAAATGAATATAATTGCGCAGACTTTGAAGCTTTATAATCCGAAAACAGCTTTACTAAGACCTGTAATTGAATCAGTTTGGGAACCAATTGCACAGGAAGATAACTGGCAACCATTTTATGATTTAATTGACACAATTAAATTAGGTATTTAGGTAGCTATCATTAGCCTATTCTCTTTGTGTCTCTGTGTTTCAATATTTTTCATCACTAAGACACAAAGTATTTTCAAGTTAGTCCAATGCTGCCCAATTAATTTAATTAGTGGCACTACTATAGATTTTCCCAAACGTGCGATCGCAATTAATTTCAATCACTAAATCAACTAATTTGGCAGACTTAACCAAGGGCTTAATAAATAACTCTGGGTGTAGCGATCGCCAAAAATAATTGACAAATTGTTCTATCTCTGATTCGCTCATTCCAGGTTTACCAGCTGCGATCATCTGCTGTTCTGCTTGTTTGCGCCATGTTAAGGAACAGCGATAATCAGTTGGATACAAAACTATTAAACTATCCAAGCGCTCCCAAAGCGGCAGGTAATTCTCTAACTGACGATTCATCTCACGGGCAAATTGTCGATCCTCATCTGTGAAAATGGGTGGTGGTGCGTTATCAAAGTCCTGTGGCTCAATTGGTCGCGCTCCCACAAACCAACCTTCAAATAGCAAAATATCCACGTCTGAGGCAATTTCTGGAGTAGTGCGATCGCCTGCACCGTTGTAAGCTGATTTATCAAAACGAGGGACGACTACCGGATTTTGTGACTGGTGAATCTGGTTTAGTAAATTTAAGCCTAAGTCGATATCGTGGGTTCCTGGCGGCCCGCGCCAAATTAAGCGGGGGTCTTGTTGTGTTAAAACTAAGCGATCGCTATAGGTTTTGTATAAGTCATCTAAAGATAAATTCAGGGTGCGGTATCCTAACTGCTGAAGAATCAAGGTTAGCGCTTTGCACATTGTGGTTTTACCAGTTCCCTGTACACCTAAAATTCCCTGAATTAGAGGATGTCCCAATTTTTGATGCACTGATGCGATTTTGATTGCCAAAGGTAGCCACAAATCCCAGAGGATATGTAACATCTCTTGCGGTTGCACTTGCAGAGTAGTTTGGCAAAACTCACGAAAAGCTGGAAGCACAGATTTGAGTAACTGCGATCGTGCTTGGATAGCTTCATCCACATTTTCTGGTACGATCCCAAAAGCTTGCGCCCGGAAACTATCTGCTAAAGCTGCTTCTCTTGCTTTTTGTTGCCAAGTTTCCGTAGTTGTATCCGTTGTCAGAATTTCACTTAGCCATGAATTCATAGTCTTTACGAACCCAGCTTAAAGGCTTCAATAAACAGGCTGTAGGTGAAACCAACCTTGAGAATATTTAGCGATTCTACCCAAAGCGATCGCCTAGATAAAAAACTACGACTGTAGAATATTCTGCTAGTAATTTCTGTTAAAAATACTAAAAATGCTGCTACAACAATGTCCAATTCAGCCTTCTGTCCGGCTGTTGTGGAAATTGCCGTTCCCAGAAAAGTACCAAACAAAAAACTAATTATCAGTAGCGAAAAACGCCGCCAAGGGTTAACAAACCATTGTTCCAACCGCCTAGCAATGGCATCAAGCAAGTTATTTAGACGAGTGTTTTGCATGGGACTGCAATAGAAAAGTCAAGAAATCATGAAATATTCCTCTTCTTGAGGATATCGGTTTTAGCATAAGCTGGTTTTAAAAGTAGTTTAGATATTTATTGGATGTTCAGTGTCGATTACATTTTATACATGGTGCTATCTCCAAGAAAGTGCAGCTCCTCAAAGAATTTTTGAATATGAGGTATCACCCCTCAACAAGAAGAGTTATCTTAAAATATGAAGTGTGAAATATTAAGAAAAATAAAGCTCATTCCCCAAGTAAACCTCTGGGTTTGTCGCCATATTCTTAGTTGCGATCGCTACTTCTAAAATCAAAATTACTCTTTGTGGTTCTACGAATAAATTTGCTAGCTATGTATCATATTGTTTGTTTTAGTTCATCTTTCCTAAAAGATAGTGCCTTGATTAATCAGGTTTGTACCTGATTTGTCGATTAAGAATCAAGGTAATTGTTTTTGCTAGTATGTTTCCTGAAAATGCTACCTATGATACATAGCATGACTTGATTTCAGGAGACTCTATAGTAGGCAGTTTCTGTACTTGCCACTTCCAAGAATAGGCTACTATTTGGTCAAGCCTAGACAAATACTTATTTCTAATAACTATCAATATGAAAACGTCAGTGTATCGTAACGCTGCTGTTCTAGCCTGTTCTTTAGGACTGTTAGGGTTACTGGTGGGGTGCTTTGGGATGAGTGTTTCTTTTGAGACTACAGATCCAGACGCAGCTGCATCACAGCCCGATGAAACTCCTCAGGTTTCAAGCAATCCATCGTCATCTGTTGCTCATGAAACATTTACCTCCACTAACGTTTCCAATTCAGTAACTACCGCAAGTAACCAAGTAGAATATAGCACTAATCAGGGTACTCCCCGCCTAGCATATAGTCAAGACTCAAGGGGAAATGCTCAGGATCGAGGAACTTTGCGTATGAGTAATCAAACTAATCAGCCTGTGCGACTAGCTTTACTAGCGCGACAGACGGCGGTTAAAAGTTCTTCTGCTGCGAAAAACCAGCATGATATCCCAGCACATTGGGATTTTGCCCCTCAAGAAGGAAGTGAAAAAGGACTGCTGCTATCTTTGCCTAACGGTAACTTAAAGCTAGAAAAGGGAGATATTGTAGTCGCCTTTGCACAAGATGGTTCCCGCCGCTACTGGGGCCCTTATGTGGTTGGTGAAACATCCCTACCTAAATGGGATTCCCAAAAGCAGGAATGGCAATTAATACTCACTCAATAGTCAGTAGGGGTGGGTTTATCGATATATTTGGTCAATCCGCCCTACTTCCTAATTAGATATGTGGGTTAAACTCGCCCTTACAACAGTCAACAGTCGACAATTAAAGAACAAAATATAACTAGTCAACGACTAATGATTGTTGGCTATTAACAATTGACTGATAAGTAATGAAGATGAAATTGAGCCTTCCCCACAATTTTGACCAGTGGTTTAAAAATATACTAAAGCGTCCAGCCCTTGCTGTGGCTGTATCGGTGCTGTGGTTGATTGTAATTGGTTGGGTAGCTTATGGTTGGAATCTAGGCAACGTTGGCTTGGTAGATGAAACAGAACCACTGTTTGCCGAAGCTTCCCGTCAAATGTTTATTACTGGGGATTGGATCACGCCCTTTTTCGATGGCGAGACTCGCTTCGATAAGCCTGCTTTAATCTACTGGTGTCAAGCGATCGCCTATGCAATTATGGGCGTTAATGAGTGGTCAGTGCGGCTTCCGTCAGTCCTAGCAGCGATGGGAGTCATTGGTTTAGCGTTTTACACAGTACACTGGTCTCTTGCCAGACAAGATGAATTAGAGCAAGTTTCACGCCCTGTCCGTCGTTACTTAACAGCAGCTTTAGCAGCAACTATCATGGCACTAACCCCAGAAATGATTGCCTGGGGACGAATCGGTGTCTCTGATATGTTGCTGACTGGGTGCATTGCCTCAGCCTTGCTATGCTTTTTTCTGGGGTACGCAGAAAATTCACAATTCTCAATTGCAAATTCAAAATTACCTAACAAATGGTATTTGGCTTGTTATGTACTAATTGCTGGGGCAATTTTAACCAAAGGGCCTGTGGGGATTGTCCTGCCTGGGATCATTATCGGTGCATTTGTACTCTACCTAGGAAAATTGAGTGAAGTATGGCAAGAAATGCGTCCTTTGATGGGGATGCTAGTTATCTTAGTTTTATCAGTCCCCTGGTATGCACTAGTAATTTGGCGTAATGGCTGGACTTATATTAATTCTTTTTTTGGTTATCACAACCTAGAACGCTTTACAGAAGTAGTTAATGGTCACTCAGCGCCTTGGTATTTTTACTTTCTAGTAGTGCTTTTAGGGTTTGCACCATACTCAGTCTACCTACCAGCAGCGATGATCAGACTGAAGTTTTGGCAGCGATCGCATTGGCGTTCGCAAGAACGTTCTCAACAATTAGGTTTATTTGCTTGCATATGGTTTGTGAGTGTGTTTGGCTTTTTCACAATTGCTGTCACCAAACTCCCCAGTTATGTACTGCCATTAATGCCAGCAGCAGCCATTTTAGTGGCCTTGTTATGGAGTGACTTCATACCAGATACCGAAACCCAACACCAGAGAATTTTCCCAGCCCCCACATCCTTTTTCTGGAGTGCTTGGGTAAATGTAGTACTTTTATCAGCAGTGGCAGTAGCACTGTTTCAATTATCTAAGTTAGTCGGCTACGATCCCGCTGCACCTAACCTATACCAGCTAATTCAACAGTTGGGTTTACCAATTATGGGTGGTATGATTTGGCTCCTTTGTGCCATAGTCATTGCAGCTTCCATCCTCATTCGTCGTTGGCAGTGGATTATCAGTGCAAACCTGCTGGGATTTATCGCATTTTTTATTATAGTTTTGATGCCTGCTTTGTTGGTGATGGATCAGCAGCGTCAGCTACCTTTAAGAGAATTGTCTGCGACAATAGTACAAGTACAACAACCAAATGAAGAATTAGTCATGCTTGGCTTCAAAAAACCAAGTGTGGTGTTTTACAGCCATAAGCACGTTACGTACTTACCATCTTCACAAGAAGTTGTAGACCATATTCACAAGCAGACTACTAAGGCAGTCAAACCTACCTCAATACTACTTTTAGCAGAGCAGGACAGGTTTGTGCAAATGGGCTTACAGCCTGATGATTACCAGCACATAACCAGCAAGGGTGCTTATTATCTAGTTCGAGTTCCTGTGAAAAAAATAAAAAATGAAAAACTGGATATATCCTACTCTCTGCCTACTGAAAAAATCTCTAATTAAACAAACTCTATAGGCCAAAGCAGTGAGATATTGGTCAGCAATGTAGCTAAATAATAGCTGACTTATCTCATGCTTGGATAATTTGACAATAGTGAGCATTGTCTATCTAATAAGAATTTAGAGTTCGCATATATTTATTAGAGGAGGAGTAGCGATGTCTTCGCTCGAGGATAACAAGATGATTGCTAGAAGATGGCTCCAACTCATTAGTGAGCATAAGATCGATGATATCTGTGAGATGACCGACACAGCTTGGAGGATGCATGGTGGTCCCCCAGAGCTTTCCCTAGGACATAATGGAGTCCGAGAGCTATTTCGGCAAATTGGACCTATCGATCAGCAATGGACAGTTGAAGATGTAATTGCTGAAGGTGATAAAGTTGTTATCCGTGCAACTAATACCTGCGTTCAAGAGAGTTTTTTAGGGATACCCAGTCGAGATCGCCAACAAATCTTCACAGCTACTTTCATTCATCAGATTTCTGGAGGAAAGATCCTTGAAACCTGGCGAAACGCAGATGATCTGGGTCGTATTTTTCAGCTAGGAGCAAGGATTGAGCCAGGAACATCTGATCCTTAAGCTGGACTTCTCTCTGCAAATATACCTACATAGGCTCAACAGTCTGTCATTGCAAAGGTGAAATAGCAAAAAGCCCCTGCAAAATTACATGGAGGGGCTTTTGTGAGATTATAAAC
>JAVRCV020000038.1:0-65694 GCA_034530615.2 Aulosira sp. ZfuVER01
TTAAAAGTGCCTCGCCCTCAAAGCAGCAAACAACACCCAGAAAGTCTATCTCACTCTCCTGAACTTAACCCTATTGAGCGGTTTTGGGAATTTCTCAAATCTAAACTCCAATGGGAAAATTGTAAAACCCTCGCACAGCTACGGCAGAAGTTAACTGATGCCCTCAAAGCAATTACACCTGAGATAATTGCTTCTCTTACTTCTTATGACTTTATCCTTGAAGCATTATTTAGCGCAGCTTCATAAAGAATTGGTATTAGGCTGATTTAGGTAATTGTAAACAAGCTGGGAAACCTGGCGAATAAAGTCTCTACCTCGAGAATCTTTATAAGGACGTTTCACAAAGATAGCTGCTAGGTAACGCTTGCCATTTGGCATAGTAACAAACCCTGCATCGCCAATAAGAAAACCGATATCTCCTGTTTTGTTGGCGATAACTGCACCTTTTCCTAAACCTGCGGGAAGCAGAGTGTGAATAGTGGTGTGACGCAGAATATCCAAAGCTTGCTCTTTGCTTGAGGGAGAAACTAGTTTGTTATTGACTAACAAAGCCAACACACGCGCCATGTCTTGCGAACTGGTGGTGTTGGTTCCTCTCAAGTCAGCCAACAATCGCCTAATTACCGTGTCTTTCAATCCCCAACTGCGGAAACGCTGATTTAGTTTAGCCGCCCCACCCAAACGATCGATAATCATGTTAGTGGCGGTATTGTCACTAATAGTCACCATTTTGGTGATAGTTTCTAAAGCTGAGTACTTCTTACCAACTCGCTCATACTGCATCACGCCAGAACCGTTGGTTACTAAGTCACCGCGCATTGTCAGGGTTTCATTCAGCCTGACTTTACCTGCATCTAAATCTTGAAAAAAGGCAATGAGAATTGGCAGTTTAATTGTACTAGCCGCAGGGAAAACGCGATCGCCTCCAATATCCAAATAATTCCCAGTATCCAAATCTAGGAAAAACATTCCTGTTTGTAGAAAACTATACCGATTCATCAAGGCTTTAATCTGCGGTTCTAAAGCCTTCATTGATGAATTCAAAGGTACAACACCCGCAAATAAATTCTTGTTACTCACTGTTGGCGGCGTGCTAGGCTGCTCTGTAGTAACTACTGGGGCAATGCTTGGCTGAGTTACTGCCATTCTGACTAGTTGGGGTAACTGCACAGACCAATGATTGGGAGATTCTTGTTGTAGTTTGACTGGTGCTAAGTCTAAGGTGTAACCAGGTGCTAAGGTAATTTGAATACGGGTAGTGTTAGCACCAAACTGTCCGATCTGAATTTGTTGAGTTACCGCCCCTATTCTTTGACTTACTTGGGGATAGCTAAGGTTAACTCCTGGTAAATCAACTACTAGACGGGTGGGGTTAGCCAGCAGTTGAACCCTTGGTTGGACATTTGCATCTGTGGTGAAGTCCAGATGATTGCGGTTGCTATCAAAATGCCAATTGGCGACTGTAGCAGCTTTTACTGTTGAACCAACCAGCAACGTACTTAAAAAGCTGGCTAATACCCAGCTTGCTTTGACAATATTCTTTTTGTGTGTGAGTTGCATTAGTTAAAACTTTCCGTGAGTTGATGTAATTAAAAGCAAGTATTGGTTACAAAAATATAAAATTGACTAGCCGTCAGAAATTATATACTGCCGCGATAACTTTACAAGAGGCGATCGCCATTTCCGGAAAGTTTTAACTCAATACACAGATAAAATTACAAGCCCAAATCTATAGCAATTCTGTGGGCACAGGCAAAGCCAGAAAATGCCACCGCATTTAACCCCTGACCGGGAAAGGTACTATCCCCTACACAGTACAATCCCGGTATTGCGGTGCGATTAAATGGCATTCCCAACAACCCCCGCAACTTGCGCCGAGGAATTGGCCCGTAAGTACCATCTTCTCTTCCCAAAAAGCGGCGATGGGTGCGAGGTGTCCCCACCTCCAAATAATCTAAGCCTGCATCCAAACCAGGGAAAATATGCTCTAATCGGTCAATAATTCGCCATGCAGCTGCTTCTTTGCTTGCTTCATACTCACTCTCGCTCATTCCCTGCCAATTCTCTATCCAATCGGGTGTAAAAGCATGAATAATGTGGTATCCTTCTGGAGCTAAATCTGGGTCAAGCAAAGTCGGAATTGATACAAAAATTGTGCCTTGCACTGCTGTCATTTGCTGCCAATCTTCCAGCAATATGTGATGGCACTCTGTACCCTGAGGCAAAACTGACTTTTCAACACCGATATGTAAACTCAAAAAGCTGGGCGATTTTTCATAAGTTTGTTGCCATCTTTTCTCATTACTTGGTATTTCCTCTACAGGTAATAATTTTTCAAAAGTATCCCAGCGTGTAGCATTAGAAACTATGCGTTTACCCCGATAGACTTGATTATTAGCGAGTTGTACGCCGACAGCTTTCCCTCGTTCGGTGATAATTTTCGTCACTCTGGCTTGATATTGAATTTTCCCGCCAGCCTTTTCTAAACCCGCTACTAATGTTTGAGCAATTTTTCCCACTCCCCCTTTGGGGTAATTAACTCCGCCATAGTGTCTATCAGAAAAAACCATGCCGGCATTAATCATTGGTGTCATGTTAGCGGTCACTACTGACCAGCAATAGCACTCCATATCAATAAATTTCAATAATCGGGGATCTTTGATGTAGCGCCGTGCCACATCCCCAACATTTTGTGGTAAATACTTGACTAAACCAAGACAAGCTAAAGGATGCTGCAAAAATGTCCGCAGCAAATACCGAGGTTCTTCTAGTGACAGCAAATCCATACTGTTGAGGCAATTAAAAACTTGCCAGCATTCGTCATAAAAACGACGAATCCCCTTTTGTTCGTGAGGAAAATAAGCAGTAAGATTTTGCAAAAATTTGTCATAAACTCGATCGACTTTCAAGTTTAAAGCGTTGGGGAGATGGTAGTGAATCTGCACCGGATCGGCAATGGTTTCGAGGCTGACATTCACTGCATCAAGGGCACGGGTAAGTAAATTTGTCGTACCATTCTGCCCCATACCAAAAATCATTGAAGCTCCCACATCAAAGCGATAGCCCTGACGCTCAAAGTAACCTGCACTCCCACCTGGGATCAAATAACTTTCTAGTACCAGCACTTTAGCTCCCTTTGCTGCTAGTTGGGTTGCTGTCACCAATCCGCCAATCCCAGAGCCAATGATAATTACATCAAAAAAGGAACTAGAAGTCATAACAATTCAAAATTCAAAACTTAAAAAAGGAAAAGTTCACCTTGAGCAGTATTCTGACAGTTTGTTTTAATGCAAATTCAATGATTGCAAACAAATCGTCAGGAGTTGCATAAGATTTTCTAAGAAATTGTAGCGTATATTACTTTTATTACAAAATATAATACGTAACTAATTTAATATCGTTGGCTTGCACACATTCAACAGCTAAAATATCTATCCAAAATTTAATTAACTGTATTTAAATTCTAAATTTGTTAGTTTTTATCCCAAAAAAAGAGGGACGAGCCTGCTGCTGCTGGCTAATCCCGTCTGCCGATCCTTAAAGAGAGGAGAACACTGGATAATAATATAACCTTGATTGAGAATAGCTGTCAACTATTAATGCAACAGATTCTCAATAACTTAAAGGGTTGTGATTTTAGCTGCCAGTCAGAGGCAGGACAGAGTATCATGATGTTTCAGTTCTTATATAATTAGAAACCGCCTATTTTTGGCTATGACGCTACAACTGCGTGTTTATGTTCCACCCCATCCCCTAATCAAGCACTGGTTAGCAGTTGCTCGTGATGCTGGCACACCTTCAGTATTATTTCGTAGTGCGATGGTGGAGTTGGGCAGATGGTTGACTTATGAAGCGGCGCGAGAGTGGTTGCCGACGCAAGAGACGATGGTGCAGAGTCCTTTGGATTCTTCGCCAGCAACTTTGATTAATCCAGAAGTGCCTGTGGCGGTAGTGCCGATTCTGCGGGCAGGGTTAGGATTATTAGAAGGGGCACAAACCTTGCTTCCTTTGGCTTCGATTTATCACCTGGGTTTAGTGCGTAATGAAGAGACACTACAGCCTTATTGCTATCTGAACAAATTACCCGAAAAATTTGACCCCCAAACGCGGGTGTTAATTACCGATCCGATGTTGGCTACGGGTGGGTCAATGATGGCAGCAATGGCAGAATTGACACAACGGGGTATAGATCCAGCTTTCACGAGGATTGTTTGTGTAGTGGCGGCTCCACCTGCTTTGCAAAAACTGAGTGCTGCTTATCCTGGTCTAATTATTTACACGGCAACGATTGATGAAGTAGTCAACGACCAAGGATTTATTGTACCGGGATTGGGAGATGCAGGCGATCGCACCTTCGGGACTTAAGCTACTATGCAGCTAGGGTAGGAAAATAACTTTACTAGTGTAAAAGTGTAAAAGTCCCAAAGTTTCGTCAAGGCGGTTAAGGATATGAGTCAGCGTGATGGTTTTGTCAGTGGATTCTTTGCTGGAGCAATTTTCGGTTCTGTTGTGGGTGGCGTTGTCGGGGCCTTGATTGCTAATCGTCAAAATCCGGAATTAGAGGCAGATGACGATGTAGAACTGACGAATAACCAAGAAGAAGCTAGAAAAATCGGTGGGAAACGTCGTCAGATGAAAGCCTCAGAAACCGAAGGCATGGAGATGGAAACAGCAAGGCGATCGCTAGAAGACAAAATTGCCCAGCTAAATGCCACAATAGATGATGTACGCAAGCAACTTGGCAATGTGAATGGCACTCCACCGCAAGCCATAAATGAGCGTTCTTTCACGAAAGATTCTTAAACCCTAACGACTTGGTGAAAGCGCTTAAGTGTAGTGCTATCTGCCAACACAAACCGCAGACACCATGACCTAGACTAAATTAAAATCTATGATAAGACCTTGTTTGTCACTTAGCAGGAAACCGAGCTATCCATGAATCTACTGATTACCACACTGGCTACTTTTATCCAGATTTATACTATTTTGCTGATTGTTAGGGTTTTGTTGACCTGGTTCCCCAATATTGACTTCTATAGTCAGCCATTTGCTGCTTTGGCCCAGATCACTGACCCTTATCTCAATGTTTTCCGCTCAATCATTCCTCCATTGGGCGGTATCGATTTTTCTCCCATCATAGCTTTCTTGGTGCTGCAATTAGCTGGCGACTGGCTACTGCCAACTCTGAAAGCCATATTCATTTTTTAACTTTGTGCAGCGATGGGAATTTAATTAGGGTGGGAAATCCCACCCTAATATTAATAATTTCGAGTGTGAACAACTAACACCAAATAGCGATAAGTTGGATTATTTGAGATTGCTGGAACTGTCTGATAGTAAGGATTTTCAATCCAAAATCCAAAATTTTTATGACTTCCGCACCTGACCGCTAAACCCAGCAGCTTTAAACTGCTTCAGCTTCAATGGCGTTGGCTGGCTTGCAGGTACAGAAATCCTCAGTTCAAAATCGCTGATACCTGGTGGGATTTCGGCAATAGAACCTAAACGTGTGCGGTTTTGTAGCACTGGGTCGTTGTTGGCATCATAGATCCGTCCGAAAATATCTGCATCGTAGACGGTTTTATAAGTAGCGTTTTCAGCCTTGCCTTTGACAATAAAACAGTTAGCAGCTGCAGAACCGCTACTAATCACAGCCCCTTGTGCTAGTTCTGGGGGACAATCGTTATAAGAAATATCAAATAGTCTAATTTGTGTCAGCGCTACAGCCGGGGGAGTAAACACCCATAAAAAGACACTGATGAGACAGGAAATAAAGATTACCTTGATTGGTCTGAAGTCAAAAGTCCTAACAAGTGCAATTAATTGCTGTTGTACAGAGGAGTTTGACCTAGCTAAACCTAGAAAATTAAACCAAGATGTGATGCTGCTTTTCTTTTCCATATCTAAAAATAGTGGCAACGAAATCTAAGTAACCTTTATACCGAAGAAAGATATATCACTAACTTCAGTTGCCCTAAGGGCGTTTTCAGCACTGTTTTTACCTCAGCTTACCTGAATTTCATTACCAAAGATATTGGAGACTTCCATTTAACTTTTGTAATAATTAGGGAAAACAACCCTTAACTTGCTATTAACTTATGACTCCGGATGAGATTAAAGCAGCTTTGCAAGCAGCCTTTAAGAGTTGTGATGTAGCCAGCTGTCCTCTCACTGAGATGCAGAAACAAATATTACTGCAAGTGGTCGAGCAAATTCCGCTTAATTCTAACTTGGGGGTGTTAGAGGTTGCTAATCCTTTGGATGAGTTGACCCCAGAAGAGTTGGCAGCATTTTTGCAGTTCGTCAAAACCAAGGAAGAATACGACGGTAATTGGAAAGCCCAATTCCTCAATGATTGGCTGCACGATTCTGACTCTGGGGAAGTACAATTTATCCGGGAACGCTACGGTATACAATGGCTCAATCGCCTGCGATCGCATCATTTTGATAAATATGTTTATTTTGAGGATGCACTAAAACTCAGAGTAGGCGATCGCATTGAAATTTCCAATGCTATCTGGGAATGGGTACAAGATGATGGCCCGTGTAAGCGAGAATGGTTTGCTTGCGTGGTGCTACAAGTTGAGGAAAACCGCAATGGTAATGGCAATGACCCCTGTAGCAATTGCATCGTCCGCCTCAATAACGGTGCTGAATATGAAATTCAAGGCATTTATGAATGGAACCGCTATAATTGGCGCTGGTCTAAGAATTAGTAATAAAACATACTTCAAAAATGTGGTTTTCTATCAACAGTATGATACTGTTGGCTACAACTTGCTATCAGGCGATCGCTTGCTCGATCGAAAATCGTCATCCCCCACCAGGCCGACTGATTGATGTTGGTGGCTATAGCTTACACCTCCTCACGGCAGGAGAGTCTGGCCCGACAGTGATTATAGAACACAGTTTAGGTGGAATTGAAGGTTATTTACTGCTGCCAGAAATAGCCAAGCTGACGCGAGTTTGCATTTACGATCGTGCTGGATATGGTTGGAGCGATCAAAGTCCTTATCCGCGAACCAGTCAGCAAATAGTTACAGAACTCGATTATCTATTAACCAAAGCAGGAATTGAGCCACCTTATATTCTCGTCGGAAATTCCTTTGGTAGCTATAACGTGCGGTTGTATGCACAGCAATTTCCCGAAAAAGTCATAGGGATGGTACTTACCGATGGACTCCATGAAACTGCGATGTTGAGAATGTCCATCCATTTACAATGCTTGAAACTGTTTTTTCTATCTGGCTTCATCATGTCCTTTTTAGGCTCAATTCTTGGTATTGTGCGATTGCTGAACTTGATTGGTACATTTGAAGTCATTAAGCGCGAGTTAAGGAAATTTCCCAAACAGATATTAAAACCAGTTAAGCGTTCTTTCTGTCGTCCTAAGCACTGGATGACTATGAGCCAGGAAATCTTAAATCTAGATACTAGTAGCCGCCAAGTTCAGTCAGCCAATCATTTTGGGTCGTTACCGATAGTTAGCATTAAAGCCGATACTTTTTTCCATCCTTCTCCTTGGACTTTGTTTCTACCTATGGAAGCAGCTAATCGTTTAAGAGAGGAAATGCACCATGAAATACTCCAGTTATCATCAAATTGCGTGCAACTTCAAGCCAATCGCAGTGGTCATTTTGTGTGGATAGATCGACCAGAGGTGATTGTGACCGCGATTTCGATGCTTCTAGAAAACAGCGATCGCAATTAATATTTACTCAAGGCAAAATCTCTCTCAAAACTTCTTCCTTCGCGTCCTTTGCGGTTCGTTTTATCTTACGCACAGACACAGAGAAAAACCCCAAACACTATCCTTTTCCCATTCCCGTAGAGTTGCTAGAGAGTGAACATCAACCAACGACAGCGATTGGAAACACAGCGAGATACCCTTCAAGCCGAGTGGGATCTGAGAAATGAGAAGTTAAAGCAGTTGCAGCTGGCTTTAGCAATTGAGACTGGGGTTGCTGTCAAGTTTCAGCTACAACAACAAATCCTAGCTGAGGAAACAGAACTCAAACGGTTGGAGCATGAATTAGATACCATCGAGCAAGCTCTCTCTACGCCAAATGTTGTTCAGCATCACCTTCCTTTAGGCAATCTTTGCAACGTCCCAGAATTACCACCGCACTTTTTACCCCGTCCGGAAGAACTTGCGCCCTTAAAACACAAAGTATTATCTTCAACAAAACAACCTGTGGGGATTACAGGTAAGAGTCGCCGGGTAGGCGTGCAAGGAATGGGCGGAATTGGCAAAACAGTCTTAGCTACAGCCTTAGCGCGAGATGAAGAAGTCAGAAAAGCGTTTCCTGATGGGGTGTTTTGGGTAACATTTGGACAAACACCCCAGATTTTAACTTGGCAATCCTATGTTGCCTCTGCGTTGGGCGACAAGCAAGCGGCTTTTACCGAGATTGGATTGGCGAAAGCGCGGTTGCGGGAGTTGTTTGCCCAGAAAGCTTGCTTGCTGATTTTAGATGATATCTGGCGCTTGGATGATGCGACACCGTTTGATGTGTTGGGGGAACGCTGTCAAATGTTAGTTACCACCCGTGATGCGGCGATAGTCACGGGGTTGGGAGGCCAAGAATACCAGCTTGCGGTTTTAGATGCGCAACAGGCGTTAGCACTTTTGGCGAATTGGTCAAATCAACCGGAGATATTGCAACCCAGCCCGCATAATGATGTTGCTTTGCAGGTAGCGCGGGAATGTGGGTATTTACCTTTAGCATTAGCGATGGTTGGGGCGATGATGCGGGGGAAACCGCCAAATCGCTGGCAGAATATTTTAGAAAAACTCCGTAGTGCTGATTTAGAGAAAATCAAACAACAGTTTCCCGATTATCCTTATCCCGATTTACTCAAGGCAATTGCTGTCAGTGTGGCAGCTTTGGATGAGAATTGCCAACAGCGATATTTAGATTTTGCGGTATTTCCTGAAGATACACCCATACCCGAAGCAGTTTTGCAGACTTTTTGGCAACCCTTGGGCTTAGATGAGTTTGATAGCCAAGATGCGATCGATGAATTGGTGAGTAAATCTCTGGCTTTGCGGGATGAAGCGGGAAATTTGCGGTTGCATGACTTGCAGTTTGATTATGTGAGAAAGCAGTACACCACCTTAGCAAAGGAAAGTGAAGGGATAGGGTTTTTACACAATCGCTTGTTAAATGCTTACAGCGAAAAATACCCCGAAGGCTGGCATAGTTTAAAAAATGACGGCTATATCTGGCAGAATTTAGCCTATCACTTGCTGGAAGAGGGAAGGAAAGGAGAATTACAACAACTGCTGTGTGATTTTCGCTGGTTGCAGGCAAAGTTGGAGAACATCAATATCAATGCTTTGCTAGCAGATTATGATTTTTTGCCAGAGGATGAGAATTTACAGTTAATTCAAGGTGCGTTGAGGCTGTCGGCACATATTTTAAATGAGGATAAACAGCAATTGGCTGGGCAATTATTAGGGCGGTTGCTGGGTTTTGAAAAGGAAGAAATTCAGCGATTATTAACGCAGGCGCAGCAATGCAAAATTCCTGGCTTGCTTCCGCAAACAGCAAGTTTAACTCCGCCAGGCGGTTTCTTAGTACGTACCTTGGTGGGTCATAGTAATTGGGTAAGTGCAGTCGCCCTCAGCCCAGATGGCAAGTATGTGATTTCTGGTTCCCATGACAACACTCTCAAAGTCTGGAATTGGGAAACTGGAGAACAACTGCAAACTTTCACTGGTCATAGTGACTGGGTACATGCAGTTGCCTTCACCCTAGATGGCAAGTACGTGATTTCTGGTTCCCTTGACAAAACCATTAAAGTCTGGAATTGGGAAACTGGAGAAAAATTGCGTACTCTGGCAGGTCATAGTTACCCAGTAAATGTAGTTGCCATTACCCCAGATAACAAGTACGTGATTTCTGGTTCCTCTGACAACACTCTCAAAGTCTGGAATTGGGAAACTGGAGAACAACTGCGTACCCTGGAGGGTCATCGTGACTGGGTAAATGCACTCGCCATCACCTCAGATGGCAAGTATGCGATTTCTGCTTCCCGTGACAACACTCTCAAAGTCTGGAATTGGAAAACTGGAGAACAACTGCGTACCCTGGAGGGTCATACTTGGTCTGTAAATGCCGTCGCCATTACCTCAGATAACAAATATGTGGTTTCTGCTTCCGGTGACTCCACCTTGAAAGTCTGGAATTGGGAAACTGGAGAACAACTGCGTACTCTTACAGGTCATAGTTACTCGGTAAATTCACTTGTCCTCGCCCCAGATAACAAGTACGTGATTTCTGGTTCCCTTGACTCCACCTTGAAAGTCTGGAATTGGGAAACTGGAGAACAACTGCGTACTCTTACAGGTCATACATCTTTGGTAAAAGCAGTCACCTGTACCCCAGATGGCAATTACGTGATTTCTACTTCCCATGACAACACCCTGAAAGTCTGGAATTGGCACAGCGGCAAACAATTGCGTACTCTGGCAGGTCATAGTTACTCAGTAAATGCAGTCGTCCTTACCCCAGATGGCAAGTACGTGATTTCTGCTTCCCGTGACAATACCCTGAAAGTCTGGAATTGGGAAACTGGAGAACAACTGCGTACTCTGGCAGGTCATAGTTACTCAGTAAATGCAGTTGTCCTCACCTCTGATGGCAACTGCGTGATTTCTGCTTCCGGTGACTACACCCTGAAAGTTTGGAATTGGGAAAATGGAGAACAACTGCGTAACCTGACAGGTCATG
Organism: Aulosira sp. ZfuVER01; assembly: GCA_034530615.2. Taxonomy (GTDB): domain Bacteria; phylum Cyanobacteriota; class Cyanobacteriia; order Cyanobacteriales; family Nostocaceae; genus Aulosira. Next base: position 10,737 of record JAVRCV020000038.1, read on the forward strand.
CTTCTTTAGTAAAAGCAGTCGCCTGTACCCCAGATGGCAACTACGTGATTTCTGGTTCCTATGACAACACTTTGAAAGTCTGGAATTGGCACACTGGAGAACAACTACATACTCTCATGGGTCATAATGAGTTGGTAAATGCAGTCGCCCTCACTCCCGATGGCAAATATGTGATTTCTGGTTCCTATGACAACACCTTGAAAGTTTGGAATTGGCAAATCAGAGAGGAAGTGCGAACCTTGGAAGGTCACAGTGACTCAGTAAATGCAGTCGCCCTTACCCCAGATAGCAAATATGTGATTTCTGCGTCCTCTGACAAGACCTTCAAGGTCTGGAATTGGGAAACTGGAGAACTACTGCGAACTCTGGAGATTCATAGTAGCGAAGTTAATGCAGTCGCCCTCACTCCAGATGGCAAATATGTGATTTCTGCTTCTAGTGACTACACTCTCAAAGTCTGGAATTGGCAAACTGAGGAAGTAATTGCTAGCTTTACTGGGGAAAGTGTAATGTATTGCTGTGCTATTGCTGCCGATGGGGTGAGAGTTGTTGCTGGAGATGCATCAGGACGGATGTATTTTTTGCGATTGGAAGGCAAAGAAGAGTAATTGGTAATTAAGAAATGGGGATTTTGTTTGAGCCAGTTGTGGCGAATGCGGATAATATGGAGTCCGATTAGACAATTATCATTGTAAGCCAAGTAAAACAATCCGCGAATTGTGCGATCGCCTGTTTTAATTTCCTTCCCATCACCATGACTGTTGCTAATTCACTCATCAGTTGCCATCAAAGTGCGATCGTTCAGGCTTAAAGGTGCAACTTCGAGGCTAAAAGGCGCAACCGCCAGGCTCAAAGGTGCAACTTCGAGGATAAAAGGTGCAATCACCAGGCTCAAAGGCGCAACTTCGAGGATAAAAGGCGCAATCGTCAAGCTCAAAGGTGCAACTTCGAGGATAAAAGGTGCAACTGCCAGGCTTAAAAGCGCAACGTTCAAGCTCAAAGGTTCAACGCTCAACCTCAAAGGCTCAACTTCCACTTTCAGAGGTTCAAATTTTTAGCTTCAAGCACAAATAATCAAGCAAATTGGTGATGTGGCTCACTTCCGAAGCTAAATACATCACCTGTGCGCTTCGTTGTCAGCCCGCCCTGCAATAAATTGCGGGCTAATAGCTCAAGTCTACTTTAGTAGACTGGGGATGCTTTGTTTACTCTACAGATACACAAGTGCGATCGCAAAACATTTCAATTTTACTGTAGGGGCACGGCATGAGTTCATTGGTGTCAACTTAACGCGAAACCCTCATCCCGCAAGGAACTGAAGTTCCTTGCTCATAGCTTAAGTCATCTTTAGATGACTAGATATTGCCAAAAATCTTGAGTCTACTTCAGTAGACTTTCGCTATTAGCCTTGGAATTGATTCCAAGGCGGGTGTGGAGACCAAGCGAGAAGCTTTTTAGCTTAAGTTGACACAGGTGGGCATGAGTTAAACCCCTACGAAAAATCTATCTGTATCAGGATTTTTGCGAAATAGTATCATCACGAAAAAATGAAGCAGCCAAACAGAAAAAAACCCTAACCTAATTGGTTAGGGTTACTGGTGTTTTTCTTTCTCGAAGATAACATCTAACTTTGTCTGTCTTACTCTCATAACCATTTAAAAAAAGAATGAGACAGATTGTTAGGGAACAATATTGTGCCCCGACAAATCATTTATATGTCGCAAAGGGTATTGCTTAAAAAGGCGGGATTCTCCCCACAACTTTCCTAAGCATTAAAAATTATCCAATCTAATATCCTTCCAAATTTCCGAAACCTGCCAGCCTGTATTACCAACTGATTGGACTACCGGATTGTCGCGCATAGGAATATAGTAAGGTTCTCTATTCTCTACATCCAGTACTTGTTTCCTCTCCTCCACCGATTCTGGAAAATCGATAGTCTCGTCTTGAAGATTTGGTTCTTCGGTTTCCTCCATAATCTTAATTTTATTGAGGAGGAGCTTTTCAGATTTTTTGATCAGTTTCATCTGTATCTACTTAGAATTTTAAAACCTGGACATTCGGAGATGAGAATCTTCATATTGATTCTGAAAGAGATTAATATAATCTTTCCAAAATTGTCAGACAGATCCGCAAGAAATTTTATGAAGTATATTGTTGAATAATTTAACTAGGATTAACTAGGATACAGCAAATTTGAGAAAAATACGAGCATTTTTCTCAACAATTGTCTTGAAACGCATCATCTCCCCAATCTCTATTGCTGCTCTCAAGGGTTTTGACAAAGGATATAGGCATAATATAGCCGTAGGGTAATGTATGCGTCTCATGCTCAAATTCAGCAACGCTTAACTGGCAGATGAACTCTTTGATATTGCTGTACCAGAAGCTGTGGTCTTTTCCGGGTTAGTGGTAGGGGATTTCTCTGGTAAAGGATTAAATTTGATTTCCCATCCCAAATATTTTTTAATGAACGAACTAGACCATTCGTATGCACGCTCAAAAGGCCACAGGAGGACTTTTAGGAAAGCAGATATAGTCTCTTCCAGAGTAGGTTGTTCCACTTCCAACCACGCCCGAACATAAGCACCACTTTGAAAAGCGATGCCCCATACCCAGATAATCAAGGCAATTAGCAAGAAAAATAAAAAGGAGATGAGAGCGATCGCTTGTTTGAACAGATTCCAAGTTTTGCCAGCAGCTTGTTGGTAGACAACTACAGTATCCTTCTGGGAGAGATTTACCCATAGTTGTATAGCCTCTTGAATGGGATTGTATTGTATGGGTTGGGAATCCTCGCTTTTGTAGAGAACTGGCAGGCTACTAAGGGATTCTTGACTTTGTTTAACCACAGTTTCTTGCATAAATTTAGTCAATCTTTTGGTTTGATACCACTACGCTAAATTCGCACTTATCGATTAATGAAATTTGATACTTACTGCTCAAAGACTAGGAAAAACACTAATGTCTAGTCTGATAAACACTAAAAATAGAGCCTTTATGCTTGAAATAAGCTTCTTTACTGGCTCTTGCGGCTGAAATATGCTCGTTATTGCACAACAAATTTAACCTATTATGAGATGGCATTCTCAAAAATAGATATTGATACACTAATTAAAAATTACATATCTTGGCAAGCATTTATTTTAAGATTTTTTACTATTGTCTGTTTCCCGTTGCCTAAACTGCACCCAGCATGATGCGTTTGCCTGATATCCAAATTCTACACACAGCACTCAACTACCTGGCTCAAGTAATTCAGTGGCGCATGGCCTGTTACTTTGGCGATCGCAACCCAGATAGGGAACCAATGCCCGCTCCACCAGACGAATGGTTGAGTGCCGAGACTCCCCTACTCAACTTTATTCGCAAGTACCAATTGGATAAGGCTGCCCAACTTACCCTACTCATGGGACTGGCCCCTTATCTACAACCTGACTTTTTCGATCGGCTGATCGCCGCCCAATTGCCCCAAGCTGGTGATTATCCAGAAATCGGTGGGTGGCGAGGAAAGACTCATCGCGGTTTTCTCCCGACTGGTGAAACGGTGCTGTTTGTTTTGGGTGGGAATCAGTTTAGCGATACTCCTTTGGATTCATTTCGTGAACGCCTGCACTTACAGCAACTTTTCAGCGAAAATCACCCCTTTGCCCGTGAGGGTGTACTCTACCTCGAGCCGCCAGCAGAGGGTGAACCCCTGATGAGTGGCAAACTCGTCATGACTCAGGACTACATCGACCTGTTTATTCAGGGACACTTTTCTCGTCCCCATTTCAGTATGCGTTTTCCCGCCCAGCGCATCACTACGGAAATGGAGTGGCAAGACTTGGTTCTCAATGACCAAACCTTACAACAAATTCGCGACTTAGAAGCCTGGATTACCTATGGCCCGACTATTCTTTATGAATGGGGCATGAAAAAGAAGCTCAAGCTAGGCTACCGGGCACTATTTTACGGCCCTCCTGGTACAGGCAAGACTTTGACAGCCAGCCTCTTAGGCAAATACACAGGCAAAGATGTTTACAAGGTAGACATCTCGATGATGGTGTCAAAATTTATTGGGGAAACGGAAAAAAATCTCGCTAACCTCTTCGCCAGAGCCGAAAGTAAAGATTGGATTCTCTTCTTCGATGAAGCTGATGCTCTGTTTGGTAAGCGCACCAATGTCCGTGATGCTCATGATAAATACGCCAACCAGGAGGTAAGCTACTTACTACAGCGAGTAGAAAACTACGACGGGCTGGTGATTCTGTCCTCCAACTTCAAGAGCAATATTGACGAGGCCTTCATCCGCAGATTTCAATCAATTATTCAATTCCCCATGCCCAACACCAAAGAAAGGCTGCAACTGTGGCAGATGGCTTTTCCATCCCAGGTAAGGCTGGCTGAATCCGTAGACTTACCCCAACTTTCAGCTACCTATGAACTGACTGGTTCCGACATTATGAATGTGGTGCAGTACTCCTGCCTGCAAGCATTACAGCAAGGTGATACAGTCATTCATCAAGAGGATCTGCTTTACGCGATCAAGCGGGAATTTAGCAAATCCGGAAAGATGATGTAGATGGGCATAGGTTATTTATGCTTTTTATTCCCTCTGACCGTTGACCTAAAAATAGAATTTTGCTATGCTTCTAAAGTTTTGGTTACAAAACTTAGCGAGTGAAAATACATAGAATACTAATAATTATTACATTCGATAAGAGAAAAGTCAGAGAAAAGATATTGTCTTAGTTGGGTAATAATACGGTTGTCGATAAGATTGCAAGCTAAATTTTTCTATATTTAACTAGTACAATCCCCAAATTAGGCTAAATTCGTCTAGAGTTCAAACAAGCTTGCAGACTAGGAAAAACCGATTCAAAAAATGCCCCAGTAACTAAATCACTTCGGAGCTTTGCGGCAAAAAAAAATTCATGTTGCAACGATCGCCTTGATATGGGCATTTTTGGAGACCAGTGCCCTAAGTGTTCTGTGTCACTATTACTTCTGCATTCATATAGATAAAACAATCTAGGCCTCTGTCTGATTCATTCACCGACTGATTATGATATTTGATGCAATGAGGTTGATACAGGTTGCTTTGCAGCGCTACATCCTAGAGATGGAGCCAGAACTTGGGCCTGGTCAAATTGTGCTGATAGATAATATTGGCATGGCCGAAGAACTCGGCGGGCCAAACAATCAGCTAAATGGCCATGTGGTGATGAGCTTGGTAAACCTGCAAGAAGAGGCTACCCTGAAAAATGCTAATCACTATCGTATAGATAATGGGCGCACTGTTTACCAAAACCCTCCTGTAAGCCTCAACCTATTTATTCTTTTTTCCTCACTACACAATCAATACGAAACAGCCCTGAGACTGCTTTCGCGGGTAGTGGAGTTTTTTCAGTCGCAACAGGAAATCTCATTTACCTCTACGCCGGGAAATGGTAGTATCTCGCGCAATGTGAGGCTCATACCAGACCTTTATTCCCTTAGCTTCGAGCAACTTAACCAACTATGGGGTTCTTTAGGTGGTAAACAAGTGCCCTTCGTAATGTATCGTGCTCGTCTTGTAGCCATAGAGGCACAAAAACGTCAGGGTGAAAGCGAAGTCATCGCTGGAGTCTCGATCAATGAGTGAGGGATAAGCACTGATGAAGGTTCTATATAAAAAAATCGTCGATATAGAGATTTGGCATGACTATTATTTAGGACAGCCCAATCCTCCACAGTTACCAGCAAGCGGTTATGATATCTCCGATATGTTGACTCTGGTGCCTACGCCAGAATGTCTGCGGGTACTGCGAAATCTCCGTTGGATATTTCGTCCACAGCCACAGGGAGCAAGTATTTTTGCCCATGTGGAGGCAGTATCGTCCGGTGATTTTGTGACTGTACTACCAGTTAATCGCCCTGAACGACTGACATTTTGGTTGGTAGTGCGCGATCGCTATTTTGCCAATTTCACCAATCTCCCTCTCAATACGAACCGGCATCAGATTTATTATTTCTCCAACCTCTCAGGTAATCAGGGTCATGCTTTATTCCTAACTCAACCCTTGTCAAGTTACGCAGCTAACAGCGAATATCATTTAGGGCAATTAGTAGATGGCGATGGCAAGACTCTAGAAGCGTTGCATTATCAAGCTTCTGCCAGTAAGAACCCAAACGCTAATGATTGGGATATCTTACCTAATAGCCAATATGTTTCAGAACGAGACAGGTTAAGCAAACAGGGACTTTCACACATATATACAATCCCGAAAGCTAACCCTGGTGATACCTGGCGGTTAACATTGGTGAATGTGAATCAGCAGATAACTTTTGCCTTGGATGTCACAACTCCAGATAACCATACTCCTGGTGAGGCGATCGCTTGTAATCTAAATTTTTCCGGACAAATTCCTGGTCGCTACCAGCTATGCCTAAATAATATCCAAGTTGAAGAGTTTGTTCTGTGTGACCCGATTACCTCTCGTGATGCCTTTGCTCTAGTGGAAATCGTTCTGAATCAGAGCCTCGTACCGCCAGCTTTCTCCCTCTTACAACCTCAGGATGGCAACACCCTGATTCAACCAAAAACCTACGTCATTCGGTGCAAAAATCGGTCAACCCGCTGGCGCTATCGCTACGAAAAACCTCATGGCTTCAGTGCCGCCAGTTTACCTAACTTTGAATTAATAGATGCCAAAACTTATGCTACCAAACGGCCCTTAGGTCTGCGTTTGCAACCCGATAGGTTACTCACCGATGGTAAAGACCAGCAGCTACCGGCTCCGGCGATCGCGCTCATTCAGCCCGAAACCGATGCCAAAGAGCAAATTACCACCATTTTTTCTGATATTCACCTGTAACTTACCAGCTATTACATACAAGAATTATGCCAAGCACTTACAAAACTCCAGGGGTTTACATCGAGGAAATATCTAAGTTTCCCCCTTCTGTAGCTGAGGTGGCAACTGCCATTCCTGCCTTTATTGGGTATACCGAGAAGGCTGTAGTCAGAGGAGTTGACTACCATAAAGTCGCGGCAGATGCAAAAGCAGCAGCAGAGGCAGCAGCAGATCCAACCCTAGTAGCAGAAGCATCAGCTGAAGCCGCAAAAAAAGCAGCAGAAGCATCTGCGGCTTCAGCTGAAGCCGCAAAAAAAGCAGCAGATAACGCCACAAAAACAGCAACTGAAGCTGCAAAATCAGCTGCTGAAGCCGCAAAATCAGCAGCAGAAACCGCAAAAACAAAAACTAATGACGCAAAAACCGCAGCAGAAACCGCAAAAGCTGATGCCACAAAAACTAATGACGCAAAAACAGCCGCTGAAGCCGCAAAAACCGCAGCAGAAACCGCAAAAACAGCCGCTGAAGCTGCAAAATCAGCAGCAGAAACTGCAAAAACCGCAGCAGATGACGCCACCAAATCAGCAGCAGATGACGCCACCAAATCAGCAGCAGATGACGCTAAATCAGTAGTTGACGCCGCAAAAACAGCAGTTGACGCCGCAGAGAAATTATTGAATGCTTTACAAGCAGACCCAGCACAAACAAAAGCAGCAGCGGATGCCGCAAAAGAGCCTGTAGCCGTGAGGATTACTTCCCTGCTGGAATATGAGCAATTTTTCGGGACTGCTCTACCTGAAACCAGCATTACCGTAAGAGTAACCAATACAGATGTTAATGCTGCTATTGCGAAACCTTCACCTCACAACCTCTACTATTCGCTGCAAGCCTACTTTGCTAATGGTGGTGGCCCTTGCTATATCGTATCTGTAGGTAAGGCAACAGGTTCAATCTCCCAAGCAGACTTGAACTTAGGTCTAGATGCGATTGAAAAAGAAGATGAAGTAACACTAATTGTATTTCCAGAGAGTCTGAGTCTGATAACAGGTGACTTGAGTCAGGCATCTGCTTATGCAGACTATGCAGCAGTTTATGATGCCGCATTGGCACAAGCTGCCAAACTCCAGGATCGTTTTGTGGTCATGGATACTCTTTTAGATCCCAGCAATGCATCCCTGACTGACGCAGCTAATGCCTTTAGGAGTCATGGCATTGGGATAAATAATCTGAAGTATGGTGCAGCTTATGGGCCTCGTTTAGAGACGATTTTCAACTATTTCTACGAGGAAACCGCAGTTAATGTCACATTGCCGGATAATTCCACTGTTACGCTAGATAAACTTAACCCTACGACTACACCCACCACTACCAACGGCCAATTTTATCCCCTAGTTAAAAGCGCCATCGATCGCCTACCCGTAGTACTACCAGCAGCACCGATTGTCGTCGGAGTTTATGCCGCAGTTGATAATAGCCGTGGAGTTTGGAAAGCCCCAGCCAATGTCAGTTTAAACTCAGTTATCCAACCTACTATCAAAATCAGCAACGCAGAGCAGGGAGACCTTAACGTCCACACCACAGGCAAATCAATCAACGCCATTCGCGCTTTTATTGGTAAAGGAACCTTGATTTGGGGTGCGCGTACCTTAGCAGGTAATGATAACGAGTGGCGTTATGTTCCAGTCCGTCGCTTTTTCAATATGGCAGAGGAATCGATCAAGAAAGCCACCGAGGCATTTGTGTTTGAGCCTAACGATGCTAACACCTGGGTAAAAGTCCGGGCGATGATTGAAAACTTCCTGATTCTGCAATGGCGGGCTGGGGCATTAGCTGGAGCCAAACCCGAACAAGCCTTTTATGTGAGAGTGGGGCTGAACGAAACCATGACCGCCCTAGATATTCTTGAAGGTCGGATGATTATCGAGATTGGGATGGCCGTAGTGCGTCCAGCGGAATTTATCATCCTGAAGTTCTCTCATAAGATGCAGGAAAGTTAGACAGAGCGATCGCAAATTCTTGAGTTCTTAAATAAACCCATCAACACATTCAGCATTTATGGCTAATTATCCTTTACCAAAGTTTCATTTCCAAGTAGAGTGGGGCGGCACTCGCCTCGGATTCACCGAAGTATCCGGACTTGATGTCGAAACCGACATGATTGAATACCGAGAAGGTAATATGCCGGAATATTTCAAACTCAATATGCCCGGAATGCAGAAATTGAGCAAAATCACCATGAAGCGGGGCACTGTCAAAGCCGATAATGATTTTTATAAGTGGTGGAATACTGTGGCTTTGAACACCATTGAGCGTCGGGATTTGACCATCAGTTTGCTGAATGAAAAACACGAACCTGTCGTGGTTTGGAAGATTAAACACGCCTGGCCGACTAAAGTACAATCCACCGATCTCAAAAGCGACGGTAACGACGTAGCAATTGAAAGTATTGAGATTGCCCACGAAGGATTAACTATTCAAAACGGGTAGGGTCTAATTCATTAATTCTGAGGAGTTAGGTTGTTAGATCCCAGACTTCTTTAAGAAGTCGGGGATCTCCTAGCCCATCATGAATTAACTTTTCATGGTCTGTTTGATTAATTTTGATGAGTTCATAGTAATGACATATAGTTATCCCCCGGTCAGTTTCTTTTTTGATGTCAGTTTTCAAGGCGAGTTTGGGGGCGAAAGACTGGATAAAAACGTCGTTGAAACCCGCTTTCAGAGCGTTACAGGTCTGAGTGTAGATATGCAGACCGAAACCCTGAAAGAAGGTGGTGAAAATCGCTTTGAGCATATCTTACCTGTGCGTACCAAATACGATGCCCTGGTGCTGAAGCGAGGCTTGGTGAAAAACTCCAAGATGGTGCAGTGGTGCATGGATGCCATTCTCAACTTTGACATCCAACCGATGAACCTACTGGTAAGTCTGTTGCATGTTAAGTCTGCTGGTGCCAACCAACCACCACAAAGTACTGCACCACTGATTACTTGGAAGGTTATTAATGCCTGGCCTAAGAAATGGTCAGTCTCGGAATTTGACGCTGAAAAGAACTCGATCGCGATCGAATCGTTGGAGTTGAATTATAGCTACTTCGAGATGCTGATCCAATCTTAAAGAATAACAACGCGAATACAACGTACAAGCTTATGCCACTGGAAATTAGAGAACTGGTTATTAGAGCATCGGTCAATGAAGGCCAGCAAGAACAAAATTTCGATCAAGGCAATTTCGATGCTGATACTCAGGCTGCCATTATTGCTGCTTGTGTGGAGCAGGTTCTAGCCATTCTCAAAGAGAAGTCAGAGCGGTAAACCATGACTGGCGAACTCACCAAAGTTAAAATTCAGGCTTATAAGGACAAGCGATTTGAGAGTAAGCATGGAGAATTCGATCTGCCGATCAATCCGGAGCAGTTTTCCCAAAACTTTCAGGTGGCATACGACTCAGCACAAGACATAGGCTCTCAAGGCAACGATCCGCAGTATAAATTTACCAGACCTGAAGAACTCAAGCTCGACTTTACCTTCGATGGCACTGGTGTAGTACCAATCAAAGGTAAACCTAACGCATTTCATAAAGATGTAGCTAAACAGGTGCAGGAGCTTCTCAATGTGGTTTACACCATGAAGAATGAGACTCACAGACCTAACTTTCTGCGTCTGCTGTGGGGAAGCTTTTCCTTTGGCGCTAAAAATAGCTTTGATTGTGTCCTCAAAGATCTACAGATTAACTACACCCTGTTTGCTCCCGATGGTCAACCCCTGAGGGCAAAACTTAACGCTACCTTTGTCAGTTATATTGAGCCGCAGCGTCGTGTCCGCGAAGAAGGGAAACAATCGCCCGATGTTACCCATATACGCAAGGTGACAGCTGGTGATACCCTACCCCTGATGACTTACCGCATTTACAGCGATCCATCTTATTATCTACAGGTTGCCAAAGCGAATGGTCTGGTAAATTTTCGCCGTCTGCGCACTAACACCGATTTAAGATTTCCGCCCCTGGAGAAAACAGAACTATGACTGACCTCATCGTTCCCCAAAATGCAATCTATAATGTCGCTACTTTCACGTTGCTCTCCGATGGTAAGGAGATTACAAACACTTATACGGTGTTGTCTTTGACAGTTAACCGCATAGTCAACCGCGTACCAACTGCGCGGATAGTGCTGCGTGATGGTGCGGCGGACGAAGAAACCTTTGCCGCTAGCGAGGGGCCTGACCTAATTCCGGGTAAAGAACTGGAAATTGCGCTGGGGTACGATGGTCATAACAAAACTGTCTTCAAAGGGCTAATTGTCAAGCATTGCTTAAAGATTGGTGCTACTGGCGACTCTATACTTGTTCTTGAATGTAAGGATGCGGCAACGAAATTAACTGTCGGTCGCCACAGTCGATATTTTAGTGAAGTTAAAGACAGCGATGCGATCGCACAAATTATCAGCAGTTACGGCGGCATCAGCCAAGATATAGAAACTACTAAAGGCACGCATCCAGAGATTGTCCAATACTACGCTACCGATTGGGATTTCATTTTGTCGCGGGCGGAAATCAATGGGCAGATTGTCCTAGCAGAAAACGGCAAGCTCAAAATTAAAGCCCCAAGTACCAGTGGTAGCCCCTTAATTACCTTTACCTATGGTGTCAACCTGCTGGAATTTGAAGCAGAAATGGACGCCAGATCCCAGTACGCCGCAGTGAAAGCAACAGCTTGGAGCTACAAAGATCAGAAATTGCTGGAGATTGAAGGGGCTGAGCCGACAGTGAATCAACAGGGCAATTTGTCGGGGAAAAAATTAGCTAATGCGATCGCTCTGGATGCTTGGGAATTAACTCATGGCGGTCGAATACAAGAACCGGAACTCCAAGCTTGGGCTGATGCTCAACTGCTGAAAAGTCGGTTAGCTAAGATACAGGGGCGGGTAAAGATCAAAGGCTACCGCGATGCCAAACCTGATACCTTAATCGAGTTGGAAGGCTTGGGAAAACGCTTTAATGGGTTGGCTTACGTCTCCGGTATTCGTCATGAGATGAGTGGAGGAGCATGGTATACAGATATACAATTAGGTCTAGCACCCCAGTGGTTTTACCAAGAAACAGATATTGTAGACAGACCAGCCTCAGGACTAATTCCTGGCGTTAATGGTTTGCAAATTGGAGTAGTAGTGCAGTTGCAGGAAGACCCCAACGGTGAAGACCGGATTTTAGTCAAAGTCCCTACCATCAAGTTTCAGAGTGAGGGGATTTGGTCACGGATTGCTACCTTAGATGCTGGTAACAATCGCGGTTCTTTCTTTCGCCCGGAAATTGGTGACGAAGTGATTCTGGGCTTTCTCAACGACGATCCCCGCGACCCGATTGTGCTGGGAATGCTCAATAGTAGTGCCAAACCAGCGCCCCTGAAAGGGTCTAACGAGAACCATCACAAAGGCTTTTTTACCCGTTCTCAAATGAAGGTGAGCTTTGATGATGAAAAGAAAATCATCACCCTGGAAACCCCTGGTGGCAACAAAATTATCATTTCCGATGAAGACAAAGGCATTACCTTAAAAGACCAAAACAGCAATAGCCTGATCATGAACGATAGTGGCATCACTATGAAAAGTCCCAAAGACATCACCATAGAGGCCACTGGAAAGTTAACCCTCAAAGCCACCCAAGATAATAGCATCCAAGGTTTAAACGTCAATGTCAAAGCCAATGCCCAATTCAAAGCCGAAGGTAGTGCCGGAGCCGAAGTTTCCACAAGTGCGATCGCTATTCTTAAAGGATCGTTGGTGCAGATTAATTGAATATGGGCATGGGGGACAAGGGAAGGATGCAAGAGAAGAAATGACCAATAACAAATAACAAATAACAAATTATGGGAAAACCTGCTGCTCGTATTAATGATATGCACGTCTGCCCGATGCAGACTCCTGGTGTTCCACCTGTGCCCCATGTTGGCGGCCCAGTGGTGGGGCCAGGAGCGCCACAGGTGCTGATTGGAGGTCTGCCTGCTGCTGTGTTGGGTGATACCTGCACTTGCTCTGGCCCACCAGATGCGATCGTCATGGGATCGGCGACTGTGATGATTGGGGGGAAACCTGCTGTGCGGCTTGGTGATAGCACGGCTCACGGAGGCTCGATTGTGTTAGGGGAATTTACTGTTTTGATTGGAGGGTGAGATGAGCGATGTCTCTCAACAAGGTGCTGCGCAGCTACGCAGCAAGGCATATTTGGGTACTGGTTGGGGATTTCCACCAACCTTTGAGCGCGGTAGCAAAGGTATACGACTGGTTAGCGCTGAGGATGATATACGTGAGAGTTTGCAAATTCTTCTGTCCACTAGTTTGGGCGAACGGGTGATGCAACCGACTTATGGCTGTAATCTTCAGGATTTGCTCTTTGAACCCTTTAGCCCCACAGTCGCTAGTAGTATCAAAGAACTCATACGCATTGCAATTCTGTATCACGAACCACGTATCCTGCTCAATCAATTGGATTTTAACCTTGATGAACAGTTGCAAGGTGTCGTCAATATTACCGTAGACTACACCATCATCAGTACTAATTCTCGCTTCAGTTTTGTTTATCCTTTCTACTTACAAGAAGGTAGTGGCAACCTGCTTGCGGTTGCACCAGCAACTGCAAAGTTTCCTATAGGGCAAGATTTGGAAGTTATTGTTGAGTCTAGTTTATGAATTGTTATTTTTTTAACGCGGAGGAGCGCAAAGGTTCACGCGGAGGGACGCAGAGGTTTATTCGTGTTGTTGTTTTACAAATTGGTATGTTCTTTTAAATGCGTGGCTGAGAATGTCTTTAATTTTGAATTGTTAACTTGATGTCCTGCTTTACGTTTGTATCTAGAAACTCATGAGCATTCGCCCCAATCTACCTAAAAATCCATTAATTCGCGATGGGGTAAGCCAGCGCCAGCGACAGGTTTTAGCCTTGTCGCCTGATTACGTCAAGATTGACGAACGCGACTTGGCTGATTTTCTGGTGTTTGCTCACAAACTCAGTCAGCAGGTTAATTATTACAATTCCAACAACCAAAAAGAAGGTAAATGGCAAGACTTTTTTACTAGCACACCTGTGCAAATTGCTTTGATTAGCAAAACTCGCCCTGACAAAATTAAAAATGGCTATAAACAGAAGTTAGAAGTTTTTCTGCAAAATCCTTCAGATGTAAATCTTGCGTCTATTCTGCAACTGTGGAAAACAGACTTATTGAATCCGATCGCTCAGTGGTATGAAGTGTTAGAATCCTACACACCGCTGAAGTCGATTGTTAAAGGACTGGTGAAAACCCATCTGAAAGAGCCTTTAAGGTGGATACAGTCTTTTGAGAAGATTGATAGACAGGGACAGGCAAATCCATTCCACAAATTTTTAAAAGTATTTGGGTTGAATCTCAGTTCCGATGCAACAGGCGATCGCACTTTTCTCAACGCTACATCTGAACCGCGTGACGAAATAGATGCTGTTTTTCAAGTTTTGTTTCAAACTTACCGACAAATTATTCAGGAAGCACCGAAGTATTTAAAACACAGTTTGACAGCCCGCCAGGATCATCCGCCGCATCTATCGCTGTATTTTGCCTTTTGGGAGGTGATGCAACCAGCCAGAGACGATCTCAATCGCATGACGCAGAGACATCTGGACTTTTTCTACCGTCAAGTGCTGCGTCTTGGCGATCGCCCCGCACAACCAGACCACGCTCACTTAATATTTGAATTAGCTAAGGCTCAAAAAGAATACAAACTTAACACCGAAACTCGCTTCAGTGCTGGTAAAGATGCCAGTGGTGTTGAAATATTTTACAAACTTGATGCCGAAACTGTCTTCCACAAAGCGCAGATACTCAGCTTGCAAGGGCTATTTTTAGATTCGCAAGAAATCAAAACTGGTGATATCCCTAATAATCTTTTGGGTTTGTATGCTTCACCAATCGCAAATTCTTTTGATGGTAACGGTGGAGATTTTCCTAAAGAACAGACGCTCAAAACTTGGCGACCTTTTGGCGATCGCACGCGCAACCATGCACTTTTAGGAATAGCGATCGCCTCAAATATTTTTTATCTCCAAGAAGGGACGCGCACTGTCATTTTTACTTTGACTTTCGATCGCGTACCTGATGGAGTACTAGCCAGTGATTTAGCAAATATTTTTACTGTTGATTTTAGTGGTAAAAAAGATTGGGTATTAGGCAAGATTCGCCCGCCAGAAAATAATAGCGAAACTAGTCTACAAGGTCAAACTCTTAAATTAGAAGTTAGTTTAACTGCTGAACAAGAGCCAATCGGGATTTACCATAGCGAATTACCTGGCGCGGCACTCACTACAAATTTACCTGTCGCCAGACTGCAATTGAAAGATGAGGCGCAGGTGAATGGCTTGTCACCTTACAGTTATTTCCGCGACCTCAAACTTACCAATCTCACCATCGCTACCAAGGAAATAGACATTCAAAACTTGGTACTGCAAAATGATTTATCCCCCATCAATCCAGGTAAACCCTTCCAACCTTTTGGCCCTAGACCAGCGGTAGGCTCAACATTTTATGTAGGGAGTAAAGAAATTTTTCAAAAAAATCTCTCTGTTCTCAAGACGAAAATTGTATGGCAAGGATTACCTGATGATTTAGCAAATTATTATCGTGGGTATTATGTAGAGGGCGATAGCAATCAGCCAGATTTTAATAATTTTTCGGCTGAGGTAAAGCGACTCACGCAACACACTTGGTCAGCAGAAGGCTTACCTAATGAATATAATCTCTTCGAGCCAAAAGGCGATCGCATCCTCATAGATAGGACATCCCAAACACCTCTACCTGGCGAAGAAATCGACAACTTAACCGACTTTAACTTGCAAACTGATAGCGGTTTTTTGCGCTTCGTACTTAACCAGAACTTTCTACACGATGAGTTCCCCCGTAAATATGCTCTACAAACATTAGCCTCAGCTAAAAATTTTGCCGGGGGAGAATACGTGAATGGAGCGGTGTATGAAGTGGTTACAGGCGAAGGAGAAAATAAAACCAGCACCTTAACAAGATGGAATCCGAGCGTAGAATTTCCCAAAGGAGCAAAAGTAGCACCAATTGCGCTTAACGAGCCTTATACACCCGTAATTCAATCAATCGCCCTCAGTTACATCGCCGTCGCAGATGGACAAGATTGCACGCTGTTTCACCTCCACCCCTTTGACAGATTTGCTGAGGTAGTAGCAAAAGACACGCCCTACTTCTTGCCGCAATTTACCAATGAGGGCGAATTGCTGATTGGACTGGGTGAACTAGAACCGCCTACTGGCTTACCATTACTGTTTCAGGTAGCAGAAGAAACTGCGGATACAGCTTTAGAAAAAGTCGAAGTGCAGTGGTATTACCTCAAAGACAATACTTGGATATCCTTGAGCGATCGCATTGTCAGCGACACGACTAATGGGCTAATTACTTCAGGTATCGTCAATTTAGGAATTCCGGCGGATATTAGCAAGGAGAAAACTACAATCCTCGACCCCAGCTTGTACTGGATTAAAGCCACTGTCCCGGCACGTAGTGGGGCAATTTGTCAAGTTCTCGGCGTCTATACCCAAGCTGCACGGGTAACTTTCACCGACGAAGGTAACGATCCTAATCATTTAGCTGCGCCCTTACCTGCGGGAACCATTGCCAAACTGACTGTACCTACACCAGAAATCAAAAAAGTAGAGCAACCTTATGATTCTTTTGGTGGGCAAGTCAAAGAAAAACCAGAGCATTTTTATACTCGAATTAGCGAACACCTGCGCCATAAAGGACGGGCTGTTACCATCTTTGACTACGAGCGACTGGTATTAGAAAAATTTCCCCAAATCTATAAGGTTCGCTGCATCAATCACGGACAGGTGGGGCAAAGTCAGCAGTTTTATGAACTAGTACCGGGTGCGGTGACTGTAGTTGTGATTCCTGACTTATCGCAGCGTAGCACCACGAATGACCTAGAACCCAAGGTCAACATTAACCTGTTAGAGAAAATCGAGGCATATTTAGCTAGTCTTAGCTCACCTTGGGCAGATATCAGGGTTGTGAATCCGGCTTATGAGCATATCCAAGTGGAGTGCGAAGTGAAGTTTAAATCCCCATACAACACCAACTTTGGCTATTATCGCCGGGATTTAGAACAGGCGATTACCCAGTTTCTTACGCCTTGGACAGTCGATAAAGGAGCTGAAATTAATTTCGGAGGCACAATCTACCGTTCTTCTATTCTCAATTTTGTTGAACAGCAATACTACGTTGATTATGTCGTTAATTTTAAGATGCATCATGACAACCAGCGCAATGTTAGAGAAGCGATCGCCTCCACTGGGCGATCTGTTCTCACCTCGGTTTCGCTTGAAACCACAGGCCAAACCCACATTATTCAAGAAGCAACTACTGTTGCGGATAATCAAAAATTGGCCTCTGGGATTTTGGGTTATGAGTCGTTAGATGCGTTGGAGTTGGGCAAGTGAAAAAGGAGTAAAAAAATGGGTATTACATACACACTTTAAACCCAAAGCTAAATCTGACTTTCTTAATTTTGAATTTTGAATTTTGAATTGATATTATGTTGACTTTATCTACTATTGCTGTAACTCTCAGAAACCGCGCTGAACTTAAGGGGTTATTCAAAAATAAAAGCCGTTTATCAGAATCCCAGTTTGCTGAGTTAATTGACTCGACTTTAAACAAAAAAGACGATAAATTTCACGGAGTTTGGCAAGAGGGACGGACATATAGTAAGGGTGATGTAGTCTATTACGAAGGTGCGCTCTGGGAAGTGCAAGCTGCAACAGAAATCTGCGCTAAAAAAGATGAACCACCAGGAACAGGCTCTAATTGGAAATCGCATCTTAAGGAATTAGAGCAGAAAGTAAACACAATCGAGCAAGATTTGAAGAACTTGAGTAAAGAATTTACTGAGTATAAGCAGCAGATGGAATTAAGTCTGAAACAACTGCTTAAATATCTGACATTTCTCACATTGGGAGTTGCGATCGCTCTTGTGTGGTTGTTCGGTGGTGCTATCTACGATTTGTTCAGTGGTGCAGGATGAAAAATCAGTACTAAAAACTTGACTTTTTTACTCTTTCATTACCTGAAACCATGCTGGAATACCTAAGCATCTCGAAGCGTCAGCCTGAATTTCCCGATTACCTGGACTTTCAAAAATTAAGGGAAATCGGCATCACCCACCTACAAGCTCTGTCTGGTAAACTTTGGACAGACTACAATCTGCACGATCCTGGTGTGACTATCCTGGAAGTGTTGTGCTACGCGGTCACGGATTTGGGCTACCGCAACAATCTGGATATTCAGGATCTACTAGCCTTAGATCCAGCTAGCAGTTATAGCCAAGAGAACAACTTTTTTACCGCCAATGAAATACTTACCTGTAATCCTGTCACCGAATTAGATTTACGCAAGCGTTTGATTGACATTCCTGGTGTCCGCAATGCTTGGCTAAAAAAAGTGACAACTTATGAGCCAGCCATCTATGTGGACTATAACCACAGCCAGCTGCAATACACTCCCCCAGATGGTGAATCGGCGGAAAATGCTTCACGTCTTCATCCCCGTGGACTTTACACTGTCTATATTGACCTCGATTTGGGATATCGCAAAAATGCCTGTGGGCAGCTTTACCGTTCTTGGTCTGATAGCCTCGATCGAGTAAAAACTGTGCTGTGTGACTATCGCAATCTCTGCGAAGATTTTCATGATATCGTCGTTTTGGGTGATGAAGAAATTGCTATTTGTGGCGATATTGAACTCACAGCTGATGCTGATGCTGAAGATGTATTAGTAAATATATATACAAAATTAGATGCATTCATTGCGCCTCGTTTACAGTTCTACACTCTCCAAGAATTGTTAGATAAAGGCAAAAGCACAGCCGAAATTTTTGCTGGCAGGCCTGCGGTTCGCAAGGGAGATTACGATAGTCATGGCTTTATTGATACCGATGAACTGGCAGCCCTAACTCCACCGACGATTATCTACACCTCTGATTTATACCAAGAAATATTAAAAGTGCCAGGTGTAGCGGCAGTTAGGCAATTGAGTATCGCTAACTATATTAATGGTTTACTTCAGTCCCAGCACCCTTGGTATCTCAACCTGACTGAAGGGTACAGTCCGGTGCTGGGGATTGATTACTCCAAAGTCACTCTTTTTAAGGGTGTTTTGCCGATCGCCGCAGATATAAATGAGGTCAAGCGCCGCTATTATGAACAACAAACTGCATACATCAAAGCCTTGCAGGAAGATGATGAATTAAATCTACCTGTACCACAAGGTAGTTATTACAACCTCGCAGATCACTATTCGATTCAGCACGATTTTCCCCTCACCTATGGCATTAGTGAAGAGGGTTTGCCCGATACGGCTTTAGCATTACGTAAAGCTCAAGCCCGTCAGTTAAAGGGATATTTGGTATTTTTCGATCAGTTGTTAGCTAACTACTTGTCCCAACTTGCTCATGTGCGGGACTTGTTTTCTTGGGAAATCGATCGAGCCAAGCACCAGAACAACGAGTTGAAAAGTCAAGGTTCTTTAGTAAGGCAGACTTACTTTATCCAAGCTCTCGATTTTCCAGATCGTCCCGCCATCCTTGACAATAATTATCTCGCATCGCTTCAAGAGGAATTAGATACAGAGACTTACCTAGATCGCCGCAACCGTTTTCTCGACCATCTGCTAGGACGCTTTGCTGAGTCTTTTAGCGACTATGTGCTGCTCAACTACCGGATGACCAAGGGACACCTTGATCAAGACAAACATGAAACTGATATTATTCACGACAAGGCACATTTTTTCAAAGATTATCCTGCTTTAAGCCGCGATCGCTTCCGTGCTTTCAATTACTGCAATGATGAGGTATGGAACACCGAAAATGTATCTGGCTTTAAAAAGCGGGTTTCTCGGCTATTAGGTATTGAAGATGTGCGGCGGCGTGACCTTTGTCATTATCGTGTTCTCGCTCCTGGTCATTTTACCTTGTATTTCCAGAAGCAGCCATTAACCAGCCAGCAGACTTACGCCACCCAAACAGAAGCTCAGGCTGCGCTAGAGAAGTTTTTGCTTTTAGCTTTACATGACAATTTTTACAAGCGCCTGACTTATAGCTATGACACAACTACTCTAGAAATAGATGGTGCTACCGTTGGCTTACCAACCTACGGCTACGCCATAGTAGATACGGAAGGAAAAGTTTTAGCTACAAGTACCGAGCATTTACCCACTGCTCAAAAACGAGATATAGCCCTGCAACGTTGCTTGCGGAACATTCAATTTAACCAAAATCAATTTAAATTAACAGTAGAAAAACCCAACGCAGGCTATTTATTTAGACTAAAAAATAACACTACTGAGCAAATTCTCTTAGAAAGTGTGAACTCCTCTGCTTCAGAACTTGAGGCTTGGGATGCTGCTGGTAAGTTTGCAGAACACCTGCGCTACCTCAACCGCTACGTCAGTTCCGCCGATAGCTTGGGTATTACCGATCAATCCGGTCAATTATTAGCAATTGTACCAACACAGGCCAATCCCTTTGAAACCTTTAAGCTATTGAACTCGGTTGAGCCATTTTTGCATATTGAAGCCGTGACCGAAACAACCACAAGCTACCGTTTCCGGTTAGAAGATTGGCAGAGAACCACTTTATTACAAGGTACAGAGTTATTAGAAAATGAAGATATAGCCCGCGATCGCTTTTATCGTGACGTGCTGGGTGTGCTGTTTGAATCGGGTGCGATCGATCCTACATCTACCGAGGAAGGTTTCAGCTTTCGGATATTAAGTCAACCACGGGATCAGACAACTGAAGTTGCTATCCATCCAAAAAATTATGCAACAGCAGCCGAGCGCGATGCTGCTATTAATCGCCTGTTTCTTTTATTGCGAACTGCCCGCCTCAATATCGAGATAAAACAATACTATATTGGGCAAATTTACGGACAGGATGAGAAAATTCTCCTGCAAAACCAGCAGTACTACGAAAATATAGAAGAAACTTGGCAACGCGGCAATATACTGCTAGAACTTGCGAGAAAGCGAGATAATTTCCGGTTGATTGAAGGTGAAAATGGAATCTTTGGCTGGGAACTGATCGACGAGGGCAAAAAACCAATCCGCGTTATCCAGTATTACGCTAGTAAATCTGAGCGAGATTCAGCTATTACAGAAATCCAAACTTGCATCAATGATGAAGGATTTCATTTGCTGGAGCATATTCTCCTTCGTCCTACTAAAAATCCACCTGACCTGACTTTTTGGTTGAAGTGGTCTCAAGGGATATCTGAACAGCATGAGCTAACGCTTTTTCTATGGTTCTTGAGCCTTGTTTATTACCGATTTAAGACGGTCGATAACTTTTTACCCATCTTCGTGACTGCGGATGATGCTACCAACCAAGGCGAAGAACAGTGGCTTTTAACTCGGCAAGACCCCTATTCTTTTTGGATTAGCGTTATTCTTCCCTACTGGCCAGAGCGCTTTGCTGATATGGATTTCCGCAATTTTGTTGAACGTACCTTGCGACTGGAAGCACCAGCCCACGTTGCTCTGAAAATCGCTTGGCTGGATGTGTTCCAGATGAGGGAGTTTGAAGTTGCTTATCACGACTGGTTGCAGGAAGTAGCGCAGGATAGTTGCAATTCAACTGGAGCGCTCAACCGTCTGTTAACAATCCTCCCACAACTGCGAAGTGTTTACCCTCAGGGCATTCTGTACGATACCCAAACCAGTCGCCCTGAAGATCGAGATCGTCAGCCAATTATTATCAACCAGACTGCCCTAGGAACTGCCAATGAGTAAGGCTATAAACACCATCATCAGCCGCAGCGGCTACCCCGTATTTACACCTAACCAGGTGTTGACAAAGGATGATTTAAATAACCTGGTCAATTACCTTGATGAGCAAAATCGGCTTACCCGTGCCTACCTGATCGGCGTGGGAATTGTTTGTGGGCTGGAGGTGAGCAGCACTTATGAAACAGCAAAGGCGCAGATTCAGATCTCCGGCGGATGTGGTATTACTTCCGAAGGCTATGCGATCGCTCTCCCAACCACGACACTTACCCATTATCAAACTGAACAAACAGTTTCTGCTGCTTTATTTGCACCAAGTCAAACACAAGAGCCAGAAGCCAGCACTGCACCACCTGCAAATTACAAAGTCATAGAATTATTTGAACAAAGTAGCAGTAATCGCCCAGCTCTGCATGAAGCGCCAGATGGTAGTTTGCGAGATGAAACCGCATTTAAAAAGTTCTTGAGCGATCGCGTACTAGTAGTAGTCTGTGAGCTTCAGGTTGAGCAGCGCGACTTGTGCCGACTTGATTACAATAACCTCAGCCAAGAGCGTAGTCTGCTTTATCGCTTTTTTCTCTTACCCCGCAAGTCGGACACAGACAATAAGGCGATCGCGGCGGAAACCCTACTGAAAACCGGGTTTCAAATGAAGCAGTTGCCTGCATATTGGCAAGGCTTTGACACTGAGACAGTGTTTACTGCACGCGATCGCTATCTCCAAGAATTTGACATTAAGCTTCAGCAATTCCGAGATTTTGCTCCCAAGGTGCAACGTTTTGGTTATGTACAAACCAAGGAAGATGATAATAGTGTAGATCTCACTAAAATCATTAACTACACAACATTCCGGGATAACTACTGTGATATTTGTCAAAATGCGATTGAGGCGATTGACAAAGCTTTTCCAAAACTTTTTCGGCTGTTCTCGCCTTTTTTCAGTTCTTTTCAACCTAATTCAGCAGATGATTTTCGTAACCTGAAGGCACGGCTGGAATTGATCCTAAAAGGTATTAAGCCACAAATTCCCGAACAAACTGTACCACCAGAAAAGGTTGAGCCAACCTACACCCTGCAATATTTTTATGATTACCTCAGTCAACTGGTAGCTGCTTATAATGAATTGGCGGAAGCAGCCTTTGACTTGATGGATGATTGCACCCCTGATATTCAGCGCTTCCCCAAATTTCTCATGCTAGGGATAGTTCCACCTCCCAACCAAGTGCTTAAAGGATATGAACCAGCTTCAGCTTATCGTAGCCATTTCACCCAGCCGCCGATTTACAACGGTAATCAGCTGCGTGTAAAACAGGTGCGTCATTTGTGCGATCGCCTGCTCAAGCTGTGTCAAGAAGATAGCTTTTACCTGCTACCATTTTCTGACACTCCCCTAAAAATCACACCCAGTAAAGATAGTTCAGTTTCGTTGAGCGAACAAGCTATTCCTTATTACTTCAACTACTCGGAAGTTTATCGTTACTGGAGTTATGATGCTTACCGTAAAGGTAGAAGTCACCTACTGCCTGCTTATTTCAGCCTTAAGGAAGATGACAAAACAGCATCTACTCCAGCACGCGATGATTTAGCCTATCGGTTAGATGGGCTAAATTTTTACCGCATTGAAGGACATATTGGCAAAGCTAACGGCGACGCACTCAAACGCATCCAAGAATATCAACGGCGTTACAATTTGGCGTTTGATGTCATCACCCTCAAACTTGGTAGTGAAGCGAGTCTCCAAGATTTGAACATTTCTGGTCAGTTTGATGACTTGGAATCAGATTTTCGGCGGATGAAAGAAACTTTCGAGAAAATTTGGATTAAGTATGCAACAGAACCGAAAAATGCCTTTCTGAATACACTGAAGCAGGTTTTCTTTGACCAACCTAGTCTGACTGTCATCAATAGCAGCCAACTATTTAATCCTATTCTGGAGAGTGCCCGGAAACCAGAAGCCTACGAATTTGTCAAAGACAAGACAAGCCAAAGTTATCAGCTATTCGTGCGCGACAAAACCAATAGGGAAATTGCCCGCTACGTTACTCAAATTGACAAAACTAAGAGCAATAGCCTCAACGACTTTAACACCCTGAGCATTGACTTCTCGGGACTTACTGAAGATGAAATTAACCAAGAAAAGCAACGCATCGCCAAAAACATGGCGGAAAGTCTATCCTTGGGAAAAATTACTTATGGAATAGTAATTGATTCTTCTAAAAATTATCATTTAGAGCTATCAACAGAGTATGAAGTAAACTTGCCGCCCCGCGATCCTCAGACAGGCGATCCTTCCAGGAAGTATTCCATTGTTCTACTTTCGCAGAATTATTTTACTGTTAGCGTCGATCGAGATAATTCACCAATCATTACACAACCGGAGTTTCAAGACGTTGAGACTATTTATAGTTTGTTACGAGATGTGCCTGCAACATTTAATACCGACGACTACCAAATGGGTAATGCCCAGGCAGCTGAGGAACTCAACTATTTTGAACTCATAGGACTGATAGAAGCTTATCAGCGGCGATTAGATCAACTGATGAAGCTGCATTTGTTCAACAAATTTGCTGAACAACATCCTGGTGTAGAACATCTAGGTGGAGTACCCAAAGGTGGCACATTTATTTTGGTGTATGTAGATGGTGAAGAGGTTGACAAACTTCTAGCTGCTGACAAAGACCCAGCTATTTATAAATTACGTAGCTTACGCACCGCAGCTATTAAAAAAACTGCTGTTGTCCCTCCTGCTGCACCGCAAGAATTGATCGATAGTTGGGAGAAACTCTTCCCAGAATTGCAAAAGCGCAAGGATGTAGTCGTAGGTGATTTTTGCTTACCTTATCGCTGTAGTAGCGATGCACCCGCCGTCAGTTACGTCTTGGCTAGACCACGCCCGATCATTTTGCTGGAGAAAACAGTATTTTGTGAAGATGATAGCAATAAGTATCAATTTACCCTAGAACCGGAGGGTGGTACGGTCAGGGGAGAGGGAATTTTGTTTGAGGGAAGCAAACAACTCTTCCAGCCAAGTAGCATTGACCAAGCTAGTAAAGACGAGCTGGCTAAGGGATCGGAAATAGCTATTACTTTCGCCTATGCGGTAGACGACACATACGACACGCTAACTGTAACCATTTATCCTAAGCCGCAAGCTAATCTGTCAATTACTCAAGGTCAAGACTTCTGTCACAATGCTGGGGCATTCGAGATTACCCTGGCTGAGGGAACACCTGAGAATGTCGAGTTAATTAATGTCAGCATCGACGGTAAAGAAACAAGAATTTTAGATACCAACCAATATGCAACCACAAATCAACCGCAGGAAGTTACTATTATTGTGCTGATTCGCGATCGCCGAACCCAGTGTGAAAATACTGTGACTCGTACCGTTACAGTCAATTCCTCACCTGAGGCTGAATTATCAGTTACTCAAGGTCAAAGCTTCTGCCACAATGCCGAGGTAGTAGAAATTACCTTGGCTGCGGGAACACCTGAGAATATCGAGTTAACTCAGGTAAGCATCAACGGCAAAGAAACCAGGATTTTGGATATCAGCCAATTTGCCACAGTTAGTCAGCCTGAGACGGTGAGTATCATTGCACAGATTCGCGATCGCCAAACCAAATGCGAAAATACCCTCACCCGCACCATCACTGTCAATCCTTCACCCACAGCTGAGTTGTCCATCAATGAAGGTGACAAATTCTGTCACAATAGCGGGGTAGCAGAAATTACCTTGGCTGAGGGCACACCTGAAAATATCGAGTTAACTCAGGTCAGTATCAACGGCAAAGAAACCAGGATTTTAGATACTAGCCAATATGCCACAGGCAGTCAGCTGCAAGAAGTTACCATAACTGCACTGATACGCGATCACCAAACCAAATGCGAACATCCCCTCACCCGCACCATCACTGTCAATCCTTCACCCACAGCTGAGTTGTCCATCAATGAAGGTGACAAATTCTGTCACAATAGCGGGGTAGCAGAAATTACCTTGGCTGAGGGCACACCTGAAAATATCGAGTTAACTCAGGTCAGTATCAACGGCAAAGAAACCAGGATTTTAGATACCAGCCAATATGCCACAGGTAGTCAGCCGCAGGAAGTTACCATAACTGCACTGATACGCGATCGCCAAACTCAATGCGAAAATACCCTCACCCGCACCATCACAGTTAATTCTTCACCCGTGGCTGAGTTGTCAATCAATGAAGGTGACAACGTCTGTCACCATAGCGGGGTAGCAGAAATTACCTTAGCTGAGGGAACACCTGAAAATGTCGAGTTAATTCAGGTCAGCATCAACGGTATAGAAACCAGGATTTTAGATACTAGCCAATATGCCACAGGTAGTCAGCCGGAAACTGTGACGATTGTGGCATTAATTCGCGATCGCCAAACTCAATGCGAAAATACCCTCACCCGCACCATCACAGTCAGCCCCCTACCCACGGCTGAGTTGTCGATCGCTGAAGGTGACAACTTCTGCCACAATGCCGGGGTAGTAGAAATTACCCTAGCTGCGGGAACACCTGAGAATATCGAGTTAACTCAGGTTAGTATCGACGGCAAAGAAACCAGGATTTTAGATACCAGCCAATATGCCACAGGCAGTCAGCTGCAGCAAGTGACAATCGTGGCACTGATACGCGATCGCCAAACCACATGCGAAAATACCCTCACCCGTACCATCACAGTCAATCCTTTACCTGAAGCAGACTTTCAGGTAGAGATTGCCAACATCAACGCACAAGGCTTTTCTATTAGGGTATTCAAGATTCAACCGACAGAGACATCTTTTAACTTTGTCTGGGAACACCCTGGCGGAAATCGTAACACCAGCAATCCTGGTAATAGTGAGTTCATCATCAGCTATAACTATGATTTCAGTACTTGGGTAGCTGATGCTCAAGTATCTATTACCTTGCGGGTTAACACGCCGCCTACCCTCGGTAGCTGTAGCAGTGAACCAGTAACCAAACAAATTGCCATCCCCTCTGGTGGTGTAGTGGGGTTTAATTTGTTAACCATGAGCAATAATGAAGTGCTTAACAGCACTGCGCTGACAAGCGATAACACTTTCAGACTATCTGACTTTAACCCAAACAATGAATACGCGATCGAAGTTGCGACTTTCCCACCAACTGTAGATCGCTTAGTATTTACTTATACTGCTCCTGGTGATGACGCGAAGATTAGCACACAAGTTAGTGCAGTTTATCGCCCATCCGATGGCTGGCAAATGATTGTAGGCGTCCATAGAATCACAGCAAAATTCTTTAAGGAACTTAACGGCACTCAGATCGAAAGTGCAGCTTCAACCGTGATTCTTCACATCACTGACAGTGAACCCGGCACTCCCACCGACACCCCACCCGCACCCTCAGCTACACTGCTCAATCGCCTGCGTGTTTTATTTCAAATGAAGGATGGGCATATTACTGATATCAAACCCGCTAGCCCTTATGGAGAACCTACCAATATGGCATAAAAAATCTCTTCTCTCTGTGTCTCTGTGGTTTCAAATTTTTACCACAAAGACACAGAGACACAAAGTATTTTTAAGATAATCTCTCACGGGAAAATCCCACAACCAAGCATGAAAATTTAATTCCCCGCGTCTCCCTGTCTCCGCGTCCCCGTGTCTATTGTCAAGTTAGTCCCTCGCCAGCCTATGACCAAACAACGCCACATCATTGGAAGGACTGTATTAGAACTCGATACCGGGCGAATAGCTGATGTATGGAGTTTACAGGAAGACGTGAGCCGCTTGTTTCAGCAGCAAGGCGTGCCGGAAATTGAGCGTCTCTTCGATGAATTGGTGAGGGATGGGGAAGTGATTCGGCTGGATCGGGTGGAGGTGGAGATCGGTTCGGTTGACCGCCGATTTTTAGCAGATGAATTTATCGGCAACTTACTCAGATCCCTCAGACAGACTTTAGGCGATCGCTTGGCGGATCGGGTAGTAGCCAGTGCAAAGACTGAAAAAATTACCCGCGATGCCTTCGGCAAACCCCTTTGGAGCGATCGCTTTACTTCAGATTGGGAGGTGTTACTCTACTTTTTACGCTATGGGCGATTGCCTTGGTGGTGTCCATCTGGAGATTGGCAAGCTTGGTTCCCGCGTTGGGAAGCGGTGATGCAGAGTGATACCGCTTGGCAACAATCTTTGCGTGAATTACTGAGAAGCAACCAAGCCGCACGGCAACGCCTAATTGAGCAGTTACCAGAATCCTTTCTCCACCAGTTGATATTGCAGCTACAGCCCGCCTGGACAGTCTGGACTGTGCTGCTCGCACAAGCTAGGCAACTGATGCAGTCTGGAGAATTAGATAGTAGTGCTATTCGATACCTGGATAGGCAAACTTGGCTATTACTCCTAAGCGAAATTGGTGCAGATAACGCACCGATAAGACCATTTCCGGCAACTTGGACTGGCAAATGGCTAGCCCAACTTGTGGAAATCTGGCAGCAGCAACGCCTAGACCTTAATCAAATTCGTCAACGATTACGCGCCATCCTAGAAGCAGTTCCCAGCGACGAGCAGACGCTTTGGCTGACAGCGCTAGATCGGGTTACAGTGCGATCGCTCAATCAACCCCAGCAAGCAGCAGAATTTTCACCAAATCTACAATCCAGCCCCAAGACGGATTGGGAAGTTTTACTGTACTTTTTAGAATATGGTCGTCTCCCCAGCGAGCAAGCATCAGCGGATTGGCTACACCGTTGGGAAACTGTCATCCAGAATGAAACCGCTTGGCAGATACCATTACGGGAATTACTGAGAAATAATGTAGCAGCGCGACAGCGATTAATTGCTCAGTTACCGGAAGTCTTGCGGCATCAACTAGTATTGCAATTACAGCCAGCTTGGACGAGTTGGCAGATATTGCTGGCTCAAGCCAAACAACTCATGCAGTCTTTGAGCTTAAGTAGCGATAGCTTCGAGGAATTGTCAACACAGGCTTGGGAGCTACTCTTAACCGAAATCAGTGCAGATAACACATCCGTAACTCCTTTACCCGCCGCAACTTGGACTCGTAACTGGCTAGCCCAACTCATGCAAAATTGGCGATGGTCAGCAGGATATGAAGAGCAGGGGAGCAGGGAGCAGGGAGCAGGGGAGGCGATTGATGATAACCTCAATCAAATCGCTCAGGAACGACTACGTACTAGTATTGATGCTGTATCTCGCGCCCAAAGATCCCTGTGGTTGAATGCATACAAGCAGGTGCTAGAGAGTAAAGCGCGATCGCCCCAAAATACCCAAGATAGCCCTCAGACAGATTGGCAAGTGTTGCTGTACTTTTTATCTTCTGGTTATTTGCCCAAGCAGCAAGCATCAGAGAACTTGCAGACCTGGCTAAACCGCTGGGAAACAGTTATCCAAACTGAAACCGCATGGCAGCAGCCTTTACGGGAATTACTGAGAAAGAATGTAGCAACGCCACAACGATTGATCGCTCAGTTACCGGAAGCCTTGCGGCATCAAATAGTATTGCAGTTACAGCCAGCCTGGACAAATTGGCACAGCTTACTGGCACAAGCTAGAGAACTGATGCAATCTTTAAGCCTGAGCAATGACATCTGCGAGCAATTGAATCAGCAAGCTTGGCGGCTACTTTTAGCTGAAATTGGCTCAGATACTGCATCAGCAAGACCTTTACCAGCAGCTACCTGGACTCGCAACTGGCTAACCCAACTCGTACAAAACTGGCAGGTAGCACCGAACTTTAATCAATTAACCAAAACTTCTCCCCCTGTTGAAGCAGCAGAACCAACACAGAACAGAGCCAATCAAAACCCGCGCCAACACCTGCGTAATGCGATCGCAGCATTATCAATTACCGACACAACCCTTTGGCTAAATGCCCTTGAGCAAGTACTAACTGCTGCATCGGCTAATACCAACACACCACCAGATGAGACAAAAACCTCCACCGTACCCACAATTCCTACAGAATCGCCAGGCGTTCCTGCACCACAGAATGAAATAGATGCAGCACCTCCCCCAGAAACGAACACATTAAGCGACGCAACCACAACGCCGACAGATGAGCCAACCCCAGCCCCGCAGCAGAACTTATCAGTTGAGCAGGTAGAACTCCGTACTCCAGAACCGAGCAACCCGCAGAGCATACCCCCCCGACGAGCTAGGGGTTCCACATTATCAGCCGAAGAAGAAACGGCGGGGCTGTATATCAACCAAGCTGGACTAGTGCTGTTGCATCCGTTTTTACGCATATATTTGGATGAGGTGGGGTTGTTAGATGGCGAATCTTTCCGGGATGAATCGGCACAGCAAACAGCAATTTACCTGTTGCATTACCTCGCTACCAAGCAAACCGACGCACCAGAATACGAACTTGTGCTGCCCAAACTGCTCTGTGGCTGGCCATTAGACGAGCCAGTTTCCCGTGGCTTAGATTTACCAGCAACCGCCCTAACTGAAGGCGAAAACTTGTTGCAAACTGTAATCAATTATTGGGAAGTCCTCAAAAGCACCAGCCCCGACGGGTTGCGAGATGGCTTTTTACAACGTGCGGGCAAACTCACCCGCAGCGATGATGGTAACTGGAAGCTTCAGGTTGAGCAACAGGCGATCGATATATTGTTGAGTCGCCTACCTTGGGGACTCAGCATGGTGAAGTTGCCCTGGATGGATGACATTCTGATTGTGGAATGGCATTAGCAGCACCACTAGGAACTCACGATTACTTTTATATTTAGAGAAAATTTATGAAAACTAACGAGAACCAAAAAAGCACAAATCATCAGCCAGCCAAGCAAAAGCCTTTTTTTGGAGGTTCGCCAGAGCAGGCATTCTTTACAACAGACAGGGCAGGGGCTACACCTTTTTTCCAACTAAAAACATCCTCATCCTCAACCCTTCAAGCTAAATCTGCCACTGATGAAACTGAGGAACTAAATCAGTCAGCATTGCAACGGATGACCGCTTTTGCTTTTGAAAGCGATATCAACGCCAAGGGGGTAAATACGATACAACGCAAGGCTGACACAGGGAGCGAGCCAGAAGAAAAGGAAGTGGTGCAGCGACAGGTTGAAGAAAAGGAAAAGCCTGTCCAAATGAAAGGCAATAGTCAATACTCTGCTAGCGCCAGTTCATCTCAGGGACAGCAGCCAAATAACACTGGACTGCCTGATAACCTGAAAGCGGGGATTGAAAATCTCTCAGGCATAGCGATGGATGATGTGAAAGTTCACTACAATTCTGCGAAACCCCCTCATTTACAAGCGTTGGCGTACACGCAGGGGACGGAGATTCATATAAGTTCGGGGCAGGAAAAGCATCTGGCCCATGAGGCTTGGCATGTAGTACAGCAGAAGCAGGGACGGGTGCAACCAACAACGCAAGCTCAAGGTGTGGGCATAAATGATGATACTACTTTAGAACATGAAGCAGATGTGATGGGCGATCGGGCTGTGTCTAGTCCAGGAAATTTCAGTCAGAAAAGTGTGGACTTCACCCCAGTGGCTCGTTCAGTTATTCAAATGTATAAATGCACTTCCTATTACCTAATTGGCATAT
Organism: Aulosira sp. ZfuVER01; assembly: GCA_034530615.2. Lineage (GTDB taxonomy): Bacteria > Cyanobacteriota > Cyanobacteriia > Cyanobacteriales > Nostocaceae > Aulosira. The sequence continues at coordinate 41,929 of JAVRCV020000038.1, forward strand.
TTAACCAAAACAATTTTTCGGGATTGATCAACCAGATTGGGAGACCCGCTTATGACTACTTCATCACACTGGAAACTACAGATTTTTCTCCTCTGATCGATGCTTTTCTTCCCCAAAATCCAATTAACAATGCTGCTGCACAAGTCGCCTTCCTTTCCCCTCATGCAGGTGACGATACTGAATTGCGATTGGCCATAAAAGCGTTGCAACTAGCCAATTACGATCCGGGAAATGCGGCTCCTTTCTATAACTTTTTTGCTCACTACAAGGCTATCGGTGCTACTGAACTGGCACAGGCTGAAAATATTTTGACTGCCCAAGGAAACGACATTCCTAAAGCTAATTATATTTATAAGTACACCCACGATGCGATTAGCAGTAAACTTTTGGCAATTGCCCAACAACAACTTCAGACTCATGGTGATGATCCCGTCGCCGCCGAGCAGGCAATGAAACCGTTCAACGATTTTTTTGCTCACTACAAGGCTATCGGTGCTACTGCCCTAACACAGGCTGAAAATATTTTGACTGCTCAAGGAAACGATATTTCTAAAGCTAATTATATTTATAAGTATACTGCCATCAGCAAGAGAGTTTTGGCAGTTGCCCAGCAACAACTTCAGACTCATGGTGATGATCCCGTTGCCGCAGAGCAGGCAATGGTTGCCCTTGCTCCCTACAATTATTTTGGGTCTGTGAAAACAAAAGTTGATGTCTTAGCAACTGGAAAGGCACGTGGAGAAATAGACCAGGAAAAACAAGCAGCAGCAGACGAAAAGATTGACTTTGAAACACGATATCAACAGAAAATCGAGCAGACCATTGACAACAATATTGACCGGAACCTTGCCAAAAAGAAGAAAGAGCAATTTGCAGAGTTATTTCCAAATGTAGATACAACCATAAGTAACGATGGCACTCTCAGGGATAACCTGAACAAAGCACGGAATGCCAAAATCGCAATGATGGCTGGCAGAGAGGCCCAGATTGAGGCGCAGATGCCGAATCGAACAGCTACAATCACTAGCAATGTTCAGAACCTCCTTAAACCTGTATATCAGGTAAGCGAAGATGACTCAGTACCAGATTGGTGTCTAAATCAGGCAGGCCAAGACCTAAAGGTCTTGAAATCGTGCGTAGAGATTGTGGTAGCTGTTAATGGGAATTTGGGCTTGATTGGCAAGCTAGCTCCGCTTTCCATCGGAAATATACGTATGCTAATAGGTAAACTTTCTATTAAGCAACAAGGACAGCTTTCTGGCACTGATATCGTCGATTTGGTTGATCTGCTGACACCGCTGAATGGTACAGCGATTAATGCACTGGTCAACATCCTTCATCCTTCATTAAATAGCCAAGGTATCGACAACCTAGTACTGAACTTGACTCCATCAAATGGGACAGCGATTGATGCATTTATTCGGCAATATGTACCCCAAATTACTCCTCAGCAACTAGCCGACCTAGTTCATCGCCTGCGCCCCCTGGATATTGCCAATATTAACCTTTTGATCAATCTCTTGAATGGTCTGAACTTGGGACAAATCTATGCGCTGACGGTAGCCATGACTCCAGGAGGTAGTTTGATTGGGAACGAAATACTTCAGTTTGTCACAACTTTAACATCTATTCTCAATCCTTTGACTGCTGTACAGATCCAGACCTTGGTTTTGGCATTAGAAGGTCTTCCAGGAGACCAAATCAATACTATGGTGAACCAATTAATTGCTATGGGCATTAATACAGGAACTAATATCAGCGCCCGAATTCAAAATATGCGAGGAAGCCTGCAAGTAGGTGGTGCTAAAAGTACAGATGTAACTACTGTAGATGGAGAACGTATCCTTTCCGGGACGCAAATTGCTACTAGGGTTGGACAGGTCTCAGCTGCGGGTGGCGTTTATGCTCATCTATCATACTATCCGCATTCCAATATCAATCCAACGGGCAGAAATGAAGATCTACTTTGGCAGGACTGCGATCCGGCTATCATAAGACATGCTTCAGAAACTGCCGCAGATATTACTGTGCGACAACAAATGGCCTTGAATGCGATCGTTCATCTCGGTGGTGTAAATCGGCAGATTGCCCAGCAAGTATTTCAGGTAAATAACGGTCAGCAACCTCGCCAGATGCAAAACGGGGCAGGTGAAGATAATTTGAGCGCTTTGGCTGGAAATGCAGGCCACATTAATGCACGGCATGTGATTGGTACGCCTGGTGTGATCAGTACACTAGCAGATCTACAGGCACGTGCTAATGGCAATCTAGCCTACCCTCCTTGCCCAGGCATAGCGAGTGCTTTTGCCAGTGCTGCTGCCAGCCAAACAGGAATAAATAATGCTATGCAAGCTGCTAACTGGCCTAATGTCAGGAGAGATATAATCCGAGGTCTAACCCATAATATAAATGTAAGGGTCGCCGTTGTTGGTCACGTTGCCAGAAATGGACACGCGATGAATAATGCACCAGGTGGGGTATTTTTGCAAATCACAGGGGCAAATGTACAAGGTGGCTTTTATGCTTTCCAAAGCTGGCCTGTAATATGATTTTTCTCATAAATAAATACAAAATTAAAGGCTGAAAATGGCACCAGAAGAAAGTTACATGGAGTATCTCCAAAAGGAACATAGGGAAAAACCATTAGAATTCTTCACCAAATTGCTGACAGATATCCGCATGGGCAGAAGTGAAGAAGAAGCCATCCGGGAGTGGAAGCGGCTTTGTGAACAAGTTTCGTGGTATGCCGAAGATGCTATTCGCTGCCTAGAAACTATCTTGGCAGACCCTCCTGCCAATTTAATAGAAATAATGCAAGAAAACGGTTGGATCTTGTTAGACCACGGATCTCAGTCTTATACGCCGATCAAAGCTTATCGACAGCAATATGTAGAGTGGCTGGAGAAGTGGGTCAATCAATGTCGGGATGTCTATTTTACTTACCATCCGCCAGTGCGATCGCCAATTGATTAGGGGCATAATGCACTTAAACACCAGAGAACTTTGAATCTGGCGTATAAATTTCTCAGATTAGCACTTATCAATCTATTCTTGCAATTTACTAGCGATCGCTCCGACAACGGCAACGGAGTAATTGAACAGTGCGATCGCAATCTTTTACTCCGTTAACACACCAAAGAAACTGATAAAAGTATTTTACAGCCTAAACATCCAAATATTTTGTGACGGCTTTGCAATTGGATATGTAACATTAATTTTACAAAATCTCTACTCTGCATAAGTCTTGAACTCGATGTTGATAAGTAATTACATTTCTGTAAATACTTAGTACTTTTGTGAGTCAAGTAGCCAATTCCAATTAAAATCAGAACCGAAAAAGGGATTACTTCAAATCTGCAAGTATGCCGCAGAGCATCAATATTTAATTTTGATGCCAGAAATGGTAACTGAGAAAACCAAAAAATCTGGTGTTTGTTTTGGAGTTGAGAGCAGTGTTGATTTTGGAGTTTATATAATTTAATGAGCCTAAACTTAGATACTATCTTCTCATTGTTCACGAGTCCGGTACTCAATGAGTTTCAAACATGGGCTTTGCAACACCCAAATAAAAGCATTAGCAGGACGCTGCTGCCAATTATTAGTTTTGCTGAAGGCTTAATTGCTAATGAACCCACATACTTAGACGCCAAACGGCAGGCTCTGGGATCTAACTTTTGCTGTGCTGGACAGGTGGTATTAGGAGAGTTCAATACCCTAGAAACAGCGCTGACTTCACCCCAAGCACGCACATGGCAACTAGGAACTTCGGTACTAGATGAAGATTTTGGCCCCAACCAAGATGTCGGCGGGAGAAATGTCTTTTTGCTTTCGCTGTCAGATGAGGAAGCTGGTGGTAGCGGCGACCATAAAGCTTTTAGGGAATGTATGCAAAAATACACCCTAAATGCGGCGACAACGGAACGCCAAAATGATGCGATCGCCAAAAGATTACTCGAACAATTGGCAACAGATTACTTGGAAATGCTGCATGGTCTGAGTGGAGATTTTTTCTCTAACGAAAGGCAGGGTTGGATGGGGTTTATGGTTCGGTATATGCACTATGTGCTTTTTGGGCTAAACCCTGACGATGAGAAGACAGTAAATGTATTGGCTGACTTATACTACACACGCATGAGTCCGGTGCATTACTTGGCTGGTATCGGTAGCATTTTGCAGAGTCAAAACCTTAAGGGACATGGGGATATTTCCGATTTAATCGAGCGGGCGGCGACGATCTACGAAAATTCGCCAGCCCTTGCAGACTTCGAGGAGAACAATCCCGAATATAACTACATGACTCGGCGTGAATTAGCAAAGCTGATGACAGCGATTGTGGGGATTGCCGCATTGCAAGGCCCGCTGCATCTTGGTTACACGGCGATGGGCTACCGTCCTCTCCCTAACTATAAGGGCAAAGAAACATCGAGCATCAACTTAATTGCTTATTGGGATGAGCTTGATTTAGACGATCGCGAGTCTGTACGGCTCTATCTTTTAGAGTGCGCTCGACTTTGGGCACCTGTAAGTGCTACGCATCGGGTAGCAACCGAACCCTTGACGGTGAAAGTAGCAGGTAAAAAGCGGACGTTCCCCGCAGGTACTAAGGTGCTGATACCAATGAGCTTGGGGCTTCTGGATGAAAGCTTTTGGGGATCTACAACCTACGAGTTCAATGCGCAACGCGAAAACCTCTGCCCCTTCCACATGGGCTTTCATTCTGTGGGCGATCGCAGTGCGGGGCGCATTTGTCCTGGCAAAGATGTTGCACTCGATATGCTTGTGGATGTCATAACTACTCTCGGTAGAGTCCGCCGTGATTCCTCATCCAATTTTTTGGCGGTAGATACTTCTGAAAGTAGCAGATCTGATATATCGGCAAATTAAGGATAGGTCAACCTGGGAAATCATATTTGCAATTAATTTGATCTGATTACTTACAACACCCCGGAAAAATTCAAAATTCAAAATAGCAGAGAGTTGGAGTTAGGAATTTAAATCCGTACTCCAACTGAGGTTATATGTAGACTTACGATAAAAAATTGAACTATTAAAATTTAAATTAGCGACATTATGATGAATTCAACCGCAAATCAATTATTGGAAACACCTGAATTTAGCCAAGAATTTCGCTTAGGGTTGGTCGTTTACGGGGGCGTTTCTTTGGCTATCTATATGAATGGCGTATGTCGAGAATTTTACAACGCAGTGCGAGGACGAGGCATTTATAAGCTAATTAAAGCACTGACAGATTCTGACATTATTGTTGATGTGATTTCGGGAACCTCTGCTGGGGGGATTAATGGCGTTTTGTTGAGCTATGCTCTGACAAATAGCGATCGCGAGTTTGTTGTCGATTTTAATGATTTTGCGGAGATTTGGAGTCAGAGTGGAGACATTAGTCAACTCTTACGAAATCCTCATTCTCAAAAAGATATTAATTCTATTTTAGATGGTGAGGTCTATTATCAAAAGCAACTAGCACAAGCTTTTGATCGAGCATGGGAAAAAAAGAAGCCTGCATCGCAAAAAGATGAGTGGTTTTCTGACTCAAGTGAACTAGATTTATTTGTGACTGGTACAGATACTTTAGGCAGAGTCTACACAGCTTTTGATAATACAGGCTGCTTGATTGAAGTTAAAGATCATCGTAGTGTATTCCAACTCAAATATCGTCGCGGGCGTAAGCATCCTTTTCAACCAGAAAAATCTCCGGCTGCTCACAGTGCATTGGCGAAATTATGTCGAATTACTTCTTGTTTTCCTGTGGCGTTTCCGGTGGTTAGTGTTGGCTTAAATAAGCCAAATATAAACAGTATTGACAAAGAAAAATTAGCAGCAATTCTTCAAGATCCGCAGCATCCAGATTATGAAAAATATGTTAATTATGCAGTAGATCCGTATTTGGTGAAATGGGGACAGCTTGATAATCGGGAATTACCTCTTGAGGATACAACTGAGCATGGTCATCGACTTCATTTTGTTGATGGTGGAGTTTTAGATAATCGTCCTTTTAGTTATACAATTCGGGAAATTTATTATCGTACTGCGCATCGTCCAGTAACACGTCGCTTATTCTATATCGATCCTACACCCGATCAATTTTTGGGTAGTCCTAAGTTTAAGAAAATGGCTCAACCCAATATTTGGGAAACCGTTTCTGATTCTCTAGTGGGATTACCTCGATATGAGAGCATTTCCAACGATTTACAGGAAATCAAGGAGCATAATCAGCGAGTTATGCGGTATAAATTCTTGCGTGGTACTGCTGAACGCATGGGCGAACAAAGACGCAATGCAGTGCAAGTTGAAAATTACCAACTCTCTGAGGATGAAAAGCGCCGAGAACAAATATACTTGCGTTGTCGGCTGGTGGGGTTGCGCGATCGCATTCTACCTTTACTCTTGAGGATAGATCAAGTCAGCACTTCTGTTCAAAACGATCGGCAAAATCGAAATAAACAAAAACTTTTAGAAACTGCTGCTCAACTTCTAACTACATATATTATAGATAAAGAAAAGCAGGAAAAACGTGAAGCTTTTCTGCATGATTTCGGCATTCAAATCCGTAATTTAGATGTTGATTATGCGCTAAGAAAACACTTCTATCTGCTAGAAAAAATATGTCAATTTATGGTTGAGCCTCAATATCAACATCAAGCACCAGCACTGAAGCAGTTAGCAGATAAATTGAATCATCAGGTAGAACTTTTAGAGATTATTCAAGCAACTTTAGAAAGAATGCTGCAATCAGACAAAGTCAGTCAAACTTTTTACAGTCTGATTGCACAGGCGCAAGGAAATCGAGAGCAAACACGCCAGCAAATTTATAACTATTTATTAGGTTTACATCGGTTTTTATTGGAGGCTCAAGATTTACCTAAATTCAAGTCAACAGATACACCAACTGATAGTGCTGAAGATATTGATGAGATAGAGCAGCCAGAAAACCTCGTAAATGTTGACTTTTTTACAAACTTACCTTATTCGTTAATTCCAAATAAAGCGCAATTAGATGAAAAAGATAAAAAGCTAATTTCAGCTAAAGTATCTAATGTATATTCTCGGCTGAAACAAAAAGCTAACTCTGTTAAACCAGATGAGTTGCTAAAGGATGATTCCTGCTATAACTTAGATGCTGTATTTCAAAATGATAAAAGCTTTGAAAATAACAGTAATGTTTATTGCAGTATTTTATTTAAGATAGAAGAAGCTACAGAAAATTTGATTAGCTCCAGTCAGGTTGGTGTCGATTGGGAGTTACTTCACTATTTTCAAGGTTTCCGTTATATGGATGAGGAAGTTTATTCCTATGAATATCTTTCTAATATTCAAGCCAAAGAACAACTCGAAATTGTCCGGATTAGCCCTGATGTTGCTAATTTAGGTTTTGGTAAAGGTAAAAATTTAGAAGATAAATTAGCAGGCGATCAGTTTTATGCTTTTGGTGGGTTCTTTAAAAAATCCTGGCGTTCTAACGACATTTTATGGGGTCGATTGGATGGATTAAATCGCATTGTAGAAGCTCTGCTAACCCCAGAGGCTTTAAAAAACTTCTCTGGTTTTTTAAGTCGTCAACTGAATGATGGGAAAGCTTTGGAAGGTACGGAGGAGAAAACTCAACAATATTTGAGTACCCTAGTTGATGAAGCACTACCAGAAGCAACGCCGTCTGAAAAAGCTAACCTGATCGTTTACTTAACAAAGCTAGCTGCACCAAATAGAACTTTAAAAGTCGAAGAATTATCTAACTTCCTAGATACGATTGTCACAGCCGGACACAGAGCAATTCTCAAGACTGATTTGGTAAAAGTTTTGGAAGATGCGAACCAGGAGATATTAAAGGAACCAGAAAAAATTGATGATTACTTTCGCAATCAATACCATATTGGCTCGGAAAAACTAACTAAGAGTATTCAGCCAATTATTCTTGAAGATTTAGTAGCACGAACAGGTCTAATTTTACGAAATATTCTAAAGTCTCCTCCTAGCGATCGCTACCTTAATAAAAGTGTTACTTTTTGGTTGGTGGAACGTCTACTGCAAATCTATTATGTTTGGGTGCAAGCCAAGAAACGCACAATTTCATTAATTCCTACTGATTTGCGATCGCTTACAAAAAGCATTGCATTTATCGTGCTGTTTGTGGTTGTAACTTTATTTCTCTTAAAGTCGTTGCATTAGCGATCGTATTTCCCTTTTACCTTAAAAAAACTAAATATATAGATTCGTCCTTTTGTTGGTAGATATATTAAATTATTTTCTGCTTTCATTAAATCTATTGAAAGAGAGAATTTATCTACTGATTGATGACGAGAAAACCTCTGTCTCAGGAACGATATAACTGATGAGCCTGATGCAGTAGAAATAAAGTACTGATTCTCAGGAAGCTTGTATTTTATGAAACTAAATTATGTAATGAAACAGCTTTCCACTTTAGGACGCTGGATGGCTACAGCTATGTTTTGTGTATCAGCGATCGCTTTTGTTTGGCAAGGTGCATTTTTTGCCAATACCTCAGCAATGGCGGCTCCTTCTGCAACCTTAATCGCATCAGCAGACGCTGGTTCTCGGATTCAAGGAAAAGCTAGTGAAGATGCTGGACGCACTAAGAATTTTATTCGCGATACCGCAGATAAAGTTGAGCAAACTGCCAAGAAAAATGCTGCGCGAGTTGAGGATGCAACAGATAATAATGGTAGTTTTGTTGAGCGCAAAGCTAAAAGAGATGCGGCTCGCATTGAGCGCAGAGCAGAAGAAGATGCAGCTAGAACTCAAAAAGCCGTAGACAACACCAAGAATGTTGTTGAACGCGCTGTTGATAACATTAAGGACACTTTTAGCAAATAGAGCAGAGATGCAATACGTCGCTGCGTTGGATAAAAAATTGAGCGGTAATTAGACGCAGGATATAAATGCGATCGCAAAACATATCCTTCATTGAAAGCGACGGGAAACTCCATCCCCTTATGGGTGGAGTTTTTCATTAACTTTTTCTAACAAAACACAGCTAACAGAAATATCTCTGAAAAGCCATAAAGCATATCGAAGAGAATCGAACCACTTCAAGGGTTGGTAAATCGGTAAGATAAGCCTAATTAACATTGCTAGAGTATATATTACAGGTGGAATAGTAGTTGACTGAACTAAATAACCTCCTGCAACAATTTCTCCATTGACGATTTTAAAATCAGGAAAAAGCTTGCTTAATTCCTCAATATTCGGTCGGAACATTGTATCTATAGGATCGCGGTGATAGGGATATTGATAAGGAACTGTAACGAAAATATAGCCATTGTTAGGAATAATAGAGCTAATTATTTTACAAATTTCCTCTCGATTTGTTACGTGTTCCAATAAGTTAGAACACAACACAGATTTAATATTTAGTTCTGAAAGTTTATGTAAAAAATCTGGATCGCGTAAATCTCCTACTAAATCAACGCCTACATCATATTTCATGTCAACGTGAATTACGGAGTACCCCTTTTGTCTAGCTGGCTTGAATAATAGCTCATCGATCCAGGGTTGTTCTGATTCTCTAAATTTCTTGTTTGAACTACCAATATTAAGCATGGGGAATACACTGTTTGGCTGGAGAGAATAAATAATATCTGCCAACCACCTAGCTTCTTCTCTAAACATAATAATTTGATGTGCTGTAATTAGACGATCTAACCTTACGTCAAAATTTATACTGTTGACTTTATTTGTTAATGCAAGATTAACCTTTCAAGGTTATGTCGAAATTTCAGCAAGTATACCAAATTACTTTCATATCTGCAATTAAATCAGGAGGAAAATCTGCGCGATCGCATTTGCGCAAAGATTTTATTGGCGGTTTAGGCTGGGTGTCAAATTCTTAACGTGACTTAGACATAACTAAAAAATAGTAGGAGGTTGAGGGATCTATAATTGCAGGTCATTACATTTAGCTTGTTTTTGTTATATAGAGTTTGTCAATACAACCAATTATTGTCATATCAAATTGCTAACAATATCTCCATTAAACATCATACTTATTCTTGACCTCCATGACTTTTTAGTAGCCTAATCATTTCTGGAAAATTATTTGCTTTTGCATAAGCAAGAGAAGTTTTAGTATTATTATCTTTAGCATTTATATTTGCACCTCTAGCTATCAAAAATTCAGATGTTTCTAAAATATCTTTTAAATAAATCAGTCCCTTACCTTCTTTAGTATTAATTTTTGCTTTATAGTGTAGTGCAGTTAAACCTGTATCATCTGTTGCATTAATATTTGCACCTTTTGCAATGAGAAGTGCAGCAATATCTTTTCTCCATGCCAGATGAATTGGTTTTAAGCCCCCAGAACCCACATTGTTAACATCTGCGTTCATAGAAATTAGTAATTCGACGTAGACTTTACAACCAAATCCAATTGCTGTATGCAATAAAGGAAGTGTTGAACCCCAAGCGCCTGGGGCATATTTAGGTATTGGCTCATTAATCAGTTCAGGATATTTTTCAACATCTTTAAATAAAGACTCTATTATTTCCTTCTCTCGGCATATTTCTCTTTTTACAGGAGGAATTACTGGCTTTTCTTCTTTTATAACTACTTTTTTTGTGGCTTGCTGTTTGGCATAACTTAAATTCTTACTATATTCAGCAATTTTTTGTTGAGCTATTGCATAATTATCGCTATTATTTGGTATAGTTCTCATCAAATTTATTGCTTCCTGCCATTTACTATAAACTAAATTCCAATCATCTTTAGATACAGATGATTTACTTATACTAGTAGCACCAGCGGCTACATCTAGTGCATCTTGAAAATTATTTTTAGGCGATTCTGATGAAATTTGAGAATTATTTAGAGGTGGAGATAATTCAGTGTTTGGCGAGGACATGGGCGGTTTTACTGTTGATTGTTCTTTTTGTGGTGATGAACACCCAGCTAAAACAGTTACCAATAAAATACTTATATAAGCAGGTACTAGGAAACAAACAATTCGCATAAGCATAATTGTATTGAAAGTATTACTTTCTATAATTCCCAACCCAAAGCTTAAAACAACAAGGATGTTAATCTTATTAATCCAAAGAACGAGTTATAAAAAATCAAGCATTAAATGGTTCAAATCATTTGCCGCGCCATGAGTTGGGCAAATAGCCCTGTTTGATTTGCCAATTGTTCAAAGCTTCCTTGTTGCACTACTCTACCGCCTTGCAACACATATATGCGGTGAGCATTACGGATGGTGCTGAGACGGTGAGCGATCGCAATTCGGGTGACTTGTAATCTTTCTAAACTTTCACTGACAATCGCTTGGGTTCTATTATCTAAGGCACTTGTAGCTTCATCAAATAGCAAAATTCGGGGTTTTAAGGCTAAAGCACGGGCAATTAATAGCCGTTGTCTTTGTCCGCCGGAAAGGTTAGTACCCCCTTCACTGACAACGGTATGCATCCCCATCGGCATGGCTTCGATATCTTCAGCTAAACCAGAGGCGCGGGCTGCTTCCCAAGCTTCGTCCATTGTAATTAACGCGCCGCTGGCAATATTATCAAAGATGGAACCTGACATCATGCGGCTATTTTGCATCACTACACCTAATTGGCGACGGACGGCGTTGACATCTAAGCCGGCTAAGTCTTGTCCATCGTAGTAAATCGTGCCAGATTCGGGGAGATCGAACCCTAGTAGTAAGCGGAACATAGTTGATTTACCGCTACCAGAAGGGCCGACTAAGGCGATATATTCTCCCGGTTCCGCCTTGATTGTCACATCATCTAAAATTAAGGGGCCATCATCTCGATAGCGGAAAATTGCATGGTCTACCAGCATTTTCCCTGTAAGTCTGCCGGGATCGGTTTTGCTGGCAGCTATTTCTGGTACAGCTTCGAGAATGGGCTGGGCGCGTCTCCAGGCTGGTAGAACTTGCAACACATCTATGATTGTGGTGCTGAGGTTGGTAGCGCCACCAATAAAGCTACCAAAAGCGGCATTAAAAGCGAGGAAAACCCCTGTAGATAAGCCTGTTCCTGGTGTTGATGTTTGCTGAATCATCGTCGCCGCTACCCAAAAAAGTAGGGCATTGGTGACAGCGGGCAGTACTTTATTAATTACAGCTACACCGTCTTCAATGCCTTGGGTACTCAGCATCAGTTTTAATTGATCGGTATACTGCTTACCCCAGTAAGCAAAAGCTCTAGCTTCCGCGCCAGCAACTCGCAGTTTGGTGACGCCATTAATTAACTGCACCATTAAACCAAAGATTTGGCCTTCTTGCTCTAGCAACGGACGCACCTTCCGCACAGTCAGCGCACCAGAAATGACAGTGACGGCAATATTCACAATGGCGATCGCACAAGCCAAGATAGCTAAAACACCACTGTAATAAAACAGTAGTCCCAAATTCAGCAAGGCGAAAAAGCTGGAAAAAATGGTTTTAAGTACCGTGCTACTCAGTTTATGGTGGATTTGGGAGATGGAACTCACCCGCGACTGCAAATCCCCAATGGAGTACTGGCGGAAAAAAGATGCTTTCAAATTCAACAGCCGATCCCATACCGCCGCTTGGGTAGAAGATTCGGCAAAAGTTTCTAGTCTGATGATGGCAAATGCTTGGGCGAGGTCAAATAAAGTTTGTCCAAAAGCTGCGGCTAACAAACCCAAGGCAATTTGAATTAATAATACGCGGTTAGCATCGGGGATGGCGTTATCTATTAAGATGGCAGTAGCTTGCGGTGTGAGCATCCCCAGTACAGTGGTGCAAACTCCAGTCACCAAAATTAACACTAGCTCCTTGACATTACCCCGCACCGCAAACTGGACTAAATCAAAGATTTTTAATTTTTTCTCTGGCAACGGGCGATAAAATGCGTAGGCTGTGGGCACTAACTTGGCAGCACTGCGCGCATCTACAGGAGTGCGAGTCATAGACCAAGGGTCGAAAATTTCATAACCCTTATCTCCCACCCGCAACAATGCTACCGGATGGTCATCTTCCATCGTGTAAGTCAGCATGGGGGTGGAGTCTTTTTTCCACCATTTCCCAGTTAAGGATACACGACGCATCCGGATTTGCGAAGCGCGGGCGATCGCTTCTAGGGGATCTTGTAACCGTTTGAGGTTTTCTGACTTTGCTGGCGGACGAATTGTTACACCCATCGCCTTCCCCACCGCACCCGCCGCCGCCAGTAATGCTTGGTCTGGGTCGTCAATGGGGATTGCTCCCGGAGCCACAGGTGTTTTCCGGCGTTGCAGTACAGAAGACAGCGCGCCTAATGTCTCCTCCATGACTTGATAATTGAGACGTTCTTTCTCCTGAAATCTACGTAATTCCGAGAACATCTCTGACTGTTCGATCAAGTCAATAACCAAGAGAAAATGGCTGGTCAACCGATATAAACTATCTAATAAACCCTGAGTATGCTGAATATCTAAGGTGCTAGCAGTTGCGATTTCCACTATGTCATCGGCTTGCAACCACATATCCTCACTCATCGGTAACATTCCCGATGCAAAACTCAACGGAACTTCCGCTAACCCCATCCAGCTAGCGCATCCTTGGTGAATGTGTACCCAAGTGACTGCACCTGTTTGCGGCTGAAAGATATCACCCTGGCGTAAGGAATAGTGATTAATTGTCTCTGGCTTCACTGCCATTGCTGGGGCAGAAATTTCTGATATTGTTAAACCTAGATGCTGAATCCAGCCCTCTAACATCTCCACAGCTTCTTCATCGGCATTGGCAATCAACGTGCTAAAGTCTTCCGCCGATACTTTAACAATAGTTGTTTCTTCCATCGACACCGCTAGGATTTGTCGCTGTTCTTTGGTAGTAGAGGTAGCGAACATCGCCTCATTGTCACCGATGGTAAATAAATAACGGCGGGAACCCTCCGGTACGCCATTCTTCACCGTCACGGCAAACATTGCCATTGAGCCGGTTTTCACCAGCCAAACTGTCTGCGGATCGTTGAGGAGTATCGGCTGATTACCTTTAACAACGTATTGTTCTGCTTGGGGAATGATGAGTCTGATTTGATCTAGCATCAGTCACGTGACTCCGGAGAAAAAATTTTAATTTAAGATTATGAAAAACGAACCGCAAAGGCGCTAAGGACACGAAGGTAAGAGGGTTACACAGAGTTATTATGTAAGTCCTATGTGATTTTGGAGTTCTCATAACGTTTCTTTGTCAAGCTGCGCCAAACTCTCTCTATACTTCCTCTCTTCGCGTTCTTTGCACGGCAGTTGCTTCAAGTCGGCAAAGCCGCCCAACGCACTGCCTCGTCTTTGCGGTTCGTTTTTATTTCTTGCGCGTTAGCGCATTGTCATACAGAATTGGTTCATTTGTTATATCGGAGTACTCATTTGTTACTTCGGAGTACTCATTTGTTGTATTTGAGTACTCATTTGCTGTATTTGAGTACTCATTTGTTATATCGGCGATCGCATTTGTGATTTCCGCTTCCTCATTCCAAATGCCCCATGCCCAATTTCCCATACCCGATGTCCAATTTGCCATTAGAGTGCTTCTCCTTCGCTACGAATTAAACGTAAGTACGCACCTTCAACCTCTTTGAGTTCATCATGTGTGCCCCGTTGCACAACTTTGCCCTTTTCCATGACAATAATTTCATCACAATCGCGAATGGTGCTGAGGCGGTGCGCGACGATAATGCAAGTACAACCCCGTTGGCGGAGTTTGCGATCGATGATTTTTTCGGTTTCGCTATCAAGGGCGCTGGTGGCTTCATCCATCACCAGAATCGCCGGATTATTTACTAAAGCGCGGGCGATTTCTAAACGCTGACGCTGGCCGCCACTTAAGTTGGCTGCGCCTTCTAAGAGTTGCGCCCCATAGCCCCCTGGCATAGAAATCACAACATCGTGAATAGCCGCATCTTTACAAGCACGCATTAAATAGCTATCGGGGACAGTCGTATCCCAAAGTGTTAAGTTATCTCGCACGCTGCCAGCAAACAGAAAAATATCCTGCTCTACTAAAGCTAGGGAATTGACTAAAAGTTGGCGGGGAATTTGCGATCGCGTTTGACCATCAAAAAGTATTTCTCCCTGCCAAGGTTCGTACAATCCCGCTACTAATTTGGCTACGGTAGATTTGCCCGAACCACTTCCTCCGACCAAGGCCACGCGCTGTCCTGGTCTGAGGTAAAAATTAAAGTTTTCAATTAATGGTTGCCCAATGCGGTTGTAACCGAAGGTGACATTGCGTAACTCGACATATCCTTGCAGCCGCACAACCTGTGGTTCGCCAGTTGCAAACTCGATATTTTCCGCAATTGCTTTAACTTCCCTGTCTACTTGGGGATCGGTGGGGTTGCGTAAGACATCATCTAATCTGGTGATATCGCCCTCAACTTTCTGGAGGTCGCCGCCTAAACTAATGAGATTATTTACAGGTTGTAAAAATTGTTGCATTAAACCTTGGAAAGCTACCAGCATCCCAATACTCAGATGCCCATCCATAACTCTCAAACCACCAATGACAATCAGTAGCATGGATGACATGGTAGTTAAGAAAGAAGGCAGTACTCCCAGAGTTTGGTTTGTGACATCCATTTCCTGTTGAGAGTTAACTGACTTGGCATAGTAACCAGCCCACCGGGAAAAGAAATCAGATTCTAAACCGGATGCTTTCAGGGTTTCCATGCTTTGCAGCCCAGAAATAGCCACACCTGCAACTTTTCCTTGGTCTTGTTGCAATCTCATGTTGGCATCAATGCGCTGCCGCGATACCCACTGTAATGCTAGGAGGTTGATGGCAACAAAAGCTACACCTATTGAGGTGAGGACTTTGTCATATTGCAACATCACCACACCATAAAATATTACTGTGACGACTGCGATCGCAGTTGTCGCTAATCTCCCAGAAAGAATGCTAGCTAAGGAGTCATTAAGATTGACGCGGCTACTGATTTCCCCAGCAAATCGTTGGTCGTAAAAACTTACTGGTAAGCGGAGAATGTGCCAGAGAAATTGACTCGACATCCCCACCGACAGCTTGATTTTCATCCTGCGCAGGGATTGCAATTGCAGTAGAGTTAAAAATCCCGTGACGCAGGCGGTAATCAAAATTCCTAAAATTAGCGGTGACAACCATTCCTGGCGACGTTCAATTAACACATTATCGACAAATACCTGGGCAAATGTCGGCATTGCCAAGCCAGGAATTACCAACAGCAAGCCAGCTAATACACAATAAGCCAACGCCACTAAGGAAAAGCGCAGTCGTTGCCATAAAGCTGTGACAATACTAGGTTTACTGCCACCTTTTTTGAAATCCGGCCCTGGCTGTAAAATCAGGACTACACCAGTGAAAGAATTACTAAATTCTTCTAGAGAAACGTGACGCGGGCCACTGGCGGGGTCGTTGAGATAAACGCGCTGTTTGTTGTATCCCTCTACTACTAGGAAATGGTTGAAGTTCCAAAACACAATGAACGGACATTCCATTTCCATGAGTTGATTCAACTCTGCCTTAAAACCCTTGGCATTTAGTCCGTAGTTACGCGCCGCACTGAGGAGATTGGAAGCTTTACTTCCGTCCCGCGACACCCCGCAATCTTGACGCAGTTTTGCCAGGGGAACAATGCGACCGTAGTAACCAAGGATAATTCCCAAAGCCGCAGCACCGCATTCAACTGCTTCCATTTGCAGTAGGGTGGGAGTACGACGGCGAACGCCTGGACGTTTCAGGAATTTTGGCAATTTAGGCAGCGACATAACAATTCAAAATTCAAAATTCAAAATTCAAAATTCAAAATTCAAAATCCAGGATTGGTTAATGTTCCGGCTGAATCGCTGTAACTATTAATAAATTCCAGTCCAAGATTTTAAGATAGGTAAAACAAAGGTGATAGGTGCTTGTTCTTCGACGGTGATTCTGACAGAAGTGGTAGTTCCGGGAGACATTTTGACTTGGGGACCGGTGGAAGATGACCACTGATAACCGCTGAAGGTAGAAGCATCAGGCTGGAGTTCTGCTAAAACTTGGATTTGTGGTTCGGAACTGATCAGACTGCCAACAATATCAGGATTACCAACTAAACTGGCTGCGGCTTCTTTGGTCACAGGGAAGGGTGAAACATTGGTAATAGTTCCGACAATACCACCAAATCGTTCCCGCTTAACTGTAGAAGGAGTGATTTGTAACTTCATGCCTTTTTGCACTTTTTTACCTTCACTCACTGGTAAAAATGTCACGCCCAACAATTTGGCGGATGATTCTTGAGCTTCGATAGAACCGATGCGGCTACCGGGAGAGAGAAGTTGCCCGGAAGTTATAGTTAATTCTAAAATGCGTCCAGTGCGATCGCTCTTGATCTCACTACTACCTGTTAATTTTCTTTGCAATTCGGCAATTCCCCGTTTCAAATCTTGAATTTGATTTGTCCGGTTAATGGTATTTTGGAAATTTTGTTCGCTGAGGGTTTTTTCCTTAGCATCCAGTTGTTTCAACTGAGTTTGGATATCGGTAATCTGGCTGAGGTTCTCGCGGTAAGATTTTTCTGCTTGAACTTGGTTAATATCGAGTTGCTTTAATTGACTTTCGATATTGGCAATTTTCGCAATACTATCAAGATAAGTTTGTTGCGCTTCTAATACTTGGTCGGCGGAAATTGCACCTTCAGCTTTTAGAGCTTTGCGGCGTTCGAGTCTATCTTTGAGGGTAGGAGCTAAAGCTTTTGCTTCTTGCCAACGTTCCTGTAAATTGGTTCTTTGCTGGGCGATCGCACCAAGGTCTTTATCTCGGATAATGGGAGATAGGGATTGACTTTCAGTTAGCCGTTGTTGTAAACCTGAACGTTGTTGTGCGATCGCTTTGATTTCCAAGTCACTACGCTGACCCTGAAGCGAATTAGCGTTAAGGTCTTGAGCTTCTAATTCTGCCAGTTTCGCTTGCTGCTGGACGAGTTGCTTTTGCAATTCTTCTTGGTCGATTGTGGCTATAACTTCTCCTTTCTTCACAAAATCGCCAACACGCACATTTACATTCTTTAACTTCCCTTCCACCGCCGGGAACTGCAACGGCACAACTTTGCTAGGATAAACAAGCACGCCCCTGCCTTCTACAGTAATGGGAATCCGACCCAAAATACTCCAGGCAAGCCCAGCTGCAACCAAAGTCCCTAAAGCAGCCAAAGGTAGCCAACTCATCGGACTAACCACTTGCATGATTTGGTCTAAGCGTTCTGGAGAAGATGAACGCTCTAAAGCTTGTTTACGAAATAGATTGTTCCTTTGAGTCACCATTTATACCTTCCTAATTTATCCAAAAACTGCATGGTATGTAGGGGAACTCCATGCAGAGCTGCGAAGTCAAATACTGTTTTAAATACAAACCGGAAAATTAATTTCCCAGAAATGAAACAAAACTTTAACGAAATCGTCTACATTGTGGCGAGTCATTTAAGTAGGGGAGCTACTGCGTTGGGCATTGTCCTCGGCTAAACGAACAAAGCCCAGCGACCTGGGCTAAAATCCAATACAGTTCAGTTAGGCTGAGATGCAATATGTGGTAGGGCACGGCACCGATAGAATTATGTGATGTACCGAAAGATTATGGATGCTGTGCCCCTACTTTGTTTGTCTAGCCTCATCCTTTTAAGTGTTGGATTTTAACTGCGCCGAATTCTTTTGAGCATCCAATCAAATCTGGCTCCAGCCAAAGCCACTTGGGCTAAAAAATCGGAACTCAGTTCATTTTCATATTCCTGGCTTTCATCCAAAGATTGATCCTTGCTGTAACTGAGTCTGCCATAACCCAGACTACTAACGATCGCCCTTTGTTTATCTGCTAGCAAGACTGAAAGTACTCGGTAAAAACGGGCTGCAAACGGTAAATCGTGTAAAAGTTTTGCTGCGAGTCGCCACTGCGGAATCGATAATACCCAAGAATCTTCGATAGCTTTCACAGAGAAAGAAGGTGGTGGTGCTTCTATAAAAGGTGTTTCGCCCACAATGTCACCGCGCGATAACCTCGCAAACTCACGTTCGGGAGAGTCGCCACCTTCTAAACTAGAAAAAGCCCTAGCTAAAGGATTGCGATCGTCTTCGGAAGCAGAAAGTGTTAATTTTCCTTCTAATAAAATATGTAGCGCCTCGACGGGTCTACCACCTTGAATGAGTACAGTACCCGCAGGAACTTTACTCACCGTCCCGGCGACAACCAACCAATCAATGTCGCTATCGCGTAATTCTGCAAAGATAAATAGAATTTCTCTAAGTTGCGGCTGGCTGAGAACAAGCGTGCTATGACCTAGCTGACTGACAATTTGTTCTAGCCTGTCTGATAGCAGAATTGCACTAGCGCGATAAAGATGCGCTGCAAAACTGATATCTTCTTTTAATTTTGTCGCTAACTGCTGTTGCGGAATTGCTAAGACAACTGACTTAGTTAGCGCCTTCACAGTAGTTGAGGGTAAATAGGTATCGAGAAAAGGAATTTCTCCAACCATATCGCCACTCGACAATCTCGCAATCTCACGCCCCGACATTTCACCACCTTCCAGGGCAGCAAAAGCCCGACCTAAGGGATTATTATCTGGCTGAGAGAGAGAAACTAATAATTCTCCATCCAATAAAATATATAGTGCATTTACAGGTTCGCCTTGGCGAATCAGAACTTTGCCAGCGGCAATTTCTTCTTTTGTACCTGTCGTCAGCATCCAGTCGATATCGCTATTACTCAGTTCTTTTAGCAGAACTTCTCTCATAATTTAACTCCCTGAGGTTGGTAAAGGCGGGAGAGTTTTGGTGGTGGTTGTAAGTATCCCAAAATCAGGAATTGAAAACTGAGTTGGTATGCTCTGTTCACCTTGATCCATCTTAATACTGGCTGAATCTTTTGCTGAAGGCAGGTATTCAAGGAACAGATTTTCCAGTCCCAAAAAATCCGATAGTAGTTGAGTTGCTTCAATTTGCTCAACTGTTAAGTTATATACTTATCGTAATTAAATGTAACGCAGTAGTAATCTTATTTACAGACTTGATAACTGAATCTGTAGGACTTTGAGAAACAAACTTTACATCTTCTTGCGAATAAGAGCTAGAAATCGAAACGTCTTTACCACCAGCAACAGCATTTAATTCCTCCTCATGTAACTCAACGATTTTTTTAAAGCTAATAAATTCTTCTGACATGATTGACTCCTAGATTGTTTGAGGTTGAAAATGAAACTAAAGTTTTCGGAGAGTTAGTTAGATGAATTAATCTCTCTTCTCCTAGCTAATCTGACCCAATTGACTAGGTGTACCATCCAAAACTAAGGCTTGAATAGCAAAAGTTCTAATATCTCGCGTAGCGATTAAAGAACTCGTAGAACTGCCGTTGGTACCCGACTGAGTATTTTGAAGAATTACGCGATCGCTTTGCTCAAAGAAGGTAGCTGCAAAGAATAAATTGAAACCACCTGCAACCATATCTAGTTCTTCGTCGGCTAATTCGATAGCGCCTTGATTTTCATCTAACATAGCTTACTCCTACGTGTATATTAATTCTTTTAATAGAAACAGAAGTTTAATACTAAAAAATATTAATTAGTTTAAATAACCTCTGCTACTAAGTCAGTGTATACTTCGTATTCCGTTCATTTTCCATCCATCTGGAACTACCATCCTGAAAAAGAGATTTTTTTATTTCTTTAAAATGCTTGTAACTCTCATTTTCATTTAACTTATCTACAACCAGAGACTCAGAACCACCAGCGACCATATTTAGTTCTTGCTCAGTTAATTCAAGGTAGGCTTGATTTTCATTTAACATAACTTATTCTTTACCACGTAAAGACTGATTTTGATTTAATAAAAGCAGAGGTCTTATCTGCAAAAAAAGTTATTTAGTAGATTAACCTCTGCTATTTAATTAGTTATTGGAATTTTAATAATAAACTACACCCCCTCCACTTGGAGGAAAAGGATTAGGTATAGTTCCATTCCAAGAACCTGGATATTTTACCTCTGGGAATGTTTTGAATATATCGCTAGGAGGTAAAGGATTGTTGGGAGCAAACCCTTCATCTACACCACCTGCAACTACTTCTAGGTCTTGCTCAGATAATTCAAGCATGATTGGTTTTTCAATTAACATAATTAACTCCTATAGTTAGGTGTATTAAAAGTTAGAATCCTAATGCAATCAAGTGAACAGCATTGGTATTGATTTTTTGCTGTGCTACCGCAGAAGTTGTGGAACTACCATTTGGACCAGACTGAGTATTTTGTTCAACAAGTAAAGTATTGGACTTGAATTTGGTAGTATCAAACAAAACATCTGCACCACCTGCAACTACATCTAGTTCTTGTTCAGATAATTCGATAGCGGCTTGATTTTCAACTGAAATGATTTTGACTCCTTTGTTTTATGTGATTTAAGTTTTTACGAAAGTTTTTGTGGAACTGAGAACTCTTGAGAGTTAGATTCCTAATGCAATCAAGTGAACAGCATTGGTATTGATTTTTTGCTGTGCTACCGCAGAAGTTGTGGAACTACCATTTGGACCAGACTGAGTATTTTGTTCAACAAGTAAAGTATTGGACTTGAATTTGGTAGTATCAAACAAAACATCTGCACCACCTGCAACTACATCTAGTTCTTGCTCAGATAATTCGATAGCGGCTTGATTTTCAACTGACATGATTTTGACTTCCTTTTTTTGTGTGATTTAAGTTTTTACGAAAGTTTTTGTGGAACTGAGAACTCTTGAGAGTTAGATTCCTAATGCAATCAAGTGAACAGCATTGGTATTGATTTTTTGCTGTGCTACCGCAGAAGTTGTGGAACTACCATTTGGACCAGACTGAGTATTTTGTTCAACAAGTAAAGTATTGGACTTGAATTTGGTAGTATCAAACAAAACATCTGCACCACCTGCAACTACATCTAGTTCTTGCTCAGATAATTCGATAGCGGCTTGATTTTCAACTGACATGATTTTGACTTCCTTTTTTTGTGTGATTTAAGTTTTTACGAAAGTTTTTGTGGAACTGAGAACTCTTGAGAGTTAGATTCCTAATGCAATCAAGTGAACAGCACTAGTATCAATTTTTTGTTTTGCGACTGTCGAAGTTGTAGAACTACCGCCAGGACCAGATTGGGTATTTTGTGCAACAAGTAAAGTATTGGACTTGAAGTTGGTAGTATCAAACAAAATATCTGCACCACCTGCAACTACATCTAGTTCTTGCTCAGACAATTCAATAGCGGCTTGATTTTCAACTGACATGATTTTGACTTCCTTTTTTTTGTGTAATTTAGTGTTAGTTAGAATCGAGGTAAATAACTTTTTGGTTGCTTTGTTTCTTGCCCTCTGTTTTGTTTGTTCTAACTGTATTCATAGTAGGATGACTGCCAGGAATAAACATCTGAAAAACGTCTTGACTCTCACCTCAGCAACATAGCTAACTTATATAAGACCTTCGTTGATACAATAGGTATATATCTCTAAGACTTTCGTCATAAGTAGTTCATATCTTTTCTTTGTGAAGCTGCGTCAAATTCTCTCTACACCTCAATACGGTTTAGTGAAGGTAGACGTAGCCATGAAGAGGTAGGCTATATCCTAAGTTTTTAAACACGCAAAGTACTGCTTTCTGAATGCCTGGCTCCTTTGTGCCGGACAACCTGTACACCGGACTGACTTACCGTTGTGCGTCTACGCTACGCGATCGCAAGGCGAGGATTGTTTCGCTCCATACCCTTCGGGAACGTCTTCTCTTCTCCTTCGGAGGCGCTAACGCGAACGAGACGCTGCGCGAACGACGAACGCAATGAGATTGTGTAATTTAATGGTGTTTAACTACTTGCCATTTCATTGGGATAATCATACAAACACGTTGATAGGAGCACAACAGCAATTGCCATGCCCCTACAATAAATCTATCGATAATTGTGGTTTTTCAGCAGAGGTTGATTCATCATTAATGTGTTTTTGAGAATCAACTCTACTGAATTTTTCGTGAAACTTGTTACTGTTAAGAGTTAGAGACCCAAGCCAATAAAGTGAACAGCATTAGTATTAATTTTTTGTTTGGCGACTGTTGAAGTTGTGGAACTACCGCCAGGACCAGATTGGGTATTTTGTGCAACAAGTAAAGTATCGGACTTGAAGTTGGTAGTATCAAACAAAATATCTGCACCACCTGCAACTACATCTAGTTCTTGTTCAGACAATTCGATAGCGGCTTGATTTTGAACTGACATAATGAACTCCTATATTTATGAGATTTTACTTGACTAAAAGTAGAGATTTATTTACTGTTAATTTCGAGAAACTTGCGACTCTTAAGAGTTAGAGACCTAAGCCAATAAAATGAACAGCATTCGTATTGATTTTTTGTTTTGCGACTGTAGAAGTTGTGGAACTACCGCCAGGACCAGATTGGGTATTTTGTGCAACAAGTAAAGTATCGGACTTGAAGTTGGTAGTATCAAACAAAATATCTGCACCACCTGCAACTACATCTAGTTCTTGCTCAGACAATTCAATAGCGGCTTGATTTTCAACTGACATAATTTTTGACTCCTTTGTTTTGTTTGATTTAAATTTTTACGAAAGTTTTTGTGGAAATGAAAACTCTTAAGAGTTAGAGACCCAATGCAATCAAGTGAACAGCATTGGTATTTATTTTTTGTGTTGCAACCGCAGAAGTTGTGGAACTACCGCCAGGACCAGACTGGGTATTTTGTGCAACAATTGCCGTATCGGACTTAAATTTGGTAGTATCAAACAAAATATCTGCACCACCTGCAACTACATCTAGTTCTTGCT
>JAVRCV020000039.1:0-117862 GCA_034530615.2 Aulosira sp. ZfuVER01
GCTTACTTGGTCGCCACAACAGCCTCCTGCTACTGTTTGGGACGTTAGTTCTGAATTGATTGATGAAAGTGTGAAGTCAAAATTACAGTCAGATGAAAAGTTAAATACAACTAACCAATTTGGTAATGTCATTAGAGGTTATGAACATATATTAGTAATACAAAAAATTTCTCAACCTACAGAAATAGCCGATGGCAAATGGAAAGTTGAAATGTTTGCCAATCAGTTAGTTTTTAATGGTTATGATAGGCTAGGTGAGTCAATTCATGTTAATAAACAAATTTTTATCCAAGCAATAGATGAACCAGTAGCTTCACTATCCAGCAAATCTATTCCATTACAATTAGCAGCTTATAAATTGGCTGAAGCTAAATTAAAAATTTATAAAATATGTGAATTAGAAGATGAAAAATGTGCTGAAAATCCAAATTAGTTGCTTAACAATATGACTCAGTATTCAATTTATTCTGATAGTCTGCCACAGAATTTTGCTAATCCTGAATCTGATAATTACTTATTAGAACCAGATATTCCTTTGCAAAATTTAGATAATACCACATCGGAAACCTACTCATTAGAAGTAGACTCTGATGATTGGGAAGTACGAATGGCTAAATTAGTTGGTTTGGAAGCAGAATCTCTATCTGCTGATACCGAAGTATTAGAAGAATCAACTAAATTACAACCATCATCTGAACCAACGCAAGAGAAGACAGAACAATCACTATCATCAAATCCCTTTGCTAAGTTAGGCTTGGTAGGTACTGCTACATTAGCTGTAGTTTTATTTGCTGGCGTTTTTTTATCACAGTTAATGAGTAGTTCTAATCAAAAGCCAAAAAACAATAATATTGTTGCTCTAGAAACGCAATCGCCAACAAAACAACAATCTAGAGAGCAAGATTTAGAAGAAAATGTAGAGACTCTGAAAACAAAATTAGCTCTGACTGAACAAGCAGCAGCTGTGAAACTAGCACAACAACAATTTAGAAATGGAAAATTGATAAAGGTTTCACAAAATTCACAGATAGATAATTCTAGATATGGACGCACGGTAGTACAAAGAACGCCAACACCTACGGCAACAGTTTACGTACCTCGGATAGTTACAGTTGAGCGTATGGTTAGATCTCCCTATTCTCAACAACCTGTTGCTCAATCTTCTGTACCACCCCAAGCGCTAATTAGCAATCCGCAAACGCAACCATCAGTTAATGTAACTCCACCACCTATACCAAACCCACTTCAAGATTGGGAAAGGTTATCAAAGTTAGGTAGCTATGGACAGGTGTCTGTGAACAATCAATCTAATGCGAATTTACGGACTACGGAAGAGGAAAATAACGATCGCACACAACAAGCAACAACAAACCCCAAGCCAGAACAAACACCAAAACAGCAAAATTCTATTTTGAGCCAAGGCTCGCCGCAGAGTCCAAAATCTATAGCAGTCGGGAGTCATGCCAAAGCTGTGTTGGCGACCGCTATATTTGGAGAAACAAGTAAATCTACAAATGGCGATCGCACAAATGTATTTGTAGTCCGGTTAAAAGAACCATTAAAAACTGTAGATGGTGCGATCGCTGTTCCGGCAAATACTGAATTTTTAACGGAAATTAGCTCTCTTTCTGAGCAAGGCTTGGTACAGCTGAACGTAGTCAAAGCTATTTTGCCAACTCAAGGTCAACTCACAGAAAAAAGTTTACCCCAAAATGCGCTGATGATTCGTGCCCCTCAAGGTAAACCTCTAATCGCTAACCAATTTCCCAATCGAGGGTCATCTATTGCCAGTATGGATGTAGGACTATTTGTTTTAGGTGGTTTTGGCAAAGCAGCAGAGTTAGTTAACCGTACTGAATCCCAAGTTGTGACTACAAATGCTGGTGGTACTATCGTTAGCAATACTAACCCCCAACGCAACGTCTTGGCTGGAATTTTGGAAGGTGGTATGAACACTGTGGTTCCCCAAATTGCCCAACGCAATCAACAAGCAATCTCTCAAATGACTCAACGAACCAACGTTTGGTTTTTACCAGCAGGTGCAGCTGTGGAAATCTATGTCAATCAAGCTATGGAATTTTGAATTAAAAGGGAATGGGGAACAGGGAACAGAGTGTGTAATTAAAACTAGTTAGGTACTTAGCGATCGCATCCACACTCACCTTACCCGCAGCATTTCCGGTAAAATCAAGATCCTAAAGATTGTGGAGCGGGAGAAACTTGGGGTGTCTACACTCGGCGTAAACATTGACCACATTGCGACAATTCGGCAAGCACGGCGGACGGTGGAACCTGACCCCGTAGCAGCGGCGGTGCTGGCAGAATTAGGCGGTGCAGATGGAATTACCGTGCATCTGCGAGAAGATAGACGGCATATCCAAGACAGAGATGTGCGACTCTTACGGCAAACGGTGAGAACCCATTTAAATTTAGAAATGGCCGCTACAGAGGAAATGTTAGGAATTGCCCTCGAAATCAAACCTGATTATGTAACTTTAGTACCAGAAAAACGCGAAGAAGTCACCACAGAAGGCGGTTTAGATATTGTGGGGCAAATTGCTAAAATAGGTGAGATAGTTGATAAATTGCAGAGTGCTGGCATTCCAGTTAGTCTATTTATCGATGCCGAACCGTCACAAATTACAGCATCTGCCAAAGTGCAGGCCAAGTTCATCGAACTGCATACTGGGCAATACGCTGAGGCCGTCGATGAAACCAGTCGCAAGCAAGAATTAGCCGTGTTAGCTAAGGGGTGCGAACAAGCAATTCAAGCTGGTTTGCGAGTTAATGCCGGTCATGGACTTACCTACTGGAACGTTTATCCTGTGGCTAGTCTTCCAGGGATGGAAGAACTCAACATTGGTCATACCATCATCAGTCGTGCAGCATTAGTAGGTATAGAAAGAGCTGTGCGTGAGATGAAACAAGCCATCCGAGGAGAACTGTAAACAGTTACATAAATAACTGTGTCAACGCTTAGAGGGGTCATGACTGCGAAATCCAGAAATTGGGGACACAATCTTAAGCAAAGACTTCTATGAGCGCAACACAATCTAACAGCCTGCCGCTTTGGGTACAGGATCGGGATAAAGTTATTGAAGGAAGTACTGGTGCCCAATGGCGCTATCAGACACCTCCTGATTATTCTCGGTCTAAAGAGAATTTGGCAAATGAAAGTACACGTAGTCATTTAGAGGGAACCCTGGAAGCGATCGTGCAAAACCTGGTAAGAACCTTCGAGATGGAAGTGTCTTTCAAAACCAACCCACAACAGTGGTTATCTGTGGTCAATGACAGGTTTCGTGTAAGTACTAATGGAGGTTCAGAATACACAGCTACAGATTTATCAGCCCAAGGTACTTACAATTTATTTATGGCTGATTCAGAGCATTACAAAGCGTCTGCTGAAAGCTTTGAATCATCGGCTCAAATCTTCCACACAACCTTTCCCCAAGGATTTCCTTGGGAGGTTTTGGAAGTGTTCTCAGGACCGCCAACCGTCACATTCAAGTGGCGACACTGGGGGCATTTTAACGGTGCATATAAAGAGTATGCGCCAACTGGAGAGACAGTAGAAATTATCGGCATGAGCATTGCTAGAGTTACCGATGACTTGCGGATAATTTCTTTGGAACACTACTTTGACAATACGCTGTTTTTAGAGAAACTAACAGCTGGTGGCAAACTACCAATTAGTGAAACCAAAGGAAGTGCTTGTCCCTTCAGTTCTTGGTTTAACAAAGTCAAGAAGAGTTAATTTTTCTGGGTACAGTCTATATACTGTGCCCTGGAATTAATCATTAGCAACCACAGGATCAAAATGCAAACATACTATTACGTTTTGGCAAGTCAAAAATTTTTGGTACAGGAAGAACCTATTGATGAGGTTCTCAAAGAACGTACTCGTCACTATCACGAACAAGAAAAAGAAATTGATTTTTGGCTGGTGAAGCAGCCAGCTTTTTTAGAAGCACCAGAAATGGCAGAAATTAAAGCCAAGTGTCCTCAACCATCTGCTGCAATTATTTCTACTAACCAGCAATTTATTACCTGGCTAAAACTGCGATTGGAATATGTCATTACAGGAGAATTTCAGGCTCCTTCTCAAACAATTTCTGACCCTATAGCATCTCTAGCTACCGTATCCTAATATACTGTTCATTAGGTGGACAAACTTAAATGGGGCATGGGGCATTGGGCATTGGGCAAGAAGGCAATAGTAAATGGTATTTCTTTCCTCCCCCCTGCTCCCCTGCTCCTTTGCTCCCATCTGGGGGAACAAAATATATTTTGATGAAATCTTTAAAAAAATCCTCTTTTATGTCTGAGACTGTTGTGCAGAGATTTCCGAATTTACCAAATGCTGTAGTATTAGCGATCGCAGGATTGATGAGTAGTATAAGTTCTGTTACTGCTCAACAAGCTCTTCCTGTATGTCAGCCTCCAAGTGCTGGTGAGTATCTTTTATTGGTAGTCAGTCCCACAGCAGATAATCAGACGCAGCTGCGCAATGCCTTACCTCCTGAACTGAAAAGTACTACCTGTCAGTACTTAACAGAGACAGTAACGCGGATAGGGGGTTTTAACAAAATTGACGATGCCAATCGTTGGGCGAAATATATTAACAATATTGTTGGGTTATCTGCTATTTTGACAACTCGACCCGCAGATGTAGCTCCTGCTCAAACAGTGACCTATAATCCTAAGGCACTAGGAGAAGGCTATGCTGTATTGGTTGATTATTTTAATCGCCCAGAACTTGCATCTAGTGTTGAACAAGTGGTGGGAGGTGATGTCGGTTTTGCTTCCTACGGACAACGCCCTTATTTACTGGCGGTTTACACAACTAATCAAAAAGAAGCTTACAGCACATTGCAAAAGCTCAACGAACGCGGCTTTGTTGCTTATCTAGTAGATAGCCGTAAGGTAATGCTATTGCGGTCAAATGTGCGTTTACAGTAGTTGAGTCAAGAGTCAAAAGGCAATAGGGGTGTGTTTGGTGAAATATTTAGGTGGTACTTACTGCCACCAAATTTCCCATAAATGACGAACAGAAATCGTCTATCTCACAAAAAAGTTCTCATCTATGCCTGCTAAAGATATTTACCATGATGCCGTAAGAAACGCTCTTTTAAAAGACAATTGGAACATTACTAAAGACCCATTTATTTTAAGATGGGGTGCAAGAGATTTGTATATTGATTTAGGTGCAGAAAAGCTGATAGCCGCACAAAAGAAAGGACAAAAAATAGCAGTAGAAATCAAAAGCTTTGTTGGTTCTTCTCCTGTAGCCGATCTAGAAAATGCTTTAGGACAATATATTTTTATACTACGATATCCTCAGTCGCTTAGAACCAGATCGTTGCTTGTACTTAGCAATTCGTCAAGAAACATACTCAGAATTATTTACTGAACCAATTGGTAAAATATTGTTAGAAAATCAGCGTCTTTGTTTACTCGTCTTTGACTCAGAACAAGAGGCAATTTTGCAATGGATACCTTAGATAATTATTGCCAAATCATCCAAAAAATCTTAACGGAATACGCCCAGCTTCCCTATGCTTACGGAGAATTAGAAAGACAGCTAATAATTGACCAAAACGCCAACCATTACCTACTAATGACAATAGGCTGGGAAAATAAACAACGAGTGCATGTTTGCCTAGTCCATATTGACATTATCAACGATAAAATCTGGATTCAAAGGGATGGTACAGAAGATGGTATTGCCAACGAACTCATCAAAGCTGGAATTCCTAAAAATCAAATCGTTCTGGCATTCCAACCAGTAGATGTCAGAAAATATACAGAATTTGCGGTTGCTTAGTTTATTAGTTTGTCACAACTAGGTTGCCCTTTAGTGGCAGTTACTTTAGCACCTTTTACTATTGGGACTACTGCCTTCTGCACTATAGGCTAGTAGCTAAGAAAGACCTCGCTAACAAAGAGATGGTTATGCCCAAAGCCGACCCAGCTATGACTTGAACTGGAGTGTGTCCCAGTAATTCTTTGAGGCGGTCTTGGCTAAAGTCATGCTTATCATCAAATAATTCATCAATCATTTGATTAAGAATCCGAGCTTGTTTCCCAGCAGCTTGGCGGACTCCTGCGGCATCATACATGACAATGATGGCAAAAACCGTAGCCAGAGCAAAATCAGGAGATGCCCAGCCGAGAGTTTGTCCTACACCTGTGGCTAAAGAGGTAACTAGAGCCGAATGGGCACTAGGCATACCGCCAGTTGTGACTAAAACACGTACATTTAGTTTGCGATTTTTTACTAGCTCGATAACGAGCTTCAGAGCTTGAGCAATCAAACAAGCTACCAGAGCAACCAGCAGCACCCGGTTGTCTAAGATGTTGCCTATGTCCTGCATGGTATTTTGGTGAGGTTAGTAAATATTAGCAGTAGTTGTTTTTTTTGGAAACCTTTAGATGCGACCTGTGATGTTGAGGGACAAGCTACCCTACGGGCGATTATGTAGGCAGAATCCAAAATTGAGATGAATTCCCCGTAGGGGTTAACTTAGCGATCGCGACTGACAATAAAATGAGCGATCGCTTTTAAAGGTTGCGCTGATTCTCCAAATGAATCTAATTCCGCACAAGCTGCTTCAATTAGCTGTTGAGCTTTGGCACGAGATTCTTCAATTCCCCATAGGCTAGGATAAGTTACCTTCTGCGCTTTCAAATCCTTGCCAGCGGTTTTACCTAATTGTTCTTGAGTAGCGGTGATATCGAGGATATCGTCCACAATTTGGAATGCCAGACCAATATTCTGTGCATACCGAGTCAATCGTTGTAAATCTTCCGGAGATACTCCAGTTAAAATTCCCCCACAAACAACACAAGCCTCTAAAAGCGCGGCTGTTTTATGGTTATGAATGAAATTTAGTGTCTCTAGGGAAGTATCTAATTTCCCTTCCGATTCGAGATCCACCACTTGACCACCAACCAAGCCAGCAGCACCCAATGCCCTACCGAGACGCGCTACTACTTGCAATACTCTATCTCTAGGAACATTTTGAGGAGTCTGGGTGGCAACAAACTCAAAAGCATAAGCTAATAAGCCATCCCCAGCCAAAATTGCGATATCTTCACCATAAACCTTGTGATTTGTCAACTTACCCCGACGGTAATCATCATTATCCATCGCTGGTAAGTCATCGTGAATCAACGACATTGTGTGGATCATCTCCACAGCACAAGCTGTTGGCATAGCCATCTCGATTGTGCCTCCAGTCATTTCGCAGGTAGCAAGGCAAAGAATGGGACGTACACGTTTGCCACCAGCTAACAGAGAGTAGCGCATTGCTTCATAAATTTTTTCTGGATACACGATGGGGATCGATTGATCCAGAGCAGTGTCGCAAAGCTGTTGTCGCTCTTTGAGATAAGCTGATAGGTTAAACTTGGCTGTCTCTGGTGTTTTTTTAAACTTATCAGTTGCTACCATTCTGAAAATTCCTGAAATTTTGGTATTTTTGTCATATACGTCACAATTTTAAGGGGCTTTGGCACTCAAAGTGCGAGTAATTAAGAGTTAAGAATTAGGAATCATCATTCATAATTGCTTATTCCTTCCCGCCTTAAATAGCTGGCAAATGTATTTTGCAACAACATAGCGACAGTCATAGGACCAACACCACCAGGAACTGGGGTGAGAAACTCCGCAACGCCAGCTGTTGATTCCCAGTGGACATCGCCGACTAAACGACTTTTACCACTGGCATCTGTGACGCGATTCATCCCCACATCTACCACAACAGCGCCCGCTTTCACCATTTCTGAGGTAATCAATCCCGGAATCCCTACTGCGGCAATCAAAATATCGGCATTCTGGGTAATGGCTTTTAGGTCGTGCGATCGCGAATGGGCAATAGTCACAGTCGCATCAGCTTCTAGAAGCATCAACGCCATTGGTTTACCCACTAAAATACTACGTCCCACTACCACTGCTTGTTTTCCTGACAGAGGAATTTTATATTCTGCCAATAGCCGCATCACACCAGCCGGGGTACAACTGCGTAAACCTGTTTCTTGTCGTACCAATCGCCCTAAATTAACTGGGTGCAGTCCGTCAGCATCTTTATCGGGATCGATTTGATTCAGCAATCTTACAGCGTCCAAGTGTTTGGGTAGAGGTAACTGCACGAGAATGCCATCTACCTGTTCATCTTGATTGAGAGTCGCAATTACATCTTCTAGTTCTGCTTGCGTAGTTTCAGTAGGAAAATGTTTGCCAAAAGAAGCGATACCCACTTTGGCGCAGGCTCGCTCTTTATTGCGCACATAAGCAGCCGATGCTGGATTATCGCCAACCATCAGCACAGCTAAACCAGGAGGACGCCCAATTTGTGGTTGTAACTTTGTAATGCGCTCAAGAAGTTCTTGGTGAATTTTTTCAGCTAAAGCTTTACCATCAAGAAGTTTGGCAGTTTTTGTTTCCATAAGAATTTCCAGCTATATTCGCCTTGAGTCCAAAGTTCCACATCTAGCCATTTGTAGCTTGGCTATTGACTATGATGGTCTTGCTATTTTATGCCGTAGCGTCGCTCAAACAGCAAATTCATACTGTCTTATCTTCTCAGATCGCCTGCATCATCTCAAATAGGAATGTGGGGGATGAGGAATAAATGACTCTTGCCTATTGCCCAATGACAAATGACAAACGACAAATGACAAACAAAAACATTTTTCCCTACCGCCTAGGATTGGCCTTTGTGCTGGTACTAGGACTTTGTAGTTGTGGTAACTTAACACAGTCCGGCTTGAACGTTGGTAATTTTCGCATTGGTAGTAACGTCACTCCAATTCGGGAAATTAAGCCAGAAAAAGACAAGCAGGCTACAGTTTACATCCAAGGTAAAGTAGAAAGGCAAGTGCCCCTAATGAAACGGTGGGCGTATCAAATTGATGACTCAACTGGCAAAATTTGGGTTATTACCGATCAAAATAAGTTGGCAAAAGGAGAGCAAGTTGTAATTAAAGGCAAAGTTCGCTATCAAAGCATACCCTTGGCTGGTCAAGAATTTGGAGAAATATATGTAGAAGAAGATTCTTAATGATGATGTGAACTAGCTATATAAAAATTTATGAACAATCATTCGGTACAGGTTGCGATCGCAATTCTCTACCAAGAAAACCAGTTTCTCATGCAACTGCGGGACAATATCCCCAGTATTCTCTACCCTGGCTACTGGGCGCTGTTTGGTGGACATATTGAGCAAGGAGAAACCCCAGATATTGCCGTCAAGCGAGAAATTCTAGAAGAAATCGGCTATGATTTCCCAAATTTTTCGGAATTTGCCTGTTATTGGGATGACACAGTAATCCGTCACGTTTTTCATGCACCACTCTTGGTAAGTTTAAATCAACTGGTTTTAAATGAAGGCTGGGACATGGGTTTTTTAACACCAAAAGATATTCGCCAAGGTAACTGTTATTCCCAAATCGCTGGTGAAATCAGACCTTTGGGGCCTATGCATCAGCGAATTATGCTGGATTTTATTGAAAGCAATCACTAGTCAGTGGGCATTGGGGAGGCAGTGCGTTGGACGGGTTCCCCGGCTTAAAGCAACTGCCGTCATTGGGCAATAGTCAATGGAAATTTGTCATTTCGCCCCACCCTCTCCCACACTCCCTCATCTCCCTCATCCCCCTGCTCCCCTGCCTCTTCATCCCCAGAAGCCAAAATAAACTTAGAGACTTTGTGTAGTTACCACTCATGCAATCAGTAAACAAACTGCCGCGATGGTTAAGTATAGGATTGGCATTTCCGATTGCCATTCTCAATGGTTGGCTATTACTCCAAGTTGTGAAGTATTTTCAACCCCTGGTAAGTATTTTTGCTGCCGCCATCTTACTGGCTTTTGTGTTGAACTATCCAATTCAATTTCTTCAAGAACGCGGGGTAAAACGCAACCTGGCTATTGTAGTAGTTTTACTTTTGTCCGTGGTGATTTTAGTGGCTTTAGGTATCACCTTAGTACCGCTGATTATAGAACAGCTCAATGAATTAGCTAATATTCTTCCCTATTGGATTGATTCTGCTGGGCAACAAATCCAAGCTTTCCAAAACTGGGCAGCGACACAGCAACTTCCTGTAAATTTGACTGGTTTAGCCACCCAAATATTAGAGAGATTGTCTAATCAACTTCAATCTTTCACTGGCAGAATTCTCAGTGTTGCTTTCGATACTATTGGTGTGGTTGTGAATGTGTTGTTGACAGTGGTGCTGACTGTCTATATGGTGTTAAACGGCGATCGCCTTTGGGATGGAGTTTTTCAATGGTTGCCTCCTCATATTGGCCCAAAAGTGAGGGAATTATTACGTGAGGATTTCCATAATTATTTTATTGGTCAAGCCACATTAGGTGCTGTGTTAGGATCGGCAATTACATTAGCATTTTTGACGCTACAAGTTCCCTTAGCGCTACTTTTTGGAATTGGTATTGGCTTTTTCTCACTCTTCCCATTTGGTACGGGAATAGGCATCTCGATAGTAAGTTTTTTAGTAGCTTTGCAAAACATTTGGTTAGGCGTAGAAGTATTAGGTATAGCGGTAGCAATTGACCAAGTGAATGCTAATTTTATCGCACCTCGGATTTTAGGTAATTTGACTGGCTTAAATCCCGTATGGGTAGTAATTTCTTTACTGTTAGGAGCTAAATTAGGCGGAGTATTAGGTTTATTAATTGCTATACCCATCGCCAGTTTTATCAAAGACATAGTAGATAGCTGGCGAGATGGAGCATTTAGTCAAATAATTGTATCTAATGACAATATCAAACATCCTTCTGCAGTTGAGGTGGGTGACTAAACAATTCATAATTCATAATTACATTTGCACAGGAATTTTAATAATAAACTCAGTGCCTTCTCCCACCACAGAGATGCATTGCAGCTGACCGTTATGTTTATCCACAACAATTTGATAGCTGATAGATAAGCCTAATCCTGTGCCTTTACCGACGCTTTTGGTAGTGAAGAAAGGGTCAAATAATCGCTTTTGTATATCCTTGGGAATTCCCAACCCATTATCGGCAATGCGAATCAATACATAGTTATCATCTATGAGTTCAGTACGAATCCGAATAATGGGGAATTTTTGGGATGAAGGTAGTAAATCACAACTAAAATCCGAATATTGAAAATTGTTGAATATAGCATCTATAGCATTAGCTATAATATTCATAAATGCCTGATTGAGCAGACCAGGATAACATTCCACTAAAGGCAGTTTTTCATATTCTTTAACAACGGTAATTATTTGACCTGTTTGCTGATTTTTCAGGCGACTTTGTAATAGTAGTAGAGTACTATCAATCCCTTCATGGATATCAACTCTTTTTATCTCAGATTCATCAAGGCGGGAGAAATTTCGTAAAGCCATAACTATCTCGTGGATACGTTCAGTACCCGTCTTCATAGAATTCAGCAAATGCAGAAAATCAGCCGTTAAAAATTCTAGTTCAATATCAGCGATCGCAGCTTGAATTTCTGCTGCTGGTTCAGGATAATACTTTTGGTACAGGCTAATTAAATTGAGTAAATCCTGGCTATATTCGAGCGCATAGACAACATTACCTGCAATAAAGCTGACAGGATTGTTGATTTCGTGTGCAATACCAGCAACAAGTTGTTCCAAAGCGGCCATTTTTTCATTCTGTACCAATCTGGTATAGTTATACTTTAAGGTACGAAAACCTGCTTTGGTAATTTTAGATTGTACTTCTACTTGCTCTAGTTGAGCTAGTGTTAAGACATTAATCTGCGAATAGGCTAAAAGTAATTGATGAAAATCGACTAGTTGATAATTACCAGATTTAGTTTTTACAAGAATTGGCTCATAGACAAGTTGGGGCGAGCGTTGTAATGCTATTTGAGTTGCTTCTACAATAGTTATATCTTCAGAAACTATACATACTTCTGGCTGGAGAAAGTTAATCAGATTTTCGATTGGACGTGTAGCAAATAGTGACAAACTATAGGGGCGGCTCATGTGTTCAAAAAATCTTTGCCGCGAAATCATTCCTTGATATTCCCGATTTTTTGTCAGGATAATTCCTGGTAGTAAAGGCTCTTGTTTAAAGAGTGTACTTAGATCGTTTACCGGACTCTTTACCTCAACATAAACTGACCACAGTGGTAATTCTTGCAAAGTTGACTCTAATTGTAAGTTCAACTGATTAACACTTGTCATGCTATGCATAGCCTGCATACTTTCAATCCTTTACCGTTGAAGTAAGATTTCTGGTAACAACCCAAACAACCATTGCAATAATTGCAAAGTTAATCAAACGTTACAAATTTATAGTTCCCGGATGATTACCCAAAATAACAGGAAACATGGGAAATTATGGAGTAAAGGTGTCCTAATGCTGCTATTAACTAGGAAAAATAATTCTTGACGGCAAATATCACCAATTTCCAGCTTTCAGGAAAAATCAACAGTGATACTAGTCATAGCAAATCTAGGTACAGTCGGCAAAGGTTGACAAAATCTGGAGCGATCGCATTTCTACTATCAATCAAGTTATCATCAGATCCTGCGGCTTTTCCATACGTAACGCCTAGCATTTATGACCGCTTCTGACTCTGACAATCGCCAAAGAGAGCCAATAAGGATACTGCGTCTCACTCCAATAAGCGACTGGTAGACTGTAGCAAGCTTAGATCCCTCTTTTGTTACCTTCGGCAGAGAATAATCTGAGACTCCTATTTTTACGTCTCTTCTCAACAAAGGTATTTAAATGATAAAGTGGGCTGGCGATCGCACAATTCATTATTTTGTTTAGCGTTCAGAAGTGGGACAGTATTTTTCTCTCCTCGTAGTAACAAAAGAGGGTTAGATAATCAGCCAGATAGGAGAACTGAATGGAAGGCAAAAGATTTATCCACACACTGAGGTTAGAAAATTTTCTTTCCTATGGAAGTGAAGGCCAAGAAATTGAATTACAACCACTCAATGTCTTAATTGGAGCTAACACATCTGGAAAATCAAATTTAATTGAAGCCTTAGGAATTTTACGCGCAACGCCAACAGATTTACCAGCGCCATTTCGTCAAGGAGGAGGCGTAAATGAGTTTTTGTGGAAAGGTTCACAAGACAATCCAGTGGCTAAATTAGAAGTTACTTTAAATTATCCTCCAAGAACTCAGATTTTACGTTATCAAGTGAGTTTGACAGCAATTAATCAAAGACTAGAGCTAGTAGATGAAGCTTTAGAAAATGAACAAGCATATCAGGGGGAAGAAGATGTTTATTTTTACTATCGTTACCAACGTGGTCGTCCTGTTTTAAATATTAACAAGATAAATAATGATGGAGAATCGATTAGACGTTCTCTGCGTCGAGAAGATTTGATTTTAGATCAGTCAGTTTTATCTCAAAGAAAAGATCCAGATTTATATCCTGAACTATCTTATCTCAGCACAGAGTTTTCTAATATAGCTTTATATCGTCACTGGCAAATGGGGCGATATTCAGAACCAAGAAATGCTCAAAAAACTGACTTACCAGAACATCCTTTACTAGAAGATGGCAGTAATTTAGGTTTGTTTTTAAATAACTTACAACACCAAATAGGTAATAGAATAATTTTAGAAAAGTTGCAAAAATTGTATGATGTAGCTGAAGAATTAAGTGTAAGGATATATGGCGGAACAGTACAAATATTCATTCGTGAAAAAGGTCTGATTCAACCTATTCCTGCAAATCGGTTATCTGATGGGACACTGCGTTATCTATTTCTAATGGCTTTATTACTTGACCCAACGCCACCACCTCTTATTTGTCTTGAAGAACCAGAAATAGGTTTACATCCAGATATTTTACCTACTATCGCGGAAATGCTAGTCGAAGCATCTCAGAGAACGCAATTGATTGTAACAACTCATTCTGATGCTTTAGTCTCTGCTTTAAGCGAATATCCTGAATCAGTGTTAGTTTGTGAACGAGATGAAAAAGGATCTCACCTCCGCCGTCTTGAAACTGATAAACTAAAAAACTGGTTAGAAAACTATACTCTCGGCGACCTTTGGCGAATGGGTGAAATAGGTGGTAATCGA
The DNA here is from genome assembly GCA_034530615.2 of Aulosira sp. ZfuVER01. GTDB lineage: Bacteria > Cyanobacteriota > Cyanobacteriia > Cyanobacteriales > Nostocaceae > Aulosira. The sequence goes on from JAVRCV020000039.1 coordinate 14,074, forward strand.
TGGTAAAGGAAATTCGGATTTATATTGAGGGTGGTGGCGATGGAAAAAATACAAAAGATTTAATTAGGCAGGGATTTAGTCAGTTATTAAGTCCACTTATTGAACTAGTAAAAAGCCAAAGAATTAAATGGAATATTACTATATGTGGTTCTCGTAACAATGCTTTCCGGGATTTTAAAAATGCTTTAAAATCTCATCCAGATGCTTTTAATGTCTTGCTTGTTGATGCAGAAGCACCTGTGACAATAGATTCTCCTTGGAGACATTTGAAGTTGAGGGATAATTGGGATAAACCATCAGGAGTTGATGATAGTCATTGCCATTTAATGGTGCAAGCAATGGAAGCTTGGTTTATGGCAGATATTGAAACTCTTAAAAAATTTTATGGACAGGGATTTAAAGAAAATGCTATTCCCAAAAATTCTAACGTGGAGACTCTTGATAAAGATAACCTGGAACCAAGCCTAAAGGCTGCGACTCGTAGCACTAGCAAAGGTGAGTATCACAAAATAAATCATGCATCCAAGTTGTTAACATTGTTGGATGTGGCTAAGGTTCGTAATGCTTCGCCCTACTGCGATCGCCTCTTTACCACACTAACAGCAAAAATGGGTATATCGACCAACAGCCCCAGCGAAGAATAAATAAACCTTGAGCGATCGCAATTCAAGTATCAATCAAGTTATCATCGGATATTGTGGCTTTTCCGTGCGTAACTCCTAGCATTTATGACCGCTTCTGATTTTGAAATTCAGCCAACGGAATCCAATCATCCTAGTGCGCCTCACTCGGACACGCGACTGGTAGACCGCAGCAAGCTTAGTAAGATGTACCAGCATTATGTAGAAGTGAAGGATAAGTATCCTCACGCGCTGCTGCTGTATCGGGTGGGAGATTTCTTTGAAACTTTTTTTCAAGATGCTGTCACTGTATCTCAGGAATTGGAACTGGTTTTAACTAGCAAACACGGCGGCGAAGTTGGTCGTGTGGCGATGACAGGTGTACCACATCATGCTTGGGAACGCTACACTACCCAACTGGTGGAAAAAGGCTACGCAGTGGTGATTTGCGACCAAGTAGAAGATGCTTCGGAAGCGGTCGGTTTGGTACGGCGGGAAGTGACGCGCATCCTTACTCCTGGAACTTTGCTGGAAGAAGGAATGCTGAAAGCAAGTCGCAATAATTACTTAGCTGCTGTGGTAATTGCGGCTAATCATTGGGGTCTAGCTTATGCAGATATATCGACTGGAGAATTTCTCACAACACAAGGTAGCGATCTAGAACACCTCACACAGGAATTAATGCGCTTGCAGCCCTCGGAGGTGCTGTTTCCTACCAATGCTCCCGATTTAGGGACTTTACTGCGTCCGGGAGAAACTTCGCCCCATCTCCCCCAATGTTTACCACCAGCCTTTTGTTATTGCTTGCGATCGCAAGTACCCTTTTCTCAAGGAGAAGCTAGAAGTAGATTATTGCAGAAATTTAAAGTGCGATCGCTCGAAGGACTAGGTTGCGAACACCTCCCTCTCGCCGTCCGCGCTGCTGGTGGTCTTCTAGAATACCTGGAAGATACCCAAAAAGAAAACCAAGTTCCTCTGCAACTGTTACGCACCTACACCGTCACAGACTATCTAATTGTTGACCATCAAACCCGCCGTAACCTGGAAATTACCCAAACTGTCCGTGACGGCACTTTTCATGGTTCACTGCTTTGGGCATTAGATAGAACTAGCACAGCGATGGGTGGGCGTGCTTTACGGCGGTGGTTACTGCAACCACTAATCGATATTAAAGGCATTCGCGCAAGGCAAGATACTATTCAAGAATTGGTAGAAAATACCGCTTTACGTCAAGACTTGCGGCAATTACTACGTCAAATTTACGACCTGGAACGGTTAACTGGGAGGGCTGGTTCTGGTACTGCTAATGCTAAAGATTTAATGGCTTTGGCAGATTCTCTCTCACGTCTACCAGAATTGTCTGAGTTAGTAATTGAGGCGCGTTCTCCCTTTCTCAAAGCTTTGCAGAATGTGCCACCAATCTTAGAAGATTTGGCACAAAAAATCCATGCCCATATTGTCGAGTCGCCACCTATACATATTAAAGAAGGTGGCTTAATTCGTTCTGGTGTGAATAGCCTATTAGATGAAAGAAAAGCAACCGTAGAAGCGGATCAGCAGTGGATTGCTAATTTAGAAGTTGACGAACGGGCAAGAACCGGAATTCCAACTTTAAAGGTAGGATTTAATAAAACTTTTGGTTATTACATTAGTATTTCCCGTGCTAAATCCGATCAAGTACCCGCAAATTACATCCGCAAGCAAACGCTGACGAATGAGGAACGTTACATTACACCAGAGTTGAAAGAACGAGAAGCCAGGATTCTCTCAGCACGTGATGATTTAAATCAGTTGGAATATGAAGTTTTTGTCACCTTGCGGCAAGAAGTCGGAGGACAAGCGGAGATAATTCGCAATCTTTCTCGCGCAGTAGCGGCGGCGGATGTGTTGTGTGGTTTAGCGGAATTAGCGGCGCAGCAAGGTTATTGTCGTCCAGAAATGCTACCAGGACGGGAAATATCAATTGTTGATGGCAGACATCCGGTAGTGGAACAGTCTTTACCTGCGGGGTTTTTTGTACCAAATTCCACCCAATTGGGAGGGGAGGAAGACAAGGAGACGCGGAGACAGGGAGAAGCGGAGAGTAAAAATTTCCCCGCGTCCCCGCGTCCCACTGTCCCCGCATCCTCTCCCCACCCAGATCTCGTAATCCTCACTGGGCCAAATGCTAGTGGTAAGAGTTGTTATTTGCGTCAGGTGGGGTTAATTCAGTTAATGGCGCAAACAGGGAGTTTTGTACCTGCAAGATTTGCTAAGTTGGGAGTATGCGATCGCATTTTCACTCGTGTAGGTGCAGTGGATGATTTAGCTACAGGTCAATCTACCTTTATGGTGGAGATGAATGAAACAGCGAATATTCTCAATCATGCCACATCGAGATCGCTCGTATTGTTAGATGAAATTGGCCGGGGAACGGCGACTTTTGATGGACTTTCGATAGCTTGGGCGGTAGCTGAGTATCTCGCCACAGATATCCGTGCGCGGACGATTTTTGCTACCCATTACCACGAGTTGAACGAACTTGCAGGAATGTTAACAAATGTGGCTAATTACCAAGTGACGGTGAAAGAATTACCTGACCAAATTATCTTTTTACACCAAGTCCAACCAGGAGGTGCTGATAAATCCTATGGTATTGAAGCGGGAAGATTAGCGGGTTTACCAGCCGTGGTCATTCAACGAGCCAAACAAGTGATGGGTCAAATTGAGAAGCATAGTAAAATTGCGATCGGTTTAAGAGAAGGTTTATAACTGTCGATTGCCACTCATACCAATTGACGAAAATTCTGATACAGATAGATTTTTTGTAGGGGTTTAGCATTGCTAAACCCTCTACCTACATATTTGTATCATTATTAAATTTGAAATCGTACAAGCAGATGAAAAATTGTACCTAGATGACAATCTTATTGAGATTATTTAAAGAAGTCTTAGGGGGCATCCCACTTTTTTTGCAACGTCATTGCGTTGGCGGAACGCCTTCCCGAAGGGTACGAAACGAAGTGCAGTGAAGCAATCGCAAAATCTTCCACTACGAACAATTCTATGCGATTGCTTCGTCGTACCTCCTCGCAATGACAGTTATACTCTCATTACGAAATAAAAACTGGGATGCACCCGAAGTCTTATTTCTAGAGACAGTGAATAGGTTACAGGCAAAAAGAGTACGTAAATTTAAAAAAATTAAATTTGATTCAGATATTAGACTAATTGAAAATATCAATTAGTCTAAAAAATTTACCAAAAATGTTTAGGTTATCTCTACTTTCTGAGGAAAATAATATTTCTGACAAGCAGTAAATATTGGGAATAAATTTTATTTCTAAGTTTGTTAGACTAAGCTGGTGTGAAGTGTTTTGCCTTTGGCTGAGATATGTATAAATCTGTAGTGGTGAGCCAATAGACATCACATAAACCATAATACATAAAGGCGATCGCTTCTAGAACAGACTAGCGCCGTTTAATTGTCTAGGAGCCAGTCTTATCTTTTTTGATACTTTCTTCTAGGGCTTGAATTTGTTCTCGTCGGGCTTCCAATTCTAGAGAACGACGTGCTAGATCTTGATTTTGCAATGTCAGCGCTTGTCGCCAATGTTCGGCTCGTTCAGCTTCCTGTTGTAAAAAGTCTGGAGTAATACCAGTAGACAGGTAGGCTTGTATTAAATGTAGTACCCAGCTGGTGGCATCTTCTAATCTTTCTATGTCCCCTGTCGGTGAAAGTTCCACTAACACCAGCAATTTCTCGCTCATGCTGTTTCCTTTACCTAACAGTATTACCGCCTCTTCTGGAATAATTGCCCAAAGATTGTCGGCTTCTTGTCGCGCCAACAAACGCAACTGATACTGTTCTAAAAATTCGTTTTTGTGTACCTGGGCTAAATATTGCATGACTGTCGCTACTCTTCGAGAACTGCTTTGCAGAAAGCTCTAATTCAAAACTAAAAATTAATTTTTAATTTTTGATTTTTGATGTTTCGGGGTTGTTCATAAGTAATGGGTGAGTTAATAATCATCACCCATTACCCATTGCAGTTATACTAAACCACGTAGGCGATCGCGTAAAATTTCTGCTTGTTTTTGTGCTTCCGCTAAAGCATCTCGCGCACTTTGTACCACATCTTTTGGCGCTTTATCTACAAAGTTAGCGTTGCTTAATCTTGCACTCAGAGATTGAGCTTCCGCTTCGGCTTTGCTGAGGCTTTTCTCTAGCTTGGCACGTACTGCTTCAATATCCACCACACCCTTAAGGGGAATTACTACTTGTACCGTACCCACAACACCAGCAATAGCGTTTTCTGCTTGTTCAGGCTGTGGTTCTATCTCTGGTTGATGCTTTTCTTGGGTTGGTGGGAAAAACTTCGCCCACAACTCTTGTCTAGTTTGCGCTGACAGTAAATAACGGCTAGTAAACCAAGTTGCGTAACCAAAACCCACTATTTCAAAGAAAGTCCCAAATAGAGGGACATCATCAACTGCATTCCCAACAGTGTAAGCCAACCTAGTAAAGACAATCGCCACGATAATTAAGCCTATTGTTTTCAAACCCCTAAGAGGTTTTTTGGATGTAACTGCTGCTTTATTAGACTTATCAGCAATGGTTAAAGTCTCCACCTTCGCCAAATCTTTAATATAAGCTTGTCCCACGGTGAGAATTTGCCGTTCTGTGGGGTTTTCACTTTGGAAATTGACTGTTACTTTGGCCCCTGGCTTAATCTCCGCCTCGGCGCGTAAATTGCGAATAGTGCGGATAGTATCAATCAGCAGTTCAAACTGTGTCTCAATCTCTGGATTGATTGAGTTGCTATCGACTTGGGGATAGGGTTGTAAGGATAAAGTTTGTGGGGAAGTTGCTGGTTGTTGAGTAAGAGTTTGCCAAATCTCCTCAGTAATATGGGGCATAAAAGGATGGAGAAGTTTTAGAATTCCTTCCAGGACGTGAGCAATAGTTTGTTGTGCTACTCGCCGCGATGCTGGATCGGCATCTTTTTGCAAGCGAGATTTCACCAGTTCAATATACCAGTCACAGAAGTCACCCCAAATAAATTCATATAATCCTTTAGCAGCTTCACCTAAACCATAATTATCGATGTAATTAATAGTTTGTTTAACAACTTGATGATAGCGAGAAAGAATCCAGCGATCGCTTAATTCTGTGGCGAGTGGTTGACCTAATTGTTGCGGTGTTTGTCCATCCAGGTTCATCATCACAAACCGGGCGGCGTTCCACAACTTATTGGCAAAGTTGCGAGAAGCTTCTACCGATGGTGACTCATCCTTTTTGCGATCGTACTCCAAGCGGATATCTTGACCTGCCCCTGCTACTTCTTTAACTAAGGTATAACGCAGAGCATCAGTGCCATATTTATCAATTAATAATAGCGGGTCAATGCCGTTACCCTTGGTCTTCGACATCTTCTGACCTTTTTCATCCAGCACTAACCCGTGGATGTAAACGTCCTGAAATGGCATTTGTCCGGTAAAGTGACCTGCCATCATTGTCATTCTGGCTACCCAGAAAAAGATAATGTCAAAGCCTGTTACTAAGGTAGTAGTGGGGTAGTAAGTCGCTAAATCCTGGGTTTGGTGCGGCCAGCCTAAAGTGGAAAACGGCCACAGCCCTGAAGAAAACCAGGTATCTAAAACATCTGGGTCTTGTTCTAGCTGGACATTTTCACCAAATTGTGATTTAGCTTTTTCCCAAGCTTCGTCTGCTGATTTAGCAACAACAAACGGGGTAGTATCGGTAATTTGCCCGCCCGTTTCACTGACAGCGTACCATGCCGGAATTTGATGACCCCACCACAACTGACGAGAGATACACCAATCTTTGAGTTTTACCAGCCAATCGCGATAAACCTTAGTCCAGCGATGGGGGACAAACTCCGGCGAATTTTTCTGGTCGAGGAATTCTAGCGCCTTGTCTGCCATTGGGCGAATTTTCACAAACCACTGAGTAGAGAGTAGGGGTTCAATCGGTACTTTACCGCGATCGCTATAAGGAACAGTATGCTTATAATCCTCAACTTTTACCAAAAAGCCATCTGCCTCAAGGCGGGCAATCACATTCTTTCTAGCGACAAAGCGGTCTTGTCCTTGAAACTCCCCGGCATTAGCGTTAAGAGTACCATCCTTATTAAGGATGTTAATAAACGGCAGATTGTGACGCTTACCCATTTCAAAATCATTAGGGTCATGGGCTGGAGTCACCTTCACGCAACCAGTACCGAAAGTTGGGTCTACAAATTCATCACCAATAATCGGGATTTCCCGTTGCGTAATTGGCAGAGTTACCGTTTTCCCTATTAGGTGCTTATATCTTTCATCACTGGGGTTAACTGCTACTCCCGTATCACCTAGCATCGTTTCTGGGCGAGTTGTCGCCACTTCCACATAACCAGAACCATCGGTGAGGGGATAGCGGAAATGCCAAAGATTACCATTGACCTCTTGATTTTCCACCTCCACATCAGATACCGCCGACTGGGAAGCAGGACACCAGTTAACTAAATACTCACCGCGATAAATTAAGCCTTCCTCATACAAGCGAGTAAATGCTTCGATTACAGCTTGGGATAAACCTTCATCCAGGGTAAATCTTTCCCGCGACCAGTCCACCGACACACCCAAGCGGCGTAGCTGATTCACAATAAAACCGCCCGATTCCGCCTTCCATTGTTTAGCGCGATCGAGGAATTGTTCGCGCCCTAACTCATAGCGAGTTTTACCCTCAGTCTTGAGTTGCTTTTCCAGCATCGTGTGAACGGCGATGCTAGCGTGGTCAGTTCCGGGTAGCCATAAAGTATTGCGTCCCCGCATCCGCTGGTAGCGCACTAGGGAATCAATCAACGCACTTTCAAAAGCGTGTCCCATGTGCAAACTACCGGTGACGTTCGGCGGTGGGATCACAACACAGTAAGTTTCGCCGCCATGATTGGGGTCGGCTTTGTAAACTTGGTTTTCTTCCCAGAATTTTTGCCATTTGGCTTCTGTGGAGAAGGGATCGTAGAGACTAGCGAGGTTAAGTGTAGTTGCGGTCATGCGGGGAAAACTAAGTTTGTCAGGACTCTAATAAATTTTGCCACAGGGTTGCAGAGGGTTTGATGGAAACGAACCGCAAAGGGCGCAAAGTACACAAAGAAAGAGGAGGAAGGGAAGATGAGACAGCCAAGTAATGGGATAGAAAACTTAGCCTATGAAGTAATTGGAGCGGCAATTGAAGTACATAGGATATTAGGATCTGGATTTTTGGAGGAGGTGTATCATAAAGCTCTTAGAGAAGAATTTCTTATACGCAAGATACCTTACAAGTCTGAGCATCCAGTAAAAGTAAACTATAAAGGTCGTCCGGTAGGTGAAGGAAAATTAGATTTTTTAGTTGGCGACTCTCTAATTGTTGAATTGAAAGCGGTTCAAAATTTAACACCCATCCACGAAGCTCAAGTACTTTCCTACCTTAAAATGACTAATTACCCTTTAGCCCTGCTCATTAACTTTAACGTCCCCCTACTCAAAGAAGGCATCAAACGTATTATTCTCTCTTCTTAATCTTCCTTTGTGTACTTTGCGCCCTTCGCGGTACCCTTCGGGAAGCCACTTCGTGTCTACGTTCAATTCCATGAAACCTCAAACCCCCTCACCTTGGACTTACATCCCCACCCTCTACTTCGCTGAAGGCGTCCCCAACGTCATCATCAGCAGTGTTTCCGTCATCTTCTACAAAAAACTCGGCATCGACAACGACCAAATCACCGCTTGGACGAGTTTTCTCTATCTCCCCTGGGTAATCAAAATGTTTTGGGGACCACTCGTAGATATTTACGCCACAAAAAGAACATGGATATTAGTCACCCAATTTGCCATGTTTTGTTGCTTGAGTTTAGTAGCTTTATCCTTACAACTGCCAAACTTCTTTTTCATCTCCTTAGCAGCCTTAACAGTCGGAGCATTTATTTCCGCCACCTATGATATCGCCACCGATGGCTTTTATATGTTGGCTTTAAACCCAGAACAACAAGCTTTTTTTGTCGGTATCCGATCGCTTTTCTATCGCATCGCCGTATTATTTGGTAGTGGATTGTTAGTAGTTTTAGCTGGGCGATTAGAAACCACACTCAATAATATTCCTTTAAGTTGGACTATCTCCCTAGGATTTTCCGCCGTCATCTTTGCCATTCTGTTTATTTTTCATCGTTTCGTTTTACCTTTACCCGCATCAGATACTCCCCGTCAGACACAAGCCCAAACCGAAAAAATACCTTTTGTACATATTATTCAAACCTATTTCCGACAAGAAAAAATAGGTGCAATTTTAGCATTTATTCTACTTTACCGATTAGGTGAAGCTATGCTCTTAAAGGTAGCCTCGCTATTTCTTCTAGACAAAATAGATAAGGGTGGTTTAGCTGTCTCAACCGAACAATTTGGTTTAATTTACGGAACCTTTGGCGTACTTTCTTTAATTATTGGCGGTATTTTAGGAGGCATGATAATTTCCCGCTATGGCTTGAAAAAATGCTTTTTACTAATGGCTTTAGCCTTGAACTTACCTGACTTATTTTATGTTTATCTCGCTTATGCTAAACCATCACTGACATTAGTTTACCCCCTAGTTTCCTTAGAACAATTTGGCTATGGACTCGGATTTACAGCCTTTAGTGTTTATTTAATGTATATTTGCCAAGGTGAATATAAAACCTCTCATTACGCCATATCTACGGGACTGATGGCTTTGGGTCTGATGTTGCCAGGGGCAATTAGCGGTACAATTCAACAAGCAGTGGGATACCCGTTATTTTTTGTTTTAGTCTGTTTGCTAACTATTCCAGGAATGATTACTATATTTTTCATTCCATTAAGAGAAGAACCCAAGCGTCCCACCAGTTAAGAGTAAATAAAATAGCGAGTTTTGAATTTATCCATGAACTATGTTTTAGGCATTGATGGCGGCGGTAGTAAGACTGTTTGTGTTTTGATGGATGAAACACGCCAAGTTGTCAGTCGTGGGGAAGCAGGCGCATCCAACTATCAGAGTATAGGTATTGCCGCAGCACGACAATCAATTGAATTTGCAATTATGGCTGCGACAGATCAAGCACAAAATCTCGCCAAGCCGATACAAATTACAGCAGTTTGCTTAGGGTTAGCAGGTGTGGGACGTGCAGAAGATATTGAAGCAGTAAAATCTTTAGTAAAAGAATTACAAAATAGTGAATTGCTGCCGATAAATTGGGCATTACCAGGATCTAATATTGTCATTTGTCATGATGCTTTGATTGCTTTAGTAGGTGGGATTGGTAATACTGTAGGAATTGTCGCCGCAGCAGGTACAGGTTCGATAATTTTCGGGCGAAATCATCAGGGAGTTACTAAACGTGTAGGTGGTTGGGGGCATATTTTAGGTGATGAAGGTAGCGCCTATAAAATTGCTCTTGCTGGTATACAAGCAGCATTAAAAGCGTATGATGGCAGTGGGATGCCAACGAGTCTAGTAGATATTTTCAAAGTTTATATTGAACTGCCAAATATAGAACGTTTTGTTGAATTAATATATCGCCAAGGATGGGGAGTTACAGAAATAGCTGCTTTAGCAGAAATTGTAGATTTAGCAGCAGCTTTAGGTGATGAAGTAGCGAATAAAATTATTGATGATGCTGTGCAATATTTTGTGGTAGCCACCTCCACCGTTATTGAGAAAATTTTTAGCGATCGCCCAGTTTTAGAAGTAGTCACTACAGGAAGTGTGTGGCAAGGTAAATCTAAGATGTATGACAGGTTTACAGCATCTCTAGCTAAGAAGTTTCCTGAAGTAAAAGTGACGTTTCCCAAGCATGAACCTGCTTATGGTGCGGGTTTTTTGGCGTTGCAGAAGTTAGCAGGGAAGAATTTTTAAGGAACCGCAGAGGCGCAGAGAACGCAGAGAGGAGGTGGGAGTGCGATCGCATATTGATATTACAGAGTTTTTAGGTAAATGAAGTACACATTTAATTTCCTAAATGACTTCAATTTATGACTCTACTAAGTGAATATTCACAAGTGGATTTAGTACCTCTCCAGTCCAAAGATTTTGTAATATTTTTTCTAATACTTTTGGTTCAATACAGCGATAATCTCTCTCCATAACTTCACGAGATTGACGATACTTGAACCGAAATTTATATAAGCCTGGATACAGTGGGCGAAAAACGTAAATGTCTTCATTTGGAAAAGGAATATTCAAAGTCAATTGTCGGTCACGTTTTTTCTTCCGGTTCTGTATCCAAAAAAGGAAGGCTTCACGAGAAAAAGTTACTGTTTCTCCCGGTACTACCAAAACATAATCAGATGCAAGTGGTTTATTTAGTCGCTCGGAGTGCAAACCTGTTAGCATTAATTGGCTATCTGGTGCTATCATTTCGGGAAACATCGAATAAACAGAAGTTGAAAAGTAAAAAACATTTTGAGTATTATTCGTAATACGAATACCAAACTCTACAGGAGTATAAACACCGTGCTTTGCTTCGGGAATAGTTAACACTTTCTCTGATACCACAGTTTCAAACCTGAGATTATCCACTTCAACGGCATTAATTTCATTCGGTTCAAAATATGTCATGTGGATTATCCTTGATGTTTCCCTAAAACTCACCCAGTTGAGTGATGCGGTAATTCGCCGTGCTATATTACATTCATATTACAAAACCTATCAAAAGAGGCAAAAAATGAACCACCTGGACTTCTTAAGCCGGACTTGACGAACCCGGCAAATGGTATTCATGCTATTAATCTTATCGTCTACAAAATAGCCGAAGTTCTGCAAGCATCCGGTTATCCTGAACCAACAATTTGGCGTTCTTCTCCCATCACCACGATCGCCAACAACTACGATAAGCTTTATATTCCTAGAGAAAGTTTATCTCGTTCCGCCAAATATACCCGTTACCTCAGCGACGGTAGGCTACTGAGAACTCATACCACTGTCATCATGCCAGAGTTACTTCCTCACTTACACGGGGAACAACTCATTCTCCACCCCGGTATTTGTTACCGCCGGGATGTGGTAGATAAGCGTCATGTTGGGGAACCGCATCAAATGGATGTATGGCTAATTAGCCAACGTCAACAATTGGGTAGAGAAGCTTTAGTTAAATTAATTGCTGTTATTCTCAACGCAGTTCTTCCAGGTGTTTCCTATCGCTTAAATGAAACATCACACCCATATACCTGCAATGGTTTAGAAATTGAAGTGTTAGTTAATGGTAACTGGATTGAGGTAGGAGAGTGTGGAGAAATTCACCCTGGATTACTCAAGCCTGACTATACAGGATTAGCATCTGGTTGGGGATTAGATCGTCTGGTGATGTTAGTAAAGGGGATAGATGATATTCGCTTGTTGCGAAACACCTATCCCCAAATAGCTGCCCAGATGACGAACCTGGAAACCTATAATCAGGTATCTAATAAACCAAGTATCAGCCGAGATATGTCTATTGTCACTGGGATAGATACGGATTTAGAAGATATTTGCGAACAAATACTACAAGTTTTAGGAGAGGAAGCTGAACTATTAGAATCGGTGGAAATATTAAGTGAAACTCTTTACCAGCAACTTCCACAAAAGGCAATACAACGTTTGGGTATTCAACCTCATCAAAAAAATCTACTAGTACGGATGACTCTTAGGAGTCTTCATGCATCTATTACTAATCAAAAAGCCAATGTTCTGCGAGAGTTGGTTTATCAACAAATTCACCAAGGTGAGTAATTAGACGCGGAAGGAGACGCGGAGAAAATGAGACGCGGGGACACGGGGACAAAGAAAATTTTTCTTTTCCTCTCAACAGCAGGTTTTTATCTCAGCTTGTTTTCTGAAAACTCTGTCTCCGTGTCTCCCCATCCCCGCGTCATTCACTCATCCCCCGCATCGCCAAAAGCGCTGTTCCATAGGCTGCTTCTGTCTGTTCTGAGGACATTACAGGGACTTTTAAACATCTTCCGCGAATCGCAGTCCAAGTATTATTTGCTGCACCACCGCCAGCAGTATAAACACGCTTTAACTTATCTGCTCCCATTTTCTGTAGTAATTCATACCCCCACGTTTCTATGCGGGCAATACTTTCTAACAACCCATGCAGAAATTCCACTGAATTATCTGGGCGTGGTTCTAAGCGTGGGGCTAAATTGGGATCGTTAATCGGAAAGCGATCGCCTGCTTTCAATAAAGGATAATAATCTAGCTGACTGGCTGTAGTTGCATCAATCTCTTTACTGAGGCTTTCTAACTCAGCGTCAGTAAAAAATTCCCGCAGCACTGCACCTCCAGTATTAGAAGCACCGCCTGTTAGCCACAAGTCACCTAAGCGATGGCTATAAATTCCATATCGTGCATCCTCAATCCGTGTGCGACTCAATAGCTTTAATACTAGTGTCGAACCTAAAGAAGTCACCGCTTCCCCAGGCGATTTTGCACCACTAGCAAGAAAAGCCGCAATACTATCAGTAGTGCCAGCACATACCAAACAATTGTGGCGGAAACCAAACTTAGCTGCAATTTCTGGGCGTAATTCTGCTACAGGTGTACCAGGAGGTAAAACTTTAGGTAGTTGAATAGGTATTTGCAGCTGAGTTAGCCATTCTGGGTATTTCAACTCTTCAACGTCATAACCCAGTTTTAAAGCGTTGTGGTAATCACTAATACCTAAGTACCCATGCAGCAGAAATGCTAGCCAGTCTGCTTGATGCATGAAATATCGTGCTTTGCTAAAAGTCTGTAACTGCGACATCCACAGTAGTTTAGCGAGACTAGATGTAGCGCTAACTACCGTATGATTTTCGGGTGCGATACTCTTCAACTGCTTTAGCATCACCGATCCCCGTGGATCGTTATAAAGTAGAGGCGCATCTTGTGGCGAACCCGCCGCGTCTACTAGCAAGACAGTGGAAGAAGTTCCATTAATAGCGATCGCCTGAATTTCTCGCCGCAGTTCTTCAGGAATCGATGCTAGGAGAGTAAATAAAGCCGTCTGCCATACATCCACCCAATCAGCCGCATTTTCCCAAGGATACCTCATTTCTGCCTGAATGCTAGCTTCAGCGTCAATCACCGTAGCCCTAGCGCCAGATGTACCGAAGTCGATCCCCAGAAACAAATCCATAATATTTATATATTTTTTTAAAAAAGAATAACTAATAACTACTGAGCGATCGCTGCTTTTGTTGCATCTTGTAACAAGATATTCCACAATCCTCGCAAAACAGGGAAAAGTAGTAAACGAACTATTCAAAATGCATTGAGTTTAGGAGGTTTCCAACCATGCCTATATCTAACACTCTCTTGTTCGCTGTAACGTCTCTCTCAGATACCCAAGTGTATATCGCTTTGGTTGTGGCACTCATTCCAGGCGTTCTGGCTTGGCGTTTAGCTACAGAACTTTACAAATAAGCCACAGTGTGACAAAGTTGTTGGGCTAATTAAGCCTGGCATGAGTGAGTGACCTTAATCGACACTTGTAGCTTTAGGCAAGTAAGTGTTTGACTAAGGCTACTTACGTATGCCAGGTTTATTTTTTGGCTTTGAATACACGTGTAGCAATTTCCAAAAAATGAAGTAATATGGCAGCTAAATCCAGCCGTAATTGTTAGAAGTAGGCTTTTTACGCTGTTCTGCTTGAATTTACGAGGTCTTTTTTACCATCATGAACGCTATTCAACCGTCTAGTCTGCCGCTACAACCGATACAAAAACGCCGGGTTGCACCTCGCCCTAAGCGCCATCTGCGTCAACGATCGCATCAAGTAATGGCTATGGAAGTAACAGCCAAGATAGGGGTTAATCTGGCAATTTCAGCAGCCGCAGTTTCCGCCCTCATGCAACTTTTGCCTTATCACTGGTTACAGCAGGAAAAATTGCGAGAAATGCGCACTGAAGTTAAGCAGATGGAAGGGCGTGTGGATATTTTGCAAGCAGAATTTAGCCGCAACTTCGATCCCTCGCAAGCGAAAAATATTATGCAACAAAAAAGCTACCGATTTGACCCTAACCAGCGTCAGATAGTGCTAATAAATCCGGATGCAACACAGTCATCACCTTAGGTACAATAAACAACCGAGAATTATTGAAGTTCTTTATGTTGTGGCTGTGTATCAACAACTTTTGTAGGTAAATTAGCTAAATTGTTGAATCAGTGCCTAGTGCAAGAAAGCAGAAAAGATGTTGTCTGTTAAAAGTAGATAGTTATTTACACTACGCTGCACTAATTAACATTTATTAGCCATTAATAATACAGGGTCGCTACACTCTACTGAAAATTTAGATTTTAAAGTCCCCAAGCGGATTAATCTACCAATCAGGATGTTCAGGAGATAGCAGTTCGGTTAACCAATTTTCAAGTTGTATACGCAAGCGCCAACCAGGAACATCTTTTCCTTCGGGTAGTTGAGTCAGGGCACGGCGGTAATCAGCGATCGCACAATTCCAGTCTCCCCAAAGATGATACGTTCTGCCTCTCTCAGCCCAGATATGACCTTCTAGCTGCCCGAAAAGTAGTGCGACATCAAAATTCTCAATTGCCTCCTCGTATTGCCCCAATTCGCGCCAGGTAATGCCTCGGTTAATCCGTGCCCGCACATGGCCGGGATTCAAATCAATTGCTCGATCGTAATCAGCGATCGCCGCGGCTAATTTTCCACAAGCAGCATAGTAGTTGGCGCGGTTATTATAAGCACTAGCCAAACTAGGATTAATTTGCAGTGCTGTGTTATAGTCACAAAACGCTTTTTGTGTTTCGCCGCTTTGAAAATAAATCAGCCCACGATTGTTGTAATCAACGGCATTTTTTGGATGGCGACGGATGAGTTGGCTTAACAATGCGATCGCCTGATTGTAATCTCCTCTTTGAGCCAACCTCAAGGCAGAAGAGCGGACATTGCCGTCTTCTAAGTCTAAATCAACTTTTAAATTTGCTGTTCTATTTGATACAGACTTATATAAGTTATTTTGCTTATCCCCAAAAGATAAATAAGAGTGATTACTCATATTGTCCTGCCGTATATAATTTGGTTTTTGAAATCAAAATATAGTTATTATTCTGCTGCTAGTGTGTCTGATATGTCAGTTCTTAGGGTGTCTATAATTACTTAACCATTAAAACCATAGCCATTGAGAAACTCTATCTCATATAAATAATTAACGATCCAATCCCATAATAGATACCTCATCCCCAGGTTAAATTCCAGAAAAAGCAAATATCAATCTCAAAGACTAGTCAGGTAGTGAGAGCGACAAATTGGTAGAATGCCAACAAGCCGTTCATGAGAGATGACGCAAAACACACAGGAAAGTAGCAATGCTGATAAAGCAAAACAAACCTCTTAACTACAGAAGAAGCAAAAACTTACCTGTGTTTTCTTGTTG
This sequence comes from Aulosira sp. ZfuVER01, assembly GCA_034530615.2. Lineage (GTDB taxonomy): Bacteria > Cyanobacteriota > Cyanobacteriia > Cyanobacteriales > Nostocaceae > Aulosira. The sequence continues at coordinate 30,081 of JAVRCV020000039.1, forward strand.
GAGTAAGTGTTGTCAAGAAAAACAACAATCTTTGCTTGAATCTCATAGCTTGAGCTATGGGGTTTCTCCTTGATGCTGTATCTCTATCTAGATTCTCATCTAACGGTTCCAGCTTCTAGTTCCTTAATCTGACTTTTAAGTTTTGAGAAAATTTTCTTATGACAATTGCAATTTCTTACCCTAATGCCCCCGATTTAACTGCTGATGATTATATTGTGATCGGCTTGGCAACCTGCTTTGTCAAGGAAGATGGAGAAGTTCATCAAGTTGAAGTTATTGAACCGATTCCCTCTGCTGCTATAGAAGCAGTGATGAAAGGTATTCCCACTTCATATAAGTTTGCTTGGGCGACAACTTTAGGCTCTGTCCTGAATGGTGACACACTCTCAGCTCCTACTACCTTCCCAGAGTCGGCTCAGTTCGCAGATGAGTTTGTACCACGGCTATTTGCAGCAGCTCGTACCTACAAGCGTCGTGACATTACAAAATCTCTTATTCCTTTGGGTACAATCTACACAGAGTTCAATTACTCCACTGAACGCAAGCGTGTGCTAAATGCTGCCAGGGTAGTTACCAAAGAAGATAACGTTAAACAGCACTCCCACACCCATAAAGTTCTTTAACATTCAATAAGGGAACAGGGAACAGAGAATAGGGAATATAATTTCCTCTTCTCTGTTGTTGAAACTGATTTTTTGGAGATTGGGGATTTTAGGGCAGATTAATGTTCATAGTGAATTGACGGGAATTAACTCTGCTTCCCAAATCCTTAATTCGCCGTATTTTTTATAGAAACTATAATGAAGAGCTTTGATGTAGTAGTTGTAGGTGCAGGGCCTGCTGGAGGACACTGTGCGAGATTATTAGCGAAAGCTGGTCGAAAAGTTTTGCTAGTAGAGCGATATGACAACTTTTCTGTAAATAGCTTTTCTAGCGCTGGAACTCCTATAGAAACATTAGCGAAGTTTGAATTACCTGATGAAGTTATTGGTAGTTATTGGCAAGGGATTAAAATTGTCACCACCAATTTAAATGAAACCTGGGATTCGCCAAAACCTCTAGGTGTGGTTTTAGATTTTGCTAAATTGAGAGAATTTTTAGCTAATGAAGTCAAAGCCAGTGGTGGAGAAGTTTGGCTGGGGTACTTTTACTTGAGAAAAGTAAAGGAAGCAGGGCAAACTATTCTATTTTTTAAATCGAAAAAAGAAGGGGAGGTAAAGGTTGCAGCAAAAGTCATAGTCGATGCAACTGGCCCAACCAGAGCAGTCATCTATAACAAAGGAGAAACTCAACCATTATTCCACAGTGGCACAGGAATTGAGTATCTCTTAGAAGTCGAACCAGAGGATTACGAAAAACAATGCGATCGCTTAACTTTTTTCCTAGGTCATAAATGGATGCCAAAAGGCTATTCTTGGATATTTCCTATGGAAAATAATAAATTAAAAGTTGGTGCTGGATTGTTGAATTCACAGCATCAATTAATTAAAAAGCCAGAACCGATAAAATATTATATTGAACTGATTATCAAAGATTATATTAAGCCCAAAAACTACAAAATTATCGATATTCATGGAGGAACACTAAAATATAGCCAGGGATTGCAAGATAAGTATTATAAAAAAAATATTATAGCTATTGGAGATGCTGTCTCTACTGTTAACTTTTTAGGAGGTGAAGGTATTAGGCATGGTATGTGTAGCGCTGAAGTGGCTGTTAAATATATTGAAAAATATTTAAATAATGAAGCTTCAGATTTTAGAAATTATCAAAAGGAAATGTACAAAATATTTTATAAAAAGTGGATAATTTCCGAGAAACTTGGGCTTAAAAAATATTTACTTGATAGTGACAATATAGTGGATCGGTCAATAACTTATCTTAAATTTTTGAATATTAATGAAATAATGGATTTACTCTTCAACTATAAATTTGAAAAATTTTCTAAGATATTCATAATTAGGTTATTCATCAAAACTCTGGAATTTTTCCGAAAAAGCTTTGGTTTCAAGGGTTCTTAATTTCTACTACCTAGATATAGATTAATACAGTTCAGTTAGGCTGAGATGCAATATGTCGTAGTAGGGCACGGCACCGATAAGATTACTGTATACACCAAAAGATTGTGGACGCCGTGCCCCTACAATCTCTCTTAACTGAACCGTATAAGGATATAGAATATCCCCGACTTCTTTAAGAAGTCGGGGATCTGAACACCAAGCTATAGTTGATTTAACGATAATTTGTAAATTGCAAAGCTACGGGTAAGTCTTCTTGCTTCAAACGCTGAATTACAGTTTGCAATTCATCTTTAGATTTAGCTGTCACCCGCACCGCATCTCCTTGAATCGAAGCTTGCACTTTTTTAAACTCATCTCGAATCAATTTGGAAATTTGTTTGGCAATTTCTTGGCTAATACCTTTTTTGAGTTTAATTTCTTGCCGTACACGATTACCACTGGCTGATTCAACTTTGCCAAAATCAAAGATTTTCTGAGAGAGATTGCGTTTAGCAGCTTTTTCTCGAAGAATGTTGTGTACAGAATCTAAGGTAAATTCACTGTCAGTATTAACGTCAATGCTTTCCTCACCTAACTCAACAGTAGTTGCAGTATCTTTGAGGTCGTAACGGCCTTTGATTTCTCGCACAACTTGATCGACGGTGTTAACCAATTCTTGTCGGTCAAAGTCACTCACAATGTCAAAGGAATAATTAGAAGCCATAGCACATCTTTGAATTTTGGATTTTGGATGTGAAATAGGGATTAGGGATGAGTCAATTGCTAATTATTACCCTCCTCTATAATCCCTGCTTTGCGATTGCAGATAAAAGAACAGCAGAAATAGATGGTTGTCACAGCATCATCAACCAAATCCATAAATAACATTAATTGTCGGTTATGGGCAATTAGGTAAACCTATTACCCATGAACCATTCGTACTTCTCTTCTTTAGAATTAAACTCACGCAAACTCAGCCTCACGTTAGTCAAAGTAGAAAAGCGTAACCACTTTTCTCTGTTCTTCTGCATCTTTACAAGTTTGCAGCAGAGTACGACTGTCGTGAAATGCAAAGCAAATGAGTTGCTGGCAGCGGGAAATAATCTCCTTATTGCAAATGTAACTCGCTTCTGCGAGGGACAGATTATCGTTACTAGGATTTTCTACTAGGTGCATTACCAGTTCTAGCTGCTGACGCGATTCATGGGGCTGGCGTTCTAAGCTTTGGGGTAGAATCACCGTCAACAAATTGGCGTCAGCCCGCATTGCGCCTTTAATGGCAGCAGCATTGGTACCTGTAGCTCCAGAAGTAATAACCCGATTGCCTGATAAAACCAAGGCATAGGTCATCATTTCAATGAGATTCTGGTGCGTAATCGGGACATGACGGGAACCCAGCAAGGCAATTCGTTTAGAACCTGTTTGCTGGATTGTTGCCAGTTCTTGCGCTAATGTATCGAGGTTAATAAGGTCTATTGACTGACTCAAAGATGGACGTAATGAGATGAAACGACCAGGATATTTTACCAAACAGAGTGTAAGTGCGAAGCCCTCTTGAGTTAGACTTTGCTACCTTTTCTCAATTATTGGTTGCGATAGTTGCATATTTTGTTAATAGTCAAGGGTTAAGAGTCAACAGTCAAATTCTTCCTCATCCTCCTCATCCCCCATCTTCCTCATGAGGGATAGCACGCCAGCACCTAGGAGGTGATAGCGAACTAATTCCTCGCTAGTAATAAAATCCTCTAATTGATGATTGAGCATTTATGCTCTGAATTTTTGAGTTGATGAGGTTAAGGTAACGCTGCTGCTGGATTTAAGCCTAGCTTGGATAACAAGCGTTCCAGGTCAAAATGCTCGCCCATCAACTGACGAATGCACTCTACTTTGATTGGTTCGTGAACACGCACTTGTCCAAAAGTGCGATCTACAATTTCCACAGTGGTGAGGGTATCTAAATCAACAGACAAAATGGGGATTTCTAGTTCGTCAGCACGACTTAGGATGAACTCGGGAGGTGGCAGTTGTCCAGTGAGGATGAGGCATTGAGTAGAAGTTTCCAATGCTGCTTGCTGAATTTCCACGCGATCGCCTCCTGTCACCACTGCCATATTTCGGCGTTTGCGAAAGTATTTGACAGCGGCATTGACATTCATCGCGCCAATTGCTAGGCTTTCCACCATTAAATCTAGGCGATCGCTACGACAGAGAACTTCGGCGTTTAACTGCTTCACCAGTTCACCGACACTGACACTGCGTAGTAAGTCACTTTTTGGTAGCATTGCTAACACAGGAATTCCCTGCTGCTCTAAGAATGGCCGCAAGAGATTGTTGACAGATTCTAGTTGTTCGCCAGGAATATCATTGAGTACAACACCGATCAAGCGATCGCCTATGCGCTGCTTGGCAGATAAAAGTGCCTCAACTGAAAGCAGAGATTTATAACGTGCTACTAACAATACGCTGGCATCTAATACTTGAGCCACTTGCGGCAAAGATAAGTTAAATAACTTACCTTCTTCCAAATCACCAGGTCCCTCTAGCAACACCAAATCTCCCTTGGAAATTGGCAAATATTGCTGGACTAGGGACTGCTGATAATCAGTTTTGTCTTCGCCACGTAAGCGTTTTTGCACGCTGACTTCATCCAAAGCCAGCATTGTGGGAGCAAGTCGATTTTCGCTCAGGTTAAGGCTATTGGCAATGAACTGGACATCTTCCTCAAAGACCCTACCAACAGATACATTGAAACAGGTACCTAAAGGTTTGCCATAGGAAATATCCAGTCCTGTTTGCTGTAGCTGATAAGACAAACCTAGAACTGTAGCAGATTTACCACTGTAAGTCTCAGTCGATCCAATCAGCAAATATTTCGCGGATTTTGGCACACATGCACTCCTATATTCAAAAGGAAGTAGAATCCAGCTTGGTGTTTTCTAATTTTAGGTCGAACTTAGCGATCGCTGTTGTTACAAACCTCATTTCTAGGAGTTATTGCTCAAATCGCCAGAAAAATGCATGACTCAAAATAAAGTCTTTTTCTGGCGATATTACTAAAATTATTAGATTTTCAGGCTCCGCCAGATCATTCATCTATACGCAGCAGCTTGCGATAAAAAGCTTGAGAAAAATCGGTCAGGCGATGGCGTTTATAGTTGTCCATCAATTCAATTAAATAAGTTATAAACTCGGAACTCGCCATCATTATCTCGTAACTTAGCTCTGCATCGCCGTCAAACTGCATTCGGCAACGGGTCAAGTCTGAAGGTAGGCTAGCAACATTCCAGGTGGCAACAAAGGGAATATTTTCACTAGCCTCTATTTTGCGATGACCTTCTAGGACGCCTTTTTGATAAAGACTGATGGCATAGGGTAAGAAGTTGCGCCTAGCGCCCTGAATGTAGGGTAGGTAAACACTTGCTTGTTGTTGGCTAGCTGGCTGAAGTTGCTCAATAGACATCGTTAAATATTCCTCAAGTTATGTAAAAGTAACTGGGGATGAGAGTTTGGGTAAAGAAGTAGAGGGTGGAGGATTTTTCGCCGCCACTTTTGTTAAATAAAGAAGTAGGTGTCAATAGTAAGTATTCCCAAAAAATTCTGGTTTATACATTTTCTGCAAAATACTGCTGAGTTCCGAGTTATACGAATTTGCATAGCAAAATCATCAGTGGAAAGCCTTTGCCAGTGCCATCTATGGTCGAGGCAATAAAGTTACTGTTAAGAAATATGTGAATGTCAGGTACAATAGGGTCGCATTAGCTTTTATGGAAGCTGAGAGCAATAACAATCAAAAATCTCTTCTATCTAGAGATAGATGCTGTTATTGTGACTTCTCTCAACAACTAGCTGTTGCTACTTGGCGATCGCTTTGCCTAAAGGCTCTATTTATGAGTCACAAGAGGTAGCAAATTACTGCCAATCCAGGGCTAGCTCAAGGTTCTACAGTTTGGTGTTACCTGATTCTCAGCTTCTTTACAGGCGTAGACAAATAGTGGTTTTTGAATCAAGTAACCTATGCCAGCGAATTTCTGGCCCGAAGACGATTCTAGCAACGAGCTTGCTCCGCTTGACTCTCTGTTGTCTGACCTTTCAGCAACCGAGGAGTTAGTAGTAGATACAGAACCTTTGTTTCTACCATTCCGGTTTCAAGGACGCAGACGCAAAGCGGCTCTAGTTTTGACTATAGTCTGGAGTAGCACGATCGCTCTGCATTTAGCTTCCTGGGGTTTTATATTCGTACTGGGTCTGACCACTATTCTAGGTATTCACGCTTTGGAGGTGGTATTTGCCAGACCCCGCCGTCATCCAAAACAAATGCAGGGAGATTTACCTTCTGTATCTGTTTTAGTGTCAGCTAAAAATGAGGAATCAGTAATTGGTAGATTAGTCAAGAGTCTTTGCAATCTGGAATATCCAGATGAGAAGTACGAACTATGGATAATTGACGATAACAGCAGTGACAGTACACCGCAGTTATTAACAGAACTGGCAAAGGAATACAAACAACTGAAAATCTTCCGGCGTACCGCACAAGCTACAGGCGGTAAATCTGGGGCATTGAATCAAGTTTTACCTCTGACTAAGGGTGAAATCATCGCAGTGTTTGATGCCGATGCCCAAGTATCACCAGACTTGTTGCTACAAGTAGTACCTTTATTCCAAAGAGAAAAGGTAGGGGCGGTGCAGGTACGAAAAGCGATCGCCAATGCCAACGAGAATTTTTGGACTAAAGGCCAAATGGCGGAGATGGCGCTGGATACCTATTTTCAGCAACAGCGGACTGCCCTTGGTGGAATTGGTGAACTGCGGGGTAACGGGCAATTTGTCCGGCGTACAGCCTTAACAAGTTGCGGTGGGTGGAACGAAGAAACCATCACCGATGATTTGGATTTGACGCTGCGCTTACATCTAGACAACTGGGATATTGAGTGCGTATTCTCGCCAGCTGTAGAAGAAGAAGGTGTGACAAATGCGATCGCACTTTGGCATCAGCGCAACCGTTGGGCAGAAGGTGGATATCAGCGCTATTTAGATTACTGGGATTTGCTCCTGAAAAATCGCTTAGGGGTGCGCAAAACTTGGGATCTACTGAGCTTTATGCTGATTATGTACATCTTACCAACAGCAACAATCCCAGATTTATTAATGGCGATCGCCCGCCATCGTCCGCCAATATTAGGCCCCATCACAGGCTTGTCTGTTAGCCTTTCCATGATTGGGATGTTCACTGGTTTAAGGCGGATTCATCAAGCAGAAAAATTCCAGTTTTCCACATATTTACTGTTACTGCTGCAAACCCTACGTGGCACTTTATATATGTTCCACTGGTTGGTAGTCATGAGCAGTACCACCGCCCGGATGTCATTCCGGCAAAAACGGCTGAAATGGGTGAAAACTGTGCATACAGGTGTGGAGAAAGCGTAAGAAAGTCAAGGGTCAATAGTTATTAGACTTTTGACTCTTGACTCTTTGTAATTTATTCATCATCGAGATCCGATTCATCAAGTAAATCAGATCCAACCATATTCTCAGAAAAGGCTACTGCATCATCTGACAAGCGGATTACTTGTCCTTGAAAAAATTCTGCTAATCGTTGAGCTGCGATCGCTACTTCATCAGTTTCCCAATCACCAGGAGGTGTGGGGGCTGGAGATGGTGGCAAAGTTTGCACTCTTCCATTGCCATTGCCATTGCCATTACCATTACTATTCCCTTTAGCCGCTGGCTCTGTTTTTGGTGGTGCTGGTGTGGGTGGTGGCTGTACTGGTGTAGGTGGTGGAGTTTGCCTGTCGTAACTAAGCGGCGGTGGCTGCTTAACAATAGTTGAGCCGTTGCTCGGAGGGTGTTTCTTGGTTGAACTAGAGGTTGAGGGAGTTCCGACTTCTAAGCTGACTTTGACTTCCCGCTGGAAAGTTTGCTGAAAAGCAGCGGTAATCATCTGCAAATCTGATTGTACTTTTTTATGCCATGCTGCTTTCACGCCAACACGGGCGTAAGCACCATCAAATTCTATAAGATGGCACATTTGTCGCAGTAACTCTCGCCTCGGTATCTGCTGAATATTACTAAGAACTTGCTGCCAAATTTGGGTAAAATCTGCTGCTGTCGTTTCAACAATTTCCTGTGTAGGTGGTGCAGTAGCTACTGATTCTACAGGTGGATTTAATGGCTTCGGTTCCTCAGGTAGCTGAGAAACTATGACACTTTCTGGAGGCGGTGATGATACCGCTTTCACAGCAGAGATGTTATTTGCTGGCTGGGGGATTGGGGAAACCGGGGGAGACGCAACAGAAGGGGGAGATGAGGTGATGGGGGGTTGGCTTGGTGAAACTGCTGGTGCGCTGATTCTCGGCAGTGCGCTTGCGACTTGCACCGGAATATTTGCACTTGGTAATAAGCCAAGCAATGTCACCTCTAACCACAAACGCGGCTGGGTCGTGTTTTTAATTTGTAGTTCGGCTTCGCGTAAGTGTTTCTGCCCTGCCAAAATTGTACTTATGTCCAGCTTCTGGGCTAATCCAGTAAATGCTTGCCAGGTTTGCTCAGTACAAGCAACTAAATCTTGGCGGTTAGGTGCAGTTTTCGCAATGAGTAAATCGCGATAGCAAGCGGCGAGATTTTGCAAAATAGTCAGCGGTTCTCGACCGCGATCGAGGATTTTGCGGGTACTGTCGAGAATTGCTTCTGCATTATCTTGCGCGATCGCATCTAACAAGGCTATCAAGTCCCGTTCGCTAACCGAACCGACTAAATCCCAAACTCTGTCTGGTACAATTTCACCCGACAACAGTGCTAATTGGTCGAGTAAACTTTCTGCATCCCGCAATCCTCCCTGCGCAATTTGGGCTACTAAGGTGACAGCATCTAGCGAAATATGAATGTTTTCTTTATGAGCGATCGCGCTTAAATGCTGCACCATCGCCTCTAAGTTGATGCGTCTAAAATCAAACCTTTGGCAACGAGAAATAATTGTGGGCAATACTCGCTGGGGGTCGGTTGTCGCTAATACAAAGACTACGTGTTTCGGTGGTTCTTCTAGCGTCTTTAGTAGCGCATTGAACGCCTGAGTACTGAGCATATGACATTCATCGATGACATACACCTTGTAACGGCACTGTACAGGGGCGAACTGCGCTTTTTCTATAATCTCGCGGATGTTATCAACACCAGTGTTGCTGGCTGCGTCGATTTCAATCACATCTAAAGAGTAGCCTTTAGTAATGCCCTGACAGACATCGCACAAACCACAAGGTTCAGCAGTCGGCTTACCACTACTAAGACAATTGAGGGATTTGGCGAGAATTCTTGCACTAGAAGTTTTTCCTGTACCTCTGGGGCCAGTAAATAAATAGGCAGGAGCGATTTTGGATGAGCGAATCGCGTTAGTGAGGGTGGTAGCGATCGCCTCTTGTCCCACTAATTCAGCAAAACTCTTTGGGCGATACTTGTGGTGCAGGGGTTCGTAAGACATAAGATTGCAGCACCCAGTCGAGTTTGGGATGACACGGTTTTGACAGTCCTCTGCTTTTGAGCGAGGGTATTTTGAGGTTGAACTTGCTTTTTTGGGTTCACGGGCAGTAAGTCCAGCACTAGACTGGAGTTAGCCAAATGCTACTGCCAAGCAGGTTCGCATGGTAACTTACCGAAAGCTAGAGTAGCAAGCTTCCTGCGTTCTCCCATGAGAAAATACTTTGGAAACCCAAACTTATTGTTTCCAAATCATCAACTACTGTTTAACAGTTAGTACGCTATTTTTATATTGTTTATTGTTACTCAGTTGCTAGATTCAAAATTTATGTGCTTTCGTATAGCACTATTTATCCTATATTTCTACAGGCACAGCCGAAGAGGTTTTCACCTGTGGCAATAGTCCAATTATATCAGAAGAGGACGGGGCTTAAAAGTTCAAAGGTTTTATTTGATACAATGTTGCTTCAGTATTAAAATCAGCCTTTGCAATATCCTTTTGTTGACCCTACCCCGATATCAGGCGTAGCTTTCAGCTTTTGCACTATATCTGGTAAACTACCCAGAACAAAACTCTACTTTAGCCTATTATGCGAGTTTTTCGTTGCAGCATGAGCAATAGAAAGTTTTTTCGGACTGAAGTTTGTGACTGTAAATGAATTATTGGCTTGATTAAAGCTATAGTAAACTGCGATCGCTACAATCTTAGGGTAAAGAATACTCAATGGTGCAGCAGATGCTCAGGCGGCTCATTCAGTGGTTTAAAAAGTTGTTTCAACGCTTGTTTGGTGGGAAACCAACTCGCTCCGAAGCTAGGAGAGATGTTCCCATAGAACCACCGCCACAACTCAGCGATACAGATTTAGAATTTCTGTTCAACGAACTTTTGGAGGGTGTGCATCAAGCACGAGGACAAGCGTGGGCAGTAAAGTGGCTACATAATATTGAACATCGCATCCCAACTGAACGCTGGGTTGCGTGGTTAGGAGTCTTAGGAGAAAGATTGCTCGCAGCACCTACACCTAATAATGAATTAGCAACCCGGCTAGTACAACTAGGTGATTTAGGTGTGGGCGAAGTAGGAGACGTTGCCTACGATATCGGGATGCAATTGTTGACGCGCAATCAAGGCGGCGAACCAGTTTGGGAATATGCCGGGCCAGATGCTGTGACATCTGCACCACCGCCAGAGAATGACTTGGTAACAAGTGCAGCGGATACAGAAGACAATGTTTCTGAGGAAGGTTATCAAACTGTTACCTTGGAACAGCTGTTTGCCATGATGCAGGAGGATGAAACCTTATCCCAGCAGGTTGCTCAACAACTGGGACTTGAGACAAACGACCCACAAGTTATTATCCAAGCATTGATTAATCAGTATCATGCTGCAAATCAAGAGGCTACAGAACAAACAGAGTCTTGACTTTCTCGCCCAAAAGCAAAAAAATAGTCGCACTGTGGGAAATTCAAAATTCACGTTAAGGTAAATCACCTAGTACCGTTACGCGAAATTCGGATATTTATAATTCGTAATTACTTTTTTGCAAAGGTTACAGAATTTATAATGGGTGGTTTATTTACACCATGTTCTACTAGTAACTACGGACTATTGGCTAATTTCCAATGCCCCGTGCCCCATGCCCCATGCCCAATACGCAATCGTGATGAATTATTTCACAACTTTTTTATCTTGTGACTCGTGGCTTTTTACGTAATTCACGATCTTTTTAACACAACGATGGCTACAATCTAGGTTAAACAAAATCCAAGAGTGTGACAGATGCTCAGGCGTCTATTTCAGTGGCTTAAAAAGTTATTTCAGCATCCTTTTAGCAGTCGAAAACCCATTTCTCGAAATGTTGCAAAGGGATACGGAGTGGTCAATTCACCACCCGAACTTAGTAATGCGGATTTAGAACTGTTGTTTACCCAGTTGCTAGAAGGCGTGCAACAAGCACGAGGCAGACAGTGGGCGCTGAAGTACTTGCAACGGATGGAACATCGCATTTCTGATGAGCGCTGGATAGATTGGCTGTTGAGCTTTGGTGAAAGATTATTGAATTCACCCGCACCTAACCATCAGTTAGCAGCGCGGATGATCCAGCTGGGTGAACTGGGGATCGGCAGAGTTGGCGACCTATCTTATGATATTGGTCTTAGCCTGCTGAAGCGCAACTCAGCGACAGAGTATGAAGCGATTGAGGAGCTAGATCCTCATCTGGCGATGGAAAGTATAAGATCTGAAAACCACTTGGTAAACTCTCCGGGGCAAGAGTTGATCCGTAACTTAGGCGATCGCTTGTGGGATTATGACGAGGAAGAACCGGAAATCCTCCCAATTCCTGAAATGACTGCTGTTGAAGAAACATGGACAGGCAATATCGGGGAATATTTGTGGGAGTATGAAGGAGACGATGTGGAAATTCCCAGGCGAGCGACGCTCCTAGATCCTGGAGAAGATAATGAAATCGCCAACTTATTCGATTTGTTTTCGGAGCCGGAAGAGGAAGAGCCAGAAATTATTACGCCAGTTACTAATCTCAATCCCTCAACAGAACATCCAAACCTGACTCCGCCTCCACAAGCTACTAGCTCAACTCCGCCCACAGAAAACATGAGCCTGACTCCCCCACCAGAAGATGGCAAAGGAGAATTATCAGAAGCGGCGACATGGGATAAATCTTTAGCGAAATTAGAGCCAAATGTCGCCCAAGCCTTTGATGAATTGTTGGTTAGGTTGGATCAAAGTACTTCTTTAGTCCAAGAACTTGCTGCTGAACTGGCAATTCAACGCAATAATTCGCAAATTGTTCCGCAGCAAAAAATCGATCGGGCACAAGCTTGGTTTTACCAAGGTCTTCAGCAAGCTAGAACTGGAGATTTATTAGGAGCGATCGCATCTTACGACGCCGCAATCGAACTCAAACCCCATGTTGATGAATATTGGTTCAACCGAGCTTTAACACTATTTCATTTAGAACATTTTGTTGAGGCGATCGCATCTTACGACAAAGCTATAGAACTCAAACCCGATTACTACAAAGCTTGGTATAACCGGGGGGGAATTCTCGGTGAATTAGGAGAATTTGACGCAGCAGTTATTTCTTTTGAGCGAGTAATTGCCATCAAGCCAGATTTTGCTGAAGCTTGGTCTAGTAGGGGTTTGGCACTGATGAAGTTAGGGCAATTATTAGAAGCAATTGCCAGTTATGACCAAGCTTTAGTTTTGCAACCACAAGACCCAGAAAACTGGTATTACCGAGGTATAGCCTTGGGTGTCAGCGAACAACATGAAGAAGCGATCGCATCTTACGATAAAGCTTTAGCAATTCAACCCGATTACTATGAAGTCTGGATCGATCGGGGCGTGGTGTTGTTTAATTTGGGAAGGTGGTCAGAAGCGATCGCTTCTTGGGATAAAGCACTCTCGATTCAAGCTGAATTCTACTTAGCCTGGTACAACCGAGGTGTGGCTTTAGAAAATTTAGGACGCCGTGAAGAAGCAATTGACTCCTACCGCAAAGCTATAGCCATCAAACCGGACTTCCATTTAGCTTGGTATAACCAGGCGGTGGCGCTATTTTATTTAGGACGATATGCAGATGCGATCGCTTCCTATGATAGTGCTTTACAAATCAAGTTTGATTATTGGGAAGCTTGGATTGGGCGAGGAACGGCTGCTGGTAATTTAGTTAATCCTGATGCGCTTTCTGGTTTGTTTACTACCATCACAGCTACAAATACTGCCTTAAAGGAAAGTGGCTATGAAGGCAAATTAGCTAGCTACGAAGCTGGTTTGAAATATGTTCGCCCAGATACGCACCCAGAAGGTTGGGGGAGATTGCATTTAGCGATCGCCAATACTCATTACGAGCAAGGCAAGAAAAATGGTGTCACCCGCACTCATTGGCAAAAATCTGTAGCTGCGTATAATCAGGCACTGTTAACCCTGACTAGTGAAGACTTTCCTCAGTTACACCTGGAAGTCTTACAATCCCTCATCAAAACCCTTGTGGGTTTAGGACAAACAGCACAAGCACAAGAATTTCTGCAATACAGCACAAATTTATTACAACAGTTGCTCAGTGAGCATACACGTTCTGAGGATAGTAAAAAACAGCTAGCTCTGAAATTTGCAGGCTTGAGGCAACTAGTAGTTGATTTAGCTGTAGATTACGGTGACTTAGTAGAAGCCTGGGAAATTGCCGAACAAGCTAAAAATGCTTGTTTAACCTGGCTACTTGATGGTTGGCAAGACGAGATTGACTCACTTAGCTATGCTGAAGTTCAGCCACTATTAAATCCTCAAACAGCAATTATTTACTGGCATATTAGCCCCGCCGCTTTACATACATTTGTTCTCAAAGATCAAGCGCCTTCACCCATCCTGATATTCACACCGATGCAAGATGCAGGGGTATTTAGCTTAGGTAAAACCCCCATGCGTCTGCACGAAGTTCCTCTCCCCGAAGCAGTTAGACGTTTGATTGCTTTTGAAGATTGGCTGGAAAATTGGAATCAACAATATCAAGAATATTGCAGCCACTCTTCAGATAAACAAAATCAAAGCAATCATTCCTGGCGAATGGATATGGAGCAAAGGCTATTAGAGCTAAAAAATATCCTCAACATTTCTACCATCACTCAGGAACTTGAAGGAATTACCCAACTAATTTTAATTCCCCACCGCGACTTGCAAAGACTACCTCTCCATGCGCTTTTTGATGCTTCTTCTGTTGAGGAATTGCCAAGTGAAGAGGCGAATTTTACTATCAGCTATTTGCCCAGCGTCCAAACAGGATTAACAATAAAATCTGAAACCATAGGAGATACAAATAATCAACTATTCCTCAGTGTTGAAAATCCTCATAGTACAGATTATCCACCCCTAAAGTTTGCCAAACTGCAAGCGGAGATTGTCAGCCATATATTCCCTAATTCTCACCGGATTCAGGGAGTACAAGCTAATAAAAATAACGTGCATCATGAATTTGTTAATGACTACAATATATTTCACTTTATCGGGCATATCGTTAATAATTCTAGTGAACCGAAAAAATCAGAATTGGCATTAGCTGGGGCAGACAAACTCACATTAGAAGAAATCTCTCAACAATCTTTAATAAGTTACAACCTGGTTAACCTATCAGCTTGTGAAGCTATAAATGCAAACAATCACATAGTTACTAGCGAATATGTGAGTTTAGTAAATGGTTTTCTGATGGGAGGAGTATCTCAGATTGTAAATACTCTGTGGGCTGTAGAATCAGTTGCCAATGACTTAGTAGTTATAGAGTTTTATCGACGGCTACAGCCAGATAAATCAGCAGCTACTACCTTAGCTGAAGTGACAGCATGGCTGCGAGAACTCACTGCAAGTGAATTAACAAAATGGTATGAAGATTTACTAAATAATCTACATCCCGAAGATTTACGAATTAGGACTCATGTAGCAACACAAATGTATAGAAGCAGTAAACTACCACCAGAGCAAAAGCTATATTGTCATCCTTACTATTGGGCGGCATTTACAATTACAGGTAGGTCTAGTGAAAGTATTTAATTAGTTGCCCATTAAATCTTGAAAAATAACAAAACTATGGAAACTAAAGCGGAAAACGATACCAGGCTGACTTGCGAAGTAGAAATTACATTAGAGGTAATTGGTGGACGCTGGAAAGTTTTGATTATTAGAGAATTAATGGCAGGGGTAAAGCGCTTTGGTGAATTACAGAGGGCTTTACCCGGAATTACTCAAAAGATGCTGACTCAGCAACTTCGAGAAATGGAAGATGATGGCATTATTCATCGCGAGGTTTATCCACAAATTCCCCCCAAAGTAGAATACTCATTGACGCCTTTGGGAGAAAGCCTGCAACCTATTCTTAATGCAATGCATGAATGGGGTGTGAAACATTTTTCAGAAATACGTCGGCATAGAATAAATGAGCAATAATCTTCCTAACTTAGTTGTCTGATATCTCTAAAGCGGTTGTTAGAGAAAGAAGAGATATGTCTTAAAAGTAGAGGCTGAAACAACACAAAATCGTTCCTTGTGAGCGCATCTCATGGAATTTATTGCATGAGTCGGCTTTTTGGATATCGAACCACAGATGGACGCAGATAAATATCTGTGTTCATCTGGGTTTATCTGTGTTTTTTTTATTCTTATGTAGATTTTTGCAATAACTCTACTGAATCTGCTTAACTGAATTTTGCAAGAAGTCTACTGTTGATAAACAATTTAGTATTGCTGGAAGAATTATCAATTTTAGGCATTTTAAGCTAATACAAACAGATTTAACAGTGAATATTGCTTTAAAGACCATGCTAGGTGGTTTTATAGGAAATTGCAGCCCAATCATCGAAATATAATTGGCGTTAAAATAATTAATATCCATCTGTGATTCTGATATTAAGCAGTAAAAAAGTAGATTATAAAATTTAGTAAAAATATATTATTAACTTTTGTCTCAAGTATGCCATAATGGCACGAGCCGAAAGGTAATACCTAATTGAATGCCCCTAACTACCATAGGGGTAAATTGCTCATTTGCTAACAAGCAAGCTCTACATTTAGTTAGTCACTAATAAGGTAGAGCTTGGTTAGCAGTTAGCAAATAATTTTAGGTATTTTTACATATCAGACTCTTGGAAAATTGAGCAAGAGACAAGTTTTTCAAAAATTTTTCTACAGCAGATTTAGGAATAAATAGCGATGAATTTGTTGGAGTTGGCAAATGACGCGGTTGATTTAATATCTAACGCCGATAATAAGACAAGTTTAGACTTAATGGACGCCGCTTATCCACGTCCGCAGTTGCAGCGAATTTCAAGCACTGATTCTAGGCGATCGCATTGGCAAAGTCTCAACGGTCTATGGAAGTTCGCATTTGATGACCAAGGCAAATGCGCTCACCCTAGTAACCTGAGCCAATGGACACATGATATAGAAGTTCCCTTTGCTCCCGAATCTATCAAAAGTGGGATTGGCGATACTGGGTTTCACCCCAATTGCTGGTATGAGCGGGAATTTGCAACACCCCCAGGTGAGGGCAGGTTATTACTGCACTTTGGTGCTGTGGACTATCGCGCTCGTGTTTGGGTGAACGATCAATACATCGGTGAGCATGAAGGCGGACACACCAATTTCACGATGGATATTACCTCTGTCTTAAATGACAGTGGCATGACCAAAGTGACAGTCTGGGCGCAGGACGATCCGCACGACCTTGCCAAGCCTCGTGGTAAGCAGGATTGGCAACTGGAACCGCACAGTATTTGGTATCCTCGCACAACTGGAATTTGGCAGACAGTTTGGGTGGAACGTGTGGGGGTGACTTATCTAGATCACATCCGCTGGACTCCCGATTTTGAACGCTGGGAAATTGGCTGTTATGCAGCGCTTGCAGGAGATGCGCCAGCTTCGGGTATCCAAATGAAGATGAAATTGACAGTGGGCGATCGCGTTTTGGCGAATGATACTTATGAAGTATTCAATGGCGAGATTAACCGCCGCATTTCTCTTTCAGACCCAGGTATTGACGACTACCGTAACGAATTATTGTGGAGTCCAGAAAAACCCACATTAATCAATGCTTTTATTCAGTTGTGGTATAACGGACAACTACTTGAAGAAGTAATATCTTACACAGCAATGCGGACTGTAAGCATACAGCGCGATCGCTTTATGCTCAATGGTCGTCCTTACTATTTGCGTTTGGTTCTAGACCAAGGCTACTGGGCTGATAGCCTGATGACTTCGCCCGACGATCTGGCGTTGCGGCGAGATGTGGAACTAGCAAAAGCAATGGGTTTCAACGGAGTCCGCAAGCACCAAAAAATTGAAGACCCCCGCTTTTTATATTGGGCAGACGTGCTGGGATTGTTAGTATGGGAGGAGATGCCTAGCGCTTATCGCTTCTCCCCGAAAGCAGTGGAACGCATGACGCATGAGTGGACGGAAGTTATCAAGCGTGATGCCAATCATCCGTGTATTGTCGCTTGGGTGCCATTTAATGAGTCTTGGGGAGTGCCAAATCTGGTTGAGACACAGGCTCACCGGAACTATGTTTTGGCGATGTATCACTTAACCAAAACCCTCGACCCGACTCGCCCAGTGATTGGTAATGATGGCTGGGAAAGTACAGATACTGATATTCTCGCCATCCATGACTACGACACCAATCCCCAGCATTTAGCTCATCGCTATGGGCCAGAAGTGCAGCTATCAGATTTATTTAATCGTCAGCGTCCTGGAGGGCGTATCCTCACACTGGACAACTATCCTCATCAGGGACAGCCAGTAATGCTGACCGAGTTCGGCGGAATTGCCTATGCGCCAGAAGATCAGCCTGATACTAACAAAGCCTGGGGATACGAGCGTTGCTGGAATCTCTCGGAATTAGAAATCAAATACACTGCTTTGCTGGAAAGTGTGAATAACATCGATATGTTCAGCGGTTTCTGTTACACACAATTCACCGATACCTTCCAAGAAGCTAACGGGTTGTTGTACGCCGATCGCACACCGAAAATTCCACTAGAGACGATACGTGCCGCCACCCTTTCTGGAGGATTATGTACTCCCACAAGTTGTTAAAGCCAGATGGCCGCCAACTGACTTTATATAGTCGATATCCAATTTCCCAAGATATAACGGCTACTAGTCCCAGTAATGAGCCAGTGCAAGCAAATCCCCACCTGCGCTGGCACCCTTTACGGGGTGAATGGGTAGCTTACGCCAGTCATCGTCAAGGGCGGACTTTCATGCCGCCTCCAGAATATAACCCCCTCGCACCTACTAGCAACCGAGAGTTTCCCACAGAACTACCCCAAGGGAAGTATGACATAGCTGTGTTCGATAACCGCTTTCCTTCTCTGAAGGCAACAGCACACAATCCACCAGCTAGCATTGTGGAAACTTTACCTGCTAATGGAGCGTGTGAGGTAGTGGTTTTTACTCAAGACCCCCATGCTTCCCTCAGTTCCTTAGAATTAGCTCATCTAGAATTGCTGTTACAAGTGTGGGGCGATCGCACCCGTGAACTCGGAGAAAATCCGCAAATTCACTATGTGTTGCCCTTTGAAAATAAAGGTGTAGAGGTAGGCGTAACTTTACACCATCCCCACGGGCAAATTTATGCTTATCCTTTTATACCGCCCGTCCCAGCAAGGATGCTGGAGATGCAGCGGCAATTTTATGAGAAAAATCAGCGGGGTTTGTTAGCAGATCTAATTCAAAAAGAGATAGCTGACAACCAACGAATTATTTATCAGGATGAAGAAGCGATTGCCTTCGTCCCCGTATGTGCGCGTTACCCTTACGAAGTTTGGATTGCGCCCATACAACCAGTACCAAGCTTTTACGATCTGAGTGCAAAACAACGTCAGGGGCTAGCCAGGGCATTAAAAACCGTCACTCTTAAATATGACGGTTTGTGGAATCGCCCATTTCCTTACCTCATGGCTTGGTTTGGTGCGCCAACAGACGGTAAACCCCATCCCGAAGCTCATTTACACGCCCAGTTTTATCCACCCTATCGCACAACCGACAAGCTGAAGTACTTAGCAGGAACCGAACTCGCCGCCGGAATGTTTGCCAATGATGCTTTACCAGAGGAGAAAGCGAAGGAGTTACAGGGGGTGGCTGTAAATATTGAAATGCCGATTTCCGTATAAAAGGGAAATAGGTAAACTAAAACAAGCGCATCCGTTACAAGATGCGCTTATTGTACTTGGGTGGGAGTGATTTCGGTGTAGCGTATGATTTTTTGCGAATTCTGCACTCACCCGCGTTAAGTCAATTCGCTATAACGTTGACCCACTGGACAATTTAGACAGTTTGTTTCATCACATAAACGGCAGATACTTAAGGCACTATCCTTCGTTTTTGTCAGAGAAAACAATAGTTGGTTACTGATGCGGCACAAATGTAGGCGGTCTTTTGAAGATAGAGAAGCGATCGCTTCCTCAATTGCCAATAGCCGTGCTTGATGGATTTTGCTCACCAAAGCTTCCCCTTCTTGGGTCAATTTCAGCTCTACAGCTCTGCGATCGACAGAGCAACGTTCACGGAGAATTAATCCTTGTTTCTCCAGTCGCTCTACAAGCCGCACTGCACCTGGATGCGACATCCCAAGGGCGCGGCGCAATTGTTCAATCGGTATCCCAGGTGCATGTCTGACCAAGCAAAGAGCCTCGGTAGCCGGGCCTGCATCATCGATCATTCCCTTTGCCGACTGGGCTACCGAATCTGTTAAAGCAAGGGCTAAAGCCCCCACTACATTTGCAAGGTTAGTGTTTTCCATACCTAAATTATATGCTTCATGCATATTGACATCAAGCAAAACTGCTAGTTAATATATGCGTCAAGCATACAATTAAGTTCTCCATGATCCGACCTACAAAACCCGAAGATGCAGCGGCGCTAATTGCTGTAGCGAACACAATCGGTTTCGAGCCGAACGAGCTTGAGGATCTTCGCAAGATGCTGGCTGACTACTTCGTTAGCAACACCGACAGCGATCCCTTCTGGATCACTGACGACGATGAAAAAGATGGGCCTGTAGGAGTCGCCTACTGTGAGCCTGAACGGATGACCGATCGGACGTGGAATCTACAATTGATCGCCATTCGCCCCGATCGCCAGGGACAAGGACGCGGTGGGAAACTGCTGGGCTACGTTGAAGAAACTTTGAAGGCGCGCGGTGGACGAATGCTACTGGTAGAAACGTTAGCAAGCTTCGAGCGCACACGTAAGTTCTACGCGAAGTGCGGATTCGAGGAAGAGGCTCGCATCCGGGACTTCTACACGGCGGGCGCTGATAAGATTGTGTTTCGTAAAGTTTTAAATCCGGTCTAGATTACATTCACCCATAAACAAATTTCGGTTCAGAAATGGGAGGTTTCTTGTATTGTTCAAGAACCATTTTTTTGTCATCATGATTTTACTTAAGGGAGCCAATGCAACCCCTTATTCTGTAATTTCTGCTCGATATGCTGCATTTCTGTGATAGTTTCTCCAGCAACAATCCCATAAATGTCGGTGTAGATTTTACCGTATTTGACCTTCTCTAAAGCGGACAGAATTATCAAGTCCTTGCGATCGAGTTCTGGTTTTAGAGACACTAAAATTGACTCCAATGTCCCCTCCATTCGGTAGCTACTAGAATATTTAGCCACCTCCTTTCCTCTTTCCAATAGAGTATGGCGTTGCAAGCATAGGGGAGTTGATCCATTAACTCGGAAATTAGCATCGATCGCATACATCTGTCCGTCTTTGTCTTCCAGCACATCGAAGCCAATCACGCCGAAATAACCATGTTTGTGAGCATACTGACCAATAGCAGCAATCATCTCAAAGAACTTGCTCATGTCAGTGTTGCGGTAGTCAATCAGTCCCCCTAAATAGTTACCCTCACTCGTGACGAGTTGGCTGGTAGTACCAATGAGGGTGATATCTCCCATTTTGTTGACATAGAACTGTACGCAGTAGTTCTGCACTTCATTCTTGACAAACTCGGAGACAATAATCGTATCTAGCAACTTAATATCGAGATATTTCCTGATTTCTTCAAAGCAGTAATTTAAATCACTAGTGTTGTTGATGATATAAGTGCCTTCTCCTGAAAGTCCGTGAGAAGTTTTGATTAGGTATGGAAATTGTGGTAACTCAATGTCTTCCAGACTACAAGTGTGTAGATTGTAGCTCTTGTATTTTGGACATGATACCCCCAGTTCAGCCAGCGTTACTTTGCTGAGTAAGCGGTAATGGGTGTCTGAATCAATAGCGTGTTTCTCAGGTTTGAGACAATCAAAGGGAAATAGAGTAATCAGTTTTTCAAAATGTTCGCTGTGGCTGAGATCATCTAAATAAGTTGAACAATCCATCATCGCCCTATTGGAGTAGCTGAAGCCGAAATGCTCTTGCCAGTATTTAATCAGGGACTTTGGCGGCTGAATAATGACAATTCCGGGAATGCGATCGCCTAATACAGCCAAATTTTTCCAAGGTTCTTTTTGGCAAATCTTGTCAAAGGAGGTTTTGCTAGCTTCACTACTCCCATCTTGAATAAAATATTTTTTCCGGTTGGGATAAGCAGCCCAACTAGCAGTTGCAGGGTAATTTAAGATAAACCCATAAGATGCATCTGTGATATCTTCAGCAAACAGATCAGAAAGAGAACTTCCTTGAAAGTATTGAAAGTTGTAAGTTGAATTCATTCACTCCTCCGAAAAACCCTACTCCTTTGTGGATGCGGTTGTTCAAACTTAAAAACCGATTTAAAATCTAAAATCTAAAATTCGGTTTTATACGAGTTATTTCTGCGTAAAGAAAGCCACCTTATCTTGTCCTGCGGTCATATAAGCACAAGCCATATGTGATGAGTTATACGCCCAGCCTACCCTTCCTTGACGATCTAGGAGAATGCACCCGGCTTCACCTTTCACTTTAGATTTCAAAGCCTCAATCGCCATCTGCGCGGCTTCGTCTGGGTGTCTGTCTCCAGTTAAGAAATCGATCGCAGTTTTAGCTAAAACCACTGGGATAATCGACTCGCCATCACCTGTTGTTGAGCAAGCGCCGAGCTTATTATCAGCATACAAGCCAGAGCCAACAACCGCAGTGTCACCAACGCGACCTTGTTGCTGCTTCGTAGTCCCGCCAGTTGAAGTGCCAGCAGCTAAAATGCCACTAGCATCTAAAGCTACACAGCCTACGGTGTTAGGGCGATCGATTACTTTTTGATCTTCCTTCCATTGTTGCCACTGCTCCTCGGCTACTAAGTCCTCTTTTTTACACATTTCGGCTCCGCAGTCGGCGGCGAAGCGTTCTGCACCCCGCGCTACTAACAGTCTGGGTTTGTCATCCATAATCTTGCGTGCAACAGAGATTGGATGACGAATACCCTGAACGGCTGCAACTGCTCCCCAACTTAAGGAGCCTTCCATCATTGCTGCGTCTAACTCCACTTCTCCATCGCTGTTGAGAGTTGCACCCAGACTGGCGTTAAATGTCGGATCTGCTTCCAGTACTCGGATAGCGGCTTCCACCGCTTCTGCGGCACTACCACCACTGATAAGTACTGCCCAACCGGCTTCTGCTGCTGCTGTGCAGCCTGCATTGTTAGCAGCAATTTTTTCTTCTGTGATGGTTTTCGCTCCACCGTGAACGATGATCGTCGGTATCATAAAATTTCCTTTAGTTAGTATGAATTTTGCGGGACAGAAATCGCATCCAGAGGTTCGTCAATTAATTTGAGCGATCGCATTTTTAATGTCTCTAAACCTAAATGGTGAGCTGCTGAGATAAACACAGCTTCAGGATACTTTTGTTGAGCTTCAGTCAAAGTTTCCTTATTTACATGGTCAATCTTGTTAAAAACAATCAAACTCTTTTCAGGGATTTCAGGCATTTCTGCCAGTATTTCTTCTACACTCACGATATGGTTCTCCCAAGCTGGATGGGATAAATCCACGACATGAAGCATCGCATCTGCCTCAATTACTTCCTCCAATGTGGCGCGAAAAGCATCCATCAGTGGTGGTGGGAGTTCGTGAATAAACCCTACAGTATCTGTGAGCAGAATTGACCGACGTTCTTTTGTTTCTGGTTCTATAATTACTACCTTGCGCGTTGTCGGGTCGAGGGTGGCGAAGAGTTGGTCTGCGGTGTAAACCTCTGCATTAGTTAACACATTCAACAGAGTAGATTTACCTGCATTGGTATAGCCTACTAATGCCAAAACCGGAATTTCTTGCTCTTGTCGTTGTTGTCTAATACGGGCGCGATGTTCCTGTAACTGGTTGACTTCTTGCTGTAGTTGCGCAATTCGCCGTTGAATTACTCGCCGTTCTGTCTCTAATTTTGTTTCACCAGGCCCTCGCGTACCAATCCCCGCACCTAATCGAGACATCTGCTGACCGCGACCGCGTAGCCGAGGTAACATATATTCGAGTTGCGCTAATTCTACTTGTAATTTACCTTCTTGAGTGCGAGCGCGTTGAGCGAAAATATCTAAAATTACTTCTGTGCGGTCTACAACTCGGATGCCAATTTCTTGTTCTAAATTGCGGGCTTGAGATGCAGAAATATCTCGATCAAAAACAATCAAATTAGCTCCTAATTTTTGGGCTAAAAGCTTGATTTCTTCCACCTTTCCCTTACCAACAACAGTTTGCGGATGGGGGCGATCGCGCTTTTGCCGCATCATATCCAGTACAATTCCGCCAGCACTTTCAACCAAACGCACCAGTTCAGCAAGTCCATCTTCAAACCGTTGCACAGATACGTCTTCTGTCTGCACTCCTACAAGTAGCACTCTATCTTGGTCAGAGACGATTTCTTGAGATGAAAATACTCCCTCTCCTGCATCAGCGATTTCTTCTTCCCATTCCGCAACTAAAATATCAAATTCTTGTTCAGTTAAGTCATCTAAAGTTAGAGGCGGTGAAATCACCCAAGGATTTTCGGAATCGGGGAAAAGGTAAGCTAAAAAAGTGTCTTTTGCTTCGCCATCAACTACAGTTAATAAGACAAGAGCATCTAAGCGCTGACGTGTCATTGCAACTAATGCTGCTTCATCAGGTGATTCTGATTTAAATTGAGTACTAATACAACGAATTCCGCTTAAACGTTCTGCACTGCGACGAGGCAATTCTTCAGGTGGAATTTGAGTTTGACTTTGTGTTCCTACGGCAATTCGGATAACTTGACCACGCCGATTGATATAACAACAAATTGGGTGATGGATGTCTGTACTTACCTTAGCTAAGGCTTGAGCAAATTCTGGCGTAATAAATCTATCTTGGGGTTGCCGTTGTTCATAAAGCTGCTGTAATCGTTTGATTTGACTTGCTTTTATTCCCTGAATATTGCCATAAATATTTTGCATACTACTATCAGTTGAAAAAAATTTTTTAATCCTGTGTTTTTAAGTCAAAGGTAGAAGCGAAAATTCTCTACAAAAGAGGCTTATATTATGTCTACCTACTTATAATTAGCTATCTTAAATATTGATTGTATCTACCAAGCGGAATAAGAAAATTTCTAATACCTCTACAACTTGATAACTTTAAGATTGATTAATATCCTCTTCGGAGGATTAGTGAGAAAACGTCATTGCGAGTGGAACGAAGCAATGGCAGAGACTTTGTGATGCTACTCTACCCTTCTCCTGACGGAGACGCTATGCGAACGGGAACGCCTAACGGCGAACAAGAAACCACTGTGGATCTACGCTTCGCTCGCAATGGCAAGTATTTAGCCGAACACGATATAACCTGGTAAATAATATTTGCTGCCTGTTTGATGCTGCCTGCTTGTTGAATTGATTGCTGAATTTTTTGCGTTTTCTTTCTATATCTTGCCCTAGCTTCTTTCTGCCACGTAGCGAGAAATTGCACTATCAAGGTGTGGCATTAACTCACCTCGACTACTACCGAGAACGCTGTAAGCTGGGCGGGGAGCAATAAAACCTAGTTCTTGCGTAGGCACAGAAATTAAACTGCTGATACTCACACCTGCTTTTTTCGCTGCTAACCGTGCCAATTCGTCCCAAGCTACAGCACCTTTGTTAGCCAAGTGCCACAGACCTTTCTCGCCATCAATCAGCAAATCAAGGCTGGTATGGACTAGATCGGGTACATAGGTAGGTGAGATGATCGCATCTTCTGCGGCTACAAAAGTATTACCTGCTGCTAATTGTTGCAAGGCGATGGTGACGAAGTTGTACTCATCCCACGGGCCGAAAAATGCACTGGTACGAATCACCAGAGATGCTGGATGCGCCTGCAATACTAGCTTTTCTGCCAAAACTTTGCTGCACCCATATATATTGAGGGGGGCAACGCTATCCGTTTCGATATAAGGATTAGAGACAGCACCATCAAATACTAAATCTGATGAAAATGTTAGCAGTGCCAGATGATGTTGAGCGCAAGCGGCAGCTAGAATTGCTGGGCCTTCAGCATTCACCTGCAAACAAATATGGGGTTCGCGTTCTGCATCGTCTACTCGCACGTATCCCGCAGCGTTCACAACTGCCCACGGTTTTAACTCAGCAAGCACTGCTTCCACAGAAGCAAGATTAGCAATGTCCATATCTTGGCGTGTCAGCAAGCGGTATGAAATTCCTCGCACTTCGCACAACCGCGCAAAAGCCTTGCCTAGAGTGCCTGTAGCTCCCACTATCACTAGAGGACGAGGGGAGGCAGGGGAGCAAGGGAGCAGGGGAGCAGGGGAGATTGTAGAACCTAATTCTCCTCTGCCCCTCTGCCCCTCTGCTCCTGTGCTTTTGCCACAGCTAACTGCTGGATAAGCCAAACGCACTGGTCGATGCCACCATCCTGGTGTGTCAAGTATTGGGTGATTGGGTTGACGCCCTGCGGCTAAATCTTGCACCATTTTAGCGATCGCTGTCGGGCGGGGACGTAACGAACGCAAATCAAATACGCCTGACTCGTAGTGTCCTAAAGAGCGAGTTAGCAAACTATTCCAATCGTAGCTGCCCAGAAGCGCCCAAGCCGTCACAGCACGAACATCTACACCCCGATCTCGTAGCTCTTGGGCTGCATTCCACACTTCATTGAGCCAGCGTAATTGCTCTTCACGGGTGCAACTGAGGTGAACTTCAGTGATAGCTAGGGGCAGTTGATAGCGTTCCCATGCTTCTTTGAGCAATGTCCGCGGCCCTGCTGCACCTTCAGCACAAACTCGCACTGCCTCAATATCTGCATAGTTGTCCCGCCCATTGCCTCCATGTGTCCAAACTGGATAATTTTCTAGATGTTCATCCAAAAAGCGATCGCTAGTCAGGTAATGATTAATGCCGATAATGTCGGGCGGACAGGGATTTGGTAAAAATATTTCTAGTTCAGCCTCGCTGATACCACAGTAACGTAAGTAACTCCACATGGCATGATTTGGAGTAATTCGACCGCACAATAAATCAAAACTCAACCAGCGGCGTTCGTTCTCAAATTCTGCTTGATAAGCCAGCTTTGGTGTACTGTAAATCTTACCCAAATCCTCGGTTTGTACGAGTTGGGCATTGGGGCTTACTTCGCGGATTGCTTGCATTGAAAGTGCGATCGCCCGGCACTCGCCCAACAAAGCACGGGCGAAAGTTAAATCGTCCTGTCCGTGAGGATACCAGTGTCCGTACATCCCACTAAATCGTGCTGTTGTTAGCGGCTCGTTTATTGGTGTGTAATGTGTAACCCAAGGATAGCGTTTCGCCACCGCACGGGCAAAAACTGCTAATTTCTCAGGAAATTCTGGGTCTACCAAGCTCGTATTACGCGGGCCGCTGCCATGATGTACTAATCCCACAATCGGACGGATACTGAGTTCGCGTAAGCGTTCTAGTCGTTCATCCGCCCACGACCAGTCAGCATTCTCCAATCCGTTCGGTGCTATGCGTTCCCACAGCACTGGGTAGCGGATAGCCTGTATACCTAGTTCAGCGAATAAATCTAGGTCATCCAAACGCATTGCATGACCATTGCGTTCTAACTGATCGAAATACTCTTCACCCACACGATTAACCGTACACTCAACACCAGCCCACACTTCTAGGGGAAGCTGTGATTTAGTAGTCCTGAGCGTCGAGTCGAAAGCAGAAGCCATATTAAAATTCAAGCCGATATTTGGTTTTTTAGGAAAGGCAGAGGGCAGAAGGCAGAAGTTTTGTAGGGTGCGTTATGGACATTAGTCCTAACGCACCGAAAATCTCGGATGGTGCGTTGCGCTACGCGACAACACACCCTACTTACTTACGAATTAATTAAGCCTTAACTGCAATTTGCTTGTATACAGAAAGAGCCTGAGCGACACATTGATCCATGTTGTAGTACTTGTAGGTCGCCAGTCTGCCGACAAAATATACTCCTGGTGTGGTATCAGACAGCACCTTATATTGCTTATACATTTCGTTATTTTCCGGACGTGGTATAGGGTAGTAAGGATCGCCCTCACCCTTGGGAAATTCGTATACAATACTGCTTTTAGAGTGTTCTTGACCAGTCAAGTACTTAAACTCTGTCACACGGGTATAAAGGTGTTCATTGGGATAGTTAATCACTGGCGCTGGTTGAAACACAGTAGTGTTGTGTGTCTCATGCTTAAAATCGAGCGATCGATATGGTAGTTTGCCGTAGCGATAATCAAAGAACTCATCAACTGGGCCTGTGTAAACCATTTCCCGGCAAGGGATGGCTTTTTGAATTTCTCGGTAATCTGTGTTCAGCATTACCTTAATATTCGGGTGATTGAGCATATTCTCAAACATCCGAGTAAAGCCGTGTAGTGGCATTGCTTGGTAAGTATCTGTAAAATAGCGATTGTCGCGGTTATTGCGTGTAGGTATCCGGGCAATTACTGATTTATCCAGTTCTGATGGGTCGAGTCCCCATTGCTTGCGGGTATAACCCCGGAAAAACTTTTCATAGAGTTCTCGACCAACTTTACTTACCACCACATCCTCACTATTGCGGATGTGTTCTATTGGTTCAGCAAGTGATTTGTAAAATTCCTGCACCTCAAATGAATTCAGATTCATGCCATACAGCTTGTTGATGGTGTCGAGGTTGATGGGAATCGGAACAAGTTGTCCGTCTACACTTGCAAGAACGCGATGTTCGTAAGACCGCCATTGAGTAAAGCGTGAGAGGTATTCAAAGACTTCGCGAGAGTTGGTGTGAAAGATATGAGGGCCGTATTTGTGTACGAGAATGCCATGATCGTCATAATGATCGTAAGCATTGCCGCCGATGTGATTGCGCTTGTCTACAATCAATATTTTTTTACCGGACTGACTTGCCAAACGTTCCGCGATCGCGCTACCAGAAAAACCAGCGCCGACAATCAAGTAATCAAAGACAAAATCTCTGGTAATGATATTTGGTGCTTGTGTACTCGCCGCACCTGTGGAGTTAGCTTTGTCTTCACTATCACGGGCTGCGATCGCAGAGTCAATCAGTTTCATCATTGATGCCCAAGTCCGATCCCAAGAAATCTTTTCTAAAAAAGCATCTACTCGACTCAACCATTCTGATGTTCTTGTGTCCTCTTGCATTGCTTGTTCGGCGGCGGTGACGAACTCAGAAACTGTGTCTGCAATTCGCACCAGTTTCGATTCTCCGTAAGGGCGCACTACATCTCTAATTGAGGTAGATACTACAGGCCTACCTGCGGCAAGATATTCTGGAGTTTTGGTAGGGCTAATAAAGCGTGTTGACTCATTACGCGCAAATGGCAACATTGCTAAATCCCACCCTGCTAAATATGCAGGTAGCTGTTTATAGTCTCTACCACCGAGATAATGTATATTCTCGCGCTGTGGTAGAGTTGCTGGATCGATTTTGACAACTGGCCCAATCATCACCAGATGCCAATCTGGACGTGCTTCAGCAATCCCAGCAAGCAGTTCGATATCCATCCGTTCATCAATTACGCCAAAGAATCCCAGGCGAGGATGGGGAATATGGGCTTGATCTGC
Source organism: Aulosira sp. ZfuVER01 (assembly GCA_034530615.2). Classification (GTDB taxonomy): domain Bacteria; phylum Cyanobacteriota; class Cyanobacteriia; order Cyanobacteriales; family Nostocaceae; genus Aulosira. Next base: position 59,050 of record JAVRCV020000039.1, read on the forward strand.
TGGTTCGGAAATAGTTCTTGCTTGCGCAAAGTGTGGAACATCTACACTGCTGGGAAATGCATAGACGTTTGAGTGCTGGTTAACTTTACTTTCATAAAGGCTTTGTCCCCCTGTAAATACTAGGTCTGCAATGCGGAATAGTTCAGCTTCGTAATTCTTTAAAGTGGGTGATGCACCTTTGAATGCAGACAATTCATCCATGCAATCGTACACCACGGCTTGGGGTTGCAAATGGCGAGTAAAAGCGATCGCCATTGGTGTGTAATACCAACAAATGTATTTGTTTATTTTATGCTCGACAAGCAAAGCATCAATTAAAACCTGTAAATCTGCGTTGATTGCTTCTTCGCTCATACCTTGTGGTAAGTGTGGCACAACCACAACTACGCCACTAGAATCTTCGTTGATATCTAACCTTGCTAAAGGTTCTGGGGAGAAAATTGGCTCCTCAATAAAGAATACTCGCTTTCCTTGAGCGCAGCGGCTAAGAAGATGTTGTGGTCTTTGATAGACGAAATTCCAACGCAAATGAGATAAGCAAACTATGTCAGGTGTATCTTTAAAAGTTTCTGTTGGTTGAATCTTTTTATTTGATGAACTTGAATGCACCAGTGATGTACTTGATGATTGCATTTCTTCTAGCTGCGATCGCTTCCTTGTACGCTGGTTGGGCGAAATAATATTACCGACACCGTTGTTTTTGACTTTAGCTTTTTCACTTTGCATAAAAGCTCGCTATCATTGCTTATGTTTATTAATCTTGCCTAGCAAATCTTTAATACCTTTTCTTTATCAGGCAGCGCCAAACCAACTTTCAGTCACAAGCTGGTAATATATTTTGGCGCATATTTATATAGAATTGCTACAATTGATTTCGTTGTACACTTATTAATAATAAGAATTTTTATAGCTTTCTCATCTGCCAAAGTAAATATAAATTTTAATTTTAAAATAACTCTAGAGTATTATATTTTTATCCATATCTAAATAATTAAATATAGCTCAAATGCCACATAAATGAATATTTATGTATGTGGCATATATGTGAAAAAATATTTAATATTATGTCTCTATGAATAACAGTGCTACAGCAATTTAAAGAATGTTTGTAGCACCTATCACATTATTTGTTATTGCAAGGCTTTTTCTAAATTTACTGATAAAATTAGTTTTAGTCTGTTCGGTTGCGTACACAATAAATTTAAAATTATTGGTTGGTAATAGCTATAGGAAATTTGATAAATAGAGTAGATTTACTACCTAATTGTCTGACTCCTAAGAGCTAATTTGTAAACTAGAGTAAAATCTTTGTCTGGTAAGGATTTCAGGAATCTGAGCCAATCAAGCCTTTATTCCTTGAAAGTCATACTCAGCAATAAACTTAAAATCCAGACGTTGCTGATTGATGGGACAAATTTTGTTTCGTGCATAGACACGCAGCGCCTACCCTAGGGGAAGCTGCAAAGGCGCGAGTGTGCCATACTTGTGTGTTATACCTCAGGCTAACATACTAAAATCTGGGAATGGTGCGTTAGCCTACGACTGGATTAATAAGTAAAACCAAAGAAAAATCCGAACACAGTACCTATTAATGCACATACCTGCATAACCTTTATCGGCTCTACGTATTTATCTATGTATTTATTTATCCTAAATTTCGGTTTGACTAAAGATAAAAATGTACTCAGTACTAAATAAAAGACCAATGGAGTAATACCTCCTAGAAGAAATCCTTGAAAAGCCCAAGCTAATCCAAAAAAAATCGAGGACATAGTTCTACTTATTTTTAATTAAGTACTTATACTTATTTACCATAAAAGTGCGCTTAAAAATACTTCATCTACTAAAAAACCAAGTAGTATCAAGCTACTTGGCTGTTCTATCTTGAGCCGTTGGAGGCGTATTATTAGGATCTGTAAAGCGTATTCCTAGAGAAAACGAATTCAAACTAAAAGTATTGAAATAAGCTCCGGATAGATATGAAAGCCTACTCGCTTAACTTGCATCAAAAGATAGCTCAGCAGAACAAGTACATACAATTGAACAAACTCGGACTAATAATAATCAGCACCAAATCTGAGCTTACTAACTATTTTGTAAATATTCAATTGCTGCCTCAAATTTGGAAGGATATCCTTCAGCAAATCTTTCAAACCACAGCCCTTCCGGTGAGAATGGATCTAGTTTGTCTAGCCATTCTTTTGCTTGACTTTTTAAAGCTTCTCGTTGTTTCGCTTTGAGTTTTTCTTGGCGAATTCGTTCTTGTTCTAGCTCTTGCTTTCGTTTCAACTCCTCAGCCATATCCCGTTCAACAAAATCAGCTTTAACTTCCTCCAATAGGCTATCTATTAAAGATGCTGCTTTTGGTGGAGCTTGGATGAATGCTTGGGTTATGTTTAGCTGAGATTGTGGCTGTGGCTGTGGCTGAGAGGGCTTTCCTTCTTCGTATTCAGTTTTGAGTTCGGCTAACAGCTTATCAATGCTATCCATTTTTTCAGTCCTGTAAAAAAGATAGCTAGTACATCACGACGTAAATCAAACGACCATTTAAAATAGAGCAAAAGCACAGAATATAATTCTTTTGCCTTTTGACTTCGCGCAGCAGTACTAGTCATTAATGGCATTCAGCAACACTTCCGATAGGCTCATATCTTCCATCTCTTCCATTGTAATGGTATCGCAGATATCAAATTTAGCTCCAGCACTCTGGAGTTCGTCATCTAGGACTTTGAGAAAGCGTGTAGCTTGGGCATCTGTACCAACTTGAATGAAGGAAATAGCTAGTTCTTCATCGCGATCCATGTGGCGGGAAGCTTCAATAATGACTCTCATTACCGCTTTGCGATCGTCTGGTTCACCATCGGTAACAACTAAAATTGTTTCACCATTGGGCTTGGTTTTTTTAGCAGCTTTGCGTTGAAAGTAATCATCAGTTGCATGTTTTAATACGGCTGCTAAGTCAGTGGTTCCAGAGGGGTCATTTTCTCGAAAAATTTGTGAAACCTTAGCCGAAGTTACATTTTCATAACGCTTGAATTTTCCAGAAAATACATAAATAGTAATACCATCTGGGTCAAATTGTTCGCATTTGCTAGCTAGGGCTAAGGTAGATTCTTGGGCGGCTACCCATCTACTTCTACCACCTTTTTGATCTGGGGTAGCCATGCTGCCGCTTTTATCGATAATCAAGGTGTAATCACGATTTTCTAGCATTTCTAAATTCTCCAAGTATTTAATAACAACTTCTAAACTCTTAATTAGTCAGTTATCGCCTTGATTAATACATCGGTAAGGCTCATCTCTTCTAATTGATCTAAAGTTATAGTGTCACAAATATCAAATTTAGCCCCAACACTTTGCAATTCATCATCGATAGCATGAAGAAACTTTGTAGCTTTGGTATCTGCACCTACTTGAATCAGAGAAATTCTTAATTCTTGGGGGTTATCTAAACGCTGAGTAGCATTGATAATGACTTCATATACTGCTTGGCGATCGCCTGGCGCACCATCAGTGACAACTAAAATTACTTCTCCTGCTGACTTGGTTTTGCCATCTGCTTTGCGTTTAAAGTAGTTATTAATTGCGTCTTGCAGTACACCTGCTAAGTTAGTTGTATCTCCTGGTATATTTTCTGTGAAAATTTGCTTGATTTGATCTACACTGACATTATCGTAACGCTTAAATCCTTTAGCAAACAGATAAATCGTGATTCCATCGAGGTCAAATTCTTCGCATCTAGCAGCTAAAGCAAATGTCGATTCTTGTAGTGCTGTCCATCTACTTCTACCATCCCTTTGATCTGTAGTACCCATGCTGGCACTTTGATCGATAATTAAGGTGTAATCCCGATTTTCTAGCATTGCTAATTCCTCAAAACTTGCTCATAATTAATTAGATAAAACTAACAGACTTAGTGAAGATCAGTCAGTGATTGCATTCATCAAGACATCTGCAAGGCTCATTTCTTCTAAGTCGTCTAAAGTCACAGTATCGCAGATATCAAATTTAGCGCCTACACTTTGTAACTGATCGTCTAAAGCTTTGAGAAACTTAGTAGCCTGGGGATCGGAACCAACCTGAATAATGGAAACGCCTAATTCTTCATCTCGATCCATTTGGCGGGTAGCATGGATAATGACTTCAAAGACGGCTTTGCGATCATCTGGTTCGCCATCGGTGATTACTAAAATTGTCTCGCCATTGGTTTTGGTTTTACCCGCTGCTTTCCGCTTAAAGTAATTATTGAGTGCGTCTTGGAGTACACCTGCTAAGTTGGTTGTACCAGCAGGATCGTTTTCTTGGAAAATCTGCGCAACTTTAGCTGATGTTACATCGTCGTAGCGTTTAAATCTCCCAGAAAATACGTAGACTGTAATCCCATCAGGATCGAATTGTTCGCACTTTCTTGCCAACGCCAGAGTGGATTCTTGGGCTATATCCCATCTAGTTCTCCCACCGGCTTGGTCAGGAGTGGACATACTACCACTCTTGTCAATAATTAATGTATAGTCACGGTCACTCATCATAGTATTCCTTTGATTGTTACCCTGTGGTTCTAGTCTAACCACCGGAATCGACGTTGATATAGGTATTCTCACCCTTATTGTGATAACTGCTACTGATTTGCTACTCAAATCAACTTATTTTAATACCGTTTTCAGTATTTGATCTGCTGTTGCAATTATGAAGTAGTATTAAAAATTTGTTGTGCGGTCAGGTTGAGTTCTGGGAATGCAGTAGATATAATCCGGTCATCCCCCCTAAATTGAGTAACCTGATATTCGTCATCAACTAGTTTATAAATTGATAAAGTTGGTTTTTTGGGGCTACCTATATATTTAATCCCACCTAATCCAAGGTAATCTACAATCCAATATTCAGGTATTTTAATCTCTTCATACTCACCCATTTTTTTATAATAATCATCGCGCCAGTTAGTACTAACTACTTCAACTATTAAAGGAATAGAAGTACCACGTTGAACAGTAGAATATTTAGCCCAAAGTTCTTCTGATTTTAAAGCAGGCTTATTGAGAACTAATATGTCTGGAGAATAAGTGGATTGGCTAATTGCAGATTGTACCAGCGCAGTTTTGGGAACTGAGTAAGGCAACTTTAAGCGTTTGATTTCTGAAGATATTTCAATATTTAAAAATCCCGTAACATCTTCATGCTCTCCTGTTGGCTGTGACATTTCAACTATTGCCCCATCATGTAGCTCGTAACGTTTATTTGAATTTTCTGGAATCCATTCCAAAAATTCTTTAACTGTTATTGGTTTAAATAATGCTTGACTCATACCTTTTAATCATCTCTTGCAAAAATAGATTTAATATCGTGTTCGCTGAAAGACTTATCATTAAGGCCGCAGAAGAGCAGAGAGAGAAAGGGTTTTGACGTTTTTGCACAGATGGGGGAATTATAACTAAATTATCCGAACTGGATATCAGAGGAAAAAATAAATTTAGAGACATTGCAGGCAACGTCTCTAAAATTCAAAAGTTGGTATAGCCTTTAAATATAGTTAATGGTGACTTTTAAGAACTCCGAGTTCTTGCTGTATGGGCAACACATCTAAAATATCGGTTTGAGAACAATATTTTAGATCTTCATAGCATTCCAGTCGCAACAAACGTTTGCCGTGACTGGCTTGGTGTAAAAGTCCTAACAAGTTATCTTGCCATTGAGTGTACAGTGCGATCGCACTAATCACTTCATCATTGCCAGCAATTTCTGCTGCTGATAGTTGAGTATGTTGCAAAATACTATGAGCGATCGCACCTGCACATACTGTATCTTCGAGAGAAAAACTACCTTCCCAACCAGAACCAACAATCCAGACGGTTTCCGGTTGCTTTTCTAGGAGAAAGTTAACTACCGCAGCACGGTTGATCAAGGCTGCTGCTAGTACAGTGGGGGCATCTTGTACCCGTTGTAAGGCACGAGTGCCATTAGTGGTACTGATAAATAAGCGCCGTCCTTGTACCAGTTCTGGGGTGCAATCAAGGGGCGAATTACCCAAGTCAAAGCCAGCTACTTTTGAGCCACCGCGTTCTCCAGCTCGCAGCCGTTTAACGGGAGACCATTTGTCGCTAACTTCTATGAGTCGATCTAAGTCGCTGAACACTTGTACAGCTTCGCCCCCAGCTGCCAAAACCGTCGCCATTGTGCTAGTAGCACGCAGAACATCGACTGCGATCGCACATTCTGGGGCTTCATCCGTTGGAGTCAATTCCGGGGTATGGTATACGAATAGCTTCACGTTTTAGATAAGCCTGATCTAATGCTGCCGAGAAACATTCTAACCAGTTGATGTCATTTAAAGTAAGTAAGAATTCTCAAGGGTTATGAATGAGAATGCTCTATGATCGCTCTCTGACGCAGAGATTGATGTGGAATTGGGCATGGGGCATGGGGCATTGGGCAACATTAGTTATTTCCCCCTTGTCTTCCTTGTCCCCCTTGTCCCCCTTGTCCCCCTTGCTGCCTAGTTGTATGAATCTTAAAGTGAAACAGTATTACACTTTGGGGGCATCTTTGACATCATTAGCGATCGCGCCAATTAAATTCAACTTGCTTAAAATGTCTCTGGCTTGAATTAGTTCGCTTTGGGTAATCTGTCCAATTCGCCCTACTAGTACAATCCCATTACATAAGGATGCGACAATTCTGGCATCAACTGTATCTAAAATTGCCGGAGTATCTATGATTACTAAATCGTAGGTTTCCTCAAACAGTTCAATTAGCTCTTTCATCCGCGCCGAACTCAGTAGCTTGACTGTATCTTCTGGTGTCGGGCCAGCAGTTAATACGTCAATGTCTGGATGAATGGGTTGGATGTAATCTGCTACTGGGGTATTGCTTTCTTCGACTAATAACAGAGATAAACCCCAGTCATTGGAAAGTTCCAAGATTTTGTGCAAACTGGGATGCTGCAAATTAGCATCAATCACTAATACCCGGCGGTGCATGTGCGCAGCACTAGCCGCAAGTCCTAACGACAAGGTGGTTTTTCCTTCACCAGCTAGTGTTGAAGTCAACATTAGCGATTTAAAAGGTAGAGGATACTTTAATATTTGAATATTTTGGTAGACCATATCCAAATTTTCGTGATATGGCAACCTAGGGCTAGTTTCTACTAAAGGAGTTAGTGTTTGCTGCTGATTCCTAGCCAGCCTAAAAAGCCGCTTTCTCAAACCACCTTCGGTAAGATTTGGCACAGTTCCCAATAGTCGCAAATTTGTCAGTCTTTGGAATTGTCTTGCCGAATAAATGACATCATGAAACAGTTCCCAAATTAGGGCTGCCATAATACCTAAAATCGGCCCAATAATTAATCCTCCACCTAACAGAAATGTTCTGCCACTACCTAGATACATTCCCTTATCTGGTGCTTCTAATACTTGCCAATCAAACCCTCCTTGAGCAATTTTTAGCCCTAAAGACTGTTGCGCTTGCAGCAGTTGTTCGAGTGTTTTACGATTGGTTTCTACCTCTGGCAATAGACGATTATACTCAGCAATGAGGCGGGGATATTTGCTAAGTTCAGTGCGCAGTCGCTGTTCGGATTCAACTAAACTTTTTTCATTAGCCAGAAGTCCTAAAGAAGTTGTTTGGACTTGAATTACCTCTTCTACTAGCTTTAAGTCAACCCCTACCATTTGCCCTTGAGTTAATAGCGGTTGCTGAGGATTTACGGTATTTGTAATTTTATCTCCTAAGGATCTTCCCGCTTCTTGTCGGAGTAACGCCACTTGACTCTGGCGTTGCTGCTTGAGATTTTGTATCTTTGGAGAACTATCTGTATACCGTAGCCGTTCTTCTGCTAAAGCTAGTTCAGTCTTTTGAATTTCATTGAGTAGCGTTTGGTAGCGAGTTGATTGACTCAAACGCGAAGAAACTACGGCGTTTTGGGCTGAAGATGCCATTTTTCGCTCTAAGTTGGCTTGGCGAGCGCGGATGTCTTGAAGTTGAGCGCGAGTAGTTTCTAACTGTTTTTGAATATCCGCCAAAGATTCTAAGAGAATTTTGCTTTGTACTTCTGGGTCAAGTAAATTATGTTTCTTACGGAATTCTTCTAAATTTTTTTCCGATTGACTAACTTCTTTTTTGATTTCTGGTAAGCGAGCATTCACAAAAGAAAGTCCTTTATGTAAACGCTCGTTTTGTTGTTCTATGTTGTAGTTTTGATAAACAGTTTGTAGCGCTTGCAGTACTCTTTGTGCTTTGACTGGATCTTTATCTTTGAAGGAAACCTCAAATACTTGACTGGGTACTTTATTAATTCCCGTTCCACCTTCTATTTGAGTTACATCTAGAGGTGATTTTTGTCCCCTTTGTTTTTTTCCTTTGATATCTTCTAGGGTTATATTTGGATAATTAGGACGGAGCAAATCTACAGCTTTTTGGAGTAACTTAGAACTCAGCATCAGTTTTAACTGAGCTGTATAGTCCACAACTTGAAAGTTAGGATCTGTAAACTCACTATCTGTGCCTCCCTGAACATTAGTTGAGCGTACTCCTTCATATAAATTGGAACTTACCAGTATCTGCATTGAGCTTTGGTAACTCGGTTTAGCAAAGATAGCCAAAAGGCTGGCAACTGACATCACTACACAGGAAATACCCAATATAAGATAACGCCTGTGAAACAGAATTGTAGTGAGTTGTTTGATATCAACGGCGCTTTGTGGAGAGTTATTGACCATTTGCCCTTGATTTAGACTAGTGTTAGTCACTATAAAATCCTCTAATCGTGAAATAATAAATCAGGAAGATTTGGAGAAAATCTCTTTGAGGTGAATTTTGATTAAACTATAGACGCCATTTTAGTCTAAAGGATTCCTAGCGCAAACAAATAAATGATTTTCAAGGATTACACTGAGACTAATTATAATTGATGTTTTCTATCTAACTAAAGTCAAAAGAACTTGATAAAAATATCATGCTGTAATTGATACAAAGATTCTATGTAAAAATCTGCATACCGAACAGATTAACAATTGTTATTAGCTAAAATATTAGCAAGCAAATAAAAAGCAATTAGCTGGTTTTTAATAATCGAAAATAACTCTTGTGAAGGATTTGTTTAATTTTTCGTTTTAGTCTATATATCAAACTCAAATGAAACTGAGTTTGCTGTGTAAATTTATCAGCCTGTGCATCACGAATCATAAACTCTGGATGTTGAAGAGGAAATTCCATTGCTTGAGCAGGATGATTGGCAAAAGGGCTGTAAATATCTTTTGTATTAGCAGCTCCTGTACTAAAGCCAATGTTAGAAACTAAGTTGACATTGGGCAAAATATTTAAACCATTTTGCAGCCAAGATGTCAAAGTCCAAGGATAATCCCAAGTATTAATCTTGCCTTCATAGCAAGTTTGAAAAATTTCAGTCCAGTAGCGAACAGCAGTTGAATCATTAAGTATATCTTGTAGCCAGTTATTATTTTTGATGGCTACCCATTGTTTCATATCTAAATCATACTGTTGCCATGCTCTGCGCCAAGTTGCCCATCCCCAAATCAGGGGATAACGAGAAAAGTAATAGCTATCTTCGGTACGTCGGCGACCAAACTGAAAATTATTGCCGGAGATTGTCATGATGCGTTGGTCGTGGCGATATTTATCTAATAATTCCTCACAATAGGCAAAAAATGTCGGATGTGGTAAGCAATCATCTTCGAGAATAATGGCTTCTTCTACTTGCTGAAATACCCAGTTTAGCCCTGTTGCTATACGTATCTTTGCTCCTAAATTTTTCTCAGCATAGTTTTTTAGTATTTTGCAATCCCAATCAACTTGCTCAATAATTTTTCGCGTAGCAGCACACTGTTCTACATCATCAGGGAAATCTGAGCGATAGCCATCAGCAATTACTAATAGTTTGGCAGGTTTAACTTGACGAATTACCTCAAATACTTTGGCTGTAATATCTGGTCTATTAAAGATGATAAAAACAACAGTAGTATTCATAATTTATGTTGGTAATAAAATATTTACAGGATGTGCATTGCCCACAATATTTGAGTTTTAATAATGCCTAACCTACTGGTAAACAATAAATTAACTGAAAAATAGCAGTTTTTTTTTGACTAAACTTTTCAGATGAGATATCAAACTGAGATGAAACTGAGTTTGCTGTGTAAATTTATCAGCCTGTGCATCACGAATCATAAACTCTGGATGTTTGATTGGAAATTCCATTGCTTGAGTAGGATGATTAGCAAAGGGGCTATAAATATCTCTGGTATTAGCGGCTTCGGTACTAAAGCCAATGTTAGAAACTAAGTTGATATTTGGCAGAATAGTTAAACCATTTTGTAGCCAAGATGTCAAAGTCCAGAGAAAAGCCCAAGAATCAATATTGCCTTGATAACAATTTTGAAAAATTTTTTGCCAGTAACGAACGGCGGTGGCATCATCAAGGATATCTTGTAGCCAGTTATCATCTCTGATGGCTAGCCAATGCTGCATTTCGATATCATACTGTTGCCATGCCCTGCGCCAAGTTGCCCATCCCCAAATTAGTGGATAACGAGAAAAGTAATAGCTATACTCTGTACGCCGACGACCAAACTGAAAATTATTGCCGGAAATTGTCATGATGCGTTGATCGTGGCGATATTTATCTAATAATTCCTCACAATAGGCAAAAAATGTTGGATGTGGTAAACAATCATCTTCAAGAATAATTGCTTCTTCTACTTGCTGAAATACCCAATTGAGTCCTGTTACTATCCGCTGTTTACAGCCAAGATTGATATCAGAAGAGTTTTTAATTACTTGACAGTTCCAATCAATTTTATCCAAGATTTTATTGGCAGCAGCGCACTTCTCAACATCTTGTGGATATTGCTGACGCGGGCCATCAGCAATTACTAACAGCTTAGGAGGTTTAACTTGACGAATGACCTCAAATACTTTTGCTGTGGTGTCTGGTTTATTAAAGATGATGAAGGCGACAGCAGTATTCATAACTACATTTTCAAATCTATGTGATTCATAAAAACATTAGATTTCCTGAATATGAGTTAAAAATTGCAAAGGGAATGGGGAATAAGGAAATTAATTCCGCACCAGCGGATTCATTTGTAGGATGATTAATTTTGAATTTTGAATTTCTCGGAAGAAGGTTGACCTAACTCATATTGCATTTGGTGATATTGCCAGAACTTACCACGCTGTTGCAAAAGTTCTTGGTATCCTCCCTGTTCTACGATGTGTCCTTGTTCGAGTACGATAATTTTGTCGGCTCTAAAAATAGTAGATAGCCGATGAGCGATCGCAATTACTGTTCTACCCACTGCTAGCTTTTCCAGGGAATCCTGAATTAAGCGTTCGGAAACCGAGTCGAGGGCAGAAGTGGCTTCATCGAGAATCAAAATTTCTGGGTTGCGTAACAAGGCGCGGGCTATAGCAATGCGTTGGCGTTGTCCGCCAGATAAACGAATTCCGCGATCGCCTAGTTTGGTATTAAATCCTTGGGGTAACTCTAAAATAAATTCCAGCGCATTCGCTTGTCTAGCAGCTTCTTTGATTTCCGCATCGTCCACACCTTCTAAGCCATAGGCAATATTGTTGTGTACGGTTGTATTGAAAATAAACGTATCTTGGCTGACTACCGCCATGCGCGATCGCAGTGATTTTAGCTGAAATTGCCGCAAGTCTATGCCATCAACCAAAATTTTGCCTGCTGTGGGATCGTAGAAGCGCATCAGCAAGTCTGCTAAGGTTGTCTTACCAGAACCAGAAGCCCCCACCAGTGCTACCATCTGATTGCGTTCGATGCTGAGGTTGATATCCTCTAATACTAACTTGCGATCGTCGTAGCTAAAATCTACACCCATAAATTCAAGCGATCGCTTTAAGCCAGAAAACTCACGTTCTCCATCTGGCATATAAGTTTTATTATCATTTCTTAAAAGTTCGTGGACACTTATTATTGAGCCGTAATAAGTAGCAATTAAGCCCCAGGAACTGTTCATGTGCGAAATGATCGGTAGCAGGCGGAATAAAGCAAACAGAAAAGCTAGTAACAGCACTACATGGAGTTTACCGCTAGCGACGAGGGTAGTAACTGCTACCAGAATTATGGCAATTAAAATTGTGGTGGCGATCGCTTCAATTAATGGTTGAACAACTCCACCAATTGAATTCATTTTCATCCAAGCTTTGACAACTTGCCCAGCCACTTTGTAAAAACGTCTACGTTCAAAATCTTGAGTCCAAAATGCCTGCACAGTGCGCACACCACCCACAAATTCTACAGCCGTGGATGCTAACTCACTAGCAGCAGTTGTCATTTCCACGCTAGCTGCGCGTACTCGCCGGATCAAATTTGATGCGCCTGCTGCGAGTAAACTAAATAAAATGATTGTGGCTAGGGTCAATTGCCAAGAAATCACAAACATGGCAATAGTGTATGCCAAAATAATGCAGCTTTTGCTAACAAAATTAATTACTTCATTGAAAACATAACTAATTTCATTCACCTCAGTAGCAAAAGTGTGAAAAAGTTCTCCAGAACGCTTTTGTGTGTAGTAACTTAAGCTGAGATTTTGCAACTGTGCAAAAATTTGTTTGCGCAGATTATCTATTAAACGCACTTCACAGTATTTTGCGCTATAACGTCCTAGGTAGCTGAAAATAGCACGCGCCCAAACATTTACTAAAATTAATCCTGATATGCGATATATTCGCTCAGATGCAGTAGCTTTCGTCCCTAAAACCCCAATATCTAACCAATCAATTCCTGTATGTAGCGGTGGCTGGTTACTATTTGTTAAACTTTGTAATAAAAATGCCACCAAACCTATTCCAGTAGCTTCTAGAAATGCTCCTATCAAGGTGAGTAATATTGCTGTAGAAGCAATACCCCTCAATGGCTTAAACGACTTGATAATTAGATAGTTTTCCTGCCAGAATTTGGTTTTGACTATTAGTTTACGGATGGGTTTAGGTAGCTCAATTTGCATAAATAGTTTTAGGTTGCGGTTTTATTAATTAAATCGTTCACCTCAGAGAAACAATATTTTTTTGCAACCTGCGAGGTACTATTGACTTGATAAACCGCCGAGAATTTTTTACTGGAGAATTTAACGTTAGCAGCCAGAGTACCAACTGCCATCTTTTTTGATAAGGTCTATATTTAGCAAAAAACTTCAGGGCGGAAACTATATGTACTAGCCGCAGGTAGTTAAATAGGGAACTGGTACTTGAGCGTTGATAAAGATGTAGTGCCGATGCTTCGGGTTGAAATAACACTCGATAACCATTTTGCCAAGCATCCAAACATAAACTTACATCTTCAAAATATAAGAAAAAACGTTCATCAAATAAACCATACCGCCTAATGTACTCTCCCGATACCATCATAAAAGCGCCTATTGCCCAGTTGACCTCCACGGCTTTTTGCGGAGGAGGCATTTGATTGTAGTAGTAGTCAAAGGGATGTAATAAAGTTTGTAGCGTTTCACCTAATAACTGCTTGAGCAATAAGTAAGTAAATGTAGGGAATCGACGGATTGAAGGTTGTACTGAACGATCTAAGTAAACTAGCTTGGGGCAAACGATCGCAATATCTCGATCTGAGTTTAATGTTGTAGCTAACTTGGTAATTACCTCAGGCTTAAATGTAACATCTGGATTCACCAATACATACATTCTGCTGGGTGAAGCTGCAACTGCCCGATTATTACCTGTAGCGAAACCCAAGTTTTGTTTGCCTTTAATTCCGATAAACGTCTGGGGATATTTTCTGCTAAATTCATCGAGAATTTGCGGACAGGTATCAGCAGAGGCATTGTCATAAACTACAATTCTGCCTGTACGTGGATAGTATTTTTGAACTGCTATCAAGCATGACTCGATTGCAGCTCTTAAAGTCTGAGCCGAGTTCCAGGAAACAATAATAAAAGAAAGCTCGTTGATCGATGTCATTATCTACACACCCTCATAAACACTCCTCGTGTGTAAAGGCAATAAGGCTACCATCCACATCTAATTAACTAAATTGATACTAAGAATAATGTACAGTTTTGGCATTTACGAAGTTAATTTGGAAACATCGTGATAGTCAAATTCAACGTTTAATTACTGAATTATTTTTTATCTATATATAGCTATATAGAGAGCAATCCATACCGCACACTAAGGATATTCAAGCAAATTTGTCAACCAGTTCTGTTAGATAATCACAATTTTCCTCATCGAAGTATTAATTTTATTCAACTGAGAATATCAATACTAGAATCAGAGTCCTTACAGAGTCAACTTTGTCTACTAAATTTTACTATTTTCTCACTAATTTACTACTTTATAGCCTCAGTGGTGTCATATTTTTTTATACATTTTTTTATCAGGGATATTGGAGAAAATTCTGTTGACTAATGGAAAAAATTTAGATTTAACTGCCGACATCAAATATTTGTATGTACTTTATTTTACTTAAAAATATTTATTTGTATAAATTTTTAGATGACAAACTAATACGAATTTGAAAAAATATTGTCAGGACTGGATTTAGCAAAACCAGGCACAGCAGGCGATTCCCAATCCCAAATCCCAAATTTTCCATCCAAAATGGTATGAGTAAAATCAAGCTTTTTGAGAAGATACACATAAGTACTCAGTTAATAAGTTAACTTTCCTGTATAATCAAAGTTATAATTCCATAGAGAATTTATTTGGCAAGTAAAAAAGTAGATTTGAGAAATTGCTTGCTGAAAGTTATATACCAATGAGGCTTGATTAATCTACTTAAGGATCTCTGCGGTAATATAGCTAGAGTTTTGGATCGTGTTGTGTTATGTCAAGCAATGGAGTTAGTGAGATGCTCATTAATTGTTCTTATCTTTATCTCAAAAAAGTTATAGGTATTACTAATCAGTAGTGATTAGTGGAAACATATCTGCTGAGGCTGTTGAAGATGTTTAAAATACAACAGAATATATAACCTTGCTTTGCGAACTTCAAATTGATTCTTTATTCCGATTACCAGTATTGAATTAAGCAGGGTATACAGTATTTCAGCCAGGTTTGATTTACCTGATGCAGATATTCGATTGTTTAAGATTTTTGGGTATCTATCCAACTGTGATTGGGATAGCAAAGTCTATGCAATCATCAGCTTTAGCAGATAACCTTGCAAACGGCCTGCATACATAAGCGATCAAAATATTACTCTGCAAACTATGGCTGATTCACACAAGTCAAAATCTGCGACGGCTACACCTGAATTGGATAAAGAGTTATTTGGCAATAACCAATTTTTAGCACAGGTGAAATCTTGGGATTATCAAGTTACTGGCTTTAAAGACTACGCTACTCAATCTAGTGTCGGAAATACCAGCCCCAGTTACAAAATCAAACTTTGTCAAGGACAACTGCTAGTTAGACAAGCTGAGAAACTAGAAGATATTCATCTGTTATCGTACCGCAATGAGCAATTTTTGGCTGAGTGGTTGCAATACTCTCCAGCTGGTTTGGTGCGTATAGATACAGCTTTTGGTGAGTTAAGACTGAAAACCTGGGCAAATCTATGCAAACGCTTTGGGAAAAGAATATTTTTGCGGATACCGCCATACCAACAACTACCTGAATACTCTAGCCCAATCCGCTGGTGCTTAAAGCGATCGCTTGACTTGATTACTGCTGCAACTCTATTAATTATACTTAGTCCGCTTTTATTAATGCTGGCGGCGGTAATTCGCATCAGTTCACCAGAACCAGTAATAACGAAGCAATGCTGCGTAGGCAAACGAGGCAAACTATTTTACCTTTACAACTTTAGCAGCACTTGGGGGGGCTGGATGGTGAAATACAACTTAGATAAATTACCCCAGTTGTTCAATATCCTTCAAGGTGACATGAGTTTTGTGGGAGGATACCCTAAGACATTGCACGAAGCCATCAATATCAGCCCACAACAGCAGCAGTTATTAAACACTTTGCCAGGTATTACAGGAGTATGGCAAGTAAAACAGCAATTTAATTTACTGCAAGCCGACAAAATTGCTATTGAACAACAGTATTTAAAAAATTGGTCTTTGTGGGAAGATTTAAAAATTATCCTGCTCACAATTACCCAAATATTTTTCGATAAAGCCAACTCTTAATTACACCTCTGTACCCACCGAAGTTTACTCAACGGGGGGAACCCCCCTTCGGGTGACGCTCCTTCGTCGCTAACGCTGCGCTAACACCACTTTGCTTATGCCGGGAAAACCTTCCACCGCAAGTGGTTCACCGCACCGCAACTTCTATCTGCGTTCTCTGCGTGAAAAAAATATCGCAAATTTCAATAGAGTGTTTGCATCCACTACCAAAGATAGCCAGATGAAACTTATCAATGCAATTCACAAAGTTATTCAAAATTTAGGCAACCACCAATTTGGCAAATGTAATATATGTGGTAGTCTGACTACTTTTTTATGTATTGATGTTCAAGCAGTCCGCAATAATATGTATTGCCCTTTTTGCCGCAGTTCATCACGCAAAAGGCACGTTGCTAAAATCATTATTCATGAAGTTATTAAAACTGCCTCTACAATAGCTGAGATTCCCCAAACACAGGCTTTGAGTATTTATAATGCCGATGTCGATGATGCCTTCTACCAAAAATTACATCATCACGAATTATATACCTGTTCTACATTTTCTCCCGAATTTAAACTGGGTTCGGAAATGCGTCCTGGGGTATTTTGCCAAAATTTAGAATATTTGACCTTTGCAGATGAAACATTTGATATTGTCATTACTGAAGATGTATTTGAACATGTCAGAAATCACGAACAAGGTTTACGGGAAGTACACCGGATTTTAAAATCGGGTGGCTACCACATTTTTACAGTACCTTGTAATTTCGATAGAGAAACTATTGTTCGTGTTGATACTTCCGGAAAAGAAGATATTCATCTTCTACCGCCAGAATATCATGGAGATAAAATTCGCGGCAAGATTCTGGCTTATCGCACATTTGGGATAGATATTTTTGATTTTCTGAAAAAAATCGGTTTTGAAACGAAAGTAGATTTTTCTAATTATCTTGATAGAAAAAATGGCATATTCGATAGCTACGTTTTCTGCTCTCAAAAGGTGTAATTTAAATGAAATCTTTACTTCTTAGTACTTTTGATATTACTGGAGGCGCAGCGCGTGCAGCTTTTCGTCTTCACCAAGGACTAAGAAAAATAAATATAGATTCCCAAATGCTAGTACAGTATAAAACTAGTAGCGATCGCACAGTAATTGGCGCACAAAATAAGCCAGAAAAATGGCTTAATCAGATGCGACCAACTTTAGATAACTTACCACTAAATTTGTATGTAGGTGATACATCTGGGAAATTTTCGCCCCAATGGTTTCCTGATTTCATTCAATCTAAAATCAAACCCCTATCTCCAGATATCATTAATATCCACTGGGCTTGCGGTTATCTCCAGATTGAGACTGTTGCCAAATTTACTCAGCCAGTAGTTTGGACACTGCATGATATGTGGATGTTTACAGGTGGTTGCTACTATAGTTTAGATTGCGATCGCTATCTGCAATCCTGTGGTGCTTGTGTACAACTTCAAAGCCAAAAACAGCAGGATTTATCGCGGTGGATCTGGCAACGCAAAGCTAAAGCATGGCAGCAGCTTAATTGTACAATTGTCACACCGAGTATTTGGTTGGCTGATTGTGCTAAAAAAAGTTCTCTATTGCAGAACTTTCGCATAGAAGTTATTCCCAACGGTTTAGATCTTCAAAGATACAAACCGATAGAAAGAAAAATAGCACGAGAATGGTTAAATCTACCCCAAGATAAGCAACTACTAATATTTGGTGCAGCCTCAACCAATCACCCAAGGAAAGGTTTTCACCTTTTATTATCAGCGCTACAAAATTTACAGCAAGCTGGATATCAAGACAAGATTGAATTAGTTGTCTTTGGTTCATCTCCACCCGACGAACAGAAAAATTTAGGCTTTAAGTTGCATTACTTAGGCAACCTCAATGATGATATAACCTTGGCGCTAGTATATGCAGCCGGAGATATTTTTGTCGCCCCATCCTTGCAAGATAACTTACCAAACACCGTCATGGAAGCGCTAAGTTGCGGTACTCCCTGCGTCGCTTTCAACATTGGCGGTATGTCCGATATGATTGAACACCAGCAAAATGGCTACCTTGCGCAACCCTTTGAAGTAGAAAGCTTGGTGCATGGTATTGCGTGGATTTTAGCAGATAGCGATCGCCTACAACGCCTCAGACAACGCGCCCGTGAAAAAGCCGAACAAGAATTCTCCCAAGATTTGCAAGCACAACGTTACTCTCATCTATTTAGTGAGATGCTTAATAAGTAAAACTCACAGCTATACCAACACTAAACTCAGCATCTAAAATCAAATCATAGAGAGGATATCTTGAATATCAACACCAACATAACCAAGACAGAAACCAACTATTTCTTCTATAGCTTAGTTTTTTATAGCATAGCAGTGTTATATCTGATTCCCTATGACTTAAAACTGCCATACGCTAAGTTTTGCTTACCTTTACTGACAATTATTTTAATTCTCCAACTCTGTTATTACAAAAGTAAGTTACTAATTACCGATATTTTAGCTGTATGTCTTGTCCTATTAGTAACGTTCTTAAATTTTTCTACATATCAGCTATTTCGCTATAGTTTACCTATCTGTTTAATTGCCATCTGTTTTAGTGGTAGCCCTCAAATTCGGATCAAACGCAGCTATTTAATTGGTTTATGTTGGTGCGCTACTGTGGCGATGATTTACCAAATGGTATTTTATAGACGGTTAGAATTTGACGGTAGCCAAAGAATTGCTTTAAGCAATGGCGATCCTAATGTTTCTGGCTTATTTATGCTCGTTTTCTTCTTTTTATGCGTAAAAATTAAATTTACACCAGGTATTATTTTAGGTTTAGTGTCTACAGTTTTATTCGCTAGCCGTAATTATTTTCTCACTTTATGTATATTCTTCATTTTAACTTTTTTAGAAAAACCATTATCAAGAATAGTAAATATAATTAATATTTCTGTAATTTTTATCATTTCCAATTTATTTGGTTTACTTATAGGAGAGTTTTTTTTAAACACTGTAGAAGTTGGATTTACTTATGATACAAGTGTAAATCGCTTATTTTCTTTCAATGACCAATCCAACTTATTTAGATTTGAAGCAAATCGATTTTTAATTAATTCTTACGCTAACAATTTAGATTTAGCATTAAAAGGCTATGGTGAAAACTACGAACCTGTATTCAGGCCAATTGGCGCGATTATCCATAACTCTTTTCTAGAAGTAATGGCATATACTGGTATTCCTCTGGGAATTCTTTACTTCTACATCTTTTTAAAAGTAGTTAGTGGCTACTGTACTCAAGAGAACTTGAAATTTATTTTGTCCTACCTATTTTTTTGCTTATTCCTACATACTGGACTTCAAGGAATTGCACCCTTACTCTTTATCAGTATCTTAGCCATGTCTGTTGATAATGAGAAACAAAATAGAATATCATTATTTAATAGGCTTGGATATTGAGATGAAAATTACTGTAATCACTCCCAGTTTTAATTCGGAAAGAACTATTGAAAAGACAATACTGAGTGTGATTTCTCAAAAAAATAATTCATCGATAGAATATATCATCATTGATGGAGGTTCTACAGATAGCACTTGTGAAATAATCAAAAAATATTTAGAGAAGATAGATTTATTTATTTCTGAGCCTGACTCTGGGGCTTATGATGCCATGAACAAAGGAGTTAGCCGTGGCACAGGCGACATTATTGGCATTATTAACTCTGATGATTGGTATCATGAGAATACAATTAAAATAGTAGAAACTGAATTTAGTAAAAATCCAGATATTGATATACTTTATGCACCTGTAGATAACTATTTCTCTGGAAAGTATATTGCCACATTTCTTCCTGGGAGTTTAAATAAGTTACCCATCAGGTTTACATTAAACCATCCTAGCTGTTTTATTAAAAAAACAGCTTATGATTTAGTCGGATTGTACGATTTACGATATAAAATTACCGCAGATTACGACTTAATTTTGCGTTTATATTTGTCTAATCTTAAGTTCCACTTTGTTAATATTCCCCTGGCTGCTTATTCACTTAATGGAATGAGTTCCTCTACTAAACCTTGGGATAGAGCCAAATTAATTAGAGAATCTTGGTTAATTAGTAGCAAAGCAGCGTTACACTTAGGCGGGGACTTCAAACTACAACAGATACAAGCTTATATAATATGGATATTTCATGAGTTATTTGCAATTCCTGCCCGATATTTTCTCAAGCCACCCTTAGCAAGAAAGGTAAAAAAATTCATCAATACATACATCAAAAGCCCCATTGCTGATGAATACGGTAAGTGGTAGTTAATTTATGCCAAGAATTTTGTTTCTCTGTGCCCATGCTCCCACAGAACGCTATCCTCAAGCTGGGCAAAAGATAGCATTGAGACATCTTGAAAACTATATTACTACTGGGGCGAGTATTGATGTGGTAGTTATTGCTAATCAAGCAGAAATCACTGCTGCTACAGACTTATTTTCCTTAGTTAATATTAACCTTTATACCTATCCAATTCAAAAAATCGATAAAATTATTAGTTGCTTGGCTAATTTTTATACTCCCTTGAAATTTGCTACTCGTTGGCAAAATGTAGTATTAGACAAATTACTAGAATTGATACAAAACAATCACTATGATTTAATTCATTTTGAATATCCCCATGCTGCTGTTTACCTTGAATATATAAAACAGCTAACTAGCTCACAGTCAACTAAAATTATAATTAGCATACATGACATTATTTTTCAATCTTTTTTAAGAAAAGCAGAGAATAATCTAATTTTTGGCATAGAAGCAGCTAGATTATTTCATTATGAAAGAAGCTTATATTCTGCTGTAAATGAACTATGGGTCTTGTCTAAAAAAGACCGCGATATTCTCAATTCTTTATTTGGCATCCCTGAAACTAGAATTTTTATTAAACCACCTAAACTCAGTAATTTTGTTTATCAAGTCCAGCGTCATTCAGCCAAAATTGAAAACAAGAGTCTGCTATTTTGGGCAGCAATGAATAGACCAGAGAATGAACAAGCAATTCTTATATTTATCAATAGATGTTTTAAAGTTTTGCAGCAGCAATATCCAAAATTCAAACTTTATATTGTTGGTGCTAGTCCCTCTAAAAAAGTTTTAGCATTAGCCAGCCAGCAGATTATTGTCACAGGTTTTGTAGAAGACCCTACTCCATATTTTGAGAAAGCAGAGATAGGCATTGTACCTTTATTACAAGGGGCTGGTATTAAGTTAAAAACTCTAGAAATGTTGGAGGCTGGCTTACCTGTAATTGCTACTACGGTAGGATCTGAAGGAGTAGACACTACAGCTAATAATTTACTGGTAAATGATAACTTTGATGAATGGTTAAGTTTGCTGATAAATTCTGAATTATGGAAGCAAAATTTATAATCATACATCTGATAAATTTGTGAGTTGACGAGTTACAGTGACATTTTCATCCAAGCTAATAATATCTCTCCAATTGTTACTAGTAATAAATATAAAGTAAAAAAATTTCTTGGAAACTTTTACCTTTAAAATCGCTAAAATCAAAATGTTTACTTATTTATGCTTAGTTGTGGCTACTGTATCTTGTCCCCGTTGTCATCAAGCCGTCAATGGTCAAGCTATCACTTGTCCTTATTGCCGCACGACTCTCAAAGCTTACGGTCATCCTGGTATTCCATTGCACCGTGCTAGCAAAGATGAGTATCTGTGCGATAGTTGCACCTATCACGCTGACGATACTTGCAATTTTCCCCAACGTCCCTACGCTAAAGATTGCACTCTTTACCAAAATATTGAAGAGAGTAAAATACAGTCACAACAGCAGCTTGCTCATCAAAGCTTTGGTGTAACTGTGAAAAGTTGGATAAAACGCAATCAAGCCTTGCTGTTATTACTAGGTTTAATATTCATCTGTTTACTCATTGCGCTATCAACATCCTAAACAAATTTATGAAACTAATTTAATTTTATTGGCTGCTCTGGTTGCTTTTTCTCTGGCCTCTTGCACATTTCCACCTTTAGCTAAAGCTACTCCCATGCGTCGATAAGGATGAGAACTCGGTTTACCAAATAGCCGGATATCTACATCTTTTTCGGATAAAGCTTCTGCTACACCCGTAAAGGCAATAGAATCTGATTTGTCTGAGGCTAAAATTACCGCACTAGCTGATGGACCAAATTGTTCTATATTAGGAATAGGTAAGCCTAAAACGGCTCTTAAATGTAGTTCAAACTCATTGAGATTTTGTGAGATTAATGTCACCATTCCTGTATCGTGGGGTCTGGGAGAAAGTTCCGAAAAAATGACTTCATCTTTGGTAATAAAAAACTCAACGCCAAAAATTCCGGCTCCTCCTAAAGCATCAGTGACTTTTGTAGCAATTTCTTGAGCTTCTAATATTTTGGCTTCAGAAATACTTGCTGGTTGCCAAGATTCTTGATAGTCTCCTCGTTCTTGGCGATGGCCAATAGGCGCACAGAAAATTGTCGGTGCATTCCACTGTTTAATTGTGAGTAAAGTAATCTCAATTTCAAAGTCAATAAATTCTTCAACAATTACCTTTTGAGTATCTCCGCGAGAATTAGCGATCGCATAATTCCAAGCCTGCTCAACCTCATCTTTATTATGCACTACAGACTGACCTTTACCAGAGGATGACATCACAGGTTTCAACACATTAGGAAACCCAATTAAATCAGAGGCTACTATCAACTCTTCTAGACTATTTGCATAACCATACCTAGCAGTTCTTATAGATAATTCCTGATTTGCTAAGTCCCGAATTCTGTCACGATTCATTGTATAGTTAGTTGCCGCAGCAGTGGGAATAACTATAATTCCTCGTTGTTCAAATTCTACAAGTTTTGCGGTTCTGATCGCTTCAATTTCTGGTACGATCAAATCAGGTTGATGCTTGCTAACAATAGCTTCTAAATCTTCAGCGCTGAGCATAGAAATTACTTCCGAGCAATCAGCAACTTGCATCGCTGGTGCATTAGGATAGCGATCGACAGCAATTACATAATTACCCAGGCGTTGAGCAGCAATTACAAACTCCTTGCCCAATTCTCCTGCACCCAATAGCATCAATTTTTTAGGTAATTTAATTGAATTATTCATAAATCTGATAATATTTGACGTTTAATTATCATCTGCTGAAGTGCTAAACCTAGCACCACGCAGTTGTAAATCTTTACGTTGTTGATGAGATAAACCAGTACCCATGCCTAACTGACATTCATCTACTAGTGCATCTAACCAAATAGTCTCATTTAACGTTGCACCCCTTAAATCTGCATTTCTTAAGTCGGCTTTAGTAAAATTTGCAAATAGCAGGTCTGCATTGACTAAACTGCTACCTTGCAGGTTTACCCCCGATAAATTACCGCGAATCAAATTTACAGCATCTAAATTTAAACCAGATAAATCTGCACCGCTTAAATTAGGAAACTTGAGTTGACGGGGATTATTTAAAAACCTGATTATACAAATAATATTCGCTTCATTCAGACGAATTTGAGTTAAAAAACTATACCGAGCTATTCCCAATTGCTGGAGAATTTGCAGACGTTGTACTGGAGTTTGTTCTAAAAATTGAATAGCGCGATCGCGTAACTCTTGAGTTGGGAGATTGAGCATAATTAGATAAATATCAATGATATATTTTCTTTCAAGAATTTACGGCAAAAATCTTAACGCTGAGATGGAATAGAATGAAAGGGGTATTAAGTGAGTACATTAAATACCAACTGATGCCCAATTGAGAGGTCTATACCGTCTCAGCTATCGATTAACATATATTATGTTCCAGCCTATACACCTCGTCTGTATTGATGAACGAACACGCAACTTGTATATTTTAGCTGGAAATACTGAAAATCTTGAGATCCAAATTACAGCAGAAGCGGAGGTATGTTGATGAGTCAGATCAATTATGCTGCTATGTCTGACAAGGAATTGAAACAATATTTTCTACAACACCGTGAAGATAAAATCGCCCTCCAAACTTATTTAGATAGGCTTAGTACACGCCCACGCGAGATGATTACGACTGTAGACGAGCCGGACTTTGATGCCAAAATGCAAGCAGCTATTCTTAGAAAAATCGAAACAGTAGAAGATAATGAGTAGATAACAGGCTAATAATATAAACGAGTCAAAGCTACCCTATCTGTGCAATAACTGTGCCAATTTCTTGAGGAGTTGCACCTGTCGCTAACATTGCCCGAATTAAAAGTTCAATGGAAACAGAAGCATCTCCATTTTCTGCTTTAGCAATCCGAGGCTGGCTTAAATAAAGTTTCTCTGCTAATTCTGTTTGAGTCATTAATTTTTGTCGTCGCTCTTTTAAGTTGCGGCTAAGTGCGAGTTTAATCTCAATGAGAGTAGCTTCTTCTGTTGTTAGTTATAAAAATTCTGAAACAGTTCCAACTTTCCAGCCTTTTTCTTCTAAATGTTTTCTTTTGACTTCATCCATAATATTAATCCTGTGAGTCCCGATCCTACCTACTAAGCCGTTTTTTGCTGTTGTCTATTATGCTACTTCGTTTTGGGCTTATTGTTTTATCTGCTTTCCCTGTGGTTTATAGTGCCATTTTGGCACCACTGAGCTAAAATTAAGAGAACACAAGGCTTAATTCTCCATGTCTAACAGACACGAAAATACAGTTAGGATAACAGCCAGAGTTCCTGTGAAGATTCAAGAAACTCTACAAAAAGCGGCAGAATTATCGGGTGCTACCTTGAATCAGTTTATGATTCAGGCGGCGTTGAAAGAAGCAAAAAAACTGATAGAAGATGAACGAGTTATTATTTTGTCACAAACTGATGCTGATACGGTATTTAGCCTGATTGAGAATCCTCCTGTAGCAAATGCAAATTTAAAAGCAGCTTTAAAAAAGCACAAGGAATTTTTTAGTGAGAGCCATTGAATTACTGGGTAAGCAGCATGACCGAGATTGCTTTGACTGTGGTAATGAAGCACTAAATCAATTTCTTAAACAAACAGCAAGACAGCACAACCAAAAAGGCGTTTCTCGTACTTTTGTCCTAGTTAATACAGAACAGCCAGAGATCATAATTGGTTTCTTCACATTGACATTATCTGAAGTGCGTGTAGACAAATTTCCAGCGAAATTCTTCAAGAAATACCCTTCTAAAGTTCCTGGTGTCAAACTAGCAAGATTAGCAGTTGACCAAGCCTATCAGCGACAAGGAATTGGAGAAGTTTTGATGATTGAGGCGATGCAGCGTGCTTTAATTGTTGCGGAGAATGCGGGAGGTATTGGCTTATTTGTTGATGCAAAAGATGAAAGTGCAAAAACTTACTACTCTCGTTATGGTTTTGTAAGTTTGGAAGATGCGTCTTTGGAACTATTTTTGCCATTGTCAGTAA
Organism: Aulosira sp. ZfuVER01; assembly: GCA_034530615.2. Lineage (GTDB taxonomy): Bacteria > Cyanobacteriota > Cyanobacteriia > Cyanobacteriales > Nostocaceae > Aulosira. The sequence continues at coordinate 84,553 of JAVRCV020000039.1, forward strand.
TTCAGCAAATCTTTTAATTCCAAAACTGTAATTTAAGACTCCATCTCAGCTAATTCCAACCACCTCTCAGTCGCCGCATCAATTGCTTGCTTGAGTGCTTCTACCTGGTGGTACAATTTTTGTACCTGGCTATAATTTCCCGGTGTGACATTCAATAAAGCTTTTTCTACTTCTGCTTTCTCTGTTTCTAAATTGGCAATTTTTCCTTCCAACTCTTCAAACTCTTTCTTTTCCCAATTTGAGAGCCTGCGACGCTTTTTAGTTTCTGACTCTTGCGGTTGAGATGCAGTTTTTTCCACCTCTACCTTGATTGGCTTTTCTTTAATAGCAGTTTCTTGTTGTGTTGCTTCTTCAGCTTTTTTATAATCAAGATAAACTGAGTAATTGCCAGGATATTGGCGGAGCATCCCACCTTCTTCCAAAGCAAAAATGGTGTCTACAGTCCGGTCTAAAAAGTAGCGATCGTGAGAAACTACAATTACACAGCCTGCAAAGTCTTCTAAATAATCTTCTAAGACGGCTAATGTCTGCACATCTAAATCGTTGGTCGGTTCATCTAAAATTAAGACATTAGGTGCGCTCATGAGTATGCGCAACAAAAATAACCGCCGTTTTTCACCACCAGATAGTTTATGAATGGGTGCATACTGCTGATTTCCAGGAAATAAAAATCGCTCCAGCATTTGCGAAGCACTAATTTTAGTGCCATCAGCTATGGGCACAAATTCGCCTTCTTCTTTGATGTAGTCAATCACGCGCTGATTTTCGTTTAAAGCTGTCAGTAATTCCTCAGAATGCTGGTCAAAATAACCAATATGAATTGTAGAGCCAATTTCTACATTACCGTCATCAGGCTGCACTCGCCCGGTAATCATATCCATTAATGTGGATTTACCTGCACCGTTACCACCAATAATTCCAATTCGGTCTTCTGGACTAAATTCGTAGGTGAAATCCTTGATTAAAGTGCGGTCATTGTAGGCTTTAGAGATGTTGTTGATAACAATAACTTTTTTGCCAATCCGCCGACTAACTGTAGAAATATCCACTTTACCATTAGTCTGCTTAAACTCAGTTTCTCGCATTGCATGAACGCGATCGATTCTAGCTTTTTGTTTGGTACTGCGGGCTTTGGGGCCGCGTTTGAGCCATTCTAACTCTCGTCGCAACACGCCTTGGTGTTTACGTTGAGTACTAACAGCAGATTCTTCAGCTAGAGCTTTCTTTTCGAGGTAATATGAATAATTACCTGTATAGGTGTAGATATCACCTCGGTCAATTTCAATAATCCGATTGGTGACACGATCCAAAAAGTAGCGATCGTGGGTAATCAAAAATAATGCACCACGATAGCGATTTAAATAACTTTGCAACCACTCTACAGAAAGCGCATCAAGATGGTTTGTTGGCTCATCCATGAGTAAAACATCTGGTTCTGATAGCAAAGCTGTTGCTAGAGCAATTCGCTTGCGATAGCCTCCAGATAATGTACCGACGATGGCATCAAAGTCGGAAATACCTAATTTTGTGAGGATAATTTTAGCATTGGTTTCTAGTTCCCAAGCACCAGTCGCATCCATCTTTTGCATGACTACTGAAAGACGAGACATTAGCTGACTGTCTTCTGGATAATGAGCTAATTTATCAGACAGTTCTTCATATTCTCGTACCAAAGCCATGTGTTCGCCACTATCGGCAAAAACCTGCTCTAAAACTGTGTGATTTTCGTCTAAATCTGGTTGCTGGGGCAAATAGATAATTTTAGAACTAGAGTTAACTAAAATTTGACCGCTATCAACTGGTTCTAGCCCAGCAATCATTTTTAATAAAGTTGATTTACCAGAACCATTAGTACCAATTAAACCAACTTTATCAGTAGCATCTAAGCTAAAGTTAGCATCTTTCAAAATTTCTTTGATGCCAAAGTCTTTTTTAACTGATTGTAGGGTAATAATACTCATAAAAGTTAGTAATTGGTCATGCAAATTTAGTTTATAGGTAAGGCAATTGCCCTACCTAGCACTGCCAAATTTTAGACAAATAAATCCAGGGGTAAATGTCCATACATTTCGTTGATTCCCCCAGGATTGTGAGATTGGCAAGAGACTAATACACCACGATGATGTCCTGAATAGGAATCGATATAACACAAGCCATTCTTGCCATTTAATTTGATATAAACTGGGCCATCAATGTCAGGTAAGTTGCTAGGTACTTCATAACCCAAAGCTTGGGAATAAGTTTTCATTGACAGCTTTCCTTCCTCAGCTGTATCAGCACAAATACCCAAAATTTTGTAATCAGCAAGACTAGCGATCAAAATTAACGCCCGCCGCACTGAAGCTTTTTCTGATGGCTTGAGAATTGGAGCAATATCGAGACAGTTGAATTTATTGAGAATTTTTCTTGCGTCTTCAGCTGTGAGATTGGGATGATTAGGAGTTGACATGAATCTAGTTTATTGGGGGTCTTGGTGATTATTTTGGATCTGAGGTTGAGATTGCCTACTATACTAAGATGATTTCTTCAAATTAGGGTTGATTTTGAGTATTACCTAGATTGAAAATAAAGGGCACGCTGCTTTTTGCGTCGTTCCCCATAACTAGAACGTTTGGCATGTGAGAACCGCCAGCCTTCCAAGCTTCGATCGCTTCTTTTTGCAGAACTAATTGCCCACCTTGGGCTTTGAGCGTTTCTGCCAAGAGTCTTTGAGCCTCCGCTTTACCTTTAGCGCGATTAATTTCCGCTTGTGCTTCCTGTTCTGCTTCTCGTGCTACATAAACGGCTCTTTGCGCCCGTTGTTCGGCAATTTGTTTTTCTTCCACTGCTCTGGCAAACTCTGGGGAAAAAGTCAAGTCAACTACACTAGTATCCAGCACGATTATCCCATATTTATCTAAGCGATCGCCTAATGCATTATCAAAGTCTTCCTTCAACTCGCTACGTTTGGTAATTGCTTCTTCTACAGTTCTTCTTGCAGCTGCTATTTTAAATGCTTCTTGGGTTTGGGGGGCAATAATTTTCGAGACAATATTTTCTAAAGTACCTTGTTTTCTTCTCACCTCTACTACCTGGGTAGGATCGAGGCGAAAGTTAATGGCAAATCTCGCAGATAAGTTTTGTAGATCCTTAGTAGAACTCTCCGCTGGCACTTCAAATTTTTGCACAGTTAAATCATATACATCTATAGCCGAAATGAAGGGTGGTTTTAGGTGGATACCCTCAAGTAAGGCTCCATCTCTCGCTTTACCCAAGATACTGATTACTCCTGCTTGTCCTGGGTTAATAATGATAAACGAATTGAGGCTAATACTCACCAGTATTGCCAACAGTACTCCTAAAACAGTAGTTTGCCAATTCGCAAATTGCTGATTTTTCAAGATTTCATCTCCACAAGCAACTCCTGTATTATGGTGGCACGTAGTCAGCCTACCGACATAGACAAATCTGAGTGCTGAGTCAAGAGTCCAAAGTCATTAGTTATTTCTCCCTTGTCTCCCCACACTCCCCACACTCCCCACACTCCCCACACTCCCCACACCCTTCGCTCCCCTCTCGTGCTAATATCAGTTGCACGCAACTGTAACGAAATGTGGCTACTGCATTGAAATCTCATCAGGTATCAAGAAGGCGTAGACATTCTGTACATCCCCTCCAGCGTCTGCTTGACTATGGGCATCAGTATCGTAAACAAATTTGGCTTGCAACTGGTTCTTCGATTTTAAATAAACTTTTTGACTTAGCACCACCGGCGTTAGTGGGGATTGCCGTAGATGTGGTAGTTAAGCAGCAGGATTCGATCATTGCTCAGTTAGGAATCAAGGATATCTTTGGGCAATTTTTGATTCTTTCTTTACTTACGGTGATTACTTGGATACTCGAATCAACTTTTGAGTACCGCTACAAGTTGATTTGGCGCAACTTGGCGCAGAATGTTCAGCATGACTTGCGTCTGGATGCATACAAACACCTTCAAGAGTTGGAGTTAGCTTATTTTGAAGAACGTAGTACTGGCGGTTTAATGTCCATCCTCAGTGATGATGTTAACCAATTAGAGCGCTTTTTGGATGTGGGGGCAAACGACATCATCCATGTACTCACGACTATTGTAGTAGTTGGCGGTGGCTTCTTTATTTTGGCTCCCAACATAGCTTGGATGGCAATCATACCTATACCTTTTATTCTTTGGGGTTCGGTAGCTTTTCAGAAATTGCTAGCACCGCGTTACGCTGATGTGCGGGAAAAAGTCGGTTTACTCAATGGACGGTTGTCGAATAATCTGAGTGGGATCACGACGATTAAAAGTTTCACCGCCGAAGATTATGAGTCGGCGCGAGTGGCGGAGGAAAGTAACGCCTATCGCCAGAGTAACGTGAAAGCGATCGCACTTTCTGCGGCTTTTATCCCCTTAATTCGGATGCTGATTTTGGCAGCTTTCACTGTATTGCTGCTGTTTGGGGGTATGGAAGCCGTCGCCGGAAGAATTTCTGTTGGTGCTTACAGTTCTTTAGTATTCTTAGTCCAGCTTTTACTTTGGCCTTTAACTAGATTAGGAGAAACCTTCGATTTATATCAACGGGCAATGGCTTCTACCAATCGCGTTATGGATTTGTTAGATACTCCTATTGCCATTCATCCAGGAAATATCGCCTTACCTGCTGAGACGGTAAGGGGAGAAGTGGAATTTAAAAATGTCACTTTTGCTTATAAAGATAGATTACCAGTAGTTAAAAATCTGTCTTTGCACATTCCCGCAGGTAATACCATTGCGATTGTCGGTTCTACTGGTTCCGGTAAAAGCACCTTAGTCAAACTTTTGTTGCGATTGTACGAATTGCACACCGGCAGCATTACTTTAGATGGCATTGACTTACAAAACTTAAATTTGCGAGATTTACGCCGTTGTATTGGCTTAGTCAGTCAGGATGTATTTTTATTTCATGGCACGGTAGCGGAGAATATTGCTTATGGCAGCTTTGACGCTACAGAACCAGAAATCATCATGGCGGCTAAGGTAGCTGAAGCACATGAATTTATTACTCACCTACCCCAAGGTTATGAGACAATCGTCGGGGAGCGAGGGCAAAAGTTATCTGGGGGACAACGACAAAGAATTGCGATCGCGCGTGCAGTATTGAAAAATCCGCCCATTTTGATTTTAGATGAAGCTACCTCAGCAGTAGATAATGAAACAGAAGCCGCAATTCAGCGATCGCTCGAACGGATTACAGTGAATAGGACAACAATTGCGATCGCTCATCGTCTTTCTACCATCCGCAATGCCAATTGCATTTATGTGATGGAACATGGAAAACTAGTAGAGTCCGGAACCCATGAACAATTGCTAGAGGAAGATGGCATTTATGCTAGTCTCTGGCGTGTACAATCTGGTTTGAGATAAAGTCAAGAGTCAAGAATCAATATAGCAATCTCATTTGATATACAAATACAAGGGACAAGGAGGACAAGGAGGACAAGGAGGACAAGGAGGAAATAACTACTCTCTTCACCAATACCCAATGCCCAATGCCCAATGACCATTTAATTACGAATTACGAATTACAAATTACGAATTAATTTATGTTTTTTGGTAGTACTCAGCCGGAATCAGCAGATAACAAGTGGCGTGGCCAGTTGGATAGATTTGTCAAAGAAAACCAACCAGAATTGGCGGCGCTGTTTTGGGGATTGTGGTTAGAAAATGGTAATAGCCAAGGTACTATCGGTATTGATTTGCAACCAGCACCGCATTTTGTTTATTGCCCCAAAGATGAGATAGAGAAGTTAAATAGTAAAGTTGAGAATCGGCTGCAAGAAATATTAGGAATCGTCGAGAATCACAAACCAGAAGTAGAAGTTGTGATGATTGGTATTGGTAAAGGTGAAATTAAGTTAATTCAGTTTGCACCGCAACCAGCACCACCTGATTGTTTTGCACAAGTTGGTAAGGATGTGGATGGGTTATTGGAATTGTTGGAACAGCGGATGAGGGCGCAGATTGTTTTTTAACGCAGAGGAGAACACTGTTCAAACAACCTCTTAACTCGCTGCTACAATATCGCTATCTGTAGCATCGTCATTTAAACCAAACTTATCATATAGTTCATCAACATTTTGCGGCTCAATTATTCCTGCTTTTGCCCGTTCTAGAGCAGTTAATAAACGAGTAGAATTTGCAGGTGAACGAAGTAAGTATAGAGTTTCTAATAAACTATTTAATTCTGCTTCAGCAATTAAGACAACATTTTTACCGTCTACTTGGCTAATAATTACAGCTTCACCTGTCTCTAAAACTTGACTGCAAAGTTTTTCTAGATTTCCATTCGCTTCAGCAGATGTAACTTTGACTGACATAATTATTTAACTCAAAATAGTATTTTTATTCGTAATGATAGCGAGCTTTAAGAAAATCAATTCGGTCATCACTAACTAAATTTTGTTTGGCTGGTTACTAGAGTGAGTTACGATCGCACTGTTAACGTTACCACTCAAAACTATCCGGGAACGCTAAAAACTAACCGTATTACCTGTGTTTATCTGTGGTTCTAATCCATGAAAATTTGGCAGGCTGATTTTTACCGGAGTCCGCAACAAAATCCAACTGGACAAATTATTTGGGAGTTGTTGATTTGTGATGCAACTCGCAACTTAGAGTATGTAGCTACTTGTCCCCAGTCAGAAGCAAATTCCAGTTGGTTGACAGATCAAATTCAGCTAGCAGCTAGCGAACATCTACCAAATGCGATTCAAGTATTTCGTCCGCAATCTTTGAGCTTAATTGAGGCGGCTGGACGTAATTTAGGTATTAGTGTCGAACCTACCCGCCGGACTTTGGCATTGAAGCAGTGGTTACAAGAAAAACAATATCCCACAGCCATAGATAAACCACCTCCTGTACCTCTACCAGAAAACCTTTGGGGAGAACAATGGCGCTTTGCTACTCTGAGTGCAGGTGATGTAGAAACAGCATTTAGCGATCGCCCGATTCCGATTCTGCATCTGCCAGAATATCTTAAACCCCTAAATCTGGGTTTAGCCTCAACAACCCCAATTCCCGGTGTGGTAATTTATGGTGGACGGCAATCAATGCGTTTAGCACGGTGGTTGCATGAAGCCCGTCCCGTAGCTTTGAATTATGTTGCTGGTGCGCCCGATGGCTTAATATTAGAAGCCGGTTTAGTAGATAGGTGGATTGTCGCTACTTTTGAAGATGCAGAAGTGACTGCTGCTGCTCAGGTATATCAACAGCGCCAACAACTAAGTAAAGGAATACACTTTTTATTAGTGCAACCTGATGATTCGGGAATGACTTACAGTGGCTTTTGGTTATTGCAGACAGAAGATTCCTAGTACCGCTACGCGGAATTCGTAATTCGTAATTCGTAATTAGCTTTGCGCAAGTGTTTTAGACATTTGGAATGGGTGGTTTATTTACGCCATGCTGTACTAGGAAAAGCAATTTAATAGTTATAGTATTCGGGCTTAATATCACGCAGCATTAATTCATCGAGAGCTTTTTGAGGAGTCAGTTCGCCTTGAAGTACACGATAAACTTGCTCGCTAATGGGAACTGGAATATTTTGCTGTCTAGCTCGATGCACTAAGACTTGGCAAGTGTTGACTCCTTCAGCAGTTCCTTGTAGCTCGGCAAGAATTTCTGTTAGTGTCTTACCACTAGCTAGCCGATAACCAACTTGATAATTGCGACTTAAAGAACTGTTGCAAGTTGCTAGCAAATCCCCTAAACCGGATAAACCGTAAAATGTCTCTGTTTTCGCACCCCAGAAGTTACCAATGCGAACCATTTCTGTGAGTCCACGAGTGACTAAAGCAGCTTTAGCATTGGTTCCCAACTGTAAACCATCACATACACCAGCTGCGATCGCAATTACATTCTTGAGTGTTCCCCCTAGTTCCACTCCCACAGGATCGGGATTAGTATATACCCGAAACCGATTAGAAGAAAACACCAGCTGCACCGCTTCAGCAGCAGTAGTATTGCTACTAGCTACCACTGTTGCAGCTGGCAATTCCATCTCAATTTCTTTCGATAAATTCGGCCCGGAAAGGACAACTACCGCATGGTTAGGGAAAGCTGTTTGCCAAATTTGCGACGGCGTACAGGTAGTTTCTGGCTCTAAACCCTTCGTCGCCGTCACAAAAATTGTCTCTGAAGAAAGGGGGAAAGACTTGACTTGTGTCACCACATCTCTCACACCTTTCATCGAGATTGCAGATAAGATAATTTGGGCATCTTCTAACACTGCTTCGAGAGTAGCTGCTCCCCAACGCGACCAGACACGCACCTGATGACCATTAGCCGCAGCCAAATTTGCTAGTGCTGTACCCCAAGCACCTGCTCCTAAAATTGCTACAGATTGTGGATTGTCATTGGTCATTGGGCATTTGTCATTGGTCATTTGTCATTTGTTATTCTCCGCGTCCCCGCGTCCCTGAGTCCCCCCGTCTCCTGATCTCCTCATCCTCGACTCCGGGGGTAACGTTGCATTAGCTCCCGCACTTGTTCGGCATGATATGAGCTTCTTGTCAATGGAGAAGAAACTACTTGCAGAAATCCCAGTTCATCACCGAAGGCTTGCCAAGCAGCAAATTGTTCTGGGGTGATAAAGTTATCTACTTTTAAGTGTTTTTGACTGGGTTGGAGGTATTGCCCAATTGTCAAAATATCGCAATCTACAGATCGCAAGTCTTGCATAACTTGACGAACTTCGGCATCAGTTTCACCCAGTCCAACCATAATCCCGGATTTAGTGTAGATCCAAGGAGCAATTTGACGCGATCGCAAAAGTAATTCCATTGTGCGATCGTAGTTACCTTGGGGACGCACACGGCGATATAGGCGGGGTATGGTTTCTGTATTGTGGTTTAATACTTCTGGTGCAGCTTGGATGATCATCTCCAGCGCATTCCAATTGCCGCACAAGTCAGGAATCAACACCTCAATTGTAGTTTTGGGTGAGACCGTGCGAATTGCTGCAATACAATGCTCAAACTGAGACGCACCACCATCCGGTAAATCATCTCGGTTTACAGAGGTAATCACTACATGATTGAGTTTCATGCGGCGAACAGCCTCCGCCAATCGTTCTGGTTCGGTGGGGTCTAAAGGCTTGGGCTTTTTCTCAAAATCTATATCGCAATAGGGACAGGCACGGGTACAAGCTGGCCCCATAATCAAAAACGTGGCAGTACCAGCTTGAAAACACTCACCAATATTCGGACAGGACGCTTCCTCACAAACCGTATTGAGCGCTAAATCCCGCAAAATTTCTTTAACGTTACCGACGCGCTCCCACTGAGGCGCTTTCACCCGCAACCAGTCTGGTTTAACAGTCACAATCCGTTTTTCTTAATGAAGTTATACACATCTAATCCTAGCAAGCAACGCCCTGATAAAAGTAATCTATATATATAGATGTGAGATTAGTTTTGTACTTTATCATTAGTTGTGATATTTTGGATATATAGTGCCGTTTTTCGGCGGGATGTAGCGCAGCTTGGTAGCGCACTTCGTTCGGGACGAAGGGGCCGCTGGTTCGAATCCAGTCATCCCGATTGTTGTTGTCGATTAACTAATTATTTGTCCGTGGCGATGACTGCGGTGGGCAAGGCTGATGCTATGTAGCTTGGCAGAAGCTAAACGAGGAATATGCGATCGCATTTCTTGAGTTGATGGGAGAGAGTGCGATGTTAATCCACCACTTTAATCAATCCTCTTTGCAAAGCATCAAAAACTCGGCTGATTTGCAACCTTTCTTGTTCGTTCAAATCTTCTTTAGATAGCAGTGCTGACATCAAAAGCTGCTGATCGTGGCGCGTAATTCTACGAATAGCAAATATATGCTCTAAGACTGTTTCTAACTGCAATTGGGTTGAGTTGGCAGTAGTTAGCATATTCTTTAATAAAACTTTGTCGATTAATATAAATAACTCTTGTTAAAATAACAATTTTTGACAAAGCTTGACATTGGTAGCTACACGGAATCCCTACTTATCTGTCAAGCATTATGCAGAACGAATATTTTCACAATTTATCCCACTAATGGCGACGCGATTCTGATTCCAGTTTCGCAGTCAGCCAATCTAACTTGATGTATTAGTGAACTCAGTACTTATCGGTATAAATTCTAATTCACATTCCTATTTCAGCACTTGATCCAAAAAGTCTCTAGCCGATTGTGCTTTAGCCAACGCTGTTTGATGGTCGCTATAAGCACGAACGAGGCGTAAAAGACCGCTGATACCAGACTTGAGTTGCTCAAGTTCTTCACCAGCAACCACTTCACCATCCAGCATTCGCCCGATCAAAGGTTTGATCTCACCCACTTCCTGGCGGGCTTTTTGTAGCTTTTCTAAGGCACTCAGTAAGCTTTTTAATGAGTTCAAAATCTCATCAATATCCTGAGTTACCTCAACTGGTTCCGCCGAATCTTGTACTGTCGTCGTATCTTGTTCTGTGGACAATTCCTGTGCAGATGCTTCCGTCGTTTTCACCTCGGTTGGCTTTGCCATCAACGCTTCCTCAAGAAATTTTCCTTAGTTTATCGTTCTTCTCGCCAGTTGCCAAACTTGATTTTATCGTTTGTCAATCTTGCCATTAGAAAGCGTAGCTCCTTGGACATGGGCTTCTTGCAGGCTTTGTGGACTGAGATTCGCTCCTTGAAGGTTGGCGTTACTCCCTCTCAATCTGGGTTCTCATCAGCTTTTGTACGCTCACTAAAGCTCGATTTAATTCATAATTCCGCGTATCTGGATTTTGTAAATACGCCTGCTGTTCTTCTTCAATCATTTGTACATCTTGAATGACTAACCCATCAAGTAGCTTCTGGGCTGCACCAAATAAACTATCTTTAACAAAGCGGCGAAACCACACAGGTAATTTGTGTAATCGCCAAAATGCATTTAATGATGTGAAATGTATTAAATAAGCTTTTGTCTGCGTTTCATTAATTGGACAAAGCAGACAGTAAATTTTAAAATCTTGTCCCAATTTTGATGCCCAATGGGGATAAATATAACTTACATCCAAAGGTTCAGGATGTAACCGTCGCAAAGCCGGAAAAAATAACTGGGATATCGACCAAATTTTATCGATTTTATAATAACTTTGGGCTGTGTAATGGGCATCTACGCGATTAGCATCTTCATCGATATCTTGTAAAGCTGCTTCTGCCCAAGCTTGCAAATCCTGATGTAAATGTCCGTGATACATATCCATCAGATTTTCAATTAAATAAGAATAATGAGCCTGACAATTAATCACTGAAACTGTGGCAATGTAATTGAGATGTTCCCACTCTGGTAAACCCAGGGGTTCTATAGCTGGTGCTTCATCTCCAGGAAATAGCCAGATAAAACCGTCTTGTTCTTTGACTGGGTAGGATTTAATTTTACAACTTGGTAGTTTCTGATTTTCTGCTAGATAGGGAACGGCTGCACATTCACCGGATGCATCGAAGCGCCAACCGTGATAAGCACATTCCAATTCATGACCAACAACTTGCCCATGACTGAGTTTAACTTGGCGGTGGGGACAACGGTCTTCTAAAGCGTGGATTGTGCCTGTACTATCTCGATAAAGTGCGATCGCCTGCTGCCAAAGTACTACACCCACAGGCTTATTAGTTACTTCACTACTACGAGCAACTACATACCAGTGATTTGGGTTAATACCCAACTGACGAATATTACGACTTTGCACAGCTTGGGAAATAGAGGACATAGAATCGCGTATTCTTGTAGGCGTCTCAAGTCAATTTGACATGGTTGAAAACCAGACTATCATTTTAGGAGCTAAAACTACCTGGTTTCGATTAGGTATAATGCTTTGACAGCAGAGTTTTCTTGTGCATAGGCGTCGCTCACGAGATAGTTAATAATGCGATCGCTATAAATCATTATTTTTTGTCAGGTGTCTTAGTACTGAGATTACGGCATCATATATTCATCACAATATTTCCAGCGATCGCCTGAAGGTGCGTGACGGTAAACAACAATTTTTTTACTGTGTCTCCTCTTCTGCGTATTTTCGCCAATTCAAAAAGGCATCAGATCGTATTACATCTGCATAGGCGATGCCAAAGGCTGGTTACGCTTACGCCATTGCCATTTCTGATACTACAATTGCCATTTCGGACACTACAATTGCCGTTTCAGACACTACAATTGCCATTTCTGATACTACAATTGCCGTTTCTGATACTACAATTGCCATTTCTGATACTACAATTGCCGTTGTTGATGTAACTCTTGAATCTGACTCATTTTTCTACAATAAAAGATTGAGGTCTGCTGAATTCAACCACAATAATGTAGGCGGGAAATTTACCATCTGAAGGATTAGTTTGCTCGATCTTTTGTTTGATTCTAGCTCTAATCCTGCTATTGTCTGCTTTACGTATACCTGAAACTTCCAACCTCACTTTATTTTGAAATGGAAGTTCACCTGCTGTATCTTCGCTACCCAACCAATAGTCAAATCCAGTACCTTTGCGCGATCGCTCAATCACTATAAACTTAGTTACATAAACGCACAAGCATTTCTCTAACAGCGTTGTCATCTAGCAAGCAATCTTTTTCTTTTATTTACCGTTACCTGGTAGTAGAAGTGGAACAATGTCTTTCAAACCTTCAGGTAGCTTAGATAATCTCTCACTTACATTAATCATGCTGTTAGTTTTTATAGCTATATTTATAACTTTTCCCGCCATTTCTCTAGGTTTTTCTAACAGTTGTAACCATTTTACAAATGTTCCTCCTATCACTTCTTCACTTACTTTTGAGAGGCCGCTTGAGCTTCTGATTTGATAATTGAGAATTACGTCTTCTATTTTTCTAAGTTCATTAATGAGAAAAACCTTCGTATCTTTATCTATTTCTGCCTCCCGAATTTCATCTTGCAAATTTCTTATTTGTTGTTGTAATTCTTCTAATTCACTCGGTAAAATCTCATAAAAACCCTTATTCTGGGCTATAATTAAATCTCCACAAGCATCTATTAAATCTAAAGTCTCTTCTGCTATTTGTCCTTTAATATCTGCCCAATTTGCATTCAGCAGTGGGCTATTTAGAAGAACTATTTGTATTTTATTTAGCGGCTTTAAAAATTTTTCTTTATTAGAAATATCTAAGCTATCAATATCATTCCTTAAATTATTAAATAATTCTATTAAATATCCTATTTTTATAGATATATCAGCCTGATTAGAAGGGTCTGCTTCCAGCACTTTAGCCCATACTTGCACTATATGTATCTTTCCATCTTCATTCCATGCCTTTTTAAGGATACTGTAAATTTTTTTACCTGAACTTGTGGATTGCAGCATATAAATAAAGAGCTATTCTAATTTTACTTAGTTGTTATTCTAACTAATTTTTTGGCGTTACTGAAGTATGGGATGATTTTAACAGTTAATTCATCCCGCATTTATGCAACGCCAATTTTTTAAAGGTTCTTTCACATTATTGTTATGGTAGTATGCTCGCTGACAATTAGTACTAATTCTCCTCCAATATCAATGTAGACTCAGCCGCACGCCCAAATTCTTCGGGTGCATATTGCAAATGTGCTTCGCACCAGGCCAGAGGAATTTACCGGGAGTAACGGAACGTACTAAATAATGCAGGCTATAAACTCCTGGTTCGAGGTGGTCGGCGTAGGCGATAATGCGATCGCTATTTGTGATTTTTAGAGCAATAGTGCGATCGCTTTTCTAATTTATTTTGAACTGACTAAAAGCTATATATCAAGTGCATCTAAGTTACTTTACCAAAGCAAAAGTTAAAATTAGCCTAAAATATCGATAATATGCCCTTCGCACCTAATTTAATTGATGAGCAAGCATACTAGACAAGACTTCTTAGGATTACTGAAAGACCAGGATAATGATGTGCGTCGCAGGGCTGCCGAAGCGTTAGGTGAGTTAGGCAATGCTTCCGAGCCAGTATTGCAAGGGCTACTAGCACTACTCAAAGACCAGGATAATGATGTGCGTAGCAGCGTTGCCTACGTGTTAGTTAAGTTAGGCAATGCTTCTGGGCCAGTATTGCAAGGTCTACTAGGACTGCTTAAAGACCAGGATAATGATGTGCGTCGCAGGGCTGCCTACGTGTTAGGTAATTTAGGCAATGCTTCTGAGCCAGTATTACAAGGGCTACTAGGACTGCTTAAAGACCAGGATAATGATGTGCGTGGCAGCGCTGCCAATGCGTTAGGTAAGTTAGGTAATGCTTCCGAGCCAGTATTGCAAGGGCTACTAGCACTACTTAAAGACCAGGATCAATATGTGCGTAGCAACGCTGCCGAAGCGTTAGGTAAGTTAGGCAATGCTTCCGAACCAGTATTGCAAGGGCTACTAGCACTACTTAAAGACCAAGATCAATATGTGCGTGCCAATGCTGCCTGCGTTTTAGGTAAATTAGGCAATGCTTTCGAGCCAGTATTGCAAGGGCTACTAGCACTACTTAAAGACCAAGATAATGATGTGCGTGGCATCGCTACCGAAGTGTTAGGTAAGTTAGGCAATGCTTCCGAGCCAGTATTGCAAGGGCTACTAGCACTACTTAAAGACCAAGATAATGATGTGCGTAGCAGCGCTGCCTACTTGTTAGGTAAGTTAGGCAATGCTTCCGAGTCATCCACTTAGCACCGTTGCGCGAAATTCAAAATTTAAAATGACGCTCTCTACGAGACGCTGCGCTAACAAAATTTAAAATGAAGACAGCGTAAGCGTTTCGTTGATTTAGAAAACAAGTAATGCAAGCTATAAACTCCTGGATCGAGGTGGTAGGCATAGGCGATAATGCGATCGCTTTTTTAGCTAATTTTTCTCCTCTAGTATCAATGTAGACTCAGCCGCACGCCCAAATTCTTCGGGTGCATATTGCAAATGTGCTTCCGCACCAGGCCAGAGGAATTTACCGGGAGTAACCGAACGTACTAAGTAATGTAGGCTATAAACTCCTGGTCCGAGATGGTCAGCGTAGGCGATAATGCGATCGCGGTAAATATTTTTAAACCCAAGTTGCCAACTATCGGCTTTTGCTTGCAATGCGGCTGTGGTCGTTTGGAAACTTGCATCTACTGCTTCTAATCCTGCTGGTAAGGGATCTGTAATTACTACATGATCCACAGGATGGTCGCTAATAATTTCTAAACCAATATCAAATACTTGTCCTGGTGTTAAAGTCAAGGGTTTATCAGAAGCGTAAAGTCCTAATTTTTGCAGAACTTTTTCTTCACCAACTTTCTGGATTTCTCTTGTGACTCGTAAACCGTTAAACTTTCCTGGTTGATTTCCTTGCAAGCGATAATTATACGCAACCAGATAATGTAATTTACCTGTACCTGATTTCCGTAATACTAAATCGTGACGACCACGAGGTAATTTATCCATTGGTACGTTTAGCTGCAAGCTAGGATTGCTGTAGCCTTCAAAACGATTTTCTCCTAACTTTTTCCCAGCTAATTGTACGAAGGTAACAAAATTAGGTGGTGTGGGTTGTAGTTGACTATATTCTACTAAAGCTGTGAGTGCTTGGGCGTTGTTATAACTAGTTTGCCATGTGCCATCTCTTCGTTGTGCTAGCAAACTTTGAAATAATCTATCTACTACTTCGGGTTTAGCTTTGTTAGCAATAAATAACCGTAAAGCTTGCGCTTGCGCTGTTGTCGAAGAACTCATCCATCCCCAACTCTGAGGTAAACTAATAACTGCTGTGCGACCAGTTTCATAAATATTTTGTTGTAACTGGTTCAGCATGGTTTGGGATTCGTCTTGCCATTCAGGGAATTGAGATAAATATCGCGCTAGTTTGATTTGATTGACTAAATCAAAGTTATTGCGCTGTTGGTAAATATCTGCTAAGAAACTATTGCGTTTATCACCCAGTTCTGCTAATGCTATCAAGGCATTTAGTTGCAGTTGATTTTTACAAAGTTGCTGTTTGCAAAAATCATATTGTCCGGGGTTAGCGAGGACTTTTTGCAAATAACCCTTGAGGCGTGAAAGCATTCCCGAATTAATTAAACTGGGGAAGGCTTGATTCGCCTTAGCTAAAGATTCTGCTGCGTAGGAAGAAATCCAAGGATCGGATTTTTCTTGTTCGGGGTAAGAAGCAAAACCACCATCGGCTACTTGGAGTTTTTGCAGTTGTTCAGTTGCTAGATTTGCTTGTTGGCTGGTGTTGAATTCTGCAAATGTCTGTGCATATTTTTGGGAAAGTGTTTGCAAATTCGCCGCAATTATTAATTGACTGGCTGCTGGTTCGGCGAATGGTAATTCGTTATCGGCTAAAACTTTTTTGGCTGGTGCTTTAATTTCTGGTACTAGAGTACTCGCTAGTTGAATATCTAAGCCTCCCGCATCTGAGAAGGTATTTTTATCAACATTTACAAGAATCTTCGCTTGCTTTTCAGTGATTCCTGTTTCCACAACTTGTTCGGTAATTTCCAGCGGCTTAACTTCTAAAGGTACTTCAAAAGCATCGGCTGTGTTATTTAACTGGGTGGTAAAGCGAACTTTCCCAACTCCTACATTCTCCGCCACCATAGGAAAGCGATAAGCCTGGGTAACGGTTTCGGCTTTGGTTTGTAAAGCAGCGCTTGTGGGGTTTTTATCAGCAAATTTTACTGTACCGCTAAGTTCGCCGTTAATTGAGAGATTTCCGGTATTTCCAGTGTTGTTGGTGACTGATAAACCAGCGAGAATGCGATCGCCTGGACGGGCAAATTGTGGCAGGATGGCATTGGTTAGCAGTGGTTTGGTGGTAATGAATGTGTTGTCACCATTGCCAAAGCGCAGATTTCCATCGGTAGTTACAGCCATGACTCGCCAGGTGGTTAAGTCATCGGGGAGTTTAAATGTTATCTGTGCTTTACCGCTAGCATCTGTCACCACAGAACCATTGTAGTAAGCTAAGGCTTGAAAATCTGTGCGGACGCGGGTATTAGCTGCGCCAGATGAAAAGCCACCGCCGTAACCCCAGCCTTTGGGTTTGGGGATATCTTGAGGTTGAATGACGACATCGGGACGGTTATCACTGAAACGAGTTGCGATCGCTTGTTCGGCGTATACTGTATTTACCAAATCCGGCGGACGATAGCCAGATAGTTGCAATACCGCTTCATTCACCACCATGACTGTAAATTGTCCTTGGGTGGGGATATCTTGATTATCTGTGAGTTCTAGTTGTACGGTTTCCTCTGCACCAGGTTCGAGTGATGCTTGTAATGGCTTAACTTGCACTTTTAAATATTTATTCTGCAAGTTGACTTTAAAAGGTGCAAAGCCAATTTTGACTAATTTATCTAAACTTCCCGGTTCCACTTCATTCAGTGGTGCGCCTTGTCTGACTAACACAGCTTGTACTGCTGCATTGGGTAACATTTCTGGCGTAATTTCAAACTGAATTTGGGGTGCGCCTCCCTTGACTTTGATAGTTTGTTGATAGAGAGGTTTGTCTTTAATGACTGCAAAATATAATTCTGCTTCTGGATAGGGAGATTGAATTAATGCGGTGGCAATTTCACCAGCTTGAAATTCTTTTTTATCTAGTTTAACTTCTAGCCGGTCTTCTTCTGGAGAACCCCAGAATACTTGATTGTCTCCTGTCACCCAAATTTGTAAATCTGTGGCGCTTAATTCATCTTTTGTATCGCTAAAATTCGCTCTAATTCTGTAGGAACCTGATTCTTTTGGTGTTAAGGTTACTGATTGGGGCTTATCAGCAGATGTAACTTCTGCTTGTCCCACTGTCTTATATTCGACTTGATTTTTTGGTGTGCGGCTACCTTCTACTACCTTGGTGACACTACTATATTTTATTTGTTGTAATTCCAAACGCAGCCGTTGACCTGTGATAGGTTTTCCTGTAGGGTCAGTAACAATGGTTTCAAGAGAAAAGGGTTTGCCAGCATCAGCAACAAAATTACTTTTTAACCCAATCAGACGATTACTAGGTAAAGCTGTAAAACTTTGCGAATTCGCCACAGATAAATTAGACACATCTGCAACTTGCACATCTACCCGATAAGTCATTGGGTATGGTAAATCCTTCGCTACCGTCAGACTTTGTTCGCTTTTACCGTTCTCATCTAATTTAGAGTTTGCCTGCAAGACATCGCTAGTTAAAGTTGGGCTTTCTTCCGGCCAAAACCATTGTCTACCAAAGCTAAATTCTTCCCAACCTTTAGGAATAAAATTAGCCTGCTGGCGCGTAACAAAGTATTTGGCTTCTCCTCCTTGTACAGGCGCACCAAATAGATAATTACTAGCAGCTTTAGCCTCAACTTTCTCCCCAATTAAGGCAAATTCTTTATCTAAGTTGAGTTCGACTTTAAAGTTGGGTGGTTTAAATTCAGCTACTCGGAACTCTCCCGAAATTTCTTGTCCGCTTTTACCTTTAGCCTCGATTGTATAGTAGCCTAAACGTTGAGTTTTATTTATGGGTAACTCTAGGGAAAAAGTACCAAACTCGTTGGTTGTCTTTGTGCCTAAATTAGTTCTTTGCCCATCAGGATTAACTAGAGTTAATTGGTAAATAGCATTTTTATCTTGCTGAATTGTACCGTTTTGTAAGTAATCGGCAAAGCCAGTTAACCAAGCTTTTTCTCCTGGTTGATATAATTGCCTATCTGAGAATATCACTCCCCGTGATTCTGGTTTCCCTTCTTGCCAACCTGTATCAATACCATAACCATAGGCACCGCTATATTCTTCTGTGCGGGTAAATGCCCAATCTTGATTTTCACGGGCAATTATTAGCAATTCTGGTGCTTTGGCAAATCTTTGAGTACCAGGAAAACATTGCTGTAAATCTTCACGTTTAATGCTTAAATTACCACTATCATCAGTTTTCCCAGTTGTGCAAGGTGAAGCTAGCGAACGAGATTTGTCGTTTAATTTTGATTGATAAATTTCTACAGTCGCAGCTTTCACAGGCGAACCATCGCTAAGATGATGCACCCGAATTAAGCCGGAATCAGGAAACCACTGAGAAAATACACCCAAATTTGTTAATTGTACTAAGCCGTAAGTTGTGGGTTCACGCCAAAGTTCTTTACCATTTTCTTGATATTTATTAGTACGTGCTTGCACTCCATAAGCTAACATCCCTGTTGGAGAAGATAGCTTTTCTCTCAGAGGAATACTGATATCAACTGATTGATTTTTCTTCCCTGTCACCGGGAAACTTTGCCATTCAACTGGTTGAGATAAGAAATTATTCGCATAATTATTGTAAACCAAATCTGTGGGTTGAATTAGTTTATAAGCGGCTTTGTACTTCGCCTCTGGCAGATTTATTGTATTAATATTTAGCTGTAAATCCTTACCTGAAGGGAAAATATTTAAATCTGAGGGAACCCAAATATCCCCAGCTAAATCACCGGTTTCATATTTAACTGTGACAGGTTTACCCAAAGTCTGTCCAAATTTATCTTTGAGATTTGCACCAAGAGTAATGTTATAAGTAGTGTCTGGTGCTAATGCATAAGGATTAATGCTGACAACCCTATCTTCGTCACCAATTTGGAAAAGTCTCGGAATATCTTTTGGTTCAGGATTAATTTTAATATTTTCTCTAGCAGAATCTGCTACTAAGATGTTATTAAATTCTAACTGCGGGCTACCTTGAACAAATCTCCCATAGGTTCCACCTGCATCTGGTTGTCCATATAAATTAATTCCCTGAAATGCTAAAGGTGAATAGGTTGCTAATTTACTAGCAAATTCTTTATCGCTAGGTAAATTACCATAAGCAGGACGGATACCAGGCGCAAAATTTAAGCGATAACGAGTTGCTTGTGCAAGAGTTTGCTGGGGAATAAGCTGATAAATCCAGTTTTTTACTGAAGGGTCAAATTTTTCTAAGGGATCTTCGTTTTCTATGGGTTTATCTTCTTTAGCTAATTCAACTTTGAATCCAATACCTTGATTTTTACCTTCAGGTACTAACTGTAAATGTTCTTCAACTGAAGCTGTATCTAGTTCTACATTGGAGGTAAATTGTAATTTAGGCTGCAAATCAATTGGTTGAATATCAGCCTTTTCCATCGGATTTACGCCAGGTAAATTAGTTAGCTTAATCGGTTGAGTATTAAAAGTCCAAGCTAAATCTTTATCTAAGCGATGATTTTTTAGATCGGCTAAACCAGATTTTAAGGTTACTTGAAATCTGGTAGCTTGTGGTAATGCTTTATCTGCTTGAAATCCCACCATGCGCGGTGTTAAAAAGCGAAATCTACCGGATAAAAGTGGTACAAGTTCAAATTTTTGCAGTAAGTTTTGCTGTTCTGGGCTATCCAGACTTTCAACTGGGATTAAAGCTTCTTTAAATCGGATGCGAATTTGATTGAGAGGTTTCGCATCACCAATAGGACTAATTTGTTCAATCCAATCTGGTAATTTGGGTGGGGACAGAGGCGCAACTGTTGGTAATTGTTCTTTACCTGAGCCAATTCCAAAAAAATTACAACCTGCTATTCCTAGGATAAGTGTTAGGGTAAGTAAGAAGTTAATTAAAATTTTAATTATCATAATAGTTTTATATAGATATATCTCTTCTCTTTGCGCTTTTGCGTGAGATTATTATATAGATAACCAATGCAATACGATTGTTCCTAACAATTACTACAATTCTTAACGATGGTAATATGCTGGGAAGTGAGAGACTTTTTTTAACGACCCACAAAGACACGTTCGCCTAAAGCCTGCGGCATAGCTACGTTTAGGGCGTAGCCTCTCGTAGAGAAGAGAAGGACAAGAAGAGGAAGAGAAGTTTGCAAAAAATTAGATATTTATATTAAGAAGTATTGACTTTTTGGATGCAATGTTTGAAATGTTTAAATACATCCTCTAACGGTCTCTCACCATTTGTAAAAAACTACCAATTACAAATGACAACTTGATGAAAAATTTTACAACTTAAATTATATTACTATCGCAAATTAAGTTATTACAGATTAAAAATATAGCCGGAATTTAGTTTGCTGCGAGAATCTGGGAAAACTAACTTAATCCAGAAGCGATTATGGCTGACTTATTAGGTATGAAAATTGCTCATAAACTGGTTGGAAGCTTTGTTGGTGTTTCCTTTTTAACGAGTATTGTTGGTGTGGTGGCGATCGCGCAATGCCAAAAAATAGCTGAAAGTTTGGCGATCGCAGAAGCTGAAAACGTTGCCCAAGTGATTGCTATTTCAACTACTCGCCATTCTGACGATCAAAAATTTATTTCTGTTGAACCTTCTGAGGCAATGCAAAACTACATCATGCTGCTGCATAAGTTGCAACAGCGGGATATTGAGGTGGTCAATCGACAGAAAGTGATTATAGCAGATGCTGTGCCCGAAGATATTGGAACTATTCTTGAGCATGACCAAGGCAATGAAGTTCAGCAAACAATGCAGGATGGAAAGGCTAGAACTTTTTTGGAAAAGAGTGACGATTATCCCCAAGGAATTAAATTAATTGTTGTCCCCTGGAAAACCAATCAAAATCAGATTAGTGGTGCAGTTATTTTAGAATGGTCATCGCTATTTGATGAGGCAATCGCCCAAGCTAAACCCACAATGGTGTTGATTGCTATAACCAGTTTAGGTTGTGTGATGTTGGCATTGATTCTCGGGTTGCAAATTTCTAGTAGCATATTTTCTGCATGAAGACCTGATCAAGCTGCTGCAATCCATGAAGATTGGTACTGAACGGATTCGGCAAATTGTGTTATCTCTGCGTAACTTCTCCCGCTTAGATGAAGCTGAATTTAAAGCTGTTGACCTACATGATGGCATTGACAATACACTACTGATTTTAAAACATCGCCTCCAGGCAAAACCAGAGTCTTCAGGAATTGAAGTGGTGAAAAACTACAGCAAATTACCTTTGGTTGAGTGTTATCCTGGACAACTCAATCAGGTATTTATAAACTTACTGGCGAATGCAATTGATGTGCTGGAGGAATCTGCACAAAAACAGACAAAAATTGCTCAACAAACACAGCCCAGTACAATTTGGATTTCTACTCAAGTAAAAGCTGATAATTTAGTGCAGATTGCGATCGCAGACAATGGTTTAGGGATAAATGAAAAAGTGCGATCGCGCATTTTTGATCCCTTCTTTACTACCAAACCAATCGGTCAAGGTACAGGCTTAGGCTTATCCATCAGCTACAAAATCATCACAGAAAAGCATCATGGCAAGATTTGGTGTGATTCTACAGCAGGAGAGGGCACCAAATTTGTGATTGAAATCCCAGTTCATCAACCTAAACTCATGGCGAGTTGAAAGACTTACTCAAGTATCAAAGATTTCCTGATTACAGTGCGATCGCTACGTCAAAATTAAAGTAGTTCGACAGGGTAGGGGATTCGCTGATGCAACTAACTTCACGTTGGCCGATCCAAATTATGCAAAAAGTTTGGCGGGGGTTGAATCGCAGCAAAAAAGGTAAAGTGATTTTAGCTTTGCTGTTGATGTGCTTGGCGGTGCGCTTAATGCCATATTTTGCGCCTGTTCGCGCTACAGATATTCAGCAAAGTCAGCTAGCGATGCAATTTAGCGATCGCAATGGGCTACCCTTAGGAACTATACTCACCCGCGATCGCGAACATACAGCAGTAGTCCCGTTAGATCGAGTCTCCCCCCAATTTATTCAGGCGATTTTAGCTGCTGAAGATGGTAGCTTCTATGATCATGGGGCGTTGGATTTAAAAGCAGTTGTCCGCGCTATGAAAGAAGCGATTCACGCGAAAAAAGTTGTCTCTGGTGCTTCGACAATTACTATGCAATTGTCGCGGATGTTAGATCCCGTTCCTCGCAATCTTGGGGGTAAGCTGCGGGAGATTTGGTTAGCTTGGCGGTTAACTGCTGGGATGAATAAGGATGAAATTCTCGCGGCTTATGTTAATCGTTTACCAATGGGGGGAAATATTTATGGTGTGGAAGCAGCAGCCCGTACTTATTTTTCTATCCCAGCCAGCGATTTGAATCTGGCTCAAGCTAGTCTGTTAGCAGCTATCCCTAATAATCCCACTTATTTTGACCCTTTAGAGCATTGGGAACGGTTAAAGCAGCGTCAAAAATACGTTCTCAAGCAGATGGTACAGGATAGCTACATTACTTCCTCCTTAGCAGAACACGCAGCTACAGAAAAAGTTGTATTTCAATCTCGTCAACGAGGAATTATTGCTGCACCTCACTTTTTATTTTGGTTAGCGAGTCAGCAAAGTACTCCAACAGAGGAAGGGGAGGGAATAATCTGCACGACAATCAATCGCCCCTTACAACAATTTGTAGAAGCACAGGTAAAGCAGGTAATTTCTTCACTCGCGCCGAATAATGTCCATGATGCAGCGGCTTTGGTAATTGACAACCACACTGGGGAAGTTTTGGCTTATGTCGGTTCGCCCGATTACTTTAACGAAGCCAAACTCGGACGTAATGATGGCGTACAGGCTTTACGTCAACCAGGTTCTACCCTGAAGCCGTTTGTGTATGAATTGGCGTTAGAAAAAGGTGCAATTCGCCCAAATACTATTTTGGCTGACGTACCTGCTTACTACGCAATTCCGGGTGCGAAACTTTATAGCCCTACAGATTATACTCAAACCTTTCTCGGCCCGGTACGGGTGCGCGTTGCTTTGGCAAATTCCCTCAATGTCCCCGCCGTTAGGGTATTAGAAAAGGTAGGCGTACCAAATTTTCTAGAATATCTGCATCAATTGGGGTTTGAACACCTCAATCAAACCCCAGAATATTATGGTTTGGGTTTAACTTTGGGTAGTGGCGAAGTCAGTCTTTGGGAATTAGCCAGGGCTTACGTGACTATGGCGCGACAAGGTGAAGCTATCTCGCTGGTTACTACTTTCTCCAATTCCTCAATCCGTCTTGGAAAGTTTGCTACGGAGGGAAACCCTCCTGGCAACTTTCCGCAAAATCCAAAATCTAAAATCCAAAATCGAACGGCTTGGCAATTAATTATTGATATGTTGAGCGATCGCCATGCCCGTGCTACCGCTTTTGGTGTAGACTCGGTATTAAATTTACCCTTTCCATCTGCGGTTAAAACTGGCACATCTTCAAATTTCCGCGATACTTGGACAGTAGGCTTTACTAGCGATTACACCGTCGCTACCTGGGTAGGAAATTTTAGTGGCGAACCGATGCGACAGGTATCAGGAGTTACAGGAGCAGCTCCTTTGTGGAATCGGATTATGTTACATCTGCACGAGCATCAAGAACCATCTAGCTTTACCCCTCCTGAAGGTTTAGTGCAATTACCTATCTGTGCGATATCTGGGTTAAAACCTACACCAAATTGTGCTTCAGTGGTACAGGAATATTTTTATCCAGAAGACAAAATTGCCTACGAAACTCAACAACCAAGCAACTTACCGCCAGAATATGATGAATGGTTAGCTAAACAGCAACAATCAACTTTTAATACTAGTAATTTGCGGATTTTATCTCCTCATAATGGCGATTTATTTTTGCTGTATCCAGGGGAACAAACAACACAGAAACTAGAGTTTAAGCTAGTAGGAAAGGCAGCTGAACCTGTAGAGTGGCTATTAAATGGAGAAAAGCTAGCTATAGATTCAGCTAATTCTTTATTTTGGTATCTGCGCCCTGGTAAATGGACATTGGAAGCCAGAAGTGGAGAAAGTAGCGATCGCGTCAACTTTCAAGTCCAGTTAGCCAGTAGAAAATCCACACGTCGCGGCTTTTCGGTTGTGAATTCCTCAGGTGGGTAATTAATGCCCATAATAAAGTGAGGCAATTAACGAGCAAACAATCATGACATTTACCGCCACCGAACATAAATACGTACAACTAGATGAGCGTGGTATACCTTTCATTGCAGGTACAACCATGAAAGTTGTGGAATTGATAACCTCTCAGTTTGCTTATGGTTGGAGTCCGGAAGAATTACACCTCAACTACCCTCATCTCAGTATGAGCCAGATTCATTCTGCACTAGCTTATTACTGGGATCATAAATCAGAAATTGATTTAGACATGGAGCAACGCTTTCAATTTGCTGAGAAATTACGCAAAGAAGCAGGAGAATCACCTTTAGCTGCTAGACTCAGGGCACAAGGACTGTTGAAGTGAGTATAGCTCTATATATAGATGAAAATGTCCCTCGTTCTATTACGCTTGGATTACGCCTGCGAGGAGTTGATGTTTTAACAGTCCAGGAAGATGGCTATAGTGGCCTGGAAGATTTGCAAGTACTCGATCGCGCAAAACAACTACAACGAGTGGTATTTTCTCAAGATGAAGATTTTCTCATTGAGGCTAACCGCCGTCAGACTGAGGATATCGATTTTTCAGGTGTAATTTATGCCCATCAACGCAGTATTTCGATTGGTGATTGTGTCCGCGATTTAGAAATAATTGCCAAAGCTGCTAATTTTCAAGAATTTGTTAACCGTGTTTTATATCTACCTTTATATAGTGCATAAAAGAAGAGGTCGCTATTCCCGTAGGATTACTGAAAAAAAATAATTTACTTCTTCAGAAATTTGCAGTTTTGAAATTGATGTTATAAATTAGTCCTGAAGTTTTAATTAAAGGTTCATGTAACTATGACAAACACACCGACTACCTCTAAAACACAAGAAAACAAATCTGCCAAGAAGAGACAGCAGTCCTTCCCCAAAACAGATATTGGTTCTCCTAGAGTCCCTATCCGTAAAAAGCAGACAAAGCAACAGTATGAATTACTTAGTGACTGGGAACACTCAAGTTAACCTGCTGCTGTTAAATTCCACTTACATAGTTGAGAAGCAGTTGTCATGCGAGGGCGATTATATTGATAAAATCCATCAATATTCAACAAAGCATTGCGATAAAAAATCCACTCAATCGGATCTTCCCCATCTTTGGTAGTACGAATGATATTTCCTTGGCTAATTGTCAGACGTTTCTCTGAGTCCCAATGAAATGCAGATTCAGGTATTTGATTCTGCTGATGTACGGCCCATGATATCGCTAACGCTTCACCTGCGATTCGATTGCCATCAACTTTACCCCGAAGACAAATAAAGTCATCTGAATGGGGATATCCATAATATCCATCAACGCGATTACCTATTTTGGCGAAGACAAAACAAACTCCTGCACCATCTCGCCAATCTTGAGGAGCGCTTTGGCTACAAAATTGGTAGTTGTCATCTGCTAAATCCGCAACTTTGACTGATTTTGCTCCTATTTGGGCTGCAATCTCGAAGTCTTGGCTTGGGGAATAAGGAATTTCTTGGCTGTTAACTTGACTGCATGAAATTGGCAAGCCTGCTAATAGGGCTAGATAAACTATAGCTAGCTGCGAGAGATGGCTTTTATTAAGCATCTTCTCACCTCCAGATTTCTGGAAGGCTCGCACTTTGATGAGATATCAGAGTGGAACTATCACAAATTCAAAAGTGACGTATCTTTAAATAGCAGGGGCAGCAGATACAATCATCAACACCAAAAGTGCCAAAATCAACACAGAAATTTTGATGATGAGATAAGTACCAACATCAGGTACTAGAGTATTGTGTAACATTTTTACCTCCATTTGCGTGTCTCTACAAGACAAAAAACATTTGAGGTGTTTGTAGATAAGCTGAACTGACTTGTTAAGTTCAGTTTCTCTTTAAGTTTATTTTCCCTCAAAAATAGATACAAAAAATGAACGGTAAACTTTAAGTAACATTTTTTAGCCTACTGAAACTAAGTTGTGACAGATTTAAACCGTATAGCCATTTATTTTTTGTAAACACAAATGACCAATGATCTCATGTCCGCCAAATTACTTGTGATATGTCATTGCGAGAGGAACGCAGTGGAACGACGCAATCGCAAAGTTGTTGGGATTGCTACCCTACTCTGCGGGAACGCCTGACGGCGAACGGGAACGCTTTCAGCGCTAAGCGAAGCTATGCCGAAGGCTTTACGCTTCGCTCGCAATGAAGACTGTTTAACCGGACATGATATGACCAATAACTCATGACTTAAAGTGCAGCTCTTTTGTGTGCTGGTAAAAGTTTTTTACTAGCAAGATACTCATGCAATTCATGAGCTTTAAGATGACAAAGCTCTTTTGCTATTTCATGAATCTTAATATTTCTGGGTAATACAGGCATTAATCCTTCTCGAATCAAACCTAATATTCGAGGTTCGGAAATTATCACGACTTGCTGAATTTGATGAGTCTGAATTAAGTTAACTATCTTAGTAGTGATGCTTTGGGTAAAGCGGCGTTCAGATTCAATTAGATGACTGTCGCGGCCATCATCATAGCTATGTGCTTGACCAGCAACACCTCGATTCCGTCCAGTTTTAGTACTTGTCCACAGTTCTTGACCTTGTAGTTCGTTATTAGAACTCAACAAAGCTTCATGTTCGATTAAATGCGGGCCAGAATCATATCCCGGTAATTCTGATGGCTTTAAGGTGAAAAAACGTGCTTTCGTACCATCAATCACAGCAACAAGGTATTTATTCATAACAACCTACTTTCAATGCTGGATCTCTAAATACTAGCAGTACTAATGAGCATCTTAAACTCTTTGCTCATAAAGCTTTAAATAGACGTAGAACTAGGGAGACTATAACTATCAGCAAACTAAACGGTATAGTTAAAAAAAATGAGCAATCAGTTAACGCCTACAACAATCTCATTGTGTTTACTCAAGCTTAAAAAGCGATCGCTTATCCATAACTTCAATTCTTGATTGGGTGTCGTTGTATATGATTGAGAATTTCATCTTTTACACGCGCAAACTGTTCCTGCACTAGCGTGTGTCCGGCATCAAGTTCAATCAGCGAATACTCCCCTTTCATATATTGTTTTGTCATTTCCACACCTGCACGGCCAACGGCAATATCTTGGTTTCCCCATATCAGTATCGACGGCTGAAAAACATCACCGTATTGAATAGGAAGCTCTTTATTAGCTCTGTACCAGTTGATTGTGGCTTGGCGAGCATTAAACTCTTTAAAAACAGTTAAGTAGTCTGCTACTTCTCGATCGGAAGAGAATTTCCAAAGCAAGGGGCGCTTCCCGGAAGCGGCGAAGCCCAAAACTGTTTCCGGAATGATTGAAGTCTGGAAGAAATTTATATACCAGCTTCGCTTTTTTTGATCTGTATCCGTTCTTCTAGCAGTAGCAAATGCAGCCATGTGAGGTATGGATAAAGCAGCCCAGCTATTTACTCGTTCAGGATAAAGTTGAACAACAGTCCAGCCGCATCCAGCCCCCCAGTCATGTCCTACTAGATGAAATTTTTGAAACCCTACCGCATCTGCAAGTGCTACGATATCGGATGCAATTTCATTGATACGATAGCTTTTTACATCTTTGGGTCTCGCACCTGGACTGTATCCACGCTGATCTGGAGCTAAACATCTGTATCCTTGGGATGCAAGAGCAATTAAAATGCCTTCCCACATCTGAGACGTTTCCGGAAAGCCATGAAGTAAGATAACAGGCTCTCCACTATTTTCCAGACCACAAATCCGACACCGGAATGTCATTCCCTTAACTTGCAATTCCTCGATCTCAATTTGATATTCTTTATCGGTTTTGCTCTCCATAAACTCCTGTGGTTATTTTGTGTTAATAGTTCTGATAGGCACTAAGCAATACAAGCACGTAAACCATTCAGAGTAATCATCAATGTCATCGGTTCAAGAGGAGACACATTAAAACCTAAAGCCAAATAAAAATCCTTGGCTGACTTGGAAATAGCATGAACAATAATTCCTCGAATTCCAATCGTATCGGCAGCTTGAACAACCCGTAGCGCAGCATCACGAAATAAAATCAGTTCTATTTTTACCTTGCACTTTGGCTGCCATATCTATTAAATCGCATTCTTCTGGCTTAATTCGCAAATTTAGGGTGTTACGCGGAGTCTTACTTTTTGTTTTCTCGCTCATGCTTGCTTTATTGCTTTGCAATTCCTAATTAAATTAATTTAAACCTCATGTAATGACAATCACATTACGATATCCCTCGATCAATCGTCCAATCTGCGATGCCTACGCAAACGGCATAGTGTGCCAGTTCACGCTTAAATTTAGACTGTCACACCTTCCAACTCTTCATCTGTTAAGTCATACAACTGGCGTAACTTATCTAACTTATCCGAATCAGCTTGCCAAAAACCCCGGCCATGCGCTTCTAACATCCTCCCAACAATATTGCGGAATGCTTCCGGGTTTGCCTTGCGTAATTTTTCCGCCATCTCTGCATCTAAAGCATAAGTATCAGCTGCTTGGTCATATACCCAATCATCAGTAAAATCCGCAGTACCGCCCCAACCAATCAACGCCGTCATCCGTTGAGATATTTCAAACGCACCACCAGAACCTTGATTAGCCATTGCTTGCGCCCATTTAGGATTTACCAACTTCGTGCGGTACTCCATCCGCAGTAAATCATCTAAGTTGCGGGGTGTGGTGTCTTTGGAGAAACTTTCGACAAAACTAGTGGTGATTTTCTTACCGCGTTGTTTTTCTGCCGCTTTCTTCAACCCACCAGTATTGGCGTAATATTCTTGAATATCGGTAATGCCATATTCTACCGAATCAATTTCTTGGACAATGCGATCGCTTGTTTTCAACAAAGTATTCAACACCTCAGGCCTAGCCTGTCCCTTATCTTGTCGCCCATAGCTGAAAACATTGCGACTTTGCCAAGTATTACCTAACTCCTCTCCAGATTCCCAATTCCCATCCACAACTTGGTCATTCACCAAAGAACCAAAATCTCCCGCAGGGTTAGAAAACAACCTTGCAGATACATTCTCTACCCCTTGCGCCTTCAAAGCCAAAGCGTGTTTTTTAATAAAATTCTCCTCTTCCGGTTCCTCAGCATCAGCAGCACGTTGAAACAAATCATCTAATAACTCGATGATATTCACAAAACTATCGCGGAAAATTCCCGATAGATTTCCTAACACATCAATGCGGGGATGTCCCACCTCAGCTAAGGGTTTCAACTCATAACGAACAATTCTCCCCGTTCCTTCCTTCACAGCTTCAGCGCCAACTAATTCTAATAGAATTCCCAACGATTCACCCTTAGTTTTAATCGCATCCAAACCCCATAACATCACCGCCACAGTCTCCGGATACTTCCCATGTTCTGCTAAATGTTGGGCGATAATTTTTTGCGCAATTTCCCTCCCTCTTTCATAAGCAGCAGGTGAAGGCATTCTATAAGGATCTAAAGCATGAATATTCCTACCCGTAGGTAACACACCAGGCCCATCCCGCAACAAATCACCACCAGGCGCAGGCGGAATATATTCCCCATTCAAACCCCTCAATAAATTCGCTAACTCATCCGTAGATTGCATCAACAAATCTCTAATTAGCCCTTCCTCCTCTCTGCGTTCTCTGCGCCTCTGCGGTTCGTCTCCAAAATAAGCCTCCAAATACCCCGCCATTTTTTCCTCATTCGGTTCTTCCCCCAAAGTATGCAATCCAGAAGAAAACAACCGACTTTCTAAAACCTGCAAATACTCATACAACTTCACCAAATAGTCATCAAAAACATGGGCACTAAACATCCGCACATTTTCATAACTAAAAGAAATCCCCAACTTCTTCGCATCTTCCAACGGACAATCTGCATCCAAACCAGTGTCCACAATTTTGCGACAAATAGCTTCCTTCAGCGCATAATTCTTTTGCGGATCTTCCCGATACTCAGAGATTAAATCCCTTAGCGCCAACAACTCCTTATACAAACCTGCACGACCATAAGGCGGCACATTATGGGAAATTAACACCCCATAACCGCGACGCTTCGCCAAAATCGACTCCGAAGGATTATTCGCCGCATATATATATAGATTAGGCAAATCTCCTAACAAAATATCCGACCAAGAATAACCCGTATTTCCTAAAGGCGAACCAGGCAACCATTCCACAGTCCCATGCATTCCAAAATGAACCACAGCATCAGCTTTTAACTCATTTTGTAGCCATTTATAAAAAGCAGCATATTGAGGATGAGGTGTTAAATCTCGCTCAAACATTAACCGCATCGGATCGCCTTGTAAACCCAAAGGCGGCTGTACACCTATCCAAACATTTCCTAACTGTACACCCCCAATTTGAAACTCATCACCATAAGTTTTAATCCCCGCCCCCGTGAGAGATTTCCATTGTTTTTTAATGCGAGAAGTGCGGAGATATCCTAACCATTTTTCTAGAGTCCGGGCGTTAACAGACGCGGGGACGCGGGGACGTTCTGACGCGGGGAATATCTCTGTCTCCGTGTCTCCCTTCGGGTTCGCCACTTTGCTTATGCCGGGAAACCCGTCCACCGCAAGTGACTCACCGTGTCTCCGTGTCTCCGCGTCAATCACATTTTCATCCGCCTCCTTCACCCAGCGAATTAACTCTTCGCCATCCTCAGGTAAATCTCCTACTTTGTATCCTTGTTCTTTCAGTGCTTGCAACAACTTTAATAAACTACGCGGCACATTTAATAAAGCTGCTGTCCCCACAGCACCATAACCAGGAGGAAACCCATATAAAATAATTGCAATCTTACGTTCCGATGCAGGTTTTTGTCGCAAATTAATCCAGCTTTTTACCCTGCCAATTAATCGCTGTACTCGTTCGGGAACTAAATAAATATCTTCACCCACCAAACCACCAAGGGGAACAGTATCAATCGCCCCATCGAGTTCTGGTAAAGCGTATAACACCACACTTTGCAACCCACCAATACCTTGGCGCGTCCAAGAATAAATATCTTGAATTAACAACGGTGCAGCAACAAAATAAGGGACATTTTTAGCTGAAAGAATCCGCTTTGCAACTTCTACTTGTCGCCCTGCTTCCATTGAACCAGCCGGGCCGCCAACTAAAGAAAAACCAATTGTCGAAACAACAGCATCCACCTTCACTGCTTCTTGTGAAAGTGAGGGGGTTTCAATATTGCCAACTTTTCTTTGCTCAAGTTCGTAGTCAGTTGTCATCCAATCTCTGACAGCCACGTGTCCTTCCACACCATTAATAAAAATTGGTAAAGGAATTAACCCAGCTGCTTCAAAACGACGAATTAATTGGGGAATATATTGTTGTTTGGTAATAACGTGTTTGCGATACAGCAGAATTCCCACAACCGGATTTTGAATTTTGAATTGCTGCTGATACCATGACAAATATGCTTTTGGTGATTCAAAAAATCCTGGATAATCTGGATGTAATAGCCCCATATTCGGGGTTTCCACAGGCGCGGGAATATCGCCAACTTTTAACCCCAAATATTTTTCTGCCAGAGTCCAGAATAGTGACGCGACATTTTCAGGGCCGCCAGCATTCCAATAACCATAGATAATTAGCCAGTTGCGTAAATCTTGGACTTTTTGTACTGGTATATATTTGAGTAGTTTCGGCCCTACTTTTAAAAAGCTAATATAACCAGCGAGTTTGTCTTCTTCTCTACCGTTACTAAATTTATCCAGAATGAATTTAACAGGCTTGGGCATACCTTTGGGTTTATTGCCAATGGCAAAATCGCCCAGCTTGGTTAAACTCATCAATTCCAAAGCCGACTCGAACACTAGCCGGATGGGAATTTGGGAGATGCGATCGCGCAACCACAAAATCTGGTCATAATCAAATAGCAAGCTGCCAAAAAAGACATCAGCGTCTTGGAGTGCTGCTTCTACTTCCTGGCGCTTGGTGGTAATATCGCGATCGCTAAACACGCGAATGTCCAACTCAGAACAGCGAGAGTTAGCGACAAAAGCTGCTTTTCTATACAAGTCAGCGTTAAAGGATTCAAATCCAGCAATCAAGACGATGCGTTTCATGCCGTAAGCTAAAAAATATTGTCTTTACCTCGATCATAATTCGCCTTTCAAGGTAAAACCTGACACTGTTAGGTTAATGTCCTGTCTTTTTTGGGAATACGCTAACATACCATTGTATAAATAACAGTGGTTAAACCGCGTAAATCTATGGATATTGCTTTAATTGTTAAATTTCTCGCCCCTTGTCTGCCATTTTTGTTGAATGTGGGTAATAATCCCTCTTTTGTTACCTTCGGCAGAGAATAATCTGAGACTCCTATTTTTACGTCTCTTCTCAACAAAGGTATTTAAATGATAAAGTGGGCTGGCGATCGCACAATTCATTATTTTGTTTAGCGTTCAGAAGTGGGACAGTATTTTTCTCTCCTCGTAGTAACAAAAGAGGGATAATACCAATTCTCTAAAATTCGGCAACAGATAGAGCCTCAAGAATGTGCTTTCGTCCAGCAATAGATGCAATGAT
>JAVRCV020000040.1:0-69974 GCA_034530615.2 Aulosira sp. ZfuVER01
GCACTTATCTAATATATCGAGCCTCCAATTGTTTGTCAACTCTTTTTTTCGGAAAAAATTGAGTTTTTTTGATTGCCAATAAAAGCCTTGTGCAGTAAGGGTTTTAGGCTATAGTATTTCTGGAAGTTGAGAAAGAAGCAATAAATTTGTGAGCAAGTTTGGTATTTTGCCACCTTGGTTGGTGCTAGATCCGCTGTTACATAGCTGGTTATTAGAGGATATTGGTCGAGGCGATCGCACAACGAACAGCCTACTAGCTAAAGATGTCACACTAGGAACGGCTAAATGGATAGCGAAAGCTCCAGGAATTATTGCTGGTTTACCAGTTGCGGCTAGGGTATTTCAGCTTTTGAACGAAACAGTCAGCTTTGTACCAATTACAGATGAAGGCGCATGGTGCGAACCAGGACAAATAGTGGCGGAAATACATGGGCCATTAGACGCTCTGCTGATGGGGGAACGAGTTGCGCTCAATTTAGCTATGCGTTCAAGTGGGATTGCAACCCTGACTAATAAATATGTAGAGCAAATTGCGGATTTACCTGCTCAGTTGGTTGATACACGCAAAACTATACCAGGGCTGAGATTATTAGAAAAGTACGCAACCGCTGTAGGTGGAGCGATGAATCATCGTATGGGGCTAGATGATGCAGTGATGATTAAGGATAATCACATTGCGGCGGCTGGGGGAATTGGCGAAGCGATTACCCGCATTCGTTCTCAGATACCTTATCCACTAACAATAGAAGTAGAGACGGAAACTTTAGAGCAGGTGAAAGAAGCGCTACAAAATAAAGCTGACATTATTATGTTGGACAATATGCCTCTAGATATGATGTCTGCTGCAGTGCAGTTGATTCGCCAAGAACGTAACCACATCAAAATTGAGGCTTCGGGTAATGTGACTTTGGACACCATTCGCACTGTAGCCCAGACGGGTGTTGACTATATTTCTAGTAGTGCGCCGATTACACAGTCGAAGTGGTTGGATCTGAGTATGA
Organism: Aulosira sp. ZfuVER01; assembly: GCA_034530615.2. GTDB lineage: Bacteria > Cyanobacteriota > Cyanobacteriia > Cyanobacteriales > Nostocaceae > Aulosira. The sequence goes on from JAVRCV020000040.1 coordinate 1,002, forward strand.
AAATCCCACTGAAATAAGCAGGCTGATGATTTTACAGGAAAGTTAGTCTTCTATTGCAGCTTGCGACAATACATCTTGGGTATCTATATCTAATATATCAGAATATATCCGACGAAATTGTTGTGTATATTTCTCTAGTTACAATTACATAGTGCAGTAACAGTAATTGTTCGAGCTAAATGAAGCTATTTTGGTTTGGTGTGGCTACCATTTGCATAGTTGAAAATTCCCATTCCGTAAATGAATATCAGTAATGGGAAATAGAAAAAATCAAAAATAGAGACTACGGTAGATAATTTTATGCTTTTTGTTACGAAATTATTGTCAATATCAAAATGATATGTATGATGATTTTGTGATTTTAAATTATGCCAATAAATATCAATATTTAATACTTGATACCTTGAAAAAAAAGATTTTTAGTGTATTTTTTGAGTTAAAAAATATGCTGAAAAAGAGCAACAATTGCTACAAGTCGATTTTTACAAAAACTAACCTTCATTACAACTTAAATAAAAAATTATAGGGACAATGAGTGCAGACAAAAATACTGTTGTTTTGCGCTCGGAGACGAAGAATGGTAGCGATCGCAGAGAACGTTCAGCATCGGCTAACTATACAAACTGTAGAAATTGCCCCTAACACAACGGCGATTCGCTCTCTTGATTGGGACCGCGATCGCTTCGATATCGAATTCGGACTGCAAAATGGAACGACTTACAATTCCTATTTAATTAGGGGTGAGCAAACAGTTTTGATTGATACTTCTCACCAGAAGTTTCGTGAACTGTATTTAGAGACGCTCAAGAGTATTGTAAACCCCAAGACTATTGATTACATTATTGTCAGCCACACAGAGCCAGACCATAGCGGCTTGGTTGAGGATGTTCTTCAGTTAGCGCCTAGAGCTACTGTTTTAGCTTCTAAAATTGCATTGCAGTTTTTAGAAGGCTTGGTTCACGATCCATTTTCTAAGCGGATTGTCAAAAGTGGCGATCGCATAGATATTGGCAAAGGACACGAAATCGAATTCGTGAGTGCGCCGAATCTACACTGGCCTGATACTATCTTCAGCTATGATCGGAAAACTGAAATCATCTACACCTGTGATGCTTTTGGGATGCATTTCTGTGACGATCGCACTTTTGATGAAGACTTAGAAGCGATCGAAGCTGACTTTAGATTTTATTATGATTGCTTGATGGGGCCTAATGCCCGTTCGTTGCTGAATGCAATGAAGCGGATGAATGAACTAGGGAAAATTAACATTATTGCTAACGGTCACGGCCCTCTGCTGTACCACAACCTAGACGTTCTGACTGAGTGCTACCAAAGTTGGAGCCAAAGACAAGCGAAGGCTGAAACCACCGTCGGCTTGTTTTATGTCTCAGAATACGGCTTTGGCGATCAGCTGATTCAGGCTATTGGTGAAGGAATTCAGAAAACTGGAGTTGGGATCGAAATGATCGATCTCAGTTCTGCCGAAGCCCAAGAAATTCAAGAACTTGCAGGTCGAGCAGCCGGTATCATTATTGGTATGCCACCAACTACAAACGTTGCTGCTCAAGCTGGTATTAGTTCGCTGTTAGCTGTGGCTAATAACAAGCAACTGGTGGGATTATTTGAGTGTTACGGTGGGGATGATGAACCCATTGATACACTGCGGCGAAAGTTTATCGACTTGGGTGTAAAAGAAGCTTTCCCAGCGATTCGGATTAAAGAAGCTCCTAGCGCGTCTACATACCAGCTATGTGCAGAAGCGGGTACGGATTTGGGACAAGTACTGATGCGCGATCGCAACATCAAGCAGATTAAGTCCCTCGACGTGAATATGGAAAAAGCGTTGGGTCGGATTAGTAGCGGACTATATATTGTCACCACCAAAAAAGGTGATGTAAGCAGTGCAATGCTTGCATCCTGGGTAAGCCAAGCAAGTTTACAACCCTTGGGATTAACAATAGCTGTAGCTAAAGACCGCGCGATTGATTCCTTGATGCAAATAGGCGATCGCTTTGTTCTTAATGTCTTAGAAGAAGGTAATTACCAAGAACTCAAGAAGCAGTTTCTCAAGCGTTTACCTCCTGGTGGCGATCGCTTTGCTGGTGTGAAAACTCAAACAGCGAAGAACGGTTCCCCCATTCTGACAGATGCGCTGGCGTACATGGAATGTGAAGTGCAAAGCAGCATTGAATGCAGCGACCACTGGATTTTATACTGCACTGTTCAAGAAGGTCGTGTATCGAAATCAGAGGGACTGACAGCGGTTCGCCATCGCAAGGTAGGTAATTACTACTAAAGCTGAGTAGAGATAGACAGGATGAGGGGGACGAGGAAGAATAACTCCCTCATCTCCCCTTACTCTTTACCCCGTAGCAGGATTTCATCAATTAAATGAGATTCCCTAATCCCCTCACCCGCGTCTTTGAATTCGCTAAAAACTGGGTAAATCTTACCCGGTTTTTCCAAGTTTTTCGTAAATCTTACCCGAAATCTATGAGCAATTCCAAACCCCGTGACGTACAAGTTTTGCCCATTGCGACAAATACTAAAGTTCTCAGAGCGCGTAGTTGGTCACGTCTGCGGTTTGAAATTGAATATGCACTTGAAAGAGGAACAACCTCCAATTGCTATTTAATTGAAGGCGATAAAACTGCAATTATTGACCCACCGGCGGAAACTTTCACAGAAATTTATCTCGAAGCATTACAGCAGACCCTCAATTTGAAACAGTTGGATTATGTAATTCTGGGTCATTTTAATCCTAATCGCGTCGCAACTTATAAAGCCCTACTAGAATTAGCACCGCAGATTACTTTTGTTTGTTCGCTTCCTGGTGCTGCGAATTTGCGGAATGCTTTCCCTGATGACACTTTGAATATTTTGGTAATGCGGGGAAAAGAGAATCTGGATTTAGGTAAGGGTCATGTTTTAAAATTCTTACCCACTCCTAGTCCTCGTTGGCCAGAAGCGCTTTGTACTTACGACCAACAAACCCAAATTCTCTACACAGATAAGTTATTTGGCTCTCATATCTGTGGTGATGAGGCGTTTGATGATAACTGGGAAAGCTTCAAAGAAGACCAACGCTACTACTACAACTGTTTGATGGCTCCCAATGCATTGCACGTAGAAGCAGCTTTGGAGAAAATCTCTGATTTGCAGGTGAGAATGTATGGTGTTGGTCACGGGCCTTTGGTACGTACCAGCTTAATCGAACTGACCAAATCCTATGCTGAATGGAGCCACGCACAAAGAACCAGAGAAATATCTGTGGCGTTGCTGTATGCTTCAGCTTATGGAAATACGGCAACTTTAGCACAGGCGATCGCTCTGGGATTAACCAAAGGCGGAGTAGCGGTAAAATCGATTAACTGCGAATTTGCTGACCCTGATGAAATTCGTACCACCTTGCAAGAGTGCGATGCATTTATAATTGGTTCTCCGACTATCGGTGGTCATGCACCTACCCCCATTCATACTGCTTTAGGGATTGTCCTCAGCGTTGGCGACAACAATAAACTTGCGGGAGTATTTGGTTCCTATGGCTGGAGTGGTGAAGCCTTTGATTTAATTGAAGGTAAACTCCGGGATGCAGGCTATAAATTTGGCTTTGAAACCCTCAAGGTTAAGTTTAAACCTGATGATGTTACTCTCAAATACTGTGAAGAAGTCGGCACAGACTTTGCCCAAACAATCAGAAAAGCGAAAAAAGTGCGCGTACCACAACAAGCTGCTACACCTTTAGAACAAGCTGTAGGTCGAATTGTTGGTTCTGTTTGCGTGATTGCAGCTAAACAAGGAGATGTTTGCACGGGAATGTTAGGTGCTTGGGTATCTCAAGCCACATTTAACCCACCGGGAATTACTGTAGCGATCGCCAAAGAAAGAGCCATTGAATCTTTGATGTATCCAGGTGGTAAATTTACCTTAAATGTTTTAGAAGAAGGCAATCATGTAGACTACATGAAGCATTTCCGCAAATCCTTTGCCCCAGGCGAAGATAGATTTGCCAGCTTTAGCACCGCAATCGCTGATAACGGCTGTGTTGTTCTGACTGATGCGATCGCCTATCTTGAATGCTCAGTTAGTCAACGCCTAGAATGTGGCGATCATTGGGTAGTTTACGCAACTGTTGATAACGGTAAATTACTCAAACCTGATGCGGTAACTGCTATCAACCATCGGAAAACAGGGACGCATTACTAGACTTATTACATAAGTCGATGTTTCGGATATAAAACGCAGATAAACACAGATAAATATTAGTGTTTATCTGTGTTTATCTATTTATTTTGATAGTAAATACAGTAGTTATCAATCATTACCAAAAAATCAAATACCATTTTTCAATCAACCTCTGTCAAAAGAGATAAGTTGAAATTAATTACATTAGTCTTGTGAGGAACTCCTAAAAAGATTATTAATGCTTGAATCATAAATTCCATAAATCTTCGCTTTAATCTTAAAAAGAATCTTAAAAATTAACTAGTCTAATATTGCGTCTGGTAGCCTTTCAAAAAGGTCATCATCTGTATTTTTTCAGATTTACTTTAGATTTGAGTAAATAACCAAGATAAATTGAATGGCTAAGACTATAAAAATTTCCAGTATTCACCTGGAAATTTTTGTCGTGGGTAAGATGACGCTCATGCCATAGACAACTAAACTTACATACTGAATGATTTTTGTAATGGAGTTTTGATATGACTTTAGCAACTCCGACCCAATCAAAGCCTTTATCAGATGAAGAATTGCAGAAAATAAACGCTTACTGGCGTGCAGCTAACTATCTTTCTGTAGGGCAAATATATCTCCTCGACAATCCGCTGCTAAGAGAACCGCTGAAGCTAGAACACGTCAAACCCAGACTTTTGGGACACTGGGGAACAACACCGGGATTGAACTTAATCTACGTTCATCTCAATCGTGCGATCGCTAAATATGACCTCAACACGATCTACATTGCTGGCCCTGGTCATGGCGGCCCTGGACTAGTTGCTAATACTTACTTAGAAGGGACTTACAGCCAATACTATCCCAACATCTCCCAGGATGCAGAGGGGATGAAGCAACTCTTCAAACAATTTTCCTTCCCTGGTGGGATTCCTAGCCACGTTGCACCAGAAACCCCCGGTTCGATTCATGAAGGTGGGGAACTTGGCTATGCTTTATCCCACGCCTACGGTGCTGCTTTTGATAATCCTGACTTGCTAGTTGCTTGTGTAATTGGCGACGGCGAAGCCGAAACTGGGCCCCTAGCTGGGAGTTGGCATTCTAATAAGTTTCTCAACCCTGTAAATGATGGCGCAGTCTTACCGATTCTCCACCTTAATGGGTATAAAATTGCCAACCCTACAGTATTATCACGGTTAAGCCACGAAGAACTGGAGAGTTTATTTGTTGGCTATGGTTATAAACCTTACTTTGTGGAAGGCTGGGAACCCGCAGATGTCCATCAGCAGATGGCAGCAACTTTAGATACAGTAGTTACAGAAATTCAAAGCATTCAAAGGGAAGCCAGGGTACATGGTTTCACCCAACGCCCACAGTGGCCGATGATTATTTTAAGAACTCCCAAAGGATGGACTGGGCCCAAAGAAGTTGATGGGAAAAAGACTGAAAACTTTTGGCGATCGCACCAAGTTCCTTTTGGGGAAATAGCCAAAAAGCCAGACCACTTACACCTACTAGAAGATTGGTTAAAAAGTTACAAGCCGGAAGAACTCTTCGACGCCAACGGAATGCTAATTCCCGAACTAGCAGAACTAGCACCTAAGGGACATAGGCGCATGGGTGACAATCCCCACGCTAACGGCGGTATCTTGCTGCGCGACTTGAAATTACCTAAATTCGAGGACTACGCTGTTGATGTTCCGCAACCAGGTAAGGTAATTGCTGAAGCTACCAAAGTTACCGGAAAATTCCTGCGAGATGTCCTCAAGCTGAACCAGGAAAGTCGCAACTTCCGCATTGTCGGCCCGGATGAAACCCAATCAAATCGCCTGGATGCTGTATTTGAAGTTACAGAACGCACTTGGACTGGCCAAATCCTACCAGAAGACGAAAAACTTTCACCCCATGGTCGGGTAATGGAAATCCTCAGCGAACATACTTGCCAAGGTTGGTTAGAAGGATACCTACTTACAGGTCGTCATGGATTTTTCTCCTGCTATGAAGCATTTATCCACATAGTAGACTCCATGTTCAACCAGCACGCCAAGTGGCTCAAAACCACCCGTCACATTCCTTGGCGCAGACCAATTGCTTCCCTCAACTACCTGCTTACTTCTCATGTTTGGCGACAAGACCATAACGGTTTTTCTCACCAAGACCCTGGTTTTATCGACCATGTAATGAACAAAAAAGCAGAGATTATTCGCGTCTATCTTCCGCCAGATGCCAATACACTGTTATCGGTGACAGACCATTGTCTAAAAAGTCGCAACTATGTCAACGTCATCGTCGCAGGTAAGCAACCAGCACTGCAATACTTAAATATGGATGCAGCTATCAAGCACTGCACTAAAGGCATTGGCATTTGGGAATGGGCTAGCAACGATCGAGACAGCGAACCAGATGTAGTCATGGCTTGTGCTGGCGATATTCCCACCTTAGAAACCTTGGCGGCGGTGGATATTTTGCGCCAGCACTTCCCAGATTTAAAAGTGCGGGTGGTTAACGTAGTCGATTTGATGACGCTACAGCCAAAAAGCGAGCATCCCCACGGTTTAAGCAGCAAAGACTTTGACATAATTTTTACCACCGACAAACCAATTATCTTTGCGTTTCATGGCTATCCTTGGCTAATCCATCGCCTCACTTATCGCCATACAAACCACCACAACCTTCATGTACGCGGTTACAAAGAGGAAGGAACTACCACTACTCCCTTTGATATGGTTGTCCTCAACGATCTCGATCGCTTCCACCTGGTAATGGACGTAATCGATCGCGTGCCAAAACTCGGCTCTAAAGCAGCTTACGTCAAGCAAATGTTGCAAGATAAGCTAATCGAACACAAACACTATATTGAGCAGCACGGCGAAGATATGCCAGAAATTCGCGACTGGGAGTGGCCGTACTAGGGACTTCCAACTAAAAAAATATCCTATCGCTGTGTAGGCAGGGGGGCAGGTGAGTCCACTTGCCGTCTTGGCGGTTTCCGTCACGATGGCAAAGTGGCGAACCCGAAGGGGAGCGGGGGGAAGAAGAAATAACTAATGCAATACCCCATACCCTATCCCCAATGCCCATTTCCAAAACCTTAAAAGATGCCAAGAAAATAGGCTCCAAGCGTCTGTTGACTGTAACGATCAGCTAAGTCAGACCAAAACTATCCTAGCTGAATGCAGCGTTGAAGATAGGGTAATAGCCCTGAGTTTGGGTGATAACAACAGGAGGTTAATTTTGACGAAGTTGAAAGTTGGCATTAATGGATTTGGTCGTATCGGACGGCTTGTGCTTCGCGCTGGCATTAATAATCCCAACATCGAGTTTGTGGGGATTAACGACCTAGTACCAGCAGATAACCTTGCTTATCTGTTCAAATACGACTCTACCCACGGGAAGTTTAAAGGTAAAGTAGAAACTAGGGAAGATGGCTTCGTAATTGATGGGCATTTTATCCCTTGCGTTTCGATTCGCAACCCGGCAGAGTTGCCTTGGGGTCAATGGGGTGTAGATTATGTCGTGGAATCTACAGGACTTTTCACTGGACAAGAGGGAGCAACAAATCACCTCAAGGCGGGTGCAAAGCGTGTAGTAATTTCGGCTCCTACCAAAGATCCAGAACTAGTTCCTACTTTGTTGATGGGTGTTAACCATCATCTATTTGATCCCAGCAAGCATACGATTGTTTCCAATGCCAGCTGTACCACCAACTGTCTGGCTCCCGTAGCTAAGGTGATCAACGACAATTTCGGCTTAACTGAAGGTTTAATGACCACAGTTCACGCTATGACTGCTACCCAGCCAACAGTAGATGGCCCCAGCAAGAAGGACTGGCGCGGTGGTCGAGGTGCAGCCCAAAATATTATTCCTTCTTCCACAGGTGCAGCAAAAGCCGTGGCACTGGTTTTGCCAGAATTGAAGGGTAAGTTAACGGGTATGGCGTTGAGAGTTCCCACTCCCGACGTTTCTGTAGTTGATTTAACCTTTAAGACAGCCAAAGCCACTAGTTACAAAGAAATTTGCGCTGCAATGAAAGCAGCCGCAGAAGGTGAGTTAAAAGGAATACTTGGCTATACTGACGAAGAAGTAGTTTCTACAGATTTTCAGGGTGATATACGCTCTAGTATCTTCGACGCAGGTGCTGGAATTGAACTGAACTCGAACTTTTTTAAAGTGGTTGCTTGGTACGACAACGAGTGGGGCTACTCAAATCGTGTAGTTGACCTGATGTTGTCAATGGCACAAAAAGAACAACTTGCCCCAGCAGTTGCTTTGGCTTAATTAAAAATTGGGCATGGGGCATTGGGCATTTCTTCCCCTGCTCCGTTGTCCCCCTTGTCTTCCTTGTCCTCCCTGTCCCCAAGTCCCTTGGTCAAACGGCGCATACTTAGATAGCAAAACTGGATAAAAGAGTGATTTTACTGGGCAGCAAAGTGATATGAAGCACTTGTAAATTTGAGCGCGTTGTACCATTTTTCTAAAATTCGGCAACAGATTAAAATCGACAACCCTAGATTCTGTGTGATTTGTGTAATTACGAATTACGAATTACGAATTGGTATTAGGCGTTCATGTCGCAAGTTATGGAGAACACACCACCAGGCTATTTCTAAACACTCAATCCCTATGCGTCGAACCAAAATTATCTGTACTGTTGGACCTGCTACCTCTGCTCCTGAAAGGCTGGAAGCGTTGGTAGAAGCTGGGATGAATGTGGCACGGCTGAATTTTTCTCACGGAGCCTATGAATTCCACGGGCAAACTGCTCGCTATCTCAAGCAGATTAGTAGTCAGCAGCGAAAGCCGATCGCAATTATGCAAGATCTGTGTGGCCCGAAGATTCGCTTGGGGACTTTACCACCAGAAGGGCTAATGGTTGAAGCTGGTAGCGAAGTTACTTTTGTTTTGCAGGATAAGGGTGAGAGTATTGACGAACTACCTTTGCCATTGCCGACTTTGTTTGCAATGGTACGACCAGGTGAACCAATTTCGATTAATGATGGTCGCGTGAAGTTAGTTGTGAGCGATCGCGATGCCGATCGCATTCGTGCCCATGTCAAAATTGGTGGGTTAATTTCCACTCACAAGGGGGTTAACCTGCCAGAAACTCGTTTACCAGTCAGTTCCATCACCGAAAAAGATTTGCTGGATTTGCGGTTTGGTATTCAGTTGGGTGTGGATTGGGTGGCAGTATCCTTTGTGCAATCACCCCAAGACTTAGAACCCGCCCAACGGATGATTGAAGCTGCGGGAGCCAAAATTCGAGTAATCGCCAAAATCGAACGCCCAGAAGCAATTAAGCAATTTGACAGCATTCTTGCAGCTGCTGACGGGATTATGATTGCCCGTGGCGATTTGGGGGTAGAAATGCCAATTCACGAAGTCCCCCAGATTCAAAAAGATATTATTCGCCGTTGCAATCGGGCAGGCAAACCGGTGATTACTGCCACGCAAATGCTGGAATCGATGATTAGCGCCCCCGACCCTACGAGAGCGGAAGCAACAGATGTTGCCAACTCCATTTGGGATGGTACGGATGCTGTCATGCTTTCTGGCGAAACTGCTGTAGGTCAATATCCCGTCGCCGCCGTCCAGATCATGCACAATATTGCCGTGCGGACAGAACAGTCTTTGCAGGAAGGTAGTAGCCATTCTTGGTGTCATGAGGCAGGTAGTTTAAGCGTCACGGAATCTGTGGCAGAAGCGGTATGTCGAATTGCCTACGAAACAGGCGCACGAGCAATTCTTTGTAACACTTCTTCGGGAAGTACAGCGCAAATGGTTTCTAAATACCGTCCATCAACGCCAATTATCGCCCTGACTCCTGATGAAACCGTTTACCGCCAGCTAGCACTTTCTTGGGGTGTAGTACCTTTGCTAATTCCCCCAGTTCACAATGCGGAAGAGATGTTTATGAATGTGGTTAACACAGTTGTAGACATGGGTCTAGCAAAGGACGGCGATAAAGTAGTGATTACCTCCGGCGTCCCAATTGGTAAATCAGGAACAACTAGTTTAATTAAAGTGCATTCTATTGGACAGCCGATTTTGGCATAAGGCACCTAGAATAGGGCCGAGGCTCAAGACACTAAGCATACTTGGGCAAAAATTAAGAAAAGTTGCCAGAATCAGAATTGTAGGGGTAAGAGAGAGTTTAAAGAAGGCAAGAGGCAGAAAGCAGGAGGCAGAAGGAAATTGATAAAGAAAGCAGGAGATAGCCCCAATGAAAAAATTTCACCCTTTTGAGGTGACGGAAAAAGCTATCTTCCCTTCTACCCTCTGCCTTTCTTCAGTAAATCCTAAACAAATACCACGGAGCAATTTATGTCTAAAAATTTACTTGAACAACTGCGGTCAATGACTGTTGTAGTCGCGGATACAGGTGATATCCAAGCGATTGAAAAATTCAAGCCCCAAGACGCTACAACTAATCCCTCGTTGATTACTGCGGCGGCGCAGATGCCTGAATATCAGGAAATTGTCGATCAAACTTTACTGCAAGCTAAGAAAGATGCAGGCGCAGGTGCAAGCCAAGCTGAGATTGTGACTCTAGCTTTTGACCGTTTGGCGGTAGCTTTCGGGCTGAAGATTTTACAAATTATCCCTGGTCGCGTTTCTACAGAAGTAGATGCCCGTTTGTCTTACGATACTGATGCCACTGTTGCTAAAGCTAGAGAATTAATTGCGCAATACAAAGCGGCGGGAGTTGAGCGCGATCGCGTTTTGATTAAAATTGCCACCACCTGGGAAGGTATCCGGGCTGCGGAAATCCTAGAGAAAGAAGGTATTCATTGTAACTTGACTTTGTTGTTTGGATTACACCAAGCGATCGCCTGTGCGGAAGCGGGCGTTACCTTGATTTCTCCCTTCGTTGGTCGGATTCTCGACTGGTACAAGAAAGATACCGGACGGGACAGCTACCCCTCAGCGGAAGATCCAGGGGTACTGTCTGTTACCACGATTTACAACTATTACAAGAAATTCGGCTACAAAACCGAAGTTATGGGAGCCAGCTTCCGCAACATTGGGGAAATTACTGAATTAGCTGGTAGCGATTTGCTAACCATTTCTCCTTCATTATTGGCTGAATTGCAAGCAACCATTGGTGAACTACCACGCAAACTCGACCCCGCCAAAGCAGCTAGCTTGGAAATCGAAAAAATCTCCATCGACAAAGCTACCTTTGACAAGATGCACGCCGCTGACCGCATGGCATCTGACAAACTAGCAGAAGGTATTCAAGGTTTCACCAAAGCGCTGGAAGACCTAGAAAAACTGCTAGCAAACAGATTGGCTACTTTAGAAAATAAAGCTGCAACTTCCGTAGCCTAGAGCTTCTTCCGACATAGTCAGCACAAAGCGTGCTGATATATTTCACTTCAACACCCGATTGCTAAATAATCGGGTTTTTTATATCTTTTTTTGTCTAGCTGTAATACCAATTTGAAAAATGATTGCGACAGATGGATCGTCCAAAAGCTTGGCCAATCAATCTTTTACAATCCAAAATCTAAAATCCAAAATCCAAAATCCAAAATCCAAAATGGTATAAGTTGGGCTTAATGCGATCGCCCTGCTAGTTTTATCAAATTCCTATAAGCTTTTGCCTATTTAATAGGCTGTAATTTTTTATTTAAAAATATATGACTTGGCTTCTTGCTCTATTGAATCACTAATAATTTCTGTTCCCATCGCAGGTTTCTCAAGATTTACTCTCATAAAATTTGTCTTGTCTCGTTCAGTAAATTTCTTATCATTATCAGAGTCTTTAATGATTTTGAGAAACAAGACATTTTGACTGGGAACAATCACCCAATTGAGGATTTGACTATTATTTGGGGTAACTTGTACAAGATTTTTCCCTGACAAATCAGATATATAGCCAAGTGTGGCATCTTCAAAGTTGATTTTTTTATCTGCGTTTGTATCTTGTTCAAGAATTTTATATAACCACAATCTTGTAGGTGTCTTACCTACTAGTTTTGTTTCTAAAAAATCGAAGGAATTTATAATTGCTTTTTTATTTAGTAAAAGATGAGTTGCCCCATCTTGCTTATGATAAAAAATAAAGTTATATAGTTTGTTTTCTTTGCCAGAGGTACGTGAAAGACTATAGTTACTATCTTTATCTTGACTTCGTTCTGAGAGAGTAACTGGAATCATCAGATAATCTGATTGTTCTTTAATAATTAATTCGCCATAACCGATATTTTGTTGTGGTTTTTGCTCTTCGGTGGCTTTAGCTTGCGTTTTCTCTATTCTTTTGTTATCGATTGGCTCACAAGAGAAAGCAAATGTAGCTATAAAAACGGCTATAGTAATTTTCTTCCACAAACAATTAACAATCATTAAAATCTCCCAGTCAGATATTTCGCTGTTCTATTGTATTCTTGTATGTAAAATTTATATCATAAAAAAACAAGCCCACTGATATAGGCTTGTTTATTATATGTAATGTGGGTGAAGTACCTTAACCTCAATGGTATAGGTTTCTTGGGCACACTAACCATTTACTGTTAGTGTTTTCCTAGTCTTTTAACTAGCTCCTCAAGCGTAAATTCCGGCACTCCTTACCGTACTGAGTAATAATTATATTACCGCTTTTGAAAATTGCCACTATCAAACTCAAAAACCTGGTCAATGGTGACCAGGTTCGCTTAAATTCACAGTTTTCAAATCGTTAAACTTGTTAAGTGATTGCAAAAATCAACAACTAGGGTGGACATTACAACTAGCAACTTCAGCATTTTTCGTTTTTCCGCTTTGGGATTTGGCTGATCTTTCTTAGAAAGACTTTACGCCACTTCACTATGTAAGATGCTGAAACTTGCTTGGGCTTGTGACGGGAGACACCTGGTCATGCGCCCTTTTGTTTTGGTTAGTGCCTTATCTGGTGTCCTATAAACATAATCTAGCACCAGGATAATTAGCTGCAACTCTTTGTTTACTAAAGTTGATGTTTTGTTGAATTCTGCAATACAGATTGAAATTTTTACACAACCAAGTTTTATTAATGCGATTGTCTGGGCTAGGATGCGATCCCCAACAGCTGGAATTATAAAAAAATATCTCTTCAGCAGGATGTTTTTATTTATCTATCAAACTAATTGAAACTATTCAGATTCCATGAAAATAATCTTGGCTACTGTTTTGAGAGTAATTTCAGAGTGAAAAGTCAAGAGTTACTTTGGACTCTTGACTATTTCAACGAAAAATCTGCAATTTAAACGTTTATTAGCTTACCATTCCCACATTACAGTACTCTCATCCAGGTGGTCGGTGACAATTCGCCCAATGGCATCAATTTCTGACAGTTCGGCAGCAGAAAGTTTAACTTCAGCAGCTAATGCGTTATCTTTCGCCTGCTGGGGATAACGCGCACCTGCGATCGCATTTGTCTGAGGTTGGGCAATTAACCAAGCTAGCGCTAACTGGGCAAGGCTGGCGTGATGTTTCTCGGCTATAGGGCGCAGTTTGTCTAAAGCTTGTTGAGCGCGTTCAAAGTTTTCTCCTTGAAACAGCTTATTTTTAGCACGATTATCTGCTGGATCGAATTTAGTTCCGCGAGCAAATTTACCTGTTAATAATCCCTGTGCTAAAGATGAATAAGCAAGGATGGAAATCTGATTTTCGATACAATAAGGAGTTAAATCTTTTTCTATCTTTCGCCAAAATAGAGAATAAGGTGGTTGTACACTATCAATTCGCCCATACTTGGACGCTTCTGCTATTTGTTCGCGGGAAAAATTAGAAACACCAATAGCGCGGATTTTACCTTGCTCTTTTAGCGAGTTGAGAGCATTCATTGTTTCCTCAATTGGTACAATTTCACTATTGAAAGCACCAGATGGCCAATGAATTTGATAAAGGTCTATATAGTCGGTTTTGAGGTTTTTCAAAGAACCTTCACAAGCCTCTATCACTTGTTGATACTTAAGATGGTTGGCAAAAACTTTAGTAGCATACTCAACGCGATCGCGGACATCAGATAAAGCTTCGGCTACAATACGCTCAGAATGTCCTTCCCCATAGACTTCAGCAGTATCAATTGTGGTAATCCCGGCTTCAAAAGCGGCGCGAATCGTTTTAATGGAGTCAGCATCCTCAATTCCCACCCACATTTTTTTACCAGCTTGCCAAGTTCCCATCAAAATAGGTGTGATTTGTACGTCTGATTTTCCTAGTGTTCGCTTTTCCATAATTGTTTCCTAATTCATCTCCCTGGATAGTTTCATACTGTAGCGGTCTTAGGGTGAAATTAAATCAGAGTTAAAGTAGATGTCGATGAATTTGACCACAAATTTTCATGCCCTCAAAGAATGGGCTATTGCTATCAATGCTTTAGAAAATGGCAATACTATTATGTTGCTCCGCAAAGGCGGTATCCACGAACAAAATGGACGTTTTCAAGTTGCTCATGACCAAATTTTGCTTTACCCGACATTTGAGCATCAACAAACTTTTCTGCTGAAACCTGAGTATGCTAATTTTGTATGTCCAGTGACATCAGGTTGGCATCCAGAAACAGTTCGCATCGGTAGCTGGGCTGAAATTACCGATATTTTACCAGTGCGTGACGAGTCAACTGTGAACAGCTTGCTTCCTTTTCATATTTGGAACGAGCATTTTATTAGCGATCGCTTGAAATGGAAAGCGCGTCAACCCTTATATATTCTCCTATTGCGGACTTACAAACTACCCACAGAGCAAGAAATTCCTTATCGTACCGAATATGGTGGTTGCAAGTCTTGGATTGATTTAGCTCAACCTATTAACATCCAAGGTGCAGAACCAGTTTTGTCTGCTTCCAGCTATCAGCAATTAGTGGGGGAAATTCGCGCTATTGTGGGTGATAAATTGTATGCCCCATCCTTCTAAAACTCATCCCAATTCCCTTGAATCTAATGGTCTGTCGCCTGAATTTTGATAGGTTTGTAGTGAGTACTTTAGTGCTTTCTTCTTCCCTCATGTAGCTTCAAACAGCGGATTGTAAGGATATGTAATAGTACGCACTATAAATATTTCTAACTAATGTGACTAGAAAAACAAATCATTTACATCTGATGTCTAGCCAAAAACAGTAGCGATCGACACATACAGTGGTAAAAACCACAAGTACTATTAGAAAAACTTCACCCTATAATGATGGGAAAGACGTAGAAGTTGGTTGACGCTGTTTTTGTATCTTACACAAGGTACCCGCTAAGTTATAGGGTTGTGAGTAATTATCTGCTCTCAAGCAGTATTGGATTTGACAGTTAACTCTATTAAGCAACAAAATTATCCCACAAGGATGAGGCGGGTATTGACAAAAGTTTGCCAATATGCAATATATGCTTAACGCAAAGGAGTTTGCTATGCAGCGACAAATGTGCTGGTTATCTAGCTATGGTGTTGATGGGGAGAAAGTTTTGCATTTGCAGACTGCACCCAATCAACCGTGGCGTCCCTACACAGCTTGTAGGGAATATGCCGTTCCCGATTATAAAATCCCAGGTGGCTCTAAAGGTTGGGCAACTTATCAAAAATTGCTGAAGGCTGGCTGGACATTAGTGCCTAGCGCTCGTGCAAACGAGTTTGTCAGCAAATATTCAGATTCAATCATCAACAATCAGTAAGTCCACAGTCTACTTGAATAACTGTGGACTTCATTTTATTAACGCTTCAGTAACCTATTGACGAACCTTCCCCACGGGGATCGGCTGCTCCCTCTAAGGTGTTATCTGCTGTCACAACGATCGCATTAGCATTACCCCAAGGAGTTGTTTCCTTAATGTTGTGTCCCCGATCGCGCAACTCCTGTAGAGTGACAGCATCCAAACCCCAAGGTTCTACTCGCAACTCATCAGGAAGCCACTGGTGATGTATGCGTGGCGCAGAAACCGCTGCACCAGCATCCATACCATATTCCAAGACGTTGAGAAGCACTTGTAACACTTGGGTGATAATCGTACTACCACCAGGCGCACCCACTGCCATGCGTAAGTGACCGTTTTCGGTGACAATTGTGGGTGTCATACTAGATAGCGGCGTTTTGCGAGGTGCGATCGCATTCGCTTCGTTACCAACCAACCCAAAATAATTAGGAACTCCTGGCGCAGCTGCAAAATCATCCATCTCATTGTTCAGCACAATCCCGGTTCCTGGTGTCACCACACCAGCGCCAAAGCCAAGGTTAATTGTAAAAGTCAGACTAACTGCATTGTGCTGTGCATCCACAACTGTCAGATGGCTGGTTTCGGGAGACTCATGAAATTTTGGATTTTGAGCTATTGCTGATATTAAACCAAATGGTAAAGTCTGACTAAACTGCTGTAGTGTTTTTTCGTCTACTGGCTTCACTTCTGTTGAAGGTTTAGCTCTTTCCATGTTGATTTGTTGACGGCGTTTTTTAGCGTATGCTGTGCTAATGAGTTGCTGTACAGGAACTTTGACAAAATCGGGATCGCCTAAATATTGCGAGCGATCGGCGTAAGCAATCTTCATCGCCTCTACCATTAAATGTAAACCATTAGGGTGATGCCATCCCCAGGATTTTAAATCGGTGTCCCCAATAATGTTTAAAATCTGCAATAGGTGAACCCCTCCCGATGAAGGTGGTGGCATAGAGCAGATTTTAGCTTGATGAAAATTGCCACAAACAGGAGTACGCCAGATTGGTTTGTAAGCTTTCAAGTCTGCCAGAGTCATTAAACCACCGTTTTTTGCCATATCTGCGGCGATCGCTTGGGCAATACTGCCAGTATAAAAACTTTGAGGATTCTGGGCAATTGCTTCTAAAGTCTTAGCTAAGTCACGCTGCACCAATTTTTCCCCTGGTTGATAATATTCGCCATTGCGAATGAATATTTCTCGCGCCGCCGGATTGCTGAGAATTACCTGTTTGCGATTCTCGTAGCTGGGTAAAGAACGGTAGGTTACTACACGACTGAGGGTAAAGCCATTTTTAGCAAGAGCGATCGCAGGTTGTACAAGCGATCGCCAAGGCAGCCTACCATAACGACGGTGTAACTCATACATTCCCGCCACCGTTCCAGGTGTAGCTACAGCCAAATAACCATTCACACTTGCATTCGGACGCACCTTACCTTGTGCATCTAAGTACATATTTCTTGTAGCTTTTAGCGGTGCGCGTTCGCGGAAATCCAGCGCTTTCATCTCGCCAGTTTTCTCGGAATGCATCAGCAAAAATCCACCACCGCCAATTCCCGCAGAAAAAGGTTCTACAACAGAAATTGCAAAGGTTGTGGCGACTGCTGCATCAACTGCATTGCCACCCTTGCGTAACATAGAAATACCTGCCTCACTGGCTAAGGGATGCGCTGATACCACCATCCCTTTTTTGCTGCGTAGAGGTATAGTAAAGGCAGCACAGACAACTTGGCTGTGTAAGAGAACGCTAAGGGAAAAGACAGCGATCGCAACTCGTTTATTTTTAGTAAAAAGACGCATATACGTAAATTTTAAACATATTTCCAGAGTACATGGAAATAGTTTCAAAAATGGCTATTGTTCGTCTTAATAAATTTTACTCAAACTAGATTTAGTCAAGCTCGATCGAGCTATTAATTCTTACTCACCACTACAAATCCGCGTGTTTTACCCGAAGCTTGATCGAGGGTTGCCATTGCTTTCCACAATTCTTCTGCTTTAACCCAAACAGGTGGATATTTGTAGCGAGAAACATCCAAGATTAAGAATCTATCTGTTTGTTTATTATATGCAGCTAAAGGAGAAATATGGCCACCTTTTTCTTGTCCAATTGCCTTCCGTAAATAATTAACTATCATGAAATTACCTGGTTGTTGTAAATTCTCTGCTGCTAGTTTCCGAAAGTTGTCTAAACTAATATCAGCAGCATGATAGACTCCAACTTTTACACCATAACTTCCTAATAATACGCCTAACTGATCTAAAGTCATACCTTGGCGAGAGACATCCTCAGCTGTTATGACAGCTTTAGTTTTTTCATTGCTAAAAAAATTTTCTTGGGTAAACACTCGATATGGTTTGTATTGTGGTGCTTCTGGCGCAGGAATTCCCAAGCTGTTCAGCACCATCACAATACTCGCAACGCCACAATAGGCTTGATTATTCTGCGTAATAAATTGGCTACTGAGTGGAAAGAAATCTTCCCTGGATTGACTTTCAATTAATAATTTTTCACCTTCTTGGGAGTTAAAATTAATTAAATTAGGCGTTAGAGGTAGTGTTTGAGCTAATACAGTACCACTACTCAAACAAATACCTAAGAATAGAAATTTAATAAATGATTTTATAGCCATATTTTTAACCCCTGAATTTTATATAACCAATTGAAAAAATAATTTTATACCTATCAATTGCTAAGTTGCTATAAAATTGTATTCATATTTTGGTGTCAATATAGGGGATATGTTAGAGATACGCTCTGTACTTAACAATTAATATTAAAGTAACATAGAAGGCGATTGTTTATGATTAACGTCATACGTAAACTAGTAACCTGTGAAGATTTTGCAGCTTGGCGGCCTGAAGGCGGAAGGTATGAACTACATGATGGTGTAATTGTTGAAATGGCACAATCCACAGGAGACCATGAAGATGTGGTTGGTTTTATAGCCAGAAAACTAACTGTAGAATTTGACCGATTAAATCTACCTTATATAATCCCTAAAACTGCACTGGTAAAACCTTCGTCTTCGGAATCTGCTTACTCTCCAGATGTGCTATTACTCAATCGCCTTAATTTAGTAAACGAGCCTCTGTGGAAAAAAGAATCAACTGTTAGCCAAGCAGCATCAATTCCCTTAGTAGTTGAGGTAGTGAGTCAGTGCGTTGCGCGGGTTCCCCGCGTTGAAGCAACTGACGTTAGCGTTAGCGAAGCGGTAGCGACGAAGGAGCGTCGGAACGAGCGTCACCCGTAAGGGTGAGTACCAACTGGGATGATGATTATTACACAAAACAAGGTAAGTATGAGGGTATTGGAATTCCTAAATACTGGGTTGTAGATTATCTTGGTCTAGGCGCTAAAAAGTTTACTGGCAACCCCAAACAGCCTACTATCTCTATCTATCAATTAATCGATGGTGAATACCAAGTTACCAAATTTAGGGGCGATGACCGTATCGTATCAACTACTTTCCCCGAACTAAACCTGACTGCTCAACAGATTTTTCAGGCTGCTAGTCCTCAGGTATAGCTACGATCTCATCTCGCATAACTTTTTTCCTTAGTGTCTTAATGGTAGTATAAATTCATACTTCTTTAAAAGAATTCGACAGATGCATTTGTAGAGGCGGGGTTTCCCCGCCCTTTGCGACTTGATGCCAATTAAGGAACCTCAATTGGAATTAAAGCATTTTCTGGCAGATAGCTAGAGAATTGCCCGTCATCTGACAAGACAAAAATTAGACGCAGGGGGTAATCTGGTGGCACTTGTAAATCTGCCCAAGGTACTGCCACTTCTAAACAAGTGTTAAAAGCTACTTGAGCGCGGCTAAACCGAGGATGCCATTGAAAATGTTCTGCTGCTTCCCGAAACTGAATCGATTGCGTGAGTAAGTTAATCTCTAGATGGTGGTGAAACAGGTAATTAACTGGTGAAATATCTGGCACATCCGCCAAGGGAATTGGACTATTGTGCATGGTTTTTTCTGGATAGAACCAGAGCAAATTCAACTCTGCGGGAAAACCTCGCCCTGGGACAACGCCGCTTTTCAAGTCCATCCGCAAGTAAAAATTCAGGTGGTCTACTCCATACCAAAGTCGCTGGATGGGACTGCTGCTATGCATTGTTCCTCGTGCGCCGCCGATTTCGATACGTCCAGCTTTGTCCCAATCTTGTTCATCACCCAAACCATCAATCACAGGATGGATAAATCCTTGTGGGGTATGGTCTGCCTGCGCTGCATGGACTTCTACTGGTTGTCTGAGATAAGGTGGTATAGGTTCATTTAACGCTTTGTAAATGCCATAGAGATGTTCCCGAAACAACTGGTCAAAAATCGCATCTTGATTTGAGGAATGTCCTACACCAAACCACCAGAACCAATCGGAACCTTCTGCGGCGTACAAAGCTTCCCATGCTTCCGGGTTATTTTCTTCTGTCGCTTCCGGGTGACTGGCGAGGGTTTCCCTAGCTTGTGTGAGGTAGTCCCAAGCACGGTTTTTGGCAGGGTCGCCAATCCAGGTGGTAAAACTGCCATCTACCCAAGAACCGCTATGCAATTGTTCTCCGGGGATAGTCGCTGTGGCGGGAAATTGTTCGAGAAATTCGGAGACAGTGACGAGTTTTAGATGGGGTTCGTTGCTGAGGCTTTGATACAAAGCTTCTAGGAAAGGTTTGCCGTCTTGGGGATAAAATTCCCAGCAATTTTCTCCATCTAAGGCAATGGTAACTAACCAAGGTTGGTCACTTTGCCTGTCTCTTTGCATTTTAGCGATCGCTTGCAAGTGTCCGACTAAGTCTGCTGCTGCTTGTTTTGCTGGCATTGCTCCATAAGTAAAACCAATCAAATCTGATAATCTGTGATCGCGAAATACAATTGCTAATTCACCTGCTGGGGTTTCTAGGCGATAGGGTCGATATAGTAATTCTGGTTCCTCAACATTCCCCGCCCCATCACGATGGAAAAAGTGTTTTAGCGTCCATCCTAAAACAGCTTCATCTGAGCAAATCCACTTAAAACCTTGTTTAATAATATACGGTAATACTTCCGGACTAACTGATTGTTCGGAAGGCCATAAACCACGAGGTTCCTGTCCAAAGCGGTCTGTATACAATTCCCAAGCTTTGTGTAAATGGCGGGGAATATCTTCTGCCCACTGAAAGCGTCGCTCCGGCAAATTCATCTGCGGCACAGCTACCCGACCGGAATTAGTATCAGCGAGTAAGGGTAAAATCGGGTGGGTGTAGGGGGTAGTGGTGACTTCTAACTGCCCTGCTGCTTGCATTTTCCGGTGCTGGGGGATAATGCGGCCGAGAATTTCTCTTTGTTTAGAATAAATGCGCTGGCGATCGCTTAAACTAAAATTTCGACCTTGCTTTAACCAAGCAGCAATTTCTGGGTCATCCCAAAACAGCGGATCGATCCACGCCAAATTATGCCAAGCTAGCAAATCGCTATAATCTTGCAATTGCCAATTCTCTAAACACCAAGCTTGACCTTTTTCCTGCCTTTGATGATACAACTGCCCATAGCGGGGATGGGGGTCAATGAGGGTGTGATGATTGGCATCAAAAAAGTGTTGGACAATAAATTCCCTCTGTTGCTGAGTCAGCTGTTCAACTGGGGTCAAACTAGCAGTGAGATAAGGATCGAAAGCTGTACCCGCAATATAATCTTCTAGTTGCAATATCAGAGATGGAACCAAATTTACTGTTTGGTGTAACTTAGGATACCGCTCTAGAAGTAACACTAAATCTAGATAATCCTTGGTGCCATGTAACCTGACCCAAGGTAAACGGTACTGTTGACTGGATGATAACGAAACGCCGCTGCCAGGAGATTTGTACAGCGGCTGATGTTGATGCCAGATGAAAGCGACGTAAAGAGGTTGGGTCATAGGGAATGATTGGGAAATGGGCAATGGGCATGGGGAATGGGGCATAGGGCATGGGGCATGGGGCATTGGAAACAATTTTGGATTTCAATCTAAAATCTAAAATCCAAAACCTAAAATTTCTTATCTGCCTTGTCTCTCCTAGCCCCCAGCCCCTAGTTCCTAGTCCCTAAATAACTTGCTCAACTTCGGCAATTTCAGGAATCATTTCCCGTAGGCGGCGTTCAATACCCATTCTTAAGGTCATGGTAGAGCTAGGACAAGAACCGCAAGCTCCTTGCAACCGCAATCTGACCACAGGCCCATCCAGTTCTACTAGTTCCACGTTGCCGCCATCAGATATTAAGTAAGGGCGCATTTCATCTAACACAGTTTCTACGTTGTCAATTGTCAGTTCCATAGTTTTAGACCTGTAAGTTAACGGAGTAAATGGGGAATTAGTCTATAGTGGAGCTAAAGCACAACTATAAAGCTATTTCCCAAAATTTTATTTTCTTGCTTTGTTAAAACGATCCTAGATCTAATTGCAGCTAGTTGTTAGCGGTTGATAGCCAGTTATCTGTTTGTGATGACTTTAGTCCTTAGCATAAATTTCTCAATTTAGAGGCTGTATTGAATAATATTTCTATATTGTGCCGCTATGCTGTAATAGTTTCATTGATATTCGAGTTGTGGAACACTGCATTGTAGGGACTCGCAATGTAGCCAGAACTGTTTTGTAGTTTTCGTCTGTATTAGCAGATCTATTCTTAAAGCTATTTTATAAATACAAAAATTAGACACTTGACTAACAAATGCAATTTTGTGAATCGTTGTCACTAGAGGAGACGATTACTGGCTGTTGATACAGAGGCACTGTAAATGTAACTGTGGAGCCAAGTCCTTCACCTAGACTATAAAAATGTACCTCACCACCCATTGCCTCTACAAGTTTCTGGGATATGGCTAATCCCAAACCTGTACCTCCATATTGGCGGGTGCGAGAGCCATCAACTTGAGAAAATAATTGAAATAGTTTATCTTGTTTGTCTAAAGAAACACCAATACCAGTGTCTGCTACACGCACTCTCACCATGCCAGGATATTCCTGTCCTTGGAGTTTGGCTTTTTTGAGGGCAATATCGGCACAGATAGTTATACCGCCTTCTTGAGTAAATTTAATTGCATTACCTACCAAATTGAGCATTACTTGTAGCAGCCGCTGGTAGTTACCTTGAACAATAATTTCATCTGAGGTACTAGGCATTTGCATCCGGAAGCTGAGGTTTCTCATCTCGGCTTGGGGACGCATGAAATTGTCTACATCACTAAATAACTCAGCTAGTTGAACTGGCGCACAATCTAAGTCCATTTTGCCAGCTTCGATTTTGGCAATGTCCAAGATATCGTTGATGATGTTCAACAGATGAATCGATAAGTGGTGAGCTTCTTGCAGAAACTGATTTTGTTCTTCGGGATCGTCTGCCATCCCCTCCAAAATCAGCTTCAAAAATCCAATCATGCCATTGAGGGGGGTGCGAATTTCATGGGAGACATTGGCCAGAAACTCACTTTTGAGGCGGGAAGCATCTTCGGCTTTTTGGCGGGCTGCTTCTAGTTCTTTGTATAAAGTAGCATGAGCGATCGCGGTTCCCAGTTGATCCGCCACCTCTTTGGCTAGTTCAATTTCTGCTTCTGTTAGTGGGTAGCATTCATCCCGCAGAGTCAAGGCCACCAATCCATTTGCTTGATCTTGATAGGATGTAGCCACCACTAAAATTTTCTGATGTGGACACAAACTATACCCTGGCACTTCCATAACTATCGGTTCTAGGGTAGCCAAGGCTTGAGCAAAGGCAGGCTCAGTAGCTAAATTTATGTCTACACCTAGTAGGGATTTGCACTCTGGCTGGTGATACTCTGCTATCACCCGCACTTTGGAACTAGAAGGCTGGTAGGGACAAATAATACAGCGTTCTAGCCGTAGCACTTTCCCTAAACTATCAACTGTTTGCTGCCAAATAATGTCTATATCCAAGTTGCGGCGAATATTTTTGGTAATTCGAGTCACCAGTTTTTGGTGTTGCTGTGAGCGTAAAGCCAACTCCATCTGTGTAGGTGTTTTTGTAATTACATCTACTGTGCTTCTGTTGACTTTGGCTTGGAGTAAGCGTCCCATCACCAAAACAGTGGTAGCCGCTTTACCCAATTGCGGCATAATTGGACTGATTACCAACTCCAACTCAAACAACTCCTGGCCGTAACTAAACCAGCACTGCAATTTTTCCGGCACCAAATTTGTCAAAATCCGGTGCAAGCTCTCCAAATAAGCAACCTTATCGACTGGCTCGAAAGTCGCCTCATCATTAAACTCATCAATTATCTGGTCAGGATTTAACCCCAGAAGCTCACTGTGCTGCCAACAAAAAGTCAGGTAACGTCCTGACCCATCTTGTGTATATACCAACTCAGATCCGAGAGTTGGTAGCATGTAATCAGTGTGATTATTAATAGAGTTTCGATTCTGGGAGAATAAGTTCGGTAACTGAGAATTGGCAGTAATAGTCATTATCGAGTTGGATAGACAAATAGCAGCCGACAACATTATTACTAAAGCTGCTTAAAGTGTGGCATAAATTATTACAGCTTTGGAGTCTTTATTGGAAGTTTTGGTTATTATGTCAGCCAAAGTGGCAAATTTTACATTTTTTTGATTTGAGATTTACATATTATTTATATTCAATCGTTCCATTCTCCACGAGGTGGAATCGGAGACCGTACAGGGGTACGAGTCAGTTCATCATCTCTGGGAACTTCACCGCGTAACCATTGCCGAATCGCCACTTCAATGACTTTACTCGGATCGTTGGTTAAATGCTGAATTTGCTCTACTAACTCAGAGTCTAGGCGGACGGCAATTTCTACCTTATCGGCTTGTCTGTGTTCCGCATCGGCAGCTTTTTCTTTCATATTCATAGGTTTATATACTCAGAAATTGTTGTGTCAAAAGCTTTCTAAAGCAGTACTATTATGAATTTCGGATTAGTTTACTGACAAATGTAAAAATTTATAGTTACATAGTTCCCCGAAATTTTACCAAAGTAACAGCTTCTGCTTGCAAGTGGCAATTTTCATAGAAGTCACCGGACAGTAGCTTTCTAGAAGTTTTGTCAGTAAATCAATTGTTACGGGCAATTATGGGTTAAATTACCCATGATATCTACACTATGTACTTATACATATTTATTGTACGCTTCTGATTGATCAATACCATCAGCCAAATGGAAAATGGGCATTGGGCATTGGGCATTGGGCATTGGGCATGGGGGACAAGGGAGAAATTACAAAGGACTATTGCCTTTTGAACGCCAGTTCACTCAACGGAGGGAACCTCCGCACGTGACTGGCTCCTCTTGACTCTTGACCAATGACAACAGCCTATTGGCTAAGAAAGCATTAAAATACATTAAGTAATTTGCTCTTATAATTTGGTTGCTTCTTCAGCAAAAATAGTATATGACTGACGTTCCCGCAGTTCGCATTCGCAATTTTTGTATTATTGCTCACATTGACCACGGGAAATCAACCCTAGCCGATCGCTTACTCCAAGCCACTGGTACCGTTGAAGATCGGCAGATGAAGGAACAGTTTCTCGATAATATGGATCTGGAACGGGAGCGCGGCATTACCATTAAGCTGCAAGCTGCCCGGATGAACTACACTGCTAAAGATGGTCAGCAGTATGTGCTGAACTTGATTGATACGCCGGGACACGTGGATTTTTCTTATGAAGTGTCACGCTCTCTTGCTGCTTGCGAAGGGGCGCTGTTAGTGGTAGATGCTTCCCAAGGCGTAGAAGCTCAAACTTTGGCGAATGTATATTTGGCTCTGGAACATAACCTGGAAATTATTCCGGTGTTGAATAAAATTGACTTGCCAGGGGCAGAACCAGACAGAGTTATCGGCGAAATTGAAGAAATTATCGGTTTAGATTGCAGTGGTGCGATTTTAGCCTCAGCCAAAGAAGGTATTGGCATTGATGAGATTTTAGAAACAATTGTCGAACGGGTACCACCAGCCCCCAACAATGTAGATCAGCGCTTACGGGCATTAATTTTTGATAGCTACTACGACAGCTACCGAGGAGTAATCGTTTACTTCCGAGTGATGGATGGTAGCTTGAAAAAAGGCGATCGCGTCTATTTAATGGCATCAGAGAAAGAATATGAAATTGATGAGTTAGGTGTTCTTTCTCCTACCCAAAAGCAAGTTGATGAACTCCACGCTGGGGAAGTAGGTTATTTGGCAGCGGCAATTAAAGCTGTAGCTGATGCGCGGGTGGGAGATACTATTACGCTTGCCAACGCCAAAGCCGCAGAACCTTTACCTGGTTACACAGAAGCTAACCCAATGGTCTTTTGTGGGATGTTCCCCATTGATGCTGACCAATTTGAAGACTTGCGGGAAGCCCTAGAAAAGCTCAGACTCAATGATGCTGCCCTACACTACGAACCAGAAACTTCTAGTGCGATGGGCTTTGGCTTCCGTTGTGGGTTCTTGGGTTTGCTGCACATGGAAATTGTCCAAGAACGTTTGGAAAGGGAATACAACTTAGATTTAATTATTACAGCTCCTTCAGTTGTTTATAAGGTGACGACTTTGAAGGGTGAGGAGCTGTACATAGATAATCCAAGCCATTTACCCTCCCCCAACGAGCGCGAAAAAATTGAGGAGCCTTACGTTAAGGTAGAAATGATTACACCTGAAATCTACGTCGGCACGTTGATGGAGTTGTCACAAAACCGCCGGGGGATTTTCAAGGATATGAAATATCTTACCCAAGGGCGGACGACGCTAACATACGAGTTGCCTTTGGCGGAAGTCGTCACTGACTTTTTTGACCAAATGAAATCGCGATCGCGTGGTTATGCCAGCATGGAATATCACCTGATTGGATATCGTGAAAATCCGCTGGTGAAGTTGGATATTATGATTAACGGCGATCCAGTGGATTCTTTGGCGATGATTGTTCACCGCGATAAAGCTTACAACGTCGGACGCTCAATGGCAGAGAAGTTAAAAGAACTCATTCCCCGCCATCAATTTAAAGTGCCGATTCAGGCGAGTATTGGTAGCAAGGTAATCGCCAGCGAACACATCCCCGCTTTACGTAAGGACGTACTAGCCAAATGCTACGGTGGTGACATCAGCCGCAAGAAGAAACTTTTGCAAAAGCAAGCAAAAGGTAAAAAGCGGATGAAATCTGTAGGTACGGTAGATGTTCCGCAGGAAGCGTTTATGGCAGTATTGCGACTGGATCAAAGTTAGTCATTAGTCATTGGGCATTGGGCATTGGGCATTGGGAATAAGTTCTTTCTCAGCGTCTTTGTGTCTCCCTGTCCCCAGTCCTCTTGCCCTCCTTATCTGTCCCTAATCCCATTCCCCATTCCTAACAGGTATAAGTATTTTGACGAACCTGGCTGTAATGGGGTTTTTCCATTAGTTAAGAACTCAAATCTTGATCTTTGATTTGGCATCCAATCAGAAAATTTTGTTATTTGAACTACTTTTAAAACTCTGTGTTACTGTTAACTTTCATAAAAAGTATCAAGAATTGCTGACTATTTTTATGGAGATTTGTATTCTTAGGCATTTATTTAAACTTGCTGTATTATGGCAAGTCATTGATTGTAGATTGGCTGAACTATGAAAATTTTATTTTGCTAATTTTTAGAGTTAGAGAATGTTAACCAAAAAAACTGTTAAGATATTTGACAATTTTAGTATATATACTCACTCTAATTGTCACACTTATACCTTTAGATAAATACAGTTTTTTTAGCTATTTATAAAGCATCGGGGAGTCTCGTAAATGAAGATACTGGTATTGAGTTGGGAGTTTCCACCAAGGATAGTTGGGGGTATTGCGCGTCATGTGGCAGAGTTGTACCCAGAATTGGTGAAGCTCGGACATGAAATTCACTTGATTACTGTGGAACATGGTCATGCATCAATGTACGAATTAGTAGAGGGAGTTCATGTACATCGAGTGCCAGTAGCTGCTAGTAGAGACTTTTTTCACTGGATAGTAAACTTGAATGACAGCATGGGGCATCATGGCGGGAAGTTGATGCTGGAAGAAGGGCCATTTGATTTAATCCATGCTCATGATTGGTTAGTCGGTGATGCAGCGATCGCTTTAAAGCATAACTTTAAAGTACCTTTAATTGCGACAATTCACGCTACCGAATATGGACGCTATAACGGCATTCATACAGACACCCAACACTATATTAGTGGTAAAGAAAAGTTATTAGCTTTTAATGCTTGGCGAGTAATCGTGTGTAGCGAATATATGCGCCGGGAAGTAGAACGAGCGCTACACAGCCCTTGGGATAAAATTGATGTAATTTTTAACGGTATTCGGCCAGAAAAGAAACAGCACCATGAAGATTTTCATGCTCCAGCTTTTCGCCGCCAATTTGCTGAAGACAATGAAAAAATTGTTTACTATGTTGGGCGTATGACTTATGAAAAGGGTGTACCTTTATTACTCAATGCTGCGCCTACGGTACTTAGGGAAATGGGCGGTAATGTCAAATTTGTGATTGTTGGTGGTGGCAATACCGACCATCTCAAGCGTCAGGCTTGGGATTTAGGAATTTGGCATAAATGTTATTTTACAGGTTTTCTTTCTGATGAATACTTAGATAAATTTCAGACTGTAGCCGACTGTGCGGTTTTCCCCAGTCTTTATGAACCCTTTGGTATTGTTGCTTTAGAAAGCTTTGCTTCTCGCGTTCCCGTAGTAGTATCTGACACTGGTGGTTTTCCAGAAGTAGTCCAACACACCAAGACAGGCATTGTTACCTGGGTGAACAGTCCCGATTCGATTGCTTGGGGAATTTTGGAGGTGTTGAAAAATCCCGGTTATCGGCAATGGCTGATTGACAATGCTTATGAGGATTTAGAACGCCGCTTCAGATGGCCGAAATTAGCCTTGCAAACAGAAGCAGTATATCAGCGAGTTGTGCAAGAGCGATCGCGAGTAGATTGGTTTTAAATTGCACATCCAACGCAGAAAACAGCAGAGAATAAAAGACTACTCTGCATTTTCGGCATGAAAAAACAGTACAAGCCTTGTACGCTGGGAATTACACCCCTTCTGGTGAGAGAGTTAGCAATAATTGCTGTTTGCACCAGAAAGTTAGCATGACCAAGGCCTTTCCAAATATAGCAAAGTGGTTAAAGAATGTAGGAACCATGTTGCTGAAGATGGGAACCTCCTTCATAACCCATATTACAGCAAACTTAAGAAGTTACTTTCAAGACATTACCGAGGATGTCCATTCTCCTTTAACTCCCTTACCGTCCTTACCGTCCTTACCATCCTTGCCTTCCTTAGCTGGCCCTGTTCTGAGCTTGGGTGGAGGCGGCCCTGATGTAGAGAACGGTATCCAGTGGATGATTAATCAGGTGAGAGGTTGCACTGACTGCGCCACTAAAGTCAATGTTGTAGTCATTCGTACTTATGGGAACCATGATTACAATCGGGTAATTAATGCGATGAAAGGCGTTAAATCAGTGGAAACGTTAATTGTTAGCAATAGACAGGATGCTAACAAAGCGGAGACTATCAGTAAAATCCGCAATGCTGATGTAATTTTCTTTGCTGGCGGCGACCAATGCCAATACATTCGCAATTGGAAAAACACTAAGCTAGAGGCTGCTGTTCAATCAGTTTACTCCAGAGGTGGTGGCGTTGGCGGCACTAGCGCAGGTGCAATGATTCAAAGTGAATTCGTCTACGATGCTTGCGCTTCTTCTGAAGAAGGTATTGAAACCAGAGACGCACTCGAAGATCCCTACAAAGACATTACCTTTACTTACAACTTTTTCAAATGGAATTATCTGGCGGGAACGATTGTAGACACTCACTTTGACAGGCGTAAAAGAATGGGACGAATCATGGCTTTTATCGCGCGTCAAATTCAAGATGGCATATCTAAACGTGCATTAGGGATAGCCATTAGCGAGGAAACATCGGTGCTGGTGGATAAATACGGTATGGCGAAAGTAATGGGGAGGGGTGCAGCGTATTTTGTCTTGGGAGATCATCCACCAGAGATATGCAAACCCCGCACTCCTTTGACATACTCCGACTACAAAATTTGGCGAGTTCCCCGTGGGGATACCTTTGACCTGAAAAATATTCCCACACGGGGTTATTATCTCAGAAGTGTGAACCGGGGAAGGTTTAGTTCAGATCCATATTAGGGCATTGGGCAAACAAGGAGTGTGGGAGAATGGGGGGGAGCTAATAAAGAAAGTGTGGTTCGTTTCTCCTCTCTCTCCCCACACTCCCCCATCCTCCTTGTCTCCCTTGTCCCCCTCACACCAGGGTAGTTTGCTTGCGTAAACTTTGAATTGTGGCGATCGCGTGTTTTGCTACAATATCAATCTCCTCGGGGGTATTGAAGCGTCCAATGCCAAACCGTACCGATGCATAGGCTAGCTGTGGCGAATGTCCCAAGGCGGTGAGAACATGGGAAGGTGCTGTATTTGCTGAAGTACAAGCAGAACCAGAAGAAACTGCCATGACTGGTTGTAATCCTAAACCAAGTGCGGCTCCATCTACCCCCTCAACACTAATACTCAGGTTTCCCGCTAACCGTTGGGTAGGATGTCCGTTGAGATGAATTCCTTCTAGCGGTGAAAGCTGTTCCCAAAGTCTTTGCCTAAGTTCTGTGAGGCGTTGGTTTTCTGTCGCCTGTTCTGCTAAAGCAATTTCCACAGCTTTCCCAAAGCCTACTATTTGCGGTGTATATAAAGTACCAGAACGCATTCCCCGTTCATGTCCACCACCGTGCTGCTGGGGAGCTAATTGTACTCTAGGGTTGCGTCGGCGGACATATAACGCACCGATGCCTTTAGCACCGTAAACTTTATGTGCTGTAAGTGACATTAAATCAATTTTTTGCGCCTGCACATCTAAGGGAATTTTACCAATAGCTTGGGCAGCATCGGTATGGAAAATGATATTGCGATCGCGGCACAATTCCCCAATTTCTGTCAAAGGCTGCAAAACTCCAATTTCATTATTTGCAGCCATTACTGACACCAAAATTGTCTCTGGACGCAAAGCTTTTTCTAACTCAGTTAAATCAATTAACCCATCTTTTTTAACTGAGAGAATAGTAATTTCAAAACCGAGGGTTTTTAAATATGCACAAGGGTCGAGAACAGCCTTATGTTCCGTAGCAACTGTAATAATATGTTGTCCTTTTTGGAAATATGCTTCTGCTACACCTTTAATCGCTAAATTATTCGCTTCTGTCGCACCACTGGTAAAAACAATTTCTTCTGGTGTCGCGTTGATTGCTGCTGCTAAAATTTCTCTTGCTTGTTTAACAGCCGCTTCTGCTTCCCAGCCGTAAACATGACTAATACTCGATGGATTGCCAAACTTTTCTGTAAAGTAGGGTAGCATTGCTGCTAATACCCGTTCATCAACAGGGGTAGTAGCATGACAATCTAGGTAGATAGGGCGATTAGACATAAATTAACTTAAATAATTAACTTAAAATTTGACTTAATTTTTTTAATACTCGAAGAACTTGATACAATTCATTTTCTCGCCTTAATAGCGTAAATTGGTCAGAAAAAGCATATTCTATGCGATTTTCTTGTGTAAGTTTCAAAAATAAAAAATCACTACCGTTCATAACTAATCCAAACACAGGTTTTTCTGGATGAGGGTTAGCCAGCATATAAGCGATTGCTTGTGGTATGGCTTCTAAAAGTGCAAAAGCAGCCCTTTTAGCTTCAATAACTAACAACCAAAATTGCTCTTGGATAACTAAAACATCAATTCTCCCTCTAATCACTTCTCCCTCATTCTCTACAGCAATTTCTATAGATTCTTCCGTCGCCAATAAAAATGGATCGCGATAAAATCCTGCTAAATCTAGTAAAGGTGATAATACTACCATTTTTACTGCATTCTCTAAGATTGGTGGACGCTTCGCCAATCTTAAAAAATTAGTTTTTACCCTGTCTAGATATTGTTTTTCTAAATCTGTGATGTCTGGTAAAGGATCAATCCATTCAGAAAAAAAATCTTCGCTTTCAGACTGTCGCAGACCAAATCTTTCTTCTAAATAGGCAAGACCAACATTTTGAGATTGGATGACTTGAACCATGATTGATATAATAAAGGTGATATTACCATCTCTAAATATTGCTTTTCTAATTCAGTTATCGCAGGTAAATTGTCAAACCGCTCTGTGAAAAATTGCTCGTCTTCAGATTTGCCAAGAGCAAAGTTTTCTTTTATATATGCGAGAGCGACATTTTGCCCTTGGATAATTTGAAGCATAGGTTATGGAAATTGCAACCTCTCCTTTATTCTAAGATGATGAACTTGATATAGCTGCTAATTCTTGCAATTTAGTTAACACTTGTTGAGCATGATCTTTGACTTTGACATTAGTCCAGGTATAAGCAATATTTCCTTCAGGATCGATGAGGAAAGTTGAGCGAACTACACCCATATATTCTTTACCCATAAACTTCTTTAATTGCCAAATACCATAAGTTTCGGCTAACTCATGTTCTGGGTCACTTAGCAGGGTAATTGTTAAGTTATGTTTGCTGATAAATTTACAATGAGACTTCCCAGAATCTGGACTCACGCCTAAGATTTTCGCTCCTAGGGCGCTGAAATCTTGATTTAACTCGGTAAAATCTTTAGCTTCAGTAGTACAACCAGGAGTGTCATCTTTGGGGTAGAAATAAAGGATAACCCATTGACCGCTGAAATCGCTGAGACTGACGGGACTTTCATGTTGGTCAGGAATAGAGAAATCAGGGGCTAGTTGTCCGACTTGAAGAATGTTGCTCATAATTGGGAAAATAGCGATCGCTTTAGAATTCTACCGAGAAGTGTCCCTAGATTGTGAAACTGCGATCGCCTGGAGTAAATGTAAAATTAATCCTGGGATGTAGCAAATTCTCAACCAGGCATGAATCATGAAAAAGCTCATCAACAAGCCAGAAGACTTTGTGCGGGAAAGTTTAGAGGGTATGGCGGCGGCTCACACCGATCTAATTCAGGTGAGTTACGATCCCACCTTTGTTTATCGAGCCGATGCACCCGTACAAGGGAAAGTAGCAATTATTTCTGGTGGTGGTAGCGGACATGAACCGATGCACGCTGGTTTTGTTGGTAGAGGAATGCTTGATGCGGCTTGTCCGGGAGAGGTTTTCACTTCACCTACCCCTGACCAAATGTTCGCAGCTGCCCAGAAAGTTAATGGTGGTGCAGGTATACTTTATATCATCAAAAACTACAGTGGCGATGTGATGAACTTTGAGATGGCAACAGAGTTAGCTCAAAGTGAAGGTATCCGAGTGCTGAATATCTTAATTGATGATGATGTGGCAGTAAAAGACAGCCTGTATACTCAGGGAAGGCGAGGTGTCGGCACAACGGTACTAGCAGAAAAGATTTGTGGTGCAGCCGCTGAAGCAGGATATGATTTGCGGCAAATAGCAGATTTGTGTCGTCGGGTAAACTTGCATGGGCGGAGTATGGGAATAGCCCTGACTTCCTGCACAGTACCAGCTAAAGGTACACCAACATTTGCATTAGGCGATCGCGAATTAGAAATTGGTATCGGGATTCACGGTGAACCTGGTAGAGAGCGCATCGCTTTACAAACAGTAGATGAAATTACTGAGCGTTTGGCGCGATCGATAATTGAAGATACAGGCTATAGCCGTACAGTACGAGAATGGGATGAAAGCCAAGGAGAATGGGTAGATGTAGAACTGATAGATCCGCCGTTAAAAACAGGCGATCGCTTGCTAGCTTTTGTTAATAGTATGGGTGGTACTCCCATTTCGGAACTGTATCTTGTCTATCGCAAACTAGCACAAATATGCGAACAGCAGGGATTGCAAATTGTTCGCAATCTCATTGGCCCTTACATAACTTCTTTGGATATGCAAGGATGCTCCATTACCTTGTTGAAATTAGATGATGAAATGCTCCGGCTATGGGATGCTCCAGTCAAAACCCCAAGCTTGCGTTGGGGTTTTTAACGGTATTTAATTACTTTGGTAGCTTATCAAAACCTGTATATAACAACATAACTACTCCGTTAGCGGTTGATCGGCCTGGAATCTTGTCTCTGGTCATTTTTCTGGTAGTATTGCCTCTTGTTTCCTCAACCCAGATTTGATAAGTATCTTGATCGAAATATGCCTCAGCAACGCCAATGAAAGAGCAAGAAGAATTCACAATCCGAAACAGAGGATCTTTTGGATCTTGCTGTCCTGCTGCATAAATTAAAGCACCGAGAAGTTCAGTTGAGCCACCCTTGATGGTTTCAATTTTTGTTTTACCCTGCTCTGTCTTAAAACCAAGAATCCAAAGTTTAGCGCCACTATTAACTATATTAGTCTCAGCACTTCCCTCCGGATTTAGCTGGCGTGCCCAAATGTATTGATCGGGGTTGAGGAATCTCAGTTTGCCCATGACAGCATCATCAATAAACAGATCCCCTTTTCCTGTGCTTTCTAAGTCAAGGTGAGTGATACTACGGTAAACAACAGTGCGATTAGCAACATTTCTCCATTTCACCTTTGAGCCATATTGAATATAGAAGTTTTCAACAATCAAGGTTGGTTGACTGCCGTTTTCTGCAACTATCTCTCCATTGCCCTCAATCCATCCCTCAGTTCCGGTAAATCTTCGCACTTTACTTCTGAGTCGCAGAGATCCATTAATTGTAAAGTTTCCAGTTTGTGGCACAAATACTGTAGTTGCACCAGAATCTATGGCGGCTTGGAAAGCAGCTGTATCATCTTCTCGATCGTTGGGTTTTGCACCAAACTTCTCTACGCTGACCCAGGTTTTTGGGTTATCCCAACCTAGCTTAGGAAATTGCTTAATCGGCAGTTGCAGCGATGCCTTCTGCAATCTCTTTGATGTCTGCTTTGGTGAAGGAAATGCAGAAACAATAGGGTGAGAAGTAAATTCATTAATTACAGCGTTGTTGATAATCTTCGTAGCATCTCGCACTTTACTGAAAAGAACGTTTTTGTAGCCGGAAGATACTACATTTCGGGCATATATAAACCCAGCAGAAGTAATTGCTGAGAGAGTTTTTGCTTTGCCACGACCGATGAGTTTGGCATTCAACAGCGTTAACGTACTTCCAGGATCGAGGCCTTCATAAGGATTTGTGCCATTGATAATTGCTGGCACAGAATTAAAACTACTGAAACCCTCAAGACTCATGACTTGGCCGCCATTGTAGATACCTGCTTTTTTTTGATCGCGGACTGTAATGTTCTGCAACGTCACGCCGTTAATACCGTTGTTTGTCAGTATCCCGTTATCGAATCCGATAATCTCAACATCTTCCACTAGCAAGGGGCCAACTTCACCATGAGTCAGTGCTAGACCAGTTGTCCCCTGTCTATCAGCAGAGATGATTTTAACGCTGCGTACTGCTCCTTGATTATTAGCAGCAAAATTTAGCCCTTCTGCTCCAGGATTACTCTTCCCAATATTAATAGTGAGATTCCTGACTGAATTACCGAAGCGTTGCGCTACCAGACTCGCCTTGAAATCTTCAGATTTGGGATTGATATCTGGGTCAAATCCTGTCGAGATAACTGGTCTAGGCTGCTTGGGGTTTTGAAATTTAGGAGACTTATCCTGGAGTTGAATAATTACACCGTCTTTACTTTCTCCTTGCAAAATAGTTCGCTTGTAGTCGGAGCGATAACGCTCACCTGTTGGCCAATGTAGAGAGTTAGAGACGTTATACACACCATTGGGTAGATAGATAAATCGTCCCCCACCGGGAGACTTACTCAGCGCTTTTTGGATAGCCTCAGTATCATCCTGACCATCATTGGGTATAGCCCCATATTCTGGGGAGGTTACATTAATGACACTAGAATTCTGCGGATAAATGATTTCCTCTGGAGGTTTTGCACTGGCAGCACCAAGAGCGACAATCTGATTTTCACTATTTTTGTTAGGGTCAACGCAAGTAGTAGTTAAGAAAGCTATAAAAAATAATAAAGGGAGTAGTTTAAAGACTAATGCCCGAGGACGAATCATAAATACATATTCCCTTGGCTAATTTATACTTCCTACTCTTACATGAACTAAACAATCGTAACCGTAAAAATTCGGATATATTGCTACGATACCTTGGCCAATATTACCAAACTTAAAAGGGGTTGCAGATGGTAAGTAGAGAGCAGATTTTGCAATGGTTACAAGAATTTGCCACCGAACTTGCGCAGCATAAAGAATATTTGACTGAATTAGATGCAGCCATCGGTGATGCTGACCACGGTATTAATATGGATCGCGGTTTCAAAAAGGTGATTAGTCAGTTACCAAATTTTGCAGACAAGGACATTAGCAGCATTTTAAAAGCAGTCAGTATGACCTTGATTTCTAGTATTGGCGGTGCAAGTGGCCCTCTTTATGGCACGTGGTTTTTGCGAGCCAGTACAGATACTGTTGGCAAGCAAGAACTGACTGAGCAAGATTTATTGGGATTGCTTCAATCTGGTTTAAACGGTGTGCTTCAGCGTGGTAAAGCCCAGCTGGGAGATAAGACAATGGTGGATGTCCTATCTCCAGCAGTAGTGGCTTTTGAACAAGCTGTGAGTGGGAGTGAAGGCACCGTGACAGCTTTGCAGCAAGCAGTAGCCGCTGCCGAACAGGGGATGAAAGATACAACGCCAATGTTAGCGAAGAAGGGACGGGCTAGCTATTTGGGAGAACGCAGTATCGGACATCAAGATCCAGGGGCTACTTCTGCTTATTTGATGTTGAAATGTTTGTTGGCGGTAGTGCGAGGTTAAAGAGTCACGTCGCTTCTCCTGCAGAGACGCTACGCGAACGCTCCGAATTCAAAATTCAAAATTAACAATCCCCTTCCCTTGTCCAACGATGGAAATTTTGCAGAGACGTTAAATCTAACGTCTCTTGTTGATTAACTGAATATCCGGTGTTGCAAAGAGGGCATTTGACGGCGGACTTGTTCTAGGCGTGTAGGTTTGATTTCTGCGATCGCAATTCCTGGTTGTTCGCCAGCATCAGCTAAAATCACGCCCCAAGGGTCGATAATCATGGCGTGTCCGTGAGTTTGGCGTCTGGCGTAATGGGTACCGGTTTGAGCGGGAGCAATGACGTAACAGGTGTTTTCAATGGCTCTGGCTTGTAGTAATGTTTGCCAATGGTCTTTGCCAGTAAAGGCTGTGAAGGCAGCAGGCACAAAAATTACATCGGCTCCTTTGTCTGCCAGATGTCGGTACAATTCCGGAAAGCGGACATCGTAGCAAATAGAAAGTCCCAAATTTCCTAATTTTTCTGAGAAATACACAGGCGGGAGTTGGGTTCCAGCCATGACTGTGCTGGATTCTTGATAGGTGTTGCCGTCAGGGACATTAACATCAAATAAATGTACTTTGTAATAGCGACAAACTTCTTGACCGCTAGGGTCTATGAGTACAGTTGTGTTATAAAATTTGCCTGTGTTTTCTACAAGCACTGGAAAACTACCGCCGAGGATGGTAACTTGAAAGCGCTGGGCCATTTTTTTAAGAAATATTTCGCTTTCACGGGCGATCGCCTCTGCTTGAGCGAGTTTGTCTTTTTCTTCTCCCATAAAAGAAAAGTTTTCTGGCAAACCAACTAATTCAGCACCTCGACCCACGGCAAGTTCAATTAATTCTTCTGCCTGTGCCAAGTTTTTGTATAAATCCGGCACACTCGTTAATTGGATAGCAGCTGCTAAATAAGGCTTCATAGATTCGACAACAAACAATGAATTGTGTGAGGTAGATTCTCAAATATATCGTTACTTAAAGATCTGTGGAACTCAGTTAGACAAACGTTAGCGTTGCTTTTCTTTAAGAAGCTCATAATCTTTATAGTCTAAGCTCAATCTTCCTATAGGTGATGGGAAATTGCGCACCTTTCAAGGTAGGTTGTTATCAAATGTTGATAAATGCTATCTGCTGTGGATACCTCTGCTCTCGTTCAAACATTCATTGCTGTATTTGTCCTAGCGGATGCTATAGGTAATATACCGATAGTGCTGATTTTAACCAAAGGCATGACCCCAGAAGACAGAAACAAAGTCATCGATAAAGCGATTATCGTTGCGATCGCTGTTCTGTTGCTTTTTGTCTTCACTGGGCAAGTAATTTTGACCTATTTGGAAATCAGCATGGCATCTTTGCGAGTAGCTGGGGGGCTGTTATTGTTGTTAATTTCTTTACAAATGCTACAGGGAGAACTAAATACCCCAATTACAGAGGAAGGACGTGATGTGGCAATTACTCCTTTGGCTTTGCCATTATTAGCTGGGCCGGGTACTTTAACAACGGTGATGTTATTAACCTCAAAATCGCCCAGTCCCCATATCGGTGTAGTGTTGGGTATTGTGGCCGCAATGTTCATTAGTTGGTTGATTTTGCGCCTGGGAACCTACATCGACAAATGGATTGGTGCTGAAGGCGGGGTTATTGTGACTCAGCTTTGCGGTTTTCTGTTGGCGGCGCTGGCGGTGGAAGTGGGTAGTGGGGGAATTCGGGAGTTGTTCTTCAAGTAGTCAACTTCAAGCCGCGTCCTCGTGTCTTGCTTTGGGTTAGAAAGGGTGACGAACCGCCAAGACGCAAAGGACGCAGAGGAAGAGGAACAGTAAGAGAAGACTAGGTAAGCTGGTTAATTTTTCTCTTTGCCTCTCTATCTCTCAATTCAGCCCCAATAGCTGCTTTAAAGATTCTGGTACATTATTTGCTGTCTCCAAACCTTCCACATCTTCCCAATTTGTATGTTCATCCCAGGTAATGTTTTCGAGGTTAGCACGGCTGAGGTTTGCACTATTTAAATTTGCACCACTGAGGTTAGTGTGGCTGAGGTTGACGCGGATAAGAATTGCGCCGCTGAGGTTAGCACCACTAAGGTTGGCACGTATGAGATTGGCACTCCTAAGGTATACGTTCCTCAGGTCTGCTCTACTGAGGTCTGGACTAATGAAGTTGGCACCACTGAGGTTTGCATGATTGAGGTTTGCTCCCTTGAGATTGGCGCGGATGAGGTTGGCGCGAATAAGGTCTGCACCACTGAGGTTTGCACGGCTGAGGTTTGCTTCGCTAAGATATGCACGGATGAGCTTTGTACCTTTGAGGTTAGTGTGACTGAGGTTCGCATGAATAAGGTTGGTGCGCGTAAGGTTAGCACCGCTCAAGTCTGCTCCACTTAGGTTTGCACGGATGAGAATTGTGTAGCTGAGATTGGTGCGGGCGAGGTTAGCACCACTAAGGAATTGCCCTACTACAGTATTAAACTTCCCAATCTCAATGGAATTACTGTAGTTGATGATGCAAAGCAGTGTGTCTGTGAAACGATTTTTCGCATCCAGTTGACCAGATGGATAGAAATTGATGTCTTGTTTGAGTTCATCTTTTCGTTGGGCATAGCGATGCAATTCTAGTAGCAAAATCAGCACATTCAGTCCTGTATATACATTGACTTGACGCTGACCTAACTGAATTCTTTGCTCTCTTAGTTGCCGCATCTTTTTTTGAGGCAGGTTTTCTGGCGGCGCATCAATAAATTCCCCCTCACACCAACGTACATAGAAATTTTCTAGACGCTTAAATAACTGTACTGGTCGAAATTCTTTACTATTAATTAACAAACTTATAAGATATTCAACAATTTCTGGTGTTAGTCCGCCATAGCCAAGTAAATCATAAATTTCCTCATATAATTGCTTATCATCTGTATTGAAAGTCTTACCCCGCTTACCAGGTTCTGTCCATTCCTCCAACCTTTGTTTTAGCTTCTCTGCACAGAGAAATTCTTGAAAAATTTTATGAAAAAACTCAACTCCATTACTACTATTTGACTTGATATAAAAAGCACCTAATGCAGTTTTTAGCGCTTCTTCTCCCAGTTCTTTCTCGGCTCTTGCAATTAATTCTTTCAGTTCATCATCTTGCTGTAAGCGTGCTTTTACCATCTGCATAGAAGCACTTTCTCCACCGGACTGGACTACACATACTGCTGCTTCTGCTAAAAGTCGCCGTAATGCTTCTGGGTTTTGTCGGGTTAATTCGTAATTTAAATCAGGGTGACGAGAATCGGAGCGTTGTCTGCTTAATACCCAATCTAGTGCTTGTTCGTAAACTAATATTTTTGCTGTTGTACCAGTAGCTTGCTCAAACTGACTAATATCTAATTTGTCATCTCGATGCATTGCCACCAACATATACAGTAATAGTGGCTCTTTCGCTAGCTCTTTAACTGGCGCTGGACAACATTTATCGTTTTGTAAGAATTCCTTAAAAGTTGTAGTTTTATCGGTTGGAAATTGCTGATGCCAGTTGTCAAACCATTGGTTTTGCAAGTCCGAATCCATTTCAGCAATTTCTACTCTTGCCAAGTTTGGTGGTAGACGATCAATCCCATGTAAAGCCATTTCTCTACCTGTAATTAATACTTGATGCCCCATTACTTTACTTTCTTCAGCATCATTTTGAAATGTACCAACTTGGCGAAGAAATCTTTCTACACTTTGGTTATTACTGCGCTCAATTCGTAACTCATCAAAGCCATCTAAAATAAATAAAAATCGAGTATGAGCATCGGTCAGCCAGCCATCATCGCTTTGAGCAAAATCTGCTTTAACTCTTGAACGTAAAGTTTCTTCTAAGCTGGACTGGAATTCATCGATATCACGAAGGCGAATCAAAATTGGCGTCCACATGGGATGTAAATACTGCCGTACCCAATCAGCAAACATCCGACAAAAAACACTTTTACCCCTACCTGGGCCCCCTTGAATGAACATTACTTGTCGTTTTATATGGGGATTATTGTTTAAGAGAATACTTTTAGCCCAGGTTTCTAAATTGAAGGGATTTGTTTGAGTATCAATTTTACCATTTTTATCAACTAGTCTAGCTTGTGGTGTTACATAAATATCCTTGAAAGAGAAACTTTCGTTAAAAACTTTTTCTTCTGGTTTTGTGGCAATTTGTTCTTCTAAATACTGGTCAATGCTTACATCTTGTTGAATTGCTTCTATGCCTCCATTTCGGTATAATTCCGCTAATTGCTTAACAGAATCACCAGATGCTGCCAAAGCTTGGAGGAAGTGAACTTCGATGTTGTGGGCAACTCGCTCAGTTAAAACTTGTGCTTGATTGTAGCTGACTCCTGCCTGTTGTAACCATGCTAATAATAGTTGATTAAGTGATTGTCCTAATTGTGAGTCTGGGAATGCGACAATAACTCTTCTAGCTGCTTTTGCATCTAATTCAATTTCACCTAATTGTTTAAGTTGCTTTGTTACAGCTTCATTATTTGCTTGGGTATTCCAGTTAGCTAATATTTCTTGATATTCAGGTAAAGATAGAATTTCTTTAAAGCTTTCTAAATAAGCGGCTTGACTAATTATCGCTACGCATTCTTCTAGGGTTGGTTCATTATGAGTCTTTTCGCGGTAAAATTTCAGGAGTGCGATCGCGATTGGCACAAAAGGCAATGCTGCACCAACTAGTTGGATTTCTGGACTACACAATATTTCTATCAGTGAAGACGACTGTTCTAATATAGGTTTTAAATGTTGTAGTTTTTTACCTTGTTCTTCTAGTGTTTTTGCACCTTCTAAAACTGCCTTGCTAGACTCTGCAAATGTTTCTACCGTTTCTTGAGAGAATAATTCTCTAGTCCCTGTTTTAAACTTGTGCCAGATTTGCGATAAGTGCTTTTTCATATTCTGATAAATGTAAAATTACTAGTTATTTAGAGATTAGCTAAACAACACCATGTCCTGGAAATTAAGTAATAATAAATCAGTGAGTCTTGCTGTAATGATTAGCTAACCTAAATAGGTGTGCCCAGAAAAATTTGACACGAAGACACAGTGACGAAATGGCGCGAAAAAGTCTATTTTTTATACTCTCCGCGTCTCTTCAGTCTCTCCATCTCCACTTCTATTAACTCAGTCCTAACTGCTGTTTCAATTTTTCTGGCACATTTACAGCTGTCTCTAATCCCCGAACAGTTTCCCATTGCTGTGTTTCACCCCAGGTCATTTGTTCTAGGTTGGCTTCACTAACATCGGCATTGCTCAAAATGGCGTAGCTGAGGTTAGTGTGGCTGAGATCCGCACCGTTGAGTAAAGCACCGCTGAGGTTACTACCGCTGAGATTGGCTTTGTTGAGGTTGGCATAGCTAAGGTCGGTGCCGAAAAGCATGGTATCGCTGAGGTCTGCTCCACTGAGGTCTGCTTCACTGAGCATGACTCCACTGAGGTCGGCATCGTTAAGAATCACACCACTCAGGTCTACACCACTCAGGTCAGCACCTAAGAACATCGCGCCGTTAAGTTTGGCGTAGTTGAGCTTGGCTCCATTGAGTTTGGCATAGCTGAGGTCGGCGGCAACAAGAATCGCGTCGCTGAGGTTGGTGCTGAAAAGAATTGTGTCGCTGAGGTTGGTGCCGTTAAGAATAGCACGGCTCAAATCTGCTCCACTGAGGTCAGCGCGGCAGAGGTCGGCATGGCTGAGGTTAATGCCGATGAGTTTGGCTTCACTGAGGTTGGCACCAAAAAGGATTGCATGACTCAGGTCAGCACCGTTGAGCTTCGCATCTTTGAGATTGGTGCTGCTGAGGTCGGCACTGCTGAGGTTAGCGTTTTTGAGGTTGGTGCTGCTGAGATCGGCACTGCTGAGATGAGCGCGGCTGAGGTCGGCGCGGTTAAGACTAGCGCCGCTGAGGTTAGCACTGTTGAAGTCAGCGCGACTGAGGTTGGCATTGTTAAAGTTAGCACCGCTGAGGTTGGCATCCCCAAAGTTGGCGCTACTGAGATTGGCGTTACTAAAGTTGGCTCCAGTCAGGTTGGCATCTCCTAGGTAAGCACCACTGAGGTTGGCACCGCTAAAGTTTACGCCTGTTAAGTTGGCGTTACCTAGATAAGCACCCTGAAAGTTACCACCTTTCAAAAATTCTCCGACGATGCTACTAAAATTCCCAATTTCAATGGCATCGCTATAATTAATTATTCGTAATAGTTGGGATGTAAAAAAGCTTTCTTTATCCGGTTGACTTGATGGATAAAAGGTAATTAGCTGCTGAAGTTCAGGTTGCCCTTGAGCGTAGCGGTGTAACTCTAAAAGTAAAATTAAAACATTAAGTCCTGTATATATATCTACTTGTTTCAGTCCGATAGCTATGTTTTGTGCTAAAATATCTAACATTTTTTTCTGAGGCAAGTTATCACTAGGTGCAGCATCCAGAAATTCACTCTGACACCAGCGGCGATAAAATTCTTCTAGACGTTGGAACAGGAGCAGTGGATGAAATTTTTTTCCAGCAATTAGCAAGTTCATTACTTGTTCAACTATGTCTGGTGTCAATGCTCCATGACCTAGTACATCGTAAATTTCTTCATAAAATTGGCGATACCTCTTGGCTAAATGCTGTGCGTTGGGCGTCACTCCTGGGAGATCTGGCAAACCGTTACCTGGTTTTCCCCATTCCTCTAACCTTTTTTGCAGCCGTTGGGGTAATAAAGAGTCTTGTAAATTCTCTTGAGAACATCTATGGTTTTTATCTAAATCTTGAGAAGTGTTGTCCCCATGCAAAAATTCTTCCGCTTCTGGAGATGTTATCTGTGACATCTCTGGTAACTTTGTACCTCTGGCATAATTGCTTAAACGCTTCCAAATTTGCGACAAGTATGACATTTTGTATTTTC
This sequence comes from Aulosira sp. ZfuVER01, assembly GCA_034530615.2. GTDB lineage: Bacteria > Cyanobacteriota > Cyanobacteriia > Cyanobacteriales > Nostocaceae > Aulosira. The sequence goes on from JAVRCV020000040.1 coordinate 44,507, forward strand.
TATTACTTTTTAAGTACTGTTTTATTCGAGATGCTCTGCAAGTTTCTATGGAATCGGGTGCTTTTTATTCAAAAATGGGTGTGTATAATATAGAACTAGTAAAACGCCACTAACTTTCAGTAGGAGCTAAACTATAACAGCCTGACGATTTTTCTCCGTATAAATCTAAATTGGTAGCTTGAGCAGTGGTTCATGTTCTAGTAATTTCCTTGATTGCTTCCAAATTGTTAATACTTTCTTCCCAGCAATTTTACTAGCTAGATGTAAAAATAATACGTACTGTTTGCTACAGATACAATTGTTAGCAAAAATCCTACAGCAAAAGCGTGCAATTAGATTGAAAAAATAGTAATGATAACTTAAATGAAAAGTTTGCTGCTGCATATCAGCCAGCTAATAGGATTTTTAGTTTAGCTCACTTAGATAACAGCAAAGCTGCTTGACTTTCCAAATAATAAAAAATTAACTAGTGATTGTTGTTGGGGGTAGATTTGATGAATAGATTAACTTTTTATGTAATTTTGTTGCATAGTTTGTTTTTAGGAGTAACAACCGCCAGTGCTAAGTCACCACCTGGGAGTGGACTGAATACTGAGTTACGCACCCTACAGAAGGTAGTAAAAGCAGGAGTACAAAAGCCTTCTGATGCTCGCCAGCCAACCCTGGAACCTTTAAAGAAGGTGAACGCTGATTCAGAAAAAGTCGCTGCTTCTCTAGGACAAAGTTCTAAGCAAGTTTGGGTAATTAATCAAAACCAACAAGCACAGCCCCAAGGATTTAAGTGGATAGTTCAAGATCCCAAACAAGCGGGACAGCAACCATTTTTGCAAGCGGGAAAAACCCCAGATAAACCAAATGAAAAGCCTAACTCAACTAGTAAACCATCTAAAAAGGATGATTTAGAGGCGTTTGACGAAGTTGTTAAAGAAACTGACAAGCAGCAAGGATTGTTCACCCTTTATCGCCAGAAAGAAAAGAACAAAATTTATCTTGAAATTCAGCCAGATCAGCTGAATAAAAATTACCTAGCTACATCAACCTTAGAATCTGGCATTGGCGAACAAGGCATTTATAGCGGTATGCCTCTGCAAGATTTCTTGTTTTATTTCAAACGGGTGGATAATAACTTACAATTTACTATCCGGAATGTCAATTTTCGTACCCGTGAAGGAGATCCCCAGGCGCGATCGCTTGTTCGCTCTTTTAGTGACTCTGTACTCTACACTATTCCCATCAAAAGCATTCATCCCGAACGCAAAACTCTGCTCATCGACTTAGCCGATCTGTTACTCACAGACTTAGCTGGCTTATCTTTAAGTTTGGGCGTCCCTGGCAGTACAGACCAATCTTATTTTGGTAATGCTAAAGTCTTTCCCGAAAACTTAGAAGTTGAGTCGATTTTAAATTTTTCTGGTGGTGGCAGTGGCGGTCGCGATAAGGAAGAGCTAAACTTCGAGTCGTTACCTGACAGCCGTGGTTTTACTCTGCGGGTTCACTACAGTCTCTCCCAACTGCCAAACAATAAATACCTACCACGTGTAGCTGACGATCGCGTTGGCTATTTTATCACTGCCTATCAAGACTTATCTAAAGACGATCGTGGCGATCCATTTGTGCGGTATATCAATCGCTGGAATTTGGAAAAAGAAGACCCCAAAGCCCCCATATCTCGACCTAAAAAACCGATTGTGTTTTGGATAGATAACGCTGTGCCTTATGAGTACCGCGATGCTATTAAAGAAGGAATATTAATGTGGAATAAGGCCTTTTTAAAGGCAGGATTCAAAGATGCCATCGAAGCCCGCCAAATGCCAGATAATGCCACATGGGACCCAGCAGATATTCGCTACAACACAATTCGCTGGATTAATACAATAGATGGCTTTTTTGCTAGGGGGCCATCCCGCGTTAACCCCTTGACTGGGGAAATTTTGGATGCAGATATTATCGTAGATGGCAGCTTTGTACGTGTACTGAAGAATGAGTATCGACAAATAGTACAACCCAACCAAGTATCTAGCCGTACTTCCTTAACAGAGTTGATGCAAAATAATCAGCTTTGCGTCAATAAGTTAGGCGGAAAATCCCAAGATAATCAACAGAAGCAAAAGCCGATGTTGAGCCGTCTGGCGCGACTCGCTGGTGAGTCTGATTTATGCTATGGCATAGAAGCTGCTAACCAGTTTGCTTTGGGTGCAATGTCGATGACACTTCTACAAGACAACACATCCACTCAAGACCAATTGAAAGAGTATATTAATCAATACTTACGTTTAATTATCGCCCATGAAGTTGGTCATACTTTGGGGTTACGCCACAACTTCCGTGGCAGTAACTTATTAGCACCAGAGGATCTGAACAATAAGCAGATTACTACTAATAGAGGTCTAACTTCTTCGGTGATGGATTACATTCCCCCGAATATTGCACCCCAAGGTACGCAGCAGGGAGATTATTTTCCGAATATGGTAGGGCCTTATGATGATTGGGCAATTCAGTATGGCTATATGCCAACTCAGGCCACAACTCCCATAGCCGAAAAGCCAATTTTGGAGGAAATAGCTAGCCAATCTGACAAACCAGAGTTGAGTTACTCGACAGATGAAGATCGGTATGACCTCGACCCAACATCCAATGCTTGGGATAATAGCGGTAATGTACTGCGTTATTCTCAATGGCAACTAGATAATTCTCGCGTCATGTGGGAGCGTCTAACTAGACGTTACCCGGTTGCTGGTGAAAGTTATAGCGATTTGAGCGATCGCTTTGGCTCAGTATTGGGTAACTATTTCCAAAATATTTTTTACACTACAAAATATATTGGTGGGCAATCCTTTTATCGAGTCCGTGCTGGCGAAACCTCAACCAACAAGCTAGATATTCGTAAACGAAAATTTCCATTTGAACCCGTACCAGTGGAGCAACAACGACAAGCATTAGAGACTTTGCAAAAGTATGTATTTGCAGAAGATGCTTTTAACTTTTCACCAGATTTGCTGAATAAGTTAGCACCTTCCCGTTGGTATCATTGGGGTAGCTATCCTTTGGTTGGGCGTTTAGATTACCCAATTCATGACTTAGTTTTGACTCTGCAAAGTGCAGTTTTGGTGGATTTACTTTCAGGCGATCGCCTTTCTCGTCTCAAGGACATCGAACTCAAGAGTCCTCATGGAAAATCACTGAGTATACCAGAGTTATTTGATACCTTACAAAATGGCATTTGGACAGAAGTTTTAAAACCCCAAGGCAAAGCATTGAAGATTTCCAGCCTGCGACGAGGCTTGCAGCGGGAATACGTGAATATCTTAAGCGATATAGTCTTACGCAAAGAATACGTACCAGAAGATGCACGCACATTGGCCTGGTATAAAATCCGGCAGCTAAACGAAAAACTTGCAGGAGTAAATTCCGAAGATGAATACACCAAAGCCCACATTCTCGAAACACGCGATCGCATTGAAAAAATCTTGAGTGCGCCGTTAAGGAGTAATTAGGTATTGGGCATTGGGCAGTAGGCAAACAAGTAGTGTGGGAAGTGTGGGAGGATGGGGAAGACGGAGGGAGCTAATAAAGAAAGAGTGGTTCGTTTCTCCCCTCTCTCCCCACACTCCCCCATCCTTCTTGTCTTCCTTGTCCCGTTTGCTCTTTCCTAGTTCCTAGCAAAATATATTTAAAATGCTCACACAGGCTGAGAAAAAAGTTTATGTCAGCTAGAGATAAATTTCACGACCTCGTGAAATCAGCATTACAGAAAGATGGGTGGCGAATTACTCACGATCCCTTATTAATTCGCATAGAAGGTATTCCTGATATGTACATTGATTTGGGAGCAGAGAGAATTATTGCAGCAGAACGAGAAGGACAAAAAATAGCAGTTGAAGTGAAAAGTTTTATAGGCACTTCAACTATTTCTGAGTTTCATACTGCAATCGGGCAGTTTATTAATTATCGATATGCTTTAGAAGAAATAAATGCTGGGCGAGTTTTATATTTAGCAGTTCCATTAAACACTTATAATGATTTTTTAAATAAACCGTTTATTCAAACTATTATCAAGCGTAGTCAAATAAATCTGATAGTTTACAATGTAGAAACAGAGGAAATAATTCTATGGCTGATTTAGAGAAATACCGGGAGTGTATTCGGCAATTAATTACAGAATATGCCCAAATGGCTGCATCTAATGATGAAATAGAAGCCCAAACAATTTTTGATGTAGAAAAAGACCATTACCAACTGATATATATTGGTTGGCAAAATAAACGTAGGGTTTTTGGGCCTGTGATGCATTTTGATATCAAAAACGGCAAGATTTGGATTCAATGTAATGGTACAGAAGAAGATGTAGGTGAGAAACTAGCTACGATGGGAGTACCAAAACACGATATTGTCGTTGGCTTTCACCCGCCTTATATGCGTCAGTATACAGATTATGCCGTGAGTTAATTATCTAAAAAATTCCAAATTCTTGAATATGATTGCTAAATTTAGATCCCCGACTTCTACAAGAAGCCGGGGATCTGGACAGTAATTTGCTACTTCTGCTTTTTCTTAACTACTCAATGCCTTTAAGAACCGTTGCAAACCTTTAAATACACCAGGCTTTTTCGCAGCAGGTGTAGCTTCGGTTGTTGTTTGGGCTTGTCCTTTCATGAGAATGAGATCCAATTCATCGCCTGATGGTTTTTGCGCTAATTCGGCAATTATTTGATACTCGCCGTCTGTTTCTACCCAAACTTGCCATTGTCCAGGGTAGCAACGAAAGACAGCAGTTTGATCGTCTACAGGGCGTAAGTAGTAGCAAGATTCGATGTTACCAATGAAACGTTGGCGGACTTGTCTGGCTGCGTAACCAATACCGACAACGCCGAAATCTTCTAGGCGAGGGTTCAAAAGAACTACGGGGCGATCGCCTATTTCTTGGCAGAGTTTTTCCATCTGCGCTACTTCGACGGAACTAGGTGCAACAAACAGAAAAATTTCGTCTTCTGGCTGAACTTTGGAGCCGACAGCAGTTGCCCTACCTGTCCCAATATCCTCAATTTTAAATTTTGCATCTGCCCATTCACGGCGGGCAAGGGCAGCCGCGCCAGCATCAGCAAAGAAAACCTTCAAGCGGGAATCGTATTCAGCAAGCGCAGGCAGAAAGTCTTCCGCCACTAGCATGTATTTGAGTTCGGGGAATACAAACTCAACTTGTAAGCGAGTCTGTCCATCTGCCAAAGCAGCTTGGGTAGCTGTGCGAGATTGGGCGATCGCTTCTTCAAGACTCTTAGGAAGTTCACTCATAGTCGGCATTATTACTTTGGTGTCTACTTCCATTGTTTCAGGATTGGCTCTCCGATCTGTATGGAAAAAAGGATTTTCCCAACTTTTTATTTTGAAAAGTTCAAATGCTGGTTACTGCTAGAGATTTCCTCCACCGCGAATAATTTTATCTATACTAATAATTAAGAACTAATTTGTTAAGTCACCTCAGTTAGCAAAAATGGAGTTTTTAAACTCCTGTGAGGTCTTATGAATCCCAATTTAAATTTATACGATTTAGTCATCAAAGATGGCTGGGTAATCGACCCTAGCCAATCTTTAAATGGACATTATGATATCGCTATTAATAACGGCAGAATTGTAGGGTTTGCTCATGAGTTACCTGCCTACAAAGCTAAACAAACACTAGCAGCTAAAGGTTATTTAATTTGTCCTGGCTTTATCGATCTACACGTTCATGTTTATGAGTGGATGACTACTTTTGGAATACCTGCTGATGATGTGGGGATAAATGCTGGTGTCACTACAGTTGTCGATCAAGGTAGTAGCAGTGCTTTTACTTTTCCTGGCTTTAAATTAAATGTTGTTGAGCAAGCAAAAACCGATGTACGTTGCTTTCCTTTGGTTAACCATTTAGCGGCACAAACTTTAGGCGATAGTGAATCAGGTTTAGAAAATCCGCAAAAGGTAGAGATAGAACCACTAATTCAATTAGCCAAAGAAAATCCGCAGATTGTTCGCGGCTTTAAAGCTCATGCAGAATCGGGAACTATATCTCGCTGGGGTATGGGTGTTTTAGAATTAGCTCGTAAACTTGGCGATCGCACTCATTTACCTTTATATATTCATACAGGAGAATTATTTCCTGTAGTAGCAGGCAACCGACCCAAACCTGAAAAAATAGTAGAAAATGTATTATCCTATCTGCAAGCTGGAGATGTCATCGGTCACTGCTATAGTTGTCAGCCAGATGGGGTAATGGGAACACGTACCAAAGTCCCAAAATGGCTAATTGCAGCGATTGATCGAGGTGTGCTTTTAGATTTAGGACATGGACTACAATTTAGCTTTGATATTGCTCGACGGATGATGGAGCAAGGAGTATTACCTAATATTGTGAGTAGCGACGTTCACGGTGACTTTAATAACGTTCACGATGACTCGCATTTGAACTACAGTCTGTATGGTGCGCTTTCTAAACTCATGGCTTTGGGATTAGATTTAGAAAGCGCGATCGCTACTGTTACAATTAACCCAGCTCGTGTTTTAAAAGCTGAAGCAGAAATTGGCACTTTACAAGTTGGTTCAGTTGCAGATATCTCCATCCTCGAGATAGTAGAAGGTGATTGCATATTTTTTGATTCTCTAGGTCAGCAAGTGATAGCTAAACAAAAACTAGTGCCAAGGTGGGTAGTGCGTTCAGGAGAATTAATACAACCACATCGGCGTTTGCTAAGAGATTTAGAAATTTATACTCTGAGCAACGCATAATTTAATTAATTGAATAGTAGCCCATAGGGTGTTTTATCGACTTTAGTTCTAACGCACCGAAAATCATTGGTGGTGCGTTGCGCTGCGCGACAACACACCCTACTTGCTAATGACAAATGCCCATTTTTAAAGCAGGTCTAGCGATCGTCGGATAACACAAATTTACTTTATCGCTGATTACCTTGATTTAATTTTTGTAGAATTTCCTCCAACTCTTGCTGATACTTACCATACTCAGTCCAATTTCCTTGTTTGAGGGCTGCTTGTGCTTTTTGATAAGTTGCTAAGGCAGATTGAGCTAAAGTTGAAGTTGTGCTGGTTCCTGAACTCGGTACTGCTTTCTCTACCTGTTCGCCGCCAAAAATCGCTGCTAGAGATTTATCTAGAGTTTCTTCCATGACTACTGCTTTGTCATAAGCCACAATTACTCGTTTTAATTCGGGTAATTCACCCTGTTCGGCTCGCAGATATACTGGTTCTACATAAAGTAAAGATTGCTCAATCGGAATCACTAATAAATCTCCGCGAATTACCTTAGAACCGGACTGACTCCACAAGGTAAATTGTTGGGAAATTTTCGGGTCTTGGTCAATTTTCGCCTCAATTTGTCTTGGGCCAAAGACCAGTTTTTGTTTGGGAAACTCATACAACAGCAATTTACCGTAGTCTTTACCATTAGAATGCGCCGCTATCCAAGCAATCATGTTGTCTTTGTTAGCAGGTGTAAACGGCAGAATCATCATAAATCCTGCTTTCTCCTCTCCTGGTAAGCGCATGATTACATAGTATGGTTGCATTACTTGTTCGTTACCCTCGTAAGTCTGGATGGGAAAGCGCCACAAGTCTTCCCGGTTGTAAAATGCTTCTGGGTCACTCATATGGTAAGCCAGATACATTTGCGCTTGGATTTTTAACAAGTCTTGGGGGTAGCGAAAATGCGCTTTTACCTCAGGGGGAATTGCTGTTTGAGGTTGAAACAAGTGCGGAAAAATTTGACTGTAGGTATGTAGTACGGGGTCGTTTGCATCAATCGCAAAAAACTGCATTGTACCGTCGTAGGCATCAACTACTACCTTAACTGAGTTACGGATATAGTTGATATCGCCGTGTAAAAGTTGCTCGTTATTTTCTCCCTTGAGATTGTTGGTTGCATTTTGACTGTGGGACAATGGCTGAGAATAAGGATAGCGATCGCTCACTGTATAGGCATCGACAATCCACTGTAATCTACCCTTGATAACTGTCAGGTAAGGGTCGCCATCAAACCGCAGAAATGGTGCAACATGTTCCAGCCTTTGCTCAATATTTCGGTAGTAATGGATACGCGACTGTTTATCAAAGTAATTGGAGATTAAAATCTGGAGGCTGTTCAGGTCATAGGCATAAGCGAGTCTGTGCCAAAAGGTTGGTATCCGTACACCACCTTGACCGTTGTAGCTAGTAAAGGCATTTGTTCCACCGAGGGGATAGTCAAACTCTGGGGTTTTAGTACCAGTAAAAATATAGTTATTAGTTTCTTCACCATAGTAAATTGCAGGTTGGCTTACCTGAAGATCCACTTGGCTTACAGGCGGAATATCTTTGATATACAGTTGGGGTAAGCCATCGGACGTAACTTGGTTTACCGGACTCATCACCAAGCCGTAGCCGTGGGTATACTTGAGACGTTGGTTTACCCAGGTACGTGCTTCTTGAGGTAACTGAGAGTAGGACAACTCCCTTCCTGAGAGCATTACTTGTTGATAATTACCATTGAGAGTGTAGCGATCTACATCTACACTGTTAAATTTGTAGTAGAGGCGAATCTCTTGAATTTGGCGATAAGTGCTGAGAAGTGGACGGTAATCCCACAAGCGAATATTACGGATAGTTGGCTGATTTAACTGCAAATTTTGGCGATTGAGTTGGTTTTGCGCAGCGTAGTTCTGCTTTTCTACCTCATTTAAACGATAAGCATTCTGAGTAAATTTAATATTGTTGGCAATGTAGGGCTTTTCTTTAATTAATTCGTTGGGTTCAACGATAAATTGTTGCATAAACCAGGGGTAGATGCCGATGAGTGATATCAGGGCAATTACATATAAAAGAATTCCATTAAATAAAAGTGAAAATCTACTGCGTATAACGGAGAAACCGCACAAAAATGCTAATCCTAAAGTCAAAAGACTCATTACCGAATAAGCAAAAATTCGGGCATATACATCTGTATAGCCAGCACCAAAAGCTGCACCATTAGTTGAGTAAAGTAAACCGTAACGGTTGAGCCAAAATTTCACAGCAATCAATGCCAAAATTCCTGTTAAAAGCCAGCTTAAATGGCTATTTGCTTGCAGATTCGGAAAATTTCGACCTTTGCGCCCTTGGGTTAAGCTGTCTTTCAGGAAATAGACAATAACTGAGATAATTAGCCCCAACACCAACAGAGATAATAACCAGTTACAGATAGCTTGATAAAGCGGTAACTGGAAAACGTAAAAACCAATATCTTGTTGAAAGATTGGATCGCGATTAGCAAAATTAGTAGTATGGAAATATTTTAATATAGTTTCCCAAAGCGAAGTACTTGCACTGGCAGCACCTAAAGCTGTAAGAAAAATTAAAACGAAAGCTAATAAATTGATAAATATATCAGCATAGTCAGCCAAATTACTGTCCGTCAACAAGCGAATTGAGCCGTAACGGGTACGATACATGGCAATTTTGTAATTGACCCAAAGAAATATTGCAAAGCAGACAAAAGTGAATATCCAAAGAAGAATTTGCCAAGTTAATCTTGTCCAAAAGACTTCAGCAAAGCCAACAGCCTCAAACCACCATACTTCGGTGAGAATATGCACTAGAATTTTAGATAGAGGCAGACCAATAATCACAATTAAAATGATTAGTGTCGTGCCTCTTTGTTGCAGGTTCATGGGTTATATCGTATTTGGTTAAAGACTTATCATTAAGCCAGCAGATGGCAGGGTTAGAAAAGATTTTTATGTTTGTAAACAGATAAAGGAATTATAGCTAATTACTCTCACTTGAGATTATTAATTTATTTGACAACAAACCCCTTTTTATTGATGCCCTCTGCCTTTTCATAACGACAATTTTAACGCCTACATGAATTGAAAATACTTTGTGCCTCTGTGTCTTACTGGGAAAAAATATTTAACCACAGAGACACAAAGACACAGAGAAAAATTTTCATTAGTTGTGGTGTACGCAGTTCACGATCTTTACCTAGCACAATCTTGAGATTAGAAAACAAATTTGAGGAACTTGTGAGGAATCCTAAGTTAATAGATGCTGGCTGTTTTCATTACGATGTTTCTTTAGATACTCCATGAATGGTGTACCGCCTGTGCCAATATCGGTGTCGTTGTTGGATTTTGGAGTTTGCTGATGAATGTAGGAAGCCGCAAATTTGAGATGCTGAGTCCGGAATTGTTCTATGAGAGAAACGCAGTCATTATATAAATCTCTCAATTGAGGAACTGTATCTATGTGATTTTTGACGAAATCCCGCAGTGTCGATCGCTTTTCTACTTCTCTAATTAAGGTGCGGTGTTTAGGTGGCATATAATCCCGCATTTCTAGCAGGTATTCCCACAAAGGATCGTTTTGGTGGGCAATATTGAATAAAGCATCCATCGTCGGCACGATCGCACTTTGCGCACCTGTCTCACCACGAAACTGCTGGGGTTGTTCGCCGTAAGCTTCTACGCCTTCATAGATCAGTCCTTCTGGTAATGCAGGATTGTTTTTCCAAGCGTGAATGTAAGGACGCACGCGATTGTAGTAAATGTATGGATCGCAGGCTTCCGTCATCCGACTCATGGTGGTGTTAATCGTTGTCCATGCTTGTTTGATACTCTCTAAAGCATTGATGACAGTGGTAGTATTGCCTTGAGCAATTCCTTCTAAAATATTGGGAATCACCGCTAGCGCTGGTGCAGCTTTGGCTTCAATTTCAATGTGAATCAGGATAAACCAGTCTTCATCCAATCCACCTAAAAAGTTTTGCCAAATCGTGATGTTACCGATTTCGATGGTTTCGGTTTCGTGAATTCGTACCCAGTTGTCTAAGGCGTAGGACGCATAAGATAATACAGGAGGCCTGCCCAGTTGTTGAGAAATCTTATAAAAAGGTACAGCAATATTCCGTGGTAGCACTTTCACGGGTATGGGTTCACCCCAAATATATGCATGGGTTAGGTAAGCATACATCTGCATTGCTCTACGCAACTGCATTTGATTCAAATTTTCTCGCTCTACGTCCACTTTGAAAATGTTCTCGATCGCGGAGCGAATCTTCCGCGTCGTCAGTAACTTGGGTAGCATCATCGCGGTTTTTTCGACTTGCCAAAAAATATCCGGCAATTGCGCCTCGGCTGGAGATTGCGTTGGTAAAAAACCAGTTTCTAGGCTAACTTCATAATCCTCCAGCTTGAGAGGATAGACAATTTTGTCTTTAGGTACAATTGCAGTCATAATTCTTTGCCTCAGACTAATTTGTAACTTGCTAAAACAGCCTGATAATGTTCGCGCAGTACGCGACGCATGACTTTATTCGATGCAGTACGCGGTAATGTATCAACGATTACGAGGTCTTGAATTTTAAATAAAGGATTGAGTTGCTGGCGAATTGCCGTTTGTAAAGAATTTTTCAGTGCTTCTTTGTTCTGCTGGAGATGATTTTCCAGCACAGCGTAAATCACCAACTGACTTGGCCCGCCCTCAGGAGGAGAAAAAGCGATCGCCACAGCTTCGCAAATTCCCTCTACAGAATTGACAATTTGCTCAATTTCCACCGAGCTAACTTTGATACCGCCTAAATTCATTGTGTCATCAACCCGACCTTGAGCGCGGTAGTAGCCGTTAGGTAAGCGCTCAATGCGATCGCCATGACGGCGCAGGGAAGAGTCAGGAGTATGAGCGAAGTAAACTTGATGGTGGTCTTTGTTGAGCAACTCAGTAGAAAGCCCAATGGAAGGAGCAACGATGAACACTTCGCCTTTATCGGCAGGATGTCCTGCTTCATCAACGATCGCTAAGTCTAAACCTAAAGCTGGTGTAGTAAAAGTTGCAGGTGCAGAAGGTTGTACCAAAGTACTAGTAATATATGCCCCGCCAATTTCCGTACCACCGCAGTACTCTACAATTGGCTTGTAACCAGCTAGAGACATCAAAAACAGCATATCTTGGGAATTAGAACACTCACCCGTAGAACTGAAAGCTTTGATACTGCTCCAATCAAACCCTTGCATACAGGCGGTAGTTTTCCAAACGCTGACTAAACTTGGTACTACACCCAGCATTGTCACATGGGCATCTTGAATAAATTCGCCAAATCCCCGTTCTGTGGGTGTGCCATAGTAAAGGGCAATAGTTGCGCGATTAATTAAGCTGGCATAAATCAACCACGGCCCCATCATCCACCCTAAATTGGTTGGCCAAGCTATCACATCACCAGCATGAATATCTTGGTGTAAATGCCCATCCACAGCACATTTGATTGGGGTGGTTTGCGTCCAAGGAATTGCCTTCGGGACTCCCGTTGTACCTGAGGAGAAGAGAATATTAGTGTAAGCCGCAGGATGGGCGGAAAAAGTAGCGAATTGTTCGTCGTTGCTAAGAAATTCCTTCCAAGTTAGATCGTTAGAACGCAATTCCACAGAGGAACCTAAAACGATCGCTCTTGGTGCCTTGGCATCAACTACTTTGGAATAAAGGGGTAACTGTTTACCAGAACGCCAAATATGGTCTTGCGTAAAGATAGCTTTCGCCTCAGATATATGCAACCGCATGGCAATTTCCGCCGCCGCAAAACTATCAGCAATGGAAACTACTACACAGCCAGCTTTGATAATACCTAAATAAATTGCTACCGATTCAGCAGTCATGGGCATAGCAATTGCGATCGCATCCCCAGGAACAAAGCCAGCTGTTACCAATCCATTGGCGACTCGGTTAGTTAAACTGTGGAGTTCTTTATATGTCAGGGTACTAAGCGTACTGCCTTCTTCTTGAAAGATAATGGCGATCGCATTTTCGTCTGCCAAAAAACAACTCTCAACTATATTTAGCTGTGCATCTACCAGCCATTGAGGAGACTCCACACCCTGCGACAAGTCAACAATTGTGGTGTATGGCTTGTGTAAGCGGATACATAATCGTTGAATCATCATCTCCCAGAACTCACCACGATGCTGAGTTGACCAAGCGTGCAGTTCTGCGTAGGAATCCACCTTTAGCTGTTTCATCAACGCTGCAATGTTGGTTGACTGAATTTGCTCCTCCGTGGGGAACCAAGCGGGAAGCTGTCCGGTTGCTTTATAAAGCAGTTCGTGAAAGCTAAAAGGTTGGTCAGGTTTGAGGATGTGGCGCGTGAATTGCTGCCAACACTCTGCGGCAGGCAGGGAGGATAACCACTGATTGATTTGTGGTAGCATTGCAGCAGCCGTTTCTGTTGCTATGCCGCAAGCGATTATTTGTTCTAGCGATAACTGCTTTGTCATCGCCCTTACCTCTTAATATAATTTTGGATTTTAGATTTTGGATTTTGAATTAAAAATCTGGCGTTGCATATTAGTGGGATGATTTGTCTCACGCAGAGACGCAGAGGCGCAGAGAGGATAAGGAGTTTTGGATCATTTCTAGCAAATTGAATTTGAAAACACTCTGCGTTACTTTGCGCTTACTTTGCGTTCCTCTGCGTTAAAAAAAACTAACTTACACAAAGCACTACTAAGTAAAAACTCCATTTACTCTGTCTTCGTTAAGACCATCCCAGAAAACAGCGATCGCATCTAAAATTTCTCGCCCGCCTTGGATAAACTTATATCGCTCAAAGTTAGATTGAAAATATACTTCTTCGAGTTCTTCTAAGGTATGTCCGGCGTGCTGTCCTTCAACGCGGTTGTGCCAAGTGAAGAACGCTAAATGCAGCTGCGGATGTCGTGTTTTTTTAATGCTGATCAGTCCGTCTTCTAACTCTTGCCAAAAGCCTGCTGCTGCCCAATTCTCAACAGCAAAGCTAGCACCCTCGGCTATGTGCGGGTCATCGCTACCATAAAGGCGTTGCAATTCATCGCAGAAGTGTAAGGTGCTGGGGCTACCGTGTTTGCGCTTACCCATTTCTTCGTAGTGTAGCCCCAACCCTTCAGCTACACCTAACAGCCATTCAAAATGAGCAGCCCGAAAGCGGCAGATACCACCGTCTACAGTACCTTCTGTACTTACTAGTTCGGGGTCGCCTTCTGTGTCTTTATCTTCCTCTGTTTGAGCTAAATGAGTGCTTACATTCTGTCCAGACTGACGATAAATGACGCCCAATTCGTTTAATAAAATCTCTCGACTAGCCCGCGACTGCTTGAGGGTAGGTGAGTTAATCGCTTTCAGTAAAGCGGCTATTAAAAATTGGTTGGAAAATACAGAGAATTGTTTGATGAAATGGCGCAATTCTTCATCTGTCGCCGTACCATTGCTAAACCACCGAGTATAGGTGTTATTCGTAATGACGCGGTGCTGCAAAAATTCCCGTTCTACTTCAGTAAGGAAGTCGCGGAAACTATCCACTTGTGCTTGAGTCAACTCACCTCGCTGCAAGCGTTCCTCAATGCGTGAGGAAATAGGTAAATTGTTTGGTGTTGCTAAAACTTGAGTCATAAACTCACCTCGTTTGCGAAACCAGTTTGATTTGAAGTTGAAATACCTAACTCAAACTGTCTTCAATTTTTAATTGTTAACCGTGTACAGGTTCTCCTATATGAGACATCCAACTGTAAGAATAGTTTTTATCTTCTAAAGCTAAGGCATACTTCGTTAGTTTCAACGGACGGAAAGTATCAATCATCACTGCCAGTTCATTAGTCCGTTCTTTCCCAATTGAACCCTCATACATTCCTGGGTGGGGGCCGTGGGGAATACCGCTAGGATGAACGGTAATTGATGCCCGATCGATTCCTTTGCGGGACATAAAGTTGCCTTCTACGTAATAGATGACTTCATCTGAATCAACGTTGGAATGGTTATAAGGAGCCGGAACTGCTTGGGGATGGTAATCGAACAGGCGCGGTACAAAAGAACACACCACAAATCCTGGCGCTTCAAAGGTTTGATGTACAGGTGGTGGTTGATGCAGTCGTCCTGTAATTGGCTCAAAGTCTTCGATGTTGAAGGCATAAGGCCACAGATGTCCATCCCAGCCAACCACATCTAAAGGATGATGACGATAAAGATAACTGGTAATTTGATTTTGCGCTTTAACTCGTACCTCAAATTCCCCTTCTTCATCGTGAGTAATTAACTCATCAGGTGGGCGAATGTCACGTTCGCAGTAGGGAGAATGTTCTAGGAATTGACCGTAACGATTGAGGTAACGGGCTGGTGGGTCGATATGTCCGTAGGCTTCAATTACTAGCATCCGTTGCTCAATTCCAGCATCGGGAATTATCCGCCACATTACACCTGTGGGAATTACCAAGTAATCCCCCACGTTGTAACGCAGGATGCCATATTGGCTTTCTAATATACCGCTACCGTCGTGGATGAAAAGTACTTCATCACCGTGAGCAAAGCGATACCAGTAATGCATCGGTTGGGTAGGACGAGCAACCGAAATGCAGATGTCTGCATTAGCCATCAAAGGAATCCGAGATGCGATCGCATCCCCACCCAAGTCTACTGTTGCTGTCCGTAAGTGTCGATGTAATAAAGCACCTGGTTCTTCATAAGGAATCTCTACCCTTTGTTCCAGCAAAATCCTCTCAATCTGCGTAGGTGGACGCAAATGGTAAAGCAGAGATTGCACGCCAGAAAAGCCGCGAATACTAATTAACTCTTCGTGATATAAAGAACCGTTGGGTTGCCGAAATTGTGTATGTCGCTTGTGTGGTAGTTTCCCCAACTTATAGTAGTAAGTCATAATTCCGCCCCGTTTCTAGACGCTTACGAGATTTCCCCGCCGTGCTTGTTCGCGTTCAATAGCTTCAAACAAGGCTTTGAAGTTTCCTTCACCGAAACCCCGCGCCCCGTGTCGTTCAATCACCTCAAAAAACAGTGTTGGTCTATCTTGTACGGGTTGAGTAAAAATTTGCAGCAAGTACCCATCTTGATCTCTATCGACTAAGATGCCTAACTCTGCCAACTTATCTATAGATTCGTCAATTTTCCCTACCCGTTGTTCTAAGTTCTCGTAATAAGTTGGTGGAGCAACTAAAAACTCCACACCTGTTGCTTTCATGCGGGTAACTGTCTCAATAATATTTTCAGTTGCCAACGCTATATGTTGAACTCCAGGCCCATAGTTATATTCTAAATATTCTTCAATCTGGGATTTGCGTTTACCAGTAGCAGGTTCGTTAATTGGGAATTTAATTTTGCCTGAACCATCCTGCATCACTTTGGACATTAAGGCAGAATATTCTGTAGCAATGGTTTTATCGTCAAAATGTACTAAAAGATTAAAGCCCATTGTCTCGGCAAAAAACTGCACCCAACGTTCCATTGCACCGAGTTCGACGTTACCAACTATATGATCGATGGCTTTTAGCCCCACTCCTTGACTGGTGAGGTGTGTCTTAGTTTGAGCCTCAAAACGAGGAGCAAACACACCTGCATAATCACTGCGATCGATAAATTTAATTAGAGTGTCACCGTAACCACGAATGGCAGAATAACGAAATACCCCATAAGCATCTTCTTCTTCGGTGGGAGTAATTACTCCTAAAGCACCTCGGCTAGTTGTTTGTTTGTAAGCGCTAACAGCATCCGGTACTTCTAGGGCAATAACAGCAACACTATCACCGTGTTTCAGTACACTTTTAGCAATGGGATGCTCTGGATTCAACCCTGTACTTAAAACAAAGTTGATATTTCCTTGTTGCATCAAATATGATGCTGTATCGCGGTAGTTGGTTTCTAAGCCTCGATAAGCTGTGTTAGTAAATCCGAAACACTTGGCATAAAACAGCGCTGCTTGCTTGGCGTTCCCAACATAAAATTCCAAGTGGTCAATGCGCTTAATTGGGCAAAAATCGTTCATCATATATTACTCCTTCTAAAAAGCTTCTAGAAATGCTGAACTTCCTGGTGGTTGAATAGCAATTTCAAAAAGCTTAAATGCAGACAGTTTCAGGTCTTTCCCTTTTCTTCTACACTGCCTGTGCTAACAATATAGGCACAGTCTCCTAAAGAAGGAGATTTATATAGATAAACATCTCCCCTTTGGCAGGTTCACCTGATGCCTTTGCAAAAATCTGTCTTTAGTTATCGAATTCTGAGTTTAGATTCTTAACTCTAGTCTCCTAATTTAGATTATAAATTTTACTTACAAGCATCTACAAGTGTAAAATATTAACTTTTAAAATAAATTTAGAATGTAGTTTTAACTACCCTAGATAGGGATATTCTGAAAAATAGCAACAAAAAATGCCATTTCCTTCTACGTATAGGAGGAAAGTTGCTTGATGGCTTTCATTAGTGCTGAGTACCGAGTGCTGAATGCTGAGTGTTGAGCAAGAATTACCACTCATTACTCATAACTCAGCACTCAGCACTGATAAATGACTCAGCACTCAGCACTAACAGGAGAACGTGAAAGTGAAGCCTATACTAAAGAACTTTGAACAACTCCAACATTTAGATGATATAGACCGACAACTGTTGTGTTTATTGCAAGAGAACAGTCGGATAACTTTTGCCGAATTAGCCCGTCACGTTAATCTCTCCACGCCTGGGTTGCAAAAGAGATTGCGCAAGCTGGAAGAAAAAGGTGTGATTGACCGCTATGTTACTTTAGTGAATCGAGAAGCGCTAGGTTTAGACTTGCTGTGTTTTGCTCAAGTTACCTTGGTAAATCATCAACCTGAATGTGTGGGGATGTTTTGCGATCGCGTCAAGGAACTACCAGAAGTTTTAGAATGTCACCATCTCAGCGGCGAATTTGATTATTTATTGAAAATGGTTGTCCCTAACCATCAGCACTTAGCAAAGTTGTTGTCAGAAAAAATTACCCGCATTCCTGGTATAGATAGAATCCAGACTAATATTGTTCTTGATGAGATTAAAGCTTCAACCTCGCTACCATTAGATTAAATACAGCAGGTGAAATCCGATGGTTGCATCATTAGAAACGCTGCTTTCATCAGTTGTGGACTACGCTGGATTGTTTCCGCCAGCCAAGTTGGAATTACAGCCAGCAATGGCGAATTATGCGCAATATCAGACAACTCCCTACACTTGGATGTTAGGTCGCTTTATTTTGCCAGTTTCTCGGTTGCAAGAGTTTGAGCAACTTTTACCAGAGAAATCAAGACAATGGCTACTGAGTGTAATTATGACTGGAGATGTCAAAGAAGCGATCGCTCAACTACAGTCACTCAACAACGATAAAATTGCGGTTGCATCTTTGGAATTCCCCCCACTTCCACCTACTGAAATCGAAAAAATACTTTCCTACCTCCCGGCTGAGATAGAATCATTTTTTGAAATTCCGTTTAACAACGACTTCAAAAGCTATTTATCTGTTTTGCAACATACTGGTGCAGCCGCTAAAATCCGAACTGGCGGTGTAACAGTCGATGCATTCCCGAGTATCTATCAGCTATGCCAGATTATCTTCGCCTTTGCAGAAGCTCAAGTTCCCTTTAAAGCAACCGCAGGACTGCATCATCCATTACCAGCGAAACATCGATTAACCAGTGAATCAAATAGCCCTAGTGCTGTTATGCACGGTTTTTTGAATGTTATTGTCTTGGCAGCACTGGTTTATCACCAAAAATTAAAGCCAGAGACAGCCTTAGAACTACTCCAAGATTCAGCGAGTGATAATTTTAAATTTACAAACGACAGTATTTCTTGGAAAAATCATCAATTAAATATTTCCGAGATAGAAGCAACTAGAAAGCGTTTCTTTCGTTCCTTTGGTTCCTGCTCATTTCAAGAGCCAATAGATGACCTCAAAGAATTAAGATTATTAAAGTAATGGCTATAATGCTTGTCTGAGAATTTGTCAAGCTAGATTTCTACAGGCGATCGCATCCACAATGATGTAATTGAGTTGCATCGACCTGCAATTGATACCAATTCACAAAACCTTGATACAGATAGATTTTTCGTAGGGGCACGGCATCCACAATCTTTTGGTGCATACAATAATTTTACTGGTGCCGTGCCTCTACCTACTGTCACTAACGCGCAACCGTCGATTCCATTGTCAAATCTTGGAACATCAAGGTGCTGAGATAACGTTCGCCAAAGGAAGGCTGAATCATGACGATGAGCTTTCCTGCGTTTTCGGGGCGTTGAGCTACTTGCAGTGCAGCACATAAAGCCGCACCAGAAGATATCCCAGATAATAAACCTTCTTCTTTTGCTAACCGTCGCCCGAATACCATCGCCTGTTCATCGCTGACGCGAATCACTTCATCAACCAATTCCAGCTTGAGAACATCAGGAACAAAGCCAGCACCAATCCCTTGAATTTTATGGGAACCAGCTTCACCACCCGATAATACAGGACTGTTGCTGGGTTCAACTGCGATCGCCTGAAAACTTGGCTTACGTTGTTTAATTACTTCGGCAATACCAGTAATTGTTCCACCGGTACCCACCCCAGCAATTACAATATCTACTTCACCATCCGTATCCGCCCAAATTTCTTCAGCAGTGGTTTCTCGGTGAATTTTGGGATTAGCTGCGTTGCGGAACTGTTGCAGCATATATGCGTTGGGAGTCTTAGCCACAATTTCTTCAGCTTTGCGAATTGCACCCCGCATCCCTTCTGGGCCTGGTGTTAACTCTAAAGTAGCGCCATAAGCTCGGAGCATCGCCCGTCTTTCGTTGCTCATCGTTTCCGGCATTGTTAAAATTAGACGGTAGCCGCGTGCGGCTGCTACCATCGCTAATGCAATTCCTGTATTGCCGGAAGTTGGCTCTACTAAAGTAGTTTTTCCTGGCTCAATCAAACCCTCTGCTTCTGCCGAGAGTACCATACTCAACCCAATTCTGTCTTTAACTGAAGCCGCTGGGTTCATTCCTTCTAGTTTGACAACTATCCTCGCTACTGCTCCCTCTGCTTGAGGAATCTTATTGAGTTCAACTAAAGGAGTTCTTCCAATAAGTTCTGTTACATCTTTAGCAATCCGCATTAATTAACTCCTAAAATTCTAAATCCGAACACCAGGTATTTTTTACTTATAACAGTAAGCTTGTATGTATTTAATTAATATTTGAGTATAAGTGAGTGCATGAGGTATGTACTCTTACTAAAGCACAAAATTGAAACTCTTGAGACAGTAATTACGAAAATATTCCTATTGATTCTTGTCCCGGAGGCATAGTTTCCATGATTGACGTTGAAAACTTTTGCTGACTGAAATATTACTATTTTTTGCGAAAATTCGATTTTTGAATGTTAGTAATTAAGCTGGTATATATCAAAGATTTTAAATTCAGTTTCAAAAATTTTTAGTTTATCTAGAACAAATTATCTATTTTGGCAAATTTAATTGAATTTTCTACTTGCTTTAGATATATTTAGGCGAGAATATATTTTTTGAGTACAAGTTCTATCCGGCAAATAACTCACCCATAACCATCTTTTATCAGCCATCAGTCTGGCTTTGAGGTTGAGTGCAGAAAGACCCGAACCCCACATCCTAAATACTAGGACATCGCCCCAAAAAGACTAGTACCCATACCCCAAATAATTTTTGAATTACTTATCAGCTAGAAGTTACAGCCTTTGAGTACAACTTTAATAACTTTAATAAATATGATCCAACTCAGCTAAACGGCTATTTAAAAAAGCGGCTGATATAAATCGTATAGGATTTACGCAGAGATTCCCCTCTACCCCCCAACATTCCCAGACGAAAGCCTGGAGATGAAGGGGGGACTTCTTAACCCCCTAATTGTCAACTGAAGAAACTACTTTTTAGGGACTGAGTGCGTCAGTTCTAACTCCAGAAATAAACTATTTCAGTATGACTGAATACTAATTTAAAACTAGGATATGTTTAAAAACATATTTGTGAGCATAACTTAATGTTTGCCTTAAACTACCCTCGTTAGCTAATTAGTTCAGCTTAAACTTACTGAAAATTGATAACTGTTAACTGATAACTTTTTGCATATCAGTTTTATTTTTGTAACCAAATAACAAAAGCCATTGTCTTACTGGGTGCATACTACCTGGGAAGGGAGAACCAAGATGAAAGTCAAGCTTTTAAATGTTCTCACAGTCTGTGTAGTTACCTTAGCTGTGCTATCTCCAGCGTTATTAGTATTTAGTATGGTTTGGGGACGGCATATAGAGTTAGTAAAAGCACAGAATTTAACTTGTGAAGTGGACAATAATATTAGAGCGAATAACTTCTTGGCTCCCCAGTCTGAGGCTGTACCTTTCACTCGCAATCAGGCAAGTACAAGCATATCTAAGCCCAATCTAGAAACACAAAAATTGACTGTTGTCGAGCAATATCAATTGGTAATTTTCCTAGAATGGTTTTTCTTACTAACTCCTATTTGTGTCGGGTTAGGAATTATTGCTTACGACAGATATCTTGTTTATCGTAATGCTGTTTTTAAAGAACAAGTTGAAATGCTAGAACGGCTTTGGCAGCAAAGTATCGAACAGTAAGCAGTTACAAATTTATACTACAATCAACAAAACAACCATGACAGAAGAACGCCAAGTCCTATATTTTGATTTAATCGATCAGCTTCTCAGATGTCCTAACGGCCAAGAACCAGAAGTTTTAGAAGCAAATCCAGAATTAGTTGATGCTGATTTTGTCTATGCAGTGCTAAAAGTGGCAACTGTTTTTGCCCATGAAGGTAATCAAGAAAGTGCCCAATTTTTATTTTTTCTTGGTCGGGAATTAGCAAAGCAACTGGGATTATATCCTGAAACTGAAGCAGTAAATTCTGAAGCTGATTCTGAACCAGAAGTTTCAACTAAGGAGTAGCAATGCTATTGACTGCAACTGACGCTGGACAAATAGCGTTCGAGTTTCTCATGGCGGATTGGAATATCTCCGAACACGACAGAGAATGGTTCACAATTGTCAATTCTCGTCTAATTGGTGAGAGTTGGTACATTGTCGAACTGGGTGTAGCAGGATTTCCCGATCGCTGGTTTATTCAAGTCTATGATACTGGAGCCTGTGACCCAGATTATACATTTATCTCGCCTGTTAAGGGTTCAGATGGATATGTTGACCTTGTAGATTTACCACAGCTTGTTGCTGAAGTGTTAGTGTCTGAGCGTAATGCGAGATAATTACTAATTCGTAATTCGTAATTAAAAGGAAGCACAAATTAAGTTAAAAATTTAATTACAATTTCAATTGTAGGGTGTGTTATGTCACAAGCTAACGCACATTTAACTCTGAGCGATAAAAACCCTAATACGAATTACGAATTATTTTGACTCTTTGACAAAATTTTAAATATTTAGCAGGATAGGGGTGATATGAAATAAAATATCACTCTTTTTTGTAGATAATTAAGGTAAATATTTAACATTTCTTCCTAAAGAAGTAGCAGTTAATGTCATCTTTAACTGACAAATTATGTTATATTAATAGCGTGATGAACGCTACAGAAATATCAATTGCTATGATTGCCGAAGACATCCTAGCCAAAGAATTCAAAAGAGTCGTCAATCACTATTACCCAAGCGTTGGAGAATTACTTGATAGTTGTTATGTGAAGGTCATTACCTGTTTTTGGGGAAGACCTGCCAGACGTTTGCAGTATATAGGGATTTATTGCTCTGAAGAAATGATTCCCCATGTACAAGCCAACAAAGACGTACTCAGGGAAATAGCAGATAATATGGGACTAATTCAAGTAGTTTGTATGAATGCCGGGCGATTATTACGCGATCCGATGTCGAAGTTAAAGCAGAAAAATCCACGCTTATGGTTGGAGTTACATTGGGTTGCTGCATCTTAAAAAGTGACCGAAGAAAGGCAGAGGGCAGAGGGCAGGAGGCAGAAGGTTTAAGAATCAATTCCTTTCTATGCCACAAAGTTTAGAGGAACTAAATTTGTTGATGAACAAAGGTACAAAGATGTATTTCGAGACGGGCAGTGAACCTTTACTGCAAAGCAGAACTCGCAGAGTTGGGCGCAAAAAATACGGTGTACTTGTTAAATCTCCTAAATTTATTGATGAGGATTCCTTCTGCCCTCTGCCTCCTGCCTCCTGCCTCCTGCCTTCTTAATGTCAGCAAACAATGAAAACAGGACTTTTCTGCAATTACGATAATCATCATCAGGATGCCCGCCGTGCCATCACAGAACAAGTTGCATTGGTAAAACAGGCGGAAAGCTTAGGCTTTGAAGAAGCTTGGGTGAGCGAGCATCATTTTAGTGAATCTAATCTTAGCCCTTCGATGTTGGTGTTGATAGCGCACTTAGCAGCCTTGACTTCAACTATCCAACTCGGCACAGCTGCGGTGTTGCTACCGTTTCACAACCCAATTAGGGTAGCAGAGGACATTGCCACCTTAGATAATCTGTGCAATGGGCGATTGTTATTTGGGATTGCCAAAGGCGGGCCATTTCCCGAACAAAACAAGCATTTTGCCACACCAATGGGTGAATCTCGCGCCCAGATGCTAGAGGCGATCGCATTGATTCAGAAGCTTTTATATGAAACAGATGTATCATTTAACGGGCAATTTTATCAATGCGATCGCCTAACAGTTTACCCAAAACCTCTGCAACGACAAATTCCGGTATATGTAGCCACTGGC
Organism: Aulosira sp. ZfuVER01; assembly: GCA_034530615.2. Taxonomy (GTDB): domain Bacteria; phylum Cyanobacteriota; class Cyanobacteriia; order Cyanobacteriales; family Nostocaceae; genus Aulosira. The sequence continues at coordinate 68,019 of JAVRCV020000040.1, forward strand.
GATGATGACGGTATAGGGTTTGCCGCCAAACATTCCTTTGGTTTAATGGGGGGGCCACCTTTTTCTCTGCCCAGATTGCGGGATACTGTTGCTAAATACCGTGCCTTAAATTCTAGTGGTTCCGAAAACCTAATACTGACTCGTTTCTTTTATGTTGCCAGGACATACGACGAAGCAGTAACTGAGGCGTTGCCTTTCATCCGCAAATTCAGCCAGAAAATGACAGCAAATGCGGCTGTAGTCATGCAGAAAAGTTCTAGTGGACATAAACCATTCGATCGCACCAATATTTGTTTTGAAGAAGACTATTTGATCGAAAACTCAATTATTGGTGATGTCAAAACCTGTCGAGACAAAATCAAATTATTTCAGGATGAATTAAATCTAGGCACGCTGGCACTCAAACCCTCATCTTGCGATTTGCAAAAAAACCTGGAGAGTTTGACGCGCTACACCCAAGAGGTGCGGAATTATGTCTAAATTACCCTTGCTTCCACCAGATGATTTACCGCCAACCGAACTCACAAAGATGGATGGAATGTTGCATCTGGAACTGGAGCAATCAATTGGCAGATGCTTTTATCAAGCGTGCGATCGCATTACGCAAGCATTGTTAGCTCAATGCCAATGGTATCTCACACGTAATGCTACTTTGTTGATGTTAATCATCGATTGCCCTGATATTGTGTCTTACTGGCATATAGTCAGCAATATTCCGCAAATCGGGAATCGACTAGAACGGTTTACCACTAACGCCAAAATCCGCGTTTATCCGCCATTTGGTAAAGGTGGGCCGTTTGAAATTAGTGTGAATGAAATCTCTGCTTATCGAGATTGGCTTTAATTAGGACAGGAAGATATGGGGACGCGGGGACATATTTCTTTGCGTCCCTTCCTTTTAAGTTTCATCGGGTCTTCTTCGCCACTTATAATAAAAGAACTCAACGCCAAAGAGACAACGGTTATGTCCTCACCCGATCTCAAAAATGCGTTACCAAGTACTGATGAATTGCCTTGCAGTGACGATACACCAGTGGATAACGAAGATCAGAATTTTTTGCCCAATGTCTTACTGTTCTTACTCAACACAATTTGGGCAAAGCGGATGGATTGGTACTTCGGTGTCGATATGGCAGTGTATCATACCACTGGGGTAAATGCGAGAGTGCCTGTAGTCCCAGATGCATTTTTGAGCTTAGGAGTAGAACGCAAAAAAGGTGGTAAATCGCGTACCAGTTATGCAGTTTGGGAAGAAAACGAAGTCGTTCCCATATTGACATTAGAGATGGTATCTCAGACACCAGGGGGCGAATACGATGGCAAAATGGCGATATATGCCAAACTCGGTGTATTGTACTATGTGATTTACAATCCCGAATTTTGGCGACGCGACCAACATCAACCGTTTGAAGTGTATAAGTTGGTGAATGGCAACTATCAATTACAGATAGGTGAACCATACTGGATGCCGGAAGTGGGTTTAAGAATTGGACGATACCAAGGTATAGTTGCTGGGATTCCCCAAGAGTTATTGTCTTGGTACGATGAAAAGGGCGATCGCTATTTAACAGCCGAAGAACGAGCAGAACAATTAGCACAGTATTTGCGCTCTGTTGGTATCGATCCTGAGAATCTACCTCATGAGTAAACTTGAAATGATGCGATCGCATTACGCAAATATTGTTAGCTCATTGTCAAGCATTAATCAAATCCCTGCTTATCGAGATTGGCTTTAGCATCTTATATTATTGAGCGATCGCCCAACAATCAAACTAGGCGATCGCTCAATCTTTCAATGTCGCTGTTAAAGCGATTGAAAAGCGTTAGGGTTGATAGCGATTCATTCTTGCCCAATCTTGAGTTGAGCCAACATTTGGATTTTCAGTTGGGTTATTTGTACCATAAACCCTCTTTTGTTACTACGGGAGGAGTATAATCAGGAAGGAAATCGGAAAC
>JAVRCV020000041.1:0-266905 GCA_034530615.2 Aulosira sp. ZfuVER01
ATTGACGCTTACACTCAACAAATTTGGGCTTTACCTCCTTAAGTTGACACCAATGGGCAATGCCATGCCCCTACCATCTGTCGCATTCTTTTTGCAAATTTGTATAATTCACGAAATCCTAATATAAATAGATTTTTCGTAGGGGTTTAGCATTGATAAACCCTGAACCACGTATTTGCATCATTATTAAATGAATTAGTAGGAGAGGGACAATAAATTCAATTCTTTCCATTTGCCTTCTGTCATTAGCCCTCTGCCTTTTTTCACTCACAATTATTTTTGTAAAAGCGCGATCGCACAATGCATAATTTTGACTTCACTCACAATCCGTTCTAATTCTGTAGAAAGGGTAGTTTGTTCGCGCACAGCTTGTAATGTGGGAGTTACAATGTTGGGATGGGCGGTAATTTCTGATATCCGCAACCTATGTAGCTGTTCAATTTCATTGTGAATTGCTTCAACATAACTATCTAGTTCTGGTAATGGTTGCGGTGACTGTTGCTGTTGCAGTGCATCAGCTAAGTTCTCTAAAACTTGGATAATGGTATCAGCAAGTCGCTTGAATTCATTAAATTGATAATTGCCGCTAAATTCCCGCAAATGTTCGGCTAAAGTTGTTACTGAACTGAAAAAAGCCCGAATATAGATCGTTAGCGTCATTACAGGTTCGACTTCGCCCTGAACGTGACGGGGTTCGCTAAACAATCTTTGCGCAGCCGCCTCAGCGTTGGCGTTTTCCAGTGCTGCTTGATGACGTAGTGTGCTAATAGAATCAGCAGTATTTTGTCGGGAATTGAGATAATTAGCGATAACTTGTTGGAAATAGACAAGATTTGCTCGCATTGTTTTTTCTAGTTGCGTGGGAAGTTGCTGACGTTCCCAACTAGGAAAAAGTAGATAACTACCCAGCAGCGCTAACAATCCTCCAGCTAGGCTATCAACAATCCGCAATACTCCAATCTTCCAGCCACCTGTACTAATAACGTTAAGTAACAGAATGATGACGGGAGTCTGCAAAATGATAAATATGCTGTAGCTTAACGATCGCACTGACATCGCAGTAAACATGAGTAGCAAAATACAAACTGCGATCGCTAATGGATTTTTAATCAGTACGACTAGCGTAATACCAATAATTCCACCTAAAAAAGTACCTAAAACACGTTGTATTGTTGTCTGCGAGGTTCCACCAAAATTGGGCTTCAGTGCAACTACAGCAGTTAGCGTTACCCAATAGCCTCTGGGAAGTTGCAATACTGAGGCGACTAGTTCTGCAATGGTTGTAATTAAAGCTAAACGTAACGCATGACGAAACAAGACTGAATCAAAAGTCAGGTTATCCCGCAACGTGTCGATGATGGAAAAAGGTTCTGGTTGTGCTGGCGGAGAAATTTCTCGACAAATATGACTGCGCCGTTTTCCCGTACTTAAATCTGAAACAATTTCAGCATCGGTATGAATTTGTTGTGTCAGCTTTGTCAGACTCGTGACAATCTTCCGCAAGTTAACTAAATCAGAATATTCATCAGTTTGAATATCGCTTGTCGGATCGACAACTTGACTACGCAGTATTTGCCATTGATGTTCTAATGCTTCAATTGTGCGATTCAAATCTCCCAGGTGAACTGAGCTTTTACCTTTGGCGATCGCTTCTGATAAAATTTGCAGCGCAATCGCCAACTCTGCCATTACTTGCGAAATTTCTCTCTGCAACCCAGAAAATAACGGGCGTTGCGATGCGATCGCCACAAGTTCCACCACTGCCACAATAGAATTAATTATTTGGTTGGCATCTTCAATTAAAATTAGTAGCTGATTTCCCCGTAAACTCACCGTTCTTTGTCCAGTCCAGACAGCAGCCCAGGTGTTACGGGCAGAAGTTAAATCCTGTGTCACAGTATCCTGAGCTTGCAAAAACTGCTGTGCCCAATCTTGAAGATCCTCAGGATTTAATACTCTCTGGCTGGCCAATTCCACAAATTTACTTAATGAGAGATAACAGTTAGCAACTGCTTGTATTGCGGGTATGTAAGGACGTATTACCCACAACCCTAAAGACAGCACCATTGCCCATATTCCACCAGCCAGACATAATAAGCATTGCAACAGCACAGTAGATAAATCGGGAAATGAAGCAAATCTCGCCAGCGAAACAACAAACATAATCGAAATTACCAAGCTGACAGAAGCAGCTAAACTTCCGTACAGGCCTGCTAAACCTGCGATAAATATCACAATGAATGTTGTGGGAAGAGCTAACCAAAGGGTGCTGCTGACTAAGTTTGCTAACAGTAACGCTACAGTTACCCCGATAGTTGCTGCTACCATCGCAGTGGCTTTCTGACGATAAGCTCCGCCCACATCCACCATACTCACGAACATCGCCGCCATTACTGCGATCGCACTTGCAGCACCATGACCTGTTATAATTCCGACTGCAACCGGAACACCTAGCGCGAACAGAGTCCGAATTCCGTAAGCAAATGCTGGCTTCCCTGGTTTGAGTTGAAACTGTTGTAACAGCCAACTAAGAGAACCTCGATCTGTAGATGGCATTATTTAGGCTGGGGATTGTTTAAAAAAACTAGAGAGCGATCGCTTCTTCAAGAATTGTAACTAGATATGACTGTGCGGCGAATAGTTATTGTCAATCTCTCGACCTCAAAGCTTCATCATTGGACTTCCGAACACGAATTGTCGAGCAAAAAGGGCGATCGTTGAAGTTCGGAACTCGAAACTTGCTGCTTGGAACACGAATTGTCGAGTAAAAAAGGCGAGCGTTCGACTTCAAAGGCTCACCGTTGGACTTCCGAACACGAATTGTCGAGTTAAAAGGGCGAGCGTTGGACTTCCGAACACAAATTGTCGAGCAAAAAGAGCGATCGTTTGACCTCAAAGCTTCATCATTGGACTTCCGAACATGAATTGTCGATTTAAAAGGGCGATCGCTCGACTTCAAAGCCCGATCGTTCAAGTTCTGAATTCTCTAGAACTTTTAATCTTTATCAACCTCCCCACGAACACCCACTCGGATTACAGTAATCAACAAAACATCATCATAAATTTCATACACAACTCGATAACTATCTACTCTAATTCGGTAAGTATTCTCCTCACCTTTTAACTTTTTAACTCCACTAGGACGCGGTTCTGTGGCTAATGTATCTATTTTAGGTTGTATACGGTCTTGTCAATCTTGAGAGAGGTTTCTAAACATCTTTCTTGCACTAGGAGAGAACTCTACTTTGTAAGTCACAATTACGCCACATCCTGTTTTCTCTCTGCGGCAATCCAAAAATCTGCTGGATTGGGTGCATGATGCAATTCTCAGTCCGCTTCACTCAGTAAACATCTCAGCCAAGATATCAAGAACTGCCCTTTGCTCATCAGAACTAATCGTACCGAGTAGATCCTGTAAATGCACCCTATAACTCACTAACGATTGATAAGATTACTTAAGCGCTCCTCGAATATACTACCTGCAAGAACTGCAACGTAATCAATTGTTCCACGATAATAAGTGCGATCGTCCAGCAGTTCTACAACCTTTGTTTTCAGAAAGCTTTTGTAAATTCTAAAAACCTTGTAGTGATGCTCGCAAAGAAGCTGAACAACAGGATCGTTAATATTGCAGCCCTCGTAGCGCTCAAAAACAATGCTTCCAATCTTACCTGCTTTCAGGCAATCTTTCATCCCTTCAACAACTTCGAGTTCATGTCCCTCAACGTCTATCTTACAGACAGCTACTTGGCAAACATCACTATCCTTGAACCAAGCATCAAAAGTAGTAACCTCAACCGCAATGCTTTCATTTACTGAGTGAGTATTATTGTCTTTTACGATCTGTGAACATCCAGGTTGTGTAGCTTCTACCGCCATCGTCAGTTTTCCAAGACAATTGGAAAGAGCTTTCGGAACTAAGGTTATACAAGAAACTTGATTTGCCTTCAAATTTTCCGTAAGACATGATTGCAACAAAGGAACTGGCTCAAAACAATAAATATGACCTGATGAACCCACATAAGGCAGAATTTGAAGAGCCGTGTCGCCAATATTAGCTCCTATATCACAGACAACTTCCCCAGGTTGAACTAGACAACTAATCATAAAGGTAATCCAAGGTTCAAAGTCACCGAACCAGAATAAGTTCTTAACGATATAGTCTTGTCCACTTAGATAAGCGTTATACTTGATACCATTCTTGGCTTCAAATGACCCGAAATCAATTGGTACATCGGGTAGTCTCCTCAATAAACTTTCCCGTGGTTGTTGGAATGGATAGTGTTTAGTGAATCTACGCAGAGCCGCTAGAATCATAAATTAACTCCCAATTACATTTATCTGAGCATCCTCTCTTGAAGGAAGGACACTATAAAAACTTTACCTTTTAGATCCTTGAGCCAAACTTGTAAAATATCTGACCTTGTATACGCATCTTAACTAAAAGCCAGAGGCACACAACTATATATAAAATTTTCTCAATCTCTTCTTGCTTGTGCCCAAATCACTCAGCAATAATTTCTGGGAAAAAAACTGATCTGGTTGGAGGAGAAACCAGGATAATGAAGCATAATTAACCTTTATAGCTTTGAGTTACCAGCCACAAGCAAGAAGCTAAAATGCTGAATAATCAAAGCTTTCGATTCAACTCCACAAATTGACTATGAATTCAGAACCAGTCAAAAGTTCTCTTAATATTTCGCCAGCGATTCGCGTGGGAGTACTGGGTTTCGGCGGACTCGGACAAGCAGCCGCCAAGGTACTTGCTGGCAAACGGGAAATGATTTTAGTAGCAGTGGCAGATCAAAAAGGCTTCGCTTATGCTGCTGAAGGTTTAAATGTTCAAGAATGCATTGCAACCTACCAATCTCAAGGTTCGGTAGGTTATTTAGAACCGGTTGGTACTTTAACAAATCACAGTATTCAAGATTTAATCGATACCACACAACCTGTAGATGGGTATTTTCTGGCTTTACCCAATTTACCCAACGACTTTATTCCCTCTGTTGCCAAGCAGTTTATCGCTGCTGGTTGGCAGGGGGTGCTGGTGGATGCGATTAAGCGCACCAGTGCAGTAGAACAATTACTGGCGATGAAAGAGGAACTACAAGCCGCCGGCATTACATACATGACAGGATGTGGCGCTACACCTGGATTGTTAACAGCCGCGGCAGCTTTAGCCGCCCAAAGCTACGCCGAAATTCATAAAGTTGAAATTACCTTTGGTGTAGGAATTGCTAACTGGGAAGCTTACCGCGCCACTGTTCGGGAAGACATCGGTCATATGCCTGGTTATTCAGTAGAAGCTGCTAGGGCGATGAGTGACGCCGAAGTAGAAGCACTACTAGATAAAACTAATGGCGTGCTTACCTTAGAGAATATGGAACACGCCGATGATGTGATGCTAGAGTTTGCCGGAATATGCGATCGCGATCGCGTCACTGTTGGTGGTGTAGTGGATACGCGCAATCCTAAAAAGCCCCTAAGTACAAACGTTAAGGTTACAGGACGTACCTTTGAAGGCAAAATTTCTACTCATACCTTTACTTTAGGCGATGAAACGAGCATGGCAGCCAATGTCTGCGGCCCAGCCTTTGGTTATCTCAAAGCCGGTCGGCAATTATACCAACGCGGCATTTATGGAATTTTGACTGCTGCTGAAATTATGCCGCAATTTGTTAAGTAATCTCTTGTTTGCTTGAATACAAATCAATTGCGTATTATTTAGGTTAACCTCTTCGGCGGAGCCGTTAGCGAAATTTTAAGTAGGGCATCTGCCCTACTTAAAGTATTTACTTATTTTATGCAGCGTGTTGCCGATACCACTCAATGGTATTCTTTAGTCCCTCTCGGAAGCTGACTTGGGCAGTGAAATTAAAAGCTTGCTTTGCCCGTTCAGTATCTAGACAACGGCGAGGTTGACCATTAGGCTTATCTGTTTCCCAGACAATTTCCCCGTCAAACTCCATCAGTTCGCAAATCAGAGCGATCAAATCCCGAATTGAGATTTCATACCCCGTTCCTAAGTTCACTGGTTCGGAATCATTGTAGAATTGAGTGCCCATAACAATCCCTCTAGCAGCATCTTCAGAATAGAGGAACTCACGGGTAGGACTGCCATCACCCCAAACAGGAAGTTGCTTTTCGCCTTTAAGTTGGGCTTCGTGAACTTTGCGAATTAACGCCGGAATCACATGGGAGCTGCTGGGGTCAAAGTTATCTTCTGGCCCGTATAAATTGACGGGTAAGAGGTAAATACCGTTAAAGTTATACTGCTGGCGATAAGCTTGCAGTTGAACTAACAGTGCTTTTTTCGCAACTCCGTAGGGAGCATTGGTTTCTTCTGGATAGCCATTCCACAGGTCATCCTCTTTGAAGGGCACCGGGGTAAATTTGGGATAAGCGCAGATAGTGCCAACACAGACGAATTTTTCTACTCCAGCTTGATACGCAGCATGAATTAGCTGGGTTCCCATGATCAAGTTGTCGTAGAACAACTCTGCTGGTTTTTCACGGTTGAGACCGATACCACCGACATGAGCTGCTAAGTGGATGACAATATCTTGCTGGTCAACAACACGTTGGTTATTTTCCCAAACGCGCAGATCGCACTCACGCGATCGCGGTACTGTAATTTTATCTATATCAGCCCCTGCTTGACACAACTGATCGATCGCCTGACGACCTAGGAAACCCGATCCACCAGTAACGAGAATCCGTTTATTTTTTAGTTCTAAGGCAGTCATATTTTTATCCTCAGCAGTGTGAATCAAAAGTGGAGAGCGCCCAGTTGTTGCCGGACAGTCGCAATATCATTCAATACAGATGAACCACTTCCATTCGCAGCAGTAACACCAAGTGCTTGTAGATCTGCTTCCACCATTAGGGCTACTAGTCCTTCAAAGCTGATCGATGGTGTCCAACCTAACTTTTGGCGTGCCTTAGTAGCATCACCAATTAATAACTCTACTTCAGCAGGGCGAAGATAGCGCTCATCAAACTCTACATAATCTTGCCAGTGGAGATTCACATGAGTAAATGCTAACTCCAGAAACTCCCGTACAGAATGGGTTTCACCAGTGGCAATTACGTAATCATCTGGTTGCTCTTGCTGCAACATTAGCCACATGGCTCTAACATAATCCTTGGCATAGCCCCAGTCTCGCTGGGCATCTAGATTGCCCATATAAAGCTTTTTCTGTTTACCAGCCACAATTTGCGCTACAGCCCTGGTAATTTTGCGCGTTACAAAAGTTTCTCCACGTCGGGGAGATTCATGGTTGAAAAGTATACCATTGCAAGCAAATAACGAGTAAGATTCACGGTAATTTACCGTCTGCCAATGAGCATAAACTTTTGCACAAGCATAGGGACTACGGGGATAAAAGGGCGTTGTCTCACTTTGAGGTACTGCTTGCACTAAACCATACATCTCTGAAGAACCGGCTTGATAGAAGCGCACCTGAATTCCAGTACGCTGCTGGTAATCCCTAATTGCTTCTAACAAACGTAGTGTTCCCATTCCCACTGCATCTACTGTGTATTCTGGTGAATCAAAACTCACTCTTACATGAGATTGCGCACCTAGATTGTAGATTTCTTGGGGCTGTACTTCTTCTAAAATCCGGCGCAGTGTCGTACCATCTGTCAAATCGCCATAGTGCAAAAATAACCGCACACCCTCTTTGTGAGGATCTTCATACATATGATCGATGCGGTCTGTGTTAAAGGTAGAAGTTCGGCGGATAATACCATGAACCTCGTAACCTTGCTCTAGCAAAAACTCACTCAGATATGAACCATCTTGACCAGTAATACCGGTAATCAATGCTCGTTTCTGTTGCGTCATGCTTAGGGATTCCTTTGTGATTTCGGTAAAAAAAAGTTACAGCCTAACTGATACAAGCTAGCAGTTAATGGCTAAATTGCCTAATGGGAAACCTACGAATTTTCCCTAATACCATAAATTAAAAGTAAATAAATATACGTATGTGAGCCTATTTAATAAGTATTTTGACTTGATTAAAATCAAAATGATGAGGTTTTTCTGTGAAACTTTTATATATCTTTACTAAAATTTTATATAAAGCAGAATTGTATTAAGTCTGGATAAATTTTCTTAATGTTTCCAAAACCTCGCTGCCAAAGCTCCTATGTCACAACCGACTTCACAGAGCGCTAGCTCCTCTTGAGCTTGGACAGATCTAACGCAAAAATTATTAAATCTAGATGCGTATCAGCTTATTTGTTTTAATTTCTGAAAGTGGCTCAGTAATTCTTGTTGCGGGGCATTAACTGCCCCACAGAATCTACTATTTAAGTATTTTTTCAGTAGGCTCCGTTATTTTTGGGCATAATGACTACATCAATTGTTTTCAAGATGATCCATAAATCCAGCCAAAAAGTTCTAAATTTGACATAATGCAGGTCTATTTGAACTCTCCGAGGATAGGGAATGTCATTACGCCCAGAAACTTGCCACAACCCTGTAATTCCCGGACGGATAGTTAAAATCCGATCGATGTGATAGCCATATTTGGGAAGTTCTTCGGCTACTAAAGGTCGCGGCCCTACAACACTCATATCCCCTTTTAAAACATTCCAGAACTGAGGAAATTCGTCTAAGCTAGTAATTCGCAAAAACCTCCCAATTTTAGTAATTCTGGGGTCTTGTTTGAGCTTGAAGCTGCTTTCAAATTCTTGCCGCATCTGGGGGGATGTTTCCATCATTTGTACGAGAATTTCATCAGCATTGCTTACCATTGTGCGAAATTTAATACAATTAAAGGGCTTGTAGTTTTTACCTACCCTTTCTTGGACATAAAAAATCGGGCCTTCTGAGCTTAAAGCAATCAGTAAGGTCAAGATTAAGTAAACAGGGAAAAATACGATCAAAACAAACAGGGAAAACACAATATCAAACAGTCGTTTGGCAAACTCTCCGTTTAAACCTTGAAAAGACAAACCTTGGGGTTTTACCTTAGGAGTCTTTTTCTGTTGACCCCGTTTTAAGAAAGTACGTGCAGACGCATTAGCGTCTTGCCGTAGGCCTCGCTTGCCGGAGAGGAGTGAGCTCTGGGCAGTCATCATACTCCTTAACAATCCACACCACACATAGTCCCAATCTTAAAGCTAAAAGGAGGTGCTTCTGGGTTTAAATTTCCAAAAGCTACAAAACAATTACAAAAATCTTCACCATTACTCCAAAAAAGGTGTTTTTTTGCTGCACCGATCTACAAAATTTAGATAGCGATCGCCAAAAACTTGACGAGAAAACTGGCTAGCGTGCGATCGCAAATACTCAGGATTAAACGCATTTTGATACATTTCAAACTTTTCTACTGCTTCTACTAAAGCAGCCTCTGTTTGCGCGTTAAAGAAGATACCTGTACCCGTATCGTTACTGGAGCGAATATCTCGTACAGTTTCTAACGCGCCTCCTGCGCCATAGGCAATTACAGGCGTACCACAAGCTTGTGCTTCAACTAAGGCAATACCAAAATCTTCACAAGCTGCATAGACAAATGCCTTGGCTGTTGCCATATATTTTTTTACTACATCATCAGGTTGCCATCCCAGTATTTGGATATGAGAATTTGCTATTTTGCGAAGATATTTCATCTGTGGACCTGTACCAATTACTACCAATGGTTTTTGCAGTTGATTAAAAGCCCTGATAATTAAGGATACTTGTTTGTAACTCACTAACCGGGAAACTATCAGATAAAAGTCTTCTTTTTCAGGTAAAAAAGGCATTGCCTCAACATCAACTGGCGGATAAATTACTTCTGCTGTGCGTCGATAGCAGCGCCAAATTCTCCGAGCTGTATGCTCTGAATTGGCAATAAAATAATCAACACGATTTGCTGATAATACATCCCATTGACGCAAACGATGCAGTAAATATCGCGTCACCCATCCCGCTACACCATTTCCCAACCGACTTTGTTGCAGGTAATCAAAAGTCAAGTCCCAAGCATAGCGCATAGGACTGTGGCAATAACAAATATGTAATTGTTCGGGAGTAGTAATTACTCCTTTTGCTACAGCGTGAGATGAAGATAGAATTACGTCGTATTGCCGTACATCTAATTGTTCAATGGCTAATGGCAAAAAAGGTAAGTACTTTTGGATACCATTACGGGCAGAGGGAAAATTTTGCAGGAAAGTCGTGCCAATCTGACGCTGATATAAATAGCTTTTAGGATTGCTGGATTCAAAGTCAATTAGGGCATATAAATCGGCATTTATATGATTCAGAATCTCTTGTACAACTAGTTCTGAACCGCCAGTGGCTTTAGGTGTGAGCCATTCATGAATCAGAGCATATTTCAAGGGCACAGCTAACGTAAATAAGTGGAAAATACAACAAGCAAATTGTCAGGTTAACTGAAAAGTTTCCCTTTGCGATCGAGGAATGGAAAGCAACCCAGATGCCACCGAAGACGCAATTCTTCTAAAACAGGTTCCAGATGGATACTACAACCTGATAACCTCAAACATGGGATTAAATACTGGGTATTAAGTATTAGGTATCAGTATTCGGTAGGAGCATTTTCCAGTACTTAGTTCACAATCCCTTGACAAAAACTGACATAGGAAGTAAAAATTATGCGAATTTTAGTTATAGGTGGTACTCGGTTCATCGGTATTTACTTAACTCAACTGCTAGTAGAACAAGGACATGAGGTGGTGCTGTTCAATCGTGGTAATCGACCTGCACCTTCTTTACAGGGAGTAGGACAAATTATAGGCGATCGCACTGACCCTACTCAGTTAAAAGCAAAGTTATCCCAAGAGAATTTTGATGCCATTTTTGACAATAATGGGCGCGAACTTACTGATACTCAACCACTGGCAGAAATTTTTCAAGACCGGGTACAACATTTTGTATACATGAGTTCGGCTGGAGTGTATCTTAAATCTGACCAAATGCCTCATATAGAGGGCGATCCTGTAGATCCTAAAAGTCGCCATCGGGGTAAGCATGAAACAGAAGCTTACCTAGCTCAAATCGGCATACCCTTTACCTCAATTCGTCCCACCTATATTTATGGTCCGCGTAACTATAACGATTTAGAAAGCTGGTTTTTTGATAGGATTGTGCGCGATCGCCCGATTCTCATCCCTGGTAATGGCTTGTACATTACCCAACTTGGTCATGTAAAAGATTTGGCCAGGGCAATGACGCAAGTTTTAGGTAATCAGCAAGCAATAGGGCAGATTTATAATGTATCAGGAGATCGCTATGTCAGTTTTGATGGTTTAGCTCGTGCTTGTGCGCAAGCTGCTGGTAAATCACTCGATGCTGTGAAAATTGTCCATTACGACCCGAAAAAATTTGATTTCGGTAAGCGCAAAGCCTTTCCCATGCGGGGACAGCATTTCTTTGCATCGGTGAATAAGGCTCAAACCGAATTAGGCTGGCAGCCTGAGTATGATTTGATATCTGGACTAATTGATGCCTTTGAAAATGATTATCTAGTATCTGGGCGAGATAAAGCTGAGATTGATTTTTCTGTGGATGAAGAGATTCTACAAGCTTTGTGAGCAACAGAAAAATTTCAACTCACATCAAGAGTGCTGAGTGGGAAATCTCACCCAGCACTTAGCACTGAAACAGGTAAATGTGCAAGCTCAAACTAGTACAGCACAGCGTAAATCAACCACCCATTCTAAAGCAATGAAACGCTTACGCTGTATTCATTTTTACTTTCGACTTCTGCGTAGTGGTACTAGTGCGTCTTTACGTGCAAATTCTCATAAGATGTATAAAACAAATAATTTGAAAAAATATGCAAACAGTATTAGTCACCGGAGGAGCCGGATTTATTGGAGCAAATTTTATTCTCCAAGCGAGAAAGGCACAATGGGCTAATGTAGTTAATTTAGATAAATTAACTTATGCTAGTAACCTCCAGAACTTAGCAGAACTCGAAAGCGACCCAAACTATCATTTTATTCAAGGCGATATCGGCAACGTAGAGTTAGTCAGCTACCTTTTAGAACAGTATCAGCCAGATGCAATTATTAATTTCGCTGCTGAAAGTCATGTTGACCGTTCAATCCTGAGTCCTCATGACTTTATTCAAACTAATGTCGTCGGAACATTTCAACTACTAGAAGCAAGTAGAGTCTACTGGCAAAAACTATTATCGCCAAGACGAGAGCAATTTCGCTTTTTGCATGTGTCTACAGATGAAGTATACGGCTCACTCCAACCACAAGACCCAGCCTTTCGTGAAGATACTCCCTACGCACCCAATAGTCCTTACGCTGCGTCGAAAGCAGCATCCGATCATTTTGTTAGAGCTTATTATCACACCTACGGATTACCTACTTTAACAACCAATTGCTCAAACAACTATGGGCCGTGTCAGTTTCCAGAAAAACTAATTCCTTTAACTATTCTCAATGCTCTAGATAGTAAACCACTACCTATATATGGGGATGGTCAAAATGTTCGCGATTGGCTTTATGTTATCGACCACTGCGAGGCTATATATCTTGTTTTACAACAAGGTAAAGTTGGTGAAACTTATAATATCGGCGGTCTGAACGAACAAGCTAATTTAACAGTTGTAGAGAAAATTTGTGCTATTTTAGATGACTTGGCTCCCAAATCAGATTTCCATTACTCTTCTTTAATTACTTTTGTTAAAGACCGTCCTGGCCACGACCGAAGATATGCAATTGATTGTACTAAAATCAACCACGATCTAGGTTGGCAACCTCAAGAAAACTTTGACAGTGGTTTACTGAAAACAGTTCAATGGTATCTGAATAATACTACTTGGGTAAATCAAGTACGCTCAGGTGCTTATCAAAACTGGCTAAAACAAAACTATGAAAATAGAAAAGCCTAGTAACGCTACGCGGAATTCAAAAGTCCAAAGTCAAAATTACTATCTTTTCTAGCTTTGAGCTTTTAGGAATAGTCTGCTTATTTCTGCTAAGTTGTACTAGTCCAAAAAGGTTGAATTCTTAAAGCTAAAGGAAGCAAGTACAATCGAAAATCCAAAATCCAAAATCTAAAATTCTTATGAAAGGCATTATCTTAGCAGGTGGCTCTGGTACACGTCTTTATCCTCTAACTTATGCT
Source organism: Aulosira sp. ZfuVER01 (assembly GCA_034530615.2). Taxonomy (GTDB): domain Bacteria; phylum Cyanobacteriota; class Cyanobacteriia; order Cyanobacteriales; family Nostocaceae; genus Aulosira. The sequence goes on from JAVRCV020000041.1 coordinate 13,103, forward strand.
GTTAGCAAACAGCTAATGCCCGTGTATGATAAGCCAATGATTTACTACCCCTTATCTGTATTAATGCTGGCAGGTATTAGGGAGATTTTAATTATTTCCACTCCTAATGACTTACCTTTATTTGAAAAAATTTTAAAAGATGGTAGCCAGTGGGGTTTACAGTTTAGTTATATTGAGCAACCGCGACCCGAAGGATTAGCACAAGCTTTTATTCTGGGCAAAGATTTTATTGCGAATGAGCCAGTATGTTTAATTTTAGGTGATAACATTTTTTATGGGCATGGTTTAACAGAAGTACTAGCTAGGGCTGCCACGCTTCAAGAAGGGGGATTAGTATTTGGCTATCAAGTCAAAGATCCCAGCCAATATGGAGTAATTGAATTTGATAGCAATGGCAGAGCAATTAGTATAGAAGAAAAACCTCGAATTCCGAAATCTAAGTATGCTGTACCTGGTATCTACTTTTATGATTCTCAAGTAGCAGAAATCGCTGCCAGCCTTAAACCTTCTGCTCGGAATGAACTAGAAATTACTGATTTAAATATAGCTTACTTAAATAAAGGCCAATTACAAGTAGAAATTTTGGGTCGTGGATATGCATGGCTAGATACTGGTACTCATGAATCCTTACATCAGGCTGGTAACTTTATCCAAACACTAGAAGAACGGCAAGGTCTAAAAATAGCTTGTATTGAAGAAATTGCCTACATTCAAGGATATATTGGCTCATCCCAATTGCGTCAGTTAGCTGAATCTATGGCTAAGAGTGGCTATGGTCGTTATCTGATGTCAATTTTAGAGAACGATCAAATGTCTACAACTATAGAACAAAACAACGGTATGGGAAAATTGTCTTTTAATCAACAACCATCTGAAGGGAATTTATTGACTGTGCAAACAACACCAAAAGCTAAAATAGACTATACATAAGTGTCTGCATAAGATATCTTTAAAGTTTGGAATTAAACTTTAATCAAGCAGCAATCTTAGTATTACAAAGGGTAGAAAAATGCAAGTCAAACAGACAGAAATTCCTGATGTAATAGTAATTGAACCGCAGATATTTGGAGATGAACGCGGTTTCTTTTATGAAAGTTATAACGAAAAAGCTTTTTTAGAAAAGGCAGGAATTGCTGAACATTTTGTTCAAGACAATCATTCTCTTTCTGCTAAAAATATCTTGCGTGGTTTGCACTATCAAATTCAGCAGCCTCAAGGAAAACTCGTGAGAGTGGTAGTAGGAGCAGTATTTGATGTGGCTGTAGATTTACGCAAAAGTTCTAAAACCTTTGGTCAATGGATTGGTATTGACTTGACAGCCGAGAATAAACGGCAACTTTGGATACCACCAGGTTTCGCTCATGGTTTTGTAGTGCTTTCTGAATATACAGAATTTTTATATAAAACTACGGATTACTACGCACCTCAATATGAACGTACACTTCTGTGGAACGACCCAGATTTAGCGATCGCCTGGCCTATTCAAGCAGAACCCATCTTATCTACTAAAGATCAGGCGGGAAAGTTGTTGCGAGACGCAGAGGTATATGCATGAAAATTCTCTTAACAGGTGTAACTGGACAATTAGGTTGGGAATTGCAACGCACGCTGATGACTATAGGTGAAGTCATACCTGTGGGACGCAGCGTCAGTAACTCAAATTTGCAAATGGATCTAGCTCAACCAGACACCATTCGCCGCACTATTAGGGAAGTCAAACCAGACTTAATTATCAATCCGGCGGCTTACACAGCAGTAGATAAAGCAGAGTCAGAACCAGAATTAGCAATGGCGATTAATGGGATTGCGCCAGGTGCGATCGCAGAAGAAGCCAAGCGATTAGGTGCAGCCGTTATTCACTATTCCACAGATTATGTCTTTGATGGTAGCCAAAATACTGCATATACTGAGCAAGACCAACCCAACCCGCAAAACATTTATGGTAAAACCAAACTCGCAGGTGAGCAGGCGATCGCATCTGTCGATGTACCCCATTTAATTTTACGTACCAGTTGGGTTTACAGCCTGCGAGGTAAGAATTTTTTGCTCACTATGTTAAGGCTGGCTCAGGAACGGGAAGAAATCAAAGTTGTTGATGACCAAATCGGCGCACCGACTTGGAGTCGCACGATCGCTGAAGCTACCGCCCAAATTCTGTCTCAAGCTCCACAGAGTATATATGATTTTTTAGCAAGTAAAGGTGGTTTATATCACTTAAGCGCTAATGGACAGACTAGCTGGTATGGATTTGCCAAAGCAATTTTTGAGCTTGAAGATAGGAAGAGCGATCGCAAGTTGCAAAGGTTGCTGGCGATTACTTCAAAAGAATATCCCACGCCAGCCAACAGACCAGCTTATTCTCTATTAGACAGTCAGAAATTATCTCATACATTTGGATTGGTTGTGCCAGATTGGAAAAAGAGCTTAGAGCTAGCGATCGCTAACAATCATTAGGGGTAATCTAGTTCAGTTAATAATTGCAATTGCGCTAACTGCTTCTTGATTTAGAGAGGTACATCATCTTGATATTTGCCTAGAATGGTTAGTGTTTTTCTGAGCAAAGGATGATCGTATGGTTTTTAAGCGCAAGCTTCTAAAATTCATAGGGCTAGTTTTAGCTGTCTGGATTAGTATTATTCCTGCTAAGATAGCGATCGCTTCTTACCAAGCCCCTGTACCGCAAGCAATTTTTGTACTTGGAGGCGATTTTACCAGGATAGAGTTTGCCGCAAAGTTTGGCCAGTCTCACAATAATTTAGATATTTGGGTTTCTGATGTCGCCTCGAATTTGGAATATAATCGGTTAATTTTTCACAAATTTGGTGTTGTAGATCAAAGGTTGCACTTGGATGGTCGTGCCACAGACACAGTGACTAATTTCACGACACTCGCAGCAGATTTTGTGAACCAGAAATTACAAAATATTTTTCTGATTACATCGGATTATCACATGAGACGGGCAAAGGCGATCGCAACTATTGTTTTGGGTAGCCAAGGAATTGCAGTTACACCTATCGCAGTACCTTCACAAGAAAATCAATCAGAATCTCAGGTAAGAGTGCTGCGAGATTGTGGGCGATCAATTTTGTGGATTTTAAGTGGACGAAGTGGAGCAAGTTTTAACCCTCGTCTCAAATGAAACTGTACAGTAATTATATATCAATCTCTGTTGTAATCAGTCTGTTTAAAGCCTAATTTGAAAGCTGGGGAATTCGGCTTTAACCGAAAATCATCGCTATTTGGAGCAACAAATAATGGGTTAGCAATCAGAGAATTTTTATCCCTACCTTTTTGCTGCCATTCTTGCCATGACAGCTTACCAAAGCGAAAATTTCCTTTCCCTGTATACCAATAAAGATTATGGTTTAATACATAATTAGAGTCGTCCCAATTAACTTGGCTATCCAGAAGTTGCCCTTGATTCCAGTAAATAATATTGCGCTCAAAGGTAAAGCTTAAATGGCCTTCTGGTCTCGATCTGCGAATTTGTGCCAATTTACCAAAAGCAAAGATATTATTACGAATTAAGTTATTTTTACCATAATGTATATGAAATCCTGCGTCTCTAGTACGGTAAACCAAGTTATTTTCTACTAGAATTTGCGAACTACCTTCATCTAAATAGATACCCCAAGCTCCAAACCTGTAAGCATCAATATCATGAATAATATTGCCACGAATTACTGTTCCTGGTTGCACACCTAATATATAAATTCCACCTTTATCATTTAACAGCGGACCATCACCGTTCGACAGCCGGCCAATATGATGTATATGGTTAAATTCCAGAATATTATTTTTCGTCGGGCTAGCTTGATAACCCCAAGTCCAACCAACTGAAATTCCTGTATAGTAAAAATCATGAATGTGATTATGGCTGATTAAATTATTCGGTGCATTCATTACTAAAATTCCTACTGCACTATGGAAAATTTTGCCTCCATTGTGAATATGAGAGTTAATAACTTGAATACTACTAGCTCCTTGCGTAACTTTGACTCCTCCAGCTCCTAAATCGTAAATTTGGCAACGAATTAATGAATTATTTGCACAGCTGTTAGCAAATTCGATTCCGTAATTACTGACATTTGTAATCTGACAATCTTGCCAAGTACAGTATCTTACTCCTTGACCATAAATTGCTCCAGGAACACCTTCTGCTGCTTGACCAAAGCCACTGGCATTAGAATTGTTATAGTACCATTCCGCATGAGCAAACGTAAGTTTTTGAAATGACAGATATTCTATAAATTTACTATTTTCTGCACTACCTAGCAGGTCAACTAACTGAGGTAGGCGAGGAACAATTGCCTCTATTGTCGTTATATTCTCCCCTGCTAAAGGCATGTAATAAAGTTTCCCGGACTTTTTATCTAAATACCATTCACCAGGATTGTCTAAAACTTCTAAAACATTTTCTATGTAATAGTTTGTAGCAGCAGAAGACTGGGAATTACCAGGTTCCATGCTATGAAGGCTAGGTTTAGCAAAGGCGACTATTCTTTGTTTTTCGTCTAAGCTAACAACTGGTAGGCGAGACTCTACCCATCGAGTCATAACTACTATCTCAGCGTTGCTTATGGTACTCCAATTTTTGAGATCTCCCTGACGATATTTAAACCTTGATTGCCCTGGAGCCACGGGTTGGTTGGGTGTAGCATCTGGTACTTCTGCTACTGGTAAGTAGCCTTTTTTCGGGTAACGGGCACGAGTTCGCCGTTGGTTTCCTACCCAAAGCTGTCGAAAGAACCATTGACCTTGGCGAACCTGCGGAATTTCTAACATCCATAACCGTTTACCGTTAATGACTACCTCTTGCCATCCTTGAAGACGCTGACCACCACTGATTATCGGTTTCTCATTTTGATAGGCTGTGTAAGTAACGGGACATTTGCGCGTACCAGAATCTTCTGAGTTAAATACCAATGGTTGGGCTAAAAAGTATGTACCACCTCTGATGAAAACGGTAACGGGTTGTTTCAAGATACCGTCTTGTTGACGCTTGAGTTCGCGAATAGCATTACGTGCTCTTTCTAGAGTTGCAAATGGCCCATCAGTTTGAGTTTGATTCCGGCTTGCCTGTTTGCCTGTCCAAGCATCATTACCATCAGGAGCAACATAAAAAATAGTAGTTTTTGTATCATTAAGATTATTTGCAAAAACTAGTTGCTGCTGAAGTTTAGTGATTATAGAGCCAATGAATAAAGGAGAAGCGGTTAACCAGCCCAATCCCATCCAACCGAGAAAAGAGCGGCGATCCATATTTGTTTCCTTCGATAAAAAAATACGGGAACAGTTGGTTTAAGTATGGCTTTTATTGGCGATCGCTTTTGTGTTAGCTAATATTATTCCTACTAAACTAGCGATTTATCATAGTAAATCGCTGTGTATCTAAGCATACTAGTAAGAGCTTAAAATTTGTAGCGATCGCAGTAAAGAATTTAACGCAATTGAGCAAAAATAATTGATATTTAAGAAGAGTATGCTGAAAATATTTCTTGAAACAATTTTTTATAAGCCTGGTTAGTTTGAGCGAAATTATACTTAGTTTTAGCTACTTCTGCGGCTTTTATTCCCATTTGGGCGCATAAATCTCGATTATTTGCTGCAAATTGAATTGTCCGAACCAATTCTTGAATTTCACCTGGTTTAACTACCCATCCTATATTTTCTTCTCGCACAACTTCAGCTAGTTCAGACCAATCATCTGCAACAGCAATGATGGGTTTACCAGCGGCCATTTGATTATACATACGGCTGGGTACAGAAACACCTGCCATACCTGGAACGTATGAAATTAAAGCAACATCACCAGCGTTTAGAGATACTGATTGTTCAGAACGAGGCCTAGCAGATAAAGGGATAATACTCATATTTTGCAGGTTATGAGATTTTACATAATCTTCCAGCGACTTTTTCTTTGCGCCAAAGCCTACAACCACAAAATGAATATTACTTTCAACTTGCAGGATGTTAGCTACCTCTCCTAAGTCTTCGATACCATGAGTTTTACCCATGTTACCTGCATATAAAACGACAAAGCGATCGGAACATCCTAGCTCTCGTAATAATGGATTATTGTTGCGATCGCTAGGTTTAACAGTTTCGTGTTCCGCCCAATTGGGAATTAAGCAAATTTTGGAAAATATATTTTCTTTATTACTATTATTAGATAATTTATTTTTTACTATGCTATTCATATCTCTACCCAAGGTAATTATTTTACTCGCTTGGGTATATAGCATAGCGGTTACTATACGTCCTATTCTTGCTATCACTGAAGAAGAACTACATAATCCAGCAGCAACAAGAACTTCAGGATAAACATCATGAATTAATAAGACAAACTGACAATTCTTTAGCCATTTTAAGATTAGTGCTACGAATGGCAACAAAGGTGGATTTGTTACAACTAAAATGATATCTCTAGGCTGACAAAGTTTGTCGGCTTTCCCTAAAATTACTATTGATTGAGTTAATAAATTAACTAAGCGTCCCCAAAAAAAATCTTTATTAAAGCTAGTAGTTTGACATCGAAATATTTCAACACCATCTTTAACTTCATAATCTGGATGAAAATCGCGATGCAAAAAATTGGTTGCTGGCCCAGTAATCACTTTAACTTCATATTCTTCGGCTAAACCTTCAGCAATCTTTGTGAGAATATAGCCAGTGGAAGTTTGTTCTGGGAAATATAACTCACTTAAAATCCAAATTCGTCGCATATCAATTTATTTTAATTATTCAATTGTTTATCTAGACTTAACTGCTAATCTTAGATGTCCGCTTTAAGAGTAAACTTATAACATTTTTAGCTAAAACTAATCGCCAATTTAGCATTTGTAAAACCCCAGCATGATTAAAAATTCCTCGGCCAGTGTTACTGGTATGTCTGCGATGCTGTATTAATGGTTCATCTATATAAAAAGCTTTACCATAAATCCCATTAACGATGCCAATCCATATATCATGCATAGGAGTATCAGCAGGAAACGGTAGAAAAAATTTCAGCATATCCTTTCTAAAAGCTAAAGTACAACCATGATGTTTACTTTTAATCCAGTTAGAAATAGGGTCGGCAACAAATTCTCCGCGAATTTGGAAAAAAGAATCTGCTGTTATTTGACCTTTTTCATCAATAATTTGTGCATCACTTAGTACTAGTGTTACATCAGGATATGTTTGAAAGATTGCTAAAAATTTTTGCACTTTATCTGCAAGCCAAATATCATCTTGGTCACTAAGAAATACGATCTCGCCACTTGCATGATGCATCGCTTTTTCAAATGTCTTTACTACGCCTAAATTAATATTATTTTCTATTAATTTTATTCGAGAGTCTTGAAAATTACTGATAATAGATACAGTGCGATCGCTAGAAGCGTCATCAACAATTACAACTTCATCATCATGCTGTAGCTGTTTTAAAATAGATTGTAATTGCTCTGCTAAATATTCTTGACCGTTATATACTGCCATGCATACTGAAACATTCATAATTTAAATTTCATTTTCCTGCGGGTTTAATAGAAGTAGACTTTGATTGAAAAAATAGTTGAACATACATAAAAATAGGAATACCAATCAGAAATGTACTATATAAAGATTCAAGTAATAAGTTTGAATCAACAGGTAGTTTAAGAATTTGATAACCGCAGACCATATATAATAACAAATTTAGTTGATGAGGTCTTTTGAGTGTAAACAGAAGTAAGCGAGTTCTAATTACAGACACTATATAACCAATTATCAAACTGTAAATCCAAGAACCAACAAAACCAAAATAAATTAAACCTTCAATAGGATGTTGAGGATTTACACCAAACCCTCCTGTACTCAATCCAATTGCTTCTGAAATGATCCGTTCTCCTAGGGCAGGGTTATATTCACTTAATCTCAGTAGACTCAATAACGGATTTATACTATTAATTAAGTAATCTATAGGATTATAATCAAATACATTCATTAAATCATAAGTGTAAAAGTAGTAAAATACATCTCCAGAACCAACAAGCCTAACTAATAAAGCTTCAGATAAATTTAGATATTGAACTGCAATTGAAGCTCTCCAAAAAATGAATAAGACAATACTTATTCCTAAAAAGAATAAAATAAGAATAGAAGTATTTATTATTTTAGTATATTTACTATTGAACTGTTTGTTAATCAAGTAAATATAAAAAATCATATTGACAATCAGGAGTATAGCTCCTTTACTACCGCCTGATAATGCTATAAACATTAAAATTAACAGACAAAATATCAAACTCAAATATTGATATTTGCCAATCTGAATTTTAGGATTTAAAAGTTTAATAATAATGACAGCGATCGCACTTGGTAAAAGTGCATCATTTATCCTGTAAATAAAACCGAAGCCACTATTGCGAAACTCAACTTTCGCCACTTCGGCATTTTCAGAAAAAAGTGGAACCGATCCATATTGGAAAAACAGTATTACATTGGAAATTAAAAGAATAAAAACACTAATATACAATATAATATTTAATTGTTTAGAATATTTTTTAAATATAGATACATCATTGGTTGCTACATCTCCGTAATCATCGTCTAAAACAATTGCTTTATAAATATTTCTCCTTTCACCATCTAATTTTTTATTTCCTAATCTTAGCCCAGCAATAAAAAATATATTTGATAGTATAAATGTAATCAAATATACAGGATATATTTGATTATCAAAAAACAAGTATATAACAAATGCTATACTAAATGAATTGAAGAATAGATAAGTAAAGAGTGGATCGTACCAGGTAAACACAAGCTTTCTTAAAATTAATAATTGTGTTGCTATAGCCACAATTACAAGAGGGACATAAATATAAAAACTTATTGATAATATATATTCTGTCATTATGAATCTCCATATGATTTAGGTAATTTTTGGAGTTTTAAAAGCAGATTTTGAAAATAAGAATTTATCAGCTGAATATAAAATATATAGAAAAATCTAAAATTTTTAAATTTAAATGATAATTTACAGGCTCTAAAAAAAGCAAAAAACAAGAGTATAGATGCGTCTATATGAATTTTAGCCAGTACTTCTATACTTTCACAATACCTACCAAATCTAATTAACGCCGCTTCTATACTATCTTGTTGAGCAGAAAAGCCGTGGATACATTTAGTATTAATAATAATAAAAGAAGTATTTATTTGCTTATACCTGTCTATAAATTCAAAGTCACTAAAATCAAGTTTTAATTTTTCATTATAACCACCTACTTTTCCAAAAATATCCATACTTATAAATAGACCACTATTTAACAGTGAGATATTTTTACTACTATGTAATCCTGGTACAATATTTTTGAGGGGAAATCCTCTTCTAAATGCATATTTACAAGGTGAATAAAGTTCACCTGTATCCGAAGTTAGGATAGGTGCGAACAAAAATGAGTTAGGATTTCTGTGTACTTCTTGGTAATACTTTATTAAAGCATCTGTTTCAAATTTAGTATCTTGATCTAGTAGCAACAGCCACTTCTTATCCATTTTTTTAGCAATTTTATATCCTGTATTATATGCTTTACCAACACCTGGATTTGTTTCATCATGTATATAACTAATATGCCAATATTGCTCATTTAATTGCTTTGGGTTTAGCATTGGCAATGGGCTATTATCGTAAATAAGAATATCTAGTTTAGAAGATTTTTTTTCTAAGCAATAGCTTAATGACTTAAATGTATCAGAATTATTTATATCAGTTTTATAAAGTACTAAAACAGCTAAGACTTCTTTAAGGAAAAATTGAAATTCTGCGGAATCCATACTTTATTCCTTGATAGAGGTAGTAAATGACAGCTAAAACTGTCCAGAAAATCCCAAAATTTTTTTCGATAATTGTTAAGCATTCTTGAATATATATTTGACTCGTTAAGCCACCTGGCAAGGCATATGCAATAAATGAATCAGAAAATACAAAATTTACACCCTTGTTAAACAGCCTTGCATTCAGATCGTAATCTGCATAAACTTTGTATTGTGTATCAAATGGAGGCTGATTGCACAGCGATTTATGAATCAGTAATGCTTGGTGGTGCAAAGTATTTCCTAATTTGAGCTTCCAATCAGATGTTGATTTAAAGAAACCATTATCTCCCATACTTACCTTTCCAAAAATAGCTGTATGAGAATGCAATTGATTTAAATTTGGTAAGCTCAATATCAAATCTCCTGCGCCTAAAAAGAGAATATAACTGTTATCGTTTGCTACAGCCCATCCCTTATTCATTGCATCATAAATACCTCGATCCGGCTCGCTAATCCAAAATGTAATATGGGCGTCATATTTTTTAATTATTTCTAAAGTTCTATCATTACTGCCACCGTCTATCACTATATATTCTATATTTTCATATTTTTGAGTTATTACATTTTGAATTGTATTTTCTAGATATTTTTCTCCATTATATACAACTGTTATGATAGTAATTAATGGTTGATTATGTTGAGGTTCTTTACGAGAATTATAATTTAGTCTTAATCCACCTTCTAAGCGTTGTGAACAGGCTTTCTTACTGCAAGAGTCAGGTGCATTTGGAATTTCCATAAAATTATAGATATTATCTATACTTATCACGAGCAAAGCATTATTAATATGGGAAATATATGATATTAACTTACTTTGTACTTGTTAAGAGTAAATTGTTATGAGATTAATTCTCTACTATCTCTTAAGTAATTATAAGCTATAAAATTATATAACTCTTTACTTCCAAATCTAGAATCATAATTGGTCACAGGTAAAATAGAACCATCAGCATTTATGTAGTATACAAATAGCCCTGACTTGGATAAATCAAAGAGAAAATCTTTTGTAGAATAGTCAAAAGCACAGGCAGTTACATCACATGATTCAAACAAAATTTTGAGTTTATTTTCTGAATTTAAAAGATTTTTTGCCCCTTCAAAAATAAGTTTTTCTGCACCTTCTACATCAATTTTTATGAAGTCTATTTTTTTAAGATTGAGTTCTTTAACAATATCATCAATAGTTGTAACTTCTACATTTAACCATTCTTTGATGCTTTGGTAAGGATGTTTAGTTTCAGCTAAAGAATTTAATGCTCCATCATCAGATATAGCAAACTGAGATATACCTTTTTTATTGCTGACTGCTCGTTCAATGATGGTGACATTATTTAAGTTATTAATAGCAATGTTATGGCGTAGTAAATCTAATTCACGATATCCTGGTTCAAAAGCATATACATGCCCATTAGCACCTACCTTTTTGGCAGCAATTACAGTATATATACCTCCGTTAGCACCAATATCAAAAACAATATCTCCAGGTTGCAGTGAATGCTGCACAAATTCAACTTCAGATCTTTCAAAGTTGTTAACAAATAACGATTGTCCTATAGCACTGTTGATTGGGTAATGAAAAAGAGAGCCATCAGGTAATTTAAATTTTCCTATTTTCTCAGTTAAAAGTAGGCAGTTTAACTGCCATAAGTGAAATTTTATCCGCCGTTTAGCTCTAAAAATAAATTCATCAATTTTCATCTTTTTGTTCCTTTTTTGACTAAATATTCCTTGATTATTTGAAATATTTTAGGTTGTTCTACAATAAACCAAACAGCTAAAATGATGACTTGTAGCACAAGCATCAATATTTTTATATTGATCTGATCGCTAATCCCTATATTTGCTAATACTATACCTGCAAAATAAAGCATGGGAAAGCATAACCAACCTATCCAGAGACGTGGGGGTATGCGTAGGATTTTCATACTAGAAAAGGTCAGCAACCAAACTCCTAAATATCCAGCATTGCCTAAAATAGCTCCCATCAGTCCATAATTATTGGCTCCAAGGTAAATTAGCAGCAGAGAAACAACCCCACTAGCTAACTGAATAGTCATGCATGTAGTCGCTGAATTTACTCCAAATAGAATATAGAAACCAACTGCGTTGACAGAGTAAAGTGCGTAAATAACTGTTGCTATGCGAAAGGCTACTATATACTGAGGAGATAAGTTTTCTGCTAGTATGAGATGCAAAACAAAGGGTGCAAACGTTAATAATGCACCTCCTATCCCTAATGCCAGTAGGCTGTTGATTTGAAGCGCTTGTTTTACTTGTGCTAGGATAACTGCTTTCTCAGCTTCTTGCTTAGCCATTAAACTGCTGATAGCAGGTAGCAATGGTTGTACAGGTAAAGCAGATAATGCATTAATTTGGACAGTAACGTTAGTAATTGCAGCATAGACTCCAAGTGTCCCTGTACCTAGTAAAGCTCCTACAATCAGACGATCCATCTGGCTAAATAGCACTCCTCCCAGAGAAGCTATCCAGGTGACTAAACTGTAATGGGCAATAGCTAATCCTTTCTTAATATTCCACTTTGGTTGTAATTTTAGATGCTTAACTAGCAACCATCCTACCCAGACATGAGCAGCAAAAGCAGCTATACTTAAAACAGCTTGAAACTGCATTAAGGCAATTGTCTTACCTCCCAGCCATGCAACTGCTAATAAGCCTAAACTACTTAATAATGACTGGAGAGTAATTAAAAGGTTCATTACTCCATAAAATTGATAGGCTTGTTCTACCCCAATAATTATTTGCTGAAGTAACCTTGCCCAAACTACGACGGCGGAGATTTGTAAAGTTTGTACAGCTTTTAATTGCTGAAATTGCTCCAGCTTGGGAAACAAATTAATAATTGCTTCTGCACCCAACCAAAGAGCGATCGCTCCTAGGGTTGCTAGTATCAGCATTGCTCCAAGAGTTACTGTCAAAGTTTGTGATAAGTTCTCAGTATCCTCACTAGCAAGGTCTTGTGATACAAAGACTGTCGTGGTGGTGGAAAGCCCGGCCTCAGCTAAAGCTACCATTGCAACCACCGCAGAGGCTAATGTCCACAATCCATACTCCTCAACCCCAATCAAATTAATTAATACAGGGATTGTGAGTATCGCTAATCCAATTTTGACTACTCCAGCCGCGGCATTATATAGCCCATTTTTTAACAACTTATGGTTCACTGAGACAATAATTATTTCTAGTTAATCGATGCATCTTACATTACTTTGATAGATAAATTTCCTTCTTTGTTAAAATTGGCGAAATTGAACAGAGACCCTGATAAACACAGGTTAAAACTTTTATCATCCAACATTGCTAAGTCCGAATTTTAAGTGACTTAACATCAACCTTTCCATTCTTGGAGTGTCCATTTTGATGGTAGTAACCCTTAGAATAGTAGCCACCATAGCTGCTACCCGCAGTAACACCATTGACTACCATTCCCAAAACCCGCTGGCCAGACTGTGCTAGTAGATTCTTTGCAGTACTAGCAGCTGCCGAGTCAACTACACCAGGACGTACAACTAGTAAAATTCCATCCACTAACTTGCCCAATATTTGAGCATCTGCAACTGCTGTTAAAGGTGGAGCGTCAATAATTACAAAGTCATAATTACTGGTAGCTTCTTGAATTAAAGCAGCCATCCGTTTTGACTCTAAGAGCGCAGCTGCATTGGGCGGAATTGTCCCAGCAGTTACTAAATCTAGAGTCATCAGTGCTTCTTTGGCAGTTGTTGGTAACTCAGCTTGATTAACTAAAATGTTACTCAATCCTATCAGGTTGGATTGTTCCCAAACTTTATGCTGACGAGGGCGACGCATATCTGCATCCACCAAAAGTACTCGGCGTCCAGTTTGTGCTGCGGCTACTGCCAAATTTGCGGCTACAAAAGATTTACCCTCACCAGGAATCGAGCTACTTAGCACAATCACTTTCAGCGTCTTATCAGAAATGCTGAAACCTAAGTTAGCCTGGAGCATTTCAAAAGCTGCGGACTCAGGGGAATAAGGATTGTGGAGTGTGGGTAATTCTGCACTCCCTTCACCATCACTACCTTTAGGTTTTTCAGCTAACGGAATAGTACCTAATAAGGGATATTCCAACAGCCGCTTAACTTCTTCAATAGTCTTGAGAGAATTATCCGTAGCTTCCAGCAGCAGTGCTACTCCCATACCTAAGAGAATTCCTAAAACTCCACCTAGCCCTAAGTTCAAGGGAATGATGGGAGAAACAGGCTTGTCAGGAATTAAAGCATCAGAAATTATTCTCGAATTACCAATATTTTGGTTTTCTAGTACCTCAACTTCCTGCAATTGCTTCATTAACTGTTCGTAAGTCACTTTCGCTACCTGCCACTGTCGCTGTAGCTGTAACTGTTGTTGTTCTAGTCGAGGTAAAATATCCAATCGTCTTTTATTGACTACATATACTTGCTGCAATGTGGCTACTCGATTTGCATATGCCAACCGATCTACTTCGGATTTAACTAATGCTTCAGTCAAATTCTGCTTGAGTGTTCCTATCTGCAAATTTTGCTCAGGTACCAATTCTGAACTACCTATAGTTTGAGAAACTCTCCCTTCTAATTGGCTTCTTAAAGCTGCTGCTTTCTGATCCAGATTAATTACAGTGGGGTGCTCTTCACTAAAGCGAGTCCGTGCCACTGCTAACTCATCTTCTGTTTTTTGGTAGTCTGTAAGTACCTGCTGTATCCCAGGCGATTGGCTTAAAGTACTAAGTTCCACAGCCTGTTCTGTGTTTAATGCAATTCGGCTTTGCAACGCTTGAGTGCGAGTACTAGCATCAGCCAATCCTGCTTGAGCTTTAGTAATTTCCTCTAATACAGTTTTCAGTCCTTCGACACCAGCTTTTGCTTCTACATCCAGAGCCACAACCCTGTTTTGTTCTTTAAATCGACGTAGGGCCATTTCTGCTTTTAAAACTCGTTTCTCTACCTCAGGCAATTGCCGATTCAAAAATTCCCTGGCAGACCTGGCCTCAGATCTGTTGGTGCGAACATTGCTTTCTAAGTAATAATTCATCAGAGAATTAAGTACAGTTGCAGCTTCCTCTGGATTTGTACTGCGGTAGGAAAGCTGCATTACATCCGTTCCCCGAATAGTCTTCAGTTTCAGCTTTTTGAGAAACTTTTCAATTGTAAGTGGTTTACCCGATTTATCCTTCAGGTTCAGACTAGCAATGGTTTTTTGGACTATGGGGTTTGAGCGAATCACCTCAGCTTCTGTATCCACGGGGTTGCTGAGGTTGGTCAAACCGCTCAGTTCTCCTACTTGTGAAGATAGACCAGTGAGCGATGAAACTCCACTCTGTTTGTTAAATAACAGCTTGGCTTGTGATTCGTAAACTGGTTTTTGGAGGAAGGTGACTAATGCTGTTAGTCCAAACACAGAGCCAATCACAACAGCTGTCACAGGCCAACGCCTTTTCAGTATCGGCCAGTATTCTTGGAAATCAATAAGGTCACGGTCGTCTCGCTTAGTAGGCATAAATAATGTACCGAAAAACCACAAATAATTTGGGCTGGCACTGTTCTAGGTGCAAACACAATTATCGCCCCAACAAAATTAACCGGGGATGGCTAGTCTTGCTATTTATCAGAAATTTTCCTTAAAATATTCTGATTCCCAAAACGTCCCGACCATTTTATACTAATTTTTGTTCTTTATTCACCAAAAATACTACCTTTGACAAAGTCATGGGTACATATAATCCATATTTATTGAATTTATAATAAATATAAGTATTATTTATATTTTTAGTTCTGAGGCTTCGCTAAAAAGTAATACTAAGTAACTTGTTTAATCCCTTTGTTTCTGAACAGCCCACTGAGGTGCTAAAGTACCTTTGAATTAGTGTATTCCTGCCTATGGTATGGATTTTACGCCTGATTAAAATATCCAAAAATTATCTACATGGGAAATAACAAGTCATGTAAAGCACTGATTACAAAAATAACTGTCGCTATGTTAATTTTTTTGTGATAAAAGGGACTAATCATTAAGGCAGTAAACACTTAACATGCTTTTAAACTGAAACAGAGTTAATTAAATTTACTTTATTTTCAGTCAAAAAAATTGGCAAACTGAAATACATACTCAAGGTAATGAAATCTTAGGGTTAAGCATCTTAAAGCACAAAAATTCTACTACCTATAGATCGTTTATCTCAGAATTTAAGAGTAGTATAAAATACTTATGTTCAATATACCATTTCACGGTTACAGGGGAAGCATTCAATTACTCAAAATCCCAAGCTTCATGCCTGTATTACTTTTGGTAGGAGATATTTTTGGCTTATTTGTCTGTTTAGGAGTGGCCTTTTGGTTACGCCTCGGTCAAATCTTTGAGATTTTTGCTCCGGTTGTTTGCGTATTTATACTGCTAGTTCTGGCAGGTCTTTATCTGGCAGATACTTACCACCCAGATACGCAAATAGCGGGTTTGCGTGCTCCGGCTCGGATCGTGATTAGCAGTTTAATCACTGGTGTTATCACTTATTCCTTAATTTACCTACTAGGTTGGCGTCAGCACCCATTCATAGGGCAAGGAATTTTGCTAGTCAGCCTGGGAATATTTACAATCTGGGCGGTGATCTTAAGATTATGGGCAGTCAAGTGGTTGCGATCGCACGCCGAGCAAAGTCTTTGGTTAATGCTCGGTGCTGGCAAAAGTGGTATAAAATTTGCTCAAATGTTCCTCGAACATAACCCATTGGGGCGATTGGTAGTTCTTGCAGAAGCCGATCCAGAACTCACCGAATTAGCAAACACAGCATCTGGACTAACTTATAGAGGTGATGCAAACGACTTGTCTGCTTGGAGTCAGCAGTCTTGGTCGGGGGTAGTAGTGGCTAGCCCAATGGATTTTTCTGATACCCAAGTGCAGCAGTTGATGCAACTACGATTGCAAGGTATTCCAATTTACAGGCTACCAGATATTTGCGAAACCTTATGGTACAAACTCCCGTCCTCCTTACTGGAGGATAGCTGGTTGGCTTTTAGTGCTGGTTTTAACTTAGTATCTGGTGGTATTAGCTTGAAGTTGAAGCGGTTAGTAGACCTGATACTCGCAGGGTTGTTGCTGATATTTTTATTTCCACTGATGCTATTGGCAATAGTGGCAATCAAGCTAGATAGTCCAGGTTCTGTTTTATACAGTCAATTACGTACAGGATTGTATGGTAAGCCATTTAGGGTTTACAAATTTCGCTCCATGTATCAGGATGCTGAAAAACGGGGGGCACAATGGGCAAGTCAAAGAGATCCGCGAATTACGAGAGTAGGGTATTGGCTGCGAGTTTTGCGAATTGACGAACTACCACAAATATTTAATGTACTACATGGAGATATGAGTCTGATTGGCCCCCGTCCGGAACGACCGGAATTTGATGTCAAGCTCAAAGAAGCAATTCCATACTATGAGCTGCGTTATTTAGTTAAACCGGGAATTACTGGCTGGGCCCAGGTACTTTATCCCTATGGTGCTTCAGTTGAGGATGCTTACGAAAAGCTAGCTTACGACCTCTACTACATCAAAAATTATTCCTTATGGTTGGATATAGCGATCGCCTTTAAAACTGTCAGGGTTGTTTTGTTAGGAAAAGGTAGATGAAGAAAAAAGTATTGGTAACAGGCGGCGCAGGTTACATTGGTTCCCACGTGGTGCGCCAATTAGGTGAAGCTGGTTATGACGTGGTGGTGTACGATAACTGTTCGACAGGTTCCCCGAAAGCTGTACTGTATGGCGAGTTAATTATTGGTGATTTAGCAGATACAGACCGTCTTTACCAAATATTTGCCAAACATCGATTTAGTGCAGTACTGCACTTTGCCGCTAGTTTAGTTGTACCAGAATCCGTTGCCAATCCCCTTGACTACTACGCCAATAACACGCGCAATACCCTGAATTTGCTCCGCTGTTGTAGCGTACTGGATGTTAACCAATTCATTTTTTCCAGCACCGCCGCAGTTTACGGTGAACCTGAAGAGAATCCGGTTACAGAGTCTACCCCTACCCTACCGATTAACCCCTATGGACGATCAAAATTGATGAGCGAATGGCTGATTCAGGACTACAGTCTCGCGTCACGTCTTAGGTATGTTACTCTGCGCTACTTCAATGTTGGAGGCGCTGACCCTTGTGGAAGACTGGGGCAAAGTTTGCGAAATGTAACACACTTAATTGCAGCTGCCTGTAATGCTGCACTCCAACGTCGCTCAGAATTACGAATTTTTGGCACAGATTTTCCCACTCCAGATGGTACTGGAATTCGGGACTATATTCATGTTGAAGATCTGGCTGCTGCTCATGTTGATGCTTTACGCTACTTAGAACAAGGTGGAGAAAGCCAAACTCTCAATTGCGGTTATGGGCAAGGTTATAGCGTCCGACAAGTGATTGAACGGGTCAAGGCAATTTCTGGGGTAGATTTTCCTGTGATTGAAGCAGACCGTCGCCCTGGAGACCCCGCTTGTGTGACGGCTTGTGCAGATAAAATCCGTATGGTGTTAGGCTGGCAACCTAAATATAACGATCTGGATGCGATCGTGTACACTACCCTGGCTTGGGAAATGCATCAGGACAGCCTTCAACACGCAACAGGCGCGAGGCAAAAGTTGGTGTCCATCAGTAAGGAAAGAATTGCCAGATCTAAGCTGAAATTGCCTTTAAGTTACCTAAATAAACCTCTGGCAATCAACAATGAATAATTGATCGCCAAGAAACACTGAGAAAAACTAATTATGTAATGTAATAAAAATTCTCCCAAATTCATTACTTATACTAAGTAGCAGTCTGTTCTAGTACATTGGAATCCATGAGATTGCTTTCCTTCACTGCGTTTCGGTTGCAATGACAGATACTATCTTTGATTGCAACTTGATGTTACATACTTTACGCAGAAACTCTGTGGTCATCAGGCTTTCTTAATTTTGAATTGTAAGACAGGGGTAGTTTTATCAATCAGATGCAGGTAAAAGATAAATTCCCCCAGAGATTAATGTCAGAATGACAGAAACCCAAAAAGCAATCAAGGTTGGGGTTTGCCAATCTGGTGAGAGGGGTGCAATTAAAAGTGCGATCGCAATTATTTGACTCACAGTTTTGAGTTTACCCCAAATATTCGCTCCGGTAATTTGAGTTTGATTCACCCGCCAACCAGCGATCGCTAATTCTCGCGCTAAGATGAGAAATACTCCCCAAGCCGGCACTTTGCCTAATTCAATCAACACCATCAACGGCGCAAGTACTAAAAATTTATCTACTAAAGGGTCAAGAAACTTTCCTAAATCGCTAATTTGGTTGAGTTTCCGCGCTAAATAGCCATCTAACCAATCAGTCAATGCAGCGACTAAAAAAATTGCTAAACATATCCATTTAGCTTGTGCTGAAGGGTTGTATAAACCATAAAGTAGAAATGGTATTCCTAATAAGCGCGAAAAGGTAATCCAGTTAGGTAGGGTCATAAGCAATTGAAAATCCAAAATTACCTTTAGTGTAAATTAAATCTTGAAACCCTCACCAATAACAACTGACAACTGACAATTAAATTGTATCTGGATCGATATTTAACTCTCGCAACTTAGCAGCTAATCTTTCGGCTTTTTGTTGAGCAATTTCTTTTTGCTGACGTTCTGATTCTGCTAAATCAGCGATTTCTTCAGAGTTAAAAAGTTTGCGGTTGATAGTTGATGCTGGGCAATAAATCGTAAAACTCTTGTTTGTATCTGGCTATAAATATATCCGACGGTGCATGAAGTTGCTCAAAGACGCGGGATAATCGTTTGGTAAAGGTTCTGGGATACCAAGCTGTTTTAATGCGCTTAAAACACATGACATATCACCTACTACTAGAGACTGACTTTCGAGTGAAAGTTGTCGCCTATGAATTCGCTTCTGGGTATAAAAAGTGATGGGAATACCACGTTCTCTCAGTTCTTCAGTAACAAGTTGCTCCTCATGTCGGAGTTTTCCATTACCTTGTTCTTGAATAAAAGCCTGAGAAATCAATGTTAACTCCTGTCAATGTCTAAAATTATTGCCTAATAAATGATTTATCTCACAGATCTTGGATCTCCACATCTCTGCCTAGGCGTGGCATGATCTGTGTTCTGAGATTCTCTAAAATAATACTCACCATGACTCAACAAATAGATTCTCAATTTCGCATAGAACGGGATTCGATGGGCGATCGCCAAATTGCAAGTAATGTTTATTACGGTATCCAAACGCAGCGGGCAATCGAAAACTTTCCTATCAGTGGGTTAAAGCCCCTCTCTACTTACGTAGATGCTTGTTTATTAATTAAAAAAGCTACCGCAATTGTCAACGGCGAACTGATTTGCATTCCCCAAGACATTAGTCAGGCAATTGTGCAAGCATCGGAAGAGATACTTGCAGGAAAGTTGCGCGATCAATTTGTTGTTGATGTTTATCAAGCTGGTGCAGGTACTTCTCACCACATGAATGTTAACGAAGTTTTGGCGAATCGTGCTTTAGAAATTCTAGGTGATGAAAAGGGCAACTACAAACGTGTGAGTCCTAATGACCATGTTAATTATGGCCAGTCTACCAATGATGTGATTCCGACAGCAATTCGCATTGGTGGTTTATTGGCACTTGCGCATACATTACACCCAGCTTTAGATAATGCGATCGCAACCTTGGAAGCCAAAGCTACAGAATTTCAAGATATCGTCAAGTCTGGTAGAACACATTTGCAAGATGCTGTACCTGTGCGTTTGGGTGAAAATTTCCGTGCTTGGGCATACATCCTTGCAGAACATCAAAACCGCATTTACACAGCCTCTGGAGACTTGATGGTGTTGGGTTTGGGAGGTAGTGCGGCTGGTACGGGTATGAATACTCATCCTCTTTATCGAGCGCGGGTGGTGGAAGTGCTTGCCGAATTGCTAAACTTGCCTTTGCAACCTGCACCGCATTTGATGGCTGCAATGCAGAGTATGGCACCATTTGTAAATGTTTCCGGTGCTGTCCGCAATTTAGCCCAAGATTTAGTGAAAATCTCCCATGATTTACGACTGATGGATTCAGGGCCAAAAACTGGATTCAAGGAAATTCAACTACCGCCAGTGCAACCAGGTTCTTCGATTATGCCAGGGAAGTATAATCCGGTGATGGCAGAGATGACATCAATGGTGTGTTTTCAAGTCATGGGTTACGACAATGCGATCGCATTAGCAGCTCAAGCCGGACAATTGGAATTAAATGTGATGATGCCGCTAATTGCATATAATTTGATTCACAGTATCGAAATTTTGGGAAATACCATCGCCGCCCTCACTGAACGCTGCATTAAAGGTATTACCGCCAACCAAGAACGCTGTTTGGCATACGCTGAAGGTAGTTTAGCTTTAGTTACCGCCCTCAATCCCCACATCGGTTATCTGAATGCGGCGGCGGTAGCAAAGGAATCTCTGGAAACTGGCAAATCCTTAAGGCAGATTGTCTTAGAACGAGGGCTGATGAGTGAGGCAGAATTAGCCACAGTGTTAAATCTCGAACAAATGAGTGGTATCTTACCCCTCACCACAGAATCAGGCAAAGTGGATTAGAAAGATAATAGGAAGATATAAGAAAGAAGAACTTCTTCTTTCTGTTATCTTTACTAATCTTCTTTATTATCCATGCAGACCCAAAAACCATCGGTCAGTTTAATCCGTGCTACTTCTTACGAACGCGAGACTTTACGCGAGTCTTTAGTCACGCTGCTGGAACCTTTTGGGGGAATGGCAGCTTTTGTGAAAAGTGGCGATCGCGTTTTACTCAAACCTAATCTACTCACAGGAGCGCGTCCTGGTAAAGAGTGTACCACCCGCCCCGAACTGGTTTACGAAGTTGCTCAGATGGTTATGGAAGTAGGCGGTAAGCCATTTTTAGGCGATAGTCCCGCTTTTGGCAGTGCGAAGGGTGTGGCTGTAGCCAATGGTTATGCACCGATTTTAGAAGAACTCAAACTACCAATTGTGGATTTTCACGGACAGCGTTACGAAACTGTCAGTGAGAATTTTAACCATCTGTTGTTATCAAAAGAAGCAATGGCGGCGGATGTGGTGATTAACCTACCGAAAGTCAAATCCCATGCCCAACTAACATTAACTTTAGGAGTCAAAAATCTTTTTGGTTGCGTTCCAGGCAAGATGAAAGCCTGGTGGCACATGGAAGCTGGCAAAGACGCTAACCGCTTTGGCGAAATGCTAGTAGAAACTGCCAAGGCTATTAACCCCAACTTAACCATTTTAGATGGCATCATCGGTCATGATGGCAATGGTCCTAGTAATGGAGAACCTCGTGCCTTGGGTATTTTAGCAGCAGCATCAAATGTATTTGCCCTAGATCGGGCAATGGTAGAAATTCTCAACGTCTCACCCCAGCAAGTACCCACTGTCGCAGCTTCCCAAAGATTAGGAGTATGTCCAGAATTAGCTGATATTGATTTTCCTCACTTAGAACCTGACTTACTAAAATTAGAAGATTGGCGATTACCAGACAAGTTAATTCCCATCGATTTTGCAATGCCGCGTGTGATTAAATCCACGTTTAAACACCTTTATATTCGGTTTATTAAAGAACCGATGACTGCTTATGGTAGACGTTAGTTAAACAAGTGCAAACTTGGCTACAAAAATGTCCACTCTGAGCAGAGTAAGCTATAACTACCCTCCGATTGCTTAACCAGACCGCCCTAGTTTAGCGGCGGTTTTCTCATTGATTAATTTGTTATAAAATTATTAATCAAACTCTACATTATTACTAGACATTGTTTTTGCAAGATTTGGTGGATTTATTGAGACTTATAGTATCTTAATGTTCGACAAATCTACCTATATATAGATTGACAAAATAGTAAATATTACTAATATTTAGTAATTGAATTTATGCCATATTCTGAGTACAAAAAACTTAATTAATACTATCATTCCAGATATATATCTCTGTATTTGTCTGGTTCAGATTCATGGTTAAAAAAATCAAGCTTAACAGTTAGCAAGAAGGCTCATAGATTTTTAAGTGTAACTACTGTTGAAGTGTTAGGAAATCTGATGGATAATCGGTGGTTTTGCGGGATTGATTTCAAGTAGCACAAATTAGGCAATTATCCCTAAAACTACCTTAGACAAAGAATTTGAAGATGTTATACTGATGCAGGAAATGTCAAATATCTGAATAAATTCAATCTGCACTCAGGAGTAAAAATGTAATTTATAATGCTGGGATGCAAGCTATGAATACCCCAAAAAATCTACTGTAGATACAGTGATATTTAATATCGACCACTACGTTAAAGCAAAAAATGTTCGTAGTAAACTTTGTGTCAACTTTCTTAGGTATCAAATAGATATTATGACAGTTAGAGAACTGGTTAAGATTCTGTATGAATTCAGAGTTTCCAGCTAAAAATTAGTTAAAATAGCATCATGGCTCTCTCGAAGAGAGTAAAACTCAAAGTGATTTGGTGAATTTCAAATTTTTTGTATGAATTCAAATAGCCAGTCTGCCAATAACGATACATATTCCCATAGGTTGGCAGACATTGTGGGAACTGCGATCGCTCTGTTAACTCTGACATTACCTGTATTTGTCATTGCTCACTATTCTTCAGCGAATGTGACCCATAACCAGCAACCACTAACTTATAATTTGCCTAGAAGTGAAGATTAGGCAGTCTCATCAAGCAACTTTGGTTGAGAAGCGAGCATCTGAAAAATAATCAACCCTAAACCAGAGGAGATAATTCAGCACAAAAGAGAATTGATCCAATTCTCTTTTGATTGTGGTAGGGCATAACTTGGATGCTTATTAAGGGGTTGGTTAAACTCCTACTCTCTAAACACCCAGGAATCCCTCTTGCTGCTTGCAATGGGAAATATTAATACTGACAAAGGTGCGGCGATTCTTCCTAGATAGCCGCCTTTTTTGTTGAATACCTTGGGAAGAAGTCCATCTTGGCCCTAAAATTCTACACGGGGAGCCTAACTAATTGCCCCCAAAATCTACTGTGTTATTAGAGGAGCTTTTCTGTGGACTTATCCCGTATACCACCCCAACCAAAACCGGGTTTAATCAACGTTCTGATTGAAATTCCAGGCGGGAGCAAAAATAAGTACGAATTTGACAAAGATCTACAGGCATTTGCCCTAGATCGAGTACTGTATTCTTCGGTACAATATCCTTACGACTATGGCTTTGTACCCAATACATTAGCTGATGATGGCGATCCTTTAGATGGTATGGTCATCATTGATGAACCAACCTTTCCTGGCTGTATAATTGCGGCAAGACCGATTGGCTTGTTAGAGATGATTGATGGTGGCGATCGCGATGAAAAAATTCTTTGCGTTCCTGACAAAGACCCGCGTTATGCCCAAATACAATCCTTAAAAGATTTACCATCACACCGCTTGGATGAAATTGCTGAATTTTTCCGTACTTATAAAAATCTGGAAAAAAAGGTAACTGAAATTCTCGGTTGGCAAGATGCCGATCGAGTAAAAGCATTGGTAGAAAAGTCCATCAAAGCTGCTCAAGCCTAATCGGTTATGGTAATGGGTAAGGTCTGAGTTTTCAATAATTCAGAAATTAATTTTTGTATTATTGACTATTGACTAAATACCCATTACCAATTTGGTATGATCATCAATTCATGATTTCATGGAAACTAGCTCAAAACCTAGTTACCATAGTCAACAATGAAATAAAATCAAAAACTTTTGCTGTTTGCGGCTCGCAAAAATTGCTAGATAAATCCTAAATCAAATGCAGCGAACTCTCCTGTCAGCCAAAATTCACAACTGTACCCTTACAGGGGCAAATGTCAACTATGTGGGTAGTATCAGTATAGATGAAATTCTGTTGCAAAAAGCTGGTATTTTACCCTACGAACAGGTACAAGTAGTGAATAAAGCTAATGGCGAGCGCTTTATTACTTATGCAATACCTGCTCCAGCCTACTCAGGAATAATTGAATTAAATGGGGCTGCCGCACGTCTAGGCATTATAGGCGATCGCCTGATTATAATGGCCTACGGGCAGTTTACGCCGGAGGAGTTACAAAATTACTCGCCTACGGTCGTCATTGTAGACGAAAAAAACCAACTGTTGGAAGTACGGCACTACGATGACCTGCTCAGTAAGGTCTAAAATTCGAGGAAAATGTCAAATTTTGAGCTGTCGGGTTCCCAGAGCTATGTAACTGAGAAGCAAACTACCCCACTCAGTAGTCAAGCTACAGGATTTTTAGTGCAATTCTGGGGTGTTAGAGGTTTGATTGCTACCCCAGCCAGTAACACCAACCGCTACGGTGGGAATACTGCTTGTGTAGAAATGCGTGTAGCCGGAAAAGAATTGATTTTTGATGGAGGTACGGGCTTACGAGTACTGGGTAAAACTTGGCAGCAGCGACAAGAGCCAATAGAAGCATATTTATTTTTCACTAACTCCCAATCAAATCGCATTCAGGGATTTCCTTTTTTTGCCCCTGCATTTATCCCCGAAAATAGCTTCCACATCTACGGCACAGCAGCCTCAAATAGCGCTTCAATTAAGCAGTGTCTGTATGACCAAATGCTTCAGCCACACTTTCCCTATCCTTTACAGGTGATGCAATCACAATTGCATTTCCACAATTTGAACTCAGGTAGCGAGGTCAAGCTAGATGATGTCACGATTAACACAGCATTGATCAATAAACATCAGCGATCGCTTGGCTACCGCGTCACGTGGCAGAATTTTAGCGTTGCCTACATTACAGATTTGCCTAAGAGTCCCGATAAAGTAGAGCAGGAAAGGATTTTACAGCTAATTGAAGGGGTCGATTTCTTGATTGCTAACGGTACTTATAATCCCCCTACAGCTCACAATCACGATCTAGCTGATTTGCAATGGCAAACTGCTGTGGATTTAGCCAATCATGGTGGCGTTAAAAGCTTAGTCATCTCTCATTATCATCCAGATGACGACGATGATTTTCTCGATCGGGTTCAATCAGAAGTTAAGTCTGTATTTCCCAAAGCACTCTTAGCCTCTGAAGGCATGATTTTATCTGTGGCTAAGTAGGGCGATGAGGAAGACAAGGGGGACAAGGAAGACAAGGAGGACAAAGAGGATAATTAATAACTCTTGACTCTTGACTCATTAAACTGGCTGAAATGCTGTTGTTGCTATTGAATTTACTACCTGGCTGAGTTGACGAAGTTTCTCAGCGACAACTCCATTTATTAATAATTCTTCCGCTTTCGCTATACCCGATCGCATATCTGAACAAACGCCACTTTGCCAGAGGTAAAATCCGCCATTCCACAAGGCTGTTTGCGTTAATTCTATGGGATTACCAGCTAAAACCGCTTGCATTTCGGTAAGTAATTCTTCTGTTGTGCCCAGAGGGACATTTTTAGTAGTGAAATCGTAATCACGGGGCGCGAGGTGCAGGCGTTCTAGGTGTCCTGAGTGTGTTGATAAGCCGATAATTGCTGTGCGATCGCGTGGGAGATCGCAACTACCTTCCAATCCCTTAACCAATGTATACTTTGTGATATTTTGCAAAGCCAAGGTTAATTGAAACAGAGTTTCTGTAGGTGGATGGACAAATCCCGGAATTATATGTACATCCCCAGCGTAAGGGCACCAAATTAGCTCCATTGTTGCCAAGGGTGGACGTTTGCCTAGTTGATCGCGGTACTCCCAAATACTATTAATTAAGGGAAAATGCTGAGGAGTATAAACAAAGCCGATTCCTGTTTGCTCAAATACTTGCTGAGTTTTGGCCAGTGACAAGTTTGTCCAATCGACCCCTAACCCCTGCCAAATTTCTACCAAGGGTAAACCGTACTTTGTCGGTAAGCGATCGCCGCCATGCATCACTACTGGTTGGCCTACAGCAGCTAATAGTAAAGCTGTAATCGGGCTAATTGGTGCGGTGCGCGTTCTGCCATCATAAGGGATACCAAAGACTATTACTGGTTGCCCCGCCGCGATCGGTTGGAGTTTTGGCCCTAATTCATTGTAGGCATCTAACATTCCCGCCAACTCATCTGGTGTAGGGCGCTTGATGCGGTGGGCAATCAGAAATGCCCCAATTTGGGCAGGAGTTGCTTCACCTAGCAACATCATTTTTGTGGCTGTTGCGGCTTCAGCACGAGTTAGATTTTCTCCTGTGTGATTTCCACTCCCTACCTTTTGCAGTAATGGCCTAAATACATTGCTCATAGCAGTCAATGGTCAATGGTCGATAGTCAATAGTCAATGGTCAATGGTCAATAGTCAATAGTTATTGGACTTTTGACTTTGGACTCTTGACTATGGACTTTAAGACTTTTGACTCATCATAGCTTCAAGAAGCCGATCGCTGCTGATTAATTTGCGGTGGGATATTATCTCGCACCAGTTGCCAAAAATGCTTAATTGGTGGAATTTGCAGACGATCGCCAGTTGTGACCATGACTACCCGACGTGTCAAACTAGAAGTGTCAGGCAAAGTAGCATTACTATTACTAGCTAAGGGGCGTACTGCCAAAGTTGGGTCTAGCTGGGCTTCCATTAAGGCAGAATGAGGTAGCAACGCAATCAGTTCTCCTTGACGCACCACTCCTCGGAAAGCATCTAAAGTGTTGACCTCTAAAGCAGCTTGCAATGTTGCTTCCAGTCGCTCAAATCGATCTTGGATTAAGCGTTGCATCCCATAACCATCTTTAAACACCACCTGAGGATAGCGAATTAGCTCAGACCAAGGGATACATTCATATTGGGCGAGTGGATGCTTGGCAGATGTGAGAACTTCTATTGGTTCTTCATAGAGTACTTCTACTATCATTTCTCGGCCAGTAGTGAGAAAGCGATTATTCATCACAATTGCCAGATCCACCAATCCATCTTTGAGGACTTTTAAAGCGCGATCGCTACCCAAGGAAGTTACTCGCAATTGTACTTCTGGGTAATCGCGACAAAATTGTTGCAACACTGGTGGTAGGTATGAGGCACACAGCGAATGAATGGCTGCAACGCACAATTCTGGCTGCTTCCCGGCGATTAAATCTGTTAATTCCTCTGTGGCTGTTTGCCACTCTTGACAGATTTTCCGCACGCGAGGAAGCAACCTCTCACCCCCTAGTGTCAGCTTGGCGTGAGTGGTTCTATGAAACAGTTCTATCCCCAAATCTGCTTCCAATGCCTGGATTTGACGGCTAATGGTAGATTGAGTAACCCCACATTTTCTTGCTGCTTGTTGAAAGCTGCCGGTGTCCGCGATCGCTAAAAAAGCTTGCAACTGCTCTAGTCGCATTTTTTTGTAGCCTGAATTACATTTATGGCTTTCATTAAGTTAACGGATTTCTGAACTCAATTTGGTACAGTTTGTTACAAGTGGTTGGTTATGCAATATTTTAATTTACATTTTTTTGGATTCGCTTTTTACAGCTTTGCTCATCAATATTCATTCTTATGCTTGATTTTTCCCCAAATCTCCGCCGCAAAAATCTGGAATTTTTTTTGCTGTATCTAATTGAAGAAGGGATGAGGCGGAGAAATAACTAACAAGTCTTGACTATTGACTATTGACTTTCTCTATAGCCTGCAATAATTCATTGATAGTGTAAGGCTTGCTCAAGAATGTATTGATACCTTCAACTTCGGCAAGCTGACTTGTGGCGTTGATACCACTCATGACAATAATCTTGACCTGCGGATTCATTTGTTGTAGGACGCGGATAGTGGTTAACCCATCCATTGATGGCATCATCATATCTAGCAGTACCAGACTAATTTCATCTTGGTGCTGACTATATAATGCGATCGCCTCAATACCGTTACTAGCTGTCAGTGTTCTGTAGTTATAGTCTTCCAAGGAGGTTTTGATAATCTCTAGGATGGCGGATTCATCATCTACAACGAGAATCATTTCTCCTTTGCCATTGTGTAATTCTAGAGCTTCTGCTTCCTGGCTTGCCTTTTGGGAACCAGCTGGTAAGTACACATGAAATTGAGTACCTATACTGATCTCGCTAGAGACATAAATAAAACCACCGTGGTTTTTAATAATGCCAATCACTGTTGACAAACCTAGCCCTGTACCTTTGCCTTGTTCCTTGGTTGTAAAAAATGGATCGAAAATGCGATCTAAGAGATGGCGGGGAATACCCATTCCAGTATCCGAGACTGCGATCGCTACATATTGACCCACCTGAGCATCCAAATGCATTTTGGCGTAGGTATCATCAATCAAAATATTTTCTGCTGAAAGAGTGAGAGTACCACCATTAGGCATCGCATCGCGAGCATTTACACAGAGATTCATTAATATCTGATGTATTTGGGTAGCGTCTGCCAAGACAGTCCAAAGTTTGGTTGTTGGTAAATTCGTATTGATGATAATGGATTTGGGAAATGTGCTTTGAGCAATATGTTTGATTTCTGAGAGCAAATGTTCTATTTGTAAAGGTAGGCGCTTGCCTTCAGATCCACGGGCAAAGGTAAGAATTTGTTTTACTAAATCAGCACCGCGTTTAGAATTATTTTCGATTATTTTTAATAATTGTTGATTTTTTGGATCTAGGTTGCTAATTTTCAGCACCAATAATTGAGATGAGGTAAGAATAGGTGTGAGAATATTATTGAGATCGTGAGCAATGCCACTAGCAAGAGTGCCGAGGCTTTCTAGGCGCTGGGCACGGAGAAATTGAGCTTCAAGTTGTTTTTTCTCGGTGATATTGGTGTTGACAACTAAGATTGATTTGGGATTTCCGGCTTCATCACGTACCAGTGTCCAACGTCCTTCGACAATGATTTCTGCACCATCTTTGGTGACTTGATGCAATTCACCACGCCATTCACCTTGCTCAACAACTGTCTTGAGAACTTCTTCAAGTTGTGGCTTAATTTTCTTATACAACAATTCATTGGCATTTTTGCCTACAGCTTCCTCGGCTGACCAACCATATAAGCACTCAGCTCCCCTGTTCCAGAATAGAATTTCGTGTGATAAATTACGGACTACGATCGCATCGGTAGTAATATCAAGCAACGCAGCTTGTTCGCGGATTTTCTGTTCTGCTTGTTTGCGCTCGGTGATGTCCATATCTACTCCAAGCATCCGCACGGCTTTGCCAGTTTGGTCATAAAAAACTTGACCTTTGCTAGCTGCCCAGCGAATGTTGCTATTGGGCAAAACAATGCGGAATTCAATGTCATAGGTTACTTGCCCTTGGATTGCTTGCATGATTGCATTACTAACAAATTCTTGGTCTTGTGGATGAATTTGATTAATGAAGGTTTCATAAGTCCAATCCAAGCTGTCTCCTGCCAAACCAAACATCGCAGGCAAGTTCTCAGAACCAGTAATTTTGTTGTCGAGAATATTCCAGTCCCAAATCCCTGTTTGGGCAGCTTCCAAGGCTAACTTCAGTTGCGCTTCACTCTTACGTAATGCCTCTTCTGCCTGCTTGCGCTCAATTAGTTCAGCTTGTATCTGCTGATATAGTTCTGATTGCTGGATGGCAATACTTACTTGGGTTGACAATTGATTCAAGAAATCTATTTCCCACTGCTGCCACAATCGGGGTGCTGAACATTGGTTAATCACTAACAATCCCCACAAATGGTCTTCTTGCACAATGGGAATTGCCAAGTTTGCCTTGATCTGAAATTGAGTGAGTAAATCGCAGTGGCATTGAGTGAGACCTGCTGTATAAATATCTGTTACAGCTTGAATGCGCCCATGTTTGTATTCCTCACCGCCGGTTTCCATAAAATAAGTATCTTCAACTTTGGCATCCAGAGCAGAAGTCCAACCTTCACCAATAGCTTCCACTATTACAGTGCCACTGTAGTCTGCTTGAAAGCGATAAATAAAAACTCGGTCAGCTTTGAGGAACTGCCGAACTTCAGCCACGGTGGTATTTAAAACCTCATCCAAATTTAAAGAGGCGCGGATACGCTGGGCAATTACTGTCATCAGTCGCTGCTGTTCTGTATGTTGTTGCAGTGCCAACTCTGTGCGCTTGCGATCGCTAATGTCTCGTAAAATTGATAGATGGCGATGAGGCAGAAAGTTAGCTGTCGCTCCATATTCCACATCACGAATCGTACCATCGGGACGTAGGAGGCGAAATTCCCCAGTCTCTCGCTTACTTGCTTGAAATTCTTGCCATGCTTTGATGAAATCAAAACCAGGCTCGGCAAATTCTACAATAGTGCGACCTAATATCTCTGTGGTTGATAAGCCAAAAAGTCGAGCGGCAGCGGGGTTAGCGTCTACATACCTGCCTTGATCGTCTGCAATCACCATAGCGTCATTTGCGCCCTGAAATAATGCTCTTAGTTGCAACTCGCTAGTTTGGAGTGCAGATTCTGCTTGCTGGCGTTCAGTCAAGTCCATGCCAGTGCCAATGATATATTCCACTGACCCTGATTCATCGCAAATAGCAGTATTAGACCAAGCAATCAACCGAAGATTTCCCTGTTTTGTTAACCAATAGTTTTGGTGTTGGTTGGGAAATTGACCTGCTTGGATTTGCCGAAAAACTTTTTTGACGGATTCTTTTTCTTCTGGAACTAAAAACACATCCCAAAAAGGCTTTCCCTTGACTTCAGCAAACGAATAGTTGGTGACTGCTTCACAGGTTTGATTAAAGCGGAGAATTCTTCCTTGGCGATCGAGTACTACGATCAAACAGCCAACTATATTGAGGATGGCTGAAATAAAATCACGCTCCTGCTGGAGATTTGTCTCTGTTTGCTGGAGTCGAAGAAATGCACGTTCGCGATCGCGGATTTCCTGTTGCAAAAGAGCATTAGCTTGGGTAAGTTCAATTGTGCGTTCCGCTACTCGTCTTTCTAACTCATTAGAAACTCGGCGTAGCTCGTCTTCTACTTGCTGGCGTTGCCTAACTTCGTTCTGTAATTCCTCGTTGGCTTGTCTTAATTCATCTGTCTGTTGTTCTACCTGTTGTTGAAGCGCGGCAATTACAGCAGACATTTCCAGACGTTCCAAAACTTGTAGAAAGCTTGTCTGGGTAATAATTCCCAGCAATTCCCCTTGCTCCCCAGCTACAACCAATCGGCGGACATGGCGACGTTGCATTTCTTCATGGGCAACCAATAGAGAATCTGTGGGACTCAGGCAAAATAACGGTGTACTCATCACGTTTTCTACCTGAGTTTGAGCTAAATCTAAACCCAATACCTGAAATTGCAAAATGTCTCGTTCGGTAATAATTCCTATAGGGATCAGCAAGTCCAATTGCTCCGGTGCTGCTTCCTCTATCACCACACAACTAACTTGATGTTCAGCCATGAGTCGGGCTACATTCAGCACAGTTGCAGTTCGCGGCGCATGAACAATCTGCGTAGTCATCAATTCGCTAACATAGCGTAGCTTGAGAAAATTGGCAGGTTGCAGCGCTTGACGAATAGTTGCAGGTGTAATAATACCAACCAATTGATCGTTGTCATCCAACACAGGTAGATGGCGAATCTGATGCTGATGTAATAACGACACAACAGTAAAAAGATCCTGAGCATCGGATTGCTTGAGGGTAATCAGTTGTCGTGTCATTACTTCGGCAATTTTCACCCCAGATAGCTTAATTCCAGAGGCAGTTAGCCTGACTAAATCCCGTTCTGTAAAAGTTCCTACTACTTGAGACTCCTCAACTACCAAGGTACTACTAGTTCGGTGCTGACTCATCAAGACAATGGCATCGACTACAGAAACATCTGCGGTAACTGTCAAGGGAGAATAGTATATACAATCATTTAAACTTGGTAAATGAAGGGACTCAGGGTGAAATTCATGATGATTATTTTGTCTTGTGAGTGACATAATCCCTAATGTGTTGGCTTTGAATGGCTAGCTACAATCCAGTTTTTATAGTTGATGTTTGCTAAATATTACGTGTGCTTACAAAAATTAGCTTTCAAGTATTTCAGCCATTTTAATGAATGAAAATGAATGGATATATTACCCGACTATGCCAGGATGCATGATTAGACAAGTCTAGAAATGCTTGATTGTTCTTACTTAGTTTTTATCGATGTCTGTAAACGCTTCTAGAGTATTTAAAAAAGCGTCAAAATGGAAATCTAATTTTATCGATATTTTTTTGTTAAAAAAAATCAGAAAAGTATGTAATTGTTAATGAAATTAGAATTTTTTTTAACACGCGCTTTTACAGACATCAGTCTATCACCTTCAACAGCAAAACTTGCGTCTATAAGTGTTCGTATTTGTTAATCAGCTATGGAATTTATACCTATAGGAGAACATCACCATTCTGTTAAGGCGATCGCAATTCCTTGTTGTAAGTCTGGTGTAATTGTGGTGTTATTTGCTAGCTGTTGCAATTGTTGGTATGCAACTTCTGGTGCTAGGTTTTTGAGTGCAGCGATCGCGTGTAGTCGCACCGATTTATTTGGATCTGCTAGTAGTTCAATCAATGGTTCAATTGCCAGCATTTGACCTAACTGTCCTAAAGATAGAGCGATCGCACTTTTAATATTGGCAATTTCTGTAGCTGGATGCGGCGATCTCAGCATTTCCAATAAAATTTCTGTGGCGATGAGTGTTAATTGCGGCTTTTGTACTCTTCCTAAAACGGTGACAATTTCGTGCCACAGTGTTTCTGAGGTGCTTTGATTCAGTGCTTGTTGGAGATATTCCAAACTAGAAACAGTCTCTAACCAGCTAAGGGAGCGAATGGTTTCTAATTGCAGCTTTATTGATTGATTTGGTGAAATTAGTACTTCAAATAAGTACTTAGCAGCATTTTCTCCACCCATTCGTGCCAAAGCAACTGCTGCTGCACAAGCAACGTCTTCACTCAAGTCATAAAGTCTGGGTTGGAGTTGTGCCACCAAATCTAAGGTTTCGCATAAATCAGAGCGAAAACCTAAACCTTGGACTGCGGCTAGCCTTACTGGGGTAGCGAAATCATCTAAAGCCTTGACTAATAACGGGGGTACACGTTCATCGTGAAAACTACTGAGGGTTGCAATCGCTGCGGCCCTGACTGTGGCTTGGGGATCTTGTACCACATTCAATAGAGGTGGAATGGTTTCTGTACGTCGGATGTAAGAGAGCGATCGCACTGCCAAAAGCCGTGTATCATCATCGCTTAAAAGTTCAGCAAGCGCTGCGATCGCCAGAGTATCCATTTCTCCTAATGCAGTTGCAGCCATCGCTTTAAGTTCTTGGCTGTCGCTACTTTTTAACAATTGCACTAAAGGAGCGATCGTATCTGGGTGCTTAAATTCTGACAATATTCGCGCTGCATACCAGCGAACTTCTTCCTCCGCGTCTTCATCTTCTAAGATTTCAATTAAGGGAGGAATCGCAATATTTCCCAGTTGGATGAAAATCTTCGTAATTTCCCAGCGTTGCTGAAAATCCCCAAATTCTAAAATCGAGAGTGCTAATTCCAGCATTTGCTCTCGATGTTTAACTATATCCGGATTTGTAGAGTCTTTTTTCAGAATCAACTTTTGTAAATATTGAATCAGCAATGACCAATCAGCCGCATCATGTGCTACCTGTGCTTGCACCAAAAGCTGGTTGATGTTATTCACGATCCTGAGAAACCCCTACACTGCTAATTTGAATCTTCTCATAGCCTACTGATTCATCGCAAAAATTTTGATAAGTTCGTAGTGAGTAAGCACTTCAGTACTTAAAATTCCACGACTAAAGTCCTGACTACGAATTCCTTCTGCCCTCTGCCGTCTGCCTTCTTGCACTAGCTTTGCTTCACCACTACAGAATCGCCCTCAATTTTAGCAGTATAAGTTTTCAGCGGTTTCTTGGCTGGGCCTTTTAGCACCTTACC
The DNA here is from genome assembly GCA_034530615.2 of Aulosira sp. ZfuVER01. Lineage (GTDB taxonomy): Bacteria > Cyanobacteriota > Cyanobacteriia > Cyanobacteriales > Nostocaceae > Aulosira. The sequence continues at coordinate 47,794 of JAVRCV020000041.1, forward strand.
ATCAGCCCCATATTCAGAGCCATGACAGGGACAAGCAAATTTTTTAGCTTCGTCTTTCCATGCTACCGTGCAGCCTTTATGAGTACAGGTAGGGTCAACAGCAATCAGATTTTCCGATTTAGATTTACCCACTACCAATACCGGCCCAACAGGTGAGTCATTGGTAATTAACTGACCAGTCTTATCTAATTCTGCTGAAGTACCTACCTTTTGCCAGCCTCCAGATGCAGAAGATGTTGGTGTTGGTGTCGTTGTCTGGGAAGAACAAGCAGCAATTGCTATCGGTAGAGAACTTGCTATCCAGCCTAAACCTACCCAACTGATGAAGTCACGACGTTTCATAGGCTACTTTATCTCAAATGGCTTTGACGTTTGGATTAATGGCGATCGCTTTTCTCAAGGGCTGCGTGTCACTTCAGAAACACATATTATGCAGAAAATGCATCATATAGATACATTTTTGGCCAGTAACCTAAAATTTCGTAGCGATTTATACGATTTTAGCGAAAATCCGCCTTTAACCTTAATAGTATGTAAATCGTTACACTTTCAGTACCAGAACAGCTATTACACCTTTTCCAAATGGATACACGGAAATATTTTTCCTGAAGCAATAATTTCAGTACCAAATATACATTATGAATGCATTTGCCCTAGTAGACAAAAGAAACGATCGACTACGGGTTAATTGATATTGGGCAATAACTCTAGAGGTTCTTCGGGATTAAAAATTTGCAATGAGAGTCAGCTCATGACAGACACAGCAACTACCACTACAGCCAGCCTCAACAAGTTCGAGAAATTCAAGGCAGAAAAAGATGGACTTGCCATTAAGGGGGAAATCGAAAAATTTGCCTCTCTAGGCTGGGAAGCAATGGATGACACAGACCGCGATCATCGACTTAAGTGGGTGGGCGTATTTTTTCGCCCAGTCACCCCTGGTAAGTTTATGATGCGGATGCGAATACCAAACGGTATTCTCACCAGTGCCCAGATGCGTGCTTTCGCAGAAGTGGTGCAGCGTTACGGTGATGATGGCAGCGCCGATATTACGACCAGGCAAAATATCCAACTGCGAGGAATCGCGATTGAAGACTTGCCAGATATCTTTAATAGATTTGAGGCAGTGGGTTTAACCACCATCCAATCAGGGATGGACAACATCCGCAATATCACAGGCGACCCGGTGGCGGGGTTGGATGCAGATGAGTTGTTTGATACACGAGAGTTGGTACAACAAATTCAAGATATGTTGACCAACAAAGGCCAAGGGAACTCGGAGTTTACCAACCTACCGCGCAAATTTAATATTGCAATTACTGGTGGAAGGGATAATTCAGTTCATGCCGAAATCAACGATTTAGCCTTTGTGCCAGCTTTTAAGGATGCAGATACCTCATCGCCCAAATTTGGGTTTAACATCCTCGTTGGTGGTTTCTTCTCAGCCAAACGTTGTGAAGCGGCGATCCCCTTGAATGCATGGGTAGCTCCCGAAGATGTGGTAGCTGTGTGTAGAGCGATCGTGGAAGTGTTTCGCGACAATGGCTTACGGGCCAATCGCCAAAAAGCTCGCTTGATGTGGTTGATTGACGAGTGGGGTCTAGAAAAATTCCGCTTGGAAGTGGAAAAGCGTTTGGGTAAGTCATTTTTACCCGCAGCAGCAAAAGATGAAATCGACTGGGAAAAACGCGACCACATCGGTGTATACAAACAAAAACAACCGGGATTAAACTACGTAGGTTTACATATCCCTGTGGGTCGGTTGTATGCGGGAGATATGTTTGAAATTGCCCGTTTAGCAGAGGTTTACGGCAGTGGAGAAATCCGGCTAACGGTCGAGCAGAACATCATTATCCCCAATATTTCTGATTCGCGTTTAGTCACATTTTTAACTGAACCTTTATTAGAAAGGTTTACTGTAGATCCTGGTTTACTAACGCGATCGCTCGTTTCTTGCACAGGCGCACAGTTCTGCAACTTTGCCCTGATCGAAACCAAAAACCGTGCTTTGGCAACGATTCAAGCCTTGGAATCAGAGTTAATCCTCACTCGTCCTGTACGCATTCATTGGACTGGTTGCCCTAACTCCTGCGGACAGCCACAAGTTGCAGACATCGGCTTAATGGGAACGAAAACCCGCAAGAACGGCAAAACCTTAGAAGGGGTGGACATCTACATGGGCGGTAAAGTCGGCAAAGATGCACATTTGGGAACTTGCGTCACCAAAGGCATACCCTGCGAAGACTTGCACCCAGTATTACAAAATTTACTCATCCAACACTTTGGCGCAAAGCTTAAGCAAGAAGCCTTAGTTACTCATTAGATGAGTGTAGGGGTTTAGCAATGCTAAACCCGTATTGACTATTTCGGTGAGTGGATAAAAAGCAACAACCAATAACTGCGTAACCAAAAACTAACAAAGGAACAATGAAAGATCTTTCACGTAGAAAATTTATTTTCACCACTACTGCTGCGGCTGCTGCTTCTATCTTGGCTCATGGTTGCGCTTCTAGTAATTCCAATTCCGCTACAACAGGTGAACAAGCACCCTCGGCTGCGCCAGCTGCAAATGTCTCTACAGCAGCTAACGCACCCAAAGTTGAAACTACCAAAGCCAAGCTAGGATTTATCGCACTCACTGACTCTGCACCCCTCATCATTGCTAAAGAAAAGGGCTTCTTTGCCAAGTACGGCATGAAAGATGTCGAGGTGATCAAGCAGAAATCTTGGCCTGTCACCCGTGACAACCTAAAAATAGGCTCGGCTGGCGGTGGTATTGATGGCGCACACATCCTCAGCCCTATGCCTTACCTGATGACGATTAACGATAAAGTGCCAATGTATCTCTTGGCGCGGTTAAATACCAACGGTCAAGCTATCTCTGTAGCTAATAAGTTGAAAGACCTAAAAGTTGGTTTAGAAAGTAAGGGGTTGAAAGAGGCTGCTGAAAAAGCCAAAGCTGATAAAAAATCTATGAAAGTGGCAATGACTTTCCCCGGTGGTACTCACGATTTATGGATGCGTTATTGGCTAGCAGCTGGCGGGATCAATCCTGACCAAGATGTGGTTTTGGAACCTGTACCACCCCCACAAATGGTGGCAAATATGAAAGTTGGCACAGTCGATGCCTTTTGTGTGGGAGAACCTTGGAATGCCCAATTAGTCAGCCAAAAATTAGGTTATTCAGCCCTAGTGACAGGCGAGTTGTGGAAAGACCATCCAGAAAAAGCCTTTGCTATGCGTAAAGACTGGGTTGATCAAAACCCCAATGCGGCACAGGCGCTATTAATGGCAGTTCTAGAGGCGCAACAGTGGTGCGATAAACCAGAAAACAAAGAGGAGATGTGCAAAATCTGCTCTGACCGCAAATACTTTAACGTTGCTGCCGCAGATATTCTAGAAAGGTCTAAGGGTAATATTGACTTCGGTGATGGACGCAAGCAACAAAACTTCGCTAATAAGATGAAGTACTGGGCTGATAATGCTTCCTATCCTTATAAGAGCCACGATACTTGGTTTTTAACTGAAGAAATTCGCTGGGGCTATCTGCCAAAAGATACCAAAGTTAAAGAAATAGTTGACCAGGTAAACAAAGAAGATTTGTGGAAGAAAGCAGCGAAAGCTCTTGGCGTACCTGATTCAGAAATTCCTACTAGTACTTCTCGTGGAGTTGAGACTTTCTTTGATGGTGTCAAGTTTGATCCTGAAAAACCAGAAGAATATCTCAATAGTTTGAAAATTAAAAAAGTTTAAGAATGGCTGCGATCGCTTCTTTTTAATTAACTACACTACAACAGGAGAAAGAAGAACATGACAGCTATTGCGGGAAGTCGTATTCGTAGAAGCAAGTCGCAAAAGGCTCTCAATAAATTTTTCTGGAAAAAAATTGTTCCCCCAATAGTAGCATTAGCTATTTTTCTGGTAATTTGGCAATTACTTTGTTTAAATCCCAACTTTAAGTTACCCGGGCCAATCGAAACATTTTCCGAAACTTGGGACCCTTTTATAATTCATCCATTTTTTGATAATGGCGAAAGTGATAAAGGTTTAGGCTGGCAAATTCTCAGTAGTTTAGGAAGAGTTGGGTTAGGCTTCTCGCTCGCAACAGTTGTAGGAATTGCCTTAGGAATCCTCATTGGTGCGAACCAATTTGTTTATAATGCTGTCGATCCCATCTTTCAAGTATTACGAACTGTACCGCCTCTAGCGTGGCTACCTATTTCACTAGCAGCATTTCAACAAGCTAATCCCTCAGCGATTTTCGTAATTTTCATTACATCAATTTGGCCGATTATTATTAACACCACAGTCGGCGTACAACAAATTCCTCAAGACTACATTAATGTGGCTAGGGTGTTACGTCTTAAAGGCGCAAAGTATTTCTTTAAAATTGTGTTTCCTGCCACTGTTCCTTATATATTCACAGGGTTACGCATTGGCATTGGTTTATCGTGGTTAGCAATTGTCGCCGCAGAAATGTTAGTAGGTGGCGTGGGTATTGGTTCCTTTATTTGGGATGCCTACAACACAACCACAGACACCAATTTGAGCGAGATTATTTTAGCTCTCATCTACGTTGGTTTGGTTGGCTTACTGCTAGATAGATGTGTGGGTTTTATCGCTAGCAAAGTTGTAGCAGAACAGAAGTAGTCAAAAGTCAAAAGTCAAGAGTCCAAAAGTCCAAAGTAGATGATTGACTCTTGGCCAATAACCAATTACGAATTACGAATTAACCAATGGCTACCTTTGTAGAAGTCGATCACATTGACCGGATATTTGACCTACCAAATGGCGGCAAATATATTGCCCTGAAGAATATTGAATTGAAAATCCAACAAGGGGAATTTGTTTCCCTGATTGGACACTCCGGTTGCGGTAAATCTACTCTGCTCAATATCATTGCAGGTTTAGATAGAGCCAGTATTGGCGGTGTGACTTTAGAAGGACGAGAAATCAGAGATCCCAGTCCCGATCGCATGGTAGTTTTTCAAAACTACTCTTTGCTTCCCTGGTTAAGCGTTAGAGAAAACATTGCCCTGGCTGTGGATGAAGTCTATAAAAATCAACCCAAGGGCGAACGTCGGGGAATTGTCGAAGAACATATCGAGATGGTGGGACTGCGCCATGCAGCAAATAAACGTCCGAGTGAGTTATCTGGGGGGATGAAACAACGGGTAGCGATCGCGCGCGCCTTGGCTACCCGTCCCAAGTTATTACTGCTAGACGAACCCTTTGGGGCATTGGATGCCTTAACCAGAGGGAGTTTGCAAGAACAACTGATGAAAATTTGCAACGAACACAATGTTACCTGTGTGATGGTGACACATGATGTGGACGAGGCATTATTGTTGAGCGATCGCATCGTTATGCTCACCAATGGCCCAGAAGCTCACATCGGGCAAATTTTGGAAGTTCCCATCCCTCGTCCGCGTCATCGTCTAGAAGTAGTCAAACATCCCAGCTACTACAACCTGCGGAATGAAATTATTTACTTCCTCAACCAACAAAAGCTAGCCAAGAAGCGCAAAGCACAGCAATCAGTAGCTACACCCCACCAAGGTTTAGAAAAAGTCAATCTCGAAATTGGCTTTATGCCTCTGACTGATGCGGCACCCCTAATCGTTGCCAAAGAAAAAGGCTTCTTTGCCAAGTACGGCTTAGAAAATATCGCTCTCCACCGTGCCACTAACTGGAAGGAAATCGCTAAAGGGGTTGTCAGTGGTGAATTAGATGCAGCCCAGATGCTTGCGGGAATGCCTCTAGCCTTGACTTTGGGTGCTGGTGACAAAAAGCCCATACCTGTAGTCAATGCCTTGAATCTCTCGCGTAATGCTAACGCTATTACCTTAAGCAAAAGGTTATATAGCCAAGGTGTGAGAAACTTGGCTGACTTGAAAGCAGCGATTAATGCGGCTCCCGACCAAATCCTCACTTTGGGTATCGTTCATCCCACATCGATGCAGAACCTGATGCTGCGTTATTGGCTGGCGGCTGGCGGCATTGATCCCGATCGAGATGTCAGCTTGACTGTGATTCCACCAACGCAAATGGTTTCCGAACTGAAAGCCGGAAAAATTGATGGTTACTGTGCCGGAGAACCTTGGAACTACCAAGCTGTTCACCAAGACTTAGGCTTTGTTGCCGCCACAGCTTTAGAAACTTGGTCAGGACAACCAAAAAAAGTGCTGGGAGTGCGGGAAGAGTGGGCGCAAAAGTATCCAGAAACCTATCTTGCCCTCGTCAAAGCGCTGTTGGAAGCCTGCCAATATTGTGACGACCTCCGCAACCGCGAAGAGATTCTCGAATTACTCTGCCGTTCTGAATATCTGGATATCGATCCTGTATACGTCCGTCCAGGATTTATCGATCCCTACGATCGCGGTGATGGGACAGCACCTCAAGAACTTACAGGCTACAACCAGTTTTACCTCAATCAAACCAACTATCCCAACCGCACCGAACTACTGTGGATGGTGACTCAACTAGCACGCTGGGGCTTGACACCATTCCCTAAAAATTGGGTGGAAGTGATTGAAAGAGTGTGCCGTACAGACATCTTTGGTGCAGCAGCACGGGATCTTGGCTTGCTCGATATCGGAGAAGATGACCCAATTCATTTGTTTGATGGTAAAGTTTTTAACCCTTCAGAGCCAATAGAGTATCTCAAAAGCTTAGAAATCAAGCGGCAGATACGTATTGAAGAGGTATTTATTTAGTCAGGGGTCAAGAGTCAAGGGTCAAGAGTCAAGAGTAAACAGTTATTTATGTCGCCTCTGCGCCTCGGTGTGAGGCAATCATAAATCCATACAGCAAAACTAGAAAATATCATGCAAATAGTAAATAGAACTAATCAAAGCGAGAAATTACAAACACAGAAAGCAGAGAATTTTCTGGTGATTGAAGGTGTAAGCAAAATTTATCCAACTTCCGAAGGCCCTTACACCGTACTCGATGGAATTGACCTCAAAGTTCGCGAGGGTGAATTTATCTGTTTAATTGGTCACTCTGGCTGTGGTAAATCAACTCTGCTGAATATGGTTTCTGGGTTTAACACTCCTAGCGATGGAGTGGTTTTACTGCAAGACCAACCTATCACTGCACCAGGCCCAGACCGGATGATGGTGTTCCAAAACTACTGTCTACTGCCTTGGCTGAGTGTATTTGATAATGTTTACTTGGCTGTCGATGCAGTATTTCCCAAAAAGACCCAGGCAGAAAAACGAGCCATAGTTAGAGAACATTTGGCAATGGTGGGACTGACAGAAGCTGCTGATAAAAAACCCAGTCAGATTTCTGGAGGGATGAAGCAGCGAGTTGCGATCGCCCGCGCCCTCTCTATTCGTCCGCAAGTTCTAATTCTGGATGAACCTTTCGGTGCATTAGATGCCATTACTAAAGAAGAATTACAAGAAGAATTACTGCAAATCTGGCGGGATCATCAAGTCACCGTATTGATGATTACTCATGACATTGATGAGGCACTTTTCTTAGCCGACAGAGTTGTGATGATGACAAACGGGCCTGCTGCTCAAATTGGTGAAATCTTAGATATTCCCTTTTCTCGGCCTCGGAATCGTCGCCGCATCATGGAAGACCCGGAATACTATAATTTGCGGAACTACGCCCTAGACTTTCTCTATCGCCGCTTTGCTCATGAAGATGAGTAAAAGCAATGAGCAGCATTATTTGGCATCTAACTATGAAAGTATGAATTTTGACGCATAGCTATGATGCCATTTTTACATTTATACCAGCAAAATGTAATTGCAGATACAAATCAACTTGCTATGTAATTCTAACTTTAGTTATTAGCAATAATTGAGACACTCCCTGGAGGCTCACTAATAAGGGAGTAATAATTTCAGGCTTAGATCCAGTACCAATAAATAACAACAAATATCTGATTCGAGCAGGGTAATTCAACAATTATCCCTGTATTGTTCCGTGCAATTTTGTAATTGAGGAAACTTTGAATGCTCAAAGGATTATTTTCATTCAGGGATCGCTATCGTATCCTACATCAGACTTGGTTTGCCTTTTTTCTCACCTTTGTCTGTTGGTTTAACTTTGCTCCCTTTGCAACCACAATTGGTAAGCAACTACATTTAGCACCTGAGCAAATTAAAACTTTGGGCATCTGTAACCTTGCCCTCACAATTCCTGCACGACTAATTATTGGGATGTTGCTGGATCGTTTCGGCCCCAGAATCACCTACTCAATCCTGTTAATGTTTGCTGCTGTTCCTTGTTTAGCAACAGCGCTATCACAGGACTTTAATCAATTAGTCATCAGCCGCTTGTTGATGGGAATTGTTGGTTCTGGATTCGTTGTTGGTATCCGTATGGTAGCCGAGTGGTTCCCCCCGAAAGAAATGGGAAGTGCCCAAGGTATTTATGGCGGTTGGGGTAACTTTGGTGCTTTTGGTGCAGAGTTTGCCCTACCAATGATTGCCGTTGCTACAAGCTTTTTAGCTGGTGGTGCTTCTAACTGGCGGTTCGCGATCGCTCTTACAGGTATCATTGCTGCTATCTACGGCGTGATTTATTACAACAGCGTCCAAGATACGCCTGCTGGTAAAGTCTACAAGAAACCCAAGAAAAATGGTGCTTTGGAAGTAACCAGCGTTAAAAGCTTCTGGGCAATGATTCTTTCAAATTTTGGATTAATTTTTGCCTTGGGTTTATTAGCTTGGCGCTTAGAACAAAAGAATATTCACTTTCTCAATCAAACCCAAATGTATTTGGCTTGGGTAGTGTTAGCAGGATTATTTGCTTATCAAACCTACAAAGCTTATCAAGTTAATAAAGAATTACTAATTGGCAAAAGAACCTACCCACCTGCTCAACGCTATCAGTTTAGTCAAGTTGCTTTACTTGAATTCACCTATGTTACTAACTTTGGTAGCGAGTTAGCAGCAGTTTCCATGCTCCCAGCCTTCTTTGAAAAAACCTTTGGTTTAGAGCATGTAGTAGCTGGAATGATCGCTGCTACTTATCCGTTTTTAAACTTAATTTCTCGTCCCAGTGGGGGCTTAATTTCTGATAAATTTGGCTCACGCAAATGGACAATGACAATTATCAGTGCTGGTATTGGTGTTGGCTACTTGATGGCACATTTTATTAGTAGTAGCTGGCCAATTCCTTTAGCGATCGCAGTCACTATGTTTGCTGCTTACTTTGCCCAAGCTGGTTGTGGTGCGACCTACGGCATTGTACCCCTAATTAAAAAAGAAGCCACTGGACAAATCGCTGGTAATGTCGGAGCTTACGGTAATTTCGGTGGCGTAGTATATCTGACAATTTTTAGCTTAACTGACGCATCAACACTCTTTAGCACAATGGGTGTAGCAGCTATAATTTGCGCTTTTATGTGTGGTTTCTTCCTTAAAGAACCGAAAGGATCTTTTGCAGGCGCACCTGAAGATGAATTATCAGAAACGTTAACACAAAAGCCTTCTGTTCTAGCTGAAGAATAATTTTATCAATATGAAACCACAGACAAATACAGAAAACACTTCAATCTTTATCTGTATACATCTGTGGTTTTAATTACCTCAATATCGGATTGATGTACACCATACGTATTTTTCCATCTGGCGCTGTGCTTGGTGTTGCAAAATCCCCAATAGGATAATTGCCATGAGTGAATTTACCAAAACCCAATGTCCTTACTGTGGTGTTGGCTGTGGACTAGAAGTTTCGCCCCCAGCTCAACACGGCAAAGCAACTCATCGGGATAGTCAAGGAACTCCAATTTGGCGGGTGCGAGGAGACAAAGCTCACCCATCTAGCCAGGGTATGGTTTGTGTTAAAGGTGCAACAATCGCTGAGTCTTTGGATAAAAATAGACTGCATCATCCAATGGTACGAGACTCTTTAGATCAAAAGTTTCGTCGCGCCAGTTGGGATGAAGCTCTCGATCTGATCGCGAAGCGGATTCAAACCGTGCGCGTTACCCAAGGGTCAGAAGCTATATGTATGTATGGTTCCGGTCAGTTTCAAACCGAAGATTATTACATTGCCCAAAAACTCATGAAAGGATGTTTGGGTAGTAATAATTTTGATGCCAATTCACGTTTATGTATGTCTAGCGCTGTAGCTGGATACATTCAAAGCTTTGGCGCTGATGGCCCACCTTGTTGTTACGATGACTTAGAGTTAACCGACTGTGCATTTTTAATTGGTACGAATACTGCTGAATGTCATCCAATAGTTTTCAATCGCTTGGCGAAGTACCACAAAAAAAATCGCAAAGTCAAAATGATTGTGGTCGATCCCCGACGCACACCCACCGCAGAAGCAGCTGACCTCCATTTAGCCATACGTCCGGGTACAGATATCGACTTGTTAAATGGTATTGCTCATCTGTTAATGCGCTGGAACTATATAGAGCCTAGCTTCATTGAAGACTGCACCAGCAACTTTCCTGCTTACGCTGAAGTAATTCGTCACTATGCTCCAGACATAGTGGCGAATCGTTGTGGAATCAGCGTTGCAGATTTAGAAACAGCCGCCCGCTATTGGGGTCAATCTCAAAGAGTGCTGTCTCTGTGGTCAATGGGTGTGAACCAGTCAAGTGAAGGTACAGCTAAGGTAAGAACGATTATTAATCTGCACCTGATGACTGGACAGATTGGCAAACCAGGAGCCGGGCCTTTTTCTTTGACTGGTCAACCAAATGCGATGGGAGGAAGGGAAGCCGGAGGTTTAGCACACTTATTACCTGGTTATCGCTTGGTAAAAAACCCCCAGCATCGTGAAGAAGTTGAAGATTTGTGGGGACTGAAGCGAGGACAAATTTCACCCAATCCCGGTTTAACAGCCTGGGATATGATTACTGGATTAGAAGATGGCACAGTGGGATTGCTGTGGATTGCTGCTACGAACCCAGCTGTGAGTATGCCAGATTTGGAACGGACTAAAAAAGCATTGTTGCGATCGCCCTTCACTGTCTACCAAGATGCTTATTACCCGACAGAAACCGCTACTTACGCCCACGTCCTGTTACCTGCTGCTCAGTGGGGTGAAAAAACTGGGGTGATGACCAATTCCGAACGCACAGTCACTTTATGTCCAGCATTCCGCGAACCACCAAGAGAAGCCAAACCAGATTGGGAAATTTTTGCCGAAGTCGGTCGGAGATTAGGCTTTGAGAAAGAATTTGCCTTTGCCAACTCCGCTGAGGTCTATGCTGAATTTGTGCAACTAACTCGCCACCGTCCCTGTGACATGACTGCTCTTAGTCACGAAAAATTACAAGCACAAGGCCCCACTCAATGGCCTTGTTCTCAGGAGCAAAAATCAACTCAAGATTCTAAAAGACTTTATACAGATCTCCGCTTTCACACTCCTGATGGTCGGGCGCGCTTTGGAGCATATCACTCACGAGGTTTGGCAGAACCACCAGATCCTAATTATCCCTTTGTGCTGACAACAGGAAGGCTTTACGGACATTGGCACACCCTAACCCGTACTGGTCGAATTGAAAAAATTCAGCAAATGCATCCCGAACCCTTCATTGAGATTCATCCTCGCGATGCGGCTGCTTTAGGAATTAGCGATAACCAGTGGTTAGAAGTGCGATCGCGTCGAGGTAAAGCAAAATTTCCGGCAAAAGTCACAAAAGCGATCGCTCCTGGCACAGTTTTTGTCCCTATGCATTGGGGTGCGCTGTGGGCCAATGAAGCTGAAGCTAATGCTCTCACCCATCCCGAATCTTGTCCCGATTCATTGCAACCGGAATTAAAGGCTTGTGCAGTACAACTGACACCAATTTCTTTGGAAGTTACCCTCAAAAATTATCAACTCCAATCCTCACAATGGTAAGCTGCTAAATAGATTTTAAACAGGGAATTGATAATTAAATCCATAGTTAATAGTCAATAGTTACGATTCTTTTTTCTAATCCTCTAGATTTATCTATGGGATTTTTTTTATGTTTGACTGTTAATTTGAGACTGCAAATTAGGGTGTAGCAAATGAGAAAACTCTTCAGACGAATGTTAGACACTACCAAAGATGAAAAATTTATGCACCTCATTGAAAAAGTAGAGGTGATAGTTTCTAAGGTACTATCTTTGTTTATGGTATTGGTAATTTTGGTAGCTATTTGGGATCTAGCAATCTTTCTATTCAGAGAATTATTTACCGCCCCATACGGTAAATTTAATAGTATATTATTTAAGGTTTTTGGTTTATTCTTAAATATTTTAATTGCTTTAGAAATTTTAGAAAATATAACTGCTTATCTAAGAAAACATGTAGTTCAGGTTGAATTAGTAATTGTAACATCTTTAATTGCTGTTGCCAGAAAAATTATTATTCTTGACTTAGAAAAAGTCTCAGGAATTGATATCATTGGTTTAGGAATTGCCGTTTTAGCTCTTTCAATTAGCTATTTAATAATTCGTTTTAGTAATTCTCGAAATTAACCTTAAACATACAACTAACCTTTTCCATCGCATCTAGGAAGATGAGAAAGACTGGACAAGAAGGAGAAGAGAGAAATAATACCAATTCTGCAAAAAATGCCTACAGATGTTGATGCGAGAACGTGAAGATTGATCTGTGGCGAGATTACAGAGAATCTGTATAACTAATTGCTGTTATCAGGGCAAATTTAACCCATATCTCTCATTGCCAACTGAATATTTCACCAAACCTGCCCCTACGGCTTATTACTTATTCCCTTCTTGACTATTGACTGTTGACTGTGGACTCTTAATAAATGACTAACTGACTAATGACAAATAACAAAATCTTTTTTGAATTCGAGGCAGATTTCGTGGAATCTCTCCGTTGCATACCCATGCAGGTGCGCTACAAACTAGATACCAGTGGTATCAAACTCAAGTTGTCTGATTGGCATCAAATGTCTCAAGCTGAACGTGAAGCTTTAGTTGAATTACCTTGCACTACAGAAACAGAAATTCAATCTTATCGGCAACATCTCGAACAGTTAATTTTAAACCTTACGGGTATACCAGCTAAACAATTACCAATTGAACCCGATCCAGCATGGATGGACTCTAATAATATTCCGGTTAGTGTTCAAGAGCAAGCTCAAGAACTAGGTATCACTATCACAACTCAACAATGGAAATCGTTAACTTTTTTACAGCGGTTTGCGTTGATTAAACTCAGTCGTTCAGGGCATGAAAATAAAAACTTTTCCCAAGCAATCAAAGAATTTTGCCTGCTTTAAGAATACCTGCGCCCATTTTCTGAAACACTCATAGGCTGAAAGCTCGGTTGCTCAACTTACAGAGCTTACCTGTGTGGGTTGAAATCCTTACAGCCTAAGCAGGTGGTCTTTTTTTGTATAGCGACATCCTTCTAGGGTGTCGGATTTTGGTAAAGGTTGTTATCTAAACCACATCTATTTTGAGAACCATAGTTTTAAAAGTAGTGGGAGCATCTTGCTCCCTGCTCTTCGTAGTGGGCAAAGATGCCCGCACTACTCCAGGTTAAAAAATGGACGAGGTTTAAATACCAATTTGAAATTTGTATGATTTTCCCTAGCGTTAACGAAAATCCATAACACTTAGATTTTACTCCTTGCGGTTTCTAACCCAGAGGCGATCGCATAAATGTGGTCAAGACTACTAAATTATGTAATCAATTAACGTACATTGAATTTGCACTAGTACAGTACAACAAAAGCAAAGATCCCATTAAACACAGTGCGAGACAAAAATAAAAGTTTTTTGACTTCTGAGTTTTGATTGCCTCCGCAGCAGTACCAATACAACCCAGTGGAATCAAGACACCATTCAAAGCTTACCAGCAGCGGATCACACAATTTTAATGTTTAGGCAGCGAATTTCGGATTCCTGAGCAGAGAGTAAAGCTATAGTGTATTTAGCCATGCCGCAGTTACAGCAGTCAAAAATAGTATATGAACAAGTCTAGAGTTGAAATCCAGGTACGGCAGATAATTTTTGTGCACCACCCAAATGAGATTGCTGTAAATTGGTTAAGCTTAAGTTCTGATCCCAAAGTATTTTAATAATTAGTTGAGACACGCACTCTAACTCGATGACAGGCAAAAACGCAAGACATAATGCATTTCTGCGGCTAGTGTCTGGTAATGGAGCACCTTATAGGTCAGAATTCCGCTACTCGCTGCTCCCCAGTAAAGAGATGATCGTTGGACGCGACCCCAGCTGCCAAATTGTCTTGGATGCCATGTTGTACAGGATGGTATCTCGTCGTCATGCTGTGGTTCGCCCCCTCTCTTCGTCTCCAGATAACAAATTCAGCTGGCTCATTTGTGATTTGAACAGTGCTAACGGCACTTATTTAAATGGACAGCGTTTGCAAGGTTGTCAGGAATTACACCCAGGCGATCGCATTTCTTTGGGTGCTGATGGACCGCAATTTGTATTCGAGCATGAATATTTCTCCCAAGCCACCATCATGACCAGGCCAGCGACACCGCTGCCATCTGCTGGGAGTTTTCAAGGGCAATCAAAAGCTGATTCGGTGAGCTTTACCCAACTGTTCCCGATTATTTCTACTGGTAAAGATTTAACTCGTAAAGCTTACCTCGTACCAGGAATCCTCACAGTAGTTTTTGTAGTATTGATGTTTGCTACGGTAGGTAAACCGCAAGCCAATCAAGTTATTGTAGCGAGTTATATAGCTTTTGCTGCCTATTATTTTGTTTACCAGCTTTGTGGCAAACAGAAGCCTTGGTGGGTGCTTGTATCTGTAGCCTTAGGTACAGCAGTGATTCTGAAAAGTCCGCTGTTAGATTTCTTTATTTTCGTGTTTCGCGGTATTTTGCCTGGTAGCTTGCCTTCATCTCAGGATTCGCTTACCTTCACCGAACTGCTGATCCGGATGTTTTTTGGTGCTGGGTTAATGGAGGAATTACTGAAGGCATTACCTGTATTAGCAGCGCTGATATTCGGTCTGACCTTACCTTCACCTTGGCGAGAACGTATAGGTATTTGGGAACCTTTAGATGGGATTCTATTGGGAACTGCTTCTGCTGTAGGTTTCACTCTGCTAGAAACTCTTGGGCAGTATGTGCCAGTTATTACTCAAAATGTTGCTCAACAGGCAGGAGTAGGAACTGGCCAACTGGTGGGATTGCAATTACTAATTCCGCGCATTTTAGGCTCTGTAGCAGGACACATGGCTTACAGTGGCTATCTGGGGTATTTTATCGGCTTGGCTGTTCTTAAACCGCGTCTAATTTGGCAAATTCTCCCGATTGGTTATGTTAGCGCTGCTGCACTCCATGCCTTGTGGAATGCCACTGGTTCGATCAATGCCTTATTGTTGGTGGTTGTTGGGGTGTTATCTTATGCCTTTTTGATGGCGGCAATTCTCAAGGCACGCGCTTTGTCACCAACGCGATCGCAGAATTTTGCTACCCGCTTTCTTGGCCCTAAGTAACAGATGGAAAGCAGAGGGGACAAGGAGGAGGAGGGAGAATAACTAATGACTCTTGCCTTTTGGCAAATGACATTAACTATTTTATGCCTTGGGACAGATGGCGCTAATGTGTAAATCAGCCTATAGTCTGAATTATGCTGGTTTAACCATGCTTAACAAAAATCAGCAATAAATTATAAGACCCGCAATACAAGTGTCGAGTGCGGGCAAAGCTAATATTAGCCGAAAGTAAATCCCGATTGAGGGATATTTCAGACAACTGAATTTAGGATTCTGACTGAAAGCTATTGAGTTGGATGAGAGCGTAGTAAGAAATCGCTAAACTAATCTTTGCTTGCTCGACTTCTGATAAATCTGTCCATTCCCGATCGCCAAACTTAGTCGTGATAGCGTTGGGGTTTTGTGGTTCGCCGCTGCGCATAGCGTAGGCATAAGGACGGGCTAAAACTAAGAGGTCTTCTGCTCCCCAAGTAGGTAATACATCTTGAACGCACTGAACTAATTGCTCACCAATTGACTGTTGGGAAATAAAAATCTCAGTAGCGTTCTGGGCAATTTTATTTAGCCAGCCTTGGGGTACTAGTGAAGCAAAAGCTGCTTGTAAAGCTTGTTGAAGATTGGCCATCATCATCTGGCTGATATGGCTTTTAGAATCTGAAGCAATGGCAGTTTCAGACCACAATGCATCGATTTGGCTATAAAAATCTTGCGATCGCCTGGTAAGTTCTTCTTCTGACCACAAATCATCACTAATGAACTGCTGTTCTAATTCGGCAAAATAAGCTTCTGATTCTTCATCAGCAGGGTTCCAAGGATAACTAGCATCTTCAGGTTCTAGTAAAGCTGCGAGAAAATCTAATTCCACTTGAGATGGTAAAGAAGTGAAAATATCTGAATTGTTGATTTTGTTAATCATTTGTCGCCTCCCGAGTGTTTATTTAGCGGTATTGACAGCTACAGCGCTGATAATCCCATTTCCGCAAAAAGAACTGAATTTTGTTTAGACTGAGAATAGTTTTGTGAGACTGTTGCTATTAATGGAAACTTTATAAATGCAATAGCTTATATAGAAATCTGAATTTGATTCATGAACTTACTTATAAACACAGGGAACAGGTAAGAAGGAATAGGGAAGAAGGAAACAAGGAAGGTAGAGGAGTAGGTATTTTTTCCAAAAATCAAGCAATAGTCATATACTATGGTGCTGTTTGACAGCTACCAATTATTCTTACCTGCTTACTTTGAAAGTGAAATGCTAGAAGTTAGGAGTCTTCAATCATAAACTCCCATGTGTCACTTCTAGAACTACCAAACTTTAACTGCATTCCCGATGTTAAAGGGACTTCCTCACGGAGGATTTGTTGCCATCCATTAGAACCAAAAACCCATGTTGTACCGTAGGTAGATAAATCTTGTAAGTAATAAGTTCTTACCGGAGTTGTACCGCTGAAAGTATTCCGGCATAAGATTTCGGCATGGCGTTTGGAAACGGAAGGTTCTGGGATGACAATATCATTGTCTTTTGTCCGACCAATGCGAGTGACTCCAGAACGCAACAAACAGGTTTTGCCTCCTGGTGCAAGCGATCGCAATGAGGCTGTAGACACCGAGGAAATTATACTCGGAATAGTTGTATCTGGTAGTTCTGTAATACCTTCCTCAAAACTTTTAATCAGTTCGCCATTAAAATCTGGATGCAGGTAGAGAACAGGTAAAGTCCATGCAGGTTGATTGAACTTATATAGTGTTAATAGTTCTTGCCGAGCCTCGGCTACAGCTTCATCAATTGGTTTGCGCGATCGCAAAGCTTCCGTAAAAGCTTGGATAAAACTGTGACTTTCGGAATCAGCAATCTCATCACGCATTCCTAAAACCGCAGGTACGCCATGACGGATTAACACTTCTGCCAAACTGCTAGAAGGTATTGCTTGGTGATTGACCGCCGCAGGTTGTGCGCCCCAACAAGCATTGAAAACAGCCAACTTCACACCAGTACGGGTCAATACTTGAGCTAATTCTATGCCATTAAGTGCCATCCCCGGTCGTAAAAATAATAAACCTCCATCTGGGTCTGGCAAACCGTGACCAGCGTAGAAAAAGACATTGTAGGCTTTAGTTTCTAATTCTTCAATCAACTCCTGTGGTTTTGGTTGCAGGAGCGTATGTACCATACATGGTGCATATCCCTGAGAATTGCTACCTAAAGGCCCAGCTTTAGTCAGAGTTTGTGTTAAGATTTCTGCTTCTTTTTCTAATTGCAGATTTTTATTTTCATCTACCCCTAAAACCAAGAGAATGTTGAGAGCCTGATCTGTTCGTAAAGACGGCAATGATTCAACTTCACTGGTTGTACGGCTAAATAGTAAATCTTGAGACAGCGACATTGCCGATTGACCCGGTTCACGCTGCATAATTTCCCAAGGTAGGGCAATCAAATCTGGGTCACGAATTTCTAAGCGAAAGCGCAAACGTGTATGCTGACCCATAGCCATGCCACGACTGCGTTCTAAACTGCCGAGAATTTGTCCGTCAAATAACCAGCGCCACAGATTAATCCCCAAATATTGCATCAGGCGACTAGTGTAACCTGCCGTCTGACCTGAGGGGGATGAACCCAAGTTGATCGGTTGCGGAGGTAGCTGTGGTGGGGTTGAGCGAGAGGAAATATCTAAGCGACTGTGACCGGCGAACATTTCCTGCCATTCTTGCCAAACTTGAGAGAGTTCAATCGGCCATATACAGTCATGCAAAACATAGCCACTGGGATAAGGAGCCTTAACCACCCAAATGGCAAAGTTATCAGTGCCAGTGTTGGTCAAACGAGCGATCGCCAGGTTCAGGCATGGCAATGGAGTCATTAAACTAAAGGGTGAAAACAAATTATTTCAAATAACAATTTTTCAAGGTAAAAGTACTACCTTGCCAGTTTTTTATTTTTGTTCCTACCTGTATTATTTCAGGTTTTTTCAGTTTATGGTGACGTGTACTAAGTTGGATTCCCTTCAGTTGTTGAAGTTGGTAGAGGTGGTTGATTAACTGGCTCGGATGGAGTATCAACACATGGATTTGCTTGGTCTGGTTGTAAAACAGTGACACCAGAGCGTTTGAGTTGGGAGAATTCAATGAGTACTGTTTTCTTTTGTGCCTGTAAAGGTGGAGAAGCTTGCTTTTCTGGTGTAGATGTGTCTTGATTAGGGCAGACTTGTAGATTCACCAACGAGTCTTTATTAGCAGCTTGAGGATTGGGTTTTTTCTCAATCACTTGAAAAAAAGTACCGCTAGGGAACTTTCCCTTACTATTAACTATTTCCCGGTCAGTTTGAATCACCCAACCCGTAGCTAGGTTGTCGAGAGTTCTTTTTGCTGGTAGTTGTTCTGGCGTTGGTTGTAAAGTTGTCGTTGGACTAGCAGTAATGGGAACTGTATCTATTGGCGATCGCAGTCGCATTACCAAGTATCCAATACCACCAGCTGCGGCTACTATGATTAACGGCACGAGAAACTGTAGTGGTAATGGAGTAACTCTGCTAGGCGGCTTATTTTCTGGAATTACTTGCGTTTTCGTATTTGAGTTACTTAAAAGAGTCTGTTGTGTAGTTCTGTCAGATGTATCAACAGCTTGTGTGGGATAAGTTTCGGGAATGACTGCTGTGAGGCTAGACTCTGGTTCAGTGTATTTGACCTGACAGTGTACTAAGGCGATGGTGACATTATCATGGCCATTTTTGGTATTAGCGATTTCTACTAATTTTTCTGCAACACTGGCCACATCTGTTTCTGCTTTGAGAATTGGCAATATTTCTGTTTCCCAATAATCCTCTACACGGTCAAAATCGCTCAAGCCATCCGATGTCAGTAAGAAAACTGCATCTTCATCAACAATAAATCGCTGGGAGGTGGGATGTAGTGAAGTACTAGGACTCATCCCTAAAGCTTGTACCAGAGAACCAGAACCACTCTGTTGTACTGCCTCGCGATAGACAGCATAGCCTAACCTGACTTCGCGGGAGGCTACATCATCATCAAGGGTAACTTGATAACACCCGTGGCGCGAAATCCAATAGGCACGACTATCACCAACATGGGTAATGTACATTTCATGGGCAATGGGCAACGCCATCACCAAAGTTGTGCCCATGCGTTGACGCCCTTGGCGATTTTCGCTGTCGTTGCGCTGGCTGATTTTATCATTCACAACTGCTACAGCCGATTCTAAGTCAGTCAGTAGCAGTGAAGGGTCTATATGATCGGCGGGAACTTTTGTAAGTTGCTGTACCTGCTGTTGAATTGTTTCAATTGCTAAATTTGATGCCACATTGCCGCCCTCGTGTCCACCAATGCCATCGCAGACAATAGCTAAGGCTGAAGGTTGCGGCGGTTTACTCACTAAAGTATCACTGGGAGGATAACAGGCATCTTCATTCCGTTGACGGCTGGGGCCGGTATCAGTTTTAGTAAAAATTTTGATGGTGGACGTTTGCGATCGCCCTAATTGCGCTAGTCCTTGATCTAAGACTGCTATTAATTGTTCGGCTGAATTAATTTCTGCCTGAATTAAAGAACTGCTGATTTTGTCAATAAATTCTGCTATGGCTGGTTTCGCGCTTTTAGACAACTGCGCCCAAAATTCACCTAATTGGGGTAAGTTAGGTGCTGTTGCAAAATCAGAACGCAATTCTAACAAGCGTACTAATGGCCCTTCTACTCTGATTAAATTTGGTTCCAGTAAGCTAACCGCTACACCTTCACTCAACAGTGGTTGCCAGAGATTTGCTAACTGCCATAACCAGTGGATTTGGCGGAGCGAGCTGGCATGACCCCAAGCTGTAATTAAATCTGGGCAAAGTTGCACTTGTTGGGTTGTACAATCTGTAAGTAGTGGCAGTTTTTCTAAGAGTAAGATTTCTTGCTGGAAGCGCTCGTCTATGGGCGGTATGGCTCCATATACCTGCGGTATGTGTAATCGATAAGGTATGAGTCGCAAATAAGGTCTAATTGCTGATAAATGATCTAATTCTGGGGATTGGGGTACTAAACCCGGTCTGATATCTAAAACAATAGATTTATCGATTACCAAATAGCGATCGGCTAATATTTCTCCAGGGGCGGCAACACTTAAGCCTTCTGCTTCAGCCCAAAGATAGCGTTTGGGTAGGGGTGTAGAACACCGCAAGCAAAATTTATGGCTTAGGGGATTGGGAGATTGACAAAATTCATTTGGGCAGTAGAGCGTTGCCGCATCATTTTCCATAGTTTTCTCACCGATCAGCAATTGGCAATTTCTTCAACAGCATTGGCAGCGGCAATCTAGACCGCTCATCTTTTTGAACCTGAACATATCCAACTTTGGATCAATGATTTTAGCTGGTGGATAGCAGCAGGTGCTAATACTTATTGAATCTACGATCTACTTATCCAAATAATTTACTCCTCAGTCAACCCTACAGCCTCATCATAGCCTCTATTGCTCTCTGACTCTCCATCATCGACACAGCTAACTTTCACCCTGTCACCAAAGCCTAACCCCAGCATAACTGTACTGTTTGTTTACTTTTGTGGAATTACTCCATCCAAAATAGGCAAGTAATGCTGGTATTCCTATAGTTTATAAGTTACTAGCTAGTGATTAACTTTAATTAAGAATTAAGATAACTAAATACATCAACTAATCACTGCTTCAAGTTTGCCCAATATGTAAGCTACTTTGATGTGATTTGCGATCTTAGTCCTAGAGTTGGGCAATAGGCAATAGGAAAACTGCTTGGTGGCAATTAAGGTTAAAGCGTATGGATGTTTTGCAAAAATCAAACTGGATTCCTATTTGTCATGAATCTTTGATTTATTGGATTTAAAGCTCGCAAACCTTCCATTTAGAGGATTTTTTGCCAAATGCACACACTGTAAGGGACTTGCAAATCAAAAATATCCCATCGCGTTGAGGGCAGAGGGGGAAAAATTCCAGAAATTTGGATAAGTGTGCCTAGCTATACCAAACATATATATAGTGGTGTTTCTGAAAATTTCCTAGGGGTAGTTTAGACAATTCCCCTAGGAAGCTCAGAGATACCAAAATTTACAGGTAGCTCTTAACTTTACTGTTGAGCATCAACTGCTACTTGTGGGACTCCCATACTGTAGTTAGTGACGCGGCTTTGGAGATTGTAGCTAATTTCGCCTTTTTGCAAGAGCGATCGCAAATAATGCTCCAAGTCTGAACCAACACGACGTAAGTTGTAGTCTGTTAAATCCGCACCACTAGAAGCTTCTACCAGTTCATCAAACTTGCGATAGATCTTTTGTAGAGCATCTTCATTCCAGTTGAATTCATTGTCTGGGTCAACATCTAAGGTTAAGACTTGATTACTGGGAACCAGTTCACCATCCCGGTCAAGTTCTGCCGCAAAAATGCGAATATGCCGGGTTGTAGACTTGAGCAGCATCGGGTTGTCCATAAAAGGGTGTAAGATTTGGGTTGACTACACTGAAATCATTGTAAACGCTATGCCCGAGCTTAAATATGCCTGCATTGAAAAGGCATCTCACATATCAAGCAGATATCAGCAAAAAGCTTGTGCGTCAACTAGTAGCTACTCATAACTAAAGCAAGGGAGGTTTGTTCAACTAAGAACGGCAGATGGAATTTTCTGCGATCGTGGTAAGGTTAGGTTGTTTTCATGCCTGGAGAGACTACAACTTTGCTGTAGCGGTAAGTTAACCATATCCAAACAATACTGTCAAGCTGTTTGCACTTGTGAGATAGATCGAGCATCAGGGTGGAATATTTTAGTGCAAGCAGACAAAAGGGATATTGCTAATTTAATCAGTCTCCTGCCACGGTGGTTGATAGCAGCTACTACAACGGGCAAGCAGCGCGGTTGAGTTCATTACTGGAAAGAAAATTGCTTGGCGCGTGTTCCAAGACGCTACTTTCTGTCCCCAGACTTGTACTCTAAAGGAAAACTCGCAGGGTAGGTTTTCTCAACCCAGGTGACTGGCTGGCATTTGCCTAACGTTTGAAGCAGTACGATTGACTCTAAAGATTTTTAGGGAACTACTGCGGCGGCTTTACCGACTTGATTGTGGATAAGGTTCACTACCGCCGACTTTGACTTCTTCAATTCCGTCACTTTGTCATGGCTGTAATTAGGGTGTGTCAGTGCCCATAATCCCGATCCAGAACAAAAATAAACCTTTAATGACTTTGCTGCTTAACGTCTCCTAAATTTTAGGATGAAAAAAATGTACATCTAGTAGATTTACGTAGTTATGCTACAACTACCTTGGGCTTTCATCAAAAAGAGAAAAATTAGTGATATTGCTTACGTAAAAACACTAAATTTTCAGTAAAATCCCAAACTGTTGTTGACGTTAAGATAAAGTTGATGTAAAAACCTTTAAAAAGCTCGAACAACTTCTTACAGAAACTTTATTGTATAGAATCTTAAAAACTGAATAATAGTTATGGCTTAACTGCACTACCTCTAGCGCAGGGACATTACAGCCTACGCAGTGTAAAGTATGAATTGAAAAAACCACAGGAGCGTGAAATGGAATACAAATGTGATGGATAAAGAATAATTCTTAATTCAAACACTTTGGATTCAAAAAAAAATATAAAGAATTTTGCTGGAGATTTAACCCCTAAACTTCATGACCACCAAGTAAAGGAATCCTCAAATCTATGAACTCCAAAGCCTTACCACGCCAAATAAATAATATTGAAGTAGGTGTTTATGAGTGCGAAATACATCTCAAATTCCGCTTAATTGAGGAAAAGAGTCTATTGGGCGATCGCGAGCAACTATTGCAGGTGTTATTAGATGCTTTAACCGAAGGGTCTGATGACTTTTTAGAAACGTTGCAAGCATCAGTCAAAGCTCAGGAAATTTCTGAGTTTAAAGCTTCTCCGCAAATGCGACGCCAGTTAATGCGCTTACGTAACTTTGCTGACAATAGTCAATAATTATCTGTATTAATTAAGTAGTGACAAGTTGTGAATTGAGCATAAAATGGTAAATTTGCTATCAGTAGTTTGTCATTTGCTCTTATATTTATTGAGTTGGCTTGTGTAATCTAAAACAAAGGCTTGGAGCCGATTCTCCTCTCCAAAAAGCCTAAGAAAGCTTTACAGTAGCCCTCACCCTTTCACTACAGAAATACTTGGGTGCCTACTAATGCAGTTATGTCTTCTTCATCAGGGCGGTTACAGTTTTTCAAAAATTAGATTTTTGGAGAATAGCTTTATCAGGGTGTTACTTCAAGTTGGCGAAGTGCTTGTGAGCGATTGTTTGTTTTATATACTCTAAACATTTTCAAAATTGCTGAATTTTTAGCTCCTGTCTTGAGCGATCGCAGTTATAAAATGTAGTATTTTGCGAGCTTGAAGTTACATTCCGCCCTTAAAACTGCCATACATATAGGATAGTTTTGACAAAATCATCAGTTTAAATTCATTTTGCTAAGAGAAGTTATTGGTCAAGGGTCAAGGGTCAAGAGGCAATAAGCAAGAATCATTAATGATTTCCTCCCCTCACTCCTCTACTCCTGTGCTTCCTTGTCTACGCCACTTGCTACAACGCCCTTAATCCGACGGACAGTTTGCTCAAGTCGGGAAACCCGCCCATGCAACTGTCCTCCGCAACGCAGTGGCTCCTCCTTGTCCCCCTACTCTCTTGCCCCTGTTTCATCTATCCTTGTATACGCATCATTTCATGGCGGCTATTTAGCAAGACCATGTTCTAAGGCAAAACGAACCAACTCTGTACGGCTATTCGTACCAGTTTTGCTAAACAAACGGCTAACGTACTTTTCGACATTACGGACACTGGTCTCTAAGCGACGGGCGATTTCTTTATTCATCAACCCTTCAGCTACCAAATTTAGGACACTTTGTTCTCTGGGGGTTAAGTCAATTTTAAAAGGTGCTGGTGATTGAGAAATGGCGCTTCTTTGAGTTAATAACGCCTTAATTTGGGCAATCTGATTAGCTAGTTCAGCTATATCGGGTGTTTCCGTATCTTCACCTGTAGCTTGAGGTTTAGCCATACGCCGAGCAAGTAAGTTTTCGACTATGGCAATTAGCTCATCTGGATCGAAGGGTTTTGGTAAGTAAGCATCAACACCAGCTTGATAACCTTGGATGCGATCGCCTGTCATCCCCTTGGCAGTTAAAAATACTACAGGAAGTGCCTGGAAACGAGGATCTTCTCGTAGTTGTTTCAGGAACTGATAGCCATCCACTTGAGGCATCATGATGTCAGAAATTACTAAGTCAGGTGTATTTTGCTGCATCAAATCCCAGCCTTCACGGGCGTTACTGGCGACTTGAACGCTGAAACCGCTTTCTTGCAAATAGTCTTTTACGGCTTCCCGCAATCCTGGTTCATCATCTACCAATAACAGTTGTGCTGACATTGAAAATTTCCTTGAGTCTACCTTTTTCCAATTTAGCGAAAGTTGGCAGGCATTGGGCAAAAGGAGAGTAAATAAAAGGACAACGGAGACAAGGGGGACAAGGAAGGGTGGGGAGTGTGGGGAGTGTGGGAAGAAAGGCGACAAGGAGGAAATAAGTAATAACCATGCCCAATGACAAATGATTCTTGACTCTTGCCTATTAACTCTGGACTTTTGACTAATAAAAAATTTTTATAACCAATCAATGACCTGGGCGTTTTCTGGTAGCTTAGCTTCACTTTGACCAAGATAACGTGCTTTGGCTGTCAACAAACCGATGGGAGTACTTAAAAAGTCTACAAAGGTAGCTTTACCTGCGATCGCTTTAAAAATATTTTTTGGTATTTCTTTGACTAACCAACGTACTAGGCGATAGAAATAGTCCTTGGGTGTCAGCCCTGGCATTAACTCTATACCGTACAGTTCGTGCAGGTAGCGATTTGAACGCCCATAGCGCCGCCATTGACTTTGAAGTTCTTTAAATGTGGTACGGTGGCGATGTTGGACTACCGCATTGGGAGCAAATTCTAATATTCCGATATTTGCCATGAGAATTCGCCAACAAATGTCTGCATCGCCCCCAGTGGTGAGATAGGGGCGAAACAAACCAACTTTGTCTAAGGCGAGACGGCGAATGGCTAAATTAGCAGTTTGACCGTAAGCACAGAAAGGATGGGAAAGAGTATGCTTTTGCGATAGAGTGTCTTGTCGGTCTGCGTGTTGTTCTAAAATAGTTTTACCTGGTAGCGCTGTAATTTCACCTACAACAATTACTACGTCCAGGTTGATAAAAGGTTGAATTAATGATTCTAGCCACTGTGGTTGCGGACGGCAATCAGCATCAGTAAATGCGATGATTTCGCCTGTGGCAGAGCGAATGCCCTTATTCCGGGCTGCATAGGAGCTTTGAATTTGATTTTCACTCACAGGCTGAATCGTGAGGGGGGAAAGTTCAGCAGCTGTTTTGAGGAAAGTCAGAGTGCGATCGCTACTGTTATTATCTACGAGCAAATACTCTACCCGGTCTTGAGGGTAAGTTTGAGACAACAAACAGGAAATTAAATCTGGTAAATCCGCCTCACCATTATAAATAGGCACAACCACTGACACCTTAGGCAAAAAGCTTTGGGCAGTGGTTGCATCAACTAGTGGATCGTTCATAAATTCCAATTTTGGAGATGGGATTACTAAACTAGTATTCCCAATCCAAAATCTCAAAATCAGCTAAAATAGCCAGTTTGCCTAAAATTTCAAGTCTCTGGCACGAACGCTCATAGCTCCAGCAGATTGATTTACTGGGTTTTGAGCAAAGTTAGTATTAGATAGAGCTGCAATTGCTCGCGCATATTGCGGATCGTTTGGCGTACCTACTAAATCTGGATTAGATGCTAGCTGACGCTCTTGCGCTTCTGTTAATTCTTGCTTGATATCTGGTGTAATTCCTTTATGGTTAATATCAGTTCCTTTAGGAGTGTAATAGTGAGCAATGGTAACAGCCAAACCGGAACCATCTGTGAGTTCATGAACTGACTGCACTAAGGCTTTACCAAAAGTTTGACTACCAACAACTACTGCCCGCTTATTATCTTTGAGCGCTCCTGTTAATATCTCGCTAGCACTAGCTGAATTACCATCTACCAACACTGCTAGGGGGAGATTAGTCAGGGCAGTGCGGTTAGCTTTAGTATCCTCAGTTCCTCCCTGACGATCTACCGTGCGGACAATGCCACCGTTATCCAGCCACATCCGGGCAATTTCAATGCTTGCTTGCAATAAACCGCCAGGATTGCCCCGCAAATCCAACACATAAGCGTTAACGTGCTGATTGTTCAAATCGCGGATAGCTCGCCGCATTTGCTCGGCAGCATGGGAACTAAACTCTCGTAACCGTATATAACCAACACGTCGATTACCTTCTTGCTTGAGGGTATAACGCACTGTTGGCACTTCAATAGTAGCCCGGGTCAGCTTCAAATCGAAAATACTCTGCCCTGTACGTCCCAAGCGTAAAGTTATAGCAGTACCAGCTTTGCCGCGAATCAACTTGGAGGCATCGTCCACTTTCATTTGTTTAGTGGGTTTGCCGTCAATTGCCAAAATTTCATCGCCTGCTTTAATGCCTGCTTTAAGTGCTGGGGAATTTTCTATAGCTTCCACAACAGTCAGCCGCTTAGTTTTGTCGTTTAATTCCATGCGAATGCCAATCCCAGAGACTTCTCCTGAGGTTTGGCTAGTTAGAGCTTCATATTGCTTGGGGTCCATAAACCGAGTGTATGGATCGCCCAAAGTTTGTAAAGCTTCGCGAATTGCGACATAAGCTTCTTCTTGAGAAGCATAGTTTTTACTTAAAAGGCTCTGTCTAGTAGCTTGCCAATCTTGTTGATTAAATTTACCATCAACGTATTCACGATTCACCAATTGCCATACTTGGTCTACTAATGCTTTCGGACTATCTTGTAGGGCAGCACGAACGCAGCGAGTCCAAGCGGGACCAAATACGGATACGGTGGCTGTCGTGGCGATCGCTCCACCAATCAAGGCTACTTGGAGCGGTGAGTAACGTTTCGCAGATTGGTTCATGTATATCAGCTGGAATAATTGTGTTGTTGACAGTTTAGCAATCAGGATTTCCAAGAATTTTTAAGTTTTCATACTCAAGATAGGCTCTACTTCTCGATCGTTTCACGCAGAAATGATCCTAAAAATACAGCTTTACTTTTAACAATCATTTCTCTGTTTGCTAGCTTTCTCCGGAACTATCGTCTAGGAGATTATGACACTTTTATATGTGCCAACTTTACCTCCTGGATTACTTTTATAAGATAGCACTTTGCTAACTTAGTTGCTGGTATTTTAAACACCGACCAACCAAGCTTTTCGTAACTGTGTAATGAAACGTAATGGTTACATTTAATCAACAAATCCCCATAGAATAAAACTCGGGAAAATGTGACGCTTAATACAAAAAATCGCCTGTGGGATGTGCGTCTTCCTTGGTATCTGACCGATCTGTATCACTATAACCTGAGTTTTAGTCTCTTCCCAGGCAGTAGACGCCTTTTTTGTGCTGGGATTAATGACGATAAGCAACTTGGAGACTGCGGGCTAAAATTACCAAAGATGCGATCGCCATCAACGCACCCCAGAACCAATAAGGTAAAAACAGATACCTCTCCATTTGCGCCGTATCCGAAATTCCTAATGGGCCAGCACTATAGCTAAATAAATAATTCAATTGATGGTATGTACTTATACAAGCTTGTACGCCGAGAAATTGAATGCTAAACCCTTGCACCCAACGCGGCGCTTTCAAGCTAATACCCAAAATAATTAAACCCAGCAGGGGAATTGCGACAATTCCAAATAAGGAACGTACCCAAACTAAGGTGGAAAGCAGTAAAAAGCCCCCTAATATTTTCAAACTCAGGGAAGCTGCTTTAAAACTGCGGGAAGCCAAAATCAACGCTGCACCTGCAATTGGTGGACCCATTGGCCCTGCGGCTGCAACCAACGCCGGGCCAATTGGCCCTAATGACGAAGCGATGCGATAAGTTGCGACACCAGAACCATTGCCAAAAATCTGTAATTTCTGAAATTGTCCCCCCAAAATTAGCGCCATCAAGCCATGACCCATTTCGTGAAACCAGGTAGCTAGGATAGTAAAAGGGTATAAAATATAATCACCTCCTGGGACTTGCCACAACACTATAGTCGCGATCGCTGCGGCAATCAACCAAGTTAGCCCCATTCGTTCTACTTCAGGCGGTGCTTCTTGGGGAAGCAAGTTTTCAAAATCTTTTCCTGGTTCCCTCATTGGTGACGTTCCTTAAGGTAATTACCTCAATGGCTTGAGTGTATTTTCTTCCATCCTAATCTACTTACTCAGTTTCCATCTGAGATAAAAACTCTCGTAGTCAGGACTTTATTCCTGACTACAAAATTAGTCTACGCGATTTGGAAGAGGAATGTTACCATGTCTCCCTTACCCAAACTGATGCGATCGCCTGGTCTGAGGCGGTGTCTGTTCCCAGGTAATAGTGGCAAGTTATTGATGTAGGTGCCATTAGAGCTACCAACATCTTCTATATAATGAGCATCTCCCTCAACGCGAATATCTGCATGAATCCGCGAGACAATTTCCGAATTGGGAAATCCTGAAACATCCACATCTGGGGGAATGCGGTCATTAGGTTTGCCGATATGAATTACAGACAGCGTTTGGGGTAATTCTATATCCGTATCGCTTTGGACGTGGAATAGTCGTGCTGTTACCTGTTGTAATTGGGTTCTGGCAGGAC
The DNA here is from genome assembly GCA_034530615.2 of Aulosira sp. ZfuVER01. Taxonomy (GTDB): domain Bacteria; phylum Cyanobacteriota; class Cyanobacteriia; order Cyanobacteriales; family Nostocaceae; genus Aulosira. The sequence continues at coordinate 76,950 of JAVRCV020000041.1, forward strand.
TGACAGCAGGTGGTGGAGTTGCAGCTACTGGTTCCGGTTCGGGTGGTGCAACTGGTTCTGGCTCCGATACTGCTGCAACTGGTTCCGGTTCTGGTACTGCTGCGACTGGTTCCGGTTCCGGGGATGGAGTAGGAACGCCTTGCCCAGAAACAACAGGTTGTGCAGGGCTGATTTCTACTACTTGTGGCGGTGCTATTGGTGTTGTTAGTTCTGGAGGAACGGAAACCGCTGTTGGTGGTAAAGGTGAAGCAGCAACGGGATTGGGAACTGCCAAGGGGTCTGGTTGTATCAATTCTACCAGTGGGTCAGGAGTAACCAAAGGTGGTACTTCTAAAGGAACGTCAGGTGCGACGGTTGCTGCTACTGCTGTTGGAGGTGCTGCGGCACTGGCGCGCAAGTTATAGCCACACTGACCACAGAAAGCGGCATCTGCCTGCACAGTTGCCCCACAGCTGGGACAGTTGTTAGTCGCTGGTAACGGCGTATAACATGCTTCACACTGGACAGCGCCGTCTGGGTTGGGGTGATTGCAATTAGGGCAGACGATCATGGATTTAAGCCTTTGTTCAAGCTCATCATAAAATGGGACTGGCAAGCAGAGAGAACTCCGAGCGGCGGCTCCAGCCGTAGACGCGTAGCGGTGAAGCAGCGCGATCTTGGGGGTTTCCCCCATGAGCGACTGCTGTTAGCGTAGCGGTAGCGACGTTCGCGAAGCGTCTCCCCTTGGGAGAAGGAGCGTCACCCGAAGGGCTTGCCGCAGGCATCGGAAGTTCGGCACAGATGCAACTCTAGCTTTCGATTTTAGCAATTACTCCTGATGAGTTAATACGCATCTCAATGTCATTTGTCATTTGTCCAAAGTCCAATTTGTAAATACAAAGAACTAATGACCAATGACAAATGACGACCTTGATGAGTCAATATCCAAATTTAGGGAACTTAAGTTTAGAGTTCCGAACCCGCCGCCGCATCTAGCAGCCACCAAAGTTCCCCTTGGGGTTGAATTAAGCGCGATGGGTAAGTGGATTCATCGGCTACGGGTGCAAATACTTGAGCTAAAGCTGGGCGTTTATTCGCACCTGCAACTAGAAAAATGACGCTGCGAGCCGAGTTGATGAATGGGTAAGTGAAGGTGATGCGGATGCTGCTATCTTTATTACCCACTGTAATTAAGCGATCGCTTACTTTTAACGCTTCTGTGTGAGGAAATAAAGATGCAGTGTGTGCATCATCACCCATTCCTAGTAAAACTACATCTAAAGCCGGGAATTCTCCAGATGCAGAATTAAAAAAGTTTTGCAGATGCCGTTCGTACTTAACTGCTGCAACTGCCGGATCGGCTTCCAAAGTCGGGATAGCGTGAATGTTTCCCTCTGGAATCTCAACGCGATCTAGCCACGCACGACGCACCATCAGTTCATTGCTATCAGGATGATCTGGTGGAACATAACGCTCATCCCCCCAGAATACATGAATTTTATCCCAAGGCAGTTTTTGATTAGCGATCGCCTCGTACAACGGCTTAGGTGTACTGCCACCAGCTAAGGCGATGGTAAACCGCCCTCGCTCTTTAATAGCAGTATCTATCTTGGGCAGGATCAAGTCTAGCGCCCGCTTAACTAGAGCTGACTGATCCGGTAGAACTTCGACCGTTTTGTTCATGGCTTTATCATCACTGTGCCTGCTTCCAGCAATACAATACCGAACTTATTACAGTCCCCCTTTTTAACTTTTGAAACTTTTAACAACAGTGGGTATTGAGCATGGGGCATGGGGCATTGGGCACGGGACAAAAGTCATTGCTTACTTCTCCCTTGTCTTCCTTGTCCTCCTCATCCCCCTTGTCCCTTTCCTCAATTCCCTACAAAAATCTCATCCCAGTCGGTAATCGCTTCTCGTTGGGCGATTAATAATTCCTGAATTCCTTTTTCTGCACAATCTAATAACTGATTCAACTGGCTACGGCTAAAGCTACCTTCTTCGCCTGTTCCTTGAACTTCGATGATTCCCAGGTGTTGATTCATCACGACGTTGAAATCGACTGTGGCAGCTACGTCTTCGATATAGTTGAGATCTAAAAATGGCTCTTCTTGCAATAAACCTACGGAGACTGCTGCTATTTGTCCGCACAGGGGCGATCGCTCTAATTTCCCTTGGCGTAATAATTGAGAAATGGCATTAGCTAACGCCACAAAGGAGCCTGTAATTGCTGTTGTCCTAGTTCCAGCATCTGCTTGCAATACATCAGCGTCTACAGTCAGGGTGCGTTCTCCCAGCACCTCAAAATCTAATGCTGCTCGTAAGCTGCGTCCAATTAACCGTTGAATTTCTTGCGTCCGTCCTGATAATTTCATCAATTCCCTTTCGTGCCGTTGTTGCGTGGCACTGGGAAGCATTCGATATTCAGCAGTTAACCAACCCTTGCCGCTTCCTGCTAGAAACTTGGGCACTCCCTCAGTAACGCTGACAGTACAAAGTACCTGAGTATCGCCGCATTTTGTCAGCACAGAACCAGGAGCAAAGCGGGTAAAGCCACTGTCAAAGCTGATGGGACGGAGTTGGTAGGGGTACCTGCCGTCTGGACGCTGCCAAACCATTGGAGTTGCCTCAGAATTTTTATATGGAATACTGCCTTAAGGTTACATTAGCGTCACAGTCTCTCTGGAAGCTCGATTGTATAGTCAGCACAAAACCAACGTGATGAAACTCCGTGTGAAATTGCAGATTTTCTTAAGAAACTAAAAGTAGATTGAGAATATGGTGATGAACTACCTGTGGTGATTGGTCGCCATTGATAGTCAAAAGTCGGCGGCGACGGTCGTAATATTCGAGTATGGGGATAGTGCGATCGTAGAATAACTCTATACGCCGCTGTACAATTTCGGGTTGCTCGTCGGGAAGCGAACGTCCCAAACAGCGATTAACCATAATAGCTTCTGGTACTTGTAAATAAATTGCCCAGTCTAACTTTTGACCTAAATATTCTAATAAAAAATCTAATTCTTCTGCTTGGAAAGCAGTACGCGGATAGCCTTCCAATAGCCAACCCGATTTTAAATCAAGCTGTGTCAGCTGCATCCGAATCAATTCAATCATCATTTCATCAGGGACTAGTTCCCCTTTTTCTACGTATGGCTGTGCATGGCGTCCCAAATCACAGATGTGATTGTTGAGATAAAAAGGCAGAGTATCTTTCTCGAAGAGGATCTGCTTGTCGCCAGACATGGCTTCTCGTAAAATTTCACCTGTAGAAATCTTAGGAATATCAAAGTGTCTACAAAGGTTTTGTGCTTGAGTGCTTTTTCCCGATCCTGAACCGCCCAGAATCACCAATCTCACAACAATTCACTCCTCATCCTGTCAAATTTACTACTTACCTACTATGTTGTGCCCAAACCAATGGGAAATCTAACATCTACTGATTTTCAGCCCTTGCACCCAACGTTTTGATGAATTTTAACTGCTAGTTATGTGTTTTTATTGTGACAACTACTTGCATTTGCTAGCGATCGATGCCAATATCATTAACTCTTGACTTCCGAGCAAACCTAGTGCTTGACTAAGAATGCAACTTGCTAAATACAATACATTTGTAAAAGTTAAATTGATTATAGAGATAGATTTGCGTAGACGCGCAGTGGTGTTAGCGCAGCGGTAGCGACGTAGGAGCGTCAGCAGTGCGTTGGGGAGCCACTGTGTTGGACGGGTTTCCCGGCTTGTTCGCTGAAAGCGTTCCCGCAGGGTAGCAAGTGGCGTCGGGTTCCCCGACTTGAAGCAACTGCTGAACCCGAAGGGCTTGTCGTGCGACATCGCTATTATCAGCAAAATCATTTCGATAGTTTGTAATATTTTAAACTTTGTTTTATGGTAGCCCAGCTAGATACCCCAAGTGTAAATTCGAGCCTCAATTTACCATCCCCTGTTGAAGGACTAGTACAAGTTTTCACTAGTACACACCGTAACTTTTTTACTAACGTTATGGCCCAAGCACTGAGAATTGCCGGTCAAGGCACACCAGTGTTAGTAGTACAGTTTCTCAAAGGTGGCATTCGTCAAGGACATGAACGACCCATTCAAATGGGGCAAAATTTAGATTGGATTCGTTGCGATTTACCTCGCTGTATCGATACACCACAGCTAGACGATACGGAAAATGAAGCTTTACAAGAACTGTGGCAACATACACAAAAGGTAGTATTCGAGGGTAAGTATTCTCTGGTTGTCTTAGATGAGTTAAGTTTAGCGATCAACTTTGGTTTGATTCCAGAATCTGAAGTTTTAGCATTTTTAACAAAACGCCCTCCCCATATCGATATCATCCTGACTGGGCCAGAAACGCCCAAATCTCTGTTGGATGTGGCAGATCAAATTACCGAGATCCGTCGCAGTCATAGTCCATAGCTCCTATAGTATTAATCTATAAGCAATGAAACCTCTCCACCAAAAACCGAAAAAGGTAAAGGTGCTGCATGAGCGACTCCCTAGGACAATACAACGGTCAACCACAACCAAGTAGGCTTGAGCAAATAGAAGTGCTGCTACTACAAACTACTGCTAGCTTGAATCGCGTATCTCAACAGCAGGAAGTGAACATCCAAGCGATCGCCCAGCTTGGCGACAAAATTGACCGATTAGCCGATAGGCAAGAGCATTTTCAGGTGCAAGTAGAGGAAAGCATTAGTGAGTTAATCAAAACCATTGATTACGCTGTTGATCGGACTAAAGAACTGGTTAGGCGTTTCCTGAAACGAAGCAGTAATGGACACGAGTAGACAAGGTTTGAAACGTAAAAAATAAATTTAGGGGCTGCTCAATCATTTTTTCTTTCTTTTACCATTTAACTGTTGCTTTGTTCGGTGAAGAATGTGCCACTTCACGCTATCCTAGTACTTCGTTTGAATTAGTTGTGAACTTGTGATTAAGAATGATATCTGGATTACTCAAATGGCTCAAAAGGGTATGATTTCGCCTTTTGAGCCAACTTTAATCCGAAAAGTGCAGCAAAACCCAGAAATAGGGACTAAACCAGTAATTAGCTATGGTTTATCTTCTTATGGCTACGATATCCGCCTTTCATCATCTGAGTTCCGCATTTTTCGCCACATTCCTGGAACTGTCATTGATCCGAAAAACTTTAATCCGCAGAATCTAGAATCAACGCCTTTACATACAGATGTTAATGGTAGTTATTTTATACTGCCTGCTCACTCCTATGGTTTAGGTGTAGCCTTAGAAAAGCTAGAGGTTCCAAACAATATCACTGTGATATGTATAGGGAAATCCACTTATGCCCGTTGTGGCATAATTGCAAATTTAACCCCTGCTGAGGCGGCTTGGCGAGGTCATCTTACCTTAGAGTTCTCCAATTCTTCTAGTGCTGACTGTCGCATCTATGCCAATGAAGGAGTAGTACAGTTGCTATTTTTAGAAGGCGAACCCTGCGCTATCAGTTACGAAGCCCGTCAAGGCAAATACCAGGATCAGGTAGAAATGGTGACGCTAGCAAAAGTCTAATTTTAGAATTGGAGTACAGCAACTAGGGTGCTAATCTCGCTTTACCTAAACGAGATTTTTCATACCATTCTGCGATCGCGGGCACCCAGTCTGCAAAATGGGGCCACATCATTTCACACAACTTTTGAATTTCGAGTTGAGCATCTTTCTTGTTTCTCAAGTCGCAAAAATGTAAGAAAGACCGAAGATTGAAACTCACTACAAAATGCTGGCGATAATCAAAAGGCATTTTTCCTCTTACGTGTTCCTCAGACATACCAGCCTCAAAATCAGCATTGTATTGCTTGGCTGCTTCAAAACACCACTCTAAATCTGCTGCTCTTTTCTCTGGTGAATAATAGTACTTTTTGCCTTGTCTATCAGTGTAGTAACCAACAGGACGCAGATAAAAAACATCTTCGATGTCTTTCTTGCCTTCTACTACATCAATAAATTGATTACCTGTGTATCTAAAAGATTGTACATCAAAGGATACGCCTACCCTATGAGTACGCGCCTGCTGCATCACACTGTGGGGAAAGTAGCCACAGTTAAAGACAATCTGGGGATGCTCTAAAGGCCCGTAATGTCCCCTTTCACCTGCTAAAAGTCGCTTAACAATAATTTCGCCGCTTTGTGACTCTGACGGCCAAGAGTCCCGTTCGTCATAAACGAATCCCTCAGTATAGTCTTGGTGCATGGCGGCATAAATCACCTGCTGGGGATTGGGTGTTTTGCTGATAACTTCTACGCGAAATCGATCCATGAGCTAGTTAAAACTTGATTATGGGCTAGGAATCCATGAGAACGATTCATTATCATAGCCCTTTGACTTCATCATCAGCAGACTCATTTAGTTTACAAAAATTAATAATTGCGTTACACTTCGTTACATAGTGATTCAAAACGGGAAAATCTTATGCGTACAAATGCTTCTATCATTGACGACCAGGGTTTAATGAACAACTTTGCGATCGAGCCAAAGGTGTATGTAGATGAGCAAGGTAATCGCACTGGGTTTACAAACTATGCAGAACTCCTCAACGGTCGTTTAGCAATGATTGGTTTTGTGGCTCTCATCGCTTTAGAAGTTTTCACAGGACACGGGATCTTTGGTTTGTTAGCAAATCTGTAAAAGCTAATTTAAATTGCTTATTTTATTTAATTAATTTTTTTAACAAGCGCAGAGACGGTAGATTTCCCGTCTCTAAATTTTTGGAAAATTTAATGGTATTTTGAAAACATCTGATAAAACCAGAAGTTTTCAGGGTAAATATATCAGGTAAATTATGACTTTAACTGCTTCTACAATGTTGCCTTTAGGCACAATTGCTCCAGATTTTCATCTACCAGAAGTAGTATCTGGAGAGGTAATTTCTCTGGCTAATTTTGCCGATAAAAAAGCATTGTTAGTCATGTTTGTTTGTCGGCATTGTCCATTTGTCAAGCACGTTCAAAAGCAATTAGCGCTGCTAGGAGAAGATTATTTCAACAGCGATTTAGGAATAGTTGCTATTAGTGCTAATGATGCAAAAAACTATCCAGATGATGCACCAGAGTCGTTAAAAGCAATGGCAACAGAACTAGGGTTTAAATTTCCCTTGTGCTACGACGAAACTCAGGAAACTGCTAAGGCTTATACAGCAGCTTGCACTCCTGATTTTTTTGTATTTGATGGCGAACGCAAACTTGTTTATCGTGGGCAATTAGATGATAGCCGACCCAGTAATAACAAACCTGTAACGGGTGCCGATTTACGTGCAGCTATTGAGGCGGTGCTGACAGATAAACCTCTATTAGATGAGCAAAACCCTAGTATTGGATGCAATATCAAGTGGAAAGCTGGTAATGCACCCAGTTATTTTGGTTGATTAAACTCTAACTTGAAAATGGGGCATTTAGTATATAGTTTATCCCCTTGTTGTTGGCTTTTGCCTGTGATTAACTAATAAATCGACAGATGCCAGAATAAAAATTCACCCTCGCTATAATTTCTAAACTAGTGAGGGTGAATGTAAATTTGCGATTAGTGTTTTATTTCTAAATTGAGGATGTAGCGTCCCAATTGGACTTTTTCTGCCCACAATTCGTATTCTATTCGCAAATGCTCTGGCAAAGATTGTCCACTGAGCACCATTGCAGTCGTAAAATTACGTAGGCGTATCGGATCGTTAGGTTGCAATGACTCGTTTGGCAACCAATAACGGCTTACACCATAAACACCCTGTTCCCAGAAGTGGCGATAACTCACCTGAGCGTTACCTTGCATGGTCATGATTACCCGATAAGGGGAAATCTCCAGCCATAAAATCCTCGGACTGCTGGGTGCATAAGCATTGCTCCTTTTTTGGGGAGGCGTGTCCTCTGGATTTAGTGAACTTACTATTTCGCAACTTATTAAAGGCGGTGCAGTCAAAAGTAAATGAAATCGATCGGTATCTTTTTGATACAATGTTCCGGCAGTTTCCACAACAGACCAGACTGGCAGGTCAGTGGAAATAAGTGATAAGCACACGGGCTTGCGGTGATGGGTCAGCATGGGAGCGATAAGGGCTAAAAGCTATTGAACAAAAAGAAATCAACACCAGGGTCTCTAGCAGGTCAGGATCAGAAACTAAACAGTGAAACATGCTTAGATATTAACTGAATCTGCTTATTTGGTAAGGCAGATAAATAAAAATGAAAATAGTTAGGGTACGAATTTAAAAAGCAAAAACTGTGATTTTTATCCGGAAAGGTAATTTCAAAGTAAATTTATTGAATATATTGTAAATAATCTTCAGATTACGGAATTAATATAGCTGGACTATTTGCGCAAACACAAGAAGAACGATTTTTGTAGCTTCTAGAAGTGTAGAGAGCTAACAACTGAACATCAAATTTATTAAGATTGGTAAGAGAAAGCTGACGCTTTCAATAGGTAAAAATATCTATTTTGGAAGATTTGATTAATTTTTATAGAGCAAAAGGCGATAGGATACTAGGGAGGAAGTCAACAGCTGCGGCACACGTAGTCGCTTATGTGCTTCCATTGTATTCAAAAGCCAGTGTATTCTAATGTCGGCTGCTGTCATAACCGTAGAAACGCAAACAGACCTTTCTCATAATTTAATTATCCAGCGACCTCCCTTTGGGCTATCCTTGCACGGTCGTATTCGGGTTCCAGGTGATAAATCTATTTCTCACCGTGCTTTGATGTTGGGTGCAATAGCCCAAGGTGAAACTGAAATTCAAGGACTTCTCTTAGGAGAAGACCCGCGCAGTACTGCTAGTTGTTTTCAAGCAATGGGCGCGGAAATTTCTGAACTCAACACAGATTTAGTCCGAGTTAAAGGTATTGGACTGGGGAATTTACAAGAGCCAGTTGATGTGTTGAATGCTGGAAATTCTGGTACTACATTGCGTTTGATGTTGGGACTTTTGGCATCGCATCCAGGGCGCTTTTTTACAGTAACAGGTGATAGTTCCTTGCGATCGCGTCCTATGTCTCGCGTAGTTAAACCTTTGCAACAAATGGGGGCGCAAATTTGGGGACGCAAAGGAAATTCTTTAGCACCCCTAGCAATTGCTGGACAAGCCCTCAAACCAATTCACTATCATTCCCCTATCGCCTCTGCCCAAGTTAAATCCTGTATCCTCCTGGCTGGGCTGGCAACTGAGGGTAAAACAACTGTTACAGAACCCGCCCTTTCTCGCGACCATAGTGAAAGAATGTTACGGGCGTTTGGTGCAGAACTCAGCGTTGACTCCGAAACCAATAGCGTAACGATTACCGGGCCAGCACAACTTTATGGGCAAAAGGTGATTGTTCCAGGTGATATTAGTTCAGCAGCCTTTTGGTTAGTCGCTGGAGCAATTGTCCCTGGTTCAGAATTGGTAGTAGAAAATGTGGGCGTTAATCCCACCCGCACCGGCATATTAGAAGCTTTAGCGTTGATGGGAGCAGATATTCAACTGGAAAATCAGCGAGAAGTCGCGGGTGAACCAGTAGCGGATATTAGAGTGCGTTCCAGTAATTTAAAAAGCTGCACGATCGCAGGTGAGATCATACCCAGAATGATTGATGAAATTCCGATTTTGGCAGTAGCAGCAGTATTTGCTCAAGGAACAACAATTATTCGCGATGCAGCAGAGTTAAGAGTTAAGGAAAGCGATCGCATTACTGTAATGGCCCAGCAACTCAATAAAATGGGAGCTAAGGTCAGCGAACTACCCGATGGGATGGAAATTACAGGCGGTACTCCCTTAGTTGGTAGCGATGTAGATAGCCATACAGATCATCGCATTGCTATGAGTTTAGCGATCGCGGCTTTGGTCGCCTCTGGAATCACTAAGATTCACCGTGCAGAAGCAGCAGCGATTTCCTACCCCGGATTCTTTAATACCCTGACAGCGATTATTAACTAGTAGTCGGTTCAGTTAATCGAAACTTTGCCTAATTCATTCCCAAATACTATGGGAATGAATTTTTATATAGACTAGTGATTAGAACTGCAAACTCTCAACCCTAATTTGTTTTTATAATAAGTTTTATTTAGTTGTTTTTGCGTGACTATAGACATTTTCTATAGCATGAATGAAAAAATAAAAAATTGCTTCTAAAGCTATTGGTAGGATTATCAATAACTCTGCTGAAGTATTTAACAAATAGTAATAATCATTTACTTAATGTTGTAATAAGTGTGAATTAAATAATTCTGCAATTATTACAACCTATTTACTTGAGATTCCATATTATTTTTTCAACATTTGCCTGTATGATATTGGCTAAAATCAATCTGAAATCCAAAGCAAGTTAAACTACTTGCGTAGATTCAAGATTTTGCGTTGGGGAAAATACAATTATGGGCTGGTTACAAAGACTTTTTGGCATGGAAAAACCAGAAGATGCTCAAGTTAACCCTGAGCCAAGTTTCGTTGCTGAAGACTCTGGTGAAGAATCCATTGCTCCTGAAAGACAGGGACTGAATGGAGAATATGACCAAAGTGGTTTAGCAAAAAGAGTTGCCCTTGCTTTTGATGAAGATTCTCAGTTCGATGATATTGATAGCCTTTATGTGGCTCAGACAGGAGGTACAGTAGTTTTAAAAGGATCGGTACCTTCTCAAGATATTTTAGATCAAATGGTCGAGATTGCTAGGGGAGTTAGTGGTGCTACTGATGTTCAAACCGACCAAGTTACAGTTGGCTAGAACAGTTTTTTAATTAATGGCTGATTAATTTCCATAAGCTAACCAATTGTCAATAGAATTGATTTTTGGTTTTTCAGAGCAAATTAATTTAGGCAGCACTATTGTTTAAGTGGTGTCTAAATCATTGATCAATATCACCTTGATTTTTCTTAGTAATAGACATTCCATGAACACTCAAAATAAACTACGTCGATTTAGTATTGGGCTGACATTATTAACTATTGTAATGTTAGCTAGCTGTGGTAATAAACCTGAAGAATCGGCTACTACTAACACCGAAAAACCAACTGCTGTTTCTCAAGTTAAGCCTACTGCTAACAGTGGAACTACTGCTGCGATTCCAGCAGACGCACAAAAGCTAGGGGTGAAACCTCAAGGTGAAACGGCTTGTCCTAGCAATGCACCTATCAAGGGTAAAATTACTAAAAAACGAGGCAATATCTACCATATTGCTAAGTCGCCTGATTATGCAAAAGTGAAACCAGACATCTGCTTTAAAGATACAGCAACTGCGGAAAAAGCTGGTTTCCGTGCGCCTAAGTCAGGAGGCTAGCTATCTTTTTTCGATAATTGATAGTACCAATTTGCGATTTTAGATTTTTGATTTTAGAGGCGTTGTATTGCAACGTCTCTAACTATTTATGCACGGATTTTTGTCTGCGCCAAATCTTGAGTCCTTCAAACCACAAAATACTGAACACCCCAGAAACTAAACTAATTACCAAATCTTCAAAATGTAGAAAAGAAAACCTGAATAGATGCCGCAAAAGCGGAACATAAAGTACTAATCCCAAAAATACTACACCACCGCCAATCACCCACCAGAGTGCTGTATTCGGGGAACGTAACATTTCTGGAATTGTCCGCGACCAGGAACGATTGGTGAGAATCATGCTGAGGTTAGAAATAATCAGGGTAGTAAAAGCTAGGGCACGGGCGTCTAGTTCGCCATTACCTCGGTAAAATGCGATCGCAAATACTGCCACCAACACCACCAATACACTCACCCCTTGCAACAGTGCTAATTTCCAGGTCTGAGGGCTAAATAATGGTTCTCTGGGGTTGCGCGGTGGACGGGTCATGATATTGCTTTCTTCTGGTTCCGCCTCAAACACCACTGTACAAGCTGGATCGATAATTAGGTGTAAAAAAGCAATATGAACTGGCAGCAATACCAAAGGCCAATGAAACATCACGGGAATTAGTGACATCCCCGCAATCGGGACGTGAACCGCCAAGGTATAAGCCATGCCTTTTTTGAGGTTGTCAAATATCCTCCGTCCCAATCTCACAGACTGGACAATTGAGGAGAAGTCATCATCTAGCAATACTAAATCCGCAGATTCACGGGCAACGTCTGTGCCGCGTTCGCCCATAGCAATCCCAATATCGGCTGATTTCAGGGCTGGGGCATCATTTACTCCATCTCCTGTCATCGCCACAATTTCGCCATTGCGTTTGAGGGCGTTAACAATCAGCAGTTTTTGCTCTGGTACTACCCGCGCAAAGATATTCACCGTTTGTATCCGCGAACGTAATTGTGCTTCATCCATCTGTTCCAGTTCTGCACCAGTGATGACTTCAGTAGTTGGTGTCAGTCCGATTTGACTGGCGATGTTTTGGGCAGTTGCCGGATAATCGCCTGTAATCATGACTACGCGAATTCCAGCAGCGTAACATTCAGCGATCGCCTTTTTGACTGTTGGACGCACAGGGTCGGCTAATCCCACCAATCCTACAAACTCAAATTCAAAATTATGCTGTCCATCAGGTAAAGTGTTCTGCTGTAGGGCTGGATCGTGCAGCCTTGTAGCTTTAGCCACACCTAAAACCCGCAAGCCAGCCGCAGCCATTGTACTGATTTGCTGTTCTAGATCGTGTAATTGCTCAGTATTAAAGTGGCAGAGATCCGCGATCGCTTCTGGTGCGCCTTTAGCGGCGATTGTTAAGTTACCTGTGGAAGATTGCCAAACACAAGACATTGCCAACAACTGACCACAAAGGGGATACTCGCGCTGTAATTCCCAATCATCATGCAAATGTTCAGTCTTTGCTAAGTAATGCTCACCCATTTGTCGCAGGGCTTTCTCCATCGGATCGAAGGGGTCTTTCCGACTCGCCAAAATGCCAAACTCGATTAACTGATGAAAGTCTTCTGGTAATGATTCGCGTTCGTGTAGGGTGACATCATAAAAACAGGCTGCTGAATTTTGATACACAAACATTTGTTGAACCGACATCCGGTTAAATGTGAGTGTGCCAGTTTTATCTACACAGAGGACTGTTGCAGAACCCAATGTCTCAACTACCGGAATGCGCCGAGTTAAAACTCTTTGTAAGGAAAATCGCCATGCACCCAATGCTAAAAAAATTGCTAATACTACAGGAATCTCATTAGGCAAAATCGCCATCGCCAGTGCCAATCCGGCGAGAAAACCTTGTAACCAATCACCTCTAGTCGCCCCGTAAATTACTACAACTGCAACGCAGATGGCGATCGCGACAAATGTAAGTTTGCTAACAATGCGCCTAGTCTCTTTTTCCAGAACAGTATCTTCCGGTTGCACTGTTTGCAAGGCTTTACCAATCTTGCCCATTTCGGTGTGGATACCCGTTGCTTGTACTTTGGCAATACCTTGACCTTGTACCACCAAGGTTCCAGAGTAAACAAAAGGTAGATCGTCACCACCAGGACGTTGGGGTATAACATCTTGAGTATTACTCACAGCTACTTTTCTAACTGGTAAAGACTCCCCTGTGAGTAAAGACTCATCAACTGTGATATTTGTAGACCACAACAAAATAGCATCAGCAGGCACGCGATCACCTTCTGAAAGTACCAGCAAATCCTCCCGTACCACTTCTCGCCCCGGAATCCGTTGACGTTCCCCATCGCGGATGACTAAAGCACGGGGACTGGAAAGGTCGCGTAATGCTTCTAGAGAGTGTTCGGTTTTTTGTTCTTGATATAAGTTAATACCGATGATGAAGAACACAAAACCCAGCAATATCAAGGCTTCTTGAACATCACCGAGGAATAAGTAAATTACACCACAGCCAACCAGCAACAAAAAGATTGGCTCTTGGACAATTTCCCACGCGATCGCCCAGATAGTGCGATGGACAGTTGAAGGTAGTTCATTATACCCCTCTTGCTTTAGGCGATCGGCTACTTCCGATGCAGATAGCCCTGTCAGAGTCTTGAGATCGGGTTGATAAACCATAACTGTAAATTGATACAAATGAGAATCTCAAAGCCTTCAAGACTGAAAAATCAAAATCAAAAGATTAATATCTGCAAGCTTTACCTAATGAATGAGCTAGTTCTGGCTTGAGGTTAAACAAGAAAATTGAGGATCTTGTGAGGGAAGTCACAGTTGTGGTTGCAATCAATTTCCGAGTTTTCTTAATTTCTGAAATCTCTGAGAAAAGTCGTAGGCTAATTGTTAAATCTAAACGTTAATCTATGGGTTATATTAAAAAATATTGGTAAAATACGACACTTACAAGAGCGCTGTCATAGGAACAAAAGTTGCCTCTACAGGCTCTAATGATTTTACCTCTAGATATAAAAATTTACTTATGCAACTACGTTTAATTACTTTAACTATCCTGCTGACATTAGCTTCTCCATCCTTAGCCTTGACCACTTCAACACAAGTTATCGCCCAAGCACCAACACCAACTGCTGAAGAAAAAATTACCGAGGCAATAACCTTAAATAATAACGGTGAAGGACTGGTATACAAAGATTTAGTCGGTTTAGGTGACTTGCAAGCAGGGTTAGAAATGTTTCAGCAGGCGTTGGCTATTTTCAAAAAATACAACGCTACAGCAGGGGAAGCGAACAGCCTTACCAACATTGGTTATGTTTATTTGCGTAAAGGAGAATACACCAAAGCGTTAGACTTTTTGCAACAGTCTTTAACTATTCGTAAACAAACACGAGATCGCCAAAATGAATGGATACCTCTGTCCTATATAGCAGAAACTTACACAAATTTAGGTCAATATCCCAAGGCGCTAGAAGCTTATCAATCAACCTTAAATATTCTTAAAGAACTGCAAGCTGCTAACCCGAAAGATTCTAGTTATTCTACTAGTCAAAAAAGTCTGCTTGCTGATACTGGGGCATTGTACTTTAGGATGGGTCAATATCAAAAAGCATTGGAGCTTTATCAACAAAGTTTAGCAATTTACAAAGCCAACAGTGATAAAGTTGGTATTGCTGAGACTCTGAATAATATTGGCGTTGTTTATATTAACTTAGGAAACTATACTCAAGCACTAGAGTCGTATCAACAAGCTTTAAACCCTATCCAAGACTTCTGCTATAAGGAAAAATCAACTTGCTTTTATGGTACAGAAGCAGCTATTTTAAATAACCTTGCAGGTGCTTACTTTAGCTTAGGGCAATATCAAAAATCTTTAGAACTTGCCGAGAAATCTTCAACTATTTATAAAAAGTTTCGTACTGGTGAGTACAAGGGGACAAATAAACAGGATATAAAGTTACTCTACGATGCACTAGGACAAAATCCCCAGGCTTTACAACAAGTTAGCAGTCGTGCCAATGTTGGTGATGCTTTTGGTAAAGATTCTTTTCAATTTCAAGGTGAAGCACTAAACCTTAACAACATTGGACAAATTTATTTTAGCCAAGGTAAATATGAACAAGCGCTAAAGCTATATCAACAAGCTTTAGGTATCTACCAAGAAAATAAATATTCCCAAGGTATTGCTGTAACCCTTAATAATATTGGTCGTGTTTACACCAATACAGGCAAGTATGACCAAGCAATAGAATCAAATCAGCAAGCTTTGACTCATTATAAAGCAGTAGGCGATCGCACTGGTGAAGGTGTAACCCTGAGCAATCTTGGACAGATTTACCAAAAACAAAATCAGTTGGAAAAAGCTTTAGGATTATATCAGCAAGCTTTAGCAATACATCGGGAAGTTAGCGACAAAGTTAGCGAAGCTGCAACCCTGAAATATTTAGGAGATGTGTTAGCTAGCCAAAATCAACCACAACTTGCGATCGCATTCTACAAACAATCAGTCAATCTCACAGAAACCATCCGCCAAAATTTGCGAGTTGTCCCTACCGATATTCAACAATCCTACACCGAAACCGTTGCTGAAAGATATCGCCGTTTAGCTGATTTATTACTCAAGCAAAATCGTTCCGCCGAAGCGCAACAAGTTCTAGATTTATTGAAAATACAGGAAGTACAAGATTTTATTGGTAATAGTCGTGGAAGTAGTCAAAAAGTTGCTAACACTCCCACAAAAGTAGTAAATCCTCAAAGAGGAATAGCTAATAACGATTCTCAACCACAACAAAACTTACCCTTAAAACCACAAGAACAAGAAATATCGCAAAAATATAGCGCTATTCAAGATAAAGTAATTGTTTTAGGCAAAGAACTTACAAGTCTGCGGAAAATTAATCCTCAAGAACGCACATCTGCTCAAGACAAGCGTATTGCAGAACTCGTCAAACTTGAGCAAGATACTACTGCTGAATTTAACAAATTTATCAAAAGTCCTTCTATAGTAGCGCTGGTTCAGCAATTATCTGCAACTTCAGGGCAAGAGAATCTCAGTTTACGCCAACTAAATTCTCTGCGGGATAATTTACGACAGTTAAATCAAAAAGCAGTACTACTTTATCCCTTGGTTTTAGACGATAGATTAGAGTTAGTCATCGTCACAGCAGATGCACCACCTATACATCGCACAGTAGCAGTTACAAAAGCAGAGTTAAATAAGACAATTCTTGAGTATCGGCAAACAATACAAGTGCCTTATAAAAATATTAAAGATCCAGCCTTCAAGTTATATAGTTGGCTAATTAAGCCTATCGAAAATGAGCTAAAACAAGCCGATGCCAAATCTATTATTTATGCCCCAGATGGACAATTAAGATATGTTCCCTTAGCAGGATTATACGATGGAAAAGAGTGGCTAGTACAAAGGTTTGTGGTGAATAACATTACATCTGCCAGCCTCACCAAATTCGACAACAAACCAGAAAAAGATATTAAAGTTTTAGCAGCGGCTTTTACAAAAGGCGATTATACAATCAAACTTGCCAATCGGTCAGAAGTTTTTAGTGGGTTGCAGTTTGCTAAACAGGAAGTAGAAACCTTAGCTAAGACAATTCCAGGCACTAAGATAGTATTCGATAATCTGTTTAGCCCTTCAGCTACAGTTCCGCAAATGAATGATTACAAAATTGTTCACTTAGCGACTCATGGACTGCTAGTAAAAGGTAATCCCGAAGATTCCTTTATTTTGTTTGGTGATGGCGAACGTGTAACTCTAAGAGATATAGAGAATTGGTCATTACCAAATGTAGATTTAGTAGTTCTGAGTGCTTGCCAAACAGGATTAGGCGATACATTAGGCAATGGTCAAGAAATTCTAGGTTTAGGATACCAGATTCAACTTACCGGAGCTAAGGCATCTATCGCTTCATTATGGTCTGTATCTGACGGGGGAACACAGGCTTTAATGAATGTATTTTATAAAGTATTGCGATCGGGGAATCTGACAAAAGCTGAAGCCTTACAAAAAGCTCAAATTGCCTTAATTTCAGGTAATTATTTGGGATCTGCTAAACCCTCACAAGTAGCAAGCGGACAAAATAAGGGTAATAGTGTTTTAAGTGCTAGCTCTGAAAATCAATTTAGTCATCCATTTTATTGGGCGCCATTTATTTTGATTGGTAATGGACTGTAATATCAGTTAACAGTAGGGTGGGTAATTCCCACCTGCATTAGAGAATCAGATGTATCCTGAAACACAATTGCAGAATAAATTCACAATTCTATGTGCAAACTTGTATACATATTTTACGAAAACTATCCTTGATAATTATGAACAAACGTATCAAATAGCAGTTAGCAACTACCTTACAAAAGGAGCAGATCAAAATTTTTTCTGGTGTTTTTTAAGCGCTGCTTTTTTTTGATGCTAGGATCTACGACTATAAATATTCAAACAAAAGTGCTATAGCTGTGAAACAAAAGCCAAAACCAAGGATCGCTTTGCTTCGTGAAAAGGCAGGGCTAACCCAGCTTGAGTTGTCACGTCTTGTTGGCGTGACTGAAAGCACTATCCAGAACTGGGAAAGTGGTAGAACTGGGACGGATCATATTGAAAGAATCATTAGGTTTTGTAAAGCTCTCAATTGCCAAGTAGAAGACCTAATTGAGTATATGAGTGAGTCACCAGAAAAACCAGAAGCGCAACCAAGTTCATTAAGTGAAATCCATCATTTATTGGGAACTGAGGAACCTGTCACTGCTACCAGTACTGATGCTGAAGTTGCTTCCACACACCATGCCAAAACTAGCTGAAATATATCTTCAGCTAACTTTGCTGTAGCAAGAAACTTCAAGCTGAGTTAGTTATTACATTGGGCAATTTGCTCTACCTCACTCTTTCGCTTTGTCATGAAGGTGTGAGGTTTCTATAATGTTTAGCTAATCATTAGGGCTGACTGCCACAGAGTATCAATGCTGACAAATTGATAGCCTTGTTGTAGCAATTGCGGGATTAAAATCTCTATTGTTGCCGCAACATCTTGACCGCCATAAGCACCATCATGTAAAACAATAATTGAACCTTTTTGTACCTGCCTGAGAACACGTTGCACTACAGTGGTGACTCCTGGTCTAGCCCAGTCTACAGGCACAACACTCCACATCACTGGACGATAATTCCACTGAAGAAATAGTTTTAAAGTTTGGGGTGTAAATAAACCGTTGGGTGGTCTAACATCTCTGACTTGTTCGGGCAGGAGATTGCAAGCATGATAAATTGCAGTTTGGGTTTTTTCCAAACTTTCTCGAAGTTGTACCGGGGACAGCATGGGAAAAGAACGATGGTCGTAACCATGCAATCCAATCCAGTGTCCGCGATCGCATACCGATTTAGCTATCGCTGGTGAATGATTGACACAAGCACCTAACCAAAAAAAACTAGCTTGAATTTGATAACGGTCTAAAACTGCCAATACCTCCGGAGTGTACTGGGGATGGGGACCATCATCAAACGTGAGTGCGATCGCTCTGGAATTGCGATCGCCACTCCAAAGACAGTTAGGGAAACTTGGTTGGAGAAGACGATAGAGAATTGGCAAAAGGGGAGCAAGTTGCATACACCTGTGTCGAAACAACCCTAGTACAGCATGGCAGAGGTCAGCCTACCATCCAAAACAACCCAAAAGTTTGAAATCAAAGTCTTTTTAACTTTGACTACTGCACAGCAGCACTAGCTTCATACCATGCATACAGAAATAACATCTGAGATTGCAGGTTGCAAAGTGCGGAGTACTCGCCACTTGGTCAGGAGGTGTATTAATTTAAAATGAATTTCTCTATCAATTGGGTCACGGTTTTTAAGTTGTAGATGGGCTTGCTAAATAATTTGGACTGTATCAGAATTAAAAGCCCTCGATCTGAACCGATGATCTCAATAGGTATTGGAAACAAAAGGAACTAGAAGCAGTAAACGTAGCTTTTTAAGAAACGGTGATGCGATCAATACAAGCACTCAGGTTTTTTCACAATCGGAACATCAGGGTGGGATTTGGCTATGAATACACAACTTACGGATGGAATACTGAGCAAATGCTGATGTATTAAGTGTGTTGATTGCGATCGCTCTACTAAAAAGTTTGTGTAAAGGATGTTAAGCAAGACACTTCATAAGTATGTAATTTAACTCCCCTGCGACAATAAAAATTGCGGCTAAAGTTGTTAAACAGCAGGACGAACATTTCCGTAATATTCCATTAACTCTCTGCGCCCACTACCGCGATGCGGTGTAGGTTTTTCGGGTTGATTGGGCTTTGGCTTAGGCCTGGTCGAGAGTAGCTGTTCTGAAGCCGAGGAGGCCAGCAACAGATGAGATACGCGATTGACCATTGCTTGATAGTCAAAAACTAAGGTAGCCATTACCAGGCTTGAGGCTAAAAGTGAAATGACAGCACGCATAGCAAATGTTTATTTTAGAACTCACATATTCACTGCTACTGAGTTTTTATTAGTGCATCCGGACAATTCCCTAAAAAGTATTGTTTTTTACTGAATAAAAATCAACTGTATTAAACATCGATATGTTCTACTAGTAACCAATTACCAGCAGGGTTTAGGCGACCCCAAACTGTTAGCAATTGCTTATGGTTACAAGCTTGTAGTTGTAAATCGATATGCGATCGCAAGGTCACAAGCTGCCAAATCTTTTGTTGATAAACTTTTGGTGAAATTACTGTGAATCTGTAATCTTGCCGATCCTGACGATAGAAAGTGCCTTTAAAGCAAGTTTTACTCCGTATTAATACTTGATTGTCTGTCTGGTGATAATACGGAGGCGATGATGAAGTAGGGCAATTGCCGTTGCAAGGATAGGCTTCTGGATGATTTAAGTAATATGTCTGCCACTGTGACCACTGAGTATCATAGGGCAACAAATTAAACAATGGCACGACTGCCGCAGGTGCGCGATTATCCTTAAGTAAAGCTGTTTGCAGTGTTTTTATTGGTAAATCTCTCGGTTGACAATTTAGTTCAATGCATATAGACGCCGCCATTCCAGCGGCTTGTCCAATACCCATCACCACAGGTTGCAATCTAGTTGCTCCATTGGCAATATGAGAAACAGAAATATTCTTTTCACAGACTAAAAAACCATCGGTTGCTACTGGAACTAGACAACTGTAGGGAATGGTGAAGGGAGTTCCAGTCCAGCGTCCTCCCCAACGAATAGATTTAGGTTGGAGTGGAAAGTTGAAGCCAGGGTAGTGGTGATCGTTAGCATAGTTAGCGATCGCGATTGCATCTGTATGTAATAATCCCACCTGACCCCCAGCGACAGGCAAAATATCCTGTTCTGTGACAGTTGAGATTCCCACTAAGCGGCGACTTTCCCGGTAGTAGGGATGTAGTGCAAAAGCTGTAGGAGAATGGGGAAACACCTGAGTAGCCAAGCCGTAGCGCCGTCCAAGCTGTTTTTGAATAAAATGGGCGAAATTTTGGCTATGCCAGCGAGATTCCTGAATAAATTCATCTCTCTTGCTCTTTGACTCTAATAGCCGCCCTAAGCCTTCGCCGTAGTCATTACCACAGATAGGCCAATTCATCATCAATAGACCGCCTGGTAAGCGGCCGTAATTCAAAAATTGCTCTGCGCCATAGCCATCCCAAGCACCTGTAAATAGAGATGGATCGTAGTTAGGGGCTGGAGGGATTTCTGGAGCTATATCTGCATCAAAATCCTGCATCAGCACCACCCCAGTAGGTGCTTGTACGGGATATTTCTCTGTGAGATGATTGGCGCTTTCTGGCGCGCTAGGTTCTCCCCATTGCGATCGCCATTCCCAGCCCCAACGATAAGGTATCTCAGCCAAAGCCAATAAATCGCCTAATTCTGTAGCGTCGAGACTAATCTTGGCTTTGACAATAAAATTACTAAACCGAACACCAGTTACACAACTTCCCTGACGGAAAACCTCTAAGGGAACTTCTCCGTCAATCCAATGCAGATTTGGTAATTCCTTAACCCAATCTGCAAAAATCTTCGCCCCAATCCGCGGATCGAAACTAAAAAAGCTGACCCAGCTATGATCTAAACCGCCTGGCTGACGCTGCTGTAATTCTCGTAAAAACTCACCCCATAAACCCGTGTGAAAAGCTTCTAATTCATTCCCATCGGGAACAGAGACTCCGGCTGAGGTTAACATTCCCCCCAACCAAGAAAACTCACTCACCAGAATCGTTTTCGCGCCCCGTCGCGCCGCTTGAATCGCCGCCGCCGTACCACCAACTCCTCCACCCACAACTAAAACATCAGTTTGATATGTCTGATTCAGCATCTATTAACCCTGACTGGAATTAGGACATATTTAGGAATTACCCAAGTGTCATATTTTTTTCGCAGAGGTTTTTAACCCTCACAACGAAAGATATATGTGCCAGTTGCGTAAGTCCTGATATTTTTACCAGTTGGGCGGACATTAGACAAGAGAATTTTTGATTTCGGATATTTCGTTTATGTAGTATGTAATATATGAGAGTAGCGATCGCTCACCAAAAATATCATGTTCCAGCGAAACCGACCTCTAGATTTAGTCATACCTTCAGAGCAAGAAACCTAGTCGATCAAAGAACTAGAACGCATATTAAAAGTTGCAGGTTCTCAAGCAAAACTCGTAGGAGCTAATGGAGAACAAATCCCAATTCCGGAATCTGTTTATCAAGCCTTGTGTAAAGTTGTCCATACAATGGCATTAGGTCAGGCTGTAGCTGTAGTCCCCGAAGAGAGAGAACTGACAACACAACAAGCCGCTAATTTTCTCAACGTGTCACGCCCCTATTTAATTAAGTTATTAGAACAAGGGGAAATTCCTTACATTCAGGTTGGTTCCCATCGCCGTGTGCTTTTCGATGATTTGAAGAAGTATAAACAGCAGCGAGATACTGAGCGTCAGCAAGGACTAAAAGAATTAACTCAGTTTTTTGAAGAAGAGGGGTTATACGCTGAAGAGGCTGGTGAATTGAATCAGTAATCTCAAATCTGATAGCTTAACTTTGACCAGTAAATGTTACATCTAATAACGTTGAGAGGTGAAAAATCAACGTGAAAGCACAGGTATTTAGAGGCGTCAATCAACTTTCCTACGAAGAGATCCCAGTACCAACTCTGGAACCGGATGAAGTGCTGGTACAGGTACGGGTGGTAGGGTTGTGTCAATCAGATATAAAAAAAATTCGTTATCCCCTTTACGAACCGCCGCGTATTTTTGGACATGAAACGGCGGGAACGATCGCATCTGTGGGTTCTGGGGTCAAAAATTGGCAAGTGGGACAAAGGGTGGCGGTAATGCACCACATCCCCTGTATGCGTTGTGCCTACTGCCTCAATGAAAATTATTCCATGTGTGATGTCTATAAAAACATCTCCACGACTGCGGGATTTAACGCTAGTGGCGGCGGTTTTGCTGAATATGTCAAAGTACCAGGTCATATTGTGCAAAATGGCGGTTTAATTCCCATCCCTGACGATATAAGTTTTGAAGAAGCGAGTTTTGTAGAACCGACTAACTGCTGCTTAAAGGCAGTGAAAAAAGCGCAAATTGCACCTGGACAAACAGTATTGGTAACTGGTGCGGGGCCGATTGGGTTAATGTTCATCATGTTGGTGAAGTATTTCGGAGCCAGAGCGATCGCTACCGATTTACTACCCTCTAGAATTGAAAAAGCTTTGAATGTTGGCGCAGAAGCCGCTTTTGACGCCCGCGATCCCGATTTAGCAGCCAAAATCCATGCTATTACTGATGGGTTGGGTGTTGATGTTACCTTACTAGCTGTCCCTAGCGATAAAGCTTTCTTTCAGGCTTTGGACTGTACTCGTAAAGGTGGCAAAATCCTCTTTTTCGCGGAGTTCCCCGATGAAGTGTCAATTCCCATTAACCCTAATCTCCTTTACCGCCGGGAAATCGACTTGATGGGCAGTTATAGTTCATCCTATCGCCTGCAAAATCTCTCAGCGGACATTGTATTTAATCGCCGCATTAATGTAGAAGCGTTAATTAGCGATCGCTATCCCTTACAAGATTTATCAAAAGCTGTGGATCAAGCGATCGCTCCCACAGCAGAAACATACAAAATTTTGATTTATCCATAATAACTGGGCATTGGGCATTTCTTCCTTGTCAACGCCACTTGCTACAACGCGGGGAACCCGCGCAACGCAGTGGCTCCTCCTTGTCCCCCCTGTCCCATTTCTCCCCACCCTCTCCCAGACTACCCAAAATGCCCATCACTCTTGCACTAGTCGCCCTACTTGCTTTCTACGTAGCCTTTAACCTTGGTGCTAACGATGTTGCTAATGCAATGGGAACTTCTGTCGGTTCCAAAGCTGTTACTTTGACACAGGCGTTAATCATTGCTGGGACGTTAGAGTTTGCAGGTGCGGTATTGTTTGGGCATGAGGTAACGGAAACCCTAGCCACGAAAGTTGCTAATCCTGCTTTATTTGCTGCTACACCCCAAATCTTAGTTATGGGGATGGT
The DNA here is from genome assembly GCA_034530615.2 of Aulosira sp. ZfuVER01. Classification (GTDB taxonomy): domain Bacteria; phylum Cyanobacteriota; class Cyanobacteriia; order Cyanobacteriales; family Nostocaceae; genus Aulosira. Next base: position 100,719 of record JAVRCV020000041.1, read on the forward strand.
AACGGTGTTACTAGCCGCTGGAGTTTGGCTGCAAATTGCCACATCACGGGGCTTGCCTGTATCCTCATCTCATGCAGTGGTGGGTGCGATCGCCGGATTTAGTTGGGTGGCTTTGGGAGTCGGTGCAATTGATTGGTCATCCATTGGCTCAATTACTATTGGCTGGATTTTAACCCCTGTAATTAGTGGTGCGATCGCTGCTCTCTTCTACAGTCAAATCAAACGCTGGATTTTAGAGCAGCCTAATCAATTGGTGCAGTTAAATGAGTGGCTTCCTTGGTTGAGTGCTTTACTTCTGGGGATATTTGGCGTGATTGTCCTCCCATCCCTGACTCAACCTCTGACAAATTTTTTAATTGACCGAGTTGGGATAAATATACCCAGTTACGATATTCCTTTATTCACAGGTGCAGTAGCAGCAGTTGGACTGACTGTTTATAGCTGGCAACAATTAGATAACAGTAAAATTCAAAATCTTAACTCCAAAATCCAAAATCCAACTGAGCGCATATTTGGGCGCTTTCAACTGCTGAGTGCTTGCTTTGTCGCCTTTGCTCATGGTTCTAATGATGTGGGGAATGCGATCGCTCCTTTAGCTGCGATCGTCTACATTAATCGTACTGGTAGCGTACCCATAGATGGCATTACCATACCCTTATGGATTTTAATCCTGGGTGGTGTGGGTATTGTGGGGGGTTTAGCCATCTGGGGTAAAAAAGTAATTGCCACCATTGGCGAAAATATTATTGCCTTGCAACCGAGTAGTGGATTTTGTGCCGAACTCGCAACCGCCACGACTATCTTACTCGCCTCCCGTCTCGGCTTACCTGTATCTACTTCCCACGCTCTTGTTGGTGCTGTGGTTGGCATTGGACTGGTGCAAAATCTTAAGTCAATTCAATTTCAAACTCTTAAGGGGATCGCGGCTGCATGGCTAATTACGGTTCCTGCCAGTGCCATCCTCAGTGCTGCTATCTTTAGTATTGCCAAGATATTTTTGCTGTAAAAATTACAATTGTAAAGGTTCTTTTATCCTAAAATTACACTAACCATAAACAGATTTATACAATTCAAATTTCTGCGATCAATTCCTACATAAATGATTTTTTGGCATCTACCATAAATAGATAGGTCTTATTGGCAAAACTAGACCTATCTATTTATTTTAGAGCATTAATTGCTGCATTCTTCATCTCATAAGCTTTTTAGCTTATTTTATTGCCCTGTTAAAGATAGAAGCTGATCGATGATTCAGCTTCATTAGAGCAAATTTGAATTAGCTTAATTAATGTGTATCAGCTATGTGGTTTATCGATGAAGTAAGACTAACATTTGATGAATTTTCTTTTGCAAGTTGTTTTCTTGCTAGTGACAATGCTTGATAAGCTGTATTCAATTTTTTTTGGTCCTTAATATTCTTTTCATAACGCTGTAAATAAGCCTCAAGATATCTAATGCGTAAATGCAGATTATCTGTATTCTGCATGAAAGGAAGATCTGCTTCAGTCATGCAACGGATAACCAGCAAGGGAATAGGGCTGCGCAGTGGACGAAAGTTTGGATTATGTAGACCTGGACTTTCTGTACGTTTGTGGAATTCTCCTAACATCAGACCTGCATCGACAAAGAAAGGCTTAAGTTTTGCTTGAACAACATCAATTATTTTGGAAGCATCGTCTATATTAACATCAGGAAAAACGAATACTATTGCTTTGTTTAGCATAGCTGGCCACTCTTTTGGTTCTAACTCCAAAAAAGTATTTAGGTGAGGTAAAACAATGTCTGCAATTTGCTGTATATCCAAATCTTTCGCACGAATAACTCTCAGCAAAATGCTATTTAACTTCATGGAAGGAGGAACATAAGGACAAACTGGACCAGGCCTACCTACATCTGCGTGAGGTTTTGCCACAAAATTTTTCAGCCACTCTGTGATTTCAATAAAATAGGGAAGGTCTTGTTGTAACTGCTCAATCTCATTCAGTGTGTATAGTTGCATCGTGTTCAAATTCTTTTTGTATTGTTTTCGTTGACGAAAAATAGCCAGGTGAATTTTCACCAGACAGGCAGAATTTAAACCACGTCTATCTTGAAATTATTAGTTTTTTATAATAAAATTACAAGTCTACAATTGAACCTACAAACGAATAATATACTTTTTAAAAAACTACAAATTTCATGATGGACAAGGTTTAGGCTTTTTTTTGCTTGCGTTTTTTTAGCTTTTATCACCTCCACTATTTATATAAATAAATGCTTAAATAAATGCTGCAATAATCGTAATTTTCAAGATTTATTACAGCAAAAATATATGAGAAATCGATGTCTTGAAAAGACAATCATTCTCCTAATTTCTCTATATTTTTATTAATTAAAAGATTCTAAAATATCCTCAATTAATGTAACATAAACAATATTAATGATTTTTCATTTTTTGGATAATTAAATATTTTGTATTTAAGAATTTCCTAGATAAATATACACAGTTTTATGTTTATACTGCTTTTTTTAAAGTAAATTTTATGTATTTTTAAAATACCAAGTTCTCTCTTAAAGATTATCTAAATTATTACGTGTAGCACTAGTTTTTATATACAAAGTATGTATGGCATTTTCCAATAATGTTCTTATCCACGTTTCAAGGCATGACTCGCTACAATATTTTGAGATCGCAGTGAGTCATGGGGCTTTGTTAGATGATCCCAAAGAAAGTGCGATCGCTAAAGGTTATTTTAAGTAGTGTAGCTTTCAGTAAATAGGAATATTTTTCAAGAGAGTGAACCTCAAGATTTTGTAACTCGTAAGCAGGGATATAGGATTCATATTTGATTTTTGAAATACACGTAGGGTGTGTTGTCGCGTAGCGCAACGCACCAAGGTCTAGAATTCGGTGCGTTACACTTCGTGATAACGCACCCTACACATACTTAAATTTTTTCAGTAATCAAATCGGATTCCTATAGATTAATTTTAGTTATGCTTAAGTAAATTTCAAAACTGTTCACTTTATAGCATATCAATACCTTCAAAAACTTGAGCTATAATGACGACATTTCTTTAAACAAAAAAATTTTATTATAAATTAAATTTATACAGCAATTACAAATCATTGATTTTTTAGAACATTACTATTAGATAAGTTGCCATTATCTAAATTAAAGATTTTTGAAAAAGGCAGGAGGCAGAGGGCAGAGGACAGAAGGTTGCAATTAATTGTCAGGGGATTCAAACCCCCACCAATTGCTAACCACCAAATCAGAGATTGTGGTGGGTAACTCAGACTATTGCTCCCTTTCAGTCGCGGCACGGAGCTTTATGGATGGGCAAAAGTTCCTTCTGTCTCCTGCCTCCTGCCCGCTGCCTTTTTTAGTTGATTGGCGAAGATTAATTCTAATTTTCTCAAAAAGATAAGTCAGGGTTTAAATTCGTTTTAAACTAATATTTATTACTAAATCGATTAGTGCCAAGTGTGTTGTTTATCTGAACTAGCGATCGCACCATACTTTGCAACTGTATCTAGACAAAGAATTATTATATTAAATATAACCAATCATTTTAAAATAGATAAAAACATTGAATTTCTGCTAGAAGCATTATCTGGTTTATCTAAGGTTATTTGACGTTGAACTATATAAAGAAGCTGGTAACATCTCACCTTTGCAAAAATATCAAAAGAAAGTTACCATACCATTCGCGAAGCTTTACTCTACGGCATCCACAACTGCTAAATGCGAATTTAAGAACGCTAAAGCCAAAATTTTTTTGCACAATGGCTGGTAATTCACTAGAATATCTTCCAGAGGTTAGCAATATTCTTAGTTTGCGCAAACCAATAATTTAATCCCGATTACAGATATAAACTGTCGCTTAAGTTACATTCAACACGAATTAGTAAGTCTCATCTAAATAATTGAGACAACCTTGTGGTAGCAAAGTATTCATTCACAAGTCTTTAACAATTACTATCTGTACAAAAAGAATACGTATTTATTTGGGGTAAGATTTTTTCTCTGCAAAAAATCCTGCTAAAAACATAGATGATTGAAATAAGACTGACAGAATGTTTACCTGTGATGCTGAACGAAACACACTTTAATAAGTAATAAGCTAAATTATATGCTTTGCCAACTCTGTGTTCAGCATGACAGAATTACGTTGTTATGCGTAAGTCCTGTTAAAATTTTTGGTTTATCTGACGAACTCTAGGAAATTAGTATGAACGCCAAGCAGTTACACGGGAAGCAGCTTTATCGTCAAGGTGTTAGAGGTTAAAAGCGAATGGGGCGATTTGAGAAGCAACCAGACAACCCGCGAGTTAGAGGCGATTTATCCAGAGCAGCCGAAAATGCTCTCTGGGCAGTTGTTGAGGACTTAGAAAATCTTCAGCAGCACGTACTGCGGTCGTTACAGGAAGAAGTAAAGCGGCTTCAGGCGGAAAAAAATCGTTTAAGTGATGATATTCAACGACTGCTTGATGAGAAAGAACAGTTACAACAGGCGCGCCAAATCACCGAGCAGCAGGTGTTAATCCGTCAGTTAGCAGAAGCTTTGGCAAAGCATATATCTTCGCAACTGCAATCCTCGTTGACGACTTTAGCTAACCAAGCAATAGAGACTAACTCCTCTGAAAAAGCAACTTTAGGCTCAGAACAGAACAATGAAAAAGTAGAAAAACTGCTTGGCTCCCTAGATGATACCCTCACCATCACCTTTACCTCACTGCAACAAGAGCTAAAGAACTATCAAAGCAATCTTTCCCAACAGTTGTCTAGGATGCAAAATCAACAACAGCAAGGGGAAGCGATCGTAGCGGAGTTAATCAATCGGTTGCAAGATCTGGAAAAAACAATTGTAGAAACTCCACTAAAAGCCGTACAAGTATCACCGCCTACTGTGTTGCAGTTATCTGAGCAGCCAAAAGCCAAAGTCTCACCACCCACAGTTTTGCAACTACCGCAAGAGCAACAAAACATTTCTTGGAATTCCCCGCAGTCAGAACAGAAAAATAGCCAAGCTACCGAAGCCCTGACATTTACTCAGAGTCAAACTGCTTTACAGCCGGAGAGTTTAGCAGCACCACCAGAAGCAACTGTCACCGAACCAAGTTTTGTCATTTCTCCAGATTTGTCGGAGAGTGAATCTACACCGGAGCCTACTTTACCTTCCACGGAAGTAATATATCCACCCTTCAGGAGAAATGACCCTGAGCCAAGTTCTGTGATATCTGGGGATGCGTTCGAGAGTGAATCTACATCGGAGTCTGCTTTTCCATTACCAGAAGCTACTCCCCCACCAGTCAGGAATAATCCTGATGAGCCAAGTTCTGTCATTTCCCCAGATTTTTCGGAGAGTGAAACTACACCGGAGCCTGTTTCATCCCGCAAGCAGGGAGTAGCACCACCATCACTAAGTTTACCTAGTTCATCAAGCTTATCGTCTATTCAGATAGGTTTTGTGCTGATTGTGTTGTCAGCGGTAGTGTCATCGCTTTACAACGTAGCTATTAAGGTGATTTTTCACCAAGGTTCTGAGATTCTGGGATTAGTGGAAGTAGAGCGTTTGCTATTACCAACTTTAGGCAATACGCTATTAATTTTAATGCTGCGGTTATTGGTGGTTGTACCGCTAATGTTGCTGTTAGCGCCGATGATGCATCCACGAGTATGGGAAGACTTACAAACACTATTTAGCTCAGTACGTGGAAATTCTTCTGCTAGCAATAACAAGACACGAAAGATTTTGCAGTTATCGATCGCTAGCGGATGTTTTTTGTTTTTATCGCAAGTGCTGATTTACATTGCTATCAGCCAAGTCACTACTGGGATGGCGATCGCACTTTTCTTTATCTATCCAGTAATTAGCGGACTCTTGTCTTGGTTTTTATTCCGCGATCGCCCTAGCAGATTCCGCACTGCTGCTATTGGTGGTGTTTTTTGCGGCGAGTTGCTGATATTGGGAGGTGCTACCAGCATTGCTCTTGGTAATGTTCCCCTCGGAAGTATTACAGCAATTTTGTCAGGAGTAGCTTTTGCTGTCTACGTCGTCCTCACACGCATTTGTGCTAGCAAACTGCATCCGGTTTCTTTTACTTTGATTAACTTCGCCACCATGTTGCTGTTAAGTTTGATCGGTTTGATGATACCTTTACCCAGCGACTTAGGTTTAGTTATCGACAAACCCTCTAAGTTATTGGAAATTATTTTAAGTGCTTTTATTTTGGGTGTCCTAACTCTCTTAGGCTACGTGTTCAATAATGTTGGCATTCGCAAACTAGGTGCGCCACGTTCGGCAATTATCGGTGCAAGCGTGCCATTCTTAACTGTGATTTTTGCTGGGTTGCTGATTCAAGAAAACTTAGAGCTTGCACAAATTTTGGGAGTGGTGCTAGTAACTTTCGGTGCAGCAGCTTTTAGCTTTGACAAAGTGCGAAATCAGCTTAATTCTAATCCACCCAATTAAATTGGTAGTAGCAGCTAACCCACCCTACTTTAAGATACTCAACTTCTTGCAGACAGTTGTAGGGTGGCTTGCCGCAGGAAAGCGACTGGCATAGCAGAGAGCAGAGGAAAGAGAATTTTGGTTTTTTACATAGAATTATTTGTTAATATTATGACACCATTGTGTGAGGATTTGGCTCTACCAATCTTTAGCTCAACTGCGGGGCAGCCATTTATCTCTACAAAAAATATAATTATACGTTTTATAAGTATAATTATTTACTTTGATATGTTTTCTACGATCTGTGCAGCAAAACTATATATTTATTAATTATTTTTATCTATATTGAAATTTATTACAATCTTTATGCCCTGTATCAGTTATTGATTTTTTTGATTATAAATAGGTTTAAGCCGTTAGTGGTAAAGCCCCTGGCAAATACCTGGTACTCAATTTATTTAACAAAACATAATTGTATAACTGGTAGCATACTGTTAAAATCAAATGCTGAGTTAAATTCGGTCAGATAAAACCTAATAGTTCTATTGGCATAGTTGGCCCTGACATTGAAAAGCAATTTCATAAAATCTTTGTTAAATTATTCTTGGTTAGTGTTGATTCTGCTAGATTTTATCAAGGTTGAAGTTATTGCCAAAATTGGCAAATTATAATTCCGTCTTGTTAGCCATTGCTCAGTCTTTCAATTTATAAATCAATCAAGCTCATAGCAGTTAAGCTATCAAAACCTGCTAAACATGAGATGCGCTTGCCGTCTTCACCTTTTAAGAAAATAATTGCTGCCGAAATTGTTTGTTTCAGCAATTACAGAGAATCTCACGTTAGTGAAGTACACAATATAGGCCTTTAAGTCAAATAGAAAGCCTGTTTTACTTCTAAATTCTGAATTCTGCTGTAATTATTTCCAACGAAAAAACTTTGGTATTAAATAATGCCATTAGTTATCCTTATATCCTTAAAATTCAACCAAAATCTAAATTTTGTTGCGTCTTAATTCATCAAGTGCAATTCATTGACTTATTTGGGTGAGAAAATTATTGATCTATGGGAAGTTTACGAATGCAACCTTGGCATTGTTACAAATCTTAGCCTCCCAAACCGATATTTTCCTTCTTTGATAGATACCTGAGCTTGTAGGTGCAGAAGACTGGTTGGTAAATCATTGCAGCCCTTAATCTAGTCCTTTTTTACCTCACTATCAAGTGCGCGCTTCTTTAAAGGAGGCTTTAATGAAACATATTTTAGTTGTAGATGATTCGGCAACAATGCGGCGGATGGTGATGGCATCGCTGCGAGATTTAACAGATGTGAGTTTTACCCAAGCCAGTAACGGTTTAGAAGCGATTGAATCCTTGGTAATCGCACCAGTGGATTTGATGATTTTGGACTTAAATATGCCGGAAATGCACGGACTGGAAGTATTACAGTTTGTGCGCGCACATCAAAACTATGACAAAATTCCCATCATTGTTTTAACTACCAGAGGCGATGAAGCAAGCCGTACCGCAGCGCTGAATGCTGGTGCGTCGCGCTATTTAACAAAACCATTTGAACCTCAGACATTTGTTGTTGAGGCACAGGATTTATTGAATTAAATATCGAGAAAATTACGTGTCTACTACTGATACAGAAACCAACAATTTATTCGTTGAATTTCTTGACGATTATTTTGCCGAATCAGAAGAACACCTAGCGGTTATACGCCAAAATTTACTGACGCTGGAGGCGTTTGTAGATCGATCGAGTATTGAGCGATCGCTAGTTGACGAACTTTTCCGCAGTTTTCACACACTTAAAGGTCTGTCAGGCATGGTTGGCCTCAAAGAGGCAGAGCAACTTGCACACCAAATGGAAAGTTATCTACGGGAACTGCGCGACAACCAAGTAGTTCTCACAGCACAGGGAATGGATGCCCTGATCGGTGGCACCAAAATGTTGGATCTGACGATCGCCAACCACCGTACCCATAATCCACTGCCTGATATCGCGCCTGCGATCGCTAAATTAACAGCTGTGTTTACCGATGATTCTTCCCCAACAGGGGATGGAAATGAAGAGATAGGGAAACAGGGAAATGGGGTTGTACAAGAGGCAAAGACAACCAGATGCGAAGCCGATCAAATTTCCCCTGCTGTGCCACTGCTGAAACTTAAACCAGAAGAAAGCGCGCAGATTGCTGCCGCCCTTGCTAGCGGCAAACAGGCTTGGTGCTTTACCTTCATGCCTAACGCTGCACTCGCCCAACGCGGAATCAACGTCAACAACTTGCGCCAACGCTTACAATCAATTGGTGAACTAATTCACGCCTCGCCACGAATGACTGCAACTGGCGGTGTTGTGTTTGATTTTGTCGTCGCTACCCAGACAGATCCAGAGACATTTGCTAGCTGGCATGAAGACGGACTGAGCTTTACGCCCTATTTGGAAGAAGCAAGAGAGCAGGAAGCAGGTGAGGAACAAGAAAAAATACCAGCAGAACTTCCTCCATCTGTTGTCAGTCTCCCTATTTCCCCATCAGCCTCTTCTCCCGTTACCCCTGCTACTGCATCGTCAAATTTTGTGCGTGTGGATTTAGCACGTTTGGATGAATTGATGCGGATGGTGGGCGAACTGGTAATTAGCCGCGCTCGCTTGGAAGATAACCTGAACCGCTTACCCAATACCGTTCCTGCGCTGCAATTACGTACCTTGAGAGAAACTAACTTAATGCTTGAACGCCAGTTGCGTGAGTTGCGCGAAGGCGTGATGCGAGTGCGTTTAGTACAGATTGGCGAAATTTTCGCACGAATGCAATTTGTCATCCGTGACATAGCACGAGAAAGTCAAAAGCAGATTGCCCTCGAACTCAGCGGTCAAGATACGGAAATTGATAAATTTGTAGTTGAGCGGATGATGGAACCGCTTTTGCATCTGGTACGTAACGCCGTCAGTCATGGCTTGGAATCTGAAACTGAGCGGATAGCACGGGGTAAATCACCAGCCGGAACGATCGCCTTGCGCGCTTCCACCGCCGGAGAAATGGTGGTGATTGAAATTGAAGATGATGGGCGTGGCGTTGACTTAGAAAAAGTAGTTCAGCGTGCGCGATCGCTAGGGTTAATTGGCTCTGAAGTCCAACCCGACGCGGCTACTGTGCTGGATATCATCTGCTCATCTGGCTTTTCCACCCGCGAAGAAGCTGATTTAACGAGTGGACGCGGCGTGGGTATGGCAGTCGTGAAAAATACGGTGCAAGAACTGGGTGGCTTTTTGACGCTCGATACCCAAGTTGGCATCGGTACACGTTTTAGAATTCAACTGCCACTGACTTTGGCGATCGCAGATGCGCTGATTGTCTCTGTCGGCGGGCAAACTTTTGCCGTACCACAATCTTCGGTGCGTGAGGTTTTGGAAATACAACCCAACGCGATCGCCAAGTTGGAAAACAACGAAATTTTTTCCTACCGGGGCAGTGTATTACCACTGGTTCGCCTTGCTGGCTGCTTTGGGTTAGCTGAATCTCAAACAACAGGAAATTACCGTTGTTGGCACGCGATTGTAGTTGGTAACGGCTTAAATGCCGTAGCTATCTTGGTAGATCGCATTGTTGGGCAGCAAGAAATTGTCGTGCGTCCCCTAACAGATCCCCTAGTTCAAGTCATGGGCATTGCTGGTGCAACTGAACTCGGTGATGGGCGCGTAGTTTTGATTCTTGATACATCTGCTTTATTACAAGTTGCCAGGTTAGCAAGTTTGAAAGTTGGCAAGTTGAAGAGTTTAAAAGCGGTTAATTAGATCGGTATTAAAAATTGTCGCGATCGCAAGGCAGAGGGCAGATGGCAGAGGGCAGAGGGCAGAAGAAAAAGCAGGGGACAAAGGGGACAAGAGAGACAAGGGAGACAAGGGAGACAAGGGAGACAAGGAAGCAGGGGAGGAAAGAATAACTATTGCCCAATGCCCAATGCCCAATGCCCAATGCCCAATGCCCAATGCCCAATAACAAATGACTAATGACTAATGACTAATGACTAATGACTAATGACAAATAAGGAATTTCATCATGTCAGATTCGCAAACAATTTCTGAACCTTTTATTCTTTTTGAGCTTGCAGGCACAATCTACGCCATGCCTACGAAGGTCGTTCAACAGATGGAAATGGTTGAACGGATCACGCCAGTACCAAATGCAGCACCTTTTGTTGAAGGTGTAGTATTTTCTCGCGGTAAGGTGATCCCCGCAATCAATCTGCGCTCACGATTCGGGTTTGAGAAAATTCCCTACGACGCACGCACGCGCTTGATTGTCATTCACACTAGTAACCGCACAGTTGGCTTAATTGCTGATACTGCCAGAGAATTTGTTTCGATTCCGAAGAGCGCCATCCAACCACCACCGGAAGGAATTAGCGGATTAAGTGGCAAGTATTTGTCAAGTATTGCGAATTTAGGCGATGCCTCCAGCGGGCAAAGCCAACGCATGGTGTTGATTCTCAATCCTGACGAAGTGCTGAATATGACCAGCACTATCTCACCTGTAGCAGTAGGAAATTAATTATTTAAAAATGTATTTCCGTTTTTAGTTTTTAATTTCATTTTTTCATAGTTCATTGATTGAAACTTTGTTAAATAGGAAAATCTCATGGCAAAAAAATTTCGCAATTCTAATGGTCATACTGCTAACGGTAATCACAATAATTCTCACGATAGAGACACAATAGTTCGCGATTCTCGAGCTTTTGAAATCACTCGCGTTCGCGACCAAGCAGAACAAGTCAGCCATGCCGCCGATCAAATTTCGCGGACGATGGATCAAATTTCCTTGGGTGCAGACTCACAGTTGCGATCGCTCGATGAAACTGTCAGTGGCACCAACCAAATGGTGGTATCCCTCAAAGAAACTGCTAATCAAGCCGAATCAATTGCAGGTTCTACCGAAGAACTCATTTCATCAATTAATGAAATGGCAGCTTCCATCGAACAAATTACCGCTACTACAGTTGATACCGCCGCAGCCGTTAATCAAACAGCCAGTTCCATCCAAGAAACAACCAATTCAATTCGCTCTGTTGCCGATACTGCCCAAGAAATGTCAACTTCGGCTTCCCAAGTCTCTGCCTCAATGACCGAAGTCTCTGCCTCGGTGAAAAGCGTCAGTCGAGATACAGAAGTACTTGCCACCTCAATCACCGAAACTGCCGCTTCCATCGAAGAAATGTCCCGTTCAATTCAAGGTGTAGCGCAGAATGCTACCGATTTGACTATATCTGCCGAAACGACTACTAGTTCAATCAACGAAATGGCAGCTTCCATTGAGCAAGTCTCGGCAACCACAGAAAACTTAGCGGGGACGGTAGAAGAAGTCTCTACTTCCATCGAAGAAATAGCGCGATCGGTCGAGGGAGTAGCACAAAACGCTGCCCAAATCACCGAAGTGGCAACAGGCGCTGCTACCAGTGCGATACAACTCGATCGCTCGATCCGTTCAGTCACAAATCTCACCAAACAAGCCGATGAAATCACCAAACGGGTAGCGCGGAATGCTGAAGTTGGCGGGGTGACGGTAGAAAAATCAATTCAAGGTTTGAATCGCGTGCGTGACTCAATAGTGCAATCCGCTGACGTTATCCGAGATATGGGCAAGCGCACCCACGAAATCAGCAGCATTGTCGATACGATTAATTTGATTGCCGAACGCACGAATTTACTGTCGTTAAATGCCTCGATTGAAGCCGCACGCGCTGGGGATGCAGGGCGAGGTTTTGCCGTCGTTGCGGAGGAAATCCGCAACCTTGCCGAACGTGCCGCTCAAGCAACCACAGACATCGGCACGATCATTAAAGGGCTGCAAGATGTAGTGCAAGAAGCCGTCACTAAGTCGAACGATGGATTGCGGGTTGCTGACGAAAGCAGTCGCCTGGCTGAAAATGGCGTGAACGGTTTAAAGACAATCCTCAAAGGAGTGGAAGAAACCACAGAAGTAGTGCGTCAAATTAGCCATGCTGCTGACGAACAAGTACTGGCGGGACAGACTGTGGTGAATGCAATCAACACTACGGCAATGCAAGCCAAAGAAGTGGCGATCGCTACTTCTGAACAAGCCAAAACAACCCAAGGCATTGTTAAGTCCACAACACAAATGCGTAAAATTGCCCAGCAAGTTTCCCAGGCAATGAACGAACAAGGACGAGCAGCACGGGACATTATCAAAGCAGCGCAAAATACCACTACCTTGGCAATGCAAGTCAGCAAAGCCACCTCAGAACAAGCTAAGGGCGCGAATCAAGCCGTGCAAGCAGTAGAATCTATGCGGCGTGGTGCAGCAAACACAACCCGCGCCATCGCTGAACAATCCACTGCTAGCGACCAAGTTGCCAAAGAAGCTGAACGCCTAGCACGCCTGATTGCCAACGTCACCAAGGCTATGAACGAACAAGCCACCGCTGCCACACAAATTACAACGGCAGTAGACAATTTGCGACGACAATCCGATCAAACTGCCAAAGCAATGAACGAACAAACACGCGCCGTTAAAGATATGACCTTTGGCGCACAAAACATTTCAAAACAGATTGGCATGATTACCCGCGCCAATCGAGACCATTCCAATGCCTCAGCCGGAATTCTCAACTCTCTGGCAAATATTCGGCAAATTAGCGATCGCAATTTCCAAGGAGTCAAAGAAACTCAACGCGCTACTGCTAGTTTGCTAGAACGCTCTCAAGCTCTAGGCGAAATCATGGATCGCATGAGTAGAAACGGTAATTAATTGCACAAGGCAGTCCCAATGCCCCTATGAGTGCTGAGTAGTTTACTTCTTGACTCAAAACTCAGTACTCGGAACTCGGAACTGTTTTGCCCAATCCCCCATCCCCAATGACAAATGACAACTGACCATACATTAGATATTGCCATTCAACTTGCCAGCCCTGATGAAGAAATACGACTGCGAGCTGCTCAAACACTAGCTACAGCTGAAGTGAACGACGCTGAACAAATGCTTGTAAGTGCCTTGGGCGATGCTAGCTGGCAAGTGCGAAGGGCGGTAGTAAATAGTTTGATTCAGCGCCAAGGGACATCTACTGGCACATTGCTATTGCGATCGCTCCGCCAACATCACCACAACCCCAGTATCTTAAATGGTGTGTTACAGGTGTTAAACCACTACCATATAGACACTGTTCCAGCGCTGATTGAATGTCTCAAAGATGCCGATGTGGATTTGCGGATCTATGCAGCACAAGCATTGGGAGGACAGCACGACAACCGCGCCATCCTCGCCCTCATCTGTGCTCTAGAGGATAGCAACATAAATGTGCGCTATCACGCGATTGATGCTTTAGGGCATCTACAGGCAGATGAAGCAGTGGCAGCAATGTTAAAGATTGCCAAATCAGGGGATTGCTTTTTAGCGTTTGCGGCTCTTGATACCCTCAAGCGCATCGGAGATCGCACAAAGATACCTCTGCTGGAAGATGAAATCTTCCATACCAGCGCTGCTAATACCCTTAGTTAATTGAGAGATCCAAAATAGGAAGTTAAAAAAACAACAAACAAATCTTTAGATTTATAGCAGTTGCCGCTTCTCTCTAAATTTATTTATGGGGATTCCCCTTCTGCCTCCTACCTCCTGCCTCCTGCCTTCTTAATTTTTAGAGTGAGTTAGTAATGCAACTAATGTCAAAAAACTTTTTAACAAATCCAACTTTATCTGATAGCACGTTCATACTGTTGCGTGACTTAATTCACGAACGCATCGGTATTCACTATGAAAACTCTATGCGCGATTTGTTCGCAGAAAAGCTTTCACCCAGAGTGAGTGCTTGTAGTTTGGATTCATTTTTAGACTACTACTACTTGCTGAAATATGACTCAGCAGGGGCATCAGAGTGGAAGCACTTAATGGATGCTATTTCAGTTCAGGAAACTTTTTTCTGGCGGGAGATGGATCAGGTGCGGGCGCTGGTGGATGTGTTGGTACCCCAACATTTTGCTAGAAATCCGTTAGAGCCACTGCGGATTTGGAGTGCTGCTTGCGCTACTGGGGAAGAACCACTGACGATCGCTATGGCTTTGAATGAAGCAGGCTGGTTTGAGCGGGCACCGATTGAAATTTACGCCAGTGATGCTAGCCCAAAAGCGATCGCTAAAGCAAAAGAGGGTGTATACCAGCAGCGTTCTTTTCGGAATTTATCACTCACCTTGCAGGCAAAATACTTCCAGGAAGTACAGCACGGCTGGCGAGTGATGCCAGAACTCCATTCGCGAATTCAGTGGCAGATAGCAAATTTGATGCTACCAGATGAAATTAAGCATTTAGCCACCGCATCGGTGATATTTTGCCGAAATGTATTTATTTACTTTTCAGAAAAAACGATCGGTCAAACAGTGCGCTTGTTTTTTGAGGCGATGCCAACACCAGGATATTTATGTATTGCCGCCTCAGAGTCCCTCTTGAAGCTAACAACTGATTTTGAATTGCAAGAGATAGGAGGTGCATTTGTATATGTAAAACCGGAGCGAGCAAAGTAGAGCTCGGAGTAAAAAATCAAGAAGATCATGGAGAAAGTAGTTCGTGTTTTGGTAGTAGATGATTCTGCCTACATCCGCAAGGTAATCAAGCAGATGTTATCCCGCAACCCGTTGATTGAAGTTGTGGGCATTGCTCGTGATGGCAAGGAAGCTTTGGAATTGGTAGAGCAACTTCATCCTGATGTGGTGACAACGGACTTAATTATGCCCACTATGAACGGGGTGGAGTTCTTACGCGAGCAAATGAAGCGGTGTCCAGTGCCAACGATCGTTGTCAGCATTACCGACGAGAATACTGAAATGGCGCTGGAGGCACTTGATGCTGGGGCAGTTGATTTTGTGCAGAAGCCAACTGCACTGGCAACAGAAAAAGTCTTAGAAATCAGTGACGAGTTGATCCAAAAAGTACAAGCTGCTACCAATGTGCGCTTGCCAAAGCTAGCAACTATACCGACATCTCGTGCAACAGTTTCACCTTTGGTACGTACACGCAACAAATTAAGGGCGGTGGATATTGTCGTCATTGGAATTTCCACTGGTGGCCCCCAAGCTCTCAATTTTTTGATTCCCCAGTTGCCGCAAAATCTGAGCGTGCCTGTGGCGATTGTCTTGCACATGCCAGTTGGTTATACGCAAATGTATGCCGACAGGCTAAATGAGATTTCGCCACTCAAAGTAATAGAGGCACAGGAAGGAGATGTAGTAGAAGCAGGTGTGGTGTTAATTGCTCCTGCCGGACGGCATCTGAGCTTCATCCGTCAAGCTAATGGCACCGTAGTCACCCATCTAGATTTCCGTCCCTTCGATATGTTGCATCGTCCGGCGGTGGATGTATTGTTTCAATCGACAGCAGAAGTGTTTGGCGATCGCGTCTTGGGTGTAGTGATGACTGGCATGGGGTCAGATGGCAAAAAAGGTGCAGCTTGGATCAAAGCCCAAGGAGGCTTGATATTTACTGAAGCTGAGTCAACCTGCGTCGTCTATGGTATGCCGCGATCGGTAGACGAAGCAGACTTGAGTGACAAAAGCGTGCCGCTCAACCAAATGGCAACAGCAATTCTGGAGGTGCTGTGATGGCGAAAATTTTGATAGTGGATGATTCTAGCCTATCCCGCCGCATGATGCGGGGAATCTTGCAATCAAGCGGGCATGAAGTGATTGAGGCGACCGATGGCATCGCTGCGATCGAAAATTATTTTCTGGAAAAACCCGATTTGGTCTTGCTCGATCTAGTGATGACCGGAATGCAGGGAGAAGAAGTACTAGAAAAATTACGCCAAATGGATGAAAATGCCAGGGTAATTGTCGCTAGTGCCGATATTCAGACTTTTACACACACAATGGTTGAGAAAGCAGGGGCGGTAGGCTTTATTAACAAACCATTTGTGGCTGCTAATGTACTCAACACCGTGAATGCAGTGCTACAAGGAGAGTCGTAATGGTACTGACAGATGAACAAAAGGATGCATTAACTGAATTAATTAACATTGGCTTCTCACGCACTGCCTCTTCACTCTCAGAACTAACAGGCTACCGAGTGATGCTGGACGTACCCCAGATTTCCATTCATCCGATTCGAGAATTAGCTCCGAAGCTAGCCACTTTTGTGCAAGGTGAAGTTGCTACGGTACAGCAGATTTTCAAGGGACCTGTATCAGGCAACGCCTTATTGCTGTTGAACTATGAGGGAGCCGTGACGCTTACAGATTTATTCACACCAGAGAACAACCTGCGTACCCATCGCCTGGATGCCGCAGCTAGCGAAGTACTGACCGAAGTTGGAAATATTCTGTTGAACGCTTGTCTGGGAATTTTTGGTAATCTGCTAGAAATTCAAATTTCTTTCTCAGTACCGCGTTTGCATCTGGAAGCGCTAGATGGACTGCTCAACTCCCTTGTCATTGGTAAGGAAGAATTGCGTTACGCGATGGTGATTTATACAGCCTTTCACATCCGAGAAAACTCGGTGAGTGGATATTTAGTCATGGTGTTGGGCGTTGCCTCCCTAGAGTGCTTGATTCAGGCCGTAGACAGATGGGCAAACGTACCAATTTACAACGGATAAATTATGGAGAGCTTGAGTCAGGTCGTACAACAAAACGAAATCATGCTGCACTGGCTGAATGACCTTGCAGACCAGGGTATCTTGATTACGGATACTGAATTGAAGATTCGGAGTTGGAACCATTGGTTGGAAATCCACACCGGGTTAAGCAGTATAGAAATCATTGGGCGCAATTTACTAGAAGTCTATCCAGAACTTACCCAGCGTCGATTAGATCGTTTTTATCATCAAGCATTAAACGGTCAAGTCGTGGTACTCTCGCAACGCTTACATGGTTATCTACTCCCGATTCCATCAAGGATCGACAACGGCATATCACCGTATATGCTACAAAGTGTACGCATTGCACCTTTAATAGAAAACGGTTGCTGCATCGGCACAACTACTGTGATTGGTGATGTAACTGAACGGGTAATACAAGAGGCAGAACTACAACACCAAATTGAGGTACTAAAACGCGCAGAAGAGCAACTACAAGAACAAGCTGCCCTGCTCAACATTGCCACAGACGCGATTATCGTTCAAGATTTAAAAAACCAAATTGTATTCTGGAACAAAAGTGCCGAGCAGTTGTATGGTTGGACAGCCGAGGAAGCCCTAGGCAAGCAAGCTAATCAGCTTTTATACCAAACAACTTCACCTCAACTCAAAGATGCTCTGCTCAACATTACCCAGAAACAGGAGTGGCAAGGCGAACTGCGTCAAGTGACAAAAGACGGCAGGGAAGTCATCGTTGAAAGCCGTTGGACAATTGTACCTGACTCGCAAAAAAACCCAAAATCAATACTTGTTGTTAATACCGACATTACCCAGAAAAAACAACTTGAAGCCCAGTTTCTGCGTATCCAACGAATGGATAGCATTGGTACCCTTGCTGGTGGTATTGCACACGACCTCAACAATCTGCTAACACCAATTCTGACAGCCGCTCAACTTCTACAAAAGCAAGTTTATCCTGATAACAAGCACCAGCATTTGTTATCAATGATCGAAACCAGCGCTAAACGTGGAGCTAATTTAGTCAAGCAAGTGCTATCTTTTGCACGAGGAATTGAAGGAAAGCATACAGCTATTCTGGTAGGCGATTTAATTTCGGAAATTCGGCAAATTGTCCAAGCAACATTTCCTAAGCCAATTCAAGTTTACATTGGTGAGATTCCCAAAAATCTTTTGCCTATTTCTGGAGATTTTACGCAACTGAGTCAGGTTTTTATGAACCTGTGTGTAAATGCTCGCGATGCTATGCCCGATGGCGGTATTCTGACTATCTGTGCAGAAAATATTTTCATTGATGAAAATTATGCTCGGATGAATATTGAAGCTAAAATTGGTTTTCACGTTGCCATTACTATTTCAGATACAGGATCTGGTATTTCTCCCACAATAATAGATAGAATTTTTGAACCATTTTTTACGAGCAAAGAGTTTGGACAAGGTGCAGGGCTTGGTCTTTCAACTGCAATTGGGATTGTCAAAAGTCATGGTGGTTTTGTAAATGTACGCAGCGAAGTGGGAAAAGGAACCGAATTTAAGGTGTTCTTACCAGCAGCACCGGAATTCCAAACGCCGCCACTAGATGACTTAGATCTGGTAAAAGGGCATAGAGAATTGATCTTAGTTGTGGATGACGAAACCTCAATTCTAGAAACTACAAAAATATCGCTGGAAGCTAATAACTATAGGGTGCTAATAGCCCACGATGGAATTCAAGCGATCGCACTGTATGCCCAGCATCAACATAAAATTAGTATAGTGTTGATGGATATGATGATGCCCTCAATAGACGGTCTGACAACCATTCGGACGTTGCAAAAAATTAATCCGCAGGTCAAAATTATTGCCTCTAGCGGATTCGCTTCCAGTTCAATGAAAGCTGAAGTTACTAACCAGGGCATTAAAACATTTTTGTCGAAGCCTTACACTATGCAAGAATTATTGTCAAGCATTAGTGGAGTTTTGAGTTGTCAAGGCTAAGATATTGTTTGGTTAAAGACTATAAAATAGCCAGTTTTGCAGTTGGAAGACAAATCTTCTCACTAGTATCAGTAGTAAGTTTGAGTTCCCAATCTTGAACTCAAAGTTTTCTTGCTGAGTACGGAGATTTATTACCTCTACTAGCTAACGTCTACATAGAGTTCAGTCGTAGCAGATTATATTTACGCCATCCGATCTAAAATCCTGTTTATCATCCCTAGGTAAAAAATAGGTATAAGCATATATCTTGCATTAAGTTATTTATGTAACAAATTTTTGATATTGGCTGTAAGGCTCTACTTATCGTAGCATCCCACCTATTCATGGCATTGAAAGGATGAAGTTGACAATAATTACAGTATTTTTACTGATAAAGGCTAAATAAATAGCAGCAAAAGTCATCTTTTGAGCTATGTGCTAGAAATTACGCGGAAATTCATAATTTTGACTAGCAACAACCTTATAGTTGAAGCATAATAAATAATCTGGAGTGACAATATTGCCTTCAGTCGGGTGTATACTACTTACTTTCCTACGGCTAATAAATTTGTAAACGTGCTATTTAACTGTCTGTTAATATGAGTAACGACATAGATCTGATTAAACGTCTTGGCCCCAGTGCGATGGATCAGATCATGCTTTATCTGGCTTTTAGTGCCATGCGGACCAGTGGGCACAGGCATGGGGCATTTTTAGATGCAGCAGCTACAGCTGCCAAATGTGCAATTTACATGACCTATCTGGAGCAAGGGCAAAACCTGCGAATGACAGGGCATTTGCACCACTTGGAGCCGAAACGGGTCAAAATCATTGTCGAAGAAGTCAGACAAGCCCTGACTGAAGGTAAATTGCTGAAAATGCTGGGTTCTCAGGAGCCTCGCTATCTGATTCAATTGCCTTATGTTTGGATGGAAAAATTCCCTTGGCGTCCAGGGAAATCTCGCATTCCCGGCACAAGTCTGACTACCGAGGAGAAAAGGCAAATTGAGCAGAAACTACCTAGTAATCTGCCTGATGCTCAATTAATTACCTCTTTTGAATTTCTAGAGTTAATTGAATTTTTGCACAAGCGATCGCAGGAGGATATGCCACCCGAACACCAAATGCCTTTGAGTGAAGCGTTAGCGGAGCATATCAAGCGCCGTCTGCTCTACTCTGGCACGGTGACGCGCATTGATTCTCCGTGGGGTATGCCTTTCTACGCTCTTACCCGTCCTTTCTATGCCCCAGCAGACGACCAAGAGCGCACTTATATCATGGTCGAAGATACAGCTCGGTATTTCCGGCTGATGAAAGATTGGGCAGAAAAGCGACCAAATTCCATGCGAGCCTTAGAAGAACTGGACATTCCTCCAGAACGCTTTGAGCAGGCTATGGAAGAGTTGGATGAAGTACTCCGCGCTTGGGCAGATAGATATCACCAAGAAGGTGGCATACCAATGATTCTACAGTTGGTGTTTGGCAAAAAAGAAGACTGAATAAATTAGATCGAGGTTCAAGGGACAAGAGTCAAGGATGATAGTTATTTCTTCCTTGCCCCTCTCATCCCCCTGTTCCCCTTCGGGTTCGCCACTTTGCCATCGTGACGGGAACCGCCAAGACGGCAAGTAGACTCACCTGCTCCCTGCTCTCTGCTTGAGAGCGTCAATTATGGTTGTGTAGGAATTGGCACTGCTTCAAAAGTAGGGCGAAATTCAGTTGCGCTTCCGGGAACTTGCGGTAAAGCTGAAGGTGTAAAGGTACTAACTGTGTCACTGCCACTGATACAAGTATCTAGTGCTTGATTGAGAGCAAACTTAATTTCACTGCGCAAGCCTACCACGCACTGACCAAAGCGGACGGGTAACAAACTCCGACCGCAGTAATTTAAAATTGCTGGGTTAGGTGGCTCTTTACTGGGAATAAGGCTAATACCAATTACACAGCTAGCTAACTCTTCAGGTCGTCGAGCCTGTCTACAGGTAGTGAGAGCATCTACAGCGCTGATTTGTGTCCTTCTGCTAATTGAAACTACACAAGAAGACAAATCCCGTGGACGGAGTGCGCCTGCACAAGCTTGTGATGCAGAGTTTGCATTAATATTTACACGCAAGAGCTGACCAGCACAGGCACGGTAATCATTGTTGCTGTAGGAGGCGGTGATAGCCATAGTGGGAACTATCGTTGCCAACCATCCGGCGATCGCTAAAACTGGCACTGTCACCTTAACTGCTTTAGCCGACAACATTTTATAGTTAGAACCACCTTTTTTGCTCATCGATTTTTGCTCCTTAACATTACCGTTCTCCAAACACCCAAGGCTATGCTAACTCAATAAGTGCAACCAATCTTCTCTATCTAGGCAATTTTAGCGACATAGTTGAGGATAACTCAGGTTATTTGTCATTTGTCAATTGTTATTTATCTCCCTCATCCCTCTTGTCCCTCCGAAGTTTTGATGCCTGCGGCAACCCCTCTGGTGTACGGAGGAAGCCTCCGCTCAGACTTTTCTCCTTGTCCCCCTGCCTCTTTGTCGGGGATCAAAACCCCTGTAGGAGGATTTCTCATGTTTTGATATGCTACGATATTTTGATCGAAGATAAGTAGACAACGTAAAAAGTATTTCTTGGTTGAAATACTGCGTGAACCAATCTAGCGATTGAGTAGTCTACGAAACTAGGAAACAAAAAACTAATGGCATCGAGTACCTAGGGACACTGGGGAATTTATGCTTGGGAGCCAGTGCGTTGGGGAGGCAGTGCGTTGCGCGGGTTCGCCGCGTTGAAGCAACTGCCGTCGGTTATACCGACTTAAAGCAACTGGCGTGGAGAAGATACCTCTACTCTGGTTGAATCAATTCTGCTGGAGGAGGCATTTTCGTAGAACCAAGAATCCTCCGACTTGACAAACAAATCAGCGATCGCGTTATTTGTTCAGTCGGGGGAGTGTCAAAATGGAATGTCTGGGTAAAGTTGAAACAGGATTAGATTAAGGAAACACATGTCCCGATATAGAGGGCCTCGCCTCAGAATTGTACGTCGCTTGGGCGACCTACCAGGATTAACTCGTAAAAGCGCTAGACGCGCTTATCCACCTGGTCAGCATGGTCAGAACCGCAAAAAGCGTTCTGAGTATGCTATCCGTCTAGAAGAAAAGCAAAAGCTGCGCTTAAACTACGGTCTGACCGAGAAGCAACTGCTACGCTATGTCCGTAAAGCCAGACGTGTGACTGGTTCTACCGGACAAGTGCTGTTGCAACTTCTAGAAATGCGCCTAGATAATACGGTTTTCCGCTTGGGTCTAGCTCCGACTATTCCCGCAGCGCGGCAACTAGTGAATCATGGTCATATCACTGTGAACGGACGTGTAGTTAATATTGCTAGCTATCAGTGCCGTCCTGGTGAAGTCATCGCTGTCAAGGATAAAGAAGCATCGCGGAAGTTGGTAGAAACCAACCTCCAATATCCTGGACTAGCTAACCTCCCCAGTCATCTGGAGTTTGATAAAGCCAAGCTGGTTGGTAAAGTCAACGGTGTTATTGAAAGAGAATGGGTGGCACTACAAGTTAACGAACTGCTCGTGGTGGAATACTACTCACGGCAAGCGTAAGAGAGTGCTGAGTGTTGAGTACCGAGTACTGAGTTTTGATTACTCAGGACTCAGGACTCATTACTCAGAACTAAATTCATCCGCCAATTTGTGACATAGTACGGGTATATGTACCCGCAGTGCCAGATTCGCGTTGTTTAAAATTAATTTCTGGCTTCATCGTTAGTAAATTTCTTACCTGCTCTTGTAATTGTGCGGTGCTGATACCAGCCCTGAGAGCAGTTTTTAAATCAATTTGACCAGTTTCATTTAATAAACAGGGACGCAGCCAACCGTCAGCGCTCAGACGCATCCGATTACAGCGATCGCAAAAACACTCGGACATCTGACTGATAAATCCCAGTGTTCCCTTGGCTTGGGGAATTTGAAATACATCGGCAGGCCCAGCACCACGAACTTGAGAATCTGTCAATCCCCAGCGATCGCGGATTTGTTGCCGTAATTGTGCGGAAGAAACCCAACCGCGATCGCCAAATAATTGCTCGTTACCAATCGGCATAAACTCAATAAACCGGACGTGCCAGTTGCGGTCAAGGGTTAGGGCAGCTAAATCTAGCACTTCATGGTCATTCACCCCCGGAATTACCACTACATTCAGCTTCAGTGGGTCGAAGCCGACACGATAGGCTGCTTGAATCCCATCCCATACTTGTTGCCATCGTCCACGACCGCGATTGCCGATAATTTGCTCAAATGTATCTGCTTCCAAAGAGTCCAGGCTAATATTGATGCGCCGCAACCCAGCATCGTAGAGATTTTGGGCGATGGGGGCCAATAAAAACCCGTTGGTTGTCATTGACAAATCTTGGGTTTGGGGAAAAGATGCGATCGCCCCGACTAATTTCACCACATGGGGACGCAGTAAAGGTTCCCCACCAGTTAAACGAAATCGGGTAAAACCTACAGGGATAAATACTTCTTGAATCAGGGTGAGGAGTTCCTCATCTGTGAGAAGTTGTTGCTTGAGAATATAGTCTACTTCTGCACCTTCCGGCATACAGTATTGACATCGGAAATTGCAGCGGTCGATTAAGCTAATCCTGAGGTAATCTACCTGGTTCATTTTTTTGTGTTTATTTCTATTCTATTTTTGTATCCGGGTAGTAACCGGATAGCAGGCGATCGCCTTTGTAAAAAATGGGTATATCCAAAATGCCCACAAGCAACTAGAATGGGGTATTCTTTTAGCGTCTTCAGTAATTACTATATGCTTTTAGTATTTCATTGGATTAAATGCATACAGTCAATTCCTCTGAGTTAATCTTTTACATCAATCAAATTTTAAACCCAGCGAATTTTTAACAATAATGTTGAGGAATTACTAGATGGTAGTAAAAATACAACCTAGAAAAAATATAAAACAATTTTCGATTTCGCGCTGTTTTGCCGTAATGCTGCTCTTGGGTCAAGTTTTGCTTCATATACTCCAAGGAAAAACTTATCACCGAAAAATTCTAGAACACATGGTGACTGCTGGGCCTGCTTCTTTGCCTCCAGTTCTCCTGGTTAGTGGTTTTGCCGGGATGATTTTTACTATTCAAACAGCCAGAGAATTAGTACAATTTGGGGCTGTAAATGCTGTAGGTGGTGCTTTTGCCTTAGCTTTTTGCAGAGAATTGGCTCCCATATTGTCTGCTAGTATTATTGCTGGTCAAGTAGGTTCAGCGTTTGCAGCAGAGATAGGTGCAATGCGAGTCACAGACCAGATTGATGCACTGCATATGCTCAGAACAGATCCGATTGATTATTTAGTACTTCCGAGAGTCATTGCTTGCTGCTTGATGACTCCATTATTGACAATTTTTGGTTTAGTTACAGGTATCATCGGTGGAATTTTTGCCGCATCACAGTTTTATCAAGTTCCTCCAGAGGCATTTTTAGAGTCAGTCAGAAGTTTTTTAGAACCATCAGATTTATGGATTGTTTTGCTCAAAGGGTTTATTTTTGGAGCTATAGTTGCTGTCAATGGTTGTAGTTGGGGGCTAACTACTAGAGGAGGAGCAAAAGAAGTAGGAGAGTCAGCAACAACAGCAGTTGTCACCACCTGGGTAGCAATTTTTATGATGGATTTCTTTTTATCTTTATTACTATTTGAAAAGCCTACATTTTAAAACTATTTTGTTATCTCTCCCAGAGTTTTTACATAAATTGCGTTACCATCGCTTGCTTTTCACACCGACTCATTCGTTCGTGTGGGTATTGGCTTTTCTTGAGACTTGGACGCAAGATAGGCCACCGTACCAATTCCAGCCATTCCCCCGCCTATGGCATACATAATATTCTTATTCAAGTATTGAGAGCCGAGGTAGCCAAAAGTAATTGCCACAACTATTGTGACAATCATTTGAGGTATTTTCATAAAATGCCGTCCTTTGATTAATGCTCTTGTCGATGCAGATAGTGAGAAATTTGTTGTTCTACTATGTACATTCATTCATCTGAGTGGTCACATAGTAAACTTTCACCAGAGCTTACACTACAATCTACAGAGAGAGAATCATATATTCTTGGGTAGAAAAACAAGAGCGATCGCTTCTCAAACAGACCTCATTAAAGGTAACGCTAGAGCTTTTCTGTACACTCACCCAGCAGCTACCAAAGGCTTTGGTGTTTCTTGTTTTCGCCGCACAGCTTGCCCTGTCAGCATTTCCACTACATCCATGCCGTTACCAATGACACCAGGTACGCTGGGATAGCCAGCACTCGCTCCCACAAAGAAGAGATTAGGTAATTCTGTTTTATATCCTAAGCGCTCCAAACCTACCTGCCTGGGTACTAACTTTGCACCGTAAATATTACCTTGGGGCTGCCCTAGATAAAATTCACTAGTGGTAGGTGTGCCGTAAAGTTTCATCCGTGCATAATTATCTACATCTGGAATCAAATCTCGCACACTGGTCATAATTTGCTGATACACTTCCCGCTTTTTCGCTTTATAAGCTTTGGGGTCGTGTTTGTGCAGGTGTTCAAATGGTTCATAAGGACAGACGGTAGCAATTTCCAGAATATGATGCCCTTGAGGTCTTATCCCTGGTTCCTGAGACTTCATAGTTGGACAAGAAAGGAAAATCCACGGACGGCTAAAGTCTCCTGCTAATTGTTGTTGATATTCTCTGTTGAGGTCGCCTGTGGGGTAGTACCAGACATTCCAGTTACCGATACCATAGTGTTCTGGGTCAAAGCGACTATCTAAACCTAGGTAAATATTAAAAGCACTAGTTGAGTATTCGTAAGTAGTTAAGCGTTGACGTTCATTCAAGCTCAAGGCTTCAGAATCATGCATTAACTCAACTGTTAATTTGGGGTCGAGGTCACTGATGTAGGCTTTACTCGCACTGTAGGTTTTACTATTAGCAATAACGCTGTGGATAGTATTTTTAGTCACTTGGATATGCTCAACAGGAGTTGAGTACTTGATTACGCCTCCACCGGAAGTAATTGCTTCAGTAATCGTGTTAACAAAGTGTTTGAAGTGATGTTTTGGATAGTATGCGCCTTCTGAATAGTCCCAAACTAGAGAGGTATGGGTGATTAATGCAATTTCATTGGGTGGTAGCGCGTAATCACCACTTTGACCCGCCAGGATCGCTTGCAGCTTGGGCGACAATCCCACATAGTTATATAAATCTTGTAGAGTCCAATTCCGTTTCCAAAATAGATTCCAATATTTTGGTAACTTCAACCAATCAGACCATTTGCGATCGAACCAACGCACTTCTCGCACTAGGCTCCGAATTTCTTGACGGAGTTGCTTAATTTCATCGCAGTAGCGGTTGATGGCTAGTTTTTCTTCGGGAAAGCTAGATAGCAAAGCTGTACGCAAATTTTCCCATCCCAAGGGAATTTGAAAGTCTGCCTCTGATGTAATCACTCGGTCAATGCAGTCTGGATTGAGGCTATTAAAGGCGACATTCCGTTCAATATATTTGAGAAATTGGTCTATGGTTTTACCAGGGCCACATTGGGAAATATAATGCACATCAGCACAAAAGCTGTATTCACCATAATCAAACGTGTGACAGCAGCCACCAGGTAAGTAATGTTTCTCCAAAACTATTACCCGGTATCCTTGCTTAGTTAAACAGGCTGCGGCCGAAAGTCCACCTAATCCAGCTCCTAAAATCACATAATCAAAGATTTCCATTTCAAACTCCTCTGGTAATCTTGATATCTCTTGATTTCGGCGGTATGGTTTTTTATTGCCGTTTTTTGAGTGAAAACTTCCTAAAAATCTCAGCAGTTATTCGCCTAGCTTGAATATTTTCAATCTTGAATTAGAGACTAGGTAAAACCTAAATGAGCGAGGTCAACATTAGTTATCAAGCAAAATCTCTTCAATCACTCAGATAGCTATATAATGAGCAACCGAGCGTCAATCAATACAAAAGATTTGTCTTCAAATAATCTCAAACTAATTAAACCAAGCAATTTTGATTCAAACTTAAGCTAGCCGGAGGTAAGATATTTTTTCAAACTCAGGTTTTAAGGCTATTTTTGAAAAAATACACTAATCAAGCTATAGCTTGCCTTGTATTCCTTGCAAGGACTATAAATGTTTTGCAGTATGGTATTTATACTAGATGTCTTCAGCTTATCAAAGACGGCAAGATTTATTTGTTAAGCTTTAAAATTGTTTGTTTTTCTTAACAAAAGTCAGTCAATAAAGATAGAGGGCAGAGGGAAGAAGGCAGAAAGAATAATATGAGAAGACTAAATAAAAAAGATGATTTTTAATAGCTGAAAATCTAAACAATTACCATGTGTTTGTCAAAAGTTATGCTAATATATAGGTGGGATCGTAAAGAACCTCTCAAATAGGAGGACGTGGCGACACCCTTAGCAGAAGTCTTGAGTTAAGAGTCATGCCAAACCAGGATCTTAGGAAGAGACGACTATGAGAGGTTTAGGCTAATAAAGCGATACCTGTAAACTCATGTTCGTGATGGAGGAACAGTTGGATCAAATTGTATTGCAAAACTGAGGGGTTTAGTTGCTATCAACTAGACCCCTTAGTTTATGGGAACTCCAAAAAAAATTATCCGAATTATATATGAAAAATAAAAACGATCGCTATTATCTGATAGTAGATTTGGAAGCTACCTGTTGTGACGAAGGCACAGTTCCCAGGCATGAAATGGAAATCATTGAGATTGGTGCAGTAATGCTGAATCGCACAACATGGGAAATTGATTCAGAGTTTCAGCGATTTATCCAGCCTGTGAGACATCCGCAATTAACAAAATTTTGTACAAAATTAACTAGTATTACACAGCAAGATGTTGAGAAAGCACCACAATTTATAGATGCAATTTCTCACTTCCAAGAATGGATGAACTCATTTCCTAATCATATTTTTTGTTCTTGGGGAAACTACGATAAAAATCAATTTATTCAAGATTGTAAATATCACAATATTCCTTATCCTTTTGGGTCAGAGCATAAAAATATTAAAGAGGAATTCTCAGAATATCTTGGTGTATCCAAAAGATTTGGTATGGCTCAGGCTCTAGAACATTTAGGTTTGGAGTTGCAAGGCACACACCATCGAGGTATTGATGATGCTCGCAATATCGCGGCTATCTATAGATATATGCAGACCCAAGCACGAAGTTAAGTTATTGGCGAGAGAAAAAAGGTACACTGCATATTTAGCACAGGCGTGAATTAACCTGTTTTGATATGCAATTACCTAATCTTCTCAAAACTTCTGCCATTCTCCAAAAGCTGCATTGGATTGCCGATCCTATTGGATATATGGAAAAAGCAGCGCAACAATATCCGGATATTTTTACAACTGTTCTTCTGAGTTCTCAAGACCCTTGGGTATTCGTAAATCATCCCCAAGCTATTCAAGAAATTTTAACAAACGATGCCTCCGGTAGTGGGCGAAGCGCCGGACGCAAGAAATTTGCTGCTTTAGGTATAAAAAACCAGATTTTGCAACCGTTAATTGGCGACTATTCAGTAGTTATGCTGGATGGCGATCGCCACAAGCGGCGACGACAAATGGTAATGCCCTCATTTCATGGCGATCGGATGCGTTCCTATGGTGAGATTATTGGTAACATCACCGAAAAAGTGTTGCTTCAGTTACCAACAAACCAGCCCTTTACAGCTCGGACGGCGATGCAGGATATTTCCTTACAAGTCATTTTAGAAGCTGTATTTGGCTTGTATGAGGGAGAACGTTGCCAAAAACTCAAGCATCTGATGGCGTTGATGTCAGATGTATTTCGCTCACCTTTGACTTCTAGCTTCCTATTTTTTCCCTTTCTGCAAAAGGATTTAGGAGCTTGGAGTCCTTGGGGTAAATTTTTGCGCGATCGCGAGCAAATAGATCAATTGCTTTATGCAGAAATTGCCGAACGACGAGAAAAACCCAATCCCAATAGTATCGATATCCTCTCCTTACTGATGTCAGCGAGGGATGAAGAAGGCGAGCCGATGTCCGATCGAGAGTTACGGGATGAGTTGATGACTCTGCTATTTGCTGGACATGAAACTACAGCAACAGCAATGGCTTGGGCATTATATTGGATTCATCACCAGCCGGAAGTCCGCGAAAAATTGCTCCAAGAACTCGATACCTTGGGAGAAAATCCGGACCCCATGAGTATATTCCGCCTACCTTATCTCACCGCTGTTTGTAATGAAACCTTGCGGATTTACCCAGTTGCAATGTTGACCTTTGCTAGGGTAGTGCAAGAACCTGTGGAATTACTAGGACATTTGTTAGAGCCTGAGACAACAGTTGTTGGCTGTATGTATCTCGTTCATCAGCGTGAAGATTTATATCCAGAACCGAAGCAGTTTAAACCAGAACGCTTTTTAGAACGGCAATTTTCTCCCTACGAATTTATTCCCTTTGGTGGTGGTTCCCGTCGCTGTATTGGCGAAGCTTTGGCTCAGTTTGAAATGAAGTTAGTAATAGCAAAAATCCTCTCAACTTATCAGCTGGCGCTAGTTGATAATCAACCAGAGCAACCCAAGCGCCGAGGTGTGACCCTTGCACCTGCCAATGGTGTCAAAATGGTGATTACAGGACAGCGTGCGCGTCAAGAGTCGCAACTGAGTATGGCAAGTACTTGAGGAGATAGGGGGAAGGAAGCAGGGGTGCAAAGGAACAAGGAGGATAACTCTTTACTATTGCCTTTTAACTGTTGACCCTTGACTTTTGGCTCTGATTAACTATCTTGCCATTTGATTTAATTGCGTCCTCAATGTACCTTCTGCGGTATTCACAAAAGTGTCTCTATCTTGAATGATTGCCTGAGGTATGAGCAGAGGAGAATTTGTGCTTACCCCAGGCATTTTTTTCACAGCAGTACCGATCGCCATAAATTCAATAATGCCACTGCCCAACTGATAAACGTAAGTTTTGATACCAACTACTTGGTCAGCACCGCATTTGCGCGCATCTTCAGCAATGTGGGCGATCGCTTGTTCGCGGGCTTCATAAATTAGGGTAGTTAGTTCTGTAATCTCACCGCGTACAAAAGATTTGAAGGCTGATGTAATTCCCCCTACCAAGCCAAGAGAATACACTGAAACACCTAATACCAACTGCAACGGCATATAACCCAGATTGATCAGGTTCCACATTTCTTGATTAGTTAAATCGCTGGCGATCGGACTCTGGCTAAAACCTGGTGCTAGTGCTGGATGATGTGAAGCCGTCCCAATCATTACCATCTCTTGCATACCAGCGAACGGCACAATCGAAGTTTTGATTCCTACTACGGCATTGGCTCCCGCAGTCCGGGCTTCAGATTTAATTCGCTTCAGCGCTAAATGGCGAGTTTCATTGAATATCTGCGAAAATTCCTTGATTTCTCCCCGCTTTAAACTTTTTAGTGACCCGATTATGCCACCACTTAACCCAGTCGAGTACGCAACGTTTCCAAAGACAAACTTTTTAGGTTCAAATCCCGCATCTATTTGGCAGTAAAGTTCCTGTCCATCTGCTGAGGAAGAAAATTTCAATTGCTCAGACTTTTCCGCCTCTTGGTGTACGCAGGAGCCGATAGAAAGAAATTCCACATTACCGACTTGTTGTACTAATTCATTTGTAACGCCTGTAATCCCAATACCACCGTGCTTCTGTGCTTCAGCTACCATCCTGGCATAAGCTTTTTCCCTTCCTTCATGAATGATGCTGGTAACTTGGGTTACTTCTCCCCCCACAATCGTTTTCAACCCAGATGCGATTCCCCCAATTAGCCCCAGAGAAAAAACACTATTGCCAATCACCAAATCTCCTGGATGCATACCTTGTTGGTGTAGGCAGAAGATTTCATTTCCTGACAGTCCACTAATTGCAGCCATATCTTAATTTTTAGTTATTTTAAATACAGTATCAATTCTAAGTACAAGATATTAGGTATCAGACCAAATGGGTATTTGATTTTTGACTACCAAGATAGTGGTACTCGAGTTAATTCGAGCTTAAATTATCTAACCTGTCGTAATATTACCGATTACTAAATTAATTATTAGCCGTTATATAGATAATATCAGTATTAAAAAACTAGATATGATTCAAATCAGCCTAAAAAAGCTTCTTGCGAAAGAAACCGTGGCTGCTATTGTTAAAAGCACTATCAATGTTTTAGATCGACCTACAGCAATTTTGGATAGTTCTGGCAAATTATTGCTGGGAGAAATTAGTGAAAATTCGACATTTTCATATCCTGTAGAAATAAGAGAAGAATTGATTGGAGCAGTAAATGGTAGTGAAGATGCTGCTTTGCTAGCAGATCTGCTCGTTCATTTAGCAACTCAAGAGATTGAGAAAAAAGCTCTGGCATCTGAACTTCTAGATAAATATCGAGAAATTAGCCTTCTTTATAACCTTTCTGAAGAATTATCTGGAAGCCTAGATATTCAACACATCGCCAAGTTGGTATTTGAAGAAGCGCAAAAACTGATCAAAGTTACAGATACCTCACTAATATTATTAAATAAAGACACAAATAATCTAGACATAGTCTTCACGTATGGAACACGTTATAAACCACAAGCCAGCATAAAAGCTGAGGAGGGAATTGTTGGTAGCGTTGTGCATACGGGAAGGGCAGAAATCGTGAATGATGTATTGTCCGATCCTAGATATATTGAGAGAGAAACCCAAATCAGTTCTTTAATTTGTGCTCCTTTGAAGATTAGAAATGAGGTAATTGGCGCCATCGAACTGAGCAGTAAAATATTTGTTGAATATACCTCAGCAGATCTCAAACTACTTACGACCTTAGCCTCACAAGCTGCTGCTGCAATTGAAAATGCGATTCGGCATAAAAATCAGATTAAAGAAGCGATCGCTCGCAGCGAGATGCTAAAAGGTCAGCAAATGCAGAAAGACTTTTTACCAGAGCGATTACCAGAAATTCCCGGTTGGAATTTAGCAGCAGTTTTTGCTCCAGCTCGTCAAGTTGCAGGTGATTTCTATGACGCTTTTTTACTTCCTAATAACCACTTGGGTTTAGTAATTGCTGATGTTTGCGATAAAGGTGTGGGTTCGGCACTTTTTATGGCGCTATTCCGTAGTCTAATTCGGATATTTTCTGGTCAAACATATCTCAGTAAAGATTGTCATCCTTATCAAGAGACAACAACTAATTTAACTCTAGATTCCCATCAGCATTTAGCTCATAAGCATGAGATTGGCAATCCTTTAAAAACTGTGGAGATGACTAACAATTATGTGGCTCACAATCATAGTAATTTAAATATGTTCGCCACCCTATTCTTTGGGGTATTAGACATTAATACAGGACTATTAAATTATGTTAATGGCGGACACGAACCTCTATTAATTATTGACGTAAAAGGAGTGAAACAACATCTGAAACCGACTGGACCAGCAGTTGGTATTATGCCGAACATGCAATTTAAAATGGAACAGATTTACCTAGAAGCAGGTGATATTTTATTTGGTTATACAGATGGGGTGACAGATGCCCGCAATCCTCAAGGAAAATTTTTCAGTCAAGATAGATTGTTATCTATATTAGATAGAGCAGAACTACAATTTACTAACTTACTAGACAAAATTCAAGGCAATTTAATGGCTCATATTGATGAAGCAGATCAATTTGATGACATTACAATGCTAGCAATACACAGAGAATATTTAGCTAATGAATGATTTGGGCTTGCAAAAAGCATTTCCCTTACTATTATTAATTGCTGCTGGCTATTGCCTGCAAAACAAGTTTCAAGAAGCGGCTGCTGTTGGGGCTTTAAAAACATTTATTGTAAATGCTGCATTGCCAGGAATGATTTTTTTATCAATTCTAGATATTGATACCAAAATTTCTTTATTATATTTAGCATTATTAGCATTATTAATTAATATTTATTTCTTAGCAGTCAGCTTTGGATTAGCGCGTCTGATTATCCCTAATAAAGAGCAACGCAAAGCTCGTTCGCTAATTTTGATGTTTCCATCTTTAGGTACTGGATTAACAACTTACCCATTTGTCGAAGAATTTTTAGGAAAAACAAGCCTAGCAGAAGTAGCAGTAGCAGATATTGGTAACAAAATGTTTGTGCTGATTGGACTTTATGCTTTAGCAATGTATTGGTTTTATCAAAGAACGGCTGCATCTACAAAACAACCAACTCAATGGCACAAAGTGATGTTGGGTTTATTAAACGAACCGATGAACATGGCGATTCTTTTAGGACTGTTCTTAGTAATATTTAATCTCAACACAGCTGTTCCTGCAATAGCTTTAGATGCGGTAAAAAAATTAGCAGCTTGTAGTACACCGCTAATTCTATTTTTTGTGGGTGTTTCCCTGAATATTCAGGGGTTGGAATTAAAAACAATCGGTACTGTTTTGTTGCTGCGATCGTCATTGGGATTTTGGTTTAGTGCAGCAGCGATCGCATTTATTCACCCCAGTTCGGGAATTAATTTCTTACTCATCGCCATCTTACCTCAAGCTGGTTTAAGCGTTTGGCCTTTAATTTATGCTTCTCAAATCAACACCCAAGAAATCCAGCAAATGCAAGGCGAAAATCTCCGTCGTCCAACAACTTTTGATACAGAATTTGCCTTGGGGCTATTAGCGATCTCGATTCCCTTTTCAATCTGCATTATTTTATTTGTTTTATGTCAAGGTAGTTTCTTTACTACTTCACAACATTTATTTTTGCTTGGGAGTTTAGTTTTGCTAGCTGCAGGATTATGGCAATTTGGTTGGCAATTTATGAAATCAAAGTTATCAATTTTTAAACATCAAAATCTATTAAAAGCTGACACCAGTGATAGCTAATTTTTAATTTTTAATTAAAAAGGGTAGTAAGATTATGTCTAATTGGTGCAACCTAAAGTTCTGGCGGCATAAATATAAATACCCGTGGCAGTCTCGCCGTGATGTTTCCTTATTATTAATCGCTGGCATGATTTTAGTAGTAGGAACAACTGCTGTAGCCAGCTATTGGTTTGTCAGGAACCTGATATTAAAAGGGTTACAGGAAAATGCCCTGTTGCGCGTACAGCAGGCGGGATATGAAATCGATCAGTGGTTGGCGACGCTGTTAGCACAAGTGGAAGTTGTAGCTAATAATCAAACAGTACGCAGTTTAAACTGGTCGCAGGCAGAACCTTACTTGCAACTGGAAATTAATCATTTGCCAGATATAAATTCATTTTTGCTGGCTCTACCAAATGGCTCTTACTACACTACTAAAGCTGGTTTTGTTAGGGATCGAAATATTAGCGATCGCCGTCATTTTCAGCAAGCAATCACCGGAAATACCCTCGTAGACGATCCTGTAGTTTCTCGCTCTACAGGTATCCGCCATGTCAACATTGCCGTACCGATTTGGTCAGTGTCGCCTTTACGGCACATTCCACTGGATGCCGAAGCCGCTCAAGTTCGTGCCCGTAGTTTACAAGCATTAGGTTTTGCTATTACTGCCGATCAAAAGCCCAAACCTATTGGCGAACTCTCCGGTCAAGTAGCTGTAGACCGAATTTCGCAAGTAATTGCTTCTACCCACTTCAGCCAAGGAAGTTATGCCTTTGCCCTCGATTCCCAAGGATTTCCGATCGCGCATCAGGATACAACTATCGACCAGAAAAAAAGTTTCTTTAATGCACCAGATCCAGTGTTAGCCAAAATTGCCCAGAACATGGTTAATGGCAAGCACGGAACTCAATTAGTGCGGTTTCAGGGGCAGGAAAGCTCGGTTTACGTAGCCTATGCTCCTCTCAAGTATGCCAAGTGGTCAGTGGCATTAGTGATTCCCCGTGAGAAGCTAGAAGAAAATCTTTATGCTCTTAATCTGCTAGCTGTAGTGGTAGGAGGTTTGTTGGTATTAGCTACCATTACAGCTATACGCCAAATCAAAGCTTTTGAGCGCACCCGTGCCCAAGCCGAGCAGGAGGGGCTGGTGAATCGCATCACAGCTCGCATTCGGGAGTCTTTGGATCTACAAACCACCTTGCAAACTACGGTGAAAGAAGTAGCCAATCTCCTGGATCTCAACCGCGTCATGTTCGGTTGGTATCACCCAGAAAATCGCAGTCTAGAAGTCACTTGCGAGCATCGGTTGCCAAATCTGGATGCGATCGCTGGAATTTTGAACTTGGATGACTTTGGCGACTTGGCCGAACGCTTGGGGCAAAAGCAGATTGTACGTTGCAACGAAGTAAAGGTGAATACTGCCAGTCAGCAAGCGCAAATCGGTAGTTGTATAGCTTTACCTGTCTTAATTCCTGGCGATCGAGATCCTGGTTATCTGATATGCTCTCGCTCCCATGCTTGGGTGTGGCAAGAATGGGAAGTTGAACTGTTGGAAGTTGTAGCCGAGCGAGTAGCGATCGCCATCAAACAAGCACAACTTTATACCCAAACCCAAGAACAGTTTGCGATTGTCAGCAATCAAGCCGAGCAATTAACAGCAACCACCACCCAATTACAAGATACTTTGGGGTACGTCAGCGCCATTATCAAGAGTTTGGGCGATGCTTTGCTAGTCGTAGATCCTGATGGCAAGATTGCTCAATATAACCCAGCGCTTACCTGCTTTTTAGAGCTAGCAGACGAGAATTTAGTCGGTATGGATGCACAAACGCTATTTAATGGTGCGATCGCTAAACTCGTAGCCCTAACTAGCAGTAACTGTCAGGAAATGTTCGCTGCTGAGGTAGAACTGGCTCAAGGACGTGTTGGTAAAGCTGTAGCTACAGCTATGCTGAAAGACTCGCAACATAATGGTGATATTAGCTACATTGGCTCCGTAATTTTAATCCGGGATATTACTTTTGAAAAAGAAGTAGATCGCATGAAGACGGACTTTATTTCTACGGTCTCCCATGAATTAAGAACTCCCCTCACCTCTGTGATTGGTTTTGCCAAATTAATTAAGAAAAAACTCGACGAAACTTTATTTCCCTTATTATCTACCGATGATAAAAAGATACAGCGTTCTATGCGGCAGGTGTCAGAAAATGTCAGCATCATCATTTCCGAAGGTGAGCGACTAAAAGCTCTGATTAACGACATCCTCGACTTGGCAAAAATTGAGGCGGGGAAGGTGCAGTGGAATATGCAATCTCTCTGTGTCCCAAAAATGCTAGAGCAAGCATTTGCTGCTACTACTGCTCTATTTGAACAAAAAAGTCTACAGCTAATCCCAGAGATAGAACCAGAATTACCAGAAATCATTGGCGATCGCGAACGTCTGATTCAAGTCATCATTAATCTCATCTCTAATGCAGTCAAATTTACAACCACGGGTTCGATTATTTGTCAAGCCAAAGTAATAGATAAAGAAATAATTATTAGTATTATTGATAGCGGTATTGGTATTGCTCAAGAAGACCAAAATAAAGTTTTTGAAAAATTTAAACAAGTAGGTGATACCCTCACTGATAAACCTCAAGGGACTGGTTTAGGGCTACCGATTTCTAAAGAAATTATCGAACATCACAATGGGCGTATTTGGGTAGAAAGCGAACTGGGTAAAGGTAGTAATTTTTCTTTCAGCTTACCTATTCCTCAGGAACCAATCAAGGGTGTCAAAACCATCGATATCGAAAGTTTAATTCAGCAATTAAATTTCCCTAATCCTCTTCCTCAAAACGTTGCTGAAAATGAGCAGAAAACTATTCTAATCGTAGATGATGAAGCTGCAATGCGAGAATTGGCTAAACAATATCTCAGTTCGGAAGGCTATAAAATTATCGAAGCAAAAGATGGTTTAGAGGCTATCGAATTAGTCAAACAAGAGCTTCCAGATTTGATATTACTTGATGTGATGATGCCTAGAATGAACGGTTTTGACACAGCCGCAGTCCTCAAAAACGATCCGCATACCATGCATATTCCCATTATTATTTTGTCAGTTGTAGAAGACGAAAATCGTGGTTATGCACTTGGAGTAGATCGATTTTTAAACAAGCCGATTAATGCTGAAGAATTGCTGAAAGAAGTAGCTAATTTGATGTCTTTTGGACGCTCGCAAAAACGTGTGCTAATCGTAGATGAAAATGTTCCTACTAGCAAAACTTTAGCTGAGGCATTACGAGCAAAAGGTTTCGGCATTGTAGAAGCGTTCAACTATCAAGATTCTATTGAAAAAGCTATGTCTGACAGACCCGATTTAATTATTGTAGATTCCTTAGTTTCTTCTCGTCATAGTCTGGTCAGAACCTTACGATTTGAGAAAGGTTTAGAAAATTTATTTTTTATACTTTTAGAGGAAAAAAAATAAATGAAGACTTTGAATCTGAAAAAGTTACTAGCTCAACCAGAAGTATTGTCAATCATCCAAGAGATGTTAAATATTACTGGTAATAATATTGGTATCTATGATAGTCATGAAAAACTTTTATTAGGGAAAGAGCAAGAAAAATTTTCCATATCAGTACCCATTCAAATAGAAGGTTTAGTAATTGGTTGGATTCGAGGAGATTCTACAGCTACGGCAATTGCATCGCTGCTAAACTATTTAACAAATCGGGAATTAGAACGGAAAAAGCTCGCTCAAGAAGCACTGGATAAATATCAAGAGATTAATCTCATCTATAGTATTTCGGATAAACTAACTGCTAATTTAAAATTACAAGAAGTTACCCAAATTCTCATTGAAGAAATCAAAAAGAGAATTGCTGCGACTAGTGGAGCAATTATGCTTCTCGATCCCGATAAGCGACAATTAGAAATTATTTCTGCATTCGGTCAGCAATATCACCACAAATCAACTGTAATACCAATCACTGGAATTATTGGTCATGTACTCCTTGAAGGTAGAGGCGAAATTGTCAATGATGTCCTTGCCGATCCGAGATTTGTGCGTGCAACTGACCCGCTTAACTCGCTCATTTGTGTGCCACTTTTGAGTAAAGATAAAGCGATTGGCGTTATTACTATTAGCAGTGAAGAATCAACTTTTTACAAAGCAGCAGATCTGAAAATTATTAAGGCTTTAGCTACTCAAGTAACATCAGCGATCGCTAATGCTATTCTCCATGAAAAGATGCTGCGAGAACAGCAGGTTATTAGCAAAATGGAAAGATATTTTTAAATTTAAATAGGGTTTTGTAGATGAATATTTTTCTTGAACTCCCATTACGCACCAAAAAAAATAGACAAGCTGGATTAACAGTTTTAATTGATAATGGTGTACCCACTGGATATTTTGCTGATGTAATTAATAGTCATAGAGACTTTATTGATATTGTCAAATTTGGCTGGTGTAGTTCCTTAATTACAAAAGATATTTATCAAAAAATTGAATGTCTGCAATTAAATGGGGTGCAATTTTATTTTGGCGGAACTTTCTTTGAAAAATGTCTCATCCAGGGCAAGCTGAATGATTTTTATAATTATCACAAGGCTTTTGGCTGCACTCACATGGAGATTTCTAACGGTACTATCAACCTCAGCAACCGCGAAAAAGCTAAATATGTTGCGGAGTTCTCCCTAGAGTTCACAATCTTGAGTGAAGTTGGTTACAAGGATTCAGAAAAATCCCAAGAATTATCTGCAAATAGTTGGGTGGAATATATTTGGCAAGACTTAGAAGCAGGTGCATCCAAAGTAATTACCGAAGCCAGAGAAAGTGGTAGATCTGGTATATGCCAAAAAAATGGAGAATTGCGTTATGCAATTATCTCTGAAATTCTCAACTCGGGAATTAATCCAGACAACTTGATTTTTGAAGCGCCAACGAAGGATTTACAAACATACTTTATTACCGAAGTGGGAGCAAATGTCAACTTAGCAAATATCAGCTTTGATGGGGTTCTAAGTTTAGAAAGTCTGAGATTAGGATTGAGATCGGATACTTTACTTTTGTTTGAAGGAACTTTAGTATGAGAAGTTCAGAAAATGTCTTTCATTTAGCAATTCCCTGTAAAGAACTTGAGGAAACAGTAGATTTTTATGTAAATAAACTTAATTGTCAGTTGGCTCGTAGATATGCAGATCGCGCCACTTTTAATTTTTTTGGCGATCAGTTAGTTTGTCATCTCGATCCCGAAAAGATAGATTTAAATCCCCAAATTTATCCTCGACATTTTGGTATTACTTTTAAACATAAAAGCGATTTTGACTATCTGCTGAGTTTGGTTGAGCAGCGGCAAATTAAACTCTTCCAAAAACTTATGCTAAGGTTTGCCGGAAAACCAGAAGAACACATGACATTTTTCTTAAAAGACCCTTCTAATAATTTATTGGAATTTAAATATTATTTAAATTCAGAGATGATGTATTGACAAAATAAGAGTTTAGATGCCATAGTATTAGCCTAATTTTGTTTTTTGAGAGATAAAAATGTCATCAAAATTCTTAGATCTCTTAGCAAGATTGGCAGATTTATCTGTTTTATGCGTTGCCAATAACCGATAAAATAATTGAAATAATATATTTACAAAAAAATTAGAGGTAATTATGAGTAAAAAAATTTTAATTGTAGATGATGAAGTACATATCCGGTTGTTGTTAGAGCAAACCCTAGAAGAATTAGAAGATGTAGGAGTAGAGTTGCTAGTTGCTGATAATGGTGAGAGCGGCTTAGAAAAGATTAAATCTGAACAACCGAACCTCGTATTTTTAGATGTAATGATGCCCAAACTCAGTGGATTTGATGTGTGTAATGAAGTGAAAAATGTCCTGGGTATGAAAGATATTTACATCATTATGCTGACGGCTAAAGGACAGGAGTTTGACCAACAAAAAGGTAAAGAAGTAGGTGCAGATCTATACTTAACTAAGCCTTTTGACCCCGATGAAGTGTTAGAAAAGTCGCAAGAAGTTTTAGGGCTTGTAGGGACTTCCAATTAAAAAAATACCCCATCGCACAGAAGAGGGACAAAGAAGACAAGAAAGACAAATTCTTGTCGATCATACAAATTGTATAATTTATTTTTTGAGTACTCGTATACGAACTATAGCAAAAGTAAGATAGCTGCGATCAAGTCTATTTTCTTTCTTTTGCCTTTTACCTTCGGGTTCGCCACTTGACGGCAGTTGTTACAACGGGGGGAACCCGTCCACCGCAGTGGCTCACCTTTTAACTTTTAACTTATTCGGTGATACGATTTGGATCGTATTACTTATTAGCAGTATGACACTGGCACTTGGCATGATTGAAGTTTATGGCGTTCCCGCAGCAGTCGAAGCCGGAGATGCTATGTGTAAAGCTGCCCGCATCACTCTTGTAGGGTATGAAAATACTGATTTAGGACGGATTACAGTATTAATTCGCGGGGAAGTGGGAGAGGTAAATGTTGCTGTAATCTCAGGATTAGGGGCGGTAGGGCGAGTTAATGGTGGCGAGGTGCTTTCGCATCATATTATTCCGCGTCCCCATGAAAATTTAGAATATGTGTTACCGATTCATCGCAGTGCCAATGTTGAGCAGTTCAGTGCCGATATCCGGTTTCCTCCGCCCCTATCAGCGTAAAAAACTCCTATGAAATCCTTAACATCTCGTATGCAGGCGGTACAGTCGCCAATCATTCCTGTTGTTGGGGAACTGATTAAAAACTCTCCCGGAACCATTTCTTTAGGACAAGGTGTGGTTTCTTACAATCCTCCACCCCAAGCAACAGAGTTTTTAGCTAAATTCTTGGCTGAACCGACAAATAATTTATATAAAGCAGTTGAAGGAATTCCGCCATTAGTAGCAGCATTAGCCGCTAAGTTACAAGCTTTCAATGGCATAGAAATTAACAAAGAAAACTTTATAGTTGTCACGGCTGGGAGCAACATGGGTTTTATCAACGCCATTCTGGCAATCACTAGCCCAGGTGACGAGATTATTTTGAATAAGCCTTACTATTTCAACCACGAAATGGCCATTACAATGGCAGGTTGTCATCCGGTATTAGTAGAGACGGATGAAAATTACCAACTGCGTCTAGAAGCGATCACCCAAGCAATTACGCCCAAAACACGTGCTATAGTCACAGTTTCCCCCAATAATCCCACAGGGGTGGTGTATTCAGAAACAGCATTGCGGGAAGTTAACCAATTATGTTGCGATCGCGGGATTTATCATATTAGCGATGAAGCCTATGAATACTTTACCTATAACGGAGTAAAACACATTTCTCCTGGTGCTTTTGCTGGTAGTAGCGACTACACCATTTCTCTTTACAGCCTTTCTAAAGCTTATGGTTTTGCTAGTTGGCGTATTGGTTATATGGTAATTCCCCAACACCTGCTGGTTCCTGTCAAAAAAGTCCAAGATACGATTTTGATTTGTGCCCCAGTAATTTCTCAGTATGCAGCGTTGGGCGCATTACAAGCAAAAGACGAGTATTTAAAAGAAAATATTGGTGCGATTGCCCAAGTACGACAATTGGTACTGAAATCTCTCAATCGCTTACAAGGCTTATGTACTATTACTCCTGCTGATGGTGCTTTCTACTTTTTCTTGAGAGTTCATACTCAAATTAATGCTTTCGAGTTAGTGAAAAGATTAATCCAAGAACATCAAGTAGCCGTTATTCCCGGTACAACCTTTGGCATGGAAGACGGATGTTATCTGCGTGTAGCCTACGGTGCGCTGCAACAAGAGACAGCAAAAGAAGGTATAGAAAGATTAGTCCAAGGCTTGCAAACGATATTGGTTAATTAGGTAAGATAATTCGTAATTGAAGATATGAAAATTTTTAATCAGCTAATTGAAATCGCAACTAATGAAGGAATTAATATTCATAACATTACCCCGCAAATTCAAGATTTAATTAATTCCACAGCGATTCAAAATGGACAAGCTTTAGTGTTTTCTCGACACACGACAACTGCTTTGGCTATCAATGAAAATGAAGAACGCTTATTAGAAGATGTAAAAGTATTTTTACGAAAATTAGCACCGGAATCGGAGCGATACTTACATAACGATCTGCATTTAAGGGTTGTCCCAGAAGATGAACCGATGAATGCTCACTCTCACTTAATGGCTATGATGCTAACCACTAGCGAAGTTATTCCGATTGTCGATGGCAAATTAGCCTTGGGAACTTGGCAATCAGTATTGTTTTTTGAGTTAGATGGCCCGCGTAACCGTACAGTGTTTGTACAAATTTCTGGCGAGTAAAGGCTGTAGCGATCGCTTCTGCTGTGTCGTATTGACTGGTATGCTGTCACGAGAAATGCGATCGCCAGAGTAATTGATTCAGCTAGGATCGCACTGAGAACTAATCCAAACTAAATTCCACAAACTCTATTGGCCCAAACAACTGTTTTTTATCGATTGCCGATAAAACTTTATTATTAGTACGGTCAGAATTTAAAGCACGGACAACAAACTGCGCCACATCTGCACGATGGATACTACCAACAACCCGCGCATCTTCAGTTAAAACTCCATTGCCAGTTGCAGGTTCCGACTTTAACCCACCAGGACGGATAATTGTATAAATGAGTCCACTAGTAATCAGATGTTGTTCGGCCTTATCTTTTTCAACCAAAACTTCTTTCAAGGCTTCCAAAGCTTGCGGGGACAAAGCACCAACACTATTGCCAGTGCCAATGGAAGATACAAGAATAAACTTTTGTACCCCAGCTTTGACTGCTGCATCAATCAGATTTTTATTACCAAGATAATCAGGACGCTCAGTATTATTCGGTAAACCACCTATAGTACTGATAACGGTATCGACGGGTTCACCTGTCAGTATTGCACGTTCTACATCATCTACGTTCAAAGCATCTCCAAAAACCACCTGAATACCTAATGCTTCTAGTTCAGGAGCAGTAGTTTCCTTTCTCAGCAGTGCTTTAACTTTTAGCTGTTGTGCTGTTAGGTATTTAGCAATTTCCCGCCCAACACCACGGCTTGCTCCTGCCAGAAAAATGTAAGATGTCTTTGTCATAATTGACTGTTATTTCTCTTGAACGACTGAATTGCTGACATTCCAAGGATTTTACCAAAGGATGAACAGTATTTAGTAAATACATTAATTGCTGGGGATGGTTGCGAAATACGTACTAGCACTGTTAAAAAATATCTTGTTTACAGGTTGTGGTACTGAATATTTCCTTACTGATTCAATTTACTACTTAATATAGAAGCCCTTTGATATATATGTAATTGGGTAGAGATTTGAGTATCACATTCATAAAGAAAAGAACAACTATTTCAGGACTAGATGCAGGTGTAATGTCTGCTAAAAAAGCAATTGTTGCTCTAAGCATAAATACTGTTTCTGTCCCTCAATTTGTCCTATATTGAAGATACAGCCTACCCATGAACTGCTGATAACAAGGGACACCTTATCTATAGTAATACACTGATTATGTCAAGAAAATATGACATTCAAGTATTAATCCTTAAATTGTTAAGTAATTATTATTACATTTTTATATCAGATTCTCTTATAATTAAAAAATTTATCATTAAGTTTTACTTATTATTTTTGTAGTTGTACATACATTATTTATAAGCAAAATTTATCACATTTGCTTGAATGAGACGCATATATACAGCTTTTCAAGGATAAAGCTACGGTGTATCAATTTTGATGTAGTAACCGTATTTTTTATTACAAAGTGTTTGAGAACTTTAATTATTCTTAGTAATTACAGAGAATTACGGATACTTTTTTTAATAAAAAATTTAACAATAATTTTATGAATTAATTTTTGGAACTTTAAATAATGCATATTACATACTGCCAGCAGTGAAATTAAATGCTATTTACGAACTGTGAGCAAGGTAGTATAAAGTTTAATTTTTCCAAGAAAGTGCCTAATGGCTATTAAGAAATAGATTTGTTCTGTGTGACTGAGATTGCTGTTATAACGGTGCATTTATACCTCACAGTCATTAAGGAGTAACTAGTTTTCTATGCTGAAAAATTGTCTTGTTTTCTGTTAATACTATATGTTCATGTTCTAGAACAATATGTTTACTTATAGGTGCTTCACTTCAACTTCTAGAACAAAAGTCAAAATATAGAACTGCTATTTAATTTGAATGCGGCTCTTTTGAAAAGACAATCTTTGCTTTGGTACAAAACCTGAATTTAATATTTAACAAGAGAGTGAGGTTTTAAATCACTCAAGAATAGCTTTGTTCAAAATTTAAAAATCTTTATTTTTAGGCTATAGCTTACCATTACGAAAATAAGCTGATAAGTAAAAGTTCAGTATGGAAAAAGATTGAAAATTGTATTACGTCTTCCTAAAATAACTGCATCTTTTTGATTAATAACATGAGGCTTAAATAAGCATTTTAATATGCCTATTTGAGTTCAATTATGCTGAAAATGCTAGAGAGTTTAGTTGAATTTAACACTAGTTTGAAGAGAAAAATATAGCTTATGAATACACAAGCAAAAGCGTTACTTTCACCGCTATTTGGGCTAATACGCATTTATCATAATTTGCAGTGGGAACTAGTTCTCATGTGGCAATTTATCTGGCGTGATTACTCAAGCGCCTTGCTACCTGGATTACTATTTTTAATAGCTGCTTGGAAAGTTAACTTATTGCCTTTAAATGAATTACCGTTGCAAATAGGCCGCGGCATCATTTATTTTTGGCTTTATATTTTGTCATTTTGTATTCCAAACCAAATTGTTGGCATAGAAGAAGATAAGCTGAATAAACCTAATCGTCCCCTTGTGACAGGACTTGTTTCTGTTCATGGAGCTTTGGTAAGGTGGGTTGTAAGCATGATTTTCTTTTCGTGTGTAGGATGGTGGTTTGGGGTTTTAGAGTGGGCACTACTCTGGCAAATCTGCATTATTTTGAATAACTTTGGCAGATGGGACAAGCACTGGATTACCAAAAACATAATCATGG
Source organism: Aulosira sp. ZfuVER01 (assembly GCA_034530615.2). Classification (GTDB taxonomy): domain Bacteria; phylum Cyanobacteriota; class Cyanobacteriia; order Cyanobacteriales; family Nostocaceae; genus Aulosira. The sequence goes on from JAVRCV020000041.1 coordinate 145,584, forward strand.
GAGTAGGCACAGTTGCTCAACTTGCAGCGGCTTATCAACTAGTAGCACCTTTAACTCCTATTGCATGGCGTTGGATTTTAGTGTTGGCTGGTGTGTGGCTAACTATCTCTGCTGTTCAGGATTTGCGAGATATTGAAGGCGATCGCGCTATTGGTAGAAACACATTGCCAATTGCTTTTGGAGAAACTGCAAGCCGAGTAATACTGAGTTTAGGCTTTGCATTGTTGCCATTCGCGACTCATTTATTATTAATGATGCCTGTAGGAATAACAGCAAAAGTATTACTTTGCGATATGGCTCTTGCAGTTTTGAGTTTGATAGTTGCAGTACGGATTATCTTTTATCGTTCTCCACAAGCAGATCATCGCACCTATATGCTATTCACATACTGGTTTTGTCTAATCCTAGCTAGTGCGATCGTTATCCTGTAAATTTATGCCATTAACACTAGTAATACTTCAAAAATCAAAGAAAAACATTGAGCACAATTTTTGGAGAAACATAAATGCAACTACCTAATCGTCTCAAAACTCCCTCTTTTCTACAAAAGCTCCAATGGATTGCCAATCCTGTAAAATACCTAGAAAAAGCCTTCCAACAGTATCCTGATATTTTCACTGCTGAAGTGATTGGTTTTGGGGACACCCTAGTATTTGTGAACCATCCCCAAGCAATAAAAGAAATTTTAACTAACGATAGAAGAACATTTACAGCCTCCAGTGAAGTGAATAGAATTTTGCGACCCATAGTAGGTGACTATTCACTCATGATGTTGGATGGCGAATACCATAAACAACGACGACAATTGTTGATGCCCTCCTTTCATGGAGAACGGATGCGAGCTTACGGTCAGTTAATTATTCATCTGACAGAAAATATCTTTAGTCAGTTACCGTTAAACAAGCCCTTTGCTGCGGTTTATACAATGCAAGAGATTTCCTTGCAAGTTATATTACAGACTGTTTTTGGCTTTTATGAAGGAGAACGTTGCCAAAAACTCAAGCATTTAATACCAAACTTAGTTATGCAGTTGTTTCGTTCTCCATTAGTTTCTAGCTTCTTGTTTTTTCCTTTTCTACAACGAGATTTAGGATCTTTGACACCTTGGGGGAATTTTCTGCGCTTAAGAGAGCAAGTTGATGAATTGCTTTATGCAGAAATTGCTGAACGCCGAAAGCATATCGATCCAGATCGCTTTGATATTCTTTCCTCCTTGATGTTAGCGAGGGATGAAGCTGGCAAGCAAATGACAGATCGGGAGTTGCGCGATGAATTGATTAATTTAATGATTTCCGGGCATGAAACTACAGCAACAGCAATGGCTTGGGGACTATATTGGTTTCTTAAGAAACCAGAAGTTGGTGAAAAAATTCTTCACGAACTGCATAGCTTGGGTGATTCTCAAGATCCTATGAAAATTTTTCAGTTACCTTATCTCACTGCTGTCTGTAATGAAACCATGCGCATTTACCCAGTGACAGTTATGACACTCCCAAGGGTAGTGCAAGAACCAGTGGAACTACTGGGACATCAATTAGAACCTGGTACAACAGTCGTGGGTAGTATTTATCTGGCACATCGGCGTCAGGATGTATATCCACAGCCCGACGAGTTTAGACCAGAGCGTTTTCTGGAAAAACAATTTTCTCCCTATGAATTTCTGCCTTTTGGTGGTGGTGCCCGTGGTTGTATTGGTCAGGCTTTGGCTACATTTGAAATGAAGCTAGTATTGGCAACTATTCTCTCTAAATATCAACTGGCACTAGCAGACCAACGCTCTGAGAAACCTCAACGTAGAGGTGTTGTAATTAGACCTGGAAATGGAGTCAACGTAGTAATTACAGGGCAGCGTACACCTCAACAGTCTCCAACTGCTATGGTAACTACACCAACTCTATAGTTCTAATACTTCTTCACTGTCTCATTGGAATTTCAATCACAAACTCAGTTCCCTCTCCTGGTGTAGACTCACAGAACAACTTTCCTTTGTGTTTATCTACAACAATTTGATAGCTAATTGACAATCCTAGTCCTGTACCGCTCCCAACTGGCTTGGTGGTAAAAAATGGGTCAAAGATTTTTTGTTGCACCTCAGGATTCATACCAAGACCATTATCAACAATCCGAATCCTGACAGTATTTTTGTCTGCTAACTCGGTGAGAATGCGAATTTTAGGAACTTTTAATTGATGGTTTTTCCCATTTTTCATATTCCCTTCTTTATTTCTATCATCCAACGCATCGATCGCATTACTCAGGATATTCATAAACATCTGATTTAACTGACCAGCATAACAAGTCACCTCTGGCAGATCGCCATATTCTTTGATAACTTCTATCTCAGGACGGTCATTATTTGCTTGAAGTTTGTGTTGCAAAATCATTAAACTATTATCGATTCCCTCATGAATATCTACGAGCTTCATGTCAGCTTCGTCTAATCGAGAGAAGTTGCGTAAACCTAAAACAATATTCCGGATGCGTGATGTTCCTATCTTCATAGAATCCAAAACCTTTGGCAAATCTTGCGCTAAGAAATTCAGGTCTATTTCTTCAGACTTTTCAGCAATTTGAGCCGAGGGATTGGGATATTCTTGCTGATAAATAGCAATCAAATCTAATAGATCTTGCACGTACTCTTGTGTATGATTAATATTGCCGTGAATAAAGTTGATGGGGTTATTTATTTCATGGGCAACTCCCGCTACCATTTGCCCCAAACTAGACATTTTTTCACTTTGAATCAGTTGCGTTTGGGCGTTTTTTAAATCCAGTATTACTTGTTTTAATCGCTGATTATTCTCATTGAGTTCCTGTGTTCTACGTTCAACTTTCTCTTCTAAGTTATGGCTATATTCTTCTAAGCGTTCTTTTGCTTGTGCCAAGTCCTTGTAGAGGATAGCATTCTCTAGAGAGATTGCCGCTTGGGTAGTAATTATTTGTAAAAGTTCTAGGCGATCGCGTGTAAACGCTCCTGTTGTCAGATTATTTTCTAGATACAATATCCCAATAAGTTTTCCTTGGTTGAGAATGGGAATACATAACAGACTCTTAGGTCGCTCGCGAATAATATAGCGATCGTTTGCTATAAATTCTTCTAATTTGGCATCATCAACAATAAATCTTTCTTTTGTACGTTTGACATAATTAATCAAAGCAATTGGCAGAGCGGAGCTACCAGAAAGGCTAATTGATGGGAATTGCGTGCAAATGGATGACAAAGCAGAATTGTAACTGATAGCAGTAACAGTTAAATCTAAATTTTCACCGGGATTGAGCATTAAAGCACATTTAGAAGCCCCAGCATTTTCCATAACTACTTTCATTAAAGTAGATAACAATTGCTCTAGTTCAATTTCTCCAGAAAGTGCTTGTGAGGCTTTAATTACAGATGTCAAATCCAAAGAATCAGAAATACTCTTACGAGAGCTAATAAAAGTTTGGTGGCTGCTTTGACTAGATAAAGTGGCGTGATGAGAAAAACTATTGTTTTCAGTGGTAGATGGACTTAGTTGACCTTGCTGAAAAATTTGAGTAAGTAATTGGGGATAACGTTTCTCCAAATCGTCAACTTTGGCTTTTGCTCCCCAACGCAAATAACAATAATATGCATCAGTGAGGTAAGTTTGAGCTATCTTGTGTTTGCCCCATTCTAGATAAAATCGAGCAGCTAGTTCGTTAGCAAGAGCTTCTTCATTAATGTACTCATTTTCTCTAGCAAGCTCGATGGCGCGCTCATAATCATCCATTGCTTCAAGATATTTACTAAAAACCCGATTTATTTCTGCCTCGACTAAATAATACTTGTGTAAATTATTCATTGGAGCATTATTTGCCCAATGATGCATTTTTTGCTGATTGGCTTTTACTCTGTCAATAATGTACTTTTGTTGAGATTCGCCTACATCAGAATACACCGCGAGTTGTGCGAGAGAATCGTAAAAATAAAACAGAGGGAAAACAAGATTTCCTACACCAGCATATAAATATTTTTCTGCCAATGTGGCATTTTCAACTGCTTGACTAAAATCCTTAAATAGGTAACTTAGCTGAAGCTTGGAGCAATATAGATATAACAGTCCACTTCCATCCTTAGCTTCAAGATGAATCGGCAGTATTTTCTCTTCGTCGTATGCATTACCAATTAAACAATCAGGATTTTCTGCACCTTCAAGCAAGTTCAACACTGTTTGGTGATAAATACTATTCCAGTAACAAGCTCTTTCTTGTTTAATTTGATTAATTGCATTTCCGTAGTTTGCTATCTGCAATTCCAGCCCTATCAGTTCACTACCAATAAAATATGAATAGGAAGAATAATTGTAAAGGGCAAAAGCTGCAAATTCCAAATCTCCAGTTTCTAGTCCCCTAGAGTAAGCCTCTAATAAGTACTGTAAACTTTCTTTTGTATGCTTTTTAAAATGTCTGATAGCACCATAAAATACCATCATTATCTTAGCTTGTACTTCTCTGAAGTTATAACGATCTACCAAACATAAAGCCAGCTTGCCAAATTTATACCCCGATTCAATATCTCCTACTACCCCACAAAGTATAAATCCGTAAGTAACATAGGCATAAGCAGATAAAGGAGCGTTACCATATTTAAGCGATAAGTCAATTTGTTTCAAAATAACCAGTGGGAATAGCTCTGGAGCCACTGCATAAGAAAAAGTACCTGTAGTAGCTAGAATACGCATAGCTGCTAATTGTTGAGCTTCTACCATTTCTGGCAGATTGATTAAGCCTTCAATAGACTTATCAGTCAAGTGTGATGTTATTTCTTGCATTGCCAGTTGCACATCAGATTGACATGGATTTTCAGGGAAGTAAACTCCCAAATCTTTAAGAACAGTCAGAGCAATTGTTACAGCTTCAAGAGTTCGGTTTTGGACTCCATAAGCTTTAATAATTAGTTCATAAACTTTCACTTTTTCTAGCAGCGTTTTGGTCTTTGACAATACTATTTCTGCTAATTGCTCTATCTCCTCAAATTCGCCTGCCAAGTAAGCAGCTTCTGCTGCTGTCTCATACAAAGCTAGGGTTAGCTCATATTTTTTATCCCAGCTATCATCAGCAAGTAATTCGATTCCAGTTTTTAAATAGTTAAGCGCAGATGAATAAGCTGTTGATGCCAAAGCTTTACGTCCAGCAGTCAGATTCATTTCAGCTAAATGATCGCGTTTAGACTGGTGAGTAATGAACTCTAACGCGATATTGAACTGATTGACAAGCTCAAAGATTTTTTCTTCTCGTTCTGCAATTGGGGTATTACTTAATAACAAGAGTCCAATTTTTAAGTGAATTGGCTTTTTTTGTTCTACAGGAATTAAAGAATAAGCAGCCTGCTGTACCCGGTCATGTACAAATTTATATTTGGGAAATTGGAAATCTGGAATTTGTGAATGTTGCTCTTCTTGAGGATTAAGATCCATTCCTAAATCATGCTCATCTTGAAATAACTTATAAGCATCATTTTGAGCTAAAACTAACCCATCACGTAATGCTGGCAATAAGTCAAATGATGTATCTAGGGTAGATTTTTCATGGACGATCGCCAGAGTTTTTAAATCAAACTCATTACCAATACACGCTGCTAGCATCAAGGCTTTTTGAGTATGTATTGGCAATTTTTCTATTTGGTTTGCCATGAACTTGACAACATCATCTGTTAGAGATAACGCTTCTATCTCTACAAGGTCATACTGCCAAAATCCTCCATTGAAGTTAAATTTAATTAAATTATCATCATGCAGAGTATTAAGAAATTGATTGCTAAAAAAGGGATTACCTTTAGTTTTGGCAAACACCATCTGGGTGAGAGGAGCAGCAGCAGCTTCTTGGCAATGCAGAGTATCAGCAATCAACCGGTTTAAATCTTCTTGAATTAAGGGTGCGAGACTAATATTATTAATAGTCACTCCCATTTTCTCAATCTCTTGGATTTTTAAATAAAGTGGGTGTGCATTTGAAACTTCGTTATCTCGATATGCACCAATCAGCAGCATTCCTCCACTTTCTGCTTTATTTCCTGCTTCACCTACAAGTTGGGAAGATGTGTTTTCACTCATTAATAGTTGAATGAATTTTAAAGAAGTCACATCTGCCCATTGCAAATCATCTAAAAAAATTACCAGAGGATGTTCTTTTGTGGCGAATACTTGAATAAATCGCTGGAATAATAAATGAAACCGATTTTGATTAGCGCTACCAGAGAGTTCTATTACCTCAGGTTGCTTGCCAAGAATTAGTTCTAGTTCGGGTATCACATCAGTAATTACCTGACTTTGCTCACCTAATGCTGACAGAATATTAGTTTTCCACTGTTGAATTTGGGCATCAGTTTCACTGAGTAATTGCCCAATTAAATCTCGAAAGGCTTGCACTAATCCTGATAAAGGAATATCACGTTGAAACTGATCGAATTTTCCTTTAATGAAGTAACTACGCTGCCGCACAATCGGTTTGTGGACTTCGTTAACCACAGCCGTTTTGCCTATCCCAGATAAACCCGTGACTAACATCATTTCAGTTGTACCGCCTGCTACCCTTTCAAAAGCAGCAAGTAGGGTTTCTACTTCTTGTTGGCGACCATAGAGTTTTTCGGGGATGAGGAAATTGTCTGAAAAATCGCGCACTCCCAACTCAAAAGCGGGAATATTTCCTGTGTCTTGCCACAAACAGCGACACTTCTCTAAGTCATGCTTAAGTCCGTGTGTACTCTGATAGCGGTCTTCCGCATTTTTCGCCATCAGCTTGTTAACGATCTCAGACAACATCAGGGGTATATTAGAGTTAATCTTGTTAGCTTTTAGCGGTTCTTTGGCAATGTGGGAATAAACTAACTCCATTGGGTCAGTGGTGGTGAAGGGTAACTGTCCAGTGAGGAGTTCAAAGAAGGTGACACCCAAAGAATAAAAATCAGTACGGTAGTCGATACCTCGGTTCATCCTTCCCGTCTGTTCGGGCGAAATGTATGCTAACGTGCCTTCTAAGACGTTGGGATTGGTAAGGAATTGAATTTCTCTTGGTAAAAGAGTAGCCAGACTAAAGTCAATGATTTTTACCTCGCCTGTAGTGGGATTTATCAGAATGTTGGCGGGTTTGATATCTTTGTGGATGATGCGATCGCGATGCAGACCCTCCAAGATTGATGTAATTTCGATGGACATAGAAAAAAACTCGCTCAGAGACACAGAATTTTTGCCTATTCTCTGATTAGCCAATTGCCAGTCTTTGAGGGAAACGCCCCCATAATCTTCCATGACTAAGGCATAGCTGTTGCGATAGTTTTCTAAGCTTAAGGGTTTGACTATGCCAGGAATTTCGAGGTTTTTGGTGATGTTGTATTGATTGCGGAATTGAGCAATTTCAGTGAAGGTAGGATACTCACTCCGCATCAGTTTAATAATGACTGGTTTTTGGTCTTGTTCTCTAATACCCCGATAAACAATAGTTTTACTACCTGAGTAAATTTTTTCTGTAATCCGATAGCCTGCAATATTATTTAATGAATTAATTACAATTGACATTTTACTTTAGGTTAATAGTCTTGGTGCTATTTAGTATTCCCATTTCATAATTTCGACTATCATTAAAATTTTATAAAATTGTATATAAATACACACCTTTACCGAACTAAGTAAATACCGTAAGCTATTGAAAATAGTTATTTAATAATATGAATTTTGTAATTCACAAGACATTTTTTTAAACCAGAAAGATGTAGATCTGCGCGTAGAAAATGGTAGAGCTTGGTTCTTCGTTAATTTTGAGCTACTGTTAAAATTTAATGTTGTACTTGTTACTTAATGTGTTTACTAAGTTCAACAGATAGTTTGAGGATGCGATCGCATAGGTAGAGTAGATCTACTTAACCCAAATGTAGGAAGTATTTTTACAGGTATCGTGCGAACCTAGAAATAATTCATCTAGGATAAATTTATGGCGAAAGAATCACAAAACAGCCTAGAGTCATCCCACGATGTCAGAGTCGCTGCTACCTCAAAAATCTGGGGAACTACAGTAGGAATCCTAGCGTTATGCATTCCGCTTTCAGCGGTAACAAGAAGTGGTGCTATTCTACCTTTAGCTGCTATTGGTGGTGCAGCAGCGGGTACGGTGGCTGTATGGCGTTCTGATGATAAAAAATCAAAACCTAACTATCTGCAACAGCAGCAGATAGAACTTTTAGAAACAAGAATAGCGAATTTAGAAACGATTATTAGCAGCAATGACTTTGATTTACATATGAAAATTCAAAAATTAGAGGCAAGCAATAGCACTCAACAGTCACTTCCTGAACATCAAGCTTAAAATTTAACGTATATTCTAATTTATACACATCTGATATCGTAATCCTTTGAGCCAGCGAAATCAGATGATTTTGACATAGTTATTAATAGCGTACCACCGTTGCGCCCCTTTTTGTCAGCCTTTGATTGCACTATTTTTTGCTGCTAGAACTGTTTCCATCGAAACAATATATTGCTCTGCATTTTAGTTAGAATGATTTGACATCAATTAACTCTCTATACCTTAGACATATCAGTTAATGGTATGTTTGGGCGCTACTAGGTGTATCTCTACTGTGAACTCATGCTTTGTGCTTGTGTTCTATTAGACTGCTAAAATTACTGAATTTTAATCAATAACGATTATAAACTTGAGTAATTGTTTGGTATAGCTTACCTTAGGTATGCAATAGTGTTTGCCTCTCATGCAGATGGATTGGATTAGCTTACTCAAAGCTCAACAAGCTGACTTCCTACAACGTGTCAAAAAGCTGAAAACACATGACTTATCTTTACTGAAAAGCCAAATTAAAGGTTGTCACAGTGAAATCATGACCTTTTGGGGTGAGCCATTGGCCAAAATAATGGAATTGTCTTGTCAACAAGCAGAAATTTTGGCTAAAAATCCACCACCAATACCACCTGAATATCCTGAACCACCTGACTGGACGATACCCTTTCCCCAGCACTTTCAACAACAAGCGCAAGATTATATTTTGCGCGAACAAATTGTCGATCGGGTGATGACGGAACGCCTGGGTAAGTTGGTGAAAAAGGTGTCGCAAGACACTATAAAAAATATGGTTTTAGATGATGAGGGAAATTTACGCAGTCATAGTAAATTTTCTTATATACTCACAGCTAACCAAAAACTGAGTATTCAAGTTTACGCGGCTGATGGCGAAAGTTTTAATGCAATTAAGAAGAATAAAATTAAGTGGTCAGTTACTCAAGAAGATCTGCAAAAACATCAAGTATTAATTTTTCTGGCTTTATTTTATCCAGAGCATGGTAAATTAGGATACGAAAAACAAGTAGTAATTACTGGATTTTTACCTAGCGCTCAACTGGAATTTACTGAACAAAAAATTTCCATTACTCCTGGTAACTTATTGTATGGAGGTGGATTAAGTTGGTATTTAGAATCACTAGTAAATAAAAAAGATGTGGTACTACTGCTTAATGAAGGGGCGATCGCAGAAACAGTTGTAACTGTACCAGCAGAACATCCGCTAAAGAAGATCGTCGGTGACTGGGAATACTGGCAGACCTTGAAAGGGCATACTAGAGGAATTAATTGCCTTGCCTATTCTGCTAGAACGCATACCACTAACATTGATAGATGTAGTCTGAACACAACACCGCCGATATTAGCCAGTGGAAGTCGTGGCGAAACAAAGCTATGGGATTTAACTAAGGGTGAATTAATCGAGACATTATCAGAGTCGCCTTGGGTTGTATCTGGACTAGTAGATGAAGTCAACTCCTTAGCTTTTAGTTCGGATGGACAGACTTTAGCTAGTGTGGGTGCAGATTCGACAATTAAAATTTGGCACGTAGGTGCATTAGATTTGATCGATATCTTGCACAAGCATAATGGAGTAGTCAGATGTGTTGCCTTTACCCCAGATGGCAGAATGTTGGCTACTGGTGGGGATGACCGCAAAATTCTGTTTTGGGATTTGATGAAGCGTCAAGTCGCGATCGCTCTTTCTTTAGATGATACAGCAGCTCATTCTTTGGCATTGAGCCAAGATGGTCAAACTCTCGTCACCGGTAGCTACCGCAAAATCAAAGTCTGGTGTACTTCTCACCTAGCAGGTGTGACAGATTTAAAAGATGTGCAACCCCTATACAACCTCATGGGTCATTCTCACATCGTTCGTGCCCTGGCTATCAGTGGCGATGGTAAACTACTCGTCAGTGGTAGCCGCGATCAAACAATTAAAATTTGGCAGTTGGAAACAGGGGAATTAATTCGTACCCTAAAGGGACATCAGGATGAAGTCTGCGCGATCGCCCTCAGTCCCGATGAACGAATTATCGCTAGTGGTAGTGCTGATAAAACTATCAAATTATGGCATTTAGAAACCGGAGAACTTCTAAGTACTTTTACTGGGCATACTGACACGGTAACAGCAGTGGCCTTTACTACTTCCGGTGAAATGCTAGTCAGTGGGAGTTTGGATAAAACAATTAAAATGTGGCAGCGAAGTTGAATATCTCCAGAAATACTCCCAAAAGTAACTCGCAAGTGTTTATACTATTTTGCCAGACAGGGTGCTTCCTAATATTTGGCATAATTTCAACGCCTTGTGAGTTACCAAACAGGGTGCCACTTTTTTAATATCACACGTATTAAAAATCACTTACTTTACTAAAACTTTATAAAGTATTTCAGCTTATCTAGTTGTTGGCTAATAAGTAAAAATCTATCCTTTAGCGTATTTACATAGCTATAAGGTAGCTGAACTAATATATTTTTTACGTAAAGAGACGGAATAAAGTTGTTTTTTTTACCAAATTTTCGTAAATTAAGTAAGTTCTCTAAGTGCAAATAATTTATACATAAATCGTCTGCGCGCGAAAAAGCTAATTTAAAGGCTGAAATTGTCTTTAAACATAAGTTCGCCTGCCAGGTGTGCAGCTACTAATACTTTTGTATTTGTCTAACTTTTAGCACCTATCCGCTGTTAATTTACTTGTCATGAATTTGCGGTGGGTAGGTACTACAAGTGTGATTGCGTAAAGTATGCAATCACACGCAACTTTTGTATACTCAATTTTCCACAACACCTAATTTTTCAGGAATGAATTCCATGACTAGTGCAACTCTCTTCAAGAAGTTATCAATTGCTACTGCTGGAGCAGTGTTTATCGGTATGGGGATGGGAGGAACCGCCCATGCTGCCGCAATTAACTTTGATTCACCTACAGTAGACTTTACTAATGGTGCTTGGAGCCTTGGTTTTAAATTTTCTACCAATAAACAAGTAACGGTTAATCAACTTGGTTTTTACGATGACCAAAAAAATGATTTAACTCAAACCCATGATGTTGGTATATTTAATGACGCTGGCGCTCTACTAGTATCAGGAACGGTGAAACCAGGCGATACATTAGATGGTTGGTTTCGCTATACATCTGTTGCTCAAACAATATTAGATGCTGGCAAAACCTTTGTGATCGCTGCTACTACTGGATCGGAAAATTACACTTGGAACCCAAATGGCTTTACAGTAGACCCAGCCATAAACTTAATCAATGATATATATAAGAGCAGCGCTGCTTTAGCTTTCCCAACTGACGGGCCCGATCAAGTAAAAGGATACTTTGGGCCGAACTTCAAAACGGCTGAATCCGTTCCTGAACCCCTAACTCTAGGTGGTACAGTACTAGCTGGTGGCATTGGCTTGCTAATAAAGAAGAGAAAAGCAGCTTCTCAGCAGGCTAAAGCTTAACAATAATCCGATTTCAGCGACAAGCACCCGATCGCTTATTTCAATGGGGGAGTCAGAGATATTGTAAATTAGCTGGATAAGTATTTTTTACTAACAAGCCAAGATGCAAAAATTTTCTTTGTGTCTTGGTTTTTTAGCACAATATTCTTAATTCTTTCTAAAAATAGAAAATTACATATATAGCAGAATCTCATAGCCTTAATCAAAAAAAGCCAATTATAAAGTAATATTACAAACCTTGGAAAAATATTGAGAAATTGGCTGCTAGCCAAACCTGGCTCTAAGGTAGAACCTATAGGAGAGACTTGAGGCGAATGTGATGAACATGAATAATATTCAAAACTATCGATTTGTCTGTACGTTGACCTTTGGTGATATCTACGGTCAAATAATTGTTTGGTTAATTACAATTACCATTAGTTTGGCGTCAGCATTGGCACTCATGGGTGCCAGAAGACCAGTTTATGCTTTAGCCACAGTTGGCCTCGTAGTTCTGCTATCGCTGCCTTTCTTGTTATTTGCGTTTGTAACTACATTGTTAAATCATATTGAATTAACTGCTGTAGAGCCAAGGACAAAAACTGAACCTATACCAGGTAATGTTTCCCAGCAAAAACCCGTACAAGCAACCAGCTGAACAGATGTAAAAAGTGGAGATTTGCGTTTTGGGATTGAGTCGTCTGGCTAAAGAATTATAAATATCCAACCGACGAGTTGCCTAATTTATGCAAAATCTCAAATTACAATCCAAAATCGCAATCATCTCCCTGTCGTCCTGTGGCAGGGAATTTCTTTCTTAGGGCTAAAGCTGCGTACCATATTTTTCTCGTGGAGATTGTCTCAAGTCAAGAGTCCAAAGTCCAAAGTCAAGAGTAAATTAACTCTTGACTATTGACTATTGAGCATTAAACTTCTTGCATGAATATTTAAGAACAAGAACAAAGGGATAGTTTTTTATTCATAATTCATAATTCACGGAAGAGTAAAAATTAATTATGCTTGAACATGATGTAATTATTGTCGGGGGTGGCTTGGCTGGATGCCGTGCGGCTGTGGAAATTGCCCGTATTAACCCCAGTTTAAATATTGCTGTGGTTGCTAAAACTCACCCAATTCGTTCGCACTCGGTGGCAGCGCAAGGTGGTATGGCAGCATCTTTGAAAAATGTTGATTCAGAAGATAGTTGGGAAGCGCACGCATTTGATACTGTCAAGGGTTCCGACTATTTGGCAGACCAAGACGCTGTAGCCATTCTCGCCCAGGAAGCGCCAGATGTGGTAATTGACTTAGAACACATGGGCGTCTTGTTCTCGCGTTTGCCAGATGGGCGGATTGCCCAAAGAGCTTTTGGCGGACATTCCCATAACCGTACTTGCTACGCCGCTGATAAAACTGGTCACGCAATTTTGCACGAATTGGTGAATAACTTACGACGTTATGGTGTGCAAGTTTACCAAGAATGGTACGTAATGCGCCTGATTTTGGAAGAGGCTCAGGCAAAGGGTGTAGTGATGTACAGCCTCTTGGATGGCCGGATAGAGGTGTTACGGGCTAAGGCAGTAATGTTTGCCACTGGAGGCTATGGTCGCGTTTATAACACTACCTCTAATGATTACGCTTCCACTGGCGACGGTTTGGCAATGACTGCGATCGCAGGTTTACCTCTCGAAGATATGGAATTTGTACAATTCCATCCTACAGGCTTATATCCGGTAGGGGTGCTGATTTCCGAAGCAGTGCGGGGAGAAGGGGCATATCTGATCAACTCCCTTGGCGATCGCTTTATGGCTAACTACGCACCCAGCCGCATGGAACTGGCTCCCCGTGATATTACTTCAAGAGCGATCGCTTACGAAATTCGCGCTGGGCGTGGTATCCATCCTGATGGTAGTGCGGGAGGGCCGTTTGTCTATCTGGACTTGCGCCACATGGGCAAAGAAAAAATTATGAGTCGCGTTCCCTTCTGTTGGGAAGAAGCCCATCGCTTAGTTGGTGTTGATGCTGTGACTCAACCTATGCCTGTACGTCCTACCATTCATTATTGTATGGGTGGTATCCCGGTTAACACTGATGGTAGAGTCCGCAGTAATGGTGATGAATTCGTAGAAGGCTTTTTTGCTGCGGGCGAAACATCTTGTGTTTCCGTGCATGGTGCCAACCGCCTTGGTAGTAATTCCCTACTAGAATGTGTAGTTTATGGTAAGCGAACGGGGGCAGCGATCGCGCAATTTGTGCAAAACCGCAAATTACCCACAGTAGACGAACAACGGTACATCAAAGAAGCTAAGGAACAAATCCAAGCTTTGCTAGAACAGCCGGGAAAATACCGGATTAACCAAGTCCGTCAAGCCTTCCAAGATTGTATGACTCAGTACTGTGGCGTTTTCCGCACCGCAGAATTAATGCAGGAGGGTTTACATAAACTCGCAGAATTACAACAGCAATATCCACAAGTATACTTAGACGATAAAGGCAATTCTTGGAATACAGAAATTGTAGAAGCATTGGAATTACGGAGTTTAATGGTAGTGGGGCAGACAATTCTCGCATCCGCACTGAACCGTCAAGAAAGCCGCGGTGCACACTTCCGCGAGGATTATCCCCAAAGAGATGATGAAAAATTCCTTCAGCATACAATGGCTTACTATTCCCCAGCAGGCATTGATATCCAGTATCGCCCCGTAGCGATTACCATGTTTGAGCCTAAAGAAAGGAAATATTAAGCGATTTAATCAAAACTAAGCATCAAAAAACCACAAATGAACGCTGATAAACATTAGTGTTCATTTTTGGTTAAATATCTAAAAAAATTGGGCAATTTTTGTTTACCTGAACTCATACAAGGGAACTCTAGAGAAGTATACGTAGAGTATTCAGGAAACCCAATCCGCTACGGTCACAAAGATATGACTCAGCTTTCTCCCAGCCACCATGAAATATCCCCAGAAAAAATACTTCTGGAAACCGAGAGTGATGAAATCCTAAAGCAAGAATTGATCGCTCTCCGGCAGAGAGTGGCGCAGTTAGAGCAAGAGTTGGCAAGCAGGCGACAGTCACAATTGTTTGAGCAACAGACAAATCCAGATGAAGCTGAGAAATTCTTAAAGCAAGCAAGGGAAGAACGCCAAGCTTTGATGACAATTCTAGAAGCCAGCGCTGATTTCATTGGTATTGCATCAATGGAGGGAAAACCTTTCTACCTCAACCCAGCAGGAATGAAGTTGGTTGGACTCAAAGATATAGAGGAAACAAAGACCATACATATCAGTGAATTGATAGTACATGAAGATCGGGAACTATTCCATCAAAGCATTTTACCAACTGCGATTCAGGAGGGTTATTGGCAAAGTGAATTTCGGTTGCGCCATCTCATTACTGGAGAGTCGATTCCAATTGACTATACCCTGTTTGTTGTCAAAGATCCCCTCACAAACCAGCCTATTGGTTTAGCAACCATTAGCCGGGATATTCGCGATCGCAAATGTACCGAACAGCGTCTTTTAGAACAAGCACAGTTGTTACAAAGTGTTTGGGAAGGTGTAGATTACGGCATCGTTGTGTTGGATGTTTTGGATGATGGTGCAGAGTTCCGTTTTGTCGATTACAATCCAGCGATGGCTCGTACCAGCCCTGTGCCGATGAAAAGTCTCTTGGGCAAAACTTTGACAGAATTTTTCGCACAAGATATGGCAGACCTCTACCGTCAACGCTACGCTGCGGCTGTCTACTCTGGCAAGACTAACTTTTTTGAAGAGCATTTCTGTGCCAACGGTCAAGAAACTTGGTGGTCTTTAAGTGTCACACCCCTAAGAGATGCTAGTTCGCGCATCCATCAAATTGTCATCACCGCAACAGACATTACAGAACGCAAACAAGCCGAAAGCTCACTGGAACAACAAGAAATCCTTTACCGCAGGATTTTTGAAAATGTCAGCGATGGTATCAACATTCTCGACTTGGAAACGGGAGAACTTGTTGCAGCTAATCCTGCTGCTTGTCAGATGCATGGCTATTCTCAGGAAGAATTTATGAGACTTCAGCCTCCAGAATTTATTCATCCAGATAGTCTGCCCAAGTTTGCAGAGTTTATTCGCAAAATTCAAGCAAATAGTAAATTTCACGATCGCGCAGTAGACGTGCGTAAAGATGGCACGCTGATTGATGTTGAGGTGACAGCAACTCCTTGCTTTCTCAACAATAAAATCCATGCATTAGCGGTACTTCGAGATATTAGCGAACGCCAACGTGCCGAAGCTGCGCTGGCCGAAAGCGAAGCTAAGTTTCGCAACCTTGTAGAAGGTGCTAACGATATGCTGTGGATTTGCACGCTGGATGGAGTTCTTACCTATCTCTCCCCACAATTTCAAGTCATGTTTGGGTACAAATCATCCGACTGGCTAGGACAATCTCTGGTACCTTTGGTTCATCCAGATGATTTAGCAACAGCAATAGCGTTGTTCCATCAAGTTCTAGAGACTGGTGAGAAAGGAGCAGGAGTAGAATTTCGGCACAAATGCCTAGATGAAAGCTGGCGGTGGGTCAATTCTAATGCTTCCCCTGTTAAGAATGCTGAGGGGCAAATAATCGGCTTTCAGGGAATTATGCGAGACATTAGCGATCGCAAACAAATAGAAACCATCCTTGCCGAAAGTGAGTGTAAATTCCGTCGGTTTGTGGAAGATGCCAATGATGTGATTTGGTCGTCTCAATTAGATAGTACTCTCACTTATATTTCTCCCAAGTTTCAGGATATTTTTGGCTATGAAGTTTCTGAATGGTTAAATCGCTCGTTTGTACCTTTGATTCACCCTGACGATTTAACCCATGTTATGGAATTTCTCAACCAAATTATTGAAACAGGAGAAAGTGGTGCAGGCACGGAGTTTCGCCATCCGAAAAAAGATGGAACTTGGGGATGGGTGGCATCGAACGCCTCACCAATCAAAGACGCTGATGGAAAAGTTATCGGATTGCAGGGCATTTTACGGGATCTGAGCGATCGCAAACAAGCGGAAATTGAACTCCAGCAAAAAACTAAGGAACTAGAGCAAACTCTACAAGAACTCAAACAAACCCAACTCCAAATGATCCAAAGCGAAAAAATGTCCAGTTTGGGTCAAATGGTGGCAGGTGTTGCCCATGAAATCAATAACCCAGTTAACTTTATTCACGGCAATCTCACCCATATTGGTGAATATACTCAAGACTTGTTAAAGTTGGTGAAACTTTATCAGTATCACTATCCTCAGCCACCACAAGAAATTGTAGATGAAATTGAGTTGATCGATTTGGAATTTCTCATCGAAGACTTAACTAAAGCCCTCCACTCTATGCGCTTAGGTACTAAAAGAATTCGAGAAATTGTGCTTTCGTTGCGTAACTTCTCACGCCTGGACGAAGCCGAAGTTAAAGATGTCAATATCCACGATGGCATCGATAGCACCATTACTATCTTGCATAACCGTTTGAAAGCACATTCAGAACGGCCAGAGATTCAAATTATCAAAGAATATGGCAACTTGCCGCTGGTAGAATGCCATGCGGGACAACTGAATCAAGTGTTTATGAACATCATCAGTAATGCAATTGATGCACTTGAGGAATACAATCGGCAGCAATCCAACACAAGTATTATCTCAATTCAGACAAAAGTAATCCAGAACAACTGGGTGCGAATTTGTATCGCTGACAATGGCCCGGGGATAAAAGAAGAAGTTCGCCAACGTTTGTTCGATCCCTTCTTTACCACAAAGCCAGTCGGTAAAGGTACTGGCTTGGGTTTATCTATCAGCTATCAAATCGTCACAGAGAAGCATGGTGGTAAGTTATGGTGTGAATCTATACTCGGTCAGGGAACAAAATTTATCATTGAAATTCCCATAATTTTTACACACTTGAAATAGTTATTTATCAAAAGTCAAAAGTCCAGAGTCGTTCTTACCCTTCTGTCTTCTTAGACAGAGTACTCTTTGATACGCGGCATTAGCCCGAATAAACTTAAAAGCGCGATCGCACTCACTGCAATTGAAGTTGTCATCTCAAAATTGTCTACATCGTGAAAGCCTTGCTGAATTGCCTTGTCGAAAGCTGCTTGGTTAATATCGAAACTCTTTTGATTAGTCGTTTTGAACTGCTCAAACGCCCAATCTGACTGTCCGGGTTTGTTACCTATGCATAAAGCGATCGCTTCTTGATGTTTGCCACTTTTCTCTAACTGACGAATTTGTTTATCGATATCAATATAGGTTCCCAAGCTGGAGAGATTTGCCAGTGTCGCTTCTTTTTCACCTGCAAAAGTAATATTGTTGAGTTCCTCAGCCAAGTAACCTGTGAACCCATCTAGTTTGTTACCCTGAACTTTATATGCTTCTGCTACTGACTTAAAGGTGTATCCATTAGGTAGTTGGGCAATTTGAGCTACATTTTGGAAAAAAGCTTGTTCGCGATCGCTAGCAAAAGCTGGGTCGAGCAAATAGCGACTTTTAGCAGCATTGGCAATATAGGCGATCGCCCTAGCTTGGCGTAATGCGTGCATAGAAGTAAAAGCATCTTCTTTCGCCACTCGCAGATGTTGGGAAGCAGCAAGTAATGCCCCGACGGTGTAATTTAAAAAGCCAATAGCGATCGCGGTTGCTATCAACAACGCCGGATTAAAGGTGCGGCGCATCCGTTGGCTGAGAAATAGCTGAAGTCCAACCAGTACAAAGATCAGTGCAATACTGATTAGGAAAATGGAAAATATAGAGTTTCTCGTTGTAACTTGTTTGTGATTATAGGTATCTTCTAAAGCTTGCAGATTTACCTTGTCTAGTTCATCGGCTGCGGGTAGCAGTGTTTTATCCATGATTTCCGCAGCTGCGCGATAAGCGACCAACATAGAATTAGTATCACTACGTGCGTGAGAGTCTCGTGCTTGCTGGATTTTGGTTAAGTAATTGCCTAACGCCAGTTGCATAGCCTCAATCGGTTTGCGTTCTTTATCTCCAAAGGTGATATTTTCAGCAGCAGCCACCAGCCTTTCAGTAACTTTTGAATATCGCTCTTCATAACCCTGAACAGCATCTTGGTTTTGCCCCGTTGGCACTAGCAATTCGTTAGCGAGATTAGCATCCATACCTGCAAGCCCATCTTTCAGGCGTTGAGCAGTAACGATACTTGGTGTTGAGTCTTGCCCAACAGTTTTGATGGCCTGTCTCTGGGATTGAACTCCGCTAATAATAGTAATTAAAAGTAAGACACTGGTTGCCCAGGTTAAATATAAACCACCCTTGAGCAATTGCGGAGTCGTGAGTCCGCGAATAGCTTTGCTTGAGACTGTGATAATTTTACTCATTTGTCATTTGTCATTTGTCATTTGTTATTTGTCATTTGTCATTTGTCATTTGTTCTTCTTCCCCTCATCTCCTCCTTGTCTCCTTGTCCTCCTTGTCCCCCTTGTCTCCCCACACTTCCCACACTCCCCACACTCCCATATCTCTCTCATCGAATAGCTTCGATCGCAATCCTTGTCCAATGTCCTAAAGTAAATTCATCTCCATCTTGTAGAGGAATATCTACCATTGGCTTTAACTCCACGCCTTTAAATTGTGTGCCGTTGGAAGAGCCAATATCGCGCAGCGTGAATGTACCATCTGCTTGACGGTTTAATAAAGCATGGCGGTGAGATACAGCATCATCAAAATCTAGTGCAATTTCTGGGTCAATTGCCCGGACTTGGCTATTGCGACCGATCAGGTTAGTTGCCTTTTCTAAAGGAAATATCATCGGTGCTCGATCGATTGGGGGTTCGGGGCTTTCGGGATGACGCAGAGATGGGTCGATTGTCACCACCAACTGCCAACCTATAGGGGGAGACGCGGAGACAGAACTTTGTTTTTGTGTTACCTTCTCTTCTTGTTTTGGGGTTTTGGCGATCGCTAATTCGCCATGTGCCTTAGTAACAAAGTTGTAACCACAAATTTCACAATAGACACCGCTATCGGTTTCGTGGGGCGCACTGCAATCTGGGCAGGTTTCAAAATTGGTTGTATTCTGAGCTATGGTTTGTTCAGATATACCGAGAATTTTGGCTCCACAGTCCGAACAAAAATCTGATTCGGTTGATTCGTGTCCTTTAGGACATTTATATGTAGACATAATTGCTTTGTTCTTTGTTGTTTGTCATGTGTCTTTTGTTTTTACAAACCACCAATGACTAATGACAAATCACTAATTTGGAGATTTAGGAATCCGAGTAGTTTTAGTAGAACGAGTTTCTAATGCCATTGCATCTTCCTTTGCTATTTCTCGTTTGAGCCGTACTGTACCTGTAGGCGCATCCTGAACATCAACCACAGTTTTAAGTAGTTTGGCTGTGGCTTCGTTACCAGATTCATGCGCTAATTTCACTGCTTTGCCCAATTTAGCAGTAGCCGCTTCAATATCACCCCTAGCACGGGCTTCTAATCCTTCTTGAATTGACTGAGCTAGTTCTGCTTGTCCTGTGTAGTGAGCAACCCGGTTATTAATTTTGGTAGATTTGGCGTCATCATCTGTCCAAGTTGCCAAAATCCGGGCTTCTGCAACTTTGGTTTCCGTACCGTTGAGAGCGTACACTAAGCTGGCTCGACCTGCTAACATTTCATCACCAACATTACCGGGATTGACTTCGATGCAGAAGTGGTAATCGCGGGACTCATTGCTACCCCAAGCACCAGTAGGGTAATCCAAAATCTGCGGTTTGACGGATTTAGCACGGTGGGTAAGGTCAACAATATCGGGACTTACTTGTTTGCAGAAGAGTACTTTTGCTCCTTGGGGTGTCCACAAACGCAAGGTGACATCGCTGAGATCCTTACTCATGGCTTTTTCTAAAATTGCGCGAAAATCCACTTCAATCATCGCTGCATTGGGAATGATATCAGTTGTACCGAGGAGTTTGCCTGCAATTTGTTGGAGTTGGGCGACTCGCCAATCAGTACCAACACCCCGGCAATCACACTGAAACACACCTTCACACTGCTGTAAAATCTTTTTCAGTGCTTGCTCATCGGAATCGTCGTTCATGCCATCAGTGAGCAGTAATGCTTGTCTAACAGCGTCGGGTTTCTTTTTGAACTGTGCCAGCGCTTCAGTGAGCCAGGTAGACATGAGAGTGCCACCATTAGCCACGATTTTTTTAATTGCGGCGATCGCCTGCTCTTTCTTTTCAGGTATAGCTTTAGATACGGGGAAAACTACGCTAGCCTTACTTGAGCCAGTCACAATAAAGAAGTAAGCATCCTCTGGTAGCAAACTCACAACTTTTTCCATTGCATCCTTAGCAGCGTGAATCTTACCACCACCCATTGAACCGGAGACATCACAGATAATCCCAAATAGTCTGCCGTTGTGGGGAGTGGCGGGTACTCCATCACCTTTTTCCACGCTGACAGTCATGATGGCATGAACTTCTTTGGCACCTTGGTGTAAATATTGGTTTTGGAAAACTTCGGCTTTAAATTGGTTAGACATATTAGGGTATTGGGAATGGGGCATTGGGCATTGGGCATTGGATGAGGGAATAGTCCATCTGCCATCTGCCTTGTTCATAAAGCGAGAATTGCTACGGTAATGTTGTCATGTCCGCCGCTTTGGCGGGCAAACTCCACCAAGTTACGAGAGACACTAATTGCATCTTTACTGGATGATTGCTGGATTAATTTAGCCAACTGCCAAGGTTCAGGGGTATAGTTCCATAACCCATCAGTACACAAAAGCAGGTATCCTGAACCGGGAATCGTAAAGTTCACAATTGAGGGGATAGCATCTGCAACTGCATCTGCTCCTAACCAGCGAGTAATTGCATGAGCTTTGGGAGATTGTCTAGCTTCAGCTTCAGTCATTTCTCCTGCTGCTACTACTTCATATAACCAGGAATCATCCTGAGTTAACTGTTGGGTAGCGTTGGCAGAAATCCAGTAAGCGCGGCTGTCACCCAGCCAACCAATAGTAGCGGTATGATTATGTACAATAGCAGCAACAATAGTAGTTGATGGTGGATCGGAATTTACACTAGATACATAAGGAATTTTACATACAGAGTTGAGAGCAGCGACAAAGGCAGATTGAATCGCTAACTCTGGTTTCTCTTTTGTTTGCCAAACAGTCGCTAGTTCTAAAGATGCAGTTTCAGCAGCAGTGCGGGCTGCTAGATCGGGTTGCTCGGCACTGGAAACGCCATCACAAACTACGAGAATATTTACCTGAGAGTTATTGATCTGTTGGAGAGCGAAAAAATCTTCATTGCGGTGATGTCGAAAACCGCGATCGCTCGCTCCTGCTAACTGTGAATTAATTATTACTTCTAGATAATCTCGCTCCTTGAGTTCTCTACGAAATCCGCAATTAGTACAGTAGCCTTCTATATCAATTGCTTCAATTCCTGCACCGCATTTTTCACAGCCTTGTGTAGCTGTTGGCGGTTTACTTGCGGTCAAAGGTGTACCGCATTCTTCACAAAAACGATCGCCTGCTAAGATAGATGCACCGCAACTCAAACATTGCATAAATATCTCCTCACCACACTTAAATCAAAGTTCTCGGACGTATTCTATTTGCCTCATCAACTAAGTGAATTTTTTCTTTACCAGTTGCTAGATGGGCCATATCCCGCAAAGCTTTTTCTAGCCCTTTTCTCAGATGTACTTCTTGCAATGGTTGTCCTAGAATCTTCAAATTGTTAGCAGCTTGTAGTTGCTTGGAAGTTAGTAAATTCAAAGTTGTTTCTAATACTTGTTGAGTTAGCCGATGGCGATCCATACCTTCCAAGGTGAGTGTTTCAATGGCTGCGGAAGCTGTTTGCAATTCTTGGAAACTGGGAACAGAACGATCGCGGTTAATTAAAGTCCGGGCAATTTCGACTCGCGATCGCGTAAATAAACTAGAGGCTGGCGGTACACGTTCTAATGCTTCTACTGCACCTTTGCGATCGCCAGTTGCAGCTAGACAACGCGCTAAACCAAAGGCTGCTGTTACATAACTGAGATCGGTACGCGATACCAAATCGTACATTTTAACTGCTAGTTGATAATTTCGCGCCTGTTCTGCGGCTAACCCCAGCGCTAGTTTGGGTGCTAACTCTCCTGGTAAGTCAAAATAAACTTGATCGAAAGCTTTTTGAGCTTCTTCGGCTTTATTCTGCGCCATCAAAGCACGCCCTCGATACCAAAAAATTCGCCAGTCCCAAGGGTCTTTTTCTTCGACTTTTGCTAAAGATTGCTCTGCTTCTTCATAATCAAATGCATCAATCAAGGTATTTGCTAATCGCAATAATGCTTCTCTAGAATTAGGAAATTGCTTAACGACTACATCTAAACTTACAGCTCGCTTGACTGGATCGGCGATCGCACTGGCGTTAATCACTGCATTCAAAGCAGAATCGCTAGAATCTAATATTGGTAAAGGTAATTGTTGATATTCAGGTTTAATAGGTTCAAAGCTACCACTATAAGTCATAGCCAACATATCTCCACCCAACAAATTGCTGGAAGCTGGACGAGGTACATTAGTTTCAACAGCGACAACTTCCCTCAACACACCCAATAACTGATCTGCCATTTCATCGGCTGATTGAAACCGATCGTCGGGATTTTCCGCAGTTGCTTTAATTAGGAAGCGATAAAGAGATTCTTGGCCAGCAAATAGCGGTTCTTCTTGAGGACTGGGTAATGTATAAAGATGTTCTTTACTAAAGCCTTTAATATCAGTTAGCAGTACTGCCAAAGTTCTCCCAACAGTAAATAAATCAGAAACGACTGTCGGGCCTTCACCTGCTTCTGGGGCACTATAACCTACTGTGCCGTAAATATCGCCATCTAAGTCGTCTATGCGGCGGACACCACCTAAGTCAATTAGTTTGACATCGCCGCCTTCGACCATAATATTGTCTGGTTTGAAGTCGCAATATACCATTCCTAAGGAATGCAAATAAGCAAATGCACTAAGAATACGGTGAATATAAGCGATCGCTTCTGGTACTGGTAAAGGCCCCCGACTTTTGCGAATTTCCCTGAGGGTTTTACCGCCGACATATTCCATGACAATAAAACCCTCAGTACCGTGGTTGACAAAGTTGTAAATTCCCACGATATTGGCGTGTTTTACTGCTGCGAGGAACTGTCTTTCAGCCACAGCCACCGCCGCACTAGCTGCATCTTCAGTATTCAGTAGTCCCTTTAAAACAACATAGCGAGATAGAGTTTTATCAAAGCCTAAATAAATCCAACCTAAACCACCATAAGCGATCGCTCCTTTAACTTCGTATTGCCCGACAACCACATCACCAGGATTCAGACTCGGAATAAACGAATACTTCTGTCCGCACTTGCTACAAAATCCCTTTTCTCGCCGCAAAGGATTATTGCAATTACTACAAAAGCGCTTATTCTCCGGCACCATTGGGTTAGGAATAATCGCTTTTTCCGGCTCAGTTGAAGGTAATTCTGGTACAGAGATTAACCCTGCTCCCAATTGTCTGCGGCTACTACGAGCAGAAGTGCTACTAGTACGCCGCGAACCTTTGGAACGGTTGGTTAACGGTGAGGAACCCGTACCCGTAGTCACTGGAGAACTTCTAGCTGTAATAGTTGCGCTTTGCTTCTGGCTGCTGACATTTTGAGATTTCACCGCCGCCAACCCGCAGACATTACAATAGCCATCTTCAATAATGCC
Source organism: Aulosira sp. ZfuVER01 (assembly GCA_034530615.2). Classification (GTDB taxonomy): domain Bacteria; phylum Cyanobacteriota; class Cyanobacteriia; order Cyanobacteriales; family Nostocaceae; genus Aulosira. The sequence goes on from JAVRCV020000041.1 coordinate 170,029, forward strand.
AGTACATCCATTTCGCGTGCAGCGATCGCTGTTCATTTAAATCTCCTGATTGGTAATTGGGCATGGGGCATGGGGAAAGAGTCAAACTCGAAATTTTGGTTTCAAACGTGCAAGTTTCGGGTTCAAAGGCGCAACTTCGAGCATAAAAGGCGCAACTTCGAGGCTAAAAGGCTCAACTCTCAACCTCAAAGGCTCAACTCTCAACCTCAAAGGCTCAACCCTCAACCTCAAAGGCTCAACCCTCAACCTCAAAGGCTCAACTTTCAGCCTCAAAGGCTCAACTTTCAGCCTCAAAGGCTCAACCTTCAACCTCAAAGGCTCAACCTTCAGCCTCAAAGGCTCATCATCCAACCTCAAAGGCTCAACAGCTATCATAAATTCACCACCTTGTTTGTCAACCTTGTCACCCTCAACCCCCGGTTGGTGAGCGAAGTCGAACCACATCCCCACCATGCCCTATGCCCTATGCCCCATGCCCCATACCATTCAAACGCTTTTCATATTGAGAGACTAATTCCGCGGCTTTATCTAAAGCAGTAGGGCGTGTATATAAAAGTTGCTTTGCTTGTTCGGCTAAATTGGAAAGTTTGGTATCTTCAATCAATCCTTTAGCTAATGCTTTGGCTTTGAGAGCATCCAAGCGTCCCCTTAACTCCCGACGACTCTCTAAAAGAGCGCTATTAGCAGTATATGCTCGTTGTTCTGATGCCATGTACTCTTTAGCTTTGTTTGTCCAATTGTCTAAACCGATTGTGACTGGATTGACTAAACCCTCCGCTAGCTTAGTTTCTAACCTTGTTAACCATTGACTGAGCGCATCTAATTCCACATCAGTCAATGGAGTCTGCTGTATTAAATAATCCACAATTTTTTCTTTGCTTTCCGCAAATGCAGCCAGAGAACTTGAGTGAAGTGTAGTTAATTGTTGTAACAAATCGTGAGCGATCGCAAATTTCTCTCGGATTTGGCGTTGCTGTTTCAGTGCTTGTTCGAGAACCAATTTCAGTTTTGCCAACATTGGCTGAATCTGTTGTTCAACCTCTGCACTCACCCCCAGAGGATCTTGTTCTATCTGTTCGTGCAAAGATGAGATCGCCGCCTGACTTTGTACCAGTTCGCTTAGAGAATTCGGATCTAGGGATTCCGCTAAGTTTTGCAGTGAGTAGATTTGAGATTCTACATCCGCCAGTATGCGATCTAGATTAGCCCAAGCGACATCCACAGCTAAAACTGCATCTCTAGCCACAGAAAAAGCATGATTCATTACTTGCAATAACTGTGCAGGTGCGATCGCATTTGCTATGTGAGTAGCAGTCAGTAGTTCTCTTTGTGCAAGCGGCGTTTGTACAGATGGTAGCTCAATTGAGGCTCCTGTTAGCAGTTGTTTTATCTCATCAATCTTTTGTTCGCTCACCAAAAAGCGTGGTAATTGCTGGCGCAACTTACTCGCCTTCTCCACTACCTCCACTAATAAGTCGAAGTATTGAAACAAATCATTCATCGCCTCCAATGCAGGAGTTACTCGTGTCGCAGTAATTCCTTTCAAATCAACTTTAGGAAAGCCAGGGCTACCACAAAGGCATTGATATGTTTGTAACTCTTGTAATTCCAAGAGATTTTGGCTGACAACTTTGATTTTATGTTTCCAGTCAGCTAAAAGTCGATCGATTTCATCTGTCACAGCGCTGACTCCTGTATCAAAAAGGTGGTTGCGATAATGAGCGATCGCTCTCTACTAACCCAGCTATTATATGTATCTTTTTTTATAACAACTCATACTTAATTAATCTTGAAGATTACAACCAACAGCCACAGGTTATCAGCATATTCAAAAGTTCACTAGCGGTCAAACCTTATCAATTCAAGCCTTACCCGACGTAACCATTAGCGTTACCGAAATCTTTGGTAGATAAACCGAAACATTAGGCGATCGCTCCCTTTTATCTCTTAGTTGGTTTTCTCTGCATCCTTGGCGGTTAGATTCTTATCCCAACTTATTAAATACGTAGACATCACCTAGATATTTTGACTGATGAAAAGGCGCGACATTTTTCATCACAAGTCACTATAAAAGAATCAAAATGTTAAATTCAATACTGAAATTTTTTAAATAAATACATTATGGAGCGTGCAACTTATCTCAACAGCCTTAGTAGAATAAACCATTCACTTAAGGTTCGGGTTTGCTGACTTTGCTGCCATCAATAACTCGATAAATTGATTAATAAGTAAAGCGCGAGTTGAGATAAAAACTATGAGTAACCTTTCTCATTACAATCCAGATAACTTTGAATTTGAATTAACTAACCACAATAATTTGTGGGAATACGTACAGTCTCTCAATCCCGAAACTGTTACCCAACTTTCCAAACCATCTTCACCTGAAGTATTGCACTTAATTCAACGCGCTATTGTGGAGATATTAGGTAACTTACACAATGACAGATATCAGTCCGTCATCACCACTAGCCGCGACGAACTAGGCAGACTTCTAGGTTCTGCAATGGTAGACGGCTATTTCCTACGCAATATCGAACAGCGATTAGAAATGGAAAAATCATTACAACTTATAGGTGTTAAATCCCAAGACACCGAACAGTCATAATGCTGCAACTAGTATTGGTTTACAGAAATCAAATATTTCAGGGAGATGAGAGCTAATAAGTCCCCCATCTCCCCGATTCTCTTATGCCAATTCTCTAAAATTCGGCAACAGATTATTTCCGATTTTCGTAATTACGAATTACGAATTTGTATTATCGCTTGTTGGAAGGCTGCCAACCGCGACGCTCAAGCATTTGCCGCACCTCTGGGCTGGGATTATAGTTATAGCCATAGGAAGAACGCTCTGAGTCATCCATAATTTGAGGTGTGAGCATTACAATTACCTCTCTGCGTTCATTGCTTCTGTTGGTTTTTCTAAACAGCGAACCAATTAAAGGAATATCGCCTAAGATGGGAATTTTTGAAACAGTTGTCCGGTCTTGGTCTTGAATAATACCTGAGAGAATTAGTGTCTGACCATCTCGCAAACGAATCATCCCCGAAGTCAGAGAGCGTTCAGACACTAAAATGATTTGTCCATTTCCTGTATTTTCCGCGGCTGTAGGTGCGCTGACAGTCGGAGCAACCGATAGAGAAACAAAACCATTATCATCAATCCGGTCAATTTTCACATTCAGGGTTAAGCCAACTTTTTGCTTTTCTATTTGCCTCTCAGTTCTAGAGCCACCAGAAGTATCCGTTGTTTGAATAGTTATGTTTCCTACTACTTCCTGAGTCAAGTTAACAAGAGCTTGCTGCCCTTCTTGCACAATTAAAGTTGGGTCAGTCAAAATCTTGGCGTTGCCATTTGTTACCTGAGCCTGCAAACTTGCAAGTAACCGTTTGGGGAATTGGTATAGAGATGGCAAGCTGTATGTGTATTTAGCAGGAGTCTGACCAGTTATCTGATTACTATATGCTGTTGGTTGACCAGTAACAGGATCAAACTGAGTTGGTACAGATGTAACTGTTCCTGGAGTTCCTTCTGTATATGCTGTCAGGCCTGGTTGTAGTGGATTAGAAGTTGCGCCAGCACTAGGTACTCCTAAATTTGGATTTTGTGGATTGAGAAAAATATTTGAGCTTTGAAGCGGATTCTGAGTAGTAGGTGTCTGAGTTACACTACTTGCCACTTCAGAAGCAGTAGCTGGTCTAGAACCACCAAAATTCAGAGATGCTGCACCACCATCATTGGAAAAGAAGTTGTTCCCCACTCCAAAAGAAAAACTGGTGTTGTAATCGTGGGTTCCTGTAAGATTCACATCAACAATTTTGACGTTAACTACCACTTGACGACGGCGGATATCAAGCTGAGTCAGTTGAGCCATCGCAATATCAATTAGCCTAGGAGAACCAATCAAGGTAACGGAATTAGTGCGCTCATCGCCTAATGCCTGTAAACCTCTCAGTAATGGATTAGAGTCTTTAAAATCAACCCGTTGAGTTTCTAATTTAGTTTCTGTGGTGGTTTGAGTTTGGGTAACTGCGGCGGCTGAATTACCCACAGGTACAGCACTAACACTAGTAACCAGCCGTTCACGGCTAATGGCACTTTCTGCTCCCAAACCTACTAAAAAGTTAAGGGCGACTCCCACTGTTACTTGATTCAGCCGTAGGCTACGCATTACCGTGTCACGGGTGGAAGTAGGTAGTTTCGATCCCACAAAAACGGTGCGACCGCTACGATTCGCTTCTAAACCGCTCAAGCGCAAGACGTAATTAAACACATCTTGTACTGGTTCGTTTTCTATATCTAGGGAGATTGTTTGAGAGATTGCTTGTCCATTAGCAGCAGTACCACCTCCTGCGCCCTCTCCTCCCACATAAGCCAAGTTAAGACCAGCCGCACGAGCTAGTAGTGACAAAACCTCGCGCACTGGCGCATCTCGCAGCACTAACCGAGGAACACGTTCCTGAGTTGCTAGATCAATGGTGCTAGGAGACGCATCAGTATTAGAGATAGCAATATCCCCTACTGGTGGGGCGACAGCTCTAGGTAAGAAAGGTGGTCCCTGATTTGGCGGTTGACCTGGGCCAGCTGGTAGTGCAGGCTTCCCGTCAATCGTGACTTCTGGGTTGGGGACGAGAACATCTGGTTTTGTACCAGGTTGCGATGGGGTCGGAGTAGATGGGGTTGTTGCTATGGGTGTTGTTGGTATGGGTGTGGGTGCTGTCGGTGTTGGTGTTGATGCTGTACTACCTGTGGATGGGCTAAAGCCGAGAGTAATGCCATTTTGCTGACGCATCACAGGTTGATTGCTAGGGGCATTATTGCTTCCAGTTACCACCACCCGGATGCTATTGGCATCAAGCTGAAGAATTTCAACTGAGGCAATTCCTGAAGTGGGGTTGTCTTTGCGGAAATTATTGCCTTGTGGTAAACGTAGTTGAGTATTAATAATATCTGTAACTAAAGTGTTGCCCCTTTTGGTCGTGAAAACTTGGGGGCGCGAACCTGAAGACGTTTTCAAAACAACATTAATTCCACCATTAACCGTATTTAGCTGTACGTCAGTAATTTGGGTAGTGTTTGCCCAAACTGGTTGAGCTGCCAAAAAGACGAAAGCGGCGGTACCTAATAATAAATTACCGTGAAGCTGTTTCACAGTTCATTCCTCACCTGATAAAATCTTGTTGACAAATAATTTTTGAGTAGATATGTTGCCACATACTAGATGAGCAACTTTGTATGCCTAGAACTCAATTGCTAGGGCTAGTAACTGAAGTCTACTCAGGTAGACTCTGAAGAGAACTTTCGCTATGCAGCCCTGTATTGGCAACCGCTGATGGTTGTTATAACTGGTGCAAGATGTATTGATAATTGTTCTTCTGTTACTACTCAGAAACGCCACTTGCTACCCTGCGGGAAGGTGCTACTCTACCCTACTCTTCGAGAACGCCTGACGGCGAACGAGAACGACTTCGTCGAACGCTTCTACAACAGGGACAACCCCAAAGAACAGTTTGCTCAAGTCAGCGGAGCCGCCCACGAAACTGTCCTCCACAATGCAGTGGCTTCTCAGCAATATTTGCTGTTATTTCTTAGGAGCAGGGTTAGCAGCAGCTATTTCTTCTGGACTAAGTGGCATTAATGCCTGTATTTGGAAAATTGTATTAATTGATGCAGGCCCAATCTTCCGGACTTTTTTGTCTGATGATGGGTCAACCGGTACTCTAGCTAATGTCGATTGATAATCTTTAACTATCAACAAAGGCTGTAAACGCTCAATGTTACGAAGAATTGATTGCGTTTGTTCATAAGTACCCACAATTTCAATATTGATACTGCTGCGTTTTAGCTTGCCATCGACCAGTTTTCCCAGACTGCCATCATTAATCGCTTCTGATTTACTTGAAGCTGGCACAAACTTTTTCAGTGCTCCTCTCACTAAATTGGCAGGAATTTGAGCATTACTAGTTTCAATCAAGCGATTCAGATCCAGTAGCAAGGTATCCAAGGTTTTTTCATTAGAAAATAAACTTAAAACCTGTACTTGTTGAACTTTTGCCTGTTCTAGCTCGGCTTTGACCTGATCGATCTTTTTGATGCTAGCTTTCTTTTGATCGACTTGTCCTTGCAGTTCGCTAATTTTTGCTTGCTTTTGTTGATAGGTATCCCAAGCTGGCATTAACAGATTTAGAACTATATAAACGCCTCCAGCCAGACCTATGACCCCTACCAAAATCCCAATGATTTTGGGTGTAAAGCTAATCCCAAACACTACAGGGTAGGCAGGAGATTCGCCAAATTCCCCACTGTGTTCTGAAAAGTTTAAATCATCACTCAGCGTCATTTTGAAATGACTCCTGTTTGTTGCAAACTACGAATTCGAGTCACTAGTCCCACAGTACCTTTTTGCTCTAGCTCCCGGATTAATTCAGAAGCTGGAACATCACTTAAACTTGATTGAATAGTGTATTTGACTATTTGAATTGGCGGAGTTTTGTCATCATTTTTCGCAGCACCTTCTGGTAATGGTGCATTAACCAACTCTGCTGTAATAATTTTGCTTTCTGACGACTTTAAAAATCGAGACTGTTGCAGAGTGAGCAAAAAATCATTGACATCGTTAAAAGAGCGAGCCAATCCAGTAATTTCTATTCCGCCAGCTGGATTTCCTGGTGGTTGCCCTGGGGCAGGAGCAACAGGTGGGATTTGCTTGACAGTTTCAATTTGCACTTTGGCAGGTATGCGATCGCGCAAATCTTGCAACATCGCTGACCACGGACGAATCTGGTCAAACACTGTAACTAAAGCTTGTGTTTCCCCTTTGATTTTGTTGGTCTGTTCTTTAATTTTGTTAATATTTCCGATTTCTGTGTCTAACCTCTTGTTTTCCTGATCTAGTTGTGCTACTTTTTGCTCTAATTCAACATTTTTGGCTTCCAACAACCACCAAGCGCCGCCCGCGACTGCCGGGAAGCATATACCAATGGCTACTCCCAAGTACATTGGTGTTAAGTTCCCAACAGGAAGTTTGATGCCTCCTTGTTTGCTAGACTTTTTCTGAAAACTTGGACGGTCCTTAAGAAAGTTAATATCCAGACTGTACATTCTGTTACACCTCCCTCATTCCTAAACCCAGTACTGTCGCTAAACCAGAGCGTTGTACTACAGGGTATTTATCTTCGCTAACTTCTAAGGACAAAGATGCTATGGGATCAATTTGGGCAGTGGGCAAGCTCAATCGTTGCGTGAAGAACTCATCTAGCTGTTGCAGTCCACCTCCTGGACCAGCTAGGAAAATTTGCGCTACCTCCAAGTTTTCACTCTGATTGAGATAAAAATCGATGGAACGACGCAGTTCATCAGTGAGTTCTCCCAATACCCTTAATAGGGCTGCCATACCCGGATTAATTTCGGTAATCCCAGTTTTCCCCCCGTCTACAGGAGTGGTCATAATCGTCATTCCCTGCAACAATTCCATATCCCGTGATGCCGGTAAACTCATGGCTTTCGACAGGGCTTGTTGCATTTGATAAGTGCCTATTGGCACGGTGCGCGAAAATTGTGGTATTCCGTTAACAATGATGGCAATTTCTGAACTGTCAAACTCTATATCCACAAGTACTGCTGCTTCTTGTGGCCCGAATTGTCGCAGTTGATCGCGAATTGTCCGAATCAGCGCAAAACTGTTAATCTCTAAAACATCGATTTGCAATCCTGCTTGCTCAAATGTACTGATATATGCGTCTGTCACCTCCTTACGTGTAGCCACTAAGAGTACTTGTACTTTTTCAATGCCATCCTCATCTACAAAGTACCCAAGTTTTTGATAATCTACATCAGCTTCTTCACGAGGATAGGGTAAATACAAAGCTGCTTCATGGTTTAGTACCATCTCCCGCAGTTCTTTATCATCTAACTCTGCTGGTACAGGTATTAAACGTACAATTGAATCTCGTCCTGGTACAGCAGTAGCAACCCGAGAAGCTTTAATTTTACTCTCAGCTAGCGCCTGCTGAATTAATTGCGCCATTGCTGGAGGGTCGGTGATTTGACCATCGGTAACTAGTCCTTCGGGAACTGCTACTGATGTTAAGGCTTCTATTTTAAAGCCTTGACGCTGTTTGCGTAGTTGAACTATACTCACCCGTTCTGGCGCTAGTTCAATACCGACTCCTTTATTAGATTTGCCAAACAGACTATTGAAGCTTTTCACCACTTTTTTGCCCGTCGCACTGCTAAATTGAAAAGTTAAATGATACTAAAAAACGATCTTGGTACTAGGTAATGGATTTAGCCTATAATCTCGACAATTCTGCATAAGCTTTTGAATGTAAGCAAGCGTAAATATACTAGTAAAATGTTTAAAATTCACAAATTCAAACGATTGTCTGTATTTGTACTGCTCGGCTTATTAACCAGCTGGATTGTGAGTTGCAGCACAAGTAATGTTGGCACAGTCACAAAACAGAATCCTTCAGAAACAGCAAAGATTGAGTTTTGGACTATGCAACTCCAACCTCAATTTACTGGCTACTTCCAAAACCTAATTGCAACTTTTGAGTCGCAAAACAAAGGTATAAAGATTAACTGGGTTGATATACCTTGGGCTGCGATGGAGAACAAAATCTTAACAGCTGTCTCAGCAAAAACGCCACCTGATGTTGTAAACCTCAATCCGGATTTCGCTTCTCAACTTGCAGGACGAAATGCCTGGCTAGATTTAGATACGAAAGTTCCTAATGAAGTACGTTCCTCCTATCTGCCCAATATTTGGAAAGCTAGCACACTCAATGGCAAGAGTTTTGGCATTCCCTGGTACCTGACCACACGGCTAACCATTTATAACACTGATTTATTAAAACAGGCAGGTATCAACAAATCACCGAGTACCTACGTAGAATTAGCACAAGCGGCACAACAAATTAAAGATAAAACTGGTAAATACGCCTTTTTTGTAACTTTTGTACCGCAAGATTCCGGTGAGGTTTTGGAATCTTTTGTGCAAATGGGAGTCACCTTAGTAGATACCGAGGGGAAAGCGGCTTTTAACTCCCCACAAGGCAAAGCAGCTTTTCAGTATTGGGTAGATTTGTACAAAAAAGGATTGCTACCTAAAGAAGTATTAACCCAAGGTCATCGTCATGCTATCGATTTGTACCAAGCCGGAGAAACAGCATTTCTCGCTTCTGGCCCGGAATTCCTGAAAACGATCGCCAATAATGCTCCGAAAATTGCTCAAGCGTCTGCGATCGCACCGCAAATTACAGGTGAAACAGGCAAGAAAAACGTTGCTGTCATGAACGTAGTTATCCCCAAAGATAGCAAAAATCCAGATGCGGCGGTTAAATTTGCTTTATTTCTCACTAATGATGAAAATCAATTAGCTTTTGCCAAAGCTGCTAATGTTTTGCCCTCTACAGTAAAAGCATTATCTGATAGCTACTTTAAAGATGTTCCTGCTACTGCTACCACAGTGGAAAAAGCGCGAGTTATTAGTGCCCAACAACTACAACAAGCAGAAGTATTAACACCCACTTTGAAAGATTTCAACAAATTGCAAAAGGCAGTTTATGAGAACTTGCAAGCGGCAATGTTAGGGCAAAAGACGGTAGATAAAGCCGTAGAAGATGCAGCGCAACAGTGGAATAATCGTACATAGTAGAAATTTTAGTTTAGGGTGCGATCGCAAAGTAACGCACCCTACAAGAATTTAGACTATCCTATTGGGATTTGAATGACAAATTCTGCTCCCGCTCCTGGTTCTGAATAGCAATCCAATTTACCACCATGTAGTTCATTAATAATTTGATAACTGATTGATAAACCTAACCCTGTACCTTTACCAACTGTTTTGGTTGTAAAGAAAGGATCGAATAGTTTCGTTCGCACTTGCTCATTCATTCCCAAACCATTATCAGCAATCCGAATTTCTATCCAATTATTATTAATAATGCTAGTGTTAATTTGAATTTGCGGTTGCTTAGTTATTGGTTGTTCTGTATCAGTTTTTATTTCACTCAAGAATAAATCTGCTAAAGCATCAATTGCATTATCAATAATATTCATAAAAACCTGATTGATGTGCCCAGCGTAACACTTGATTAATGGTAATTTGCCATAATTTTTAATAACTCTAATTTCCTGAAAATTCTTTGCTGCTAGTTTAAAACGATTGTTTAAAATTACTAAGGTACTGTCGATGCCTTCATGAATATCAACTGCTTTAAATTCTGCTTCATCTAAACGAGAAAAAGTACGGAGTGACTTGACAATTTCACTAATTCTCTCTGCACCTACAGTCATAGAACGGAATACTTTTTCTGAGTCTTGTTTGAGAAAATTTAGTTCAATTGCTTCTATTTCTTGTTTAATTGCTAATGCTGGTTCAGGGTAATACTCTTGATATAGCTCAATTAGTCTCAATAAATCTTGAAAATATGTTTGGGCATAATTTAAATTACCGTAGATAAAGTTGACTGGGTTGTTAATTTCGTGAGCAATTCCTGCTACCATAACGCCAAGAGCAGACATCTTCTCAGATTCCACAAGTTTCATTTGTAAAGTTTTGAGATTTTTGAGTGCTTTTTCTAGCTCATCACCTCGATTTCTTAAAGCTATTTGCGACTCTTCTAACTCGCAAATTACATTTTTTAAGACTATTTCTCTACGTTCGCTGACTTGCTCAAGTTGTTGTCGATCGGCTTCTGAACGCTCTAGTTTCTTTGTCAGAATCCGAACTGTCTTTTCTAACTGTTTGAGTCTGCTGTCATTATCTGTTGGTTCCATAAGCCTCTACTTTGTTCCTAAAAGCAGAGTTACAAAAGTTTCTTGGTGGTAATAAGAAGAACCTTGAGGTTCTAAGGGAGCAAATTCACCATAAGTATAAAATCCACAAATAGGGATTTCAGAAGAGAGTGCATTATGAACGAGCTGATATTCTTCTTTTGCTCTTGTGCCTAAAAGCCAACGACGGCAGCAACAAGAAAATAACAAAACGGCTTCTGGTTCGGTTCCGGGATAATTTGCTAGAGCCTTATGCAAGGAAGTTTCAGCCGCAGCAATCACTTCATCCCTGCTAATATCTGTGACTTGAACTATAGCTTGCACCGGAATATTACCGAGAAAATTGATACTACCAGTTTCAATGTCGTAAGTGTTAGGCACCCGCATATAGTAGCGATCGCTATCTCCTTCGTATACTGCTAATGGATGCTCCGCAGTTGGTGGGCGATCGCCTAAATACCGTTGATAATATTCCAATGCCGATTTGCCATCAATCTCGTGAAGGACGGTTCCCTGAGCCTTGGTGACAATGCTTTTGTGTCCAATGGGTTGCCAACCACAGGCGATTCCATAGGAAAATTGGATATCTCCAGAAAGTATCAGAACTGGTAGAGAATCAGTTAGCACTTCATTGCGGAAAAATTGGTAGGTTTTTTGAAACCTAAACTGATCTCCCGCAGTACCACCTAAAATTGGCATCTGGGAACCCAAAGCTAGTTTTAGTCCGTGGAGAATTAACTCTCCATTAGTCGTTGAACCATCTTCTATATAGCTGGCTGGAACAGTAATACATAATTTCGCACTATTATTACTTTTCGCTGTCGCTTGTTGCACAGCTTGGTGAGCAGCCGCAAAGGGGTTTTCTTTTACTCCATATCCTACACCAGCATGAATTTCTACAGTATCAGAGCTAAAGAGCATTAGCGTCAAAGAATCTTGTTGGAACCCTAAAACTGAAGAGGCTTCACCATCTGTGGTGCAACCAATCAAATCAATTTCGGGAAACACCCGGTTAATTTCTTTGAGGATTAACTGATGCTCAAAATCAATACCAGCAAATAAAATACCTGCCTGGGGTATAACCTCTGCTAAATCGTGAACACACTGTTCTAAAATTTCTGCAATTGCACTTTGAGAATCTGGGTCTTCGCTATGACCAACAACAACTTTTAACATTAATTGTCTCCTATTAACGAGAGCGTGCTACTGGAGCATAAATTTCTCAGTTAATTTTGCCCATAAGTTTAGTTGTGATCTCAGCTACAAATTAAATTTACATAATAAATTTAATTATTTAGTATTAGCTTTAAAACTAAGCGAAACCATAACCATAAGCGACTTGGAACTCTTTTATAGTAGACTTTTTGCCTCGTTCCACCGAGCCTTAGCTGTACTTAGAATTGGTAATTTATTCAGGAAGTGTGTTAAAATTAAGTTAAATAAAGTTGAAAAAATTTTAAAAATTTATCTCTAGCAATAGATGCATAACCTAAAAGCTGTATTGCATCAATCATATGATTGCAAAAAATGTCCTATTAAATATAAAGAACCGCACAAAACAACTAAATTCTCAGTAGAAGTAAAAGCAGCTTCTAGGGCTGAAGATAAATCTGGATAAGATTGGCAAAAATCTAAGCTTGGGCAAACATTAACAGCTAACTTCGCTAATTCATCAGGAACGGCTGAAGAAGTATCTGGTATTGGTACGAGAAATAATCTATCTCCTTGGCGTAACAAGGCTTGGAAAATATCAGCATGGTCTTTATTTGCCATCATTCCCATAACCCAAGTTACTGTGGGAGCCTTCAATGTATCCACATAATCGCGTAATACTTCAGCGCCCGCAGGGTTATGGGCACCATCGAGTAATAATTTATGTTTTTTCCAAGTAACCCATTGGATACGCCCAGGCCATTTGGTTTTTGCCATGCCATTAATTATCGCTGTTTGAGAAATTTGCCATTTTTGCTTTTGGAGAATTTCTATAGCAGCTAAAGCTAAGGCAGAATTAGTTAATTGAATTTGTCCCTGTAAAGGTAGAGGATATTGAATTAATTTAGAATTTTCCAGAGTTTGATACTCAGCCCATCCTGAAGATATTGGACGCGCAGGCTGAGGCGTAAACATTGGGCATTGTAATTCTTGAATTCGCGATCGCACAACTTCTTGGGCATCTTTGGGTAATGGCCCCACAACCGCAGGACAACCATTTTTGAGAATCCCGGCTTTTTCTCTAGCAATATCCGCAACAGTAGGGCCTAATTGCTGCCAGTGTTCGCGGCTGATAGAGGTAATTATCGTCACCAAAGGTTGTTCACAAACATTAGTCGCATCCAAGCGCCCTCCCAATCCAACTTCTACCACCGCCACATCGACTTGCTGCTCGGCAAAATATAACCAAGCAGCGGCTGTAATTACTTCAAACTGAGTTGGCGATTCATCATCAGGAGCGTTCGCATCTTGAACTTTTTGTAATAATTGGTACAATTTCTCGGCAGAAATTGGCTGTTCATTAATACAAATACGTTCTGTCCAATCAACTAAATGAGGCGAGATATAACGTCCTGTACGATAGCCAGCTTCAGTCAGAATCGAGGAAAGATAGGCGCATACAGAACCTTTGCCATTAGTACCCGCAACATGAATTATCGGAACTTGGTGATGAGGATTCCCAAGATTTGCCAATAGTTTGACAATACGTGAGAGTCCCAGATTGATGCCAAAGGGTTGAAAGGATTTTAGTAGAGTGTCAATATCCACGATTGGGGGATGAGGGGGATGAGGGGGATGAGGGGGAGAAGAGGGACAAGGAGGATGGGGGAGTGTGGGGAGAGAGGGTAGAAACGAACCACACTTTCTTGATTAGCTCCCCCCCCGTCTTCCCCATCCTCCCACACTTCCCACACTCCTTGTTTGCCCCATGCCCAATGCCCCATTCCCTAAATACCAATAAACCGACTGTTCCTGTAAAAAGAAACAGTCGGTTAAAGTATGTTAATTTTTATTCGAGTTTAGGCTTCTCTGTTTAAAAAGTTTTGAACTTGTTGTAATGCAGCAGCACCAATGTTAAATAAAGCCCAACCAGCAGCAATGGCGACGGGTGCTAAAACGAGTGCTACGCGGAAATCAATGTCCATATTCAGAACCCTCTGTTAAATAAATTAAAGTTTTGTCAACTGCTCTCATTTTTATTGTTAGCTGAAGTGGGCAATTTTGCCAGCCCTATATGTAAAGAATGTTTACAATTTTGTCATTGGTCATGGGTCAAGAGTCAAAAGGCTATAGTAGTTTCTTCCTTGTCCTCCCTGTCCTCCCTGTCCCCCTTTTACCCTCTTCTCCCTCACTGGGGCTTGGGAAATCCAATATCATTTCCCTTACCAGCATGAACCAAAGCTAACTTTTGATAACGTTCAGCGTGTTCGAGCAGTTCTGCGGCTTCGGTATCTGTGATTTGGCGTAGCACTTTGCCAGGAACGCCCACGACCAAGGAAAATGGTGGTATATCCTTAGTTACTACAGCACCAGCACCAATTATGCTACTAGCACCTACCCTGACCCCATCTAAAATTATTGCGCCAATACCAATCAAACTACCTCGTTCAATATAGGCAGAATGTATCACAGCGCGATGTCCTACGGTGACACGATCTTCTAAGATGGTAGGAAAACCAGGGTCGCAGTGTAGGATAGCGCCATCTTGTATATTCGTGCATTCACCAATATCAATGCGTTCTACATCTCCTCTGACTACTGCTCCATACCAAATACTTACCCCTGCCTTGATGTTTACCGAACCGATAACGATCGCATTGGCTGCAATAAAGGCAGCAACAGAAAAATCAGGAGATGGCCAGTAAGAAGCTGTAGACACGATAGAATATGAATATGGTACCCAGGAACACTGGAGAAACTCCAACATTTCAGGCTGGTTGCAAAACCAGAATATCACAGGGTCAAGCTTCTATGCTGAGGAAGACCATAGTGAATAATGTTCCGTCAGCCAGTCACTGACTGTGTAGCCGTGAACAGATAAACCAAAGTGGTGGAGCCGAAGTGTAAAATCCAAACCACTGGTGCTGGTGAAGACAAAACTATGTTTCTACGCACTTCATGATGAATCCAGGCTTGCAGTACCCAATATTTGGTCCCGAAATTCAGTGTCCCCACTGTCGCCAAACCATTCCGGCGCTGACACTCACAGATACCTATTTGTGTCCGCGTCATGGGGCGTTTGAGGCTAATCCGAAAACTGGTGAATTAATTCATTTACAGTCGGGGCGGCATTGGCGAAAGTGGAATAGTGAATGGTACAGACAACATACCCATCCTGATGGTATTAGGTTTGAAATTCACGAAGCCCTAGATAAGCTATATACCCAAGGTTATCGAGCAACGCGGGTGATTATTGCTCGTCGATATCAAGAATTGATGAGTGGCTATTTAGAACGCAGCACTCCTTGGCGTTCTGGACAACAGCCGGAAAATACATCAGCGCGACTGTACGGTTTACCTGTGGAGTTTAGCCCCGATCCCACAGATGAGCCCTGTTGGGAAGTGATTAATTTTGATTTGGAAAAAGAGCCTGGTGTCCCCGTGCGCTATCCTTATTTCCGATTATTTGAGTAGTAAGTCAGTGCTGAGGAGCCAGTTGCGTGGGCGGATCTCCCGACTTGAGCAAACTGGCGTTGCTGAGTTTTGATTAATAATACCTAGTGGTTGCTCTTATTTAAAAAGTGTCCAGAAACCTTTAAAAAAGAGTATTTCTGAGGTGGTGAAACAAAATTTTTCACTGACAACTCAAAACTCAAAACTCGTGACTCAGCACTGCTTATGCACCACGCTTCGATTCGGACTGCGAATATTCATCAGGCGATCGCCTTCTATGAACAATTGGGGTTTACAGTTTGTGAACGCTTCACTACAGGCTACACCCTAGCTTGTTGGATGGAAGGATTGGGTGGCAGAATTGAACTCATCCAAATTCCTGAACCGAAACCAGCCCCAGATGCTTTTGCAGACGAACATTATGTGGGCTACTATCATCTGTCATTCGATTTAACGGCAATAACTCCAGATTTACCCAGTTGGTTAAATATTTTACAACAACGATTGGTAACAGCAGACCTACAACCGCTGAAAGTACTTTTACAACCTACACAGCAGCAAATAGGCGATCGCATTTTTGAAGTTGCTTTTATCGCAGATACTGATGGCTTACCCCTGGAATTCATTCGGATTTTAGCAAAACTCAACTAATTTTGATTATTTCTCCTGGTAGAATAGCTGATCTCGGTAGTTTTGCTTAGGTGACAAAGGGATCGCAAAGATTAGACTATAGTCATCAAGACAAATAAATGTAACTTAGTTTACAGAGTATCTGCAAAATCCATGTCTCTGTTTTCCACCTTATATCGATATCGTTTTCCATTGTTGCTGTTAAGTCTATGGATGATTGCAGTGTTTTTATTTGGTGGTAAACCTGCTGATAGCCAACACATAGTTGTGTCCCAGCAGATACATACTCAATCAAGCGTACATGCACAAACAATCAAACTCCCAACAGTGACAGAAAACGTCCGCAAGACATTGCTAGAGAATGGTCTCACGGTACTGACAAAGGAAGTGCATACTGCGCCAGTAGTAACTGTACAGGTTTGGTACAAGGTAGGTTCGCGCAACGAAGAACCTGGAGTCAATGGGATCGCTCACCAGTTAGAACACATGATGTTTAAAGGCACGCAAAATCGTCCAGTGCAATTTGGGCGATTATTTAGTGCTTTAGGCAGCGACTCCAACGCTCTCACCAGCTACGATCAAACCGCATATTACAGCACTGCGGAACGGAATAAGCTCAAAGCACTGCTAATTTTGGAAGCAGATCGGATGCAAAACTCGCTAATTGAGACAGAGCAACTAGCAAGTGAAAAGCGAGTAGTGATTTCTGAGTTACAAGGTTACGAAAATAGCCCGGAATACCGCCTGAACCGCGCTGTGCTCCGAGCAGCTTTTCCCAATCATGCTTACGGGTTGCCTGTAGGTGGTACAAAAGCTGATGTGGAAAAATTTACAGTTGAGCAGGTACGGCATTACTATCGCAAATTTTACAGTCCCGACAATGCCATTTTAGTGATTGTCGGAGATTTTCAAACTGCCCCAACTCTAGAAGCAGTTGAAGAGATATTTGGGAAATTACCAAGCAACAGTACTGAGGAACAAGTCACGAGTGGCGAATCAAAACCACTCAGCACTAAAAACTCAACACTCAACACTCCCATTGTGCTGCGAGAAGCAGGAGCAGGGGAAATGTTGCAAGCAGTGTATCCCCTACCCGATGTGCATCACCCAGATATGCCAGCTTTGCAAGTGATGGATTACATTTTGACAGAAGGACGAAGTTCTCGGCTTTACCAGGCATTAGTGGAATCAGGTTTAGCTAACGAGATCAGCGCTTCTGTAGCTAGCTTGCGAGAATTTGGCTGGTACGAACTTTTAGTGACAGCTGCTCCTAATCAAAATTTAACCAAAATCGACTCCGTGCTGAAAAGAGCGATCGCCAATGTCATAAAAACAGGAGTGACAGCAGAGGAAGTCAATCGAGCTAAGACGCAATTAGAAGCGACAGTCATTTTAGCTAACCGTGATATCACCGATCAAGCAATGCAATTGGGCAATGATGAGACAACTACTAGCGATTATCGCCATACAGAACGCTTCTTAGCAAATGTTCGCAAGGTAAATCCGGCGGATGTGGTGGCGGTGGTAAACAAATACCTCACACCAGAAGCGCGTGTAGTCGGCTTGTTTGAACCAACCCAAAAAAAGTCAAAAGCAAGTACAGCTAAATCACATTCCACACAAACTACAGAAAATTTCTCTCCAGGAGCACCTGTAGCCTCAGCCGAGCTATTAAAGTACCTGCCTCCTGTCGATGAAGCAATAGAAATGGGTAAGCGAGAATTACCACAACAATTTACCTTTGCTAATGGTTTGCGCTTATTACTATTGCCCGATCGCAGTACTCCCACAGTTACCCTCAGCGGCCACATCAACGCAGGTACAGAATTTGACCCAGAGGATAAAGCTGGATTAGCGTCTTTGGTAGCAGATAACTTAATGAATGGTACTAAAACCAAAGATTTTTTAACAATTGCCAAAACATTGGAAGAACGAGGAGCCGCTCTAGAGTTTAGGGCATACCGCGAAGGCGTGCGGATTGAAGGTGATAGTTTAGCTGGGGACTTGCCTGTACTCTTAAAAACCCTAGCAGACGTAGTTAAAAATAGTACATTTCCCGCTAGAGAGTTGGAACTGGATCGCAAACAAGCTGTAACTTCTCTAAAAATAGAACTGGACGATCCAGATGAAGTCGCAAATAGAACATTTATTCAGTCGATTTACCCGAAAAACCATCCCTTGCATACTTTCCCTACAGAGAAAAGCCTCAAGCAGATTAAGCGTCCGGATGCGATCGCTTTTAAGACCAAACATTATCGTCCAGACACAACAGTGTTAGCACTGGTAGGAGATTTCGATCCAGCAAAAGTGCGATCGCTCATTCAACATGAGTTTGGCGATTGGCAAGTTAGCGGTCAACCGCCAACATTACAATATCCTCAGGTATCGCTGCCAGAAGGAGTAGTACGTGTAAACTCAATTATCCCAGGCAAAGCCCAAGCCAGTACTTATATGGGTTACAAGGGCATTAACCGTCAAGATCCTCGATATTACGCAGCCTCTGTTTTAAATCAGATTTTAGGAGGCGATACCTTATCCAGTAGACTTGGTGCAGAAGTTCGCGATCGCCAAGGTCTGACTTATGGAATTTATAGCTACTTCCAAGTTGGCAAGAATTTTGGGACATTTTGGATTGAAATCCAAACTAGCCCAGAAGATACCAGTAAAGCGATCGCCAGCACTCACAAACTCTTAAAACAAATTCATCAGCAAGGCGTCACTGCATCAGAAATTGAGGCGGCTAAACAAACTCTGATCGGCAACTACAATGTTTCTTTAGCTAACCCAGAGGAATTAACCAAAAGTATTTTGATGAATCAGGTGTATGGACTTGATGAAGTCGAACTGCGCTCTTTTACAGAAAAAATTCAGGAAGTAACCCTGGCTCAAGTCAATCAAGCTGCGCGTGAGTTACTTCATCCAGATAAAATTGTGGTAGTGACTGCTGGCCCTGCTGTATTAGCAGAGCAAAACATTAAGTAAAAATTCTTGAATTTACATTACTAATTTTCCTAGAATGCAAGCAATCAAGCGGATTTACATTATCCTGTTGTTAATGCTGTGCTTTAGTATTAGCAATACTAATTCGGCTTTAGCTGCAAATGTATCTGGCGATTTACTCAAGCAAGCTGCTATCGAAATTCCAGTTAGCTTGGGAAACGCAGCTAACGAACTCAAATTTGAGCCAAACAACTTGAAATTTGTGACTGGTAAACGCTACAACCTCCGGCTCACCAATCCTAGCCAACAAAAGCATTATTTTACCGCCAAGGACTTTGCTGATGGCATCTGGACGCAAAAAGTTGAAGCAGGCAAAGTAGAAATTAAAGGAGCCATCCACGAAGTAGAACTGAAACCAGGTGCTACAGCCGAATGGGTATTTGTACCGCTGAAACCTGGAAAATATACTCTACGTTGCTCTGTAGCAGGACATACAGAAGCAGGCATGACTGGTGAAATTACCGTCAGCAATTAAAAATTCCCAAGTTAAAATTATTGGACTAAACAAGACGAGGTGACGCAAACAATGAATGTACGCCATCTCCCAAATTTTATGCTGCGGAGTGGTTCACTGGCCGTAAACAGCAAATTCGTAAGTAAAAAATAAGTTAATTTAAATATAGATATTATTTCTCAACTAACGTAGAAAAAATTTCACTTTCAGCGTTCCTGCGCCAATTACTTTGAATTTCCCATGAACATCCTCAGTAACTTACTTGGTCAAACAACTCAACCGCCATCACCAAAAAAACAACGCCGAGGTATCGAAATAAAATCGCCGCGAGAAATTGAAATTATGCGGCAATCAGCAAAAATTGTCGCAACTGTACTCAAAGAAATTTCTGAATTAGTACAGCCAGGAATGACTACAGCTGACTTGGATGCTCATGCGGAAAAACGTATCCGAGAAATGGGTGCAACACCAAGCTTTAAGGGATATCACGGATTTCCTGCTTCGATCTGCTCCAGCATTAACAATGAAGTTGTACACGGAATTCCTAGCCCAAAGAAAGTAATTCGCACTGGGGATGTATTAAAAGTAGATACGGGCGCTTATTACCAAGGTTTTCATGGCGATTCTTGCATTACAATTGCCGTGGGTGAAGTTACCCCAGAAGCCGCTAAATTGATTCGCGTAGCTGAGGAAGCTCTCTATAAAGGTATTGAACAAGTGAAAGCAGGTGTATATTTGCTGGATCTTGCCGGGGCAATTGAAGACCATGTAAAAGCTAACGGTTTTACTGTGGTTGAAGAATTTACCGGACACGGCGTAGGACGTAACCTACACGAAGAACCTTCAGTATTCAACTTCCGCACCAGAGAAATGCCAAATGTCAAATTACGTGCGGGAATGACTTTGGCAATTGAGCCAATTTTAAATGCAGGTTCAAAGCATACAAGAACTTTAGCCGATCGCTGGACAGCGGTGACAGTTGATAATGCTTTATCAGCACAGTTTGAGCATACTGTTTTGGTGACAGAAACGGGCTATGAAATTTTGACCGATCGCACGAAAGTTTAATAGCCCTTTGGGCAAGGCAGAAGGCAGAAGGAGTTTTAGATTTTTATCCAGCTAAGTGATAGTTACAAAACTCTAGCCACTGCTTACCCAGTGGGAATACCTGAGGGTGAACTCTACCCTCTGCCTTTTTGCGGTAAATAACGAATAACTTCTGCAACCGACCAAGCTTGAGCGATCGCCCCTTTGGGTTGATGGGGTGCGTCGCCATCGAAAATTTCAGAAATTGACCCAATACAAGCATCATACAAGAAATGTTCTAGTAGGGGTTGCCAATCAAAAGGCGGTGGTGTTTCTGGATGAAAACGCTGCCAAGCACGAATAAACGGGCCAATCAGCCAACTCCAAACAGTACCTTGGTGATAGGCGCGATCGCGCTTCTCTGGAGCGCCTTGGTATTTACCGATATATTGGGGATCGGCTGGATCGAGGCTGCGCAGTCCATAGGGGGTGAGCAACCTGGAAGTTGCTACTGCAAGTACTTGACGCCCTTGTTCTGGTGAAAACCCACAATGATGTAGGGATAGAGCGAAAACTGCGTTGGGGCGAATTTGGGAATTACGGCGATCGTCCAGCTCGATGGTGTCGTATAAGTAGCAGAGTTTGGGATTCCAAAATTTTTGTAGCGAATCTTTGACCTGTTGTGCTTGCTGGGCGTAACGCTGTGCTTGCTTTGCCAGACGTTCTGAGGAATTGCTATCTGGAATTTGGCTTAATTTTTCTGCCCATTGACTTAGCCAACACAAGGCAGAATACCACAGGGCATTAATTTCCACTGGCTTACCGAGGCGAGGAGTCACAGGCTCCCCTCCCACTAGTGCATCCATCCAGGTCAAGGCTACATTACGAGCATTCCAACTCACCAGCCAATCAGTAGCATCAACATGAATATTGTAGCGAGTGCCACTTACAAATGCTTTATGGATTTGCTGCACTACAGGGAATTGCTCTGCCAAAAACTCCCAGTCTTGCGTAGCTTGCAAATAAAGGCCTAGAGTTTCAATCCACAACAGTGCAGCATCAATACTGTTGTAAAAAGGCTCACCACCAACATCAGGAAAGGCATTTGGAATCAGACCTTGGCGACAGTAATGCCCAAAAGTTCGCAATAGCCCTTTTGCCAGTTCAAAGCGTTGCGGAACTAGTGCTAACCCAGGTAAAGCAATTAAAGTATCGCGCCCCCAATCATTAAACCAATGATAACCAGCAATCACAGTCGGCCCGGCAATTGAGGCTCGGTAGACAATAAAGCGATCGCTGGCTTTTAATAATTGCTGCCAAATTAAGGATTGGGCATGGGGGAGCCACTGCGTTGGACGGGTTTCCCGGCTTGAAGCAAGTGGCGTCATTGGGCATGGGGCATTAGTTTGTTTACCGTCTTCCCAATTTTGAATTTTGAATTTTGAATTTTGAATTGGTATGTCCTCCTCATCCCCTCGATCCCATCCAAAAATCTGCGCCAGTCTCTCTTCCTCCGCCTCTATAGCTTCTGCAAAGGTTTCACAAGTAAGAGGATCTGCCTGTGGATTGGGAAAGCCGACTCGGGCTTCTAGAGTTACGACATCACCTGGTTTGAGAGTAACCGTTAAGTAACCAGGGCTATAAAGGTCTTCGCGATCGCCTAATCCCCGTTGAGTCTCTTCTGGTAATTGATAATCCCAGTACCATACTCCATCAGGTCGATAGTCTCCATGCGTCCAGCGTAAATGCCAAGGTGTGCCAAAGTGCTTGCCATGAATCGCTTGCAAGCAAATTTGCTGGGGTAACAGCACTTGAGAAAAGTGTAATTCTGGAGAGGCTGTTTGTTGATGGTGAAAGTCGCGATCGCCAATCAGCAATCGTAGTCTCAAAATGGCTACTTCTTTACCTTCGTAGCGATACTGAATCAAAAGGCGATCGCACAAGGTTGGGGGGGACAAGGGAGACAGGGGAGAAAATGATCCCTTATTTGCAGCGTTCTCCGGCTCTACTAACCCATAGGGCATGATGAATTGTCTACTTAGTTGCCAATTATCCTTGCTCCAAATCCATTTTGGAACTGGGTTAATCTCAAAAGAGCGTAGAAGTTCGTAGCCAGTAGGTTCAATTCGCCCACTACTCCAGTAATTTGTCCCTAGTGCGACAACTTGCCCTTGGACTTCTAGGCTAGCTTCTAAGTGCGATAGCAGCAGGGTACGCCCAGAAGGTGGATTTGTCGCCGCAAATAACCAACCGTGATAAGTGCGTGTACGGACATCCGAAACTGTACCACTGGCAAAACTACCTAAGCCATTGGTTAGTAACCACTCTCTTTGATCTAAATCTGCCATTTGCTACTCAAAATCGTTATGACTATGATATAGTCGTAACAGATCGTAATTAAACTGTGACGGCGTGGATCGGTAAGTTTTTACTGACCCGAATTCCAACGCTAGTAAATGGATATAAGTTGAAGGAGAATTAGGTTCATGTCCCTCACTTACGGAACAGAAGGATGCCTCCGCGTTGGTCAACAGGCTCCAGACTTTACAGCAACAGCTGTCGTGGATCAAGAATTTAAGACCATCAAACTTTCCGACTATCGCGGTAAGTATGTTGTTCTATTCTTTTATCCCCTAGACTTTACCTTTGTTTGTCCCACTGAGATCACAGCATTTAGCGATCGCTACGAAGAATTCAAGAAAATTAACACGGAAATTCTTGGTGTTTCCGTTGATAGCGAGTTCTCTCACCTAGCTTGGATTCAAACCGACCGCAAATCTGGTGGCGTTGGCGACCTGAATTATCCCTTAGTTGCCGACATCAAGAAAGAAGTCAGTGCAGCTTACAATGTTCTTGACCCAGCAGCAGGTATTGCTCTGCGCGGTTTGTTCATCATCGATAAAGATGGTGTCATCCAGCACGCTACCATTAACAATCTAGCTTTTGGACGTAGTGTTGATGAAACCCTGCGGACATTACAAGCAATTCAGTATGTACAGTCTCATCCCGACGAAGTTTGTCCTGCTGGTTGGCAACCTGGGGATAAAACCATGAATCCCGATCCAGTAAAATCTAAAGTTTACTTCTCTGCTGTCTAGATTGGTCTTGCCAGAAAACGGCAACGCAGTATACTGGATTGAAGAGCAGTATCATTAATCACCACAGATAACCACGGATGAACACAGATACATAATGAATCAGTGTCAACTTCAGTGCCTATCTGTGGTTTTTTCATTGTGCTTCCTTACAGGATGCTACGCGAACGTGTGTCATTGGTCAGTTGCCATTAATCATTAAATTTTGCATTCTTGACTATGGACTTTTAGCTCTTGAATTTTGATTATTTGCATTTAAATAAACAGGAATAAAAATATGCTAACTTCAACAGATTTTAGCGGCTTAATAAATGAACGATTCTTCCGTAATTTTCTGCCAATTCCAGCTATAACTCAGTTAAGGCTGGATGTAGGAACACCAGATTTTCAACTACCAGATATTACCAACGGCAGTATAGTGAAGTTGTCGGATTATAGAGGCAAGCAACCAGTTTTACTGGCTTTTACACGGATATTTACAGAAAAGCAATATTGCCCTTTTTGCTATCCTCACATCAAATCTTTGAATGAAAACTACGAGCAATTTAAAGAGCGTGGTATAGAAGTTTTGCTGATTACTAGCACTGACGAAAAGCAAAGCCAGATAGTGGTCAGAGATTTAGGGTTAAAAATGCCTTTATTAAGCGATCCTAATTGTCGAGTATTTCGTAGATATCGAGTAGGGCAAGCTTTAGGAGCACCTTTGCCAGCACAGTTTGTATTAGATCAACAAGGCAAACTCCGCTACTTTCATTTATTTTCTTTTTTGGATCATAACGCCAGTGTTGAGACATTGCTAGAAAAATTCGATTTATCAGTTCAGTAGATAGAAGTTAATTAAACTCACTCTTTTGCCAAGAGTAATCAGGAAAGGGAACAGGGAAAAATCTTACCTTGTATCTTTTTCCATTTTTATTTCAAAAATTTTTCGAGAAAAATTTACATAATTTATTTGAATTTGCCGAATTACTTGTAAAGTATAAAATTGACATTGCTTTGCATACTTACAAGGCTTTGAGATTTGCTTATGCTGAAACTTTATCACTCCCCCATATCTCCAAACTCCCGCCGAGTCTGGATTACCCTGCTGGAAAAAGGCCTGGATTTTGAACTAGTAGAGGTAAAACTTGATGGAGAGCAGTTTCAACCAGATTTTTTGGCAATTAATCCTTTTCATCATATTCCAGTTTTAGAAGATGAAGGTTTTCATATAGTAGAATCAATAGCAATTTTGGACTATTTAGAGGCAAAGTATCCCACACCTGCGATGCTGCCTCAAGATGCCAAGGATTTAGCGATCGCGCGGATGGTACAAATGGTAACGATAAATGAGTTGTTATCGGCCATTATGCCGTTGACTCCGCAAATGTTGGGCTTGCCTGGTGGCGATCTAGAAAAGATGGAGCAGGCAAAGCAAAAAGCCTCAACCGTACTGAAGTTTTTCGAGAATTTACTAGACGATCGCCCTTACTTTGGTAGCGATCGCATAACTTTGGCTGAACCTGTAGCGGGAACCTTAGTACCTTGGTTGCCAAAAGGAGGTGTCTCCTTAAAAGACTATCCCAAACTCAGTGCTTGGTGTCATCGCTTACTTGCACGTCCAACATGGCAAGCTACGGAAGTGCCTTTAGAAGTGCTGAAGGCTCGCATGGCTGCGAGAATGGCACAGTAGCAGGTTAAAGGATTAAGCTCATACTGATGACAGCAGAGGGAATTTCTGATGCTCAAACTTTACCACCAGCCGATTTCGGTGAACTCCCGTCGTCCTTGGATTGCCTTACTCGAAAAGGAACTGGATTTTGAATTAATAGAAATGAAACTGGATGGCGATCAGTTTCAGCCAGAATTTGTGGCGCTCAATCCTTTCCATCATATTCCGGTGTTAGTTGATGATGGCTTTAGGGTAATAGAATCCTTAGCAATTCTGGATTATTTAGAAGCCAAGTATTCCACGCCTGCTTTGTTGCCAAAAGAACCGAAAGCTTTAGCAATCGTGCGGATGGTAGAAATGCTGACGATAAATGAGCTACTACCTGCCATGAATCCACTGTTTAGGCAAATGATTGGCTTTGACGACGATCCCCAAAAGGGAGAAGAAGCAAAGCAGAAATCAGCCACCGTACTGGCTTTTTTTGAAGAACTATTAGGCGATCGCTCTTACTTTGGTAGTGAGCAATTAACTCTTGCTGATATTGTTGCCGGTAGTAGCATTCCCTGGCTACCGCAAATGGGAGTAACTTTAAATCCCAAACTCCAAGCTTGGTGCGATCGCATCATGCAACGTCCATCCTGGCAAAGTACTCAACCTACCCCAGAGGCAATTGAAGCGTTTAAGTCTCGGGTAAAAGTTTTAATGGCGAAAAATCAACCCCAATAATTAGGCAGGGGAGCAGGGGGAGAAAAACTCCAGAAATTAAATAATTAAAATGGCTTCGCGCCTCAGATGCAAATTCTGGGCGCGAAACATGATTTTATAGCTTGACCTGTTGCAAATGACTACGGGGATTATAGGTACGTATAGCTCGGATTTTTTCATAGTATTCCCGTTCTTGTTGGCTAAGGTCTTTTGGTGGGACAATCGCCACCTTCACCAACTGATCGCCACGTCCACCCTTTGCCAAAGGCCAGCCTTTGCCACGCAAACGTAGGGATTGACCAGAACGCACTCCTGCAGGTAACTTGACGTTCACCGAACCATCAGGTGTGGGAACATCGATCGAAGCTCCCAGAGTTGCTTCATCTGGTGTAATCGCAACTTCACAAACAAGATTATCGCCTTCCATTTGGAAGAAAGAGTGAGGCTGAAATTCAACTTTTAAGTACAAATCACCACGTTGTTGGGTCATAGGATTTACTTGTCCTTTGCCCCGCACGCGCAGGCGAGTACCGGGTTTAGCACCAGCAGGAATACGCACATCAATCGTTTCATTGCCGAGGCTAAAGCGCTTTTGTACACCTGCAAATGCTTCCGCAAAAGTTAGTGCGATCGTAGCTTCGCTATCTTGGCTAGCACCTGCACCCGCACCTACATCTTGAAAACCAAAATCATTAAACCCGCCAAAACCACCAGGTCTCCCTGTGGAAGTACGATAAGAATAGCTTTGGCGACTGCTGCGAGGGCCAGCACCACCAAACAACTCATTGAGGAAATCATTAAAACTACCGTATTGGCTGAAGTCAAAGCCGCCCATATCGGCCCCAACGCCACCACCTGGGAAACCTTCACCAGCTTGTTTCCAGTATTGACCAAATTGGTCATACTTTTTGCGCTTGTCTGGGTCTGACAAAACCTCATAGGCTTCGTTCACTTCTTTGAAACGCGCTTCTGCCTGTTTATTGCCTGGATTGACATCGGGATGAAACTTACGGGCTAATTTACGAAAAGCTTGTTTAATTTCCTCTGGAGTGGCAGTCTTACTAACTCCCAAAATTGAGTAATAGTCTTTGAAGTCGGTTGCAGCCATCTACCAGCCTCCTCTAGAAATTTCTGTTATGTTATTCTTACAAAGTTCTGTTCGTCACAGACGTTGGCGAAGCCATCGGAGGAAACCTCCGCTCAACGCCAGTTCGTTCAAGTCGGGAGACCCGCCCACACGACTGGCTCGACTTTGCGCTTTTTCTAAGATATGAGATTTGCGATTCTGCCAGGTATAATACCGGGCAATATAGATTCTGATTTTAAATTAACAAACATCATAGAAAATCAAGTGGGGTTCTCGCTCGCCGGATGAGGGCAATTTCCGCACTCCCGCAATTGGGAAAAGCGAATTAGGCAGTCTAGACCTTCTTCTAAGTTTGGCGGGGCATCTCGGAGTTGACAATGCATTCTCAAGATGATTTCTTCAGGAACCTGGCGATCGCGTTTTTGATTACGTGCCAAACACAGCCACAATGGAGTATCTGCCCAAATCCCAATAATTTGGCTAAAACCCAAGTCGCGTGCTAGGGCAATGATCTCCCGACGATAGCCACGCTGGGCGTTAGTAGCGTCGTAAATCGTTGTTTTCCCTAGGATAGTAGCCTGCTGTAGTTGCCGCTGAATTTCCTGCCAAATGAGCAGCCACGACCCTTGAATCTCTTCATCGCCAAACAGAAGCCCCCGAATCGCATCTGTAGAAATCAGCAGCATTTGGGGGCATTTTGTCGCTAGTTTTTTTGCCCAGGTTGACTTACCACTCCCAGGAAGACCAATCATTAATAAAAGTGCTGAGTTGTGAGTAGCGAATGCTGAGTTGGGAATTAAGAGTGAAGAGTGATTAAAAGTTTTACTCATAAACTCAAAACTCATAACTCAGCACTCAGCACTCAGCACTGTTAAATAATTGTTCCATCGGGAATGACAGCATTTTTTAACACAACCACAATACCACTGCGGATATAGAATCCCTGACTTTCGCGATCGGCTTCTTGTACGTTGTCTTTATTGATAATTTTCACATCTCGACCGATGCGGGCGTTTTTATCAATAATTGCGCGCCGAATAATGGTATCTGCACAAATGCCGACAGAAACCTCATCTTTTCCTATATTACACTGACGTTCAACAGAAGCTTGGTAATAGTCGGCACCCATAATTAGGGATTCTTCGATGATACTGCCAGATTCAACACGCGATCGCACTCCTAACACCGAGTGTTGAATGCGGCAATTTTTCAGAATACAACCTTCACCAATGATTGATTGGGTGATATTACAATCTAAAAGCTTAGTCGGAGGTAAGTAACGAGCGCGGGTATAAATTGGCGCTTCTTCGTCATAAAAGCTAAAGGGTGGTTGGGGTTGTTGAGTCAGCGCTAAGTTGGCATTATAAAACGCTTCGATGGTTCCAATATCTTCCCAGTAACCATCAAATAAGTAGGCTTGAACGTTGTAATCTTTAGCAGCATCAGGAATGATTTCTTTACCAAAATCCGTACTTTCTAAAGATTCTCGCAATAACTTGATCAAAACATCTTTCTTAAAGACATAAATCCCCATCGAAGCGATGTAGGGTTGGAGTTGAGCTTGTTCTTTGCTCAATCCGAGTATGGTGGTATCAACGCGCATTTGCGCTAAAGCTTCACCTTTAGGTTTTTCGCTAAAGTCAACCACCCTACCGGATTCATCAATTTTCATCAAGCCAAAATCGGAGGCGCGGCGATCGTCAATAGGAATAACTGACAAAGTAATATCCGCACCTGTTTCTCTATGGCGTTGGATAAACTCGCGGTAATCCATCCGATAAAGGTGATCCCCTGATAGAATCAAATATTCCTCTGCGTCCCATTCCTCCAATAGCCAGATGTACTGACGCACGGCATCAGCTGTACCTTGGAACCAATTGGGGTTTTCTGGGGTTTGTTGTGCTGCCAAGACTTCAACAAAGCCTTCGCTGAAACCACTAAAATTGTAGGCACGAGCAATGTGGCGGTTCAGAGACGCTGAGTTGAATTGTGTCAGGACGTAGATTTTAAATATTTCAGAATTTATGCAGTTGCTGACAGGGATATCGATTAAGCGGTACTTTCCTGCAACTGGTACGGCGGGTTTTGCCCGTAGTTTCGTTAGCGGGTAAAGGCGAGTACCTGCACCACCACCAAGAATGATTGCTAAAACTTTTTTCACAAAATGTCTCCCGACTCCCTTTCAACTCTCACCTTCAGTTTAGGACTGTATGTGGCAGCTGATAAGGGGGGATCGCAGATTCTGCTTAGTGAATTTTACAGAATGCTGCCGGTAATCAATGTCGCTGCCAATAACTACAGCCTTAAGAATTGTGTATTATCCAGCACTTAATAAATTGCAGCTATCGCTACACTGGTTTGACAATTAACCAATCTATTAAATGTAAAATCTCAGCTTTTTTTAACAAAACAGAATTTTGTAGACAGTACCACATACTGTTACTCAGGTTATACAAACAACAAGATAGATACTTATAAAATTAAGAATAATTGTCAAATTCTGTTCACAAGTTTTTACTTGCTGGCTGTCAACCCTCGCTTACAGTTTTGGGCAAAGTAAATTTGAGATTGTGGTTACACCAGAGACGCGATCGCCAAATATATTAAACACTCAATTTACGAAAATTTAACCTTGTATTAACCAAATGCAATTTCTGCGATAACTTAAGATATTGCACCCAAGGTTGCTCAGATAACTGGGCAATAGCATTTGCAGAAAGGTTTGCGGTAAAAACATCCTTTCCCTCAGCGATCCCACTGATACCTAAATTTTCTAGCACAGCAGTAGCAGTCGAGTCTATAACAGGTTCAGTATGGATAAAAACTGTCAAACTCGGTGTTTCTGGATCTTGTACTTCATTGAGTGCTGTCGCCAGTGCTGCGTCTAGCTTCTGATAATTCATAAGCAATTCCTTGGTGAGCGGGGCAAATATTGTTAACCTACCCTATCACCAAGCTATCAAATTTATCAGATCTTATTACCTATCTTGATACAGAGGTAATTTACAGGTGTCTACCTCTAATTACAGATTTTGGATTTTGATTTGGGAAGTTTGTGAGAACTTTTACAGTTGAATTTTCACTCCAAATAACTGGAAACAGACATCTTGGGCTTTTACGACCACCTTTAGGACAGTCACGATCGCAAAATTCTATTAGGTTCATTGATTTGGAACTTGCTTGGGCATCATTTTTATTCCCAAATTTTTTGCCTATTTCTGAAAAATCTTCTGATATTGCAGTTAATAAAATGAACTCCATATCCATTAATTCCTTTCCATCAAAATACTTGTTGTTTCAGTATATGCTTAATACTTTCAATTCCAAAAATTTGACTCCTATCTATAAATTGTATATTTCAATTTGGGTATTTTAAATTATAAAATTTTTATTAATTTATAAATTTTTAAATAAATCTATAAAATCACTAACAGTATCTT
The DNA here is from genome assembly GCA_034530615.2 of Aulosira sp. ZfuVER01. Taxonomy (GTDB): domain Bacteria; phylum Cyanobacteriota; class Cyanobacteriia; order Cyanobacteriales; family Nostocaceae; genus Aulosira. The sequence continues at coordinate 200,499 of JAVRCV020000041.1, forward strand.
TCATCTTTACTCCTAGGATTTTATTTGGAGAGTTATCTAAAACATTATTTAAGATATCAATAATTGCTAATCCTTTCATACTTATTAAATAATCATAGGCATCTGTTGATAGTCTTTCTATAAGTGCTTCTTTACTCTCACCCATGTGTATAGTATCCCAAATTCTCACATTTTTATCGTCACCGCCAGAAGCGATAAATTTACCATCATAGCTAAAACTAACGCTATTGATTTGGACTCCATGCCAAAATTCTGCAATTGGTTGTGAATTTTCATAATCTGGATTGGTGGTACTCCAAACTCTAACAAATCCATCTTTACTACCAGAGACAAGCATATTAGCATCAGCATTAAAACTGACTCCAAAAACTGCATCTTTATGTAGACAATTTTTAATAACCTGCTCTGTAGTTATATCCCATATCCGTACACGTTTATCTTTATAAGCTGCACCGATCATCTGACCATTTGAACTAAATTTAACATCATAGACTGCATTTTCTGTGTCTTCTAAATTTTCAGATTTATCTACTAAAGATTTTAGAAATTTCTTATCAGCAACATTCCAAATTTTTATTTCACTATTTCCACCAGCAGAAGCAATTTTAGTACCATCATGACTAAAACATACTCCATAAACTTTAGGATCGTGCTGGCCAATCTCTATAAATTCATGCCGATTATCATCTAAAAGCTGCCAAAGTCTTACTCTATTATCCCAGTTAGCTGATGTAATTAACTTACTATCAGGACTGAACATCAGCTTTAAAGCTATTTGTTCTTCATCATCTGCTTCTGGCATAATTGTTATATCAACACTATTACCATTTATGCTTTTTATTTTGATGATTCCGTCAGCATCACCCGAAGCAATCAATTCACCATCGTAACTAAAATTAACAGCCCAAACCGGACTATCATGTTTAATCTGCAAATTTTCAATAATTTTCCAGGAAGTTGGTAAAAAAATGTCGTCTTTTTGCTTGCGCCAAACTTTGACAGTTTTATCTACACTTGCAGATGCAATCATACTCCCATCATAGCTGACTCTTACATCATTTACATTCCCATCATGTGCGGGAACTTCACCATTTTCTCTTGGTAAGCGCCGACCATATTTACCTTCATATATCATTTCCTGAATATAATAAACAGCATTCGGATTTTGTTCAATTATATATTTAATTAATTCGTACAAAATTTTTTGGAATTCACTGTTGCGCTGTATCATAGTTTTGTTTTTATATCAAAATATTTTTGTTACAAAAAAATACGTCACATCAAACCATCACAAATATGTTTATCTTCTTGTGAAATTTGCAAGTTAGTATTTAAATAATCATGCAAATAACTACAACTTATTTTCAACAGATTGTTTATTGAATTAGTATCTTTGGTGTTGATACTTGGACTGACACTCCAAATTCTCACAAGTTTGTTATCAGCCGAGACTATTATTTGCTCTTTAGGACTAAAATAAACACTGTTTACAGTATCATTATGCCAAAACTGCCATAATATCTTGTTATCAGGAATGCTCCAAATACTGACAGTTTTATCTTTACTGGCAGCAGCTACCATTTTACTATCTGGACTAAAACTGACTCCATAAACTGTATCTTTGTGAAGAAAATCTCTGATTAATTTACCATTAGTAACATTCCAAATTTTCACACTTTTATCCTTACTGGCAGAAGCTAGCATGGTATCATCTGGACTAAAACTGACTCCATAAACTGTATCTTTATGTTTCGCTAAATCATTGATTATTTTCTTATTGGCAAGATTCCAAACTTTGATACGCTTATCTTCACCTGCTGAAGCAATTTTTTGACTATTTTTGTTAAAACTTACTCCCTGAACAATAGCACCATGAGGTAATTTATGAATTAATTGTGCGTCTGCAACTCTCCAAATTCTGACATCATTATCAAAGTTAGCAGCTGCAATAGTTTTATCGTCATGACTAAAACTCAGTTTCAAAACACTTCTATTGTCTTTTTTGAGATCCTTTTGTGGAATTGTTGTTTTTAGGCTACCGTCTTTACTGTTCCAAATTCTGATGACTCCATCACCATCACCGGTGGCTATTAATTTACCATCATGACTAAAACTCACAGTCCAAACTGGATAGTTGTGTTGTAGAGGCTCTGTAAATTGTTTACCTTCCCTAGTCCATAGCCTGACAGTTTGATCGGCACTAGCAGAGGCAATCATTTTACCATCAGGGCTAATGCTAACATCATTAACTCTATCAGTATGTCCTGCTAGGCGATTACGTTCTTGAGATTGATAAATGATGCTTTGGAGACTAGTAAGCGCATACTGCTGTTTTCCACCAATTTCTTTTAATTTTTTCAGTGCTTTTACACTTTCTATTAGTGCTTCAAGTTGATAGTGAACTGTAAATAATTGTTGTGGTTTAGCAATTAAAACTTCCACAACAGCTTTTTCACGTTGTTCTGCTTGTTGCTTCAATCCAATCGCTAAAACAGTAACTACTAATAATCCAGCAACTACTAACGACAGCCACCAATTTTTTTGTTTTTCAGCGTGAACTCTATTTCGCGCTTCCTGAGTTTTTTCAGCTTCAGCTTTGGCTCTTGTCTCTGCTTCTTGTTGACGATATTCTGCTAGTTCTCTGAGTAGCCGTTCTTGGTCTAATTGTGATTGTATTTCTCTATCTTTTTTTGCCAAACTCTTATCTAAAAACTCAGCTTCCTGTGGTGTCAGTCTTGGCTGAGTTCTCTCTACCCACTCAGCAATTATTGCCAGCTTTGCACCAGTCAATAGAGCATCATCCGATTTATTAAATCTTTGTTGCCATTCGTGGCAATCTTCATCTAAGGAGCGACTTAGACGAATATTCTCTTGATTTTCAGCAATCCAACTATTGAGTAATTTCCATTCAGATAAAAGTGCTTCATGAGCTACCTCTACTGTATTAGCATCAGTAATAATCAAGCGTTGTTGGGAACCCGCTAGTAATCCCACAACTCGTTGCATTTGTGGTTGTGAATCTGCAACTGCTTCTAATCTCTCCCAGCTAGCACGCCGTCGAGTTACTTCCCCAGCTTCACCTAACTGCACCAATTCCATAAACAGGCGACGTACAAATGCTTGATCTAAGCTAGTTAAACTTTGATACAAAATTGTAGCTCGCTTATCTAAAGCTCCTTTAACTCCACCAATTTCTTCATAGCCTTTATGAGTTAAAAGTGGTTCTGGAAATTCAGGTTTTTCAATACAAACTCGCCACAACTCTTTAAGTGCGTATTGCAGTATAGGTAATGCACCCGGACGATTAATAACATCGGCAGCAATTTGTGAGACTAAACTATTTTCAAAAGTCACACCATGTAAATTTGCCGGTTTTTCAATTGCTTCCTCTAAATCGGTAAAAGACATTGGCGTGACAATGAACGATGTGGGAGGAACACTATTAATTAGATCAGCTATTTCTAAATAGTCAGCACATCTATTTAAAAAATCACCACGAATTGTGAGAATTATCCGTGTTTGTCGTTCATTAGTTTTAACTTCCTCTACTACTAATTTAATAAAAGCTTTGCGTTCTGCTTCATCTTGACAGAGAGTAAATATTTCTTCAAATTGATCGATAAACAACAGATAGAGTTTATTTTGCTGCTGTTGTTGAGTTAGAACTTCAACAAGTTTGCCTAGGGGATTTTCTCCAGGGGTAAAAGATGCAATTTCCCATTGACTACTTCCAGGGAGGCGAGCGCTTTTTAGTTGCGGTAACAATCCTGCTTTCACTAAGGACGATTTGCCACTACCTGAATAGCCGATGACAGCTAGAAAACGACTCTCTGCTAAACGCGCAATTAGAGTACGAACTGCTTGCTCTCGTCCACAAAAATATTGTGCTTGTTCTAATTCAAAAGCATAAAGTCCTCGATAAGGGTTTTCACGATTGAAAGCTGATGTTTCTTCTGTGGGAATATCTGAACGAGGATATGTCACCAGAGTTATCGAACGTCCCCAACCCATGCGAATCGGTTCCTGTACTGAACCTTTAAGTTCGTTACTGACAAAATCAAACAAGCGATCGCCACTAATTCGCTGACTGCTACTCGCATTTTCCGGTGCTAATCCCTTAATAACTGCACCTGTGAAAATGCTATATTCTTCACTTTTAATTACGCCTGCTAGTTCAAAACCACGACAAGCTGTAATTAAGTAATAATCCTTCTGCGAACTGAAAGTAGTCAAAGTACGTTCTACCAACTGTCTTTCTAAGAAATAGCCGCTATGACAGCAATCCAGTAGCATCACCAAACTACTCAATTGCGAATCTCTAATTAGTTCGTTGAGGCTATCTAAGGGAATGGCATATTTTTGTTCGACAATCTGGTTGTTTGCAACTTCAATCTGACAATCAGAAGTTGCTAAATATCCTTTTTGCTGTCCTAAATTGTCCGATATCGTAAAACCATGTCCACTAAAATAAATTAGCGCTTCATTTTTAGTAGCTTGTTCTAGTAAGAATGTTCTCAGTTCTTGACCAATTTGAGCGCCAGTCAACTTTGATGCTGCTATTTCATAACCGTTTTTGTCTTTGTTCCAGCGTTGCGGTAGCCTTTGAACTGACTGAAAATCACCATACTTTTCTAGTAATTGCGCTACGGCTTCAGCATCATTTGTGGTCTTTGACAAACGGGGTAATGAAGGGCTTTGATACTCCCCAATGCCAATAACAAGCGCGTATCGTGCCATCTAATACACCTTGAGTTGGTAAATGCGAGTTAATTTTGACAGGTACACATTGATGGTGGTATTAAGAAAAACAATACCACAACCAAATTATTCCGCAAGCAGGCTGAAATTTTTCACACACGATACAAAAAGTTTAATTGAGGCAGCCCATGTCAGAAGTGCAGCGTCTATTTTTTGAAGCGGACGGAGAAATTGACCAGATTGAGATTAATCTCTCAGCAACTGAAACAACTCCGGAAATTGATGAAGAAGATGACGGTATAGAATACAAGGATGTACGCACAGATGCGATCGCACGTATGCAACAAGCTCGTCAAATGATTCGTGGCTATACCACGTATGCTCTTAGTGCCTTTAAAGACTTCAATAGTGCTGAAATTGAGGAAGTAACCCTGAAATTTGGGATTAAGATGGGTGGCAAGGCTGGCATTCCTTACATTACAGAAGGTTCAGCTGAAAGTAATTTGGAAATTGAAGTGAAGTGCAAATTTCCAGACAAACAAAAACCAATTTCTCAATAGTAAACACAAGCCTTACCGAATTTTAAATTTTGGATTGAAGATGAAGGATAAACAAAACAAATACAAATGAGTAATGACCAATGGAAAAATCTATCGTGGTTTATTTGTGGGTTTAGTAACCTTAGATTTCATTTATCTGGCTGAGTCTGCCCCACAAAATAATCAGAAGATAGTGGCAATTGACTATACTGTAGCAGCAGGTGGCCCGGCGACAAATGCGGCAATCACTTTTAGCCATTTAGGAAACCAAACCACAGTGTTGGGTGTAGTAGGTTCTCACCCGATGACGCAACTAATTCGCACAGATTTAGCAACTTACAAAGTAGCGATCGCAGATCTTGAGCCTAACACTACAACATCTGTACCAGTCTCTTCGATTATTGTCACCCAATCTACAGGTGAAAGGGCTGTAGTTTCCATTAATGCAGTTAAAACTCAAGCTAGTACTGCATCTGTGCCGTCAGATATTTTGCAAAATATTGATATAGTTCTGATTGATGGACATCAGATGGAAGTTGGGATAGCGATCGCTCAAATGGCTAAAGTTAAGAATATCCCAATTGCAATCGATGGTGGTAGCTGGAAGCCTGGGTTTGAAAAACTCTTACCTTTTGTGGATTACGCTATTTGTTCTAGTAATTTTTCTCCCCCCAACTGTCACACAGCAGCAGATGTGTTCGCCTATCTCAGTTCTTTGGCAATTCCCCACATCGCCATCACTCATGGAGAACAGCCAATTGAATACTTAAGTTGTGGTAATACTGGTATTCTAGATGTGCCGAGCATTTCAGCAGTTGATACACTGGGGGCTGGAGATATTTTTCACGGTGCCTTCTGCCATTACATCTTACAAGCAAGTTTCACTGATGCACTGGCTCAGGCAGCTAAAGTAGCCGCTAAAGCTTGCCAATTTTTCGGCACTCGTCGTTGGATGGATGCACAGTAGTGATTAAATGTACTACCAGAAGGTTGAATTAATGAAAGATTTACAAGAAATATTAGCGATCGCTCGTCAGGTAGGATGGGGAGCAGCAGATATACTTCGGTCTTATTATCACGGGACGGTGAAAGACTCTAATCTCGAAGTGCAATATAAACAAAATGAGCCTGTCACCGTTGCAGATATAGCTACCAGTCAATATATTTTAGATAATTTACAAGCAGTTTTAGGGAATGAAGATTTTACTTACATTAGTGAAGAAACTTATAAATCACAACTAAATCACAATAATTCTACCTGGGTATGGATTATCGACCCTTTAGATGGCACGCGAGATTTTATCGATAAAACAGGGGACTATGCAATTCACATTGCTTTAGTCAAAGAAACCCGCCCAGTACTTGCTATTGTTGCAATACCAGAGGCAGAAAAGTTGTATTTTGCTACCAAAGGCGGGGGTACATTTGTCGAAACCCGTAATGGTTCTGCTGCCTTGCAGATGTCGTTAGGTTTCAGCAAAAAGCGCCTTGAAGATTTAACTTTAGTTGTTAGTCGCTCTCATCGCAATCAAAGATTAAATTACCTGCTGGAAAATTTACCTTGTAAGAATCAAAAAGCAATTGGCAGTGTAGGTTGCAAAGTTGCAGCTATTGTTGAGCAACAAGCAGATGTGTATATTTCTCTGTCTGGTAAATCTGCGCCTAAAGATTGGGACATAGCTGCACCAGAATTAATTTTGACAGAGGCTGGCGGTAATTTCACACACTTTGATGGCTCGCCTTTGCAGTACAACACCGATGATATTAATCAATGGGGTGGATTGCTAGCCAGTAATGGTCAGTATCACGAAATGCTGTGTAAACAAGCAGAAAGTATTTTAGCCCAATTCCCTAATAGCTAAAGAGTTGAAGAAGCGGGATTATATCTTAATTTAGGAACTATTCAATTTTTATCGTAGGTAATTACTTTTTGGCAAAAATTTTATGTTGAAAAATGCGACAATCGTGCAATAATTGGATACGTGCAAAAATATAGCCGTAAACATCAGCTTTCGTGAGCTTGCCTGACGATTTATACCTTTGAAATCCAACTCCGTAGGAGTTAATTTTCAAATGCTGTGCTACACTAGCGGATATAAAGATTATTTTCGGTTGAGTTATTCGTTTTGATTTCTCAAAAGCGTCTCTCCGAATTTAACTCTCCACACTTTCTGAATTCGGAGACAGAACATGTCGATTTACGTTGGAAACTTGTCTTATCAGGTAACTGAGGAAGACCTGAAGAGGGCTTTTGCAGAATATGGAACGGTGAATCGCGTTCAACTACCTACTGATCGGGAGACAGGTCGGCCACGTGGTTTTGCATTTGTAGAAATGGAAACCGATGCTCAAGAAACAGCTGCTATCGATGCACTTGACGGTGCTGAATGGATGGGACGCGATCTAAAAGTTAACAAGGCTAAACCTCGTGAAGAAAGAAGTTCCCCCCGTGGTAACTGGGGCAACAACAACCGTAATAATCGCCGCTTCTAAGCCTGACGCTGAAAACTTAAAAATCTAGAGTCTCCAGCAGATAAGGCCAAAGGCTCGTTTCTGCTGGAATATTTTATTTTGTCTATTCATCCATAATTTAGAGGAGGAATGAGAATGACACAAGTAGTACTAGGAGAGAATGAAGGTATTGAATCAGCTTTACGAAGATTTAAGCGGGAAGTTTCAAAAGCAGGGATTTTCCAAGATATGCGCAAAAAGCGTCACTTTGAGACACCTCTAGAAAAAGAAAAGCGCAAGGCAGTTGCCAGACACAAGCAAAGTCGTAGACAACGTTCTCGCTACAGATAAAATTTCTTAGAAATTTGCTTTTCGACTAGCTTTTTGTGTTGAACTACTATGCTTGGTGGCTTGAGGCTCAAAAAGCTCAAATAAGTAGTCAAGACATCAATAAATAAAAATTTTGGTAGTAGCACTGTCTTTGCTTTCAGTGCTACTACAAATTTATGAGCTAAATGCAATTGGTTATATATCATCACGCAATCTCTGACTCTAGATTTTCAGAACAAATGTTGCGCCTTTATCATCTATTAATTGGTGCTACCTTAGTAGCATTGATCCCTGTGGGGGTAAAATATGGTTCTGGGCTAATTTCTGGGAATAATCCAGAGCAGAAACCCCCAGTGGTACAGACATCAACAAAACCTAACCCTATTCCTACTGAGGGGAATATTTGGCAGAATCTCCTGGGTAACACCTCAGCACCCAGCGATTGGCAAGTTGCACCTTGTAAGGGTAACGCACCGCTTTTATGTGTCACCAGCAAAGGAAAACTTTTAGGTACAGTTGAGATTGGGGTTTACCCGTTAGACAAAAATCCGGCTTTCCAAAAGCAGTTAGAAGCAGCTGGTATTCCACCGGAGAGCAAAGTAGATTACCAAAACCCTCAGTATCAAACCCAACTATTGACAGCACTGAAGGCTTGGGTAGCAGACAACTATAACACGATCGCCAAAGACCGTCAGGTTACTTATAAAAACCAGATTATTTTCTCACCCCTGCCCCCACAATCAGTAACAATTGGTAAACTTCCTGGAATCCGCTATGGGTTTGCCGGACTCAAGCAGCAAGGTGGAGTACAGGAGCAACATATCGGTCATGTTACCTTCGATGGTAAGTCACTTTACGTCATTAGTAGCGCCTTTGATCCAGCCTCCCAAACAGGCAAATTTGATAAGTTAGAAGATTGGGCTATATTCCAACCTTATCTCTATGCGATCGCCACCGATCTGCGCTTACCCAAGTAAATTTGTGGTTGGTATTCTCTCAAAAAGATCCTACTACCTGTAGCCCAACAAGCGATCCGCCCGCATCATCACTGCTAATTATGGGAAATAATATCAGCCCATGCTTTTGGCTTAACTCCAATTTCGCTGTCAGATATCCCAGTGCAGCACCCGCCAGCACTTCTGTAATCCGATGACGATTGAGATTTACCCGTGAATAGGCGATAAGAGACGCACCAGAGTACCAGAGGATCGCAGAACCGGGGTGATAGTGACTTTGTACAGTTGCGATCGCAAATGCTGCTGTTGCATGACAACTAGGGAAACTATCGCGGGAGTCGGAATCGGGGCGTTTCACATCGGTGACTTCTTTTAAAGCTATACAAAGTAGAGTACTTGTACCGAGGGAATCTAACGCCCGCAGGGAATGTTGTCCGCCTTGTTTACCATCCAGCAACAGCGGTAGGGCGACACCAGCACCTAAATAGAGCGCAGTACCACCTCCAGAGACAAACTCAGACACGTCTTTGTCAAAAGTATCAGCGATCGCTTTAGGTGGAGACATTATGCAGTATAAGGCAATAAAGGCAGGCCATACTGTTTTGAACCAAGATACAAAAAGCCTATTCTGCATTTAATTAATGTATAGTAATTTGCAAGATTTACTCATGATTTCGCTCAGATAAAAGCTAAAGAATTATACTATTTTTTAAACATTTATCAACTCATATATAGGATTTTTGGTAATGGATAATTGCAAGTATTACCCATTACCTATTAACAACTACGGAGAAGCTTAAATTTCAGCTACAGCTCGTTCAATCAGTCGACGGGCTAGAGTTTGCGTACCAGTGTGTTCGTAGTAATTGGTTGCCACATCCAAAAATGCAGCTAAGTAATCCAATTTGCTATCAGAAAATTCGACAAAACTTTGCAAATGACTGACAACTTTTTGTGGTGTTAAATTATTGGAGGCAACAAGACCACCCATCCAACCTTTCACAGAATCAAAGCTTTCACCAATAAAGTTTAGTTTACTGCCAGCATTGTTGCCGGGGATGACATCTTTGATACTTTGAAAAGTCGAGTTTTGTTCTAACTCTTGGGGATTAGTTTGGCTTATTCCAGATATAGCTTTGCTGATGAAGTCTGGCCCCAAGGGGATTAAACCATCAACGCAGACTAAAGCCACCATGCGAATTAAAGACTCACCACTATACTCACCCAAAGAGGCGACAAAATCGCCAATGCTGTCCCCAGGAATGCCATTGATTTGGCAGAAGGCTACCAACTCAGCCACTAATTTTAAAGTTAAGTCAATGGTTTGGGCTTTGTCAGGTTTGGGAGTGACAGCGTTTAAAAAACCTAACAAAGGAACTTTCTCTCCCACCTTATTGGCTAAAGCTGCTGCACCAAGAGCTTTATCTGTGCCATCAACGGTTTGATAAAGCCACAAAGCTGTTTGATATCCTTGGGATTTATCGTTGAAAAGATAAATTGCCCGTTCGCCAATTTGTTGAATTAAGTCTTCGTCAGTTTCGCCCGTCACAGTTTTAATAGTGTTGACAAAGCCTACAGTATTTTGCCACTGACCTGGAGCCACAAAATCAAGGGCATTCAACATAGAAATAGTCAAACCACTGGTTGGGAGTTGATCTACCAACTCAAAAATTGATTTGCTCAAAACAATCTCCTATTTAGCTGTTGTAATTTTGATTTCTGTAGTGCAAGTTATTTGAGTTTAGCCAGACCATCAAGATTGAACTTTTCTATCCAAGCTTCCCTGTCTGTTGCTGTAAATGTTGGATCTTTAGAGATGACTTTTACTTGGTACTTACCTACCAAAATCGAAGTTTGAGTATTACCAAGCGTGACTGCGGGATAACCGCCGACTTTTTTGGTGCTTTTGGAGAATTTCGCGGCTGAACCAGGAATACTAGTAGTGTCGGAAATAGCCAGTTGTGCTAAAGTTTTGCCACCTTTTTTCAAGTTTGCTTCCGAAAAGCCTTTTTTCTCTTGAGTATAGACGCGCTGATAACCGTCTCCCCCAGTAGGGAAGAATTTGTTCAATTTGCTACCTTGAGTCGCATTTTTAGCAACTGCTTGACCGCTTTTCTGGCGAGTGCTTTCTTGCTGTGCCTGGTCAAAACGTCCAGGGGTTTTTGGCGTACAGGCTGATGTCAGTAATAATACTGAGATTAACACAGCAGCTAAAATCCTACGTCCACGAGGGAAAGTCATGTTTAGTTTGTCCTTATGCTTGAGCATTGAGGCAATTATCAGCGCTTGTTTGTTCTTTCGCCACAAAATTTACTTTTTGATAATTATTGCTGGGTATTTAGAATTACAGAAAGTCGGTGGGAAAGCCCACTCCTTCAAAGAGTAAGAAAAACCATCGCCCACCGACTTGGGGCATAGAGTATGGGGAAAGCCACCAATGTCCTATGCGCTATTTTGTAGTCCGGGAAGCGATGACGGCATAAAACGGATCTCCTCCAGGTGCGCCCAACCATTGAAGTACAGCCGGGATGCTTGGTTTACTGACAATGACTTCTGGGTTAGAAAATCCGGGGACAGAGGCAAAATAGCTTTTGACTAGTTCAACTCTGCTTTCTTCGGATGCATCTCGCCAAGCTTGAATTGCTTTTTGAAAAAACATCCGGTTAGAAAAGCTGATAATAGCTACACCACCAGGTTTAAGGATGCGGTGGATTTCAGAAAAGACTGCTTCTGGATATTGCACATATTGTACGGAAACACAGTTGAGAACAGCATCAAAATCTCGATCTTGTAAAGGCAACTGTGGATTATCATTGATATCTTGTACAAAGTAATGATTTAATCGGGGATTACGTGCTAATTCTTCAGTATTGAGTCCGTGTCCCTCAACATGGGCAAACTGCATTTCTTCCGGCAGATGAGATACCCAACTGCTCATCATGTCTAAGATGCGTGTGTTAGGTTTGAGACGAACGCGATATACATCTGTTAGCTGTTTAATAAACGCTTCATCAACATGGGTAACAAAGCGTGGATAGTCATAAAACAGTTTGTCATTTGTGTCATCTAACTTTAGGCGTTGATTTGGTCGAAGTATCATAGCTTAAATGTCTATTTGGGAGGATTTTTTACCTAACTGAGTTAATTTCAGTTAGGATTTTAATCGAGTAATTTGGATGCTGCTTTACATATTTTAAAAGTAGGATTACAAATAAATAAAATTTACTTCGCAACATTCAATTCGTACTAATTAATGTTGTACAAAAAACGAGTATTTCCGAGTTTAGAGCGGCAAATTCACCTTTTGGTGAGATTTCCCTATGTCAGTTTGTTAATTTGGCTACTTCCTTTACTGCTCTGCAATTCTGGACAAAGTAGCTTGATAGCACATGATGAAGGTTATTATGCTGGGCGCGCTCGCCAGATGTTTGAATCTGGCGATTGGATAGCTCCTTGGGGTAATGCCCATCATAAAACTCCGGGGCCTTATTGGTTAATTGCTAGTTTTTATAGATTATTTGGTGTGAGCGAATTTAGTGCGCGACTTCCGAGTGCGATCGCAGGGATTTTTTGCTTATTGACTCTATATGAAATTGGCAAAATTCTCTTAGGTCAAAGAATAGCATGGCTAGCAGCTACTATTTTAAGTGTGGAATTTCTCTGGCTACAATCATGCCGATTAGCTGCACCAGATATTCCGATGATTCTCTTGGTACTTTTAGCTATTTTATCTTTCTTAAAAGCTGAAATAAATCCTAAACAAAGCTCTTATTGGCTTTTTATTGCTGGGTTAAGTTTTGGTTTGGGCTTCTTAATGAGAAGCTTTATGATTTTTTTGCCCATGATGGCTTTATTACCTTATTTAATTGGCGAGCATCGCCGTCATTATCATCTTGCTAATCCAATGTTGTATTTAGGATTGGCAGTGGGTTTAATTCCTACATTAGCTTGGGTTTGGTTAAGTTGGTTACGCTATGGTTATGAAAGTTTTGATCGGTTGTTAGGATTTGTGGTAGAGCTAGGTTCTGAAGACCGCAACCATAATGGAGTATTGTACTATTTCTGGAATATTCCTTTAAAAGCCTTTCCTTGGGGTTTTTTCAGTATTTTAGGAATTGCTGTGGCGCTGCGTCATCCAATTCCTCGCTACCAGTTGATTTTAGTTGGGGTTCCCTTAGTTTGGTTTACTGAACTAAGTATTTTCTCAACACGTCTTTCTCACTATGCTCTTGGTCTTTATCCTTTTATAGCAATGTTTGCGGCTTTAGGTTTAGACTGGTTGGGCAAAATTTACCAAAGAGGATTTAGACACCAAACAGCTTTTCATCAAGAGGATAAAGGAAATATTTTAGTTTCATTTATTAGAGAAACTAGAGAGAATCTTCCTCGGAACCTCAGTTATGCTTTTGGTGTACTAGGTATTGTAGTTTTGCTAGTAAGTACTATTGCCTTAACTTTCAGCAGTAATTTTTTTATTAACCAACGTGCAACCTTAGGTTTAATTTTAGGATTAGGGTGGCTAATGTTACCTTTTATGTGGATCGGTCATTACTACTTGGGTAAAAAGTTCTTGACTGATAATTGGTGGATAGCTTGTTGGTTACTTCCCTGCTGGCTAACTTTAGCTATGGCTGGTAGCTTAGGCTTGTTAAGCGACTATAACCCTGAATTTAAAGCTTTTTTCCAAAAACCAGCGATCGCCCCTCTTCTCCAGACTCATCCTGTCTCTTTTGCCCAAGTAGAAGATAAAAACTCTGTACTACTAAATTTCTACACTCCAATTCCTGGCCCTAGGGTAGATGCAATTTCCCAATTACCAGCTTTGAGCTATGCTTGGATATCTGCACCACAGAACCCGCAATTATCCACTTCTTACCGCGTTATTGCTACACTACAAGAGTACCAGCTGATTCAAGTCCTTCCCTAAGAGAGATGGCAATCAACTGTTGCCAAGAAAGCTTTGTCTAGTTAGAATAATATTACGCACACTAAATAATTAGTTGACATGGTGTCTATATCTAAGGATTCTGAAGTTTTGGAGTCGTGGCAGCAAGTTCTGGCACCATATAACATTGGCTACCGAATCAAGTTGCTCTCGCAACTGCTGACTCGTAAGTTTACTGAAAAGCTAGAACCTTTCGGATTGACACCCTTTCACTGGTTAGTATTGTGCTGTTTGTGGGAAGAAGATGGTTTACCAACTTCCAGTATTGGCGACAAGCTCAAACAGGTGGGAGGGACTTTAACTGGCGTATTAGATCGCATGGAAGAACGCGGTTTAGTGCGTCGAGAACGAGATATTCACGATCGCCGCATCTGGCGAATTTGGCTAACGGATGCTGGTAAGGAACTAGAAACAGTTTTACCCCCCCTAGCCGCAGAGTTACGCGATGAAGCCATGTCCGGTATTTCTCATGCTGAACGAGAATTATTTTCCCAATTATTGAATCGAGCGATCGCTAATTTGAGTTGAAGGGAACAGGGGGACAAGGGGGACAAGGGGGAGCCACTGCGTTGCGCGGGTTCCCCGCGTTGTAGCAAGCGACGTTGACAAGGGAGCAGGGGAGAAATAACCAATGCCCAATGCCCAATGCCCTTTGACTCTTGACAACCTGAGCGCGAAATCTCCAAGTTTATTTACGTAACACCTGAGGAAGTCTATCTGTAGAAGAAGCTACAATCACCCAATTGGGTGAAGTACTGTAAAGTTTTGTTTTGCATAATAATACTACGCATACGAAGGGAACGATAGATGAAGGCTAGCAATTAAATAATACGTACTCTAAGTAAAAATCTTAATTTAATCATTGAGTAAGTGGGTTAACAATCATGGGCGCTAATTCTTGGAACGGACACAAAAAAGGCAATACCTCTGTTATCGACAAAGAACTAATTACTGATGTAGAGAGTTTAGAGGCTGTTACCGCCAAGACTTCCGCCAGTGCAGAAGCAACCGTTGTAACTCCCGAAGCTCCTACAGAACCGCAAACTGATGTCCATCAAGAGCCAGAGATAGAGAAAAAGGTTGACAAGAAAGGTAAAAAACCGATTGGTTTGATTTTAGCTGGCGTGGGTTTAGGTGCGATCGCTGCTGGTGGTTTTGGTTATCACTACTGGCAATATGCTTCTACCCACGAATCAACAGATAACGCTACTGTAGTGGGAAACATTCACCAAGTTTCTAGCCGGATTCCTGGAACTGTCAGTCAGGTACTAGTGAATGATAACCAACTGGTACAACCAGGACAATTATTAGTCAAACTCGATCCACAAGATTATCAAAGTAAAGTACAGCAAGCGCAAGCAGCGCTAGAAACTGCACGTGGACAGGCGCAAGCTGCACAAGCAAATATTGCGTTAGCTTCACAAACCTCTAGTGGTAAAACAACTCAAGCGCAAGGAGATGTCAGCAGTGCTGTCGCCGCAATTTCCACAGCGCAAGCCGCAGTTAAAGAAGCCCAAGCTGGGATACCCGCAGCCCAAGCTGAAGTCCAACTAGCGCAAGCCGGGATACCCGCCGCCCAAGCCCAGGTAGCGCAGGCTGATGCTAATTTGGCAAAAGCCCAAACAGACTACAACCGTTACAACAGTTTGTTTAAAGAAGGCGCAATTGCGCGGCAGCAGCTAGATACAGCCAAGGCAGCTTATGATGTAGCCGTAGCACAGAAAAATGCGGCGGTTCAGGGAGTAGAACAAGCACAAGCGAGGTTAGCCTCTGCAAAAGTGGGTGTAGCAAAAGCCCAATCTCAACTTGCGCAAGCACAACAAGGTGTAACCAGCGCCCAAGCTAAACTAGCAGCCTCTAAAGGAGGATTGCAACAAGCCACCGCTACCGGACAAGACACCGCAGTTAAACAGAGTCAGTACGAAGCAGCAAAAGCTGCGATCGCGCAAGCGGAAGCATCCCTCAAAGACGCGCAGCTACAGCTTTCTTACACCAACATTACCGCGCCTAGCGCCGGACGGGTAGGTAGAAAAAACGTGGAAGTTGGGAACCGGGTGCAAGTAGGAACACCATTAATGGCGATCGTAGATAACAGCTATTGGGTAGTAGCGAACTTTAAAGAAACCCAATTGAATAAAATGCAGCCCGGAGAACCAGTAGAAATCAAGCTGGATGCTTTTCCTAATCACCCCTTTACAGGTCGTGTTGACAGTATATCCCCAGCCTCTGGTGCGCAATTTGCTTTATTACCACCAGATAACGCCACTGGTAACTTCACCAAAATTGTCCAACGCATTCCTGTCAAAGTAATTTTCGACCAAAAGAGTATCCAGGGATATGAGTCTCGAATTACGCCTGGGATGTCTGCGGAAATTGCTGTAGAGGTTAAATAAGCCATTTGTTATTGATGAAGGGAACAGGGAACATTCTTATGGGAATCTCTCTGTTCCCTTTTAATTATCAGTTGCTAATTAGCTATAACTAATGACCGATGAATTTTGAGTAAAAAAATTTCTATGATGTCCGGTAAATTATCCTGAATTTTCTCTAAACAACCCCGCATCAAAGCCATGCTTTTTCTACTTTCTATGCAAGCAAGAATGGTTAGAAAATGAGGAGGATTTATTATGATAAATTGCCGAAAATAATTATTTTTTGGTGCTATCTAGCTAGAACAAACAACTAATGAGCAATGAGAAAACTAAAGCTGCTTCTACCTGCATTAAAATCCAAAAACTACCGTTTGTTTTTTGCCGGACAAGGTATTTCCCTAATTGGAACTTGGATGACGCAACTGGCTACGATTTGGCTAGTTTATAGTTTAACTAACTCTCCATTAATGTTGGGAGTTGTAGGATTTACCAGTCAAATCCCTAGTTTTTTTCTCGCTCCCTTTGGGGGTGTTTTTGTAGACCGATTTTCGCGTTATCGTACCTTAATTGGTACGCAAATTATGGCGATGATTCAGTCGTTAGCATTAGCGGTACTGGCGCTAACTGGTGTGATTCAGGTATGGCACATCATTGCTTTAAGCTTATTTCAGGGATTTATTAACGCCTTAGATGCACCAGCCAGACAAGCATTTGTACCAGAACTAGTGGAAAAAAGAGAAGATTTAGCCAATGCGATCGCCATCAACTCAACCATGATTAATGGAGCGAGATTAATTGGCCCGGCGATCGGTGGTTTGCTTATTGCTAAAATTGGCGCTGCTTACTGTTTTCTTATTGATGGTTTAAGCTATATTGCTGTGATTGCTGCTTTATTGGCAATGAAAATTAAACCTTGGCAAGTTCCAGTAAGTAATGGCAATCCTCTACAAAAAGTTAAAGAGGGATTTGTTTATGCTTTTAGCTTTCCACCAATCCGAGCAATATTGTTGCTATCAACTTTAGTTAGCTTAATGGGATTACAAAATACTATTCTTGTACCCATTTTTGCTGAAGAGATTCTTAAAGGAGGAGCAGAAGCATTAGGCTTTTTGATGGCAGCCTCCGGAGTAGGAGCATTATCGGGTGGTATTTATTTAGCTACACGGCGGACAATACTAGGAATTGGGAAATTAATTGCTATAGCTCCTGCAATTTTAGGAGTAGGTTTAATTGGTTTTTCTCTATCTCGATTTTTACCACTTTCTTTATTTACAATGTTGTTTATTGGCTTGGGAACAATTCTCCAAATTGCCGCCAGTAATACATTTTTACAAACAATTGTAGAAGAAGACAAACGCGGTAGATTGATGAGTTTATATACAATGTCATTTTTAGGAATGATACCTGTAGGTAATTTATTAGGAGGGTTCTTAGCAAGTCGCCTTGGTGCTCCTAATACATTAATTATTGATGGTATCGCTTGTATTATCGGCTCTATTATTTTTGGCAGACAACTACCTGGATTAAGACGACTAGTTATGCCACTCTATGAGCAGAAGGGCATTGTAAAAAGTGTAGAATCTTCAGGATAGATGAGCTGCTATGCATGGATATATAACTCCTAAAGCATTCGTAAAAAACAAGATTACCAAATTCCCTAGGAAGTTGGTAATCTGAGCTTTTCAATCCTCAACCACCAATAAAAACTATTTCTTTTATCTGTTTTGCGTTACGGACATTTTGCTTTAAAGTTTAAAAATAGATACATATTCCTCCTTGCGCGCCTCAATTCTAAAACTGGAGCAATTTTATGGCTAATACAGGTGCTATCCAGCAGAATACTGCTCTACCACCGGAAAAGATACCTTTAAGAACTTGGATTGGTGTATTAGCCAGTATGCTTGGCGCATTCATGGCGGTTTTAGATATTCAAATTACTAACGCTTCATTACAAGAAATTCAAGCAAGTTTAGGCGCAACTTTAGAAGAAGGTTCTTGGATTTCGACTGCTTATCTAGTAGCAGAAATTGTAGTCATCCCACTTACCGGATGGTTATCGCGGGTGTTTTCACTGCGACGCTATCTAATAGTAAATACAGTACTATTTATCTTTTTTTCTATATGCTGTGCTTGGTCATGGAATCTCAATTCTATGATTATCTTCCGTGCTTTACAAGGCTTCAGTGGTGGGATTTTAATTCCTTCGGCCATGACGGTTGTACTGACAACTTTACCGCCATCTAAGCAATCAGTAGGACTAGCTGCATTTGCTATTACCGCAGTTTTTGCACCATCAATTGGCCCGACATTAGGAGGTTGGTTAACAGAGAATTTTAGTTGGCAGTATAACTTTTATATAAATGTGTTTCCCGGGGTGTTAATGCTGGCCGGAGTATGGTATGGCATTAAACAAGACCAACTCCAATTACAGTTGCTAAAACAAGGTGACTGGTGGGGAATTATTTCAATGGCTATTGGGTTAGGTTCCCTACAAGTTGTATTAGAAGAAGGTAGCCGCAAAGATTGGTTTGGTTCGGCTTTGATTGTCCGCTTAAGTGCGATCGCGGTAATTTTTATAGCATTATTTCTATTTATAGAATTGACTCGCAAGCAACCATTTATTAATTTAAGATTGGTCCTACGACGTAATTTTGGTTTAGCCAGTATTGTTAACGTCTCCCTAGGGGTGGGATTATATGGTTCAATTTATATTTTGCCTTTATATCTTGCTCAAATTCAAAAATATAATGCACTACAAATTGGTGAAGTCCTAATTTGGGCAGGTATTCCTCAATTATTTATTATTCCCTTTATCCCCAAATTAATGCAGCGCATTGATGTCCGATTAATGGTAGGAGTCGGTGTTTCTCTGTTTGCTGTAAGTGCTTTTATGAACGCCGGGATGACATCTCAAACGGGGTTAGATCAATTAAGATGGTCACAACTAGTACGCGCAATGGGACAACCATTAATTATGGTTCCACTGAGTAGTATTGCTACAGCTGGATTGAATCCTAAAGAAGCGGGTTCGGCAAGTGGTTTATTTAATATGATGCGTAATCTGGGCGGTTCTTTAGGTATTGCAGCCTTAGCAACTTTATTAACTAATCGAGAGCAATTTCACTCTAATAGATTGGGCGATAGCGTATCTTTATATAATCCAGAAACTCAACAGCGAATCGATCAGATGACCCAATATTTCATCAGTCGAGGAGCAGATTTGAGTACAGCGCAAAATCAGGCGATCGCATCTATATCTAATATTGTGCGTCGAGAAGCTTTTGTGATGGCTTTTAATGATTGTTTTTACTTTATTGGCATCGCTTTATTATTAAGCGGGCTGGCTATTATTTTTATCAAAAAAGTAAAAGCTACTGGTGGTGCTGTTGCCCATTAAGTTACACTTTTTGTTCTGTGACTAAGGTGAGGCTTACCCATTCGCCTTTGTCACTGTAGCTGCGAATCATTCTTTGGCGTAGATTTGGCTGAATTAGCCAACCCGCCTCTAGGATAAAACTTTGGCGTAAATTTACTTTTAGTGGAGAAGTAGCAGAAGCGCCATGAGGTAACAGCAATACTTGCATCTGCTTTTGTGGATCTCGATCGAAGTGAACGATCGCTCCTTTAACAGTAGCACTGGAGGTAATTGTGCGATCGCCATAAGACAGAGTTTGCACAAATCGCCCAGCGTCATCTAGTTCTAATTTCAAGATTGTTGAGACAGTGTTAGGAGAACGAAAATCTGTATATATTGTGATTGCTTCACCTCGCCATTCTCCCAACAAATCATCTACCTTGACAGCAGGGCTTTCTACGGCTTCAGTACCAGCTAAATGTTCAGGAATTAGGGTGAGTTGATCTAGTTGACAGTTTTTATCAAACAGTTGCACCAGACGCAAACGGCGGTTTTCATGAATCAAACCTAGTTCCGCGCCAAATTCAGTAAATGGCGCTAATTGAATTGAACCTTGAGAAAATGCACCATTTTCAAAAAACAGAGTACTCTTTCCCAGAGAACTGTATTCCAGAACTAAATCTTCTTGTCCTTGACGGCGAACAATCTGGCGAATTGTCTGGTTATTATTCAACCCTTCCAGAGAGACAACACTTTTCACATCTTGCAGTAGTTCACCTTGGGGAGAGAAACGGGTGAATGAACCTTGCCATTCACCCAGATTTTTCAGCAACCGTTCCCATTGAGATGTCATAGTGATTTTGTCCTTTGTTTTTTGTCCAGACGATCTGGTAATTGGTTATAAATAAAAATATTTCCAAGGGCAATTTATCTTCTACCCTGGATTTTTATTTTTAGGCTATGGGCTACGTTTAAGACTGCCATCAGCATAAAGTTCCAAAGCAATTAGTTCTAATTTACCGTTGACGACTTGTTTGGAATAAACAATTTTTACAAAATCTGAGTGTTCATGATGGTTACGAATTAACATATTACTTCCTCCTCTTTGATGAACCTATTTCAACCTCCTTTTAACCTTTCTATTTATTTAGTAGGTTGGTTTTTTGGTTTTATGCAGTTTTGACCAAGATGTCGGCTACTTTTACTGTTGACTGCGTTCTGCCAAAATCACCCCTAAAGCTTTGCATATCGTGGGGTGTGGCAGAATTGGACAAAAGCACCGGGTGGGAAGTCAAAACAAATCACGCAAAAAGTTGATAGATTCAGACTAACTTCTGGCAAAACGCCGAACAGCAAATAAACTCCCCATTAATCCCACAGATGCACCAAAGCTCAAGAGAATTAGGGGTAATAATAAGATTTGTACGGTAGTTAGTTGCAAACCTTTGGTAATAAATTGAATAAACTCAGGCTGATTGGCGACTAGGTTTCCGAGAAACTGTTGAACTAGAGAAATCAAACTCCAGGCGATCGCACCGCCGATTACACCAAAAGTTATACCTTGCAAAATAAAAGGTAAGTAAATCCAAGCACTAGTTGCACCGACTAACTGCATGATTTCTATTTCTTGTCGTCGCGCCATCACAATTAAGCGGATGGTAATGCTAGTGACTGCGATCGCAGTTAAGGTGAGGAGGATGGTAATTGTCAAAGTAATCCAGTTGAGACCTTCGTGCAACTGAGCAATGCGTTTAACTGCTTCATCGACATATTGCACGGTACTCACTCCCGGTAACTTAGCCAACTGCGTTGCTAACTTCGGCACAACTTCAGTGTTCCGGGCTTTTACCTTCACTTCATCAACTAGAGGATTTTCTCCTAGCTGCTGGTTAGCACCTTCAATATCAGAAATTCTCAGTTCCTTAACTAACTTACTCCAAGCTTGCTCTTTGGTAATTGTTTTTGTTGCTACCACCTCTGGCATTTTTGTCACCAGTGGTTCAATAGTTGCCGCTGATGTACCTGAATCAAGATACACTGAAACTTCCATCTGGCTACCGAACTGGTAAAGGAGTTTTTCTAATTGCCAGGAAGTTTGCAGACTCATCCCAAATAAAAACAGCAATACCGTTACAGTACTCACAGCTGCCCAATTCATCCAACCCCCGCGCAGCAAGCCTAGGAAAGTTTCTTTGAGCAGGTAGTCAAGTTTATTTAAAAATTTCAACACACATTATGACTCCGATATGCGAATTTCGCACCCAGATGTAGAAGACGCGGAGACTGTGGGACGCGGTGACGCGGGGAAAATTTATTGAAAAATATCTCCGTGTCCCCGCGTCTTCCCCTCTCCGTGTCTTCTTCGTAGTGCGACATCACATTTATACTCGACGGTAGAGAGTTTGGGTATTTTGTGTCAATTACCGCAGAGTATGGAAGATTTCTCCCCTAAGGAGATTGATAGAATTAGATGTAGTAGGAATTTTCACAATCTAGCCGATAAGGAATCATGCCCTCCGAAATTGCTGTCGAGAAAAAAAAGTTAAAAAATCCTCCTTTGGAACTTCACTATTTAGGCGATCGCGTTTTACGTCAACCTGCAAAGCGGATTGCCAAAGTAGATGATGAATTGCGCCAACTGGTACGCGAAATGCTGCAAACTATGTACAGCAAAGATGGCATTGGTTTGGCTGCACCCCAAGTTGGAGTTCATAAACAACTAATTGTCATCGACTTGGAACCAGATAACCCTGCTAATCCACCACTGGTATTGATCAACCCCACAATTAAACAGGTAAGCAAAGACATCTGCGTTGCTCAAGAAGGATGTTTGAGCATTCCCAACGTTTACATGGATGTGAAGCGCCCTGAAATGGTGGAAATTGCCTATAAAGATGAATATGGCCGTCCTAAGACATTAAAAGCTAATGACTTACTCGCACGCTGCATTCAGCACGAAATGGATCACCTCAATGGCGTGGTATTTGTAGATCGTGTGGATAATTCCTTGACTTTGGCCCAGGAACTATCTAAAAATGGCTTCTCGTATCAAGCGGTGAAACCTGTAGCATAGGGTGGTTTAGTAGTGTATTTAACTCCAAAAAGCGGTTTATTCCTAGGCGGTTCTTGTGTAGCTGCGATCGCGGCTGTCGGTTCGATTTTTGAACTCAGTTACGGACAACCAGATTTAGGCGTTCAAGCCACGGCGATTATCCTAATTTTGAGTATTCCACTCACAGGATTATTTTTCTTTGCCGCAGTGAGGGACGCAAGGGATAACATTAAATAAGCATCAGGTACATAAAAAGGTGAAGGGATGGAAAAATAAAGTAAATTCATCCTTTTACCTTTTATTTTTTCTCCTCTGTCACTGCTCCTAAAGCTTTGAGTGTTGCTAATTGCGCTAGTGTTAACCCTGTGACCTCAGTTATATTCATCCCTTCATATGGTCTAGGCGATCGCAGTGTTTGCCAACACTCGCCTGTTTCAATAGCCCACAGCCTAATTGTTTCGTCTTGGCTACCACTAGCTATATTTCTACCATTCGGGCTAAATGCCACTGACCAAACTCCCATTGTATGCCCGAACAAAGTCATCAAGTCTTTGCTGGCATTCATATTCCAAAGCTTCACTGTTTGGTCTACACTACCACTAGCAAGTTGCTTACCATCAGGGCTGAATGCGACAGACCATACCCAATGGCTATGAAATTGAGCTATTCCTAAGCTTTTTCCTGTGTCAACTTCCCACAGTCTTACTGTTTTATCTAAACTACTACTCGCTAATATCTCTCCTTGAGGATTAAAAGCAATAGCTCTCACAAAATCGGTATGTCCAGAAAGAGTTTTTTCGCATCTACCTTCCGAAATATTCCATAGTCTGATAGTTTTTTCACTACCACTGGCGAGGATCTGCCCTTGCGGATGAAATGCCACTGACCTAACAAAATCAGGATGCCCGGAAAAAGTGGTGAGGCATTTACCTGTATGAGTATCCCATAACTTAACAGTGCGATCGCCGCTACCACTAGCGAGTAATTGACCATCAGGGCTAAAGGCTACTGACCACACTCCTCTAGTATGTCCAGAAAAAGTGGCGAGGCATTTACCTGTATGAGTATCCCATAACTTGACAGTGCGATCGCCGCTACCACTAGCGAGTAATTGACCATCAGGGCTAAAAGCTACTGACCACACTCCTCTAGTGTGTCCTTGAAGAATTTTCTGGCATTTGCCCAAGTCAACATTCCACAACCTCACACTAGCATCATCGCTGCCACTGGCAAGAATTTTACCTTCAGGATGAAAAGCCACAGACCAAACTCGACTAGTGTAACCTTGGAAAGTTTTCTGGCATTTACCTTCTCGTACATCCCACAATCGTAAACACGAGTCGTCACTGCCACTGGCAAGCATCGTACCATCTATGCTGAAAGCCACAGACCAAACTCGGCTACTATCACCTTGTAGGGTTTTCCAACATTTAGCGATCGCAATATTCCATAATTTGATAGTTTGATCGTCACTACCAGTGGCAATAGTTTCTCCATCAGGGCTAAAAGCTACCGAGCAGATACCCAAAGAATGCCCTTGTAAAGTTTTCTCGCACTTACCGTGCTGAATATCCCATATTTTGACTGTGGCGTCATCGCTACCACTAACCAAGATTTGCCCATTAGGGCTAAAAGCCACCGATCTGACACTGAGCGAATGTCCCTGTAAAGTTTCTTGGCACTTACCGTGCTGAGTATCCCACAGCTTAATAGTTTGGTCATCACTACCACTAGCTAGTAATGTACCATCTGGACTAAAAGCAACTGACCTCACAAAATTGCTATGAGAGAGCAAAGTTTGGCTACACTCACCTGTATGAACAGCCCATAATTTCACTGTTGTATCATCGCTACCACTAGCTAGCAATGTACCGTCCGGACTAAAGGTAACTGACCTCACAAAATCAGTATGAGAGAACAAAGTTTGGCGACATTCACCTGTGTAAATATCCCAGAGCTTGATAGTTTGATCTTCACCACCGCTAGCTAGCATAGGTTCAGTTGGATGAAAAGCAATTGACCAAACCCAACCCGTATGTCCTTTTAAGGTGCAAATTTTTGTAGTGTCAGCTACTCGCCATAATCGAATTTCACCATTAGTATCACCTGTCGCTAGAATTTCTTGATTTGGACTAAAAGCTATTGATAAAATACTGCCAAAAGTTTCTGTAAAAATTGATTTTGATAAGTCAGAACCAGTAAAATTTACATCATGCAAATTTACACCCTGTAAATTTGCTTGCCACACTGGTAAATAAGAGAAGTCATAACCACTTAAATCTATATTCAATTGAGAAATAAGATTGGCAAGATTTCCCCCGAAATATCCTGACTTATTAGCTAAGTTATCTCTTTGTTTATCTAAAATTTTAGTTAACTGAGATTCAATATTTCTGGAAGTTATAAAAATATCAAGTAACCTTTCAAGCACTGGCTTAATAATTAAGCGTGTTTGAATCTCGCGTACATAATCTTTAGCAGTAGCTTGCATCAGCGCATGACTGTTACATAAACTAATATGACCGTTACTAATCTCTTGGCAAACTTCCTCTATTAATCGGTCATTAATGTATTCCATGACTACAGGTTGCAAGGTAAAAAATGTAGATTTATCCACATTTTTTTGCTCAATTAGCGATCGCCTACGTAGAGATTCTAGAGCTTCTAGTAATTTCCGTTTTGGTAGAGGCCGCACAATATCGTCTAGTAAATCGTCAATAGGAACTAACTCCCGCTTGATTGCCAGCCAATAAATAATTTCTTTTTCTAGCTCGGAAGTGCGCTCAAATTGCTGATCTAATAAATTGCGGGTGTCACCAAAAATTATCTCTCCCTGCTCCAGAAAGGCAACAATATTTCCACCAAACAATTCTCTAATTGGTTCAGAGACTAATTTTAATGCTAAGGGATTACCAGAATAATTCTCAACTAGCTTTGCCCAATCTTGGCTTGAGCCAAATAACCCTTTATCTTTGATAATTTCTTGTCCTTCTTTTTCACCTAATCCGACTAATGATAAGGTTCGGACTGGTGAGGTTTCCCCCTCTAAAGGTGCAAATTCTTGTGGCTTTTCCCGAGAAGTTATCACCAAGCAACTTTGATGTAGTTCTTCTCCTACTCTTCTGAGCAATTGACCATAATCTTCATATTCTTTCCTATAATGTCCGGCACGAGCACCTCCTTCTAAAATTGTTTCCAGATTATCTAATACCAATAGACAACGATGTTTTCGTAAATATTGAATTAACAGAGTTAATCTCTCGTCTACAGTTTCAGGTAAATTAGTATGTCGCTCCTCAGATATAAAGCGAATCAAATTAGCTAAAAGTTCTTCTAAAGGTGGAGCATTGCGTAAACTTCGCCAAATTAAGTACTCAAAATTCTCTTGGGTTTCCTTTGCTAGTTTTACAGACAAAGAGGTTTTACCAATACCCCCCATACCTAAAATTGCCACTAAGCGACATTTATCTTCGACTAGCCATTGTTTGATCTGGCATAGTTCGGCATTTCGCCCGTAAAATAAGCAGATACTAGGCGCTTCACCCCAATCTTGATACTGGTGCTCTGCTTGTTTGAGAGTAGATAGAGATATCTGATAATCACCTACAATAACTTGTTGTAACTTGGTGAGTTTACCGGGACCACTACCACTCACTGCAAATTTTTTGTAAACTTCACTTAATCTTTTGCGTACCGCTTCGGCACTAATATCTAATTCTTTAGCGATCGCATTTGGTGATTTTCCCTCTAAGGCATAAGGTAATACTTCTATTTCACTTTCTGACAAACTTCGTTCTTGGGCTAGAGCTAAAAGAAAGTCCTTGGGAATGATACTCATACTCACACTGGACGGACTACATCCTCATGCTATCTCACAAAGTGAGTAAAGTATATTTGGCATGTGAGGGTTAGATAACTCTTTAGATATATTTAGAGTAATTTTACTTAAGTCTCTCTTGACGAGGTAACTTAGTTACTTTATAGTATTTTTAATCGCACTTTTGAGTAACTTAGTTAAAAGCAAGGTAACTTTAAAGAAACTTAGTGAGTCAAAGCTGATTCTGAAACAGGCGAATAATCAAAGTTGATTGCCTGCTTGTAAGAATTGCAGCTGAGGGGTTGATGTGTGTATTTGAATTAAACATGACCCTAAGAATTGATTGAGGAGCTTATTTTTCATCTGCAAATACCATGACCACCCTTGTGAGCATTCCAACTCGACTCAGAAGTGGGATAGCTGCGTACCTTGGCTGGGTGGGGGCGCTTGGCATAGCTGTGCTATAGGCATTCGCTCCTAATTTAGCGTAGTCGAGGTAACGCACTCGCTGCCTAAATTTACATTTCAAAACAGGACGAAAGCTATGAAAAGCAATTTCAAAGACGATCAAAACCTACTGTTTAGGTGGGCTTCTCGGGGACTTAAGTATTTTTTGCTGGTGCTGCTGGGCTTTGTCATCGCCTGTGTTGTGTCTCACAGTTTTGGTGCAGTTTCTTTCACTGCGATGTTGCTATCGCCTGGTCTCTGGATTTGGTTTTTCCGAATCGGAGTATTCCTATTTTGCCTGTTTGCGATCGCCATGATTATTGAGTCTTGGAGCTAATTTCTGAGCTATTTTGCACTCACTCAATACTCATAGTGAACCTTAATCAAATCTGCCTTTGGTTAACTCGCACTCAACCAAAGGCTTTCCCAATAGGAGATGACAAATGCCAAACCCCAACAAAAAAGGCTCCCCAGAAGAAACACTTTCACCGATTTTAGTTATTTTAGTTGCCGGGTCAATCTCTTTAGCAATTGTCAACAAAGACAATCACCCAGCATATTTTGACATTGTAAAAATTGCAATGGCTTATAGCTTTGGTTCAATGAAGCCTCTAGGACAAAATAAACAGTCCAAAAACCAGAAAAATGCAGATGATGAGGAGGTGAAATAATATCTCCGCGTTATAGCGTCATCATCTTTAAAGGGCTGATTACTTCCACTCTCCAAGGAGAGTGAAAGCAGCCCAATAAAATGGTGTTACAAAATCTTGGTGTTGCCATATTTCTATATGTACGGCTGGGAATGCAGCGCCAGGTGTTAAACTTTCTTTCAATATTATGAATTTTGAGTCTAATTTGTAAGCATAATTTAGAGCGATCGCTTATCCTGGCAAACAGCGATCGCTTCTACAATATAAGAATGCTGTCAACTCCTACTCAACTATTACGAATTTCCCAAGGACAACTTAATGTACTAGAACGTTGTCCCCGTCAATTTCAACATACCTACTTAGAAAACCTCAATTCTCCTTCAGATCCAGAACAGGAAGAACGACAAACTTTAGGTAGTCGCTTTCACCTGCTAATGCAACAGCGAGAAATGGGTTTGCCAATAGAGAGTTTTTTACAAGCAGATACCCAACTCCAAAAGTGGATGTCAGCTTTTGCTAGTGCTGCACCAGAAATATTAGCGCCTGCGTCTGATAGCCAAACTTTTAGAGAAAGCGAACACTACCGCACTCTGCAAGTTCAAAACTATCTGCTGACTGTTGTTTACGATTTATTAATTGCTGATAACCAAAAAGCCCAAATTCTCGACTGGAAAACTTATCCTAAACCACCACATAAAAGCAAATTAGAACAAAACTGGCAAACACGTCTTTATCTCTATGTTTTGGCAGAAACTAGCGAATACTTACCAGAAAATATCTCCATGACTTATTGGTTTGTCCAGTCTGAAGGCAAACCGCAAAATATTAAATTTATTTACAACAGCGCTCAACACCAGCGAACTGCTAATGACCTTAATGAACTATTAAGCGATTTAACTTATTGGCTAGAACGTTATCAACAAAAAGAGCAATTTCCCCAACTACCATTTGGAAATAAAGCCTGTAACTATTGTCAATTTGCCACACGCTGCGGTCGCGCACAAGCAACTCAAGAAGAAAGCGAGCATAGTTCTCTGCCAAATCTCGCCAGTATAGAAGAAGTATCGCTGTGAAGGAGAGGTGAGGGGAGTGTGGGGAGTGTGGGGAGTGTGGGAGGACAAGGAGGAAATAACTAATGGCCAATGACAAATGACAAATGACTCTTAGTAAATAACTACTATGACAAATGTTGATGATATTGATACCGTTTATGTCCGGGAATTAGGAATTGATGACATAGCCCCTGTGTATCACTTAGGAGAAGAGTTATTTACCAGCGATTTATACCCTTATTTATATAGAACTTGGGACGAATGGGAGGTGATTGGACTTTACAACACCGATCCAGAATATTGCTTGGTGGCTGAAATAGATGGCGAACTCGCCGGATTCATTTTAGGAACTATTATTACCAAAGCATCTTGGACTTACGGTTACATCCTTTGGCTGGGCGTTAATCCGCAATTTTAGCGTCGGGGCGTAGCAGATAAGCTAGTTGATAAAGTCGTCGCCCGCATGATTGAAGACGGGGCGCGGTTTATGCTGGTAGACACCGATCCCACCAACACCCCAGCAGTCAAGTTTTTCAACCGCAAAGGTTTTGGAAATATTCGCCAGCATATTTTCTTGTCGATGAATCTTAGCAAGCATCCATACTATGGCAGACTAATTGATTATGAACATCAAAAAGCCGAAAGAGCAGGTTATAGGCGATCGCGTCCTGCTGCAATTCGCACCCGTAAGCCTGAGGGATTTTCTAACGAAGTAGTCCTCAACCCCCTAGTACATGAACCTCAGGTAGATTTAATCATTAATGATGAGTAGTCAGTCAACTAATTATTTCTCCCTTGTCCCCCTTGTCCCCCTTGTCTCCCTTGTCCCATTTCTCCCCACACTCCCCACACTCCCCACACTCCCCACACCTCCCACACCCCCCCTTCTCTAAAAAATGCAGTGGACTCTAGCCGCAACTGAACAGCCACCAGACTGGTTTATCCAAGCAGTGAAAAAGTATACTCCTGCATCAAGTGGACTTTATGCAGCACAATTATTATGGCAACGGGGTATTCAAGATAAATCCCAATTAGAAGGTTTCGTCAACTATAAAGCTTACAAACCAGCTAGCCCCTTTGAGTTTGGGGAAGAAATGCATTTAGCAATGGCACGTTTGCAACAAGCACGCAATGCTGGTGAAAAAATTGCGATTTGGGGAGACTTTGACGCTGACGGAATTACCTCTACATCTGTGCTTTGGGATGGTTTGGGGCAATTTTTTGTACAAAACTTGCAGTTAACTTATTACATTCCCAATCGCCTGAAAGAATCCCACGGACTCAACAATGCAGGTATTGAGAACTTAGCAAAACACGGTTTTACATTAATTGTCACCTGTGATACTGGCAGCACAAATATTGACGAAATTATTTATGCTCAAAAGCTAGGCATTGATGTCATAGTTACAGACCATCACACATTACCCGCAGAACGCCCACCAGTTAGCGCAATTATCAACCCCCGCAATTTGCCAAAGGAACATCCTTTATATAATCTTTCTGGGGTGGCGGTAGCTTACAAGTTGGTAGAAGCACTGTATCAAACTCTGCCTGATGTAGCAAAACATCCTTTAGAAGATTTATTAGATTTAGTGGCGGTAGGGTTAATTGCCGACTTGGTGCAGTTAAGCGGAGATTGTCGCTATTTAGCGCAATTGGGAATTCAACGTCTACAGGAAGATTTTAAACAACCACCAGCAGCACGACGGCGTCCGGGGGTGGGTAGGTTATTAGAATTGTGTCAGAAAAGCGGCGATCGCCCCACAGATATTTCCTTTGGTTTGGGGCCACGCATCAATGCAGTCAGTCGCATCCAAGGCGATGCTAGCTTTTGTGTAGAATTACTCACAAGCCGAGATATCAAACGCTGTCATGAATTGGCAGAAGATACAGAACTAGCCAACGCCCGCCGTAAGTCTTTGCAGAAAGATGTGCAAACCCAAGTAGCGCAAAAGCTTACTCAATTAGATTTATCTACCACAAGTGCGATCGTTCTCGCAGATGCTCAATGGCCTGTAGGTGTGTTGGGCTTAGTTGCAGGACAAGTAGCACAAGAAACAGGTCGCCCGACAATTTTATTAAGTACAGAAAGCCCTATTTCTGAAGACGCGGAGACGCGGAGAGAGGAAGACGCGGAGAATGAGAATATCCCCGCGTCACCGCGTCCCTTTGTCCCCCCATCTCTCCCCCTAGCCCGTGGTTCTGCCCGTTCCATAAATTCTGTTGACTTATACCAATTAGTTAAAGACCAAGCGCATCTATTACATCGCTTTGGCGGACATCCATTCGCCGCCGGGTTGAGTATGTTGGTAGAAAATATTCCCTTATTTTCACAAGCAATTAACCAAAGGTTACGGCAATCCTTGGGCGGGAAAACTCTCACGCCTACAGTGCAAGCAGACATTGCAGTCACAGTTGCAGATTTAGGGAAAGATTTATTTTTAGAACTCAAAGTCCTAGAACCTTGTGGAATGGGTAATCCCGTCCCCAAATTGTTGATTCAAAACTGCTGGTTTGAAAATGCTTGGCATCGCAATCAACAAGATTCTCAAGGGAAAAAAGTACAGTACATCAAAACCGATTTTGATATTCGAGATGATTCTACGAGAAATGCTTTTCCGGGTATTTGGTGGGGACATTACAAAGATGAATTACCTATTGGTAGATGTGATTGCATAGCCGAGTTGGACTACAACACCTTTAAAAAACGCTACGAAATTAGATTAATTGCCGTTCGTCCCAGTGCTAACTCTGTATTCACTACTCACAATTCAGAACTGATATTAGATTGGCGCGATCGCGAACACTCCGAACTCAACACTCAAAACGCAGCAGTCATTCTCGCAGAATGTCCCACTAGCTGGGATGATTTACGGGCTTGGTGGAAGCGATCGCTCTACAATAATCAACAACTGGCGATCGCCTGGACTAAACCCCACCATCAATCGCCCAACCAAATTTGGCTAACTTTGGTAGGAATTGCTAAATACCTCAGTCGTACCAATCAACTAGTTACCCGCGTGCAACTGTTAGAAAAACTGGGCATTGGCAACCAAACCTTACTTTTAGGAATCAGAGCTTTAAAATATTTAGGATTCACCCTGCAACGCCAAGACAATTATTTGCGAATTATCCAAGAACCTAAAAATACTTCGGAAACCCAAGCCGAAACTGCTGTTGCTAAATTTTTAGCTGCGGTGCGCGAAGAACAATTTCAACGAGAGTATTTTGCGGAAGTACCTTTGTCTACGATTGTGGCGATGGTTAATACTCAATAATTCGCTTGAGATTTTACATGACTAAGCGACGATTGCCATACCATTGACTCAAATCAAGCTCAATTCCGTCAAGGATTGCGATCGCATCCACGATTGATTTTGCATCAACCGCCAAGCCAGTAAACACTGACTCTACTTGTTGTTGATAGTTCTGGGGACAAAGCTTAAAGCTATTGGCAATTGCCACTGCACCTTTCTCATTCACCAGGTACTCTTCATTGAGGGCAAATAATACCTGATTCATACAAGCTACACTGCGGAAACAGCAACCTGCGGCATAGGCAACATCACCACGTGCAATTGCCTTTTGAGCAATGAACAGTGAAAAACTAATTTCCCAGGCAAAAGTATTAATATTTGCTTGTTTCAGCTCAATCGGATAGGGGTTTGTCTTAGCCTTTAAAGCGTCTAAAATACCATACGGATCGTGAAGTGACAGACAATTGGCAACTTCCCCCATATAAATAGAAGACACAAAGCCGTGTGGATGTCCTGGTTGGTAATCAATAGTGATTTTCCCAGCATGGCAATCAGCAATCACACGATTAACTTGAATCAAATCGCGATAGAGAAAATCTACAGACATTCCTTCTATATGTAGCCAACCACCACCATTAATCCATTTTCCCCATCCACCAATTGGGGTGATGAGATTTGCGCGATGGTTATCGTCAAGTTCAGAGGCGAGGTGGTTGAGAGCAATCAGATCGAGCGGATTCTCTGGGTTGTAATATATTCCCAGATCCACATCCGACTTCGGTGTATGATTGCCTCGTGCCCTTGAACCACCTAGAGCAATAGCTGCAATTCCCTGAATTGACTGCAAACGCTCAACAACGCGGTGGATGAACTGCGGTAATTGCTGGTTCATACTGGCTCCATTTTCACCACAACTCAAAATAATGGTAAGTCACCACTACAGCGTTTGAAGCCATCTGATATAATTTTTTCTCTCGCTTTCTTCTAAGAATCGCACGCGCAGGATGTCTAAAGTTTCTTTTTTGCTTTGTTTAAGTCCATGCATTGACTCGAGCAAACTCAATTTTAGTTACATTCAACTCCCGATCTGGGAATCCTGAAAGAAACCGAACATTCACCTGGAGGATAGCTATTGGTGCGAAACTACGCATCTAGCTAGCAAATTATGTATACCCGCATACCGCTACGAGTTATTTTTATTCTATCCACACTACTCCAGGTGATGACGGCTGTAGGGCTAACTGGATATTTCTCCTTCCGTAATGGACAAAAGGCTGTGAATGAGGTTGCCACCCAACTGCGGAATGAGGTGGCGGAACGTGTCAAGGAAAGGCTGCTACTCTATGTAGAAACGCCCCATCTGATTAATCGGCTGAATGCAAATGCCATTGAGTTAGGACATTTAGATACGCAAGATACTGAGTATAAGCAGAAGTATTTCTGGCAGCAGATCCGGACTTTTCCAGTAATCACCTACAACTTTTATGGCAGCGTTACCGGAGAATATTTAGGAGCAAGACGTTTAGCAAATGGTCAGCTGCAAGGAATTGAGCGTAATCAGTCTACAGGATACAACCAGTACTTTGCTACCAATGAACAGGGCGATCGCATCCGTCTGAGTGAATCTCACCCTAATTTCGATGCGCGACAACGCCCTTGGTACAAGGAGGCAGTTCAAGCAGGTAAACCGACATGGAGTACAATCTATCGGGACTTCAGTACTGGGGGACTGGCAATTACAGCAGCTCAGCCTGTCTATGACAAGCAAGGGAAACTCAAGGGTGTTTTGGGTAGCGATTTTATTTTTTCCCAGGTGAATACATTTCTGCAAAGTCTCAAGATTGGTACATCAGGCCAAACGTTTATTATGGAACGTTCGGGAATGCTGGTTGCCACATCTACAACCGATACAGCCTACCAAATTAACAGTAACCAGACGCAACGGATTAAAGCTTCTGAAAGTCAAAATTATCTCCTCCAGCAGAGTGCTAAACATTTACAGCAAAGGTTCGGCAATTTTAACCAAATTCGCAAAAGTCAACCACTAGACTTTGATATCCAGGGGAATCGGCAATTTCTCCAGGTGACGCCATTACAGGATGGTAGGGGGTTGGATTGGTTGATTGTGGTTGTAATGCCAGAAGCGGATTTTATGGAGCGCATTCAGGCAAATACTCGGATGACACTGATGCTTTGTCTGCTATCGCTGATCGTTGCCACAGTGTTGGGACTGCAAACATCTCTGTGGATTGTCAAGCCAATTCAGCGTTTGAACACTGCCGCCAAGGGACTGGCAGATGGCTGTTGGGAGCAAAAGATACCAATTGAACGAGCTGATGAAATTGGCGAACTGGCTGAGTCGTTCACCTGCATGGCGCAACAGTTAAAGGAATCGTTCAATACTCTAGAGCAAAAGGTACGCGATCGCACTCAAGCACTAGCGAAAATCAACGGCGAACTGAAAAACAGCAATGCCCTCATCCGGCAAATCTTTGGGCGCTACCTCAGTGATGAAATTGTCAGCAATCTGCTCGAAAATCCTCTGGGGCTAAAATTAGGCGGGACGCGACGTAAAATCACCATTCTCATCTCCGATTTACGTGGTTTCACGGCTACAGCAGAACGGCTATCTCCAGAGCAAGTAATCTCCATCCTCAACTTTTACCTGGAATATATGGCGGATGTGATTACCCACTACGAAGGTACAATCGATGAGTTCATGGGCGATGGTATCTTAACATTCTTCGGTGCGCCCACCGTCAGAGTAAACGACACAGAAAGAGCGATCGCTTGTGCGATCGCCATGCAACAAGCAATGATTCCCGTCAATCAGCAGATGCAGGAATGGGGCTTCCCCGACCTAGAGATGGGCATTGGCATTCATACAGGTGAGGTTGTTGTTGGCAATATCGGCTCAGTAAAACGGACAAAGTATGGTGTCGTTGGCAATCACATTAACCTTGCCTACCGCATAGAAGCGTGCAGCGTCGGCGGACAAATTATCATCTCCGAAGATGTATTGTCTGAAGTGCAGGACATTGTGCAGGTTGATGGAAAGCAACAGGTGCAGATGAAGGGAATCAAAGACCCCATTAACTTGTATGAAATCAGCGGCATTGGGGGAGAGTATAATCTGTTTCTCTGCCAGTCGGAAGAACAATTCCTAGCTTTGTCAGAGCCGATTTTACTCCAGTACGTCACCTTAGAAAGCAAACACGTAGGCGATCGCTGGTATCAAGCAGAGATGATCCAACTCTCCCACCGGGAAGCCCTAATTCAGCACAAAAACCTGGAAGAAGAATTACCAATTCCCTTAACGAATTTAAAACTCATTTTGCTGAGTAAAAATCTGCCAGAAGAAGTCAGAGAAGATTTATATGCCAAAGTATTGGAAAAATCTGCACCAGACGGCAGCTTTTACATCCGGTTTACATCAGTTTCGCCATCTGTGCGGGCAATGCTCGATCGCACTTTTGCCGAGAATGTTTGAGATAAGCGATCGCATTCTGTTCAACTTCCGGCAATTAAAAATGGGGAGCGATCGCTCATAAAATACTCAGATAGGTTTGCTCATAATTCATTGGCAAAATCCGCAACTTGCGATTTTTCAGATCCGGTTCTAACCCTAAAACTTCCATTGGCGTTACACCCAAAAGAGCATAGGGTACATCTGTTAGTTCCAAACAATCAAAAGTGCCTTGGCGTTCTCCAATACTTAGTTCCACATCTCG
This sequence comes from Aulosira sp. ZfuVER01, assembly GCA_034530615.2. GTDB lineage: Bacteria > Cyanobacteriota > Cyanobacteriia > Cyanobacteriales > Nostocaceae > Aulosira. The sequence goes on from JAVRCV020000041.1 coordinate 236,151, forward strand.
GAAAATCCTCCCCGGCTTTACTCCCGCAGCCTTCTCTACCTGGGCTTCTCCACCTTGGACTAAACCTAATTGACTAATAATGCTAGTAGGTAAACACAATAAGGTTGCACCTGTATCCACTAAAACATCATTCAGAGTACAAAAGCGAACTTCGTCCGCAGAAATGAAGCCTCGTTGAGCCAAAACTCGATCGATTCGATTTGTGACAGTGAGGGTAACTATGACTTGCCCCATTTGCTTACCCTGAAGATTTGGCAGTACCAGCTTACTCATTTCAACGACTCCTGCCTAGCATCCTAAATTTATTTTAGTTGGGCTAGGGTTACATCAGTGTCAAAAGATGTGATCGCCTGATATCATGTCTGCCAAATTACTTGTGATATGTCATTGCGAGTGCAACGTAGTGAAACGAAGCAATCACAAAGTCTCTGCGATTGCTTCACTCCGTTCGCAATGACAAGTTTTCAATCGGACATGATATGACACAGACTTGACAGCAGTTTTCATTCCAAATCAACGAAACGCTTACGCTGTATACCTGTTTAAATTTTGAATTCGTTACTTACATCGCGCCTGTACTTCATACAAACGAAAACTACTGTAAACCAAACAGGCGGCTCATATTACACTGAGATCGCACCCCCACCCCTTCTACCTCATCCCCTTACCTCCCCACCTCATCACACACCCCCCTCTCCCCCTTACCATTGGGGTTATTGTGCAAATAATCCCGCGCCCAAGCGCAACCCTTCACCATTAGGTCATCCAAATCGAGATTCCACAACTTCACGGTGTTGTCATCACTGGCAGAGGCAATGGTTTTGCCATCGGGGCTGAATGCCACGCTATAGACCCAACTGCTATGGCCTTTGAGGGTTTGCAACTCCTGTCCATTGAGATTCCACAACTTCACGGTGTTGTCATCACTGGCAGAGGCAATGGTTTTGCCATCGGGGCTGAATGCCACGCGATTGATCGAACTGCTATGGCCTTTGAGGGTTTGCAACTCCTGCCCATTGAGATTCCATAACTTCACGGTGTTGTCATCACTGGCAGAGGCAATGGTTTTGCCGTCGGGGCTGAATGCCACGCGATTGATCGAACTGCTATGGCCTTTAAGGGTTTGCAACTCTTGCCCATTGAAATTCCATAACTTCACCGTGTTGTCTTGACCGGCTGTGGCAATGATTTTGCCGTCGGGGCTGAATGCCACGCTATAGACCGAACCGACAGGTAAAGGGAAACGGTTATGGTCTTTGAGGGTTTGCAACTCCTGCCCATTAAGATTCCATAATGTCACTGTGTCATGACCTGCTGTGGCAATAGTTTTGCCATCGGGGCTAAATGCCACGCTATAGACCGAACCGAGAGTTAACCAAACGCTAGGGCTTTTAAGGGTTTGCAACTCCTGCCCATTGAGATTCCACAACTTCACTGTGCCGTCATCACTGGCGGTGGCAATGGTTTTGCCGTCGGGGCTGAATGCTACGCTATATACTGAACTCTTATGGCCTTTGAGAGTTTGCAACTCCTGCCCATTAAGATTCCACAACTTCACTGTGCCGTCATCACTAGCGGTGGCAATGGTTTTGCCGTCGGGGTTAAAGGCTACACCATAGACCCTACTGCTATGGCCTTTAAGGGTTTGCAACTCCTGCCTATTGAGATTCCACAACTTCACTGTCTTATCATCACTAGCGGTGGCAATGGTTTTACCGTCAGGGCTGAAGGCTATGCTAATGACTAAACTGCTATGACCTTTAAGGGTTTGCAACTCCTGCCCATTAAGATTCCACAACTTTACTGTCTTGTCAGCACTGGCAGTGGCAATGGTTCTGCCGTCGGGGCTGAAGGCTACGCTATAGACCCTACTGCTATGACCTTTAAGGGTTTGCAACTCCTGCCCATTAAGATTCCACAACTTCACTGTCCTATCATCACTGGCGGTGGCAATGGTTTTACCGTCAGGGCTGAAGGCTATGCTAATGACTAAACTGCTATGACCTTTAAGGGTTTGCAACTCCTGCCCATTAAGATTCCACAACTTTACTGTCTTGTCAGCACTGGCGGTGGCAATGGTTTTGCCGTCGGGGCTGAAGGCTATGCTCATGACCAAACTGCTATGGCCTTTGAGAGTTTGTAACTCTTGCCCTTTAAAATTCCACAATTTTACTGTCTTATCATCACTGGCGGTGGCAATGATTTTGCCGTCGGGACTGAATGCCACGCTATAGACCGGACTGCTATGGACTTTGAGACTTTGCAACTCCTGCCCATTGAGATTCCACAACTTCACCATGTTGTTTGAACTGGCGGTGGCAATGGTTTTGCCGTCGGGGCTGAATGCCATGCTAATAAACAAACTTCCATGTCCTTTAAGTGTTTGCAACTCCTGCCCATTGAGATTCCACAACTTCACTGTGCCGTCATTACTGGCGGTGGCAATTGTTTTGCCGTCAGGGCTGAATGCTACGCCCTCAACAGTATTGCTATGGCCTTGTAGTCGGTTACGTTCCTTGATACCATACATCACCTGTTGGATAGTAGTTACCGCCAAAAGGCGGGTATCTGATTCTACATTTTGATCTGGTTTTTGCAGTTGCTTGCCTAACTTCAAGCCTGCTACTAAAGCCTCAAGCTCTAAATTTGAGGCCAGCAGGTTTTGTGATTTGAGACTCTGGGCAAGAATTTCAGCATTAACACGGCGTTTATCTGCATCTGCTTTGGCAGCGACAGCTTGCTGTGTTTGCTCCTGGGCAATATTTCGCTGCTTGTTGGCTTCTCGCAAATTGTTCTCTGCTTGGCTTTTACGTTCTTCCGCTACCTGACGCTGTTCGGCTTCGGCATTTTTAGCTGCGTTGGCATTCTTGAGAGCAACTGTTAAAGCTGCTCCACGTTGTTCAGCTAACTGTTGTGCAGACTTTGCTTGCGCCTCTCCTTTTTCTGCCCTTTTCTGCTGCTTTTGAGCAAGGTGTTTTTGCTTGTCTGCCTCTCGGCTTTGCTGTTCTGCCCTTTGCTGCTGCTGTCGAGCATTTTCCGCTTGCAGCTTTGCCATATTGCCTTGATTCTCTGCTATTAGGCGCTGTTGTTCTTCCCTGTTGCGGGCATCTTGAGCAATTAAGCGTTGCCCATTCACATACACAGCCACTCCCGTCATTAAACCCGAAAATATCAGCAGTCCCACCACATAAGGCAGCGCAGGTTTCAGCTGCTCCCACCTATCCCGCAAGTTAAAAGGTAAATGTTCATTCAACCACTTCCGGTCAAATACTTGCCGATAAATTCGATTTCTAACCTGCAAAACATTCTGCTCTCGCCGCACCACCCCCGACAACTTCAGGTGAGATTTCACTATTGACTGTTCCTCATCTACAACCGGACGCTTACCTAAACGAATCTCGCGGTATGTAGTCAAAACCTCAGAGTCAGGTGAGCGTTTAGTCAACATATCCCGCACAAACTGCAAATTATTATCTTGCTCGCTCATTGCGCCCAAGAAAGTATTACTTACCACACGGTCAACATCGGCTTTTGACCAACGGTTTTTACCTACCTCAGTTATGGCACGGCAGAGGCGCTGTGATAAATACGGATGTCCATTTGTCCAATTCAATACCCATCCCAGTACTTGTTGCGCTTCATCTGCGCTCAGTTTCAATCCCTCAGCCAGAGGTAAAGCTTCCTCAAAGGTAAAATCAGTCAAATCCACACGCTGACCAATATTAAACGGCGTGCGCTTGGCATCGCGGATTAAATCGCCCGGAGTTGCTACCCCCATCAACACCAAAGAAAGACGCTGAAACTCAGGATTAGTCGCACGGGCAACATAGAGATAACGAATCGCTGTATAAAAATCATCAGTAAAATCTAAGCTGAGAGTGGAATCAATTTCATCGACAAAAATCACCACTCGTTCTTCTATCTCAGCCAGTAATACCTGCTGAAAAAACAGCGTCAGCCGTTGCGAAACTCCCAAATGTTCGTGTTCTTGCCACCAACTCACCACATCTGTATCAAACATGAGTTGGTCATCCAGCTTTACCAAAAAGCCAAAATACCATTGTTCGGCTGTAACCTGCGCCCCCAATTCCTGAAGGTCAACAATTACCGCCCGTATCCCCTCATCTGCTAGCGTTTGCGCGGTGCGTACCATCAAACTCGACTTGCCCATCTGGCGGGGTGTGAGGACATAGGCAAAAGTCGCCGCCCTACATAAATTGAGTAATTCTTCATCAGCTTGGCGGGGAATGTAAATTCCACCACCAGCTTGCACTGTCCCGCCGACTGTGTAAATGGTTGGGTTAGACATAATTATTCCCCGTATTTGCCGAATTGTCATTGCGAGCGCAACGAAGTGGAGCGTTCGCTGAAAGCGTTCTCGTAGAGTAGCAATCCCAACAATCTTGCGATTGCTTCATTCCGCTGCGCTTCATTCGCAATGACAAGTGTTTATCCACGCAAGTTCTCCCGAAAATAATCGGCGTAGAGTTGACAACGCGGTATTACCGTTCTCCCCTCCCGGCGCACCAAACCCGCACCCCGCAACCTGAAAAAGACGCGCTCATCATCGCAGCTATTATGGCGAATTACCTGGAGCATACTTTGCACCAATTCGGCTTTGCTATGCAATCGAAATAAATGGTTACGCAGATGATTACCAAAGGGGCCATTGTCCGCAGTGGCCTTGGCAAATAATTCCGCAGTAGTGAAGCGCTGGCTGGCTATTAAATAAAGCGCCAGCCTGACTAAATAAGGATGTCCATTCAGCAACGCCATTAACTGCTGTGCTTCATTAGAGTTCAGCGGTGAACCGTGACGGCGATTGAGGTCTGTAACTTGTGCGGCGGTAAAATCTTCTAAGTCAATTACCTCGCCCACATTAAACGGCGATTGGTTGAGATTATCAATTAATTGGTAGGGTTCGGTGGAAGTCACTAGCGCTAAATCGAGTTGCTTCCAAATTGGTGTGGTAGCGCGATTGTTGTGCCAACTGCGGAGCATTCCAAAGAAATCGGAACGGAATTCGGTGTCAAAAACCCTCTCAACTTCATCCATTGCTAACACCAAAGGCTGACCAAATTCTTTCAATAAATAGCGCCCGACATAGCGCGTGCAACACTGACTGTTACCTAGCTTGGGATTCCAATATTCATCAACTTTATCTGCCATTTCTATTTCATCAGTTAGCCAAGTGCAGAATTGCCGAAAGAATAGGTCACGATTGCTTAAGGCTGCTCGATCAAATAATTGGAAATCCAAGAAAGCTACGCGCTTACCTGCATTCACCGCAGCGCTACTTGTGCGAATTAACAAAGAACTCTTGCCCATTTGTCGGGGGCCTTTAATGGTGATAGTGACACCTTGACGCTGAATCGCATTTAAAGCCAGAACATCACAAGCGCGTTCCACATAAAACTGAGATTCGCCATCCATCGTCCCTTCGGGCATTTCCAGCGATATCGGCTGTGCGGAAGCAAAAGGCTGCGGTAAAGGTGATACTTCCCGTGGCTGAAGTAAACCAGCTTTATTCGCTTCTCCAATGCTTAATTCGCCCCCAGAAATCGCCTGCATCAATTCCGCAATCAAGCGCGGTGTATCTTCCGCATCTTGCCAGAATGCCCAGTTAATACCATTAAGATAAGCGCTCAAAGGATACTGAAACGGCTCTCGATATGCCAGCCGCACCGGGAGAATCATCGGTTTTCCGCTTTGTTCCTTAGCGAAGCGATTGGCTGTAGCAATTTCTGCCTCCACCATCTCACTGTGAATAGAATGCTCAGAAAGGAAAACAATCAAAAAATCTGCTTGCCGAATTTCAGCTTCAATGCGTTCAGCCCAGCGTGTGCCTATGGTGATAATTTGGTCGATGAAAACTGTGTGATGCTGAGAAAGCACCTGGTGGACTTGCGATGCTACTTGCTCATCAGGGGTGACATTACGCTTGTAGCTGATAAAGATGCGTTTGGGTTGGGGGTTGGGGGAAGGGGTAAAGGGGAAAGGGGAAGGGGGTGAAATTGTCGGTTGTGCTGAGGAAGGCTTGCGGCTTTTGAGGACTGGGGTAGCATACTCAGGGATATTTTCTAAATCAATGGCAATACGCCCAAACTCGTAAGCATCATCGTAGGATCTACCTGCCCCTAGAGCATCATAAAACCCGACAGCAAATTTAATAGCTGCGCGATCGCCTACCGCTTGATTCATTCCCACTACATAATTAATATGTTGGTGAATCGCTTCTGCTTGCGCCTCACTATAACAGGCGTTTAACAGCACACACTCTAGCTTGTCCTGAAATAACTTAAACAGCCTGCCTAGTGATTCTGTACTCACCAGTTGCAACTGTCCATTATCATCCTCCAAAACCAAACCTTTATCCCCTTGCCCATGTCCCGAAAAATGGACAATCTCAGGTTGATGATCTAAAAGCGCACGCCGCAAATCCTCAGGACGCACAGCCCATTTCGTAATCATCTCAAACTGATCGCGAATCCGGGCACGTTCCAACCCAGCCTGAATTTCTCGGACTTCCTCATCCAAGCGCAGTTTCGCCGTATTCTTAGGATTGGCTGATAAAATCAGGATTTTTTTCACACTGCCATCAAATGTTGCAACCAGGCTTTGTCTTTAGTTGCAGTTTACTACAGCAAAGTTACGGAGAATTACGGGCAGAATATTGTCATTGCGAGTGTAGCGAAGCGAAACGACGCAATCGCAAGGGTTTGGCATTGCTTCACTTCGTCCGCAATGACATAAATTATAACTAATTAGGCGATCGCACTTTTGTACGATGATACTTGAGATGAACCGATGCGATGCCTCCAGCAAGCCACTCTGTGTCTACGCACACTTTATCGCAACACCTCTTGCAAATAGACAAGCTGTAGTCACTCAAATCACGATGTTAATGATAAACATCACGGCGTTTGTCGATAACATCACGATGTTAATGATAAACATCACGACGTTTGTTGATAACGTCACGATGTTAATGATAAACATCACGACGTTTGTTGATAACATCACGATGTTACTTATAAACAGCACGACATTCATAAATAACATTACGACGTTTGCCATAAACATCACGATGTTACTTATGAACAAGACGACATTTATAAATAACATCGTCATGTTATTTATAAACAGCGCGATCGTTGTTATTCACATCACGCTCAATACAGTTCAGTTAAGGGGCAAAAGGGGAAAGGTTTGAATTCACCCTTTAGCCTTACCGTTTGACCAAATTAAAGCAAGTTTATCTACCGAAGTGTTAGAAAAGACTTGAGAGCAAATCTTGTCTTGAGGTGACAGGGTATGGATGAAGTTGTTAAAAAAGTTGCGGCTTTGGGTTTACCGGGTGTGATTTTGGTAATCACAATGGCTGCTACAGGCTTTACGGGTGCTGCTGCTATTACCGCAGCTTTAGCTTTTTTGGGTGGCCCGGCGGGGATGCTGGGTGGAATTGCTGTGTTGGGGCTGACAGGTTTAATTACTGATGCTTTGGCGAAAGTTAGCCTGGAAGATTTGCTGACGGCGGTTTATTGCCAACGCCGACAAACTGAACCACATGGCAAACTTTTAGATGAGATTGATTCTTTGTCGCTGTTTGATGGCGATATGAAAGACAGACTAAAAACAACGGTAACTGATGGGTGCGGTTGTGCAACAGTAGTTAGCGATAATACAACAGATGATGCTAAAGATGCGATCGCAATTTTAGAAAATGTCCCTGGTATGACTCGCGCACACCACAGAGATTTTAAGAGTTCCAACCCAATTATGCGGCTGAGGGATGGCAGCGCGGTAAGGACATGGAAAAATCCCTTGGGGGTTGACCATGTTTTTATCAGCGATCGCCATGACAGAATGATTTACGGTGGTTTTGTTGGCTGGATTCACAGCGAAGGTTTAAACCAAGCACTCATTCGCATCAGGCGAGATTTTACTTAGCACCACTCTTCACAATCACCTGAGAAGAGAATAAATTATTAGGCTAATAGCTAAATTCGTCTAAAGACAACTGGTAAAGTTTTCAGTCCACTTGAGTGGACTTAGGCTATTAGCCTTGGAATGAATTCCAAGGCGGACGATGGTGCTAGTTGAGAATCTTGCAACATTTAAGAGCCAACATCCAAAGTAAAGTAGAAACTCTTATCAACAATTCTGTTGCTGCCATAATATTTGATAAGCGGAATTATGGCTTGGTGTTGTCCTGGCTCAAGTTTCCACGTTTTTTGGAAGTTACCAATATTGTGACAAACACCTTTATGAATCGGGAAGTTACTAGAAGTTAACAGAACATCTTGATAACTCTCAACTCCATTTTTGAAGAGATAAGCTTTTGCTTCTAATTTATTAAGACTAACTTCAGAGGGTATACAATAGCTGAGATTCAAAACCTTCAAACTATCACCAGCTTTCAGAGGAATCTGTTTATGATTATTTACTTGCAGAGGTTCGTCGCTATTAATTTGTACAGTAAGGTTGACAACACATATTTTATATTGATTGCATTGTGAATTAGTTTGCTTCAACAACATTGTAGGAGTAGCAGCAAGAGGAGGTTTCATTTCTGGATTACTTTTGCTTATCAAAGCAACCAACACAGCAGCACTAGCAGGAATAAGTGCAACGAGGATAGGAGTAATTAATTTTAAAGTTGCAACTCTCATATTTAGTAACTTCCACAAATTTATTTATGTTCAATTACTAGATTATTTGGGTGTCTACAATTTGTCGGTATGTGCAGGTAGGAACTATAAATAATGCTATTTTTTGAGGTAGGTAGGTCAAAGTAGGTTAATGTTGGATCAAAATAAACTATGCCAGCTTTATTAAAAAAGGTGAATTGCGCTATCACTAATGAAACCTGCGTAGGCAAGCTTTGTATGTATAGCTCCAGACTTATAGTCTGAGAGCGATTTTTGCAACTGCACCTTGATCATTGTAATTATTGCAATACAGCGTTTTTTATGCCAAAATACATCCCAGCTTAGGCTTGTATTATTAATTACTAACAGTTCTGATAACTCATGAACTCAGAAGACGCATTTGAATTTATGAATGGGCTAATTTTGGAAAAAACAAAAATTAGTCTGAATGAATGTGAACGGGATGTCTTTCTGGGAATATGGGCAAGCAAGACTTATGGAGAGATTAGTCAGGAGAAGAATAGAGATTATCAATATGTTAAAGAAACTGGTCCTAAATTATTTAAAAAAATTGGTACTATTTTTCAGATAAATCTGAATAAAAATAATTTTAAGCCAACAATAGAGCAATTATATAAACAGTATACTTTACGAAAAATCTCAGAAATTCCACAGCGCGACGATGTAATTACCAATCTCTCTATTGCACAGCAAGACAGACCTGCTTACACAGATAACCCATTTATTCCCCTCAATGACATCATCACCGAACAGCATTTATTGTTCGGTAGGGAAAGGGAGATTACAAGAGTATTTGAAACCCTAAACAGTGGCAGTAGCGTAGCACTTATTGGAGAGAAAAAAATCGGCAAGTCTTCTCTACTCCAAGCTATTTACCAACAGGCACAACATCAGCTGCTCAAACCACGCAAGGCAATTTATATCAATTTAAGCCTAATTTTTAATGATGATGACTTTTATGATGAACTCTGTAATAAGGTGAGAATTACTGTTAGCAAAGGTCGGAAATTAATTCGGGAGTTACAAAAACAGCAATTATTGCTGTTATTAGACGAAGTACAACAAATGACTTGGGATGGTTTCACCAGAGAACTACGCCAACAACTGCGCGGTTTGGCTGACGGACAAGCCAACCCACCTTTGCGCTTGGTAATTGCAGCTAGCGAACACTTAGATGTTCTGTTTCCTGATAGCCGAGATAATCCTTCACCATTCCAAGGCGTTTGCATTGAAGAAGTTATCAAGCCTTGGGAAGAAAATATTGTGCGTGGCTTTATTGACAGTCGGTTAGTGAATACTCAGGTGAGTTTTACAGAAGAGGAAATTATTCAACTTACCCAAGAAAGCGGTGGACACCCTCAGCGACTTATGCATTTGTGCTATCGAACTTATTCGCGGTATATGGAGAGGATAAAAACTGAATTATGACCGAACACCAGCCTGTACCACACTTAGATTTAGCTCCCAAGTTGTGCCGTCCACTCTCACTGTGGAAACCTTTGGATTACCTGCACCTTTTGTATTGGGTGTTTTTCTTTCCCCAGGCTTTGCGGTGGTATATAGATACTTTTGCGGGTATAAATATTCCTGGAAGCGAAATAGATTATCCAAGGGACAAAGAACTGTTGTCCGAAAATATCATCATTAGAAACTTACTTATACAAGCGTTGGTATTGATTGGAATTTTATTTCTTTTATTAATAAAGGTTTCAAGTAATTGGTTGAGCATTTTAGGCATAGTAGCAGGGGTATTTTTTGGCATACTGTGGGCAGCAGCAACACGATTTCTACCATTAATTAACCGAACCCGTCCATATAGTTCTAGTTTTTGGGGCTTAGTAATGGGTGCATTTGCATCAGGCGGAGGCGTAGAAATACCATTTTTTCCTACTTCTTTCTCAGCTGCTTTGGGTTTGGCATCAGGTGCTACATTTTGCTTGTTATGGCCGTTATTATCGGGTGTGGAATCAGGCATAGTCTTGGGTCTGTCATCGTGGATAGAGTTTGGTGTAATGTTCGGTATTGGTTTAGCTATAGAATTGGGCATCAAGTTGGGCATCATATTCGGTATTGCATCGGTTATGGTGATGCTTCGTATAGATAATTGGCTTTTAGGTTTACTTTTTGCTTTGCGATTTCATCAGGCAAAATGGGAGTTCTCGCATATCACTCCATTTGCCCTCCCCTTCTTGTCTTCTCATGTAAAACATTGGTTGCGTCAAGATTGGGAAATTGGTCTCCATAATGTTAATCAAATACTGGCTTACACTCTTCAGTCCACACCCGTTGTCAATGCAGTAAATCAAGTACTAGAAGAAATACCTTCAGAGAAAGTCATTTGTTGCATAGTTCAGTTGGTAGAAGCTCCTTTTGATTGGTATCTCGTGCGTTTAGTCTCAAATTATGAGAATAAAGCAACTAAATTAAATAAATCGCAGAATGTTTCATTTGTCTCTGCTCATACTGTGGCAGCTGGTTTTTGGCATCTACATAACAAACAACCAACGAAAGCAACAGAGGCTTTTGCTCTAGTGCGTTCTCTTCTATATGGTGAGGAAATATATACCCTTGCCGCAACTCTAACAGCATTTCACGAAGCTAAAGAACTAAGCTCTATTGCCGCTCTCCAAATACCTTTATTTCCACAGGAACCTCTTTTACTTCCAGTCACTTGGAGAACAATTACTAGCCTGCGTCGAGTTGTTGAAGATGTCCAGTTTGTTAATCGCAGCGTATCTCGTTCGGCTAGGTCTTTGGCTCTCAATCGCACTTTAGGTGAACTTACTAATATCCTGAATCAAGCTGACACTTTGCCGCAAGCAGAACGCGGACTAATTGTAGAGATTGCCCAAACTTGGAAAGAAAACTTGTTACAAATCGCTGGTGAGGTGGGGGAAGTTACCATCACCAAACCTGTGATTAATCCTTATGTAGTAGGCGACCCCGTTCAAGGTAATATCTTCGTTGGGCGAGAAGATATCATTAGACAGTTAGAAGAACTTTGGGTGATGGGTCATCAGCTCCAGTCTGTAGTCCTCTACGGTCACAGGCGCATGGGTAAAACTTCTATCCTGGTTAACGCCGCTATTTCTCTAGGTTCAGGGCTTCAGCTAGTTTATATCAACTTGCTGCGGTTGGGAGATACTCCGCAAGGAGTTGGCGAGGTGCTAATGGCAATGACTGATGAAATTTCCCAAGCTGTGCAAATTCCACCTCCACCTGATGCAGATTTGCTCAACCTTCCCTACCGGACTTTTGAACGTTATTTGAAACAGGTAGAAGCACAACTCGATTGTGGGTTAATAATCGCTTTAGATGAGTTCGAGAAAATTGAAGAACTAATTGAAGCCGGAAGAATCTCCCAAGATTTTATGGGATTTCTGCGGGGGTTGATGCAAATGAGTTCTAAAGTCGCCTTTGCTTTTGCTGGTTTGCACACCTTAGAGGAAATGACGGCAGATTATTTTCAGCCTTTCTTTGCCAGCGTCATCCCCATCCATGTAGGCTTTCAGGAACGTGCAGCTACTCGGCAAATTCTAGCTAACCCAGATGATGATTTCCTCCTCGACTACACGCCGGAAGCGCTAGATGAAATTTATGCTTTAACGCATGGTCAACCTTATTTAGTGCAACTGTTAGGATTTCAGCTAGTGCGCCGCTACAATGACTTTGTATTTGAGCAAGGACGTTCCCGCAATCCGGTTTTCACGGTGGAAGATGTAGCAGCAGTTATCAACGATCCTGAGTTTTTCAAGCGGGGACGCTACTATTTTGATGGGGTTTGGGGTCAGGCGATGCGGGGTGCTGATGGTCAGCAGGCAATAATACAAATACTTGCACCGCACCCAGAGGGGTTAAGTTTAGATGTCTTAGCTCAGTCTACGGCTATGGGTAGCGAACAGTTACAGGCAGCGCTCAGTATGTTAATGCGTCATGATGTAGTTGCACAGACTCAGGGACGGTGGCGAATTATTGTAGAACTGTTTCGCCGTTGGGTTTTGCAAAGTCATCCGCTGGGAGAGTAAGGCAGAGGGCAACTCGTGAAGCAATACTCTTGCGTTCATTCTTTGCGCCTAATCTGTGGGAGGCCGATGCGCGTCTATACGCGAGACTATTTGATTTAGTAACGCCAAAAAATTCTCTAAAACCAAAATCTAAAATTTAGTATGCGTTACAATCGCTTGTAAATAAAATTATCAAATCCTCACAAGTTCCTCAGATTTTTTACCTAACCTCTTCCTATAGCCAAAACAGGGTGATAACTATGGAAACCAAAAGATTGGCAAAATTTCTCCGCTTTTTGCAAGAAGAGTTGGCAATACCCGCAGATAGTTTGCAACTGGCGTTACGACATCCCGAGCAAAATCCTAGTTTATTACCCATGATTCTTTGGCAGTATGGGCTGGTAACATTAAACCAGTTAGACGAGATTTTTGATTGGTTAAATGGAGCGTTTTAGCTGAGGTGCTATGAGCAAACAAAAGCGACTTGGCATTCTTACCAGTGGCGGTGACTGTCCGGGACTGAATGCGGTAATTCGCGCGGTTGTCAGCCATGCTACCCTGAGCTATGGCTGGCAAGTAGTGGGGATTCCTTATGCTACAAAAGGTTTGTTGGAAGCAAAGGCGATTCCGCTTTCTCTGCACGGTTTAGATTTACGTGGTATTGATCCTTTGTTAAGCATGGGTGGTACTATCCTTGGCAGTATCAACAAAGGCGATACTCTGGCTCATGTCGATGAAATTATGACTGGCTACCAGGCTTTAGAACTGGATGCTTTGATTGGAATTGGGGGAGACGGTAGTTTAGCTATTCTCAACCAATTGCGAAACAAGGGAAATTGGCAGTTCATTGCTATTCCCAAAACTATAGATAATGATGTGGCGCTTACAGAAAGAGTAGTAGGGTTTGATACTGCTGTAAACACAGTTGTGGATGCTCTCAATCGTCTCACCTTCACTGCTTCCAGTCACGATCGCGTGATGATTGTCGAAGTGATGGGACGCACAGCAGGTCACTTAGCGCTGCATTCTGGGATTGCAGGCGGTGCAGATGTAATTCTGATTCCCGAAATTCCCTATACTATAAAGGATACTTGCGCACATCTGGCCGAATTGCGCGATCGCTGGGGACGCAGATTTGCTATTGTAGTTGTCGCAGAAGGCGCACATATTCCCGACGATTCATCTAACTATGCTGCTTGTGAAAAACCATCCTGTGGTATTGGACAGTTTATTGCCGATGAACTCAGCAATTGCAGCCACAAGCAAATCGACATTCGCGCTTCAGTTTTAGGACATATTCAACGCGGTGGTATTCCCTCAGCCTTAGACCGTTTGGTAGCCACAGCTTTTGGTAAAGCCGCCGTAGATTTAATCGCTGGTGGAACATCGGGACAGATGGTGGCTTGGCAAAACGGGGAAGTTGTGGCGGTTCCTTTAGAAGCAGTTTTAGCTAAAAGTCCATCACTTGTAGATCCACATAATTATCTCGTAGAAACAGCGCGATCGCTTGGTATTTATGTTGGCAATAATACTGCTGCATAGTACTTCTATTGGATTTGGGGACATACTTGTAGAGGTCAACAACACAGAACAAGCCAAGAATGATTTTTGCAAAAATCAAACCAGATTTCTATAGTGTTAATTTTTTATATTTAAATAAACCAATTTCTGCGAAAAGGTCATAAATTACTTCCTGTATTCAGAAAATAGATATGGGTCTATTATTGGCGTACTCCTGAATGCATCCAGGAAGACAAAATTAAATACAGTCAATTCTATCTGTAGATAAGCCCTGATTTACACCAATTTAGATTTGGCTGTACAAACTAAATTAATGTTCTAAGTCTTCCTAATTGCTTGATTTCAGAGAAACATCGGGCGATTCTCTGATAACCACAGGAAATTATGGGAAAAAACAATATGAATATTAGCAGACGCGAAGCGATTAAACTGAGTTTAGCTGGTGGTGGAGTTCTACTATCACCCTTCGGATTTCCAAGTATTGCTTCCGCACAATTGAGTCCGCAAATTCCTCGTTTTAAGCTGCCTTTTAAAGTACCCCCAGTACTCAAACCACAACGTAGTGATGACACCACCGATTATTACGAAATCAAAATTCAGAAGTCTGCAATTGAAATTTTACCTGGGCTGAAAACAGAGATTTGGGGCTATAACGGTATCAGTCCAGGCCCAACAATTAGGCAACGAGGCGGTAAGCGCGATGAAGGCGGACGCTTCTCGAAAGTTCGTTTTATTAATCAGTTAGATAAAGATGCTCAAGGGCGGTTAATCAATAATGTTATCCATTTACACGGCATGGCATCACTACCGCAGTACGATGGCTATACCATTGATTATATTCCTCCCCAATACTTCAAAGATTACATTTATCCCAACGATCGCGCCGCCACTCTTTGGTATCACGACCACACTCTCGATTTCACTTCCCGCAACGTATACATGGGTTTAGCCGGGATGTACATCGTTGAAGATGACTACGAACTGAATTTACCTCTACCTAAAGGCGAATATGACGTACCCCTAATTATTCAAGATAAGCGATTAGCCAATGATGGCAGCTTAATCTTTAATGACAACAATCAAAGAAACCTTTATGGAGACGTAATTCTCGTCAATGGAGTGCCTTGGCCGCAAATGCAAGTGGCTAATCGCAAGTACCGCTTTCGAGTTTTAAATGCTTCTACATCTCGGAATTACAAACTGATTTTGAGCCAGAAACCAGATACACAAACCAGCGGTGAAAGGTTGATTGTGATTGCTAGTGATGCGGGTTTACTCGCTGCACCAGTAGAGTTGGTTTCGCCATTGCAAGGTCTACAGGTTGGGATGGCAGAACGCTACGATATCGTCATCGATTTTTCTAAATATTCAATTGGTTCCCAAGTCTACTTACGGAATGTTGACTCTGCTAGTCCTGTTGATAATGATGTGCGGACACACACCATTATGCGCTTTGATGTTGTACGCCAAGAACAAGATGACAGCATCATTCCCAATCAATTACGCCCTGTAGAATCTTTGAGAGATAAGCCAATTGCCAGAACCCGAAACTTCCGCTTTGAACGCAACAACGGACAGTGGAAAATAAATAACCTTACTTGGGACTCTAAGCGAGTAGATGCTAATCCCCAACCAGGTGATGTGGAAATTTGGGAGTTGGTTAACCCAGGAAGTGGCTGGGTGCATCCCGTCCACATTCATCTGGTTGACTTGCAACTACTTGACCGCAACGGCTTACCGCCTCGTCCTTACGAACGGGGTTGGAAAGATGTTTTCTTAGTTGGTGAATTCGAGACAGTCCGCGTGATTGCTCAGTTTCGGAGTCGAGATCTAAGGGATATTAAAGGTAAATTTATGATGCATTGCCACAATCTCGTTCATGAAGACCATGCAATGATGACTCAGTTTGAAATTGGTCAAGGTGGCCCTAACCCAGTGACAACAGCACCTGCGCTACCGATTTCGCAAATCACAACGCTGTAAATGCCTTAGTTTCCTGCCCCGTAAACTTCCTCATTATGTTTCTCTATTGCTTCTATATCGTAAGGATTAGTCGCTTGAGGACGAACAGTATTAACAGCTGGTTGTTTTTCTTGGGCAGGATTCTTATCCTCTGTTTTGCTTTCTGTGGTTTGTTGATTGCTTTTTGATTCATCAACATTAGCCTTTGGTAATTCTGGAGATGGCGTTACCTCAGGCGAAACAGCATTCACAGTATTCTCAGCAATCCATGCATTCCCTTCAATCCAAGGATTAGCAAAGGTAGTTTCAGCAATTAGTAACACTGAGGCAATCAAGAATATCAGTGTTAAAAATACGGTTTTCCACATAAAACTTTTCCCAGTTTGATAACTAAGGTTTTATCTTCACTCTAAACTAATTGCCAATTAAATCAAGAAGTAGAAATAAATCAACACAACTTTGCTATTCTATTTCCCTTTCAAATCACTTCTTTCTTAAGTCTGTAACTGGCAATATTCTCTGATTCTAAGGTTAAGTGCCTCTTGGATTATGTCTAGTGAATTACAAACTCAAATATATTTCTCTCTTCTTCTAGTTTCCCTGCTTGCCTCAACAGGTAAATTATTTTATTTTCTCAGACCACATCTATGTAATTTACCCGCAACAAATTGATGAAAATCTTTACTCTGCCGCTAATCTTCTGTTTTCAGTTTAGTACGCCACGGCGGAAATAACTATAGAGTCGAAAACCTGAAAAAACCTTTCTTTTCATCGGCTATCTACCTTCCTGTAATAGCTTCATACCAGAGTAAGATATTTATTTAATAAATAAAATTTATATATAACTTAAGGCATAGATAAACTAGCAATCATATCACTCTATTTTCTAGCTTTCAGTTCTCAAGTATGAAGTATAAACCCTAGACGATCTCAACAAACTTCAGTCGCCAGCAGGATGAAAATAACTTCAATACTTAATAAACTAATGCATAGATATTTTCACCCTATTGGGAATAACTTATGCCTCTCTACAAACTCGAAGATTTTGAACCTAACTACCGAGAAATATTTGGTGGTGATGATGTTAAATCCTTGGAACTCTACACTCAAGGAGGAGTGAGAGTTGGCTCAGTTGCCGATGCTTTAGTTGATGACAATGGACGTTTCCGCTATCTAGTAATTGACACAAACTTAAATGGTGGTAATAAGAAAATATTACTACCTATTGGTCTGGCTCATATTAATTATGGTGAAAAGCGAGTATATGTAGATGGGTTGAGTAAAGAGCAGGTAGAACGTTTACTTGAATATAGGGAAAACATTGCCGTTAATGAAGATTATGAAGAGAATGCCCGCAGTGTTTATCGTTCGCCCAACAGCCAATCAACCTCCACACAGGGAACATTTAGTTACCAAGCACCGGAGTTATATGAATTGAATGCGCAAGATCAACAAACTATCAAATTATATGAAGAACGATTAATTGCTCATAAACAACGGGTTAAAGCCGGAGAAGTTACAGTTGGTAAGCACATTGAAACAGAAACTGCGCAAGTTTCTGTACCTTTGGAAAAAGAGCGTGTTGTAATTGAAAGGGTAACTCCGACCTCAGAAACTGTAATAAATCCACAAGAAGTACAGTTCCAAGAAGGTGAAGTAGCTCGCATAGAAGTTTACGAAGAAACACCTGAGATTCGCAAAGAAACTGTTGTGCGTGAAGAAGTCCGAGTTAGGAAAGTAGTAGATACAGATACTGTTTCAGCAGAAGAAATAGTACGGCGGGAAGAGTTAGCTATTGATACTTCAGGTAATTTGGATGTGAACGAAACAAATCCGCCTAGAGATACAGCTATTTAATTAGCTAAACTAGGATTTGATAATTTAGGCGATCGCTGTTAAATAATATCTGTGAGTATTCAAGGGTATCTGTTCTCAATTATCGTAGTTATAGTGCAGGCAAAGTAGATTATTATCTTTGCCTGCTTATTGGTGTTTTAAATAAAAAATCACTAAATAATCAAGAGAAAATTATTAAAATAACACGTCTATTTCTTAAGATAAAATTTAATTCAGTCGTGAGAAAGATGAAAATAAATCCACAAAATTCTAGTTTAGTTAATAGCGAATGAAAGTTAAAAATTTGAGGGGAAAAAATATATGGCACTTTACAAACTACAAGATTTTGATCCCAACTACCACGATACTTTTCAGGGTGATGACATTAAAGGTCTTGGTGTTTATGCAGATGGTACCGATGAAAAAATTGGCAGCGTCAGCGATGTTTTAGTAGATGATGAAGGGCATTTCCGTTATCTAATCGTTGACTTAGGCTTCTGGATTTTTGGTAAAAAAGTATTGTTACCTATTGGACGCGCTCGAATTGACTATAACGTTGACCGCGTCTACGCAATTGGCATGACCAGGCAGCAAGCTGAAGAGTTACCTGAGTTCAACGAACGCTCAACAATGGATTACGACTATGAGGAACGAGTACGTGGCGTATATCGCCGTCCTCTAGATGCAACATCTACTGTAGATACAACAGCATCTCTAGATGCAAACTATCAGCCATTAACAACACCAACTTATAACCGCGATACATACACCTACGACAACGAGCCTGCTTTGTACAACATCAATGAGCGTGATAATCAAACTCTGAAATTGTATGAAGAAAGGCTAATTGCTAACAAAAGACGGCAAAAAGCTGGCGAAGTTGCAATTGGTAAGCGCGTAGAAACCGAGACTGCAAGTGTAGAAGTTCCTTTGGAAAAGGAACGTGTGGTTATTGAGCGTGTAACACCAACAGATGCTGGTCGTCCTGTGGCGGCTGGCGAAGCTAATTTCCGCGAAGGTGAAGTAGCTCGCATGGAAATCTATGAAGAAACTCCTGACATTCGCAAAGAAGCAGTTGTGCGTGAAGAAGTCAGAGTTAAAAAAGTAGTAGAGCAAGAAACTTCTGAAGCTCAAGCAACTGTGCGTCGTGAAGAACTAGATGTAGATACTACTGGCGGACTACCAATTGAAGAACGCTAATCTATAAAGTTATTAGTGATCAACTAATAACTAGTTAGACATAGTACAGGTAGAGCTTCAGATAGCTTTGCCTGTACTGAAAATTAATCATTAACATCAATTTATAATTTGATATTTTGCTTATTTAGCACTCTGATTAATTTTTTATTCTTTTCAATTAAGAGTAGCTAAAAGCGATAGTCAGCAGTTCCAAAAGCAGTTATTAAATTTTACCTTATGAATAGCCAAACTTTAATCAGAAAGTCTGAGCTAGCAAATCCAGCAGATATTAATAAAAGGATTAGCAAACTGCTGGATAATTTGGGAAGCAAAGTGAGAAATTTTGCTGTGCTAGATAAAAAAGGACAATTGCTAGGTGAAGTCCAAGAGTTAATTTTAGATGCTGAAAATCGTCTAAACCTAGTTATATCCCAACTGCCAAATCAATATAGTGCCAAATCCAGTAGCAATAAGTTGTTACGATTACGGAGTCAGAGAATTCAAAAAATTGACAATCCTACTCAATCGATTTTCGTAGATTTAGAAAAATCAGAAATAGAAAATATGCCTGAAAATTTAGAAATCCATCAACCAGGCGAGCAGATAACATCAGATAGCTCAACTGGAGAATTAATTAATAATCAAAATACAAATGTAGTAGAGGTTGGGGAAGAAAATATTATTAAGCTGTTAGAAGAAAGATTAGTTGTTAATAGTAGTAAACGTAAAGTTGGCGATGTCATTGTTCGCAAAGAAATTGAAACTCGGATGGTGCAAGTTCCCGTCCGGCGTGAGAAATTGATTGTAGAACAAGTCAGCCCCGAACACAAACAGCTAGCAGAAATTGATTTAGGACAAGAGGAAATAGTTGGTATTGATTTGACTGAAAAAGAAATACCCGAAGTTGTAGGGCTTAACAATGGTTTAACTGTCAGTGGCTTGTTTACATCTCCTAAAATTGCTAGCCTACTTTTGAATGCGATCGCTCTTGAGAAAAAACAAGGTTGTCAGCAGGTAAGAGTCTCAATTGTCGTTGACAATGAGGAATATCGTCAGAAATATCAAGAGTGGTTTGACCGCTGTTCTCAAGGTTAACCACTAAAATCTTAAAAATTAGCTTTTATTTAGTCAGCTAGTATTAGGGTGAGCATTGCTCATCCTAATTTTTTATTATAAGCCTACCAAACCTAGTTATATTAACGGACAGCAGTTCTTTTAGCTACTCCCAATGAGATTTCGATTGCAGAAACTTTTTCGGAAGCACAAGGCGCATCGGCTCCAGCGAGTTTATATCAAAGTCAGGGACGGACAATTCCATATTGTGGGCTTGGGTGCTTGGTATTCTTACTGGCGCGACCCTTATCATCTGCTGCTGACAATTCCCTGGACTGGCTTCTTATTCCTAATTGCTGTTGCCTATATAGCTACTAATGCCGTATTTGCCTTAGCTTACCTGGCAGGAGGAAACTGTATTGAAAATGCTCGACCTGGCTCTTTTTTAGATGTCTTCTTTTTTAGCGTGCAAACCCTGGCATCTATCGGCTACGGCGCGATGTATCCCAAGACAACTTACGCCAATACAATTGTCACGATTGAAGCAATGGCAGGTTTGATGGGAATTGCCGTCATGACAGGACTGGCGTTTGCTCGATTCTCCCGTCCGACTGCGCGGGTGCTTTTTAGCCGTGTTGCTGTAATTACACCCCATGATGGCGAGCCAACTCTCATGTTCCGCACAGCTAATCAGCGTCGCAACTTGATTCTCGAAGCACAAATGCGAGTGTACATGATGCGGGATGAAATGACTGTAGAGGGGGATTACATCCGTCGGATTTACGACCTGAAACTGCGCCGGAATCAGTCACCTAGCTTTACATTAACTTGGTTAGCAATGCATACCATTGATGAGTATAGTCCTCTGTTTGGGATGACCACAGAATCTTTAGTTCAGACAAATACTACTCTTGTAGTTTCGGTAAGTGGTATTGATGAAACAGTGGCACAAGTTGTTCATGCGCGTCATACCTACGGTGCTACTGACATTCTCTGGAATTATCAATTTGTGAATATCATGCACGACACTGAAGATGGACATCGCTACATTGATTTTCAAGGCTTTCACGATGTATTATCTCTAGATGAACTGAGTTGAAAGTTAATCAGAGGTTTTAGTGGGTAATGGTTTAACTACAACTCTACCATTTTCAACCACAGTACAATTTTTGACTACACTTTTGCTGTGGTTGTCTGGAACATCTTGGCACTGCTTGTGATGAGAGATGTTTTGCTCCTGTTGTTGATTAAGGATAACAGCACAACAAGGACATGGTGTTGACGACATATAAAGTACTTTGATCTCTAATATTAATTATCGCGCTACTAATAGCATTCGGCTGAAAAATTTGCTAATGCGATAAACTAAGTAACCACGAAAAATTAATTACAGTCATTGCGAGCGTAAAGCCTACGGCATAGCTTCGCTTAGCGCTGAAAGCGTTCCCGCAGGGTAGGGTAGCAATCCCAACCCCTGCGATTGCTACCCTACCCTTAGGGAACGACTTCGTCGAACGGGAAGCCGCTGCGCGTCTACATTTCGCTTCGCTCCATACCCTTCGGGAACGTCTACTCTTCGAGAACGACTTCGTCGAACGACGAACGCAATGACATTGTGTAATTGTAATTAATTATGTTTAACTACTTACCAGACAGCCTCAAGGAGTCAAAAAATCTAAATGTTCTCCAGGTAGCAACGCTAATTCCTCTGGGCTACCTTGCATTTTTAACTGCCCTTTATCCAATAGCACCGCACAATCTACACGTAGAATCACTCTTGGGCGATGGCTAATGATAATTGTAGTTTTGCCCTGGCGATAATATAAAAGTTTATCTAGAACTTGTGCTTCTAATACTGGGTCTAATGCACTGGTAGATTCATCTAAAATTAATATCGCTGGATTTGTCACAATCGCTCTAGCTAAAGCTAATCTCTGTTTTTGTCCACCTGAGATGTTGACACCAAATTCTCCTAATACGGTTTGATAATTATCTGGTAATTCATTAATGAATTCATCAGCACCCGCAATTTGACAGGCCTTGACAATTTGCTCAAATGTGGCATAAGGATAGCTGAAGCGAAAGTTATCTAAAATTGAACGACTCCAAAAATGGGCATCTTGGGGGACTAATATTACCTGCTGTCGTCTACATTCTAAAGATAAATCTTTTTGATTATAAATACCAAAACGAATATTCCCAGATTGCAGAGGATATAAACCAGCTATCAGTTTTGCTAAAGTGCTTTTACCGCAGCCAGATTTACCAATTAATGCTGTAACTTTCCCACCTGGAATAGTTAGGGAAAAGTCCTGTAATAAATCTGCTCTACCGCTATGGTGAAAGTTGAGATTGTTGCAAATGATATCACTATCACCAGGAATTTTTACCCAAGCTTTTCCCTGTTCATTTTGGTCTTCTGGAGTGCTGTCGATAACTTCTGTGATGCGTTGCGTTGCTGTTTGGGCACGAGCAAATCCATCTATAAACTCAATAACTGTAGCAATTAATATATTAAAGTTACTATTCATAGTATTAAATGCTAGCAGTTGACCGATACTTAATTCCTTACTAATTACCAGACTGCTACCAAACCACAGTATGGCAAGATTGCCAATACCGGAAACTAAGCCAGAAAATACACTGTTAATAATGCCAATTTGCACAGTACGAAATGTTAGATTAGCCAACCTACCAAAACGGCTTTGGATTTCTTCCCATGCTTGAGGTGCAGCATTTGCCGTTTTCAAAGTAATTGCACCTTTGAAAGTTTCGACTAATATGCCTTGATTCTCAGCTTCTATCACCAGGAGATCGCGAATTTTTCGGCGCAGAGTTGGTAAGAAAATTACTGTAGAAAGAGTCATTAATAAGGCAATAGCTATACCAAGTGTAGTTAGTTTAGGACTATAAAACAGCATAAATCCCAAAGAAACTATGGCAATAAATGTCTGACTTGGAAGCCGGATCACAACTTGAGAAATAAGCTGATTAATTTCTTGAATATCTCGCAGACGGCTGATGATTTCCCCACTGCGGCGGGCTTCATAGTAAGTGAGGGGAAGACGAAGAATTTGTTTGCCAAATTCTAAGGTTAGTCCTAATTCTAATTTTTGGGCAAAATGAGCAATGAGATTGGATTGTACCAACTTTATGGTACTACCGAAAAAATTCATTGCTACTACACCAATAGCCACTGTAGTGAGTAGAGAAGTATCACCTCGTACTAATACATCATCTGTGAGAATTTGAATTAAAAAAGGAGACGCGAGGGAGAGGATTCCCATCACCAGATTGAGGAGAATCGCTTCAGTTAAAATGTGGCGATAGGGTATTACACGCGCTAAAAACCGACTCAATCCGCCAATGTTTTGAGACTCTTGCTGATAAAAGCGAGTTTCATCTGGTATTAGTAGCAGCATAATGCGATTTGCCCAACCTGCAATTAATTCCTCATGATTTAGGTAGCGAATACCAAAAGCAGGATCACCAATCACATATTTTTTCCCCTTTTGTCCATATAAAATCGCCCAGTGATAACCTTTCCAGTGAATGATGGCAGGGAGAGGTGCTTCATGAAGTTTATCAATTAATTCTGGAGTTGCTCTCACTTGACGGGCGTTAAATCCAAGGCTTTCTGCACCACGTCTCAATCCTACAAGAGTCGTACCTAATTGTCCTGTACCAACGGCTTCTCGAACACGAGTAATAGCAAAGGTGCGTCCATAATGTTTCGCAATAGTAGCAATGCAAGCTGCACCACAGTCTTCTTCGCTGTGTTGCAGAATAATCTCATATTTCATTTAGTAAAACAATAAAAGCGTAAAACAAATTATTTGTAAATGGGAATTATAGTAAGAAAAGTTGAAATGAAAATAGCCAGCAATTGCTATTAAATTAGCAATTGCTGATTGCGATAAATGTTTAGCTGATAATTGCAGTCACAAAGTTTTCTACTTCTTGCTTAGTGACTACGATGCCTAACTTACCGATCGCACCATTATTTATTGCAACGTTATACACTATGTCTACAGTTTTCGCGAAATCAAAGTTAGGATTTTTGTCATAATTGTTCCGTACTATACTTTCAAATTTGCTTAGAACATCAGGAATTGTTGGTGCTGCTCCACCTGTAATTGCTTCGCCTTGAATATCAGTAATTTCTTCCCAAGCTTGATTGTTGAGAGCTACTTCTTGATTAAACATTTTGATTCCCCTCTGCAAAGAAAACTAAACAAGACAAAATACGCAGAAATAACAAAAAAACACAAAAATTGTAGGGTTTTGTACGCTTTTTCGCTATGCCAGCAATCCTCTCATAAGAGAATAAATTTATAAATCTGCAATGTGCAACTTAATATTCTGTCTACAAATCCCACATATTTTTAGATAAAATCTGTTCAATATGGAGTTTCCAATTAAAAAATATTGAGATGAATTTTATAGCTTGATTTTAGCTGTATAATCTGTTTTTGTCTGATATTATCAGAGTTTGTTATCAAGTATAAAGAAATTTATATTTACATATAAAATAGTAATGTCCGAAGTAAATTTACCTTCTATTCCTAATGCCAAAACTGAGGAAGTAACTAATCCAGACTTTCTTCACCCTGTTAGCCCAAATGAATTTTTACCTCCTATTAGTCGCTGGACAAGTATTGGAGGAATAGTTCTGCTCAGTATATTTGGTACATCTATGATTTTGACAAGTATTCTGAAATACAATGTCATTATCAAAGCCTCTGCAACTATTCGTCCGACTGGGGAATTACGCTTAGTGCAAGCAGCAACAGAAGGAACAATCAAACGCATTTTTGTACAAGAAAATCAGGTAATTAAAAAAGGGGATATCATTGCTTATGTTGATGATTCTCGCCTGAAGACGCAAAAGAACCTACTGCAAACCAATATCCAGCAAGCTTCACTGCAACTATCTCAAGTTAATTTGCAAATTCGCGCTTTAGATCAGCAGATAGCCGCAGAAAGCGATCGCACTAACCGCACTCTAGCCGCAGCAAAAGCTGAACTCAACCACAGTCAACGGGATATCAAAGACAAGCAAATCACATCGCTTGCCCAAGTCAAAGAAGCTGAAGCTAATTTAAGCCAAGCACAGAAGGAATTACAAAAAAACCAGGCACAGTTAAAATCAGCCCAGGCGAATTTCAAGTCTAGTGTGGCGGCTGTCAAGGCTGCAAAGGCGAAGCGAGATAGATATGAACCATTAACAAAAGTTGGTTCGATTTCTCAGGATCAATTTCAAGAAGTGCAACTAGCAGTTGAACAGCAAGAACAACTTTTAGTCTCGCAAAAAGCTAATGTTGAAGAACATATCGCAGCGGTTAAACAACAACAACAAGCCATAGCCGCAGCCGCAGCCAGAGTGCAAGCCGCAAAGTCTACTCTTAATCCTAGTGATGCGATTGTAGCGATATCTCAGGAGAAACTTGCGGCAGAAAGTGCTACAGGGAAAGTCAGCCTAGCTAAATTAAATCAAGAGCGATCGCAACTACTTCAGCAAAAAGTCGAAATTCACAAGCAACTCAGCCGCGATCGGCAAGAAATGCAACAAGTTGAGCGAGAAATCGCAGCTACTGTGATTCGCGCCTCGGCATCAGGTATTATCCAAGAACTCAATCTGCGTAATACTTCACAAGTAATACATACTGGCGATCTGGTTGCGCAAATTGCTCCCAACGATTCACCTTTAATAATTAAAGCATTGGTAGCACCTGGAGATATTAGTAAGGTAGAAAAAGGTCAAGCTGTACAACTGAGAGTTTCAAGTTGTTCCTATGCAGACTATGGCACTCTCAAAGGTAAAGTGAGCGCTATTTCTCCAGATGCGATGTCTACGACGGGCTACACCTACGCACCTCAAGCGAAATCTGCCGATACTGCTGAAAGAAGTGCCACCTATGAAGTAACTATCCAACCAGATAGCTTGGTGTTAACTGCGGGAAGTCGCCGCTGTGCTATCCAATCGGGCATGGAAGCTAGAGCAGATATTATTTCTTCTGAAGAAACAGTGTTAAAGTTTCTCCTGAGAAAAGCAAGGCTACTGACAGATTTGTGAGCGTGCCTCTTGTTAAACTCAAGCTGTCATAGGCTGTAATCTGCCGCACATTTCATTTGCAGGTACAGCTTCCATCTTCTTAGCAAACATCGCGGTTCCTAATATTATTGACATTTTTTATCACCAAATTTAAAACTTAAAAAGTCGCCAACTACTCCAAACTAATATCAGTTTTCATCTGTTATTTGTAAACTTTTATTTCCTTCCGGTAGTATTGTTCTGCTCCCCAACCACCGCTACTATGCATTCCTATTCCCGGTTGTGCAAAAGACTCGTGGTACAGAAATAGACTGAGAGTTGCAACTATTGCGATCGCAAATCCGATTTGTCTCATCTTACCCTCCTACCAGGATAACCGCCTTAAAAAAGGTTGGCATTCCTAATTTTCTTATAGACGAACTAAATGAGGAACTTGTGAGGAAGAGGCCTCATTTAGTAGAAAGTACAAATAAACAGAACTAGATAATTAACAGTAAAGTTACTTAAAACTCTCTTCGCTTCTGCCGCTGCATATACTAATTACAAATATTTGTAAAAAAGTAGCGAAGAATATTTGTTTTCAGGTTCTAGACTGAGAGTGGAACAAACTTCTTCTCGCCTAATGTGTGGAACTATGAAGTACTGCGGCGATCGCCAAAAAGAGGCAGAGATTTTGAATATAGCTGCCATAAATGCCAATAAATTGTAGCTTCCCTACTTTTACGCCTACTGAAAATAGTGCCGTTGTCATCGAGGAAAAATATGGATGAAGAGAAGATTTACGACACGATAGTGGTAGGTTCTGGCAATGGTGCCTGTGGGTTTCTGAGCCACTATCTTCAGGCTACTGCTAACAGAGCTATCCCCAAGCGAGTGTTAGTTGTGGAAGAAGGAGACAGCTTCTTTGAAACCAGCGACATCGCTCATCAAAATCACTGGAGCTCAGTCCTATGGCGAAGGAAGTATCTTCAAGCTCCACAATGCCCTTAATTTTGAGGGAATCCCAATCATATCGGGGTGGGCTTGCACTCAGGGCGGCGGCGGATCTATCAACTACACAATGATCCACGAGTCCTCTGAGTGGCTGAGTAAACACATTGGTAAGACTGTCAGCTACTGGGATGAACTAAAAGCAGAATTGGACAGCAAATTCAGGAGTCTGGATCTGCCAGTGGAGAGATCGCCCATCACCAAGCACGTTCTCCAGGTTGCCCAGAACGCTGGCTTTCGGTGCAGCACTGAGGTATGCGACACAGATGAAATCCGTAAAGTTCCCAACTATCGTGAGGGCAATGCCAAGCTACTGCATATCTTTCCCACGCAGTTCGATCAGTTTGGGCAACGCACATCTAGCGGTGTGTCGCTGGTGGATTGGTTTGATCCGCGGGTGGAACTGAAGATTCGATGCAAAGTTATCAAGCTTGAATTCTCAGATGATTCTGGTGAAGGTACGCGATGCGTGGCGGTGCATCTGCTGGATCTCGATACAGGAAGGAAAGAGCGTGTGTCCCTAACAGCTAACGATGGAAAGGTAATTCTCTGTGCAGGTGCTGCTACACCACGGCTGTTGTTGCCTCATCAGCAGAAACTTCAGAACGGCGAGATTGGGAAGCACGTCAGTGACCACATCTGTATGCCACTTGGTATCTACCTACTGGACAAGAATATTCAAGTCACGTCCCGAGACGCTTATATCCCTGTGTTTGCGACAACTGTAAGCCAAGCTGAACAAGCGTCATCTCCAACAGTCTGCGGCTTTGATTTCTTCGCAGGAGAATTTAAGGAACTTTGGTTCTTCATCTCTCACCTGTATCTAACTTTCCTTTTGCCAAACTGGTTCAAGAAGATCATGATTAAGACTCCTTGGCTATTTTGGATTGCAAAGAATGTGGTGAGAATGTTGATTTTATGGGTCAACCTCATAATTGACTTTTACTGGGGCTTTCACAACCTGAGCCGAGGTAAAGCCTGGCACCACAAGCTAAATCTAGTCACTGCCATCGTCAAGTTTAACCCTGCTGTAGATGGGTACTACACAAGCGATCGCACTAGGATCAAATTGGGCTTCTTTGCCGAAGGAGAAGACTCAAATTCTAATCAAGACAAAGAGATAGCGAAGAATACGATTACAGAGCAACTCGATCTTCTAAGCTGCTTAGGAGAAAAGCCAAACTGGATCTTCAAGAGTCTGTTTCGTCTGTTCACAAAGATTCCTTACGAGAAAAACCAGGTTGAACATTATGTGAATACATACAGTAAGAAGTTTTTGCTGTCAGAGCAGCACTTGTCAGGGGGATGCTTATTCAGTAAGGCGATTGATCCAGGGATGAACAATCCAGCGAATACAGGCAAGCTGTATGGTTCAGCCAACGTTTATGTGGCAGACCTTTCTTCCGTCCCCTTGCCACGAGTAAGCCCCCAAATGACTGCATACTTAATTGGCTTTCATGTTGCCAAAATGTTATGCGCTGACAATAGCTAATTAAAGTACAGTATATGTGCCGCCAGGTTAACTCTGATTGGCTGATGCGTATACAAAAGACTTGGTTGGTAAAAAATATAAGCCGATCGCGGCTAAGGCGATCGCAGTAGTAACTTGTACATCTGCCTACAGTGGTGGTGATTGGTAACGGGTAGGACTTAAGCACGCAAGAAACAGATGAAGCTAACTCCGAAAACAGAATTTGATGAACCACTGCTCAAATTTGACTTCTCTAGCATTCATATTGGTGTTGCGGAATATGAATTAGCAAAAACTGGCTGCACAGTTTTCTATTTTCCCAAAGGTGCGATCGCATCTGTTGATATTCGAGGTGGTTCTCCGGGTACAATCATGGCGGGTGACGGTTGGGTAGATGCAATTTGCTACGCCGGAGGCTCAATTTATGGACTAGAAGCCGCCACTGGTGTATCCGCCGAATTATTTGCTTTGCGGAATTATGGCACTCATTGGTATGACATAGCTGTGGTACGGGGTGCGATTATTTTTGACTTTTTATCACGTAATAACTCGATTTACCCAGATAAAGAATTAGGAAGAGCAGCACTAAAAGCCGCAAAACCTAATATTTTTCCCTTAGGTGCAAGAGGGGCTGGCTGTTCTGCTACTGTCGGCAAAGTCTTCGACTTTAGCAATGCTGAATCCGCAGGACAAGGTGGTGCATTCCGTCAAATCGGCAAGACGAAGTTAGCTGTATTTACTATTGTTAATGCGATCGGTGCAATTGTAGATCGTCACGGTCAAGTTGTGCGCGGGCTTTTAAATCCAAACACAGGAGAAAGATGTCAAACTATCGATGATTTAGAAGAGCGAATCAATTTTCATCTGGATGCTAGAACCACTAAAGGAAATACAACTTTAACCTTAGTAGCTACTAATCAAAAACTGGAATCGAAACAACTAAAACAGTTAGCAAAGCAAGTTCACGATTCAATGGCAAGAGCGATTCAACCGTTTCACACTCTTGATGATGGTGATGTTCTCTACGCTGTTAGCACCAACGAAGTTGAGAATAAGTATTTACAAACTACTGCTTTAGGCGTGCTAGCTTCCGAATTAGCATGGGATGCAGTCTTGAGTTGTTTTGCTGATGCTAGCTAACAGTGAGAAAAAGGCAGAGGGCAGGAGGTGAGCCACTGCGGAAGCTAGAGAGGATGAGTATCTTCAGGATTTTCGCAAATTTACTTCATCAATCGAGAAGTTTTTAATTTTTGAACGCGGTGCATTAAAAAACCAGCGTTCAAATAATGATATTAATAATTTGATTCAAAAAACTCTGGCTTCTTTTAGTCAAGCTAAAAATACATTGGAGGGAACAATCCAACTTTCAGAAGCTGAGAAACAAAAAATTATAGAACAAATTGGAGAAGCCAGCGGGCGCGATGTCAAAATTAAACAAATAGCACAAAAAATCAAAAAAGAAGCATTAGCACAAGCAATTAAATCTTGGAATAAATGGTATCAAAATTTAAATGAACACATGATTGCCAAAAGTCAATTTTGGTCTTCCGAACACAGCCCTGTTTGGAGCCGAGACAAACTGATAAAAGATTATACTAATCAATTTATGATAAGTTTGTCGGAAGAAATAGATAAATGGGGCAACGAAATACTCAAGAATATGATTTTGAGAGAATATGTTAAATTGTTAGATTCTAATATTGTGTATCACTTAGAGGCGATTCAAGCAGATGTTAAAAATATAGATATAGCAGTAAAAACTAATTTTATTAATCAATTTAAACCATCAATTAACGGTATAAATGATGATTTTATGGGTTTCGGAGGTATAGGTGGCGGTATTGGTATAGGTGGTGCATTGGCCGCTGCATTATTTGTATTTACAGGGGTTGGTTTTATTGCACTAATTGTCACTAGTGTTGTAGCTGCAATTGCTGGTTCTTTTGGTCTAGGGATGTTATACCAATTCTCTAAAATCCGGCAACAGATAGAGCCTCAAGAATGTGCTTTCG
>JAVRCV020000042.1:0-29336 GCA_034530615.2 Aulosira sp. ZfuVER01
TTTCCGATTTCCTTCCTGATTATACTCCTCCCGTAGTAACAAAAGAGGGATAATTATCAATTAGATATTATAAAGCCCATTACAGGAGATGAGTTTGTTATATCTGATTCTCCTGTTTTATGGGATGCTACAGGTGAAGGAATTTACTTTCCTATAAGTCCAAATATCTGTTTATATTATCATGATGACAAATATGATCTAGACAATCGTCTGGATTCGATATGTATTAATGATTTACAATTTTTAGCATCTGTAAGACATACAATTGCTCGAACTGATTTGGTTCTGAATAAAATTAAAAAGAATGAGAATAAAGAGCATATTTTACAATTTTATAGTTCTGGTAAACCTTCTTATTGGAAATGTATCTTTTGGAAATGTATCTTAGAGAGCAAGAACTTTATGAAATGTGAAGCAAAATTTGAAGAGCAAATGATTGATTTTCTCAATCTATAAAAGTAATGTGGCTTAGGCGCTTCTAGTGACATGATTGCTTTTGCGCCTTAAGCCAGCATTGATATTTAAACCTTAATGTACTAGTTCAATTGCTCTTTTCGTCAACGCCTCCGCAGTCAAACCATTAAACGCCATCAACTCACCAGCACTGGCTGTAGTTTCCCCACGCTTCCAAGCAAAAGTATCGCGCTTAGAATTACTCCGCAACATAATTGGTTCCAGCATCGCCGCCGCACCACCAGTAACAGCAATTAACGCATCGCCATCAAATAATTCAGCAAATTTCGCATCATCCAAGAAACCACCATCGGGTTCAGAACAAGTCTCCCAAGCTGTATCATCAGGACGATACAAACGGCGGGGATTAATAACAGAAACTATCTTCGCACCAATACCTTCATTTTCTAAAAAGACTGCTGCTTCAAATACTGGCATTAATGTCATATCACCAATAACAGCAAATACAACTTGCTTATCGCCAGGAACTTCATGCAATACTACTGCACCGTCGCGTAAACCTTGACGAGTTTGTTCTAAAGTGGTGCGAATTGGTAAGGGTGATTTACTTGCAGTAATGACAATTCCCTTATTTTTAGTTTTCAATGCCCAGTCATAACAAGCTTGAATACTGTTAGCATCGGGGGGGAATAATGGGAACACATTGCCATTGCGCATCAAGGAAGCAAAGTAAGCTTCAATTTCTGGACGTTGGTGAGTCCAACCGTTGCGTCCTTGCTCTAATGCACCAGCAGTAAATAATGTAATTGTTGAGGGAGTTTGACGACGCAATTCTGCCATTGCTTGGGTGACAGTTTGCCAAATTGGTAATCCGTTGATGGCAAAAGATTCGTAGGAACACCACAAAGTTCTGGCACCCATTAATGACAAACCAGCAGCTAAACCAGCACAAGCATCTTCGCTCAATGGTTCATAAACTTGTCCGTTTGGTGCTTGGTTATATAAATCGTCGGTTGTAGGGTGAATAATCTTTAGTGCTTGGTTAATATTGGCAATTCCCGATGCTTCGTTTCCATCGGCGTTGGTGACGAGGAAATTAGGATCTTTTTTCCCGACAATTCCTACCAATCTTCCCATCGCTGTTGTCGAAACTTTGGGTTCACCACCTACTGCATATTCTTCTAAAGGTAATTCGCCTAAATCTGGTAGTGGTAATTCAAATTCTGTCACCACTGTCTTAGCAGCAGGGCCACCGCCAGCGCGTTCTGCGTTTGTCCGCACGATTTGCCAAGCCTCAGCAGATAAAGCACGTTCTTGTAAAGCGCTGACAATATGGGGTGCATCCAGCGTGTCTTTAGGATAAAGGTTGTGAGATTTTGCACCTCTGGCGTGGACTCCTGCACCTTTGAGTTGTTTAATGATGAAGACGGTAAGTTTACCACCCAAGGCAGAACGCGCTGCTTTATCTACACCTGAAAGTACAGCTTTGGTGAAGGCTAGCCGTTGCTGGAAGGAGAAGGCTGTACTATCGACATAATCGCCAGCCTGGTTTTGATCGTCAAATTCTTTAGCATCAACTAATACGACTTCCTCAAAACCGTTACCTTGCCAGTATGCTGTCATCTGTTCGTTGGTTTTGAGAGAAACCATACTGTGATGTTCTTGGCTGTATCCATTCCAAACCAGCACTGGTAAGAAATTGGTGGTATGGGGATAAGCAGTATGGAAGTGAGCCATTGAACTCATAATATAAGGTTCACCCAGTCCACCATCACCAACAGTGAAGGGGAAAAGCTTATCTTTGTGCAGCAGCGCAGCTGACATGGCAAAGTGCTGTCCTTGTCCTAAGGGGCCAGCAGGTGCGAGAATACCAGGTATGTAACCGGAGAGATGCCCTAAGAGTCCATGCTTTTCGCGGAAGCGATCGCGCAATTGTTGGACGGTAAAAATGCCCATATCCTCTAAAGAGCGATCGAGGAACATAGCACTATAAAATCCCGGGGCGTGATGACCCACTTCCGTAATAATGTTTTTGTACCCTAACATGACCAGAGCCGCATAAGCTTCCGCTTGGCTAGCAAATCCACCAGGGTGTCCAGAAGCTTTACTACCTGTGATTTGTAGCGTCAGGTAACGTAGAGCATCGGCAGCAAGTAAAGTTTGATAGACAGCTACTGAATCGGTAGGATCTGCGATCGCTACTTTGCCTGATTCTATAGCAGGAGTTGCACCATGAGTTTCAAAATCAGGTAGCGCTTGACCAAAATATTGAATTCCTTCACAAAAATTAGGAAGCGCCGAAGATGCCTTGGAGGTGATTGCTGTCATGCTGAATACCTTAAAAGTATGAGGAGAAACTATAGATGCTCGTCCAAATTAACAAAAATTTTACAACCATCAGGTTGTAACAGTTTATTGCAGTTTCGTAACCTGAAGATAAAAAGCTTCAATAGTAATTGAGGAAAAATTTAATGTTGTTCTGTGAGCTTCATTGGCAAAAAAGAATTAACCCAATAAATTAAGCCTATGAAATTGCCCAATGGCCCCCAGTCCCCAGCGCTTGTCCAGATGCTTCAGTGGATTTTTAGACCAATGCCGTTTATGGAAGATTGTGCCAAGCGCTATGGCGATATCTTCACCATGCAATTAAATCCACCTATTGTCTTTGTCAGCAATCCCCAAGCGCTACAGCAAATTTTGACCAGCGATACCAAAGAATTTGAAGCGCCTAATGACTGGAACACCGTATTTGAACCGATGCTAGGGAAGAATTCTGTAATTACAGTCAGTGGTGAGGTACATCGCCGTCAACGCCAATTATTAATGCCGCCATTTCACGGTGATAGAATGCGCACCTACGGTGAGGTGATTAACAAGGTCACAGAAGAAGTAATTAGTCAATGGCAGATAGACAAACCCTTCTGTGTCCGGTCAGCTATGCAAATCATTACCATGCGGGTAATTATGCAAGCTGTATTTGGATTATACGAAGGGTCCCGCGCCCAAGAATTAGAGGAACTTTTAGCAGCAATGCTAAATGAAACCTCCCCCCTACGGGTAGTCGAACTTTATTTTCCTGCTTTACGAAAAGATTTTGGCCCCCGCAGTTCTTGGGGAAGATTCCTGCGCCGCAAAGAGCGAGTTCACCAACTCCTCAACGAGGAGATTCAAGAACGTCGAGACAATCCCGACTCATCGCGCACAGATATCCTCAGCTTACTCATGGCGGCGCGTGATGAAGCAGGTGAAGGAATGACTGATGAAGAATTGCGTGATGAATTAATGACCCTGTTAACAGCAGGACATGAAACCACGGCCACAGCCCTCACTTGGGCATTGTACTGGATTCATAAATCACCCTCAGTACAGCAAAAGCTACTACAAGAACTAGATAG
Source organism: Aulosira sp. ZfuVER01 (assembly GCA_034530615.2). GTDB lineage: Bacteria > Cyanobacteriota > Cyanobacteriia > Cyanobacteriales > Nostocaceae > Aulosira. Next base: position 3,810 of record JAVRCV020000042.1, read on the forward strand.
CTTGGGTGAGAACCCAGACCCCAGCAGCGTTTTTAAATCACCCTATCTAAACGCTGTGTACTGTGAAGCCTTGCGGATTTATCCAGTCGGGATGCTGACTTTCCCACGTGTAGTAAAAACGCCTGTATCTTTGTGCGGTCATGAACTCCAACCAGGTACAGTCGTACTTGGTTCCATCTATCTCACCCACCAACGAGAAGATTTATACCCACAACATCAGCAATTTAAACCAGAACGCTTTTTAGAACGCCAATTTTCACCCTATGAGTTTTTGCCCTTCGGCGGTGGTGCTAGACGCTGTATTGGTATGGCATTTGCTCAATTTGAAATGAAAGTGGTACTAGCTAAAATCCTTTCTAGTTGGGAATTAGCGTTAGTTGGCGATCGCGATGTGCGACCAAAACGCCGTGGGTTGGTGACAGGGCCAAACCGTAGTATTCAAATGGTTGTCAAAAATCAACATCAGATGCCTTCTCGCACTCTAGAATCTAGTTCTCTTTAATTCTTTATAGGGTTGATAATTACTAAAAGTATTTGTCAACCCTTATCTATATATTTTGATAGATTTTTAAGCTTTAGATATTGTTCACAATAGAGATAAAAAATTATAATTTATTGGCATTTAGTGTATATATCAAAATGAATAAAAAATTGTATGTTAATTGACTTTTGCTCAGACCTTTGAATTTATAATTAAATCTTCCAGGTTGTATATATCTTAGTACAGATACACTCCTGAGCCTCTAAAGATTAAATTGAGTAGGTAAGAGGATAGTAGGAGTATAAACACTCATGCCAGATAAACAAAGGTTGGAGGAGCATATACTAGCACAGGTGGCAGAAAACACCCTATCCAACCAACTGGATGAAGTAGAACAAATAGATGTAGATGTGCACACTGACTTGTTAAAAGTAGCTCAGGGACAAGTAGAAGAGATTACTCTGAGTGGTCAAGGTTTGGTGCTGCAAAAAGATATCCGAGTACAGGAAATAAAAGTCAAAACAGATAGCATTGCCATCAATCCTTTAAGTGCTATTTTTGGTCAAATTGAACTGAATGAGCCAGTAAATGTTATGGCTCGCATTGTTATGACCGAGGCAGATATTAATCATGCTTTGTCATCCAATTTAATTCAAAGCTATGCTCAAAACTGGAAATTAAATGTAGATGGCGAAATTGTAAGTTTTACGCTGCAACATATCCAAATATATCTACCTGCTAACGATAAAATAGAATTTAGCGGCAAAGTTTTGATAGAAGAAAAGGGAAACAACCGCCTTTTAGGTTTTGATGCCAGAGTGAATCCACCTATTCATCCGCAACCATTAATATTAGAAAGTTTCAACTGTACACAAGGAGAGGGGCTTTCTATTCCTTTAGTTGCAGCTTTAATGCAAAAGATTAAAGAATTACTGAATTTACCATATTTTGCATGGGAAAATATGGTAATAAACATTAAAGATATCAAGGTAACAAAAGGCAATCTTATCCTTTTGATAAAAGCCAAGATGAAGCAAATTCCATCAATGGAAAATATGGCTGTGAATCAGTAAAATCACAGCTACTAAACAAAAGTAAATTACTTTGATTCTTTGTAATCTTAACAAGCAAATCCATTTCTATTTACGAATATGCAAGAGTACGATGTTGTAATTATTGGCGCAGGGCATAACGGTCTAGTTTGTGCTGCTTATTTGCTGAAGGCTGGCTATAGTGTCCTGCTATTAGAAAAACGTTCTGTTCCCGGTGGCGCAGCGACAACTGAAGAATGTTTACCACAAGAAGCTCCTGGATTTAAATTTAATTTGTGTGCCATTGACCATGAATTTATTCATCTAGGGCCAGTTGTTGAAGAATTAGAACTAGAAAAATACGGCTTAGAATATCTAGAGTGCGATCCAGTAGTTTTCTGTCCTCATCCTGATGGAAAGTATTTTTTAGCGCACAAATCCTTAGAAAAAACTTGTGCAGAAATTGCTCGTTATAATGAACGCGATGCTAAAAAATATGCAGAATTTGTAGACTACTGGCAGCGGGCAATAGGTGCAATGATTCCTATGTTTAATGCACCACCAAAATCAATTATAGATATCGTCGGTAATTACGACATCACAAAGCTCAAAGATTTATTTTCTGTTATTGGTTCCCCCAATAAAACGCTGGACTTTATTCGTACTATGTTAACCAGCGCCGAGGATTTACTTAATGAGTGGTTTGATGAAGAGTTTCTTAAAGCACCCCTAGCAAGACTAGCATCAGAACTTGGTGCCCCACCATCACAAAAAACTCTTGCCATTGGTGCAATTATGATGGCAATGCGTCACAATCCTGGTATGGCGAGACCTCGCGGTGGAACTGGCGCACTTGTGAAAGCATTGGTGAATTTAGTCACGAGTAAAGGTGGCGTTATTCTCACAGATCAACACGTAGAAAAAGTGTTAATTGATGATAACAAAGCAGTCGGGGTAAGGGTTGCTGGCGGGAAAGAATATCGCGCTAAATACGGCGTTATTTCTAACATCGATGCTAAGCGGTTATTCTTACAAATGACTGATAAAAGCGATATTGATGCAGCCGATCCAGATTTGTGGGAAAGATTAGAACGCCGCATCGTTAATAATAACGAAACTATTCTCAAAATAGATTTGGCATTAAACGAACCATTGCGCTTTCCCCATCACGCACACAAAGATGAATATCTAATTGGATCTATTTTGATTGCTGATTCTGTAGCTCACGTTGAACAAGCTCATAGTAAATGTACCTTAGGAGAAATTCCTGATTCTGATCCATCAATGTATGTGGTAATGCCAAGTGCTTTAGACCCAACTTTAGCACCACCAGGCAAACACACTGTATGGATTGAGTTTTTTGCACCCTATCAAATTGCAGGCGCAGAAGGTACAGGTTTAAAAGGTACTGGTTGGACAGATGAATTAAAAAATCAGGTTGCAGATAGGGTTGTTGATAAGTTAGCAACCTATGCACCTAATGTAAAAGATGCAACAATTGCCCGTCGTGTAGAAAGTCCTGCGGAACTAGGAGAAAGATTAGGTGCTTACAAAGGAAATTATTATCACGTTGATATGACACTAGATCAGATGGTATTTTTCCGCCCCTTGCCAGAAATAGCGAACTACAAAACCCCAATTGATAATCTATTTTTGACTGGTGCGGGAACACATCCAGGTGGTTCGATATCTGGTATGCCGGGACGTAACTGTGCGCGGGTGTTTTTACAGACAAAACATCCCATTGCCCAAACTTTAAAGGATGCCAGAGATTCGATTAAGTCTACTGTTGGCTCAGTATTTGGAATTCTGTAGTTTTTACCTAAAAACGCAAAGGTATGAAGGAAGATTTTGTATCTTTGCGTTTCTACAGTAGATTGATTATTAAGCCGTAGCTAAAATATTTGCAGGGGTTGGTAACTTACCATCATTTAAAATTCGGGCTGTTGAAGAAGCAGCGATCGCAGGTAAAATTGGTATTATTTGTAAGTTATATTAGCTGGCAAGTGTTTGTTGGTAATGAAAAATTTACCTGAATGCAGAAGTTAGCGATCGCTGTTTCCAGCATAGGCGGAACTACAATCTACGCTGAAATTAATCCAAATTATGAATTCGCTTATCATTGCGAGCGAAGCGTTCTCGTTCGGCGTTGCACTCGTGGCGGACATATCACAAGTAATTTGCCGGACATGATATGACATGGTATCAATTTCGAGATAGCTGGGATAGCGGATACAAACAAACCACAGAGAAATACAGATAAATATCTGTGTTTCTCTATGTTCATCTGTGGTTTCATACCATCAACATCGATTTTTCTAACCTGTTGATAACTTTACCTTAGCTCTTTTTAATATCACGAGCCATGTTGAGGTAATAGTCCATTTTGGCATTAGAACGGCGGCGTTTGGTGGCAGTATTTTCAGTAGTAATATCCGGCTTGGATTCTATTTTCTGTTGAGTTTCAACCCGCTTTGTACTTTGTGCCTGATCTGATTCTAAGAAATACCCCGATTCAGTCAATCCAAAGAGATTGGCAAAAAAACCAAAGAAATTTTTGAAAAAGTTAGCAATATTTCTCAATATAACAGAAACAAAACCTTCAATGCGAAGGTACAAGTTCCGAATAATCTGAGTTAGACGAAACATAGCAGCACCCTACCTAATTGATTGCTGATTACTATTATGAACTATTGTCATTGCTCAAAGTCTCTGCCAGCAGATGGTTTTTCTGAAAACGTCAGAATTCGTCAGAAGGTTCTGTACCATTTAGGAGATGAATTTTTTTGTTGTACAACTTATGTATATTCAGTCTGGGGAGTGTGAAATGAGAAGAAACTCATGAATAAACTGCCGAAAATCGACCGTCAACGAGAGCATCAAGCAAATGAACGGACTTTTTTAGCTTGGCTACGTACTTCTATTGCATTAATTGGCTTTGGTTTTGCGATCGCTAGATTTGGTCTATTTTTGCGTCAGCTTAATACTGCCTTAACACAACAGGACACTCCTGTAAACCCATTATTCAATTCGGAAAATTTAGGAATTGTTTTAGTAATTACGGGGATTTTGACCATCGCTTTAGCAGCTTGGCGATATAACCAGGTTTTCTGGCAAATTGAACGAGGAGACTATCAACCTAATCGGTTATCAGTTTGGATACTTACAGGAGTAGTTATGATTTTAGGATTCCTCAGTATTCCTTTACTCCTGTTGCGAAATCACGTTCCTTCCCGACCATATTCTGTTCCCACTCAACCATTTTCTCTGAAAAAGTAAACAGAATACTTAATTTTCTAGAATCTCAGCTTTCTCCACTGAGTCATCATTAACTCCCAACGTCAATTCTAAAGGTGTGCGCGATGGATACGCCTTTACTACCTGCCGGTAAACATCGTAGTTAGTGGGTAATGTCTTCTTTTGGGAAACCACACTGTATGTAATTTTGTACTCTACAGTTTTCAATAATTCCGGTTGACTTACCTCTTGTTCTCGTTTTTTGCGCTGTTCAACTTCATCAACTGAAGGACGCGGTGGTAGCGCAGGCCACCATAAACCGCGATCGTCAGGGCCAGTAACTGCACCTTCTGGTTTTAAGCCATTGCGATTGAGTAAGGATGTAGTCGCAAAGGTTTCAAATTGCGGTGATGGTTCATTGCTGAGGTTGCGAATATATTTAATCTGCCATGTATAAGTGGTAAGTGCTGTTGCTTCGTATTGACTAGTGGTTACATTGCTGCAACTGCTAAGTGTCAGCGCAGTTAGGACAACCATAGTCAGAGGCGAAAAGATGGGCTTTTTCATTACCGTTCTGGAATTTGCTTCCTGTCTACACACCTTACAACAATCCAATTCATTGTTTGGGCACTGGCTTGCTTTCTCATAAGCCAGCCTTATTAATACTATCTACAATTATTTGTCAAGTCAGGTTGACTTTTTGTAACAATCTTGTTAAATTTGTTTACATAAAGTAACAAACACAGGAAAACAATTATATGTATACCACCATTAACGAAGACGGCGTTCTCAACAACTACGCAACCGAACCCCAAATGTATTACGCTGAATACCCAGCAATTTGGGAGCAACGCAAATATGTTTTACAAGCAGCTTTCGCTACTTTAATTGTCACAACTTTAGTTTTAGTTGGTTTGAGCGTTAGCTAAGATTTTTTAACTCGGTATCTGTATCTCATCGTTATTTGGACTTCTCCCATCAGCCTCGGTTAGTTTCGCCGGGGTTTTTTGTTGCTAACCAAAAACCCGGTCGTTATGACCGGGCTGTTGGTGGGATATATTCCCTCTAGGTTAGATATAGAAAGTTAGATATAAATTGATGCGTTGGTAATTACTACCATGCTTGGGCTACCAATTTCGGAAAATTGCTAGAAGTTCTCAAAGTTTGCGATCGCATTCTTCAATTTATCCACAACCTCATCCACAGCAACAGCACCCAACTCCCCAGAGGCGCGGGTACGGATACTCAAGGAGTTGCTTTCTACTTCCTTGGCTCCCACCACAGCCATCACGGGTATTTTATCTTTCTCTGCATTGCGGATCAATTTACCCAAGCGATCGCCACTCAAATCAACTTCGGCACGGATGCCCAAAGCACGCATCTTGGCTGCCACATCTTTAGTAAAATCAATTTGCGCTTCACCAACTGGTAGCAATCGCGCTTGTACTGGCGCTAACCATAAGGGGAAATCACCCGCATACTCTTCAATCAAAATCCCAATCAGGCGTTCTAGCGAACCAAAAGGCGCACGGTGAATCATCACCGGACGTTTGCGGGAACCATCTTCAGCAACGTACTCTAAATCAAACCTTTCTGGCAAGTTGTAATCTACTTGCACAGTACCCAGTTGCCATTCTCTTTCTAAAGCATCACTAAAGATAAAGTCGAGTTTAGGGCCATAAAACGCTGCTTCCCCAATTCCTTCAAAATGTTCCATCCCCAGATGTTCTACAGCACGGCGAATTGCACCTTCAGCTTTTTCCCAAGCTTCATCGGAACCTATGTATTTATCACTGGCTGGATCGCGGAAACTCAGTCTGGCTTTAAAGTTCTTCAGTTGCAGTTTATTGAACACCGACAAAATCAAATCCACCACGCTGAGAAATTCGCTGTCTAGCTGTTCGGGGGTGACGAAGAGGTGAGAATCATCGACAGTAAAACCGCGCACTCTAGTTAAACCGCCCAATTCACCTGATTGTTCGTAGCGGTAAACAGTGCCAAATTCTGCCAAGCGCATTGGTAGTTCCCGGTAGGAACGCAATTCACTCTTATATATTTGGATATGAAAAGGACAATTCATCGGCTTCATCACAAAGCCATTTTCTAAAGCCGCACCTTCTTCATCTTCCGCCATTAAGGGGAACATATCTTCTTTATACTTCTGCCAATGTCCAGAGATTTTAAATAAATCCACTTTGGCGATATGGGGCGTGACTACAGGTAAATAACCGCGTTTTAGCTGTTCCTGTTGCAAAAAGTCTTCTAACAGACTCCGCAACAAAGTACCTTTGGGAGTCCACAAAGGTAAACCTGGACCCACCAGGTCAGAAAATATAAATAATCCCAGTTCCTTACCCAGTTTGCGGTGATCTCGACGCTGTGCTTCTTCTTTGCGCCGCTTGTACTCAGCCAGTTGTTCTGGGGTTTCCCAAGCGGTGGCATAAATACGTTGCAGTTGGGCTTTGGTTTCATCACCACGCCAATAAGCGCCAGCAACGCTTTCTAATTCAACTGCTTTGGGGTTAATTTGACTGGTATTTTCCAAATGAGGCCCCGCACACAAATCCCACCATTCATTCCCCAGGTGGTAAATCGTGATTGGTTCCTCTTTTATATCTGCCAGAATTTCTAGTTTGTAAGGTTCCTTAATTTCCTGAATTCGACGTTCAGCTTCTTCTCGGCTGACTTCTTCCCGAATTACTGGGAGTTTGCGATTGATAATTTTTACCATCTCTTTGGTGATGGCTTTTAAATCCTTATCGCTAAATGGTTCTGGATTGTCAAAATCATAGTAGAAGCCGTTGTCAATCCAGGGGCCGATTGTTACTTGCGCCTTAGGAAACAGCTTTTGTACAGCCATAGCCATCACGTGGGAAGCGGTGTGGCGGATTTTTTTTAAATTTTCCGATTCGCTGCTACGAGGCAAATACATTTTTTCAGATTGTTCTGGTTGGTTGGGAACTTGATTAGGCGACATCGGCTGCTAAACCATTGGCGAAGTGATTGCAAAATTAATTTATCAGTTGGTGTTCTGAAAAATCTACCCAAATATAACATGGGTGTATTTGTCATCTTAATAGGCTTTGACATCTACTGGATGCTCTCTCACATCTTTGATTGAATAGTTTTTTACCAATGTTTAATCAGCCTGAATATGAGCATTGATGAGTCTGCTAGTGGCTGTCTGCAACATCGCTCTTTTGATAAGAAGAAAAGCAGAGGGCAGATGGCAGGATAAGGTACAAACCTCATCCTTTGTGGCTAAAAGTTTCCCTGCTGTTTTGATACATACGCTTCCTGCACTGCACGTGATTCATTAATTAACTTTTGCTGTGCAGGCTTCTCCAACTATAGCGATTTTAATTACTGCCAGTTTGGCTGAAGATTGCAATTGTTGAATTAATTTAGTCTGGAAATTAATGACTGAGTAAAGTTGCGTCCTGCTTATATAAAAGCAATATTTCTCAATATATTATTGAAGTTAACGATCTATCTTTAGACTGAATTTTCTCTACAGCGATCGCAGTTGACTTTATAACTGTGTTTAGAGCGATCCCACTTTAGACACCATACCTCAGGCAGCTATCCAGACCTCTTGACAAAAAGATAAAATAGATAAATGTATCCTAAGATACGGAAATTTCGATTTATTTTAATCATGAAACAAGAAAAAATGATGTGAAGAATTGTAAATAAAGTTAATATTAGAGAGAAAGTTAGAAGTATGCTTCTCATTTATGCGAGACTCAAATTCCCCAGGGGCTGAATTGCTCAAAAGTCTATTAGAACCGCTGTTAGAGGATTTTCAGTATTGGTTTGCGGGATCGCGCAAATTTCTGGAAACCAGGCAACTCTCGTTTATGAGTGAGCAAGAGCAAAATGACTTGCTTTTAGAAATCAAGCAAGCGCAGGATGAACTCAACACGGCAAAGATGATGTTCAACGCAACTGATGGACAAGTTGGGATTGATATGGCGACAATAACGCCTTGGCACGAACTGGTAACAAAATGCTGGAATGTGGTGATGCGCTTCCATCAAGAACGAGATGCAGAAAAATAGATTTTTATTAATTAAGTTCGATAGACTTAAATTAATAACAGCAAGTCGCTAGCTAATAAAGCGTTCGAGTAAATAGACAAATCATCAAAATCACGGAAAACCTTACTTTATAGGCTTTTTGGATTTTGAATTTTATAGACATCCACAAAGTCTTCAGATTCTCTCTAAATTACACAATCCTTAATAAATTTTGAATAAATCAGAAAAGAATGTATACCATGCTACCTTGTTCTGAATAACGGTTAATAGACTGCCCTTAATAAACAACATAAAACGTACAAACAGTACGTTAATTAGTCGCTATAGCTGTAACTTAAGTTACTAGTACAGCGAAAGGTTACCGTAAAAACTTTTAAAACTCGCTTCCTCTGGAGGACAATTCCGATGTTACACCTGCTTTACATTCTTGCTTTTACGATCCTTGCCGTTATTGCTGTTGCCAATTTAATTCGCAATTTGATTATGTTCAGTTTTGATCGAGAGCGAACTTATCCGGCAATGAATAATCAGGGCAAATTTGGCTATCCCTCTTCAAATAAGCAGTTTAAACCACATCCAGAGTTATTAGACGGAGCAGGTAACTTAATTAAAGAGCCTTTATTAGTGATGCGGTCAATCAACGTTGAAGATGCCCGCCAACAACTAGATGCTTTATATGAATCTTCTCCAGGTCGTAAAGTCGAGAATCAGGAAGAAGGATAAGTCGGAGTATTAATTCCTGAGTGAAGAATAAATCTACATAACAGGGTAAAGAAAGAAGGAATTTGGATCTTCTTTCTTTTTTTATTTTGGCTGGCATTAGGGGAGAAGGAGAACAAGGGGGACAAGGAAGTAGGGGAAGATAAAATGCCCAATGCCCCATGCCCCATGCCCCATTCCCTAATTACGCTTCAATCACCACGCGTAGATTGCCGCGTTTTTTCGCAACACGACAAGCGGTGGTGTTACCAGAACGCTCAAACTCTAAATCGAGGACGGTAGGGCCGACTTGCAAATTGTGGAAGGACAAGCGATTAATCGACTCTGGCAAAGCGGGGTCGATGATTCGCAAGCAGTTATTTTGGGCATCTGGTACAAGATTGACCATCATTTGCAGGAGTTGGAAGACACTACCAGTAGCCCAAGCTTGGGGAGTGCAGGCGACTGGGTACTGTACGGGGGCATTATCACCGTTACGTTCGTAACCGCAGAACAGTTCTGGTGGACGTTGATATGCTTGCTGGCTAGTCATATCAAATAAACCTTGGAATAGTTCCAGGGCTTGATCTATTAAACCAAGCGATCGCAACCCCATCGCAATGATAGCGTTGTCGTGGGGCCAAACTGAACCGATGTGATAGCCCATTGGATTGTAGGCTGGGGATAAACTACTCAAAGTGCGAATCCCCCAACCATTAAACATATCTGGTGCCCGCAACCTTTCTGCGACACTGTAGGCTTTTTCGGGTGTCAAGATGCCTAAATGTAAACAATGACCAGGATTTGAGGTAATACTATCTACCTGCTTGCCATCACCATCCAAAGCTAAAGCACAGAAATCCCGATCTTCCATCCAGAAATCTCTGTTAAAACGCACCTTGAGATTTCTCGCCTCTTCTTGCCAACGGTCTGCTAAATCTAGCCGCTTTTTCATTCGTGCAATTTCTGCTAGGCGCATTTTCGCTGCATAAACGTAAGCCTGCACCTCACAAAGTGCGATCGGTCCGCTAGCTAGCTCTCCCTTATGGTCTACAATACAGTCGCCAGAATCTTTCCACCCTTGGTTAGCCAGACCGCGTTTCGATTTACGGTAGTAGCTTAAGTAGCTAGTTTGTCTTGTATTGCGGTCAATCCAGTCCATTGCCGCCAAAGCATTCGGCCAAAGTTGCTCTAAAATTTCGTGATCGTTTGTCCAAGCGTAATACTCAGCATAGAGCATCAGCCATAGGGGTGTGGCATCGACTGTACCGTAGTAAGGTGTATGGGGAATTTCTTGACAACGCGCCATTTCCCCCAACCGCAACTCGTGTAAAATCTTGCCTGGTTCTTCTTCGCGCCACTCATCCTCTACTTTGCCTTGGTATTGTGCTAGCAGTATCAAAGTTTCTTTGGCAATTGTGGGATTTAACATCAAAGTTTGGGAAGCTGTAATGATCGAATCTCGCCCAAACAGTGCCGAAAACCACGGTACTCCTGCCGAAACAGTCTTATATTTGCCAAAGGACTGGCGCAACAAATACATATCTTGCTCAGCTCGTTCAATTACTCGATTGAACATACTTTTATCTGAGCTAATGCGGGTAATTTGTTGTACCCAGTGTTGTTCTTCCATTAACTCAGCGGCTTTCGCTTGTGGTAAAGTAATCGCCGCACTCACGGTAGAACTAGGTTGGTTGTTTCTCAACAAATTCACCCGATAGCCTAATTTTTGGGTTTCGTGGGGAGCTAACTCTAACTGCCAAACCGCAGTGTAACCTTTAAAATAGTCTGGTTGCCGATGCTGAAATTGGATACGCGATTCCATGACTAAGCCATCTAAACCTTGATAAGCCATCGTTAGGAATTCGTCCCGCACTAATATGGGCTGAATTTGTGTAGCTAAAAAGCCATCACCTTCTTGGGATGTGACCTCTTCAGGTAGCGGTTCTACTAGGCGTAAAAGTCTACCCCGTTTGTCTCTGCCATAACCCCGGACTTCAAATAAATCAACAAAATCTGCATCAAAGCTGATACTTAGTTCAAAACTAACGCTAGTTGTGCTATAGTTAGCTACTTCAATTTCTTCAAACAGTGCACCATTGAGTACGAGTTCCCGGCGAATCCCTACAGTATCAGCCCTCAGGCGTTCATCAATCCTGGGGTTAGTACATAGCACCGAGAGGGCAAATCCTTTTTCCGCAGTACTGCTAAGTAGCACAGGCGATCGCCCTTCAATCTGCAACTCTAGGCGACTGAGAAATCTTGTATCGCAACAAAACAGTCCCATACTGGGGTTGCCATCGTTGAGGGAACAGCCAGAAATATTCCCAATCGTATCTGTTACTAAAAATAAATCATCATCTTTAACCGTCAGCGTTGGTTGTGGTCTTTCACTTACAACACAAGGCCACTCCGGGATAGGTAGTTGTTCTGCGGGAATATAAGTTTTTCCGTCCAAGAAGATTTTTTCCGGTGTCATCAGTATATCCGGTGTCATTAGGCAACATTCCGTGTACAGGTCTAGATTTTCGCAATTGCATCGGCGTCAACAGGAAAAAGTCCCAGCGGAGGCTGACTCCAATCTAAAACTTGGGAAAAAAGACGCTCTAGCAAACTTAGTTGAGCCATTCAAGCCAAAACAATAGTTACATACTCTTGGCAAAAGGACAGCTATCAAATCTACAACAATCAAATATTGAGAAATTTAAAACTTACGCAGAACACATCCCCTAACCCTGATTTAAAACGAGATTTGAGGTTTTCCCCAGAAAAACAAGAGTAATTCAGGATTTGGGTTTTCAATGCGTCAGTTGGTAAACTTATATTTTTTAAAGTTTTATTAATCTAACGTCAAGTCTAAAAAAACGCAATTTCAACCTATTTTGGGTATAATTCAGCCTAAAATCTTTATTTAAAAACTAAATGTCAGCTATGATGGCAAAATATTGGTTTTTCTTGGCTGTAGTCAGCCACCATATTGCTAAGACATAAATTAGAAGGCGAAATCAGCAAATAATATCGCCTTCTAATTTATAGGCTTATAGTTTATAAGTGTAATTTATTACTTTAACACCATATTATAAGCCCGTTCGTACTCATCAGTCATCGATTGAACACTAAAGCGTCTCACAACGTACTCCCGACAAGTCTGCCGATCTAATTTCATCGCATCTGGAATAACCTCAATCATTTTTTCCAGAGAATGACAAACAAAACCGGTCTTCCCATGAGTAATGACTTCTGGTACTGCACCTAACCCCATACCAATTACAGGTGTACCTGTGGCCATTGACTCAATCATCACCAAGCCAAAAGGCTCCCGCCAAGTAATTGGGAACAAAGTGACACTCGCTTCCCCTAGCAATTTCACTTTTTCCTCGTGGGAAACTTCACCCAAGTACTGAACCTGTTCGCCATCAATTAATGGTTCAACTTCTTGCTGATAATACTCGCGATCGACAACATCTATTTTGCCAGCCATTTTTAGAGGTAAGCCGACGGCACGAGCAACTTTGATTGCTTCTACTGGCCCTTTTTCTGGCGAGAAACGTCCCACAAATGCGATGTATGCAGGTTGCCTTGGTTCAGGCTGGAACGTATAAGCGCTGGTATCAATACCGTTGTAGACAGTGTGAATGTAGTTTAAGCCCAAGCGGGGTTCTCGTTGTGCCTCGCTAATGCTAATAAAAGGTTGCCAAGAAAAATGGCGAAAAATCTTTTCATTATCGTGGGTAAAAACACCATGCATTGTGTGTACTGAAGGCGTTTTTACGAAACTTGCATAGCCAAGGGCACTAGCACCGACGTGCGAATGAATAATATCAAAATGATGCGCTTTTTGATACACATCGGCAAGCATCATTTGCTCATAAACCAATGGCTCTTTGACTGTAGGATCGAGTCTGAGCGCTTGGTTATGCACAGAGTGCAGCTTGGCTTTGGTAATCGAGTCACCAGATGCGAATAAAGTTACTTCATGACCACGCCGAACTAATTCATCCGTGAGTAGCTGGACAACTAATTCTATACCACCATACCGAAAGGGAGGAACACGCTCCCACAAAGGGGAAATCTGGGCAATTCTCATGTTTCACCTGAGCAGTTAATTATTGGCATATAAGCCCAGGAAATCTGAGGATATAAAACTCATATTTTCAAAAAATGTGGCCATATATGCCAAGATTTATGTTTACTCAGATCGACTTTATTAGTAGATGCAAAGTAAACTGAAACTAATTGATATTAAAGGTATTGGGGAATTTTTATTCTAGTTATTTTGGGAAAGTTTTAAACAGTATGATTCCCCACTAGGGCTTATAAGCCAATAGGTCAGCCGATTTTACTCAATAGTTATTGCATACTTAACTACTTTTAGTAAAAGGCTTAATTTTTCAATGTGTCACATAGGTTTAATAAAAATTTAAACTAGTTGACAAATTTATATTACATGAAATTGTTAAATATAGCAATATATCCAATCATTAATCGACTTTTGCTAGGATAAAACCTATATATAGCAAGCATTTTTGGCATTATATTGCATAGTTATATTGAGCAAATACAAAACCTAATTAAGCTCCCTCAAGCTGCTGACAAATGAAAATAATAATTAATGTAAATTCTGATACACAAATACAAATATCTCAAAAAGTACAAGGATACTAGCATTTGTAATACATACAACTTACCTACAAGCCTTGGTTCACTAATGCTTACTTAGCTAAGTATGAAGTTTCATAACTACTGTTTCATCACATTAATGAACAAGAGAGAATGATTTCGAGCGAGACTTTATTCCTAGATTTTTAAGCGCTCAAGTGCTGACTAGGATATTCTGAAAAAAGAAATTTTTCACTTGCTCAATCTTCTAGGTTTAATGATGGAGTGGTATTAACTACTCACCCACATTACTCAACATTGCTTGCAAAACAGTGTTGAGATATTGAGTGCTTCATTTTGTATATGGGCGTAATTTTTGCAATAAAACTTAGGCTCTGGCTGATGGTGGATCTGCTCCAGAATGTATATTGGGCGTAGTAGCCTATTATTTGAAACATTACAATGCCAGCAAATGCATAAAGAAAACTTGAGCCAAGAACAAAGCCGTTATGGCAAATGGCTAAATCAAGGTGCGAACAACGAATGTATTGCCGTTTTTGGTCTATTTGCTAGTCAAGGCTAATCGATCAATCAACAAGCTGTACAAGCTTCTCTGATGTGAGAGCAGACTGCTGCACTACTGCTAAAATTCCTTTTCACGATTCTTTACATATTGCAACTGTCTAGTTGATTGTAGAGTCCATTGTAATTTGTACAATGCAGCTGTGACTCAGATCTTATCCAGATTGGGCTTCCTTAACGATATTCATGAGCATTTCGACTTCCGTGCTGAGTGATCTGCTACAGTTCCTCCCCTACCTACGACCCCAACTATATTTCAAGGCTTCACTAACGGCGCTCTCCCACGCGATGGAAGACCAAGTTTTGGCGGCGACTTTAGTCCAGCCTTTAGTGATTGCTAGCTTCCAACGAGAGCGGTTTTACCGCCAAGAAGCGCATCGCTACCAGCGGTTATCGGAGCGAAGTAACCAAATATACGTTTTATCTGCACCAGAAACAGATTTTACTAATAGCTCGGAGTACTACGAAAAAGTAGCTTTTGAGCCAGATGATGCCTTAAGCCAAGAATGGCATTTGGTGGTAGTTGCAGATAACTATGCTACTTGCTTAGTGTGTCGAGAAAGCCTAGGTTCCATTGCCAAAAATAAGCAGAATCCAGAACTGGTTCCCAGTCTGGATATGGATACAGCACGCAGGTTTGAGGGTGTTTGGACATCAGAACGAGGAGTCAGCCTGAAAGCAGCGCAATTATTACTAGATAGGATTGTAATTTACAGACCAGATCTGGCAGACAAAGTTGAGGATGCACGCCAAAGGTTTGGCATTGGCAAACCGAGAATCTACTCAGGAGCAGAACAGAGCAGCGAATATGCTTGTGATATAGATACCGACCCCTTTGTGCAACGCTTAGTGACTTACCTCCAAGCTAGCCAGTACAAATTACACAAAGCCTATCGTTCGATTACAGCCCAAGCACGTAAAGAACGCTTAATCAACTCAATTAGTACCGCCATTAGGCGATCGCTCGATCCGCATGAAGTACTGCAAATAGCAGCACAAGAATTGGGACAGCACATGGGGGCGGGGCGCTGTCTAATTTACCGCGCTCAAGCGACAGAAGCCAAAGCCACCATTGAACACGAATTTTTAACACCAGGAGTATCATCCGTATGGGGGCAAACCTGGGAGTTAGAGCGCAATCCTCTATTTCGGGAAATAGTCAAACAAGGTGAGGGTGTCTGTGTTAGCGATACCTTAGCCGATCCTTGGGTGACTAATTCGACAGTGCTATCTGCGATCGCCAAACAGTTCGGGATTCGTTCTTGGGTGATGGAGCCAGTTTTCTATCAAGGGCGATTGCTCGGCATAGTAGAGTTACACTATTGCAGTATGCCGCCCCATGAGTGCCAATCGGGAGAATTGGATTTAGTAAAAGCGATCGCCACTCAAGTGGGAGCAGCCTTAATTCAAGCGGAAGCCTACGCCAACTTAGAAGAACTTAATCAGCAGTTAGAAGCCCTAGACCGCACCCGCAGCAACCTGATAGCCATCACTGGGCACGAACTGCGCACTCCCCTATCCACCATTCAAGTTTGCCTGGAAAGCCTCGCCAGCGAGCCGGATATGCCCCAAGATTTACAGCAGGTAATGCTCGATACTGCGCTTGCTGATTCCGAAAGGATGCGAAAATTGGTGCAAGATTTCTTAACACTTTCCAACCTGGAAAGCGGTCGGGTGGAATGGCATCCTGAATCTTTGACATTACAAGAATGTGTAGATTTAGCACTCAGCCGGATGCGGACACGCTCCACCATTGAAAAGCCACCCCAAATTACAACTAAAATTGCGAAAAACTTGCCTTTAGTCAGGGCTGATGGTGATTGGTTAGTAGAGGTAATCGCCAAACTCGTAGACAATGCTTGTAAATTTACACCATCACAAGGAGAAATCAGCATTAGTGCAACGCGCAACAAACAGCAGATGGTTGAAGTCACCATAGCTGATACAGGACGAGGTATTGAACCCAATCGCTTAGAAATCGTCTTTGATCGGTTTTATCAAGAAGAAGGCGCATTGCGACGTAGCACAGGCGGTACAGGTTTAGGGCTGGCAATTTGCCGCCAAATTGTCAACGGCTGGGGCGGTGAAATTTGGGCAGACTCAATGGGTAAAGACCAAGGCAGTCAGTTTCACTTTACCGTCCCTATTGTGCAGAGTAGTCAAGAAGAAAAGCGATCGAGGGTCAAGGGGAAATGAGGGCAGGGAGTAGGGGAAGATTAGGGGGACAAGGGAGATGAGAGAGTATGAGGAGAAGAGCCAAGGGAGCAGGGGAAGCAGAGGAAGATAAAATGCCCCATGCTTAATGACAAATGACAAAGGACAAAGCACTAAAAACTGTTACAGTCTATGACACGATCGCAACATGATCCATTTGGCGGTGTTACGATGCCCTAAAAACGTTGAGAGACTACTTTATGGCAGAAGCACTTTCTGGAAAAACTCCGTCATTTGCTGGCAGCACTGGCGGCTTGCTGTCAAAAGCAGACACTGAAGAAAAGTACGCTATCACCTGGACTAGCCCCAAGGCGCAAGTTTTTGAACTGCCTACAGGTGGTGCAGCTACTATGCAGCAGGGCGCAAACCTTTTGTACTTGGCTCGGAAAGAATATGGTATCGCTTTGGGCGGTCAACTCCGGAAATTCAAAATCACAGACTACAAAATTTACCGGATTCTGCCCAAAGGTGAAACCACTTTAATTCACCCAGCCGATGGCGTATTCCCTGAAAAGGTCAACGACGGTCGTGAGAAAGTACGTTACGTACCACGCAACATTGGTAGCAACCCCAATCCATCACAACTCAAGTTCAGTGGTAAATACACTTACGACGCATAGCTCTCTGCACTAGGGGCTAGAGAATTAGGGATTGGGGCTTGGAAGTTGGGTATTTCCAGTCTCATTCCCTATTTCCTGGCTCCTAGTAACTATTGTGGAAATAAGGCAGAGGGCAGAAGGAAAAAGATTTTCATGCCCTTGTTGTGGGTGTTGCCTGTGAGGGCGTAGTTATTAAAATTTTAGTTAAGGTATGATTTTTCCCGATTTTTCGCAATTTTCTCAACTAGCTTCGCAAGGCAACTTTGTTCCGGTATATCAGGAATGGGTGGCAGATCTAGATACGCCAGTATCCGCCTGGTATAAAGTCTGTGCTGGTCAGCCCTATAGCTTTTTGTTGGAATCTGTGGAAGGTGGGGAAAAGCTTGGGCGTTATAGTTTATTGGGTTGCGATCCGTTATGGGTGTTGGAAGCCAGGGGTAATAGTACAACCCAGACACACCGTGATGGTTCTCAGGTCGTGTTTGCAGGCGACCCCTTTACAGCTTTAGCTAAATGTTTGGAACCTTATCACCCAGTCAAATTACCACAACTACCACCAGGAATTGGCGGGTTGTTTGGCTTTTGGGGTTATGAATTAATTCATTGGATAGAACCCCGTGTGCCAATTTATCCGCAAGATGAGAGAAATATTCCCGATGGGTTGTGGATGCAGGTAGACCACCTGTTGATTTTTGACCAGGTGAAGCGGAAAATTTGGGCGATCGCCTATGCTGATTTACGCGATCCTCAAGTAGACTTACAAGCAGCTTATCAACAAGCCTGCGATCGCGTTACCCAGATGGTCAGCAAGCTATCTCTACCCTTATCGCCAGAGAAAACTATATTTGAATGGACACCCCCTGGTAACAAGAAAGCAGCAGCAGAGGAATACAGCAGCAACTTTACTCGCCCTGAATTCTGCGCCAGTGTCGAAAAGGCCAAGAAGTACATCAAAGCGGGAGATATTTTTCAAGTCGTCATTTCCCAGAGATTATCCACCAAATACACAGGCGACCCCTTCTTGCTTTATCGTTCCCTACGCCAGATTAATCCCTCACCGTACATGGCTTATTTTAACTTCCAGGATTGGCAAATTATCGGTTCCAGCCCTGAAGTGATGGTAAAAGCAGAACGCGATCGCGACGATGAAACGATCGCAACAGTGCGCCCGATTGCGGGGACACGTCCACGGGGTAAAACTAGCAAAGAAGATGCAGCTTTAGCTGAAGATTTACTTCAAGACCCCAAAGAAGTTGCCGAACACGTCATGCTTGTTGATTTAGGGCGTAATGATTTGGGGCGTGTTTGCCAAAACGGTAGCGTAAGAGTTGATGAATTAATGGTGGTAGAACGCTACTCCCATGTCATGCACATTGTCAGTAATGTTGTCGGTAAATTAGCACCCAATAAAACCGCATGGGATTTACTGAAAGCTTGTTTCCCAGCAGGTACAGTCAGCGGCGCGCCCAAAATTCGGGCGATGGAAATTATCCACGAATTAGAACCTAGTCGGCGTGGTGTTTATTCTGGTGTTTATGGTTATTACGATTTTGAAGGGCAATTAAATAGTGCGATCGCAATTCGCACAATGGTAGTAAACGATCGCACAGTAACTGTACAAGCTGGTGCGGGTTTAGTGGCTGATTCCGAACCCGAGAAAGAATATGAAGAAACCCTGAATAAAGCCAGAGGTTTGTTAGAGGCGATTCGTTGTCTGCGGTAAAAAAATCACGTAAAGACTTTTTGCATTTAGTCTTGGTTTTCAAAGCCAAGGCTGCGAAAAGTTATATCTCATATAACCAGGAATTATCAAAAGATAGCTGAGAAGTTATTGCTTCTTTGTAACAGACTTGTTATATTTCTTTACATAAAGACATATAAAGCAATATAAAGCCTTAGCCATTACGTTCTGAGTAACTATGCAGTTGAGCGTGTGATGGATGCTGAGTATGCATTTATGGTCTGGAATTGACGTGAACGAGTCATAAAGCGATCGCTACCTCGTCACGATTGAGCAAAACGCCTATCTTTGCAGCTCAAAGGAATCAGTTCCATTGGCGGTGATGTAGCAGATTGTTAAATAGTTTGAAGATTGATGTGGAATCTTTCAAAGTCCCATCAGCACAGCTATTTACAACAATTTTCACTTGTGAAGTGTAATTTCTGGATGACAAATTAGAGATTTGGGAGGCAGGCTTGATGGATGCTGATGAACTTCTCAACAGCTATCGTGCAGGAGAGAAAAAATTCACTCAGGTAAGCCTGTACTCAGTAATTCTGAGCGAGGTTTGCCTACCTGGAATCAATTTGGCTGGTGCTAATTTAGCCAGAGCAACTTTATCTCAGGCAAACCTGCGGGGAGCAAACCTGATCGAAGCGAATTTGACAGCAGCTTCTCTTTGGAGAACCGACTTAACTAGAGCGAACATGATTTGGGCAAACCTCAAGGCTGCTAACTTGATTCGGGCAAACCTGGCTCAAGTTGACTTGCACAAAGCTTCCTTAATAAAAGCGGACTTGCGTTTAGCAAATCTGCGTAATGCCGACCTCAGTGGTGTAAATTTAACTGGAGCAGACTTGCGTTATGCCAACCTTAGTGGTGCTTTCCTGGCTGGGGCAAATCTTAGGGGTGCAAACCTGACTGGAGCAAACTTGAGCAAGACAGACTTAAGTCATGCTATTCTCACCAAAGCTATCTTGTCCAAAACCGATCTCAGTTACGTTGATTTTACAGAAGTAGACCTAACTGATGTTGATTTGCTTTACTGCCTCGTTAGCGGAGAAACCTCACCAATACAAGGTTTTTTGGAAGCAGTTTGAGCGTTTCCTCCTTCTAAATTAATTTCAAAAAGAATGAGACAGATATTTTATAGAGACGTTACGTGTAACGTCTCTATAACTATGTGGGTGCAGTGCTGACTCCTAAACCTGCACAAAGACAGTCAAAATTGTGACGATATAAATAAGTAAAACTAATCACTTGTATCAGTTTTACAAAAGTATTAATACTTGATTAACTTTTGTAAAGCAGTGTAAAGTAACATTACAGACGCAAACAAAGTTGTCTGATTCATAAAACACCAAACGCATTCATAAGAAAATGACAGCAACTCTACAACAGCGCTCTAGCGCCAACGTATGGGATCGCTTCTGCGAATGGATCACCAGCACCAACAACCGCCTATACATCGGTTGGTTCGGCGTCCTGATGATTCCAACCCTACTAGCAGCAACCGCCTGCTTCGTCATCGCCTTCATCGCCGCACCGCCAGTAGACATCGATGGTATTCGCGAACCAGTAGCAGGTTCTCTCATCTACGGAAACAACATCATCTCTGGTGCAGTGGTTCCTTCCTCCAACGCTATCGGCTTACACTTCTACCCAATTTGGGAAGCAGCTTCTCTCGATGAGTGGTTGTACAACGGTGGTCCCTACCAGCTAGTGATTTTCCACTTCTTACTAGGTGTATTCTGCTACCTAGGTCGTGAGTGGGAACTCAGCTACCGCTTAGGAATGCGTCCTTGGATTTGCCTAGCATTCTCCGCACCAGTAGCAGCAGCCACCGCAGTCTTCTTGATCTACCCAATTGGTCAAGGTTCATTCTCCGATGGTATGCCCTTGGGTATCTCTGGAACCTTCAACTTCATGATCGTGTTCCAAGCCGAACATAACATCTTGATGCACCCCTTCCACATGTTAGGTGTGGCTGGTGTCTTCGGTGGTAGCTTGTTCTCTGCAATGCACGGTTCACTAGTAACTTCTTCCTTAGTTCGTGAAACAACTGAGAACGAATCACAAAACTACGGTTACAAATTCGGTCAAGAGGAAGAAACCTACAACATCGTCGCTGCTCACGGTTACTTTGGTCGCTTAATCTTCCAATACGCTTCTTTCAACAACAGCCGTTCTCTGCACTTCTTCTTGGCTGCATGGCCTGTAGTCGGAATCTGGTTTACCGCGCTGGGTGTGAGCACAATGGCGTTCAACTTGAACGGTTTCAACTTCAACCAGTCTGTAATTGATTCTACTGGTCGGGTTGTGAATACATGGGCTGATATCATCAACCGCGCTAACTTGGGTATGGAAGTCATGCACGAGCGTAATGCTCACAACTTCCCTCTAGATTTGGCTGCTGGCGAGCAAGCTCCTGTGGCTCTAACCGCTCCTGCTATCAACGGCTAATTTCTGAGAATTCAACAATAGCTTCTCTGTGAATCAAAAGCGCTCTCCCAATTGGGAGGGCGCTTTTTCATTGCCAAAAATTTTCTCTATATTTATTCTCCGTTGTCAAAGTTATCCTTGCTGAATTTATGGGAACAATAAAAATGTTGTTCTATGAAAAAATATATTAGTAATGGCTATACCTCCAACAGAACAAGCATTACTAGAAAAATTTATTGTTGATAATGAAGAATTAGATAATCTCGAATCAAAACTTGCTCAATTTAATATTTTTGAAGCAATTGGCGTAGTGCGACAAGAAATACGTCATTCAAACTTCTTAGCATTTTTGTTAAATCCGTCTCAGAACCATAGGCTTGATGACATTTTTCTGAAGCAATTTCTCAAGCAAGTATTGTTAGAAACAGAGCAGCCTACAAATGTAAATTATGCGAATATTCGTTCTGTTGATATCGATATAGCTGATTTGACAGATGCTGAGGTTAAGCGCGAATGGCAAAACATTGATATTTTTATACACTCATCTTCTAACAAACTAGTTTGTGCAATAGAAAATAAAGTTGACTCTGGAGAGCATTCAGATCAACTAGAGAGATACCGCAAGATTATTGAGAATCAATATAGTAATTATCGAAAAATTTTGATTTATTTAACGCCAAAAGGTAATCAACCATCTGATGAAAATTGGCGAATTTATAAATATTCTAATGTTGTTGAACTAATTGATAACATTTGTACAAGTTATAAATCAACTCTTGGTGGAGATGTTTCTACCTTACTAACTCATTATTCTACATTAATTAAGAGACATATTATTATGAGTGATTCAGAATTAGCTGAACTGTGCCGTAAAATATATTCCAAGCATAAACAAGCCCTCGATTTAATTTTTGAATATCGTCTAGACTTACAATCGGAAATAGCTAGTATTGTTTACGATACAGTAACTAAAGACATTGAGAATAAAAAAGGTTCTGTACTTTTGTTTAGTACTAAATCTGTAGGTTTTGATATCAAAGAATGGAAAGATGTAAATTTACCTATTTACTTCTATTTTGACAATGATACCGAAAATCTTAGGCTACAACTTGGCATTAGCTCTGGTGAACAAACTATACGTAAAAAAATCCATCAGTTCTCCCTAAATAACCCAACAATTTTTAAGAATAATGCTAGATGGTCTGATAAGTGGATAACTATTTATCAAAAAGATATTTTAAATTGTAGAGATTATAAATTAACAAACATTGAGGATTTAATTAAAAAAATTCAGGATTTTTGGGAAAATTTTATTAAAGATGACTTTCTCAAGATAGAAAAAATAATCAATGAAAATAAAGATAAGTTAATCAACTAAAATAGCTCTGTATGTCCTGAAGCGTGAGGATCAGGTTTGCGGGCTTACATTTGCGCGATCGCTCTCCATCATCTCCAAAAAGCGATCGCCTCTTAATAAAGCGATTTTTATTCAAGCATCAATACTCAATAGATCCCTAGCTTCGCTTCATCCTGAAGGTGCGCCCCGCACATGGACTGCTGACGACAAGCTGCTTTGGGTCTAGGCATTGCTTATAGATGTGAAAAAACAGAAATATTTATTAAAAAGACAGTTAATAACTGGTTTGTAACAGTATTGTCACTTTACTTTTATTACTAAGCCTTAACCATCTCTTATTTATTTATTAAAAAACAATTTTTATTTTTTAAATTACTGGTGTTGTTCAAAATATATTCTGATGAGCTTATCAAGACGTAACTTCTTCAAGCTCGCTGGTGCGAGTGCTGTTGGTGTGTCAATGCTCTCTCCTCTGGAAGCCTTGTATGCTAGAGTCGCTAATGGTCAAGTTGCAGGCGGAACTGGTTTTGGTCCTTTAGCGCCAAAGCTACCCGAAAATGCAGATGAACTCCAGGGTGTCATTCTGGGTGGTATTGATTTAGGCACTACTCCCATTTTGCAGCTTCCTCGTGGCTTTAATTACACAGCGATCTCAGTAAGAGGTCAGGCAATGAATGATGGTGGGACTGTGCCTGGGTCTCATGATGGCATGGCTGCATTCCCAGGTCCTAAGAACACTACAATTCTGGTGCGAAATCATGAAGTGAGTGCTTTGGGTTCTAACCCAGTCCGTGTACCTCAATCAAAACTATACGATCGCCTGGGTGGAGGCACGACAAATATTGTAGTTGGACCTGACCGTCGGGTAATCAAGCATTTTGCTTCTCTAGGTGGCACAATTCGTAACTGTGCGGGTGGCCCTACTCCCTGGGGTACTTGGATTACCTGTGAAGAGGACGTAACGCTTCCCTCACCTGGTGGAGCAACCAAAAGGCATGGCTATAACTTTGAAGTGCCAGCAACAGACGAAATTAAGGTTGTAGATCCAGTGCCTCTGGTTGCTATGGGACGTTTTAACCATGAAGCTGTTGCTGTTGATCCAGAGACTGGATGGGTTTATCAAACCGAAGACAAGGGTGATAGCTGTTTCTATCGCTTCCGACCTTACCAGAAAGGTAACTTGCAAAGTGGTGGCGTGCTTGAGGCGCTGGTCGTTGTAGGCGCACCTCGGGATACGCGCAAGAAATATCTCGGTTATAAGAATATAGAGTTATCAACCACCTGGGTTCCGATTAACAACGTTGATCCCAACACCGATAGTGGTTCTGCTTCAGTACGGGGGCAAGCCCAGGCGCAAAATGCTGCAATCTTCGCTCGGGGTGAAGGTGCCTGGTATGACAATGGTGTGATCTACTTCAACTGCACCAATGGTGGCGACGCTGGTTTTGGTCAAGTGTTTGCTTACAATCCCAGCAGAGGCACATTGACTTTAGTCGTTGAGTCTCCTGCACAAAGTGTACTAGACTTCCCTGATAACATTACAGTTGCTCCGTTTGGTGACCTAATTCTTTGTGAAGATGGAGAGGGAGACAGTTATATTGTCGGCGTTAATCAAAGCGGCGAGCTGTATCAGTTTGCAAAAAACAATATCAATGATAGTGAATATGCAGGAGCCTGCTTCTCACCCGATGGTAAGACATTGTTCGTCAATATCCAAACCCCTGGAATTACCTGTGCAATTTGGGGACCTTGGACTAGAAAACGTTCATAAATAAGGGATTCATAACAGGTTAAGAAAAACCGAGATGTGTCAAGGGTTGAAGGCTTGTTCAGTAATCTCTGAACACCAATATTTTTGTTATCGGGTGCTGCAAAAAATTAAGACTAGTCAGTTGCCTTACCCTTGGCATACGCTTGCTTAAAATAATAAAGTTCGTCATATACTGTGATACTAATGGTAAGAATATTTTCAGATAAGCATTAAGTTTTTCAATGATGTATACAGCAAATAAGCTTTTTAATGCCAAGTTTGATGTTCTAAAGTTTTGAGTCTCATCAATTTTAGATAACTAAATTGGTACGCTATTCCTATCACTTCCTGTTTAATCAAAACTTTATTTTAATTTTTAAAATCAATTTGGTAGTTTTATCAATAGTAAGGTTAAGTTTGCCCGTTACTTTAATATAATACTCAAAGCTAAATCAAGTAGTTAAGAGAAAGTTAACAAATGTCTAGCCGAAGCATTAATCAAAAATTTTTTCTAAAACCACCTTTAAATAAGGTAAAACCTACTGAGAAATTAACAAAAATTATGAATTTGTGGCGTCTGCACTTAATGGAATCAGTACCATTTGTAGTGGCGTGTGGAGTATTAGTAGGAGTCATCAGCCTGAAAAGTCCTGTTTTACTATTTTGTATACTAGTAGGAAGTCTAATAACAATAATTACCCAGAGAATCGGGAAAAAAATCAACCTACCAAAACGAAAACTCATACCCCTGCAAATAATAGCAGTAGCCACCCTAT
>JAVRCV020000043.1:0-106403 GCA_034530615.2 Aulosira sp. ZfuVER01
TCTGACAAAAATACTGTCCAGTCTCTTGAGGCTGTACTGCGATCGTAATAGTTCCAGTAATGTCGGAGTTCATGTCAGTCATATTAACCGCGCTGACAGATATTAAGAGGATATGCTTACGGTTAAATTCTAAGCGATCGCTACTGCATTTATTGAACGTTTACGATCAGATCAAGTTGTAATCAGAAATCTTGTTTGCCTTTGGTCTAAGGTAGAAAATTCTACCACTAGCTAGATTGAGTTTATCTATCCGATGGTACATAATGCTGGCGGAAGCGTCATGCCCATTTCATCGTTGGTGATGGCTCCAGCTAAAAAGACAGTAGTTCTGACTCAACCAATGGCGATCGCCTGGATTCGGGATATGTCAATGAGAACTTAATGAAAGCTGATATTTCGGAAAATATTTTTATTGGCGACAGTGAAATGGCAGTACTCATGCGATCGCTCGACTGGTCGCAAACGCCATTGGGGCCGATATCAGGATGGGCACAAAGCTTAAAAACCTCTATCAGCATCCTCATGAGTTCTCGCTACCCCATGTTTGTTTGGTGGGGGCGTGAGTATGCCAACCTTTACAACGATGCTTATCGTCCGATGATGGGTGCTAAACATCCGCAATTTTTAGGACAATCTGCTAAAGAATGCTGGGCAGGCATTTGGGATGTAGTGGGGCCGCTTGCTGATAACGTTCTGTTGACAGGTCAACCCACCTGGTCTGAGAATTTGCTGTTGATTATGAATCGCAATGGCTATCCAGAGGAAGCCTACTTCACATTCTCCTATAACCCTGTGCGTGACGAAAGTGGTGGAGTGGGCGGCATCTTGTGTGGTGTTATTGAGACGACAAAACAGGTAATTGGAGAACGTCGGCTGCGAACTTTGCGAGAATTGAGTGCCAGTACTGGAGCAGCCAAGACAGTGCAAGAAGCTTGCCATCTGGCTATGGCTACGCTGTCTGCCAATACTCACGATCTTCCCTTTGCCTTGTTATATCTAGTAGAACCAGATGGCAGCCAAGCGCGTTTAGTTAGTTCAACAACCAATATAGAATTAGGTGCGATCGCCAGTCCTCAGTTAGTGGATTTAAATGGTGCAACCGACCTCTGGAATTTATCACGAGTGAATCACACCAGAGAAGTTGAGTTAATTGAAGACTTAACAGTGCGCTTTGGGGCGTTACCTGGCGGTGCTTGGCTGGAACCCTCCCATACGGCCTTGGTCATGCCACTTACCAAATCTGGACAAGTACAACGGTTAGCTGGATTATTAGTACTTGGCATTAGTCCGCGACACGCATGGGATGATGAGTATCGAGGATTTTTCGATTTAGTTGCCAGCCTTGTGACTACAGCGATCGCCAATGCCGAGGCATACCAAGCAGAACGCAAACGCGCCGAAGCGTTAGCAGAATTAGACCGAGCCAAAACTCTGTTTTTCAGTAACGTCAGCCATGAGTTTCGCACTCCATTCAAGCAAACCATCGAAACTTTTTTATCGAGTATCAGTGATGGGTTTTATACGTTAGATCGCGACTGGCGCTTTACCTACGTCAATGATCGCTTATGTGAAATGGCTGGTAAGCAGCGCGAGGAATTGCTCGGTTACAACAATTGGGAGTTATTTCCTGATGCGGTGGGAACCAAGGTTTACGTTCAATTTCATCGCGCGCTGGCAGAACAAACACCTCTCCAGTTTGAGTATCTTTATGCACCCTGGAATCGCTGGTTTGAATACCGAGTTTATCCTTCACTGCATGGGCTGACAATTTTTGCGGTGGAAGTGACCGATCGCAAGCAAGCAGAAATGGTGCTGATGGAGCAAAAGCAACTGCTGGAGTTGATTGCACTGGGGCAACCCTTGGACGAATGCCTTTCAGCCCTCTGTGCCTCATTATCTCGGTTGAATCCTCGCATCCGTGCTTGTATTTTGCTGACTGATGCTCAGGGGTTAACGTTTCCCCGTTCCATCACCCCCGATTTTTTGCCATCCTTTGGGCAGGGACTCAAGGATGCGCCGATTAATGAATTGTGCATTGGCACCTGCGGTGAGGCGGTCTATTCCGGTCAGCCTGTTACTTGTGCAGACATTACCAATGACGATCTCTGGTCGCGGGAATGGCGGGAGTTATGCATCGCTCATGGCATCCTAGCGTGTCATTCTGTACCCGTGCTGGGTGTGGATAATCAGCCTTTTGGCTCGCTGATGCTTTGCTTTGATGAAGCGCGGATGCCGACCGAATGGGAGTACCAACTCGCCAATTTTGGCACCCAGGTTGCCAGCATTGCCCTCGAACGCGATCGCTCGAACACAGAAATTCAGACGCTGAACCATACCCTGAGCCACCGCGTTGATGAGTTACAAGCTTTGTTTGATGTGCTACCTGTGGGAGTAGCGATCGCCAAAGATCCAGAGTGCAGAATGGTTCGCTCCAATCCTTACCTTTCCAGAATCCTGCGGGTTGCGGTCGATGCCAACGCTTCCCAAAGCGCTCTTGCTGACGAACGTCCTGCTTATCGCATTTTCAAGCAAGGACAGGAAGTACCCGTTGAAGAGTTGCCGATGCAGTATGCCGCTATCCATAACACTGAGGTAAGGGACGAAGTGTTAGATATCGTCCATCCCGATGGCAGCATCATCAAACTACTATCCTATGCCGCCCCCTTACACGATGCTCAGGGCAAAGTTAGAGGCGTAATTGCCGGATTTGCTGACATTAGCGATCGCATCCGCACCGAAGCCGCCCTGCGCAAATCAGAAGAACAGTTCCGCTTATTCGTCACCGCTAGCTCAGACTTGGTGTATAAAATGAGCGCGGATTGGAGCGAGATGCATCACCTCGAAGGTAAAGATTTCCTTGCTAGCACAGAAAATTCCAGCCGCACATGGCTGGAAACCTATATCCCCCAAGAAGATCGGCCGCAGGTGCTGGCTACGATCCAAGAAGCAATCCGTACTAAGAGTATTTTTGAGTTAGAACACCGAGTCATTAAATTGGATGGCACGAGCGGCTGGACGTTCTCACGCGCGATTCCACTGCTGAACGAGCAGGGCGAAATTATTGAATGGTTTGGAACTGCCAGTGATGTGAGCGATCGCAAACAAGCCGAAGCCGAACGAGAGCAATTGTTACAAACCCTGGCAGAAGAACGTGCACGGTTTGAAGCTGTCTTGCGACAAATGCCTGAGGGAGTGATCGTTGCTGATGCTGCCTCCGGCAAAATGATTCTGGCAAATGAGCAAACGAACCAAATT
Source organism: Aulosira sp. ZfuVER01 (assembly GCA_034530615.2). GTDB lineage: Bacteria > Cyanobacteriota > Cyanobacteriia > Cyanobacteriales > Nostocaceae > Aulosira. The sequence continues at coordinate 3,256 of JAVRCV020000043.1, forward strand.
CTGCGGTACGCTTTCGAGTTAAATATTGAGCTGGAAGAATATGACCAGATAGTTCCTTTCCATGCTTACCATCCTGACGGCAGAATTTACACACCCGATGATTATCCTCTGGCGCGATCGCTTTCGACGGGTGAGATAGTTAACCATGAAGAAATGGAAATTCGTTACCAGGACGGCAGTCAAATTTTGATTGAAGCCAGTTCCCTACCCATTTTTGACGAGCAGGGGCAGATTACCTCAGCTGTTGTCTTAATGCAGGATATTACTGAGCGCAAGCAGATTGAACAAGCTTTGCGTTCCAGTGAAACGCTGTATCGGACTTTGAGTGAAGTAGTCCCCGATTTTATTTGGTCTTGTGATGAAAACGGTCAAGCTGATTTTGTCAACCCCCGATGGATAGAATATACCGGACTCACGCTGGAGGAACTGAATGCTGGAGGACTTGCTCAAGTTAACCATCCAGAGGACTTTCCCCGCTTAATGGAACAGTGGGAGATTGCTAAACAGAAAGGAGAATTGTTTGAAGCAGAGTTCCGATATCGGCGTAAAGATGGCGCATACCGTTGGTTTATGGGTCGGGCAGTTCCAATTAAAGATGACAATGGCAAAATTACTAGTTGGATTGGCACCTCTACTGACATCCACGATCGCAAACAAGCAGAAATTGCGCTGCGGGAAAGCGAAGAACAGTTCCGTAGGCTTGCCAATGCCATGCCTCAGATTGTTTGGACAACTAACGCCAATGGAGAAGTCGATTATGTTAGCCAGCAGTGGTTTGACTATGCGGGACTGACATTAGAGCAAACCCAAGACCAAACGCAATATTTACAAGTCATCCATCCTGATGATGTATCGCAGCTTTATGCGCAATGGTCAGCAGCGATTGAATCTGCTTCCCTGTATCAAACAGAAGTTCGTATTAAACGCGCAGCTGATGGAAAATATCGCTGGTTCTTAACTCGTGCTGTACCTGTGAAAACTGAGGCGGGAGAGATTATTGCTTGGTATGGCACCTCGACTGACATCCACGATCGCAAACAAGCTGAGGTAGAACGAGAACAATTATTGGCAAGAGAGCAGTCAGCTAATGAAACGCTACGCAGGTTTATTGAACATACTCCCGTGGCAGTAGTCATGCTGGATCGCGAAATGCGCTATCTGTTTGCCAGTCAGCGTTGGATGCGTGAATATGCTTCAGGTTACACCGATCTCAAAGGTTTATCACATTACGAGGTCATGAGTGATACTCCCGAACGCTGGCGACAGATTCACCAACGATGTCTGGCGGGAGCAACTGAGCGCTGTGAAGAAGATTATTATCTACGTTATGATGGTTCAGCTCAGTGGTTGTATTGGGAAATACTTCCCTGGTATGCCAGTGCTGGTGAGATTGGTGGCATCATCATCTTTGCTGAGAACATTACTGAGCGCAAGCAAGCCGCGCAAGAGCGCCAGAATTTGTTAGAGCGCGAACAAGCTGCACGGGAACAAGCCGAAACTGCCAATCGCATTAAGGATGAATTTTTAGCGGTGTTGTCCCACGAATTGCGATCGCCCATGAACCCGATTCTCGGTTGGGCAAAGCTTCTGCAAACTGGCAAGCTAGATGAAGCCAGAACCAAGCAAGCGATCGCCACGATTGAACGCAACGCCAAGCTGCAATCTGAACTGATTGAAGACTTACTCGATGTCTCTCGAATTCTGCGAGGCAAGCTTAGTCTTACTGTCAGTCCCATTAATCTAGCATTAACTATTCAAGCGGCGATCGAAACAGTGCGGCTAGCGGCAGAAGCCAAGTCAATTCAGATAGAAACAAGGCTAGATCCAGGATTAAGGATGGTTTTAGGCGACTCAACCCGCTTGCAGCAAGTAGTATGGAACCTGCTTTCCAATGCTGTGAAATTTACACCCCCTCAGGGAAGAGTCGAGGTGCAATTAGAACAGGTTGGCAATCAAGCTCAAATCACAGTCAGTGACACAGGAATTGGCATTACGCCGAAGTTTCTTCCCCATGTATTCGAGTATTTCCGTCAGGAAGATGGTGCAACCACCCGTAAATTTGGGGGATTGGGGCTGGGGTTAGCGATCGTACGACATTTGGTGGAACTACATGGGGGAACGGTAAAAGCGGAAAGTCGTGGTGAAGACTTAGGAGCCACTTTCACGGTGAGACTGCCCTTGATACTGACTCAGCCCAAAGTTAACATGGATCTGCAATTATCAGAACCATCCCTGGATTTGCAAGGCATTCAAGTCTTAGTCGTTGATGATGATACAGATACGCGGGACTTGGTTACTTTTGTCTTGCAACAAGTAGGGGCAAGGGTAATTGCCGTTTCTTCTGCTAGTGAAGCAATTACAGCTTTAACCCAATCTTGCTGCGATGTTTTACTCAGCGATATTGGTATGCCGGAGATGGATGGCTATATGCTCATGCGGCAGATCAAAGCATTGCCATCTTTACAAGGCGGGCAGATAAAAGCGATCGCTCTCACCGCCTATGCTGGGGATTTTAACCAACAACAAGCTTTGCAAGCAGGATTTCAAAGACACATAGCCAAACCTATCGAACCAGAACAATTAATAAAGGCCATTGTCCAGGTTCTAGCGCAATCATACACCAACCCATAAGAGTAGCAGCAGAGGCGTTAGGCAAGATTGGCTATTTCCATAGAACCAGTAACGTCAGCTATTTTTTTACAAATTAAATTACTCACCTGTTAATCAATGATGAAAAAGTCCGCCCACAAGGGGTTGGAGTTTTTAGGCATTGGGAATGGGGCATGGGGAAGAAGCTACCAATGCCCTATGCCCTATGCCCCAAGCGGCGGGGCGGCTGTCCCTCTCCACCCACAAGAGGATGGAGAGGGACAGCCGCTTTCAATGAATTACTAAATATCATCAATTATGAATGGGGCGATCGCCTACAATTTCATGCCAAACATATTGTTTCCAATTCACAGGGATTAAACCTTTCTTAACAAGGCTATTTCTCATACCATCATGCTTTTTATCAAGCCGAAGCGCATGACATACAGGGCAAAGAGTTCTTAAATTAGATGCATGATTGCTACCACCTGAAGATAAAGGACGAATATGGTCGATGTGAGCAACCCTAAGCTTTACTTCACCCATGCATAAGCCATTGCTTTTTGGCGGTGTATTGGATGGACTTTGACAAAGACCGCGATCGCGCTTGTAAATACGCTGCCGTGTTCTCTCCCATTGCTCTGGTGGTTGTCGCCGCCACCAATACACTGGAAGGTTTGGATGCTGACGACGTTGCTTAATTTGCAGGTAAAGCTTAATTGATAACATGACGTGACAAAACCTGACTTAAGATAACGTGACTCAACACAACTAGACGCTACTGGACTGAACACAACAGAAGGCGACATGTATTAAACAATGGCAAAATTAGCCAGTTCAAAACGCCCATAACCAATGCTTTGTCTACCATCACCAATACCGACTAAAGTGCCAGCATTGATAATAGCGGTCTCTAAGGACTTTCTATCAACCACGACTGAATCCCAAAGAATAGTAAATGAACAGTGCCATCCAGGTTTCACAGCAACGCGGTAACGGATATTCCTAGCTTTAGTTGATGGGTTACGCACGCCAATCACTTCAACGTAGCTATCAGGCAATTTCTCATTTTTGATAGTTCCTGCCTCGATCACTTGCGATAAAAATGATTGGGTGTCATACCTAGTTGACAGTGGCTGTAGAGGTCAATTACATTTTGCTCTCGTGCTTGTAAAGGGCGGGGATTAGTCATAGCACCTGCGACCCTTCCATTGGTTCTAAATCTTCTTCCCAAGCAATATCAGCCCTTGTCCAAGCGGCACTAGGGCTATCTTTGCTCAACCAAATCAAGTAGCACCAATTCCAGCGGCAAAGGTGGGGCGCAAAGCTGTAAAATCTGCCGATCACAGTTCCCCAATCACTGTCAGCACCTAGCCAGCGCAGTTGATCGCCGTATAAAAAGCGCGGTGTCTTTGCTGTATCAGGAAAATCAATGGATAAGCCAACAGAATCTGGAGAAAATTTCTGATGGAGTAATGCTGCTAGCGAATACTGCTGGCTTTGAGCTATCGCACTCACATAATTAGCGAGCAGTTCAGAATTCAGGCTTTGGGCTAGTTGAGAAATCAGCACCGCCGCTAAGGTTTCTTGTTCTGGCTGCTCACAGTAATCGCTGAGTTTTGCCAATAGTTCAGTTATCGCGAAGTCATCTAAGGCTTGTAGATAACCTCTGTATTCATCTGTTTTATTGCCAACAGGCTTTAACATGGAATATGTCTCCTGTAGATAGGAGCCGAAAGCCAGCGTGTAACTTTCCTAGGGTCAACGCTGGCTTTTGACGTTATAAGTAATTATACGCAATTTTTGTGTTTTACAATGTGAATTTATGTGTTATAAGGCTTAAGGCATAAAAGTACATAAGAAAGCTTATGATAGTCACATGGGAAAAGTAACTGTAACTATTTACATGGAAGAACAAGACAAAGAAGCTCTACAACAGCTAGCGGATGCAGAAGAGCGCTCTTTGTCGCAAATGGCAGTGTTAATTCTGAAACGGGCAATTAAAAAAGCTCGCGAGGAGGGAACTATTCCCCCAACTCAGGGATAAGGAAAATGAAGCTTAGGTAGATCAGGAGCAGTTTGCCGCTAGCGATCCTGTTGCCAGATGCTCCAGTAGCTAGCATACAAATACTATTGCGATCGCTGAGTTGAGTTGACAGCAGTAACCTAATGCGGTGGCATCGCAGAACTGGCATAATTAGTCGATTGAGGGCAACTAATTATGAACCGAAGCCAGGTAGGTGAATTACAGGCTTAAATCGCTTGTTTATTGCTGCTTCTTAAACTAGTCTCTATCTCTTTGTGAGAGTCCTGCGATCGCTCCAGTAACCATAATTTTGCGGATCACTCGGATCATTACATACGGATCATCTTCATCAACCAAAGAAATCCTGCCTTCAGATGGGCTGGCTTTTATCACAACGTGCTTAACCCGAACTTAGGTTCATTGACAAGCTTTACGAAGACTGATGTCAAGCTTGGCTTTAGCAATTATTTTCAATCCAAGAGTTGAGCAAAAAAACCAGCTTGCTTCAGACTAGGTCGATCACTAATGTAGCCAAGCAGCCACTAGCAATACATAATATGGCAGCGATCGCATGAAAGACATCCTCAGCAAATTTACAACACATCGCTTCCTCGGATTAGATAGTAGCGCTTAGAAATAACTATTATTAACTTCTAAAACTCATCCTAATTAGCGAATTATTATGGCGCAATCGAGATTTCTATAAACTGTCCAGGAACTTGGCAACTAGACTCAGAGTTACCCCTATCTCCATCTATCAAAATGTAAGCCTTATCTCCTACGATCGCTAATCCTTCAGATGAAGCAGAGAGGGATTGAACAATTTCAGGACGAACTTTTGCATTTGGTTTTAAGTTCTTAATGGGTAATTTCCAAAGCACAAAGTTATTTTTTTCAGCTTCCGGCCCACCTGCAATACCCCAAATTAAGTTCCCGTTTTTAGTTATTTCTCATGCAGAAGCTCATTGATAATGATGAAGACTAATGCCAAGCTTGGTTTTAGCCTTTTTTTCATACAGTAGTTGAGTAGCAAGATCGACTTACTTCAAAGTAATTTCACTCATCTGGTGAAACCGTCACTAGCAATATATAGTTTCGCAGCGATCGCCACTACCTAAGTTCAATCCACAAAAATAGCGTCGCTGACACCCAATTTTTCTAGTCTAGTTAGTAGAAATAGCAGCCATCAGGTAATGATAATTTTTACGGCAATATTTACAAGCGCGATTACCGTAGATGTAAAAGGCCAATTGATGATATTCCTAGTAGAGATGAGTTCTGCTTATTTTTTGAACTAGCCTTATTCTTATGATCGAGTTTAATAATTATTGAAAAGTCAGGAAATTTTAATATTTAGTCAATTGGGTGTAATTTGGGTGTAAAAATTATTCTAACAAGCTGAAATCCTTGTAAATAAAGGATTTTAATTAGCCTTCCAAGCTATTAATGCGGGTTCGATTCCCGCCGCCCGCTTACTAATCAAAACCTCTGAAAATTTTTAACTTTCTTTCAGGGGTTTTTAACTTTTAAAGAGTCTTGATTGCATCAGCAGCCTTGGCTGACTCAAACAAACCGCTCACTGCGATCGCACCGCATCATTCATTACTGCCATGATTTAATCAGGCGATCGCAAACTTCCGCAAGCAATGCAGTCACAGGCAAAATAGATATAAGAGAATTGGACAAGGAAAAACTATGACTACACTAGTCAAATCCATCACCTTAGAAGAATTTCTACAACTCCCCGAAACCAAACCCGCATCCGAGTACATTGACGGAAAAATTAGCCAAAAACCCATGCCTCAAGGAGAACATAGCCTACTACAAATAGAACTGTGTGAAGCAATTAACCGGACAGCGAAACCTCAAAAAATTGCTCTTGCTTTGCCTGAAATCCGTTGTGTTTTTGCTGGTGCTGCTATAGTTCCTGATATTGCGGTATTTCGTTGGGAACGCATTCCCCGTGAAGCATCAGGTACAATCGCCAACCGCTTTGAAACTTATCCCGACTGGGCTATAGAAATCCTCTCCCCAGACCAAAGCCAAGCCAAATTTCTCCGTAAATTACTGCACTGCTCCCAAAATGGCACAGAATTAGGATGGTTGATTTTTCCCGATGAAGCCAGCATTTTAACTATATTGCCAAATCAACGTGTTGAAATGCTCACAGGTACAGACTCACTTCCTATTCTCAACAACATTGATTTATCACTAACTGTTGAACAAGTTTTTAGCTGGCTAACCCTCTAACTCTACAGCTAAGACTAACCTATTAACCACAAAGACACAGAGAAAAATTACAAACTAAACTCTGCTGCATTATTCTCATCTAAATTTGTATCTTTACCCGCAGCAGTAGGTTTAAATTTAGAGCCATGAATTAATTCAGCAAAAGCTATTTTTGGGTTTTGGTGGAGAATATTTAACACACTAATAAAATCTCGCACAATTTCCCCTGGCGTTAGCAATGCTTCTGCACCCAAGCGATTGACAATTTCTTGCACAAATTCATTTAACTGTCGATTTGTCAAAGTTTTTTCATGACCATAATTTAGAGCATGAATTTCAGTGATACGTTGCAGAAGCGTAAGAATTTCTTCTTGGCTCAAGGGATTTAATCTAATTACCGGGCCTGAATATTCTTGAACACCAGCTTGGGTAACAAAGCGGCTTTCTTTGGTACGTCTGCGCCAAGCTTGGTCTGCAAATAATCCTCGATTTGGGTCTTCTAAAAACTTTGTGGTACCACCAATCAAAATACCCAAATGTTCGGCTTTACACTGCATGGTGTCGTTAAACATTGCTAGCAGTCTATTATAATTTTTTTCTCGTGTAACAGTAGTTGATATTTGATATAAATGTACTGATTCATCAACTAAAATTAACAGCCCTTTATAGCCAATTTCTGCAACAAATTTTGCCCATAGCTTGATGTAGTCATACCAACTATCATCATCAATAATGACACGCACTCCTAAAGCAGCTTTTGCTTCAATTTTTGTTGTGAATTCTCCTCGCAACCAACGCATAGCAGCATTTTTTAAGCCATCATCATCCAATCTATAACTACGCCAATAAGCGATAATGATGGTGCCAAAATCAAATCCGTGAACTAAATCTTCAATATACTGAACAACTTCCCTAATTTTTGCTTCAACTTGGTCATCAAAACCTTCATCGTTAGGTTTTAGTCCAGCTTCTTTTGCTACTTCTTGTTGGATTTTATTAATCCATCCTTCCAAAATTGAAACTAAAGCACCGCCATCAGGACGAGTTTTTGTAGCTAGGCGACTCATCAATTCTCGATAGGTTGCTAAACCTTCGTTGTTACTTCCTGCTAGGCGGCGTTCTGAGGATAAATCAGCATCAGCTACTACAAAACCTTGTTCCATCGCACGGCTACGAATCAGTTGCAGTATGAAGCTTTTACCGGAACCGTAGTTGCCAATTACAAAACGAAATGCCGATACACCTTCTGCAATATCATCGAGATTCTGTAACAGGCTTTTTAGTTCTTGTTCTCGACCTACTGCTATATGTTCAACTCCCATCCTTGGTACTACTCCTGCACCAAGGGAATTAATTAAAGCAGTGGTTATTTTTTTCGAGATTTTGGGTTTTGCCATGTAGTTGATCTCACCTGATTTTGAACGCAGAGGCTTATAGCCAGCAAGTTAAGTCAGGTATATGTTATACCTATTAAGTAATTTTACAACGGCATGAATAATTTAATTAACTATAGCCATCTTATGTGATTTGTGAGAATTAACGTTTTAACAAACCTCCTACTCCTGCGGAGAATCAAGCTACGCACAGCGTCTCGCAGAGAAGAAAGCAGAGGACGCCAAGGAAAGAGAAAATTAGCTGAATCATTTAGGGTTGTTATGAAGAATGTTGATAGATAGCTATGATTTTTTTGACGTTAGTTATATGCTCGTGATATATTTCTGGATTTTCTACTCTCGGATCAATTATTAGTTCACCTAAAGTATCATCTGCCTTATCATTAATTGAATCAATTAGTAGATTAGGCATAGTAATATTTGCTTCTGCAATCTGTTTAATGGTATCTCGAGAATTTTCTTGCTCTAAGATAGCTTTTAATACTTGAATTTCATAATCTGGTAGCTGCTGCAAAAAGATGTTCCATTCTTCTGGTAAAATATCAGACGTATCAGGTTCTATATCTATTATTTCTATGGGTTGTATTAATTCTTCAAAAGGGAAAATTTCTTGAATATCTTCCTCTGATTTTTCTGATAAAATTTCTGGATTTATTGTTTCTATTTGTTGAAGTAAATCCCGAACTTGGCTTTGTAACAAGTCGCGTTCTTCTTGCAATAATGAAACTTGCTCTTGTAAATGCTGCAATTCTGCTTGCTGTTCTACTGTTTTGGTTTGTAAATAATTCAGACTAGATTCTATATTTTCTCTATTACTTGTTGTATTAATCAGTAATTGGTTTTTCTGATTAACCTCAACTTCTAAATCTTGCAGTTGAATTCGCAGTTCGTATAGTTTTTCTTCTACTTGAGGTTTAAGTCTACCTAGCAGAGTTAAATTACTTTCTAGCTCTTGCTTTTCTTGCTGAAGTTCGCAGATTTGATTCTGTAGCTGATTAATTTCGGAGCGAGAGACATTACAATTCAATTCAAGACGGCGTTTTTCTGATGTAAGAACTGAAAAAGAAGTATTCAGTTCGGTTTTATTTTTATCTAGGCTATGAACTTCTACTTTTAGAACACTAATTTCAGTTTCTAATTGTTTTTTTTGGCTAGCAAAAGTGCTGAGTTCTCTATGCAGACTATCTCTTTGATTGCGACATTCTGCTACTTTATTTTGGAGTTGTTTAGATTCTGCGTATAATGAACTACGATGTTCTTCAATTTGATTAATTTCTCGAACGATTCGTGACTTCAATTCTTCAAGTTCTTTAATTCGTTTCCGCAAAGAATTTAAGACAAGCATTTCATGATTTTTACGCCGTTTATCTACACAAAATGCTGCTGCATAGGTAGCGAATAAAGTAATGATGCCTGTGACAAAGGCTTTAGTATAATCCCAGTTAGGGACAAGACTAAGACCAAAACTTACACTAAAGGCAACTATTCCTAGAAACAATCGATTACTTACTGTTGCTGAGTGCATATTACTTATTTTTAGCCTAGTCAACTTGTCAATATCAGTAGTTTTTAAGGACATTAATCCTCACTTTTTTTCGCAGAAATCTGCGGTGGTAAATATTTGTCAATAGCATTTTTTGTAAATCACCAAAGATTGAAATTCCCAACTAATGAATTGCTCTACTCTTATTATTATGTATTATTTTTGATACTCAAAAGTGACAAATCGGCTTTCAAGAAATCAACAAACTGACGTGCTGTGCGTCCTGAACGACCATTATGGCGAGTAGCCCATTGTAATGATTGATACTCTAGATCTTCTTGGCTAATATTAATTCCTGCCTGTGCTGCTAAATGCCGGACAATTTCTAAATAAGTTTTCTGATCTGCCCCCTCGAAGGTCAAGGTTAGTCCAAAGCGATCGCTAAAAGAAAGCTTCTCCTGCATCGTATCCCATACATGAATTTCTTCTTGATCCTTGGGAGCAGGCCTGTCTGTATAAAACTCTCGAATCAAGTGGCGGCGATTGGAAGTTGCATACACAACTACGTTTTTCGGTCGTGCGGTTAAATTACCTTCTAAAACTACTTTCAGTGCTTTAAAAGCATCGTCATCTTCTTCAAAGGAAAGGTCATCAACAAAGATAATAAATTTCTGTGGAACTCCTCGCAATTGTTCCACAATTGTTGGTAAGTCTTGTAATTCAGATTTTGTCACTTCTACTAAACGGAGGTTACGCTGACTATACTCATTCAACAAAGCTTTGACTAAAGACGATTTTCCAGAACCGCGACTACCATAAAGTAATACGTGTAGTGCAGCCTCACCCGCTAACAAAAACTCTGTATTTTGTAACAAAGCGTCCCTTTGTGACTCATAACCTGCTAGTACATCGAGTTTGACAGGATCGGGATGCTGAATGCCCACAAACTTGCCAGCTTGCCAGCGCAAAGCGCGATATTCGGCAAATAACCCTGTGCCAAATTGCCGATAATAAGCGGCTAAATCTTCTACAGTATCAGCCCAGTTATCTGAATTATGGAGAGAGGTAATTGCCTTAGCCTGTAGGTGCGTTTCTACTTCTGTCTTATCTTGTTCTGTGTACCATACAATCGGTGAAACAGGCAGATGGGCTACAGTTTGTACCCATTCGCTCAAAAAAGCGCTGCTACACTCATATAAACTTTGCAACAGGTGTAAATCATGCTGCGCTGCTGCGACTAATGCAATGGGCAGATTTTCAAATTCTTGCTTTTGAGCCAGTTGGGTAAATGGATTCTCCGCAATCAGAATTTGATTAATTAAGTAGTCTTCCCAATTTTGATTTTGAGCAGCTAAGGCGTGAAAGTAACTGCCATAAGCTTGGAGACAACCCCGCGCATCGGCATCAGTGTAGCGTATAGCTTGCAACAGTTCCAGAAATGCTATCCCCACTTCGCTTTGGAGGACGGATTGGTAAAGTAAGAGTGATGCTGCTTGGCGCTGGAGGAACTGGATTTTGGCATAGGATGAAGTGCTTCCCGTAGACATCGCTTGATTATCCGTCAATCAATTGGGTGATGAATTGCAACAGCTATGGTAAATTGTCTGCCGACCTTTGCGGCAAAGTCAAAATCTACATAGGTTTTAACAATGGAAATAAGTATAATTGCCGCTCTTGTCTATGGCATTTTGGCGTTGATTGGTGGCATTATGGGCTACATTCAGGCTAATAGTAAAGTTTCGCTACTAAGTGGTGTTATTAGCGGTTTATTACTAATTTTTGCCTCTTTTCTGCAATTACAAGGTCAAGCCTGGGGTTTGTTGGTAGCAGCTTTGGTTACTGCTGTTTTAGTGGTTTTCTTTTGCTTGCGGTTAGCAAAAACACGTAAGTTTATGCCTTCAGGATTAATGGCTATTGTGGGTATGGTGGCATTAGTGCTGATGTTAAATCAAATTGTTGCTGTCAATTAGGGCGAAGTTTGATTGGCTTATACGTGTCTAAGCAACGTCTGCGACAGGTTAAGACCGTGATTTGTCATTTGTCCTTTGTCAATACAAATGACAAATGACTTGACGGTGCTGTAATTTTGAGATCAATAATTCCCCCTGTTCTTAGTAATTATATATAGTACATTTATATTACTGTAAAGTTGCACTTGTAAGTTTAAAAGCACTACGTTCTTCGACAAAGTAGTACTAAGTTTGTGGGAATATACAGAATGGGAGGACTATTTGCCTCTAGACAAAATTTGGTGCTAATCCTATGTAGGCGATCGCCTGGGAATCATAAGCCTAACCGAATCCTGGCATTTTCTGCCGGGAAATGGCAGCAATCTCTATTGCATAAGGCTGCTAGTGAAGTCTATCGCCCTGAGGAATTAGTAAAGAATTGATAATTATGAATCACTAATACTAAGGACATAAATTATTTATACCTTTAGTATTCCTGAGTTATAAAAAAAACAGGCAAAATGCTTGTTTTTATTAGCTTGCGGTTAAAAAATTCTGAATTGAACTTGGCTTCAACGTCGATGCAGAAAATCGTCTCGTTCGATACAATTTATAGGCTAAGAGAGCCGAGGAGAACAAAGTGAGCTTATCAAAAGGCTTTGAGATTGAGATGTATACGGGCACACCTCAAGGTGAAATCGTTGGTCTCTCGGACAAAATTGTTGAGGCTTTAGATGGATTTGTGCGGGAGCCAGATAGCCGCAACGTAGAATACATAACTAAGCCATTACATAGTTATGAGCAGTTATTGTGTGCCCTGCTGCGTCCTCGCCATGAACTGCGAAAATATCTTAAACAATTGGGCGATTATACCTTAATTCCAGGCAGTACCTTGTCTTTGGGTGGGAGCGATCGCTTCTTGCGTTCCGATCCAACTAACCCTTACCACGACTACATTGAGCAAACCTATGGCACAAAAGTAGTCACAGCTAGCGTACATATCAATATAGGTATTAGCGATCCAGAACTATTGATGCGGGCGTGTCGGGTAATTCGAGCAGAAGCACCTTTATTCCTTGCTCTGAGCGCTTCATCACCATTTTTAGAAGGTAAAGCCACTGGCTATCACTCTACTCGGTGGGGACTATTTCCTCATACGCCAGCCCATGTACCTTTATTTGCCAGTCACGCCCACCACATTGAATGGGTGGAACAACAGCTGGCTGCTGGCACAATGCAAAATGTCCGGCATTTGTGGGCATCAGTCCGCCCAAATGGCGATCGCCGTCCCTATGACTTAAATCGCTTAGAACTGCGAATTTGCGATTTAGTTACAGATCCGATCGCCTTACTCGCAATTACTGCCTTGCTAGAAGCCCGTTTGTTGCAGGTAATCGAAAATCCTGAAATCGATCCGTTAACTCAAAGTAGCTTCACTCCAGAAGAACTCATCAGCTTAACTGCTAGCAACGAGGCTGCTGCTGCAACTGCGAGTCTGGATGCTTCGCTGCAACACTGGCAAGATGGCAGAACCATTGTCGCCAGAGATTGGATAGATCAAATGTACCAAGAAGTTTGGGCGATCGCTAAACAACAAGGGTTTAGTTGTTTCCTTTCTCCTTTGCACAAAATTCTCCGCGAAGGGAATGAAGCCAAACAGTGGTTACAACTGCACGCAGTCGGGTTTGATTCTGGGCGAGTCATCTCCCAAGCAATTGTTGCTAGCCAAGAACGAGAAATCGAATTAGAGGATAAATTGTGTTCCCCCTCAATGGCGTAACACTACACCCCCCGTCTTCCTAACAAATGGTAGATTTTTTTGAGAGGCAGAGAAAAATTTGTATGGGGCATGGGGTATGGGGTATGGGTTATTGTTTCTTCCCCTCTTCCCTTGTCTCATTTCTCCCCAGACTCCCTTGTCCCCTTGCCTTCAATCTTTCCTGCCCCCTAATCCGCTACTTTTGGCTCTAGCGGTTCAAAGACAAAAATTTAAAAATTTGTGGTCTAAGCCAAAAATACTCTCAGATACTTCCTTGAGGGTTAATTTTCTATGTTTTAAAAATCTAATCTATTAGGAAGAGCTTGATAATTATTAACAAAACCTATAGATTAGTACCTAACCCTTGGTAGAATGTGCCGAGTCGATACATTGTTTTTTACACTACATTCTTGCCAGTAACAATGCCGCAGGTAGTTTTAGTTAACCCTCAAATTCCCCCGAATACAGGCAATATTGCACGTACTTGTGCTGCTACGGGTACAGAATTACATTTAGTCGGGCCTTTAGGGTTTGAAATTAGCGATCGCTACCTTAAAAGAGCTGGTTTAGATTACTGGCCTTATGTCAAGCTCAACTATCATGAATCTGTAGAAGCCTTTAAAAACATTCATCAGGAACGTGGTGGTAGATTGTTGGGTTTCAGTGTTAGGGGCAGTTGTAACTATGCCCAATTTAATTTTCAAGCAGATGACTGGCTGCTGTTTGGTAGCGAAACGACTGGCTTACCGCCAACAGTTCTATCAGCTTGTGATGCCACACTATATATTCCTATGGCTCAACCAAAAGTTCGCAGCTTGAATCTTTCTGTGAGTGTCGCAGTCGGCTTGTTTGAAGCCCGGCGTCAATTAGGTTATTTACTATAAAATTTTTTTCAATATTTATAAGTAAAAATACTTAAATAATTCTCAGATATCTTGAGCTATGATTTGCCCAAGTAGTTGATTTCAGCAAATATATCCATTGTTACAGCCAAAACGATGTGAATGGTTATACTTGATTCTGTAAGCTCTTCTAAAGTTGAGTAAATATTACCTACAAAACCTAGGTGAGCTTATATAAGAAATTTATATCTAAAATTTGCGTCGATTCGGAATTTGAATGATAGATTTTGATGAATTTCAATTATCTGAAACCTTGGGAACAAAAGGGGTAAAACCTAGTCTTATAGGGCATTTAGTCATTTTTGGCTCAAGCAGTAATTGAAAGAAGCGCAAAAGTAGCTGCGAGATAATACGGTTGTTTTTTAGGGAATAATCAACGTAAAGTCTCGTGTTGGGTAGACGGATTGGATAGAAATCTCTTGAAGATATCTACAGCAGGGAGATTTGCTTTTCGAGAAGTCTTAGCTAATCAATTGCAAAGAGCAACAGTGGACTTGGCAAAGGTTATATATTTGTCCATTCCCAGCTACTTCAGCAAGACAGGCGCAGACAACTGCAAAAGGCAAAACATCCTAAGGTGTGAGGAACGAGCGGACAAGTCAGCACAGCAATTTTAAGTTTTGCTAAAAGGTGTGAACTTGTCTAAATCAGAGAAGCAGGTTAATCTTGCGTAAGTATCTCTGGTGGGTGTGATCTTGATCAATCATTTGATGTGATCTAAATCATTGACTAGTATCAGACTGAAAAAAATCGAAGTCAGTTAAGCGCTAGTGATCAATTAGGAGGTCGTCTTTGAAACGAGCATTGAAAAAGAGAGTAAAGGCTGTGCTGAAAAATACCCCCAGCAGTGAAGGTGCCCCGGTAGAACAGTCAAACATGAGTAATTCTGTGAGCAACCACAGAGCGCGGACACAAGTCGCCATGATTGGCTTGGCTATCTCAATGGGAGCAACCAGCCTCTTGGTAACTCGACAAAGCGATCAAGCCCAAGCAGCGGCTCCTGTGGGCAGCCAAAAGGCAGCCTCAACGATTCCTGCGGCTCCTGACACCGAGATGAAATTTGCTCCCACAAAGCTGGAAAACCAAACCGTCTCATTAGTGAGCGTGCCGGAAAATCCTGTAATAGTGGAACCAACAGCAATTTCACAGGTGCCTGGGCTTGAAGCTAAATTGCAAGTTGCGGCAAGTGGAATGTCTGTGCCAGTTCCGGTTTCAGAAATAACTGCCAAAACTACAGCAACCTATAAGAGTTCTTTTTATCAGCAACCCCAAGTAGTACAGGGTTTGCAAGCAGCTAACAAGCTAAAAGAAGTACAAAAACTTTCTATTGCCAATAGTGTAGTTAATTCGCCAACTACATCCCTGACAGCAGTAGCGACAGAGAATGCAACTGCTAACAGTGAAGTTACTGCTCAACTGAAAGCGCAGCAAGAATTTGCGCTGAATCGGTTACAAGAAAAATCGAACCGTTTAAAACAAAGTCTGGCGGAGTTGCGGTCTGAGGAGAGTAAGAATTTATCACAAGCTAACGTGGAGTTGTCTCAGCCAACAGCTGTAGTTGAGAAAGCGCCACAACTCAACGCAAGCAACATTAGAACAGAGCAGTCACCAACTACCACTGATGCCAGCCAAGCCAGTCTGATATCTAAACTAAAACAGGCAAAAGCTGCATCTACTCCCTTAGCAACCCCTGTACCAGCTACACTCAAAGCAGCTGTACCATCGGCTACTGTTGCTTACGAAGTTAAGTCTGGAGATACCCTAGCAGCGATCGCTAGCCGTTACGGTACTTCTGTCTCAGAATTAGCTAAAGCAAATCATCTGAGCAATCCAAATCAACTGCAAATCAGTCAAAAACTGATTGTCCCATCTGCTAGCCCATCCAAGTTAGCAATTAACCCCACTGTAGAGCAGTCTGATGCTACTGCCAAAGTAGCTCCATCCCCAGTCAACACAGCCATTGTTAACCCAACTTTAACCGTGACACCACAGTTACCAGTTGTTGCTAACAACAGCAGTGTTACCATACCGACACCAGTAGCTACGAGCAACCCGATTCCAGCGAATACTGCGATCGCTTCGGAAACAGTTCCCGTTCCTACTAACAGTTACGGTATGGGTGGCGATACACCAGTGCCAAAAGTTTTTGCGGAAATGCAGTTAAATCAAAAACCGCAGAAGCTAGCAAGCAACAAAAGTAATGAGCGTCTCCAAAGCTTACAAGCAGAAATCCAGAGATTGCGTGAGAAATATCGCGCTCAACAAGCAGGTATAGTCACCCCAGCCGTCAGCGAAAATAATAATCCTGCGGTTGCGGTTCCGGTTGGTAATCCAAATAATTTTGCGGTATCCAGCCCCACGTCACCACGCAGTGCTGTACAGATTGCAGTGCCTTCACCCAATGGAACGGCTAACTATAGTCTCCCGCAAATGAAGCCCCTATACCGGGCAACTCAACCCACTAACGAGCCAGTAAATCCAGAGTTCTTCTCTAACCAAGCCCCTGGACGCAGGACACCTGCTCCTAGAATTGCCACACCTTCTAGAGGTGTGAATGCTTCTGACTCCCTAGGAAAGATGCGGGGAACTACAGTTTCTCCCGGTTTACCACCTTTGTCAGCAGTAGATCAATATCTACCCAAACCGATTGACGAAACCATACCTCCTCCATCCTCATCATCTGTCGCTTACATTTGGCCAGCAAAAGGTGTGCTGACATCTGGCTATGGCTGGCGCTGGGGCAAAATGCACAAAGGAATTGATGTTGCTAACTCAACTGGCACGCCAGTTTACGCATCAGCTGATGGTGTGATTGAGAAGGCAGGCTGGAATAACGGTGGCTACGGCAATCTTGTTGATATCCGCCATCCGGACGGCAGTATGACTCGCTATGGTCATAACAGCAAGATTTTAGTGCAGCCTGGTCAGCAAGTCCGACAAGGAGAAACGATTGCTCTTATGGGTAGTACTGGTTTTAGTACTGGTCCACACAGCCATTTTGAAATTCATCCAACAGGTAAGGGTGCAGTTAACCCAATTACCTATCTGGCAAATCGTATCTAATTCCTGATTTTTCAGAATTCAATTATTACCTGATTTGTCGAGGGAGTTATACTCCCTCTTTTGCTTGGCATAGCTATCCTCACCTCAAGCCCAAGCAAAAATTAATTGCCAGTTAGACTAGAAATCAGCAAACTTTTCTGCTATATTTAGAAATCATGTGAAAAACATGGCTCAGTAGCTCAGTTGGTTAGAGCACGGGACTCATAAGCCTGGGGTCGTTGGTTCAAATCCGACCTGAGCCATTTAATAATATAATCATCGTTACCTTTGTACTCGATAGCCAAAGCATCAGGTCTATCTGATGCTAGCTATAGAATTCTGACTTTACAGTTTTTTCATGCGCGTTATCATCCAGCGAGTTAAATCATCTCAAGTTAGCGTTAATGGTGAAATTGTTGGCAATATTGGTCGGGGGCTAAACTTACTTGTAGGGATTGCCGATACTGATACCGATGCTGAACTCGATTGGATGGCCCGTAAGTGTTTGGAATTGCGGTTGTTTCCTGATGAAATAGGGGGAGACCGTTGGCAAAAATCTGTGCAAGAAATTGGTGGTGAGTTGCTGGTAGTCAGCCAGTTTACACTTTATGGTGATTGTCGAAAAGGTCGCCGTCCCTCTTTTGACCGCTCGGCTGTTCCTTCATTAGCCCAAGATTTGTACGAACGATTTGTTACTAAATTACGTATCAGTGGTTTAAACGTGGAAACTGGTGAGTTTGGTGCAATGATGCAAGTTGCAATTGAAAATGATGGGCCTGTAACTTTATTACTGCAAAGG
Organism: Aulosira sp. ZfuVER01; assembly: GCA_034530615.2. Taxonomy (GTDB): domain Bacteria; phylum Cyanobacteriota; class Cyanobacteriia; order Cyanobacteriales; family Nostocaceae; genus Aulosira. Next base: position 21,428 of record JAVRCV020000043.1, read on the forward strand.
GAAGCTACTTAAGTATTTATTCGTAATTAAAGAATATCAGTAAGAGCTAAGATTGCTTAGTTCTAAAATGATGAGAGAATAATAAATTAATCATTACAAAACTTTAAGTTCACTCATCATGGCAAAAATCCAGTTTTCTAGAGGTATAGACGAAGATGCAGTACCTGATGTCCGCCTAACGCGATCGCGTACTGGTGAAAGTGGGACTGCAACATTTATTTTTGTCAATCCTAAAGCTTTGGCACAAACCACTACCGAAGATATCACCGGGATGTACATGATTGACCAAGAAGGTGAAATCATCACCCGCGAAGTTAAGGCTAGATTTGTCAACGGCAGACCAGAAGCATTAGAAGCAGTTTACCTGATCAAATCTGCCGAGGAATGGGAGCGCTTTATTCGCTTCATGCAACGGTACGCTGAAGAAAACGGTTTGGAATTTAGCAAATCGTAAGAAGTCAAGAGGAGCCAGTGCGTTGCAGAGGACAGTTGCGTGGTGAGGCAGTCCGGTCTTGGGGAGCCAGTCCATTGCGGAGGTTCCCTCCGTTGTAGGAACTGGCGTGGTTCCCCCCAGGAGGAACTGCCGAAAGGGTTTCCCGACTTGAGGAGCCACTGCGTTGGACGGGTTTCCCGGCTTGAAGCAAGTGGCGTCAAACTGTCCGTCGGGTTTCGCGCGTTGTTCGCTGAAAGCGTTCCCGTTCCCTCGAAGAGGGTTCCCGCAGGGTAGGGTAGCAACTGGCGTTCAAAAGTCAAAAGTTTGGACTCTAGACTTTGGACTTTGAGATTTTAAACTTTGCGTGGCAGTTTTAGAAATTGATATGACGCAACAACCTCACCCAGATTCGCTAGGGATAACGCTAAATTGTGCTGTTGTCACCGTTAGCGATACACGTTCTCTGGAGACAGATAAAAGTGGTCAGCTAATCAAGGAATTACTTCTAGCTGCCAATCATGCTGTATTAGCTCACAAAATTATCAAGGACGAACCAGCACAGATTCAAGAACAGATAAAACGGCTGGGTGAGACTACAAATCTGGATGCTGTGATTTTCAATGGTGGTACAGGTATTGCACCAAGAGATACTACCTACGATGCAATTGAAAAATTGCTGGAGAAAACCTTGCCAGGATTTGGAGAATTGTTTCGTTTTTTAAGTTATCAAGAAATTGGTTCGCGGGCGATCGCCTCGCGCGCCGTTGCTGGTATTTATCAAAATCAATTAATCTTCTCTCTTCCTGGTTCTAGTAATGCTGTGCAGTTGGGAATGGAAAAACTAATATTGCCAGAACTGGTTCATTTAGTCAGCCAAATGCGTAAATGATCTGAAAATTTTCTATTCATCACCGTATTGTTTTATAACCATAAAAAACAACCCCCATGAATGTGGGGGTTGGTGATTAAAAATCGACTATTTATTTAAAATGCTTTTTTTCAAATCGTAGAGAATTAACGAATTGCCATACAAATGGTTGCCAAGAACGCGGCGATTACATAAAAGACGGAAACCACTTGCAATTCAGACCAACCAGTAAGCTCCAAATGATGGTGTAGAGGTGCCATTTTCAACAAGCGCTTACCTTTACCATCGGGACCTTTAGTGGCTTTGTAGTAACTAACTTGCGCCATCACAGACAGGGTTTCTACGAAGAAGATGCCGCTGAGAATGAACAATATGACCAAACTGTTAGTTAGTAGTGCTACAGCAGCTAGAGCGCCTCCTAGAGCCAAAGAACCAGTGTCTCCCATGAAAACACGAGCCGGGTTCCGATTGTGGGCTAAGAAGCCTAAACAACCACCGCTTAATGCAGCACAGAAAATCATCAATCCTGTTGAGGTGGGTGCAACTACAGCGCCAAGCGCCAAAAGAGCGATCGCTACGGTTCCACCTGCCAATCCGTCAATACCATCAGTCAGATTGGTTGCATTACTCTCTGCTACTAGGGCAAAGCCAGCTAGAGGCCAGAAGAGAAATCCTAAGGGAATGGAAGCACCTAACAACGGTAAAGCAATACTTGTGATCCCAGCAGGTTGATTAAACATCAGCCACAGACAAAATACTGCAGCAAAACCGACCTGCAAACCTAGTTTCGTGCGGGGGGATATACCTTTATTCGACTTACGACGGAGAATTTGCCAATCGTCTAACCAGCCAATAAATCCGTAGCTGAGTGTCAATGCGGAAACCGCTAGCACTTCTTTGGCAAAATTAGACAATACGCAGGCAAGTATCACTGCTACTGGTATAAAAAATATACCACCCATAGTTGGTGTACCTGCTTTTTTCAGATGGGCTTGGGGGCCATCTTCACGAATTATTTGCCCAGTTTTGAGTGCCTGTAGCAGCGGGATCACCCAGAAGCCTAGGGCCGCTGAACATAGCGCAGACAACAATAGTGGCAGGGTCAGAGACATACCCTGCCAAGGCAACCTATTACTCATCGAATCCAAAATCCATGCAGCCCCGCCTAGCCCGATAGCCAAACACGAAGCGATACCGATTCCAGAAAAGTTTAACCCTTGGTCAGGAGATAATTTAGCGTCCACGGAAATTTCCCTTCACTCCACACTTACAAAACTGAACATATAGTGACGATATATGCCACAAAATTAAGAGCTATAACAGGCTAATCTTCGGCAATAGCTATATCGTCGTCGTCATCAAGATCATAATCACCGATACCATCTTCTCCACCAAGAAACTCTGATATTTCTTCTTCATCTTCCAGAAAATCAGGTTCGTGAACGTTACGCGCAATGATCCGACCGCTGGTTTGTAACCAGTCTAAAAGATAAGTCTCTTGTTTTAATGGAATAACACCAGCTCTCTGGTTGCGGGGTTCTTCACGTAATGGAGTGTTCAACATACTCGGTCAAGAAACGAGGAAGTTCAAGTAACTAGACAATAAGAGTCTATCACTGGATATGAGTTAATTTAGTTATTAATTCAACTCAATAGTTGAGCAATCCGCAATCTAGCAAAAGTAATTTATTTAATTACCTTATGGCAGATGACAGGATATTATTAATGTTCTAGTTAGACTCTATACATTTGACATTTATATATATTTGATGCTGATTTCATCCTGATGATTTTGGAGGTGATAAGCGATGATTGGAAAAGCGGCTCTCTTAGATGCGATCGCCGGCACTAATCGCGGTTTACTGGCTGGTGAGCAACAGAAACAGGCTATATTAGCCGCGATCGCCACTTTAGAAGACTTTAATCCCACACCACGTCCTTTAGAGGTTCCTGATTTGCTTAATGGTAATTGGCGATTAATATATACCACAAGCAAAGCTCTATTAAATCTGGATCGATTACCTTTTTGCAAACTGGGACAAATTTATCAGTATATTCGCGTAGAAAATACTAGCGTTTACAATATAGCCGAGATATATGGCTTACCTTATTTAGAAGGATTGGTCAGTGTTGCTGCCAAATTTGAGCCAGTCTCAGGTCGTCGTGTCCTAGTCAAATTTAATCGAAGTATCATCGGTTGGCAACGGTTATTAGGTTACAATTCTCCAGAAAATTTGATCCAACAAATTGAAGCTGGTGACAAATTGACGGCAATTGATACTGCGATTAACAGTGATAGACAACCAGGATGGTTAGATATCACTTATTTAGATAGCAATCTACGGATCGGTAGAGGGAACGAGGGTAGTGTGTTTGTACTTAATAAAGTATGAGGTTTTTCTGAAGTGTTATCTGCGAACGACACGAAATTAAACGATCGCCAGATTTTTGTCAAGAAGGTTTACACACTATTTTAAGTTGTGAACATTTAGCTCTTACGGGGATCGCTGGATCGGGGCATTGGGGAGCCAGTGCTTTGGGCGGCTTTGCCGACTTGAAGCAACTGGCGTCATGGGTGGCAAGGAGACGGAGACAAGGGGAAACGGGGACACGGACAAATGACTCTTGACTCTTGACTCTTGACAACCTAGAAAAATAACTTAACAAAGCTTCTGGCTGCGTCCTTCAGGTTGTAGAGTGAAATCAATTAGCCGTATTTATTGGCAATTGATAACTAAAAGGGAAAAAAATCATGGTTCAACGTGGTTCTAAAGTACGTATTAACCGCCCAGAATCCTACTGGTACCAAGATGTAGGAACCGTGGCGTCTATTGACCAAAGCGGTATCAAGTATTCAGTGATTGTCCGGTTTGATAAGGTAAATTACTCAGGCATTAACACCAATAACTTTGCCCCCGAAGAATTAACAGAGATTTCAGCTCCAGCAGCGAAAGCGAAAAAGTAACCAACTGAGCTACAAGGGGATTTTTTAATGGGATGATAGAGAGAAGTTCCCAGGTCACAAGCCAACCATCGGAACTTTGGGGGTTTAATTACCTCCTACTCTCTAATCCTCTATCCTCAAAACAGCAAATTGCTTGCTTAATCAGCTTGAATGCCTGAACTGCCTGAAGTTGAAACAGTCCGCAGGGGTCTCAATCAGTTGACCCTCAATCAAGAAATTACGGGTGGAGATGTGTTGCTCGATCGCACCATCGCCTACCCGTTTTCTGTTGGTGAATTTATTCATGGAATTAAAGGGAGCGCTATTACCACTTGGTATCGTCGTGGTAAGTATCTCCTGGCTGAATTATCTTCGTCTCTCTCCCCTAGTGTTGCCTACTTGGGAGTACATCTGCGCATGACTGGTCAACTACTGTGGCTACATCGAGATGAACCACTACACAAGCACACTCGGGTAAGATTATTCTTTGGGGATCAACAGGAATTACGCTTCGTTGACCAGCGTACCTTTGGTCAAATGTGGTGGGTTCCCCCAAATGTTGCTGTTGAAACGGTGATTACTGGTTTAGCAAAACTCGCAGTAGATCCGTTTTCACCAGAATTTACAGTTGAGTATTTGGCGCAAAAGCTGCAAAATCGTCGCCGTCCAATTAAGACTGCCTTACTAGATCAGTCAGTCGTGGCAGGATTGGGTAACATCTATGCTGATGAAGCACTTTTTAAGAGTGGAGTTTTACCAGAAACTCTCTGTACAGATTTGCAGCGAGAGCAAATCAAGCGTTTACGGTCTGCCATTATTCAAGTATTAGAAACCAGTATTGAGGCTGGTGGTACAACTTTTAGTAATTTCCTCAATGTCAAGGGCATCAATGGTAACTATGGCGGTGTAGCACTAGTATACAATCGTGCTGGTGAACCTTGTCGAGTTTGTGGTAATTTGATACAACGCATTAGGTTAGCTGGGCGTTCGAGTCACTTTTGCCCTGAATGCCAACATTAGTTGAGTTAAGTTTTAACTCAAAAATATACCAATGTTAGCTTTAGTCTCTTTATGTATTGGCGCGAGCTAAGATCCTGTATAAAAGGATCTACAAACTAGAGAGGGAAACTCATGCCAGTCAAAAGAGGTGATATGGTTCGCGCTGTCCGCGAGAAGTTGGAAAACAGCCTAGAAGCAAAAGCCAGTGATTCTCGCTTTCCTGGGTACTTGTTTGACAGCAAAGGCGAAATTGTTGATGTCAAAGGTGATTACGCCTTGGTTAAGTTTGGCAAAGTACCAACGCCTAACATTTGGTTACGTCTAGATCAACTAGAAGAATTTAAATAATTCAACGCCCTCAGACTAAAGTTTAGTCTGGGGCCAGATAAACCTAGCCTACCAGGTCAGGTAGGCAGTTAAATATTATCTCCGACTATTTAGTCGCACCTATATATGTCTTCTTATCCTGAATCTCCGGCTCTGTGTCATTTACCCCGTGTCACTGTTATTGGTGCAGGTAGAGTTGGTAGTACCCTAGCTCAACGAATTGCTGAGAAAAACCTAGCAGATGTAGTGTTATTAGATATTGTCCAGGGAATGCCTCAAGGATTGGCACTAGATTTGATGGAGGCTAGGGGAATTGAAATTCATAATCGTCGAATTACTGGCACTAACAACTATGTTGATACCTCTGGTTCGGAAATCGTGGTGATTACCGCAGGGATTCCCCGCAAACCAGGTATGAGTAGAGATGATTTACTTAAAACCAATGCCAAGATTGTAGTGGAAGCAGCTAAAAATGCGATCGCCCAATCTCCTAATGCGATTTTGATTGTCGTTACCAATCCTTTGGATGTGATGACTTATTTAGCTTGGCAAGCAACTGGTTTACCACGCGATCGCGTTATGGGTATGGCGGGTGTTTTAGATTCAGCTCGCTTTGAAACCTTCATTGCTTTAGAATTGGGGGTTTTACCCGCCGATGTTAAGGCGATGGTACTAGGTAGTCACGGCGATTTAATGGTTCCCTTGCCTCGTTATGCCAATGTCAACGGCATTCCGATTACAGAATTGTTAGATGCAGCTACCATTGAACGCTTAGTAGAGAGAACCCGTAACGGTGGTGCAGAAATTGTGGAATTGATGCAGACAGGTAGTGCTTTTTTTGCTCCCGCCTCTGCTGTCAGTGTGATGGTGGAATCGATTTTGCTGAATCAGTCGCGTTTGTTACCTATAGCGGCTTATCTTCAAGGTGAATACGGTTTAAAAGATCTGGTCATTGGCGTTCCCTGTCGGTTGAGTTGTGGTGGAATTGAGAGTGTATTGGAATTAAACCTCACTGATGAAGAAAAAGCTGCTTTGCGTAATTCTGCACAATCAATACGTCAAAATATTGACCGAGCGCAGGAAATGTTAGCTGCTGTCAATGTTTAATTTTGTCTGACGCAGAGGAAGACACTTGCGTGGTGAGGCAATGACGGGTACGTAGGGCTTTTCCTCCAAGAGCAATTGCCTACAGGAGTTCCCTGCTTGTTAGCTGCAAGCGTTCCTGCAGGGTAGCAACTAGCGTCTGTCCCTTGTGCAAAGAAAAATGCAAGATTAGAGCAGCACAAGTAAAAGGCAGTAGGATTTCATCCCACTGCCTTGATGCTATTTACCAAGTTATTCTTTTGTTCAAAATTAACAACGCATCAAAAGCAACAATCTTAGTTTGCTTTAGCGGCGGTATTCCTCATCAGCGGGATCGCCGTAGGGATCTTCACTTGCTGGGCGGATATCGCCAAATTGTTGGTCTGCTGGGTCGCCATAAGGGTCTTGGCTGGCGGGGATGGCGTTGCCGTAAACATCAGCTGGGTCGCCATAGGGGTCTTGGCTGGCAGGGATGGCGTTGCCGTAAACATCAGCCGGGTCGCCATAAGGGTCTTGGCTAGCGGGGGTGACGTTACCGTAAACATCCTGGTCGGCGGGATCGCCGTAGGGGTCTTCGCTAGCTGGACGTACATCGCGATCGCGGTATTCTTCGTTAGCTTGATCGTCGTTCCTTCCTAAGAACAAATCCTTCGCCCTGCGGAAAAAATCATCTACCATGATCTATCTCCTTTGTGAATATTGTGGTTCCACGTGCGCGATAGGCGTTATCTTCGGGAAGTCGCTTTGATTTACACACACGTTTCACTTATTTAAAGTGCTGGAGCTTCAGTTGCAGTTATGCCACTTAGATCCCTACCTGTAGAGCGCCCGTTATAGCCTTGGTAGTCGCGGTATCTTTGCGCTTCGGATTCAGGTACTCGAATTCCTTCTGATGGTGGAGTTACCCAATGAGCGCGGTGTTGAGCATCGCGGTAGTATACACGCCCGTTTTTAGAAAGGTAGTACTTGCCTTGGGCCCCTTCTTGTTGAGCATTCTTATGCTGGTTGTAGAGGTAGTAAAGTGCTGCGGCTCCTGCCAAGATTGCTACTTTCTGCCCAGTACCCAATCCTTTCTTAGCTTGGGATTGGTTTGTGATGTTGCGATCGCTCACTGTTCTACCAGCAGTATCATCAACTGGTGGTGGTACATTAGCTGTTCGGGAACCTCCGCAGCTAGTCAGCACGGGTACTATTAGCAATGCTGACAGACAAATTGCCAGCAGACGCGAAACAAATTTACGCTCTCCGTATGTTGTGTTCATCGTTTTTCTGGATTAACTGCATTTGCTAAAGCCGTGCTGTTGCAAAAACAGAATTGGAATTCCGAGTATTTTTCCTGACATAGAAAAAATATTGGGCGCTCATTCACAACAGCACAAATAAAGCGTTTCACTGTTATGGTGATGCAGTTTCCCAATTATTCCATCCTGCCTTTGAAAGAAACTGTATTCATCCTTAGGAAATATGTTGTGAATTAAGCAAGTAGTTTTCTTATGTTTTTGGCAGGGGGTAGCGATCGCTATTCTTCAGCGCACAGAATTTCTCATAAATCCACAAATCTAGATTTTTGTCTATTTTAAAACTCAGTATTATTACTCTATTAAAGTTTTGTGCTTATTTTTAGTTAATAAATGCAGAGATTGTTCATAATTTTTAAGCTATTTTTCGATGCTTTCTCAGTAGGCAATGTAAAAAACATAAAACTATCATAGTGATAGCAAGTTAAATAGGCTACACGAATGAGTTTAAAACAGAATAACTTACAGGCGGCAAATCAAAGTAAAACTCGTCTGCTTTTAGCTTTGTGGGATTTGGGAGGAACGCAGCAAGAAGTAACAAAAGGTTTACTAGCCAAGAGAATTGTACCCAAAGGCAAGAAGGTAGCAGATTATCAAGGCATCTTTGAAGAATTGCAGAAACAAGGAGCGATCGCAATCTCCAAAAAAGGATACTCTTTGGCATCTCCCAAGGGTTTAGAGGTATTGGGTAAGGGTTTGAAAGATAGCGATTTTAAGTTTGAAGGGACGATTGTTGGTACTTGGGCGGCTAATGCGCTGGTGCGGTGGATTAGCCAAATAGATGTGGCAGTAGCTAGTACATCTGCATTAGTTAATGGGAAAAGTGCGAGAGATGCGATCGCATCTTACGAACAGTTCAAGCCAGTGGCGTTGGAAGTGTACGACAAGCTAAATAGAGACTACAACCTCAATCACCTAGTTCCAATTTATCGAATTAGAAGGGAAGTAGGTGAGTATGTCAGCCGTTCTGATTTCAATGATTGGCTATTGGAAATGCAAGCTGACGATATTTTACAACTACAAGGCGGCACTGTAGAAGACAGCGCACCCGACAAAATAGAAGATTCAATCACTACGGAACTTGATGGATTACGCTGCTATGCCAAGCTGCTGAAACCGTAAACTTTTCTAGCTCCTCATTAATTAATTTCAGAATAATATGATTGCTACCTCATCTAATATTGACGAACTGATCAGAACTCAAAACCCATTTGCTGGGCATATTGTTGTTAGACCACAACAGATATGGGGAAAGAGTTTTCCTGATGTGCCTTCAATAAATGCTCATGCCTCTAATGCAGTTTTTGAGGCTGTTGAAAATATCCGTAAAGGAAAGCGTGACACTGTAGGTATCACGATTACAGCTGAAAAAGGACTAGGCAAAAGTCATATTATTAGCCGGATTCGCCACCGAATACAGGTAGAAGACGGTACATTATTTGTCTATATGAGTAAGTATGACAACTTAAATCAAATAAAATACCAATTTCTGCAAACAATTGCCTCTAGCCTGAGAGCTTTTGGCAGTAGAAAGGTGATGCAATGGCAAGAAATTGCAGCAGCTTTAATGAACGAAGTCAAGAATTGGAGCTATACACCAGAGCAATATATTAGTTTATATCCAAGTTGGTTAACTAAATACTCAACTAAAGCAATTGATCACTTAACCGAACTAGTTTTACAAATCAAGCCTGAAATCACCAATCCTTACATCATTAAAGCAATTTTATGGACATTATCTACAGTTCATGCTAACTATGCAACTTATTGGCTATCTGGTTTGGAATTAACCCAAGCGCAAGCTGAAGCGATGGGTTTACCTAATCATAAAAATGAAGATAGAGAGGCTGAGTCATTAAGCATGGTTCGCCAGATTTTAGATATAACTAGCAATTATAGAATTCCAGTAATTTGCTTTGATGAAGTAGATATTGCTGATATATCTGATACAGGTTTTACAACAGCACAACTTATTGCAAATTTAGTGAAGGATTTATATAACAGTCTCAAACGAGGAGTTTTACTACTGGCTATTTATCCTGAAACTTGGAATGAGCAAATTAGGGTATTACCACAATCTGAAGCAGTTATTGATAGATTAGTGAGTGAACAGTCTGATCGGCAACCTATAGCATTGAAATATCTAAATGCTGATGATATTGTTGCAGTTGTTTATCAATGGCTAAAAGAATTTTATCAAGAAAATCAAATAACTGCGCCACATAATCTTTATCCATTTGATGAAGCAAAACTTAGAGATATAGGTAGAAGTAAACCAACTATTAGATCACTTTTAAAGTGGTGTGCAGAAAATTTTGTGGCTAAACTCCCTAATCCTCTGGATCAAGGGAACCCAGATATTATTGACAACTCAACACAAAATAACCATCCGGTTAAAGCATACTTCAATAATGAATTAGCAAATGTTGAAGCTTCCATAGATTCTTTAATGGAAGAAGAAGCAACAATTGCTGATGCTCTTTGGCTAGCTTTCAACAGCCTAATAGGAAAAACTTTAGAGGGAGTAACAATTGAATCTCTTGAAGAAGTAGAGCCTAGTGCAGCAAATAATGGTTTTATGGATTTTAAAATTATTGGTAATAAAAGAAAAGTAAGAATAGGAGTAGATGTAGTTCAACAAGACCGTAATGTTATAAGTGCTGCCTTGGCACGACTAATTGATTATAAAACATTTGATCTAACTCGCGGTTGTTTGGTGCGTTCAAAAACAATTAGTTCAAAGGCAACATTAGCTAGAAATCATTTGAGAAAACTTTTGCAAGAACAAGGTGGAGAGTGGGTAGGCTTGCAAAGCCAACATATTAAACCTCTGTTAGCTATCTATTGTGTTTGGTATAACAGTGAGAGCTATGAACTGACGGAAGAACAGATATTTGACTTTATTGAGCAGAAACAGCTAGCAATAAATAATCCTTTAATTCGAGAAATTATCAGCGATCCTTCTGGGCAAGAACCTGACAATTTAACTGATGATGACTTACCTATGAGAATTCCTCAGAGTGTTGCTACTACCGATAATGTCGAACTAACACTATAGCTAAATAGAAATGAATCAGCTGTTTTCACTACCAACAGCGCTGTGTTTACCCGTCCCTGATATTGAAGCATTAATACAGGGGCGAACAATTGCAGCTTTACCTAGAATGTTTCTTCGTCCTGGGCAAAAATTTGCACTTTATCCCCTGGATACTTCAGCAAATTCGCTTTCAATTGAGCAATACTACCGCACAAATTTTTTATCTATTGCTCAAACTGCTAACAAACAAGTTAATTCTGAGACAGTTTCAATTAAAGCTTGGGCTAAATGCGAACTTTGCCAAATTCTAGACAAAACTAAACCTTTAGATGTTTTATCTCAATTAACAATATGGAGTCCAGAAGCTTTTGAGGCAATAATACAGAAACAACAGAATATTTTTCTAGCTTACTTGCGAGTTTATAATTTACCTCAGGTATACCAAGTTTCAGCTAATCCCAATATTCAAGACAAAATAGGTAAGTTTGTTAGTTTATCTAATATTTCTGGGTCTGAAGCTAAACCTATATTAAGCGATCGCATCTTCGCCCAACGCAAACGTAAGTTAGAAAAATTAGAACCATCACTACATAGTGAATTGGAAGAATTACAGAGTCAAATAACGCAACTATGTAACATCAACCCATCTGCACAACAACTAAATTATGACATCAACAACTTTCTTGGCTGGAGTAGCGAACATTCAGCAAATCTCATTGATTCAGACTTAGTTTGGATTGAGAAAATTGCGGAGATTGGAAATTCTAGCGAGGGTCATCAATTTGAAAAATTAGTACGTCGGGGATTACTAAAATTGGGCTTTACAGGTTCAGGTCTTGAGCCAAACTCAACAGGCGGAGCCGGAGGTATGGATTTTTATGCTGAAGCACCTTACCCGATAGTGGGAGAGTGTAAAGCAACTAAAACTGAGAGAGTATCTGATGGTACACCTGCACAGTTACTAAAAATAGGTATGAACCATCTAGGTAAAACTCAGTATGATAATTCTCTTAAATTAATTGTAGCGGCTGGAGAACTTAATTTTTACGCTTTGAGAACAGCTACGGAAAATCACATGAATGTAATTAGCCCTGAAACTCTACAGAATCTAGTTGAACTACAAGCACAATATAAAAACTCTATTGACTTGTTAGAACTGAAAAAGTGTTTACAACAAGCTCCTTTCGGTTTAGCTGACGATAAAGTTACCAACTATATAGAGAAAATTAAAAATAATATTAATTTGCGATCGCAGATCATCAAAACAGTGAAAGAACTTTCTGAACAGGATAACGAAAGTTCACCAGCTACACATCAGTGTTTTACAGTGACAGAAATTCGCGTGCATTACAATGCAAAGCACAACCCTAAGCACACTGATGAGACAGTTCGAGAGTTAGTTATTGAACTATCATCACCCTTAACAGGCTATTTAGGACGAGAAAGGGGAAGTGATTGGAAAAGCGATCGCTTTTACTACCTACGCGATTTACCCCTTTAGTTCTCTTACCTTCGCGTACTTTCGTGTAAAAAGTACGCTCGTTTATCCTAGCGTCAATATTCCAACCTGATAATTAACCACCAACGGTAAAATCTTTAACCACTCTGAACCTAACAATACCTCTGTAATTTCATCCCCTGCATAAACAGGAATTTGATACTCCTGTCCATCCAAGAGGATCGTACCCGAATAAATTAAAAATTTTGTTTCTCCCTGTGCAGTTCGCAAACGTTCTTTACCAACGTAAAGCCAATTTAGATCGTTTATGTCTTGTTTATTCATAGCTACAAAGCCTGTAAAACCAGTATCTAACATGACATCTACAGGCAGATTTAGCCGATCATTAGTAATCAAATCTATTTCAAAAAATAGCTGCCCCTCACTACCAAAAATACCCTGAATCATATTCTGCCAGTAGTACCTGTTTCATTCAGACAATATACAAAATGGTCTTTATTAGGGTATTTCTCAAGAACTTTTTTGTGAGCTTGCATTCTATCTGCATCAATAAAGTAATCACCACTATCAGGCTCTACGCCAACATACCAACCATAGTGTTCTTGAATCAAATCGGGACGTACACGCTCAAAAATTGCCCAACAACGCCGATCAAATGCTTCATCTTCAGCTTTACATCTAGCAAGTTCTTCTGGCGATAAAGTTCGTTCTGGAAAAATGCGCCCTCTACGTGCAGGTTGTTTTGGTGTTGATTGCATCACACTCTTAACCTCAATTCTGACTACTGCTTTTAATTCATTTTACAACTATCAAATTCTTTAACATATTTCCAGACATACAGACATGAACACAAGTTTTCACACAAATGAGGTGCGTAGACGTAGCCAGTCTTAGACATCGCTTTTACTACCTACGTAGCTTCCCTCTATGTGTTTTAAAAATGCGTAGGCGTAGCCCGTCGTAGACATCGCACTTTGCTTAAATTAAGTTAACAGAGACATAAATGCGATCGCCCCATCACCCCGCATCCTCTATTAGCTGAACTCCTGGTAAACTAACCAGACTCACACGCTTCAGCAATTCATTTATGACTAAAAAATTAGCATTTCTCACCATACATGGTATGGGAGAAACAGATAAGGAGTATTACCAAATTCTCAAACAATCTCTAGAAAAACCTTTAGGTAAAGATATTTGGGCTAAAGTTCACTTTGAGCCAATTCACTATCAATCAGATCTGCAAGATTACCAATATAGCGTTTGGGAAAAGATGCGCCAAAGTGCCCCTTTATCTTGGCAAGATTTGCGAAAATTTATGCTGTTTGGGTTTAGCGATGTATCTGCATTAGAACATCGTGCAACAGATGACGGTAGTGTTTACAAAAAAATTCAAAAATCTATTATTTATTCTTTAAAAATTGCTAGAGCAGAATTTTCTAATAATGATGTACCTATCATCATTTTGGCTCATTCCTTAGGTTGCCAAGTTATCTCGAATTATCTTTGGGATACTCAAAAAGATAAAGGCATTTGGCAGGTAGGTAGCCCAGATTATCCAGAATTTCAGCCAGAACAAGAAGATTTTTTAAAATTAAAATCGTTAAGATATCTCTTTACTACTGGCTGTAATATTCCGCTATTTATAGCAGGATTTGCAGAAATTGTAGCAATTCCTAAGCCTAATCCTAATTTTAAATGGTTTAACTATTACGACAAAGATGATATTTTAGGCTGGCCATTAAAACCGCTATCGCCTTCGTATGATTTAGCAGTAGAGAAGGATATAGAAATTGATTCAGGAAATCTTTGGCAATCATGGAATCCCCAAAGCCATGATGGTTATTGGGCTGATGAAGACTTTATCGCACATTTAACTCAAATAATTAAGAGTTTTAATGTGTAGTCAACACTGTTGGGTAAATGCAAACTTTAGATCACGCAGAGCCGCAGAGTCGCAGAGGAGAATGCAAGAGTGTGTTTAAAAATATGAAAACTGCTGTTAAACAGTTAAACATCCGAAAAATAGAAGTTTGAGCTTCTATTCTTAGGATGCTTAACCATAAAAAATTGTCGCATTGGCAACAATACGGGAAGAGAATCCGATTGATGTTTTAGATGTATCCGTCAGCCGACAGAAACTTTTAAACTGCTAGGTTGTCCCAGATTACCATGCAACACCACACCTCGCTGATTGGCGTGCAAGTGACGCAGAATTATGTAAATTGCCTCAATTTGTTCTGCTGCGCCTGCTTTTTCGGCAATTTCTTCTAAAGTAAGAGCAGATTTTGCGTTTTGCAGTACTTCAATGACGCTTTTTTGTAAGTCAAGAATAGCTGCGGCGGCTTTTTTACCAGCTTCTACCCCTGGTTGATGGTAAGCGTTGATGTTGACCAAGCTAGCATACAAGCCAACAGCACGCTCATACAAAGCAATTAACGCCCCGACAGTTCGAGCATTAACTTGGGGAATGGTAACTGTGATGGAATCGCGGTGATTTTCGTAAAGTGCTTGGCGAGTTCCTTGCAGAAAGCCTGAAAGATAATCGCCTGCTGTCACACCAGGATCGATTTCTGGAGATGGACTTTTACGATCTTCTAAAACTTCGATTAAGGTAGCGAAGAAATTTGGTACACCTTCGCGCAACTGTTGCACATAGGCGTGTTGATCCGTTGAGCCTTTGTTACCGTAAACAGCGATACCTTGATAGACAGTGTTACCATCTAAGTCTTTTTCTTTCCCCAAGGATTCCATTACCAGCTGTTGCAGATAACGGCTGAACAAAAGCAAGCTGTCCTTGTAGGGAAGTACAACCATGTCTTTTTCACCCTTGCCATTACCAGAAAAATACCAAGATAAGGCAAGTAGAGCCGCTGGGTTATTTTTCACGTCAGCTACACGGGTGGCGTCATCCATTTCTTTAGCACCCTCTAGCATGGCGCGAATATCTATGCCTTGCAATGCGGCGGGTACTAAGCCAACTGTAGACATTTCTGAGGTGCGTCCTCCCACCCAGTCATACATGGGGAATCTAGCCAGCCAGCCTTCAGCCTTTGCGACTTTATCTAGATTACTATCTACGCTAGTAATCGCTACAGCATATTGGGCAAATTCTAAATTTTGCCCAGCATAGGCTTTTTTGACTTCAATCATGCCATTGCGCGGTTCAGGTGTTCCCCCAGATTTCGAGATCACCAAAACTAAAGTGCTAGCAAGGCTATTACGCAAGTGAGTGAGAATGCGATCGATCCCCGCCGGATCGGTATTGTCGATAAAGTGAATTTTTAGCGGTGGGAAATCAGGGGAAAGGGCTTCAGCGACAAATTCTGGGCCGAGTGCAGAGCCGCCAATACCAATAGAGATAATATCGGTGAAGCGTTGAGCTCGAGGAGGATGAATAGCACCTGTTTGGATTTTTTCCGCAAAGGCTTCGATTTGTTCTAAGGTTTGGACAATTTCTTGCGTCAGTTCTGGAGTAGGTGCTAAATCAGGATTTCGCAGCCAGTAATGTCCAACCATGCGATTTTCGTCCGGATTCGCGATCGCACCTTTCTCCAGTGCAGCCATATCCGCAAACGCCTTATCAAACTTCGGCCGCAACGATTCCACAAAGGTATCATCAAACCGCATCCGACTTACATCTAAGTACAGTCCTAATCCCTCGTGGAAATATAACCAGTTCTGGTATCGTTGCCAAAGTGCCCTAGCATCCATAGGGAAATCTCAAGTAAAGTGTTTTTCAAAAACCAGTTTAATGTAAGGTTATAGCGATCCCTGCTTTGCCTTATACAGTTTTAAGTGTTGACTTAACTTATGCCCTTAAGCATCTGGCATAGGTATGACACGCAAAAACTTAACAATTTCACCTCTGACTTCTATCCCAATTAAATAATTATCTATCGTAAAGCGATGAAATATACCCTCATCATCCAGTTGCCGCAGTTCTGGAACAGAACGCATTTGCCAGTGGTGAGGGAACTCAGTAAAGACAAAATCATACACCTGCTCATAGGCAGATGGTTCTAAATTCTTCAGATCTAATAAAAAAGACCTGGCATAGCGCACTTCTACAATCACTAGGAGTCACTCAGAAAAACATTAACAGTCGAATTGCTTCTTCTTGGGTTAAGATGTCCCACGGTTGCTGCGATCGCTTGACTTGTTCTATCGCTTTTAGCATATAAAAGTCACAATGCAGGTTGTGGACTACATCCCATGTGCTTTGCAGATCTTCATCGTCTAACTGCTCGATTAAGTGATGGATTCTCGTTCGTAGTAAATTCATATAGCACTCCTATTTGATTGTGAACTTACTCGTAGAGGCAGGGAATAGGGAACAGGGAACAAGAAATAAGGCAGGTAGAGGTTTACAGAATTTTGTTACAAATCAAACCAGATTCTCATCTATTCAGTTATTACCCCTAACCCAACCATAGTATGCCCATAAATTTGGCAATGGTTAACCCTAATACAACACGATCCTTTACACTACAATCTATTCACTCAGCATGGAGGATGAAGAGAACAAGGAGGAGAAATGCCCCATGCCCCATGCCCCATGCCCCATGCCCATGACTAAATCTATATGTTTGAATATTTAATCTTCTTAGCAATTTCTACAGCCACTTTTGCCCTGTTCGGTTTGGGACTGAACTTGCAGTGGGGCTTTACGGGTTTAATTAACTTTGGTCATATTGCTTTTATGACCTTGGGAGCATACACAACAGTATTATTAAGCTTTAAAGGCGTTCCTTTACTTGTTTCGGCAATTATTGGAGCAATTGTCGCCGCTTTGTTGGGTTTGGTAATTGGTTTCGCAACTCTGCGCTTGCGAGAAGATTATCTCGGAATTGTCACCATCGGCGTGGGAGAACTAATTCGGTTGGTGGTGAATAATCAGGATTTACCTGTGGGTGATACTTGGACATCTGGGGCGTTTGGCGTTCAAAGTTACTCGATACCTCTATCCACAACGCCCAATTTATTTTTTAGATTTTTAATGATGGGGCTGCTGACGCTGCTGTTGGCTGTGACTGTGTTTTCGTTGTGGCGATGGATTAGCAGTACTAGAGTATCTGGCGTTACAGAAACATTGACGAGAAAAACCAGCAAACAAGAATTCGCATCTCGTTTGGGAGTAGGGATTGTCTTAGGGCTGTTGGCAATCACAGTTTACATTTCTGGGATTATCACCCTGTATAACTACATACCCAAGGCAGGTTTAATGCTGGTATCGCTGTTAGTATTAGCATTAGTATTCTGGCGCTTGGAAATGTTAGTGCGATCGCCTTGGGGTCGAGTTCTTAAAGCTATCCGCGAAGATGAGGAAATTCCCAAAGCGCTGGGAAAAAATGTCTTTTGGTATAAATTACAATCCCTGATGTTAGGTGGTGCGATCGCGGGGATTGCTGGTGCTTTCTTTGCTTGGCAACTCAGTGCGATTTATCCTGATAATTTCCAACCACAGCTAACTTTTGACGCTTGGATTATGGTAATTCTCGGCGGTTCTGGGAATAATATCGGCACGATTTTGGGGGCGATAATTTACTTTGCTTATGATGCTTTAACTCGTGAATTCTTGCCGAGAATCATTCCCCTTGATGAAGCACGTCTGGGTGCATTTCGCATCATGGTTATCGGTTTAATTTTGATGGTACTGATGATTTGGCGTCCGCAAGGTATCTTAGGGAAAAAGGAGGAACTTACCCTTGGTAAATAACCAGTCACCCCAACTTCCCCTACTGGCGGCCACTGGGCTTTCTAAAAGCTTTGGTGGCATCAAAGCCGTCAATGACGCCAATATAGAAGTAGCTAAAGGCAGCATTACAGGCTTGATTGGCCCTAATGGTGCTGGCAAAACTACCTTTTTTAACTTACTTTCTAATTTCATCCGCCCAGATAAAGGGCGAGTGATTTTTGACGGCGAACCCATTCACCACCTGCAACCATACCAAATCGCCCAGCAAGGAATAGTTCGCACTTTTCAAGTAGCCCGGACTCTCTCGCGGTTGTCGGTGTTAGAAAATATGCTATTGGCAGCGCAAAAACAAACTGGTGAGAATTTTTGGCAGGTGCAGTTACAACCGCACGTTGTGGCGAAAGAAGAAAAGCAACTAACAGAACAAGCAATGTTTTTGTTAGAGTCGGTGGGGTTAGCAAAAAAAGCCCATGATTATGCTGGGGGTTTGTCTGGTGGACAACGCAAGCTGCTAGAAATGGGACGGGCGTTGATGACTAATCCCAAGCTGATTTTGTTAGATGAACCAGCCGCCGGGGTGAATCCCAGATTAATTGATGATATTTGCGATCGCATTCTCAACTGGAATCGCCAAGATGGCATGACTTTTCTGATTATCGAACACAATATGGATGTGATTATGTCTTTGTGCGATCGGGTTTGGGTACTTGCTGAAGGAAAAAATCTCGCCGACGGTACACCCGCAGAAATTCAAACTAATCCCAAAGTTTTGGAAGCTTATTTAGGAACATAATGGGGCATGGGGAATGGGGCATGGGGAATGGGGCATAGGGCATTGGGCATTGCTATTTTAGTTTTGCTACGCCGCAGGCTAACGCACCATCAGAGATTTTCGGTGCCTTAGGACTGATGTCCATAACGCACCCTACTAGATTCAAGCTAATTTGGATCATGTTTTCCGAGGAGTGTGTACACCGTAGACCTCATACCAATTCTTTATGAAAATGTTCGACAATCCAATAATCGTCTTCGTAAATCACTCCACCAGGAGCTTTAATTTTTCCAGCTAGGACATTACAAGCAAGACACCCATCTACTAACACGCTCTCATCTCCTCCAATAAAGCCCATTTTCTCGCTGCATTAATTGAGAAGCAATTAACTCCCGTCGCAAAGTAGCGCAATCAGGATGATAACGCTTGAGAATTTCATTTACTGAGCGTTCGTGGTACTGAACTTGCTCCTCAAATTTGCTTGCTAGCCACTTGAGAATCACTAGGCGTTTTTTGCGGCTAGCGGGAATTTCCTTGAGGCGTTGGACAGGTTCTTCTCCCTCTATATAGTTTTGCAATACTCTGTTCGCCCACACATCACTGTCAAAATCCTCCATTAAAGATGCGATTTTCTCAGGTGTGAAAACTTTCTTACTCAGGTTTTGCAAATTTTCGCTTTCTAACCGATAGAAGTGGGTGTTACCCTCAGGGCGCATACTCACCAAATCTAATTCTTTGAGTTTCATTAGATGATGGGATATCGTCGGTTCTTTGAGTTGTAGTAGCACCGCCAATTCCTCAACGCTGCAATCTTGATTAGCCAAAACCCCTACGATTTTTAATCGACTCTCGTCTGCCAAAGCTTTAAAAAAGTGCAGCAAGAGTTGAAACTGTTCGTTATGCATAACTTCTAATTAGACATACATCTAATTAGAAGTATATCTAATAATATATGTATCTGCGCTGACAGCACTATCTGATGAGACGAGATTAGAGACTGGTTCTCAGATCTGTGTTACACCGCCAGTAAACCCCATTTTCGCGCTGCATTAACTGGTAGCCAATTAACTCACGTCGCAAGGTAGCGTAGTCGGGATGATACCGCTTGAGTGTTTCATTCACTGTTCGTTCTGGGTACTGAACCCCTTCGTCAAATTTACTCGCCAGCCACTTGAGAACGACTAGACGCTTTTTGCGACTAGCAGGAATTTCCTTGAGGCGTTGTACTTCCTCTATATTGTTGGTATCAAGCTCTAAATAGTTGCTCAAGACTTTGCTTTCCCACGCTTCAGTATCTACATCCTCAATTAAGGATGCTATTTTCTCAGGGGTAAAGATTTCCTTGCTAATATTTTGCAAAGCTTCGCTATCTAACTGGTAGAAGCGGCTATTGCCTTCAGGGCGCATAGTGACTAAATTCAGTTCCTTGAGTTTTGACAAATGATGAGATACTGTCGGTTCCTTGAGTTGCAATAGTACTGCTAATTCTTCAACACTGCACTCGTGGTTCGCGAGAATACCCACAATTTTTAATCGGCTCTCATCCGCTAAGGCTTTAAAAAATCGCAGTAGAGTTTGAAACTGTTCTTTCCTCATAATTTGTTATAATCGAATTCGATTTCGATCTAATTAGAAAGAAATCGAATTAGCTATGTTGTTCGCCTCTGAACAGGCAGAGGTATGATTTTACTTAGTTGTGAATTATTGTTAATTTTGCGATTTGTTCTGTCAGAAGTTGAGATTTCTTAAGTTGTTCTTTACATTTCGCTATGTGGAAACCATTCACAAGTAGGAAAAGAGGGAAAGGAAATATACCCAAGCGGGGTACATCCTTAGTACAAGCAGCTAGATTTTTAGGTGTAGACCAAAGTACTTTGTATATGGCTCTGCAAAAGGGGCAAATTCCCACTAGCAGAAGAAATGGGCGAACTGTCATCAGCCAAGGCGCTTTAATGGACTATAAAGCTAGAACTCGACCTGTCCTATAAGCAATTCCCTCATTCAAGTGTCAGCAATTCTGTTAAAAATCTAATCTACCCAATTCCTCAATTGTTTTTTGATGGTAATAGGGTAATAGGAAAACTTAATCGGAGAATTCCTTTTACCTTATGCCATTAATTTTGATTTTTGCTAGGAACTTAAAATATAGCTAGCAAGTTTATTTTGCCAAAAAGGCTTAAACATATTAACACAGGTTTTTTTGGTGTTTCTGGTTGAAGATATTTATTTTGCTATTTTCAAAATTTATCAAAAATTTGGGTCTAAAACCTTGCCCTTCTATAGCGACTTTTTGTAGACTACGCCTAGTCGCCACGGAGCATTCAAGAAACTTCAAACGAACGTGAAGGAATGATAAGACTACTAACCAAGTAGCACAACCTAGTGAAGCGTCAAGAAATCCTCAACCCTTTAGGATGAGGAGGTATGCTAGGTGAGTTAGTATGCGATCGCTTAACTATGAAACTACAAGAACAAAGCCAACAATTAGGCAGCCTGAAAGCTCTAATCACAAGCAAAAATCTCTGATGCTGTGCATTATTAGCGCGTTAGAAGTCACCCCAACGCACCAATAATGCTAAGTCTAGATTTAACTGATTTAGCTAAACTGCTCTTCTGCGTCTAGGTTAAATAACATTTGCAAAGTCTGCATACATCGCCGTCTGGCTTCCACATCCTGTTGCGCTCGCAATTGCACCATCGGATCGTGTAAAATTTTGTTAACTATTCCTCTTGTTAAAGCTTCGATCACCTCTTGATGCTTGTCTGCAAATTCCGAACCCAAGCGAGACAATGCTTTTTCCAATTCTTGTTCGCGGATGGTTTCGACTTTATTACGCAAACAGCTAATAGTGGAGACAGTTTCTAGACTGCGCCACCACACATCAAAGGCTTCTACTTCCTCATCTAATATTTTCTCAGCTTCCTGAGCCATTTTCCGACGGCTTTCATAGTTCTGCGCCACTACTGCCTTCAAATCATCCACGTTAAACGCTTGCACGTTGGCTAGCTCATTTACATCTGCATGGACGTTACGCGGTACGGAAATATCAAATAGCATTAGAGACTGCTGAGGCTCTAAGACCATTTCTAATTTCGCACGATCCAGTATTGGGTCTGTGGCTGAAGTACTGGTAAATACTAAATCACTCCGAGAAATTACTGTCATCATTTCCGATAACGGTTGAATTTCCAGAGGTTGATCGGGGAACTGCTTGGCTAATTCTAGGGCGCGATCGCGGGAGCGATTTAAAATACTAATTTGCCCAGCGCCTTTAGAAATTAGATGCTGTACCAACAAGCGCGACATTTTACCAGCGCCGAGAATTGCTACACGGCAAGCAGCTAAATTTGCCACCTTCATTTGCGCTAACTCCACCGCTGCCGAACTGATGGAGACTGCGCCAGTACCAATGCTAGTTTCTGTACGAACTCGCTTGCCTGCTGTTAAAGCTTGTTTAAATAATCGATTCAAAATTGTTTTTATACCGTTATATTGCTGCCCTAGTTTGTGGGTATTCTTGACCTGAGCCAGAATTTGACCTTCGCCAAGTACCAAACTATCTAAACCAGCAGCCACGCGCATCATATGCATCACAGCGTCATCATGCAGCAACATAAACAGGTGTTGCCGCAAAGATGTTACAGGTAATTTACTGTATTCAGCCAGAAACTGAGTTACTTCCCGGATACCGTGTTCGGTTTCACCAGTCACGATGTAAATTTCCAGGCGGTTACAAGTACTCAGAATGGCAACTTCGTCAATATGGGGATAGCTGGTAAGTTGAGCGATCGCACTTTCTGCTTGAGGTTCTGGAATACTCAACTTTTCCCGGATTTCTACTGGGGCTGTTTTATGGCTTAACCCCACCACTGCTATATTCATCTGCTAATTGGTAATTGCTAAATGGTAAATGGTAAGTGGTGAATGGTCAGTAAAGGAGTTAGGAAGAGAATTCATAACTCCTAACTCCTCACTGTTTATCGCTTATCGCAATTGTACGGTCTTAGGCGAATCAAACATGTGAATGGTATCTACAAACCGTGCAGTGTTTGACTGGTTGGAAATAACTAGGCTTTGAGTTCTAGCCCCACCTTTGAAGAAGCGTACACCTTGCATCAGATTTCCAGAGGTGATACCACTAGCAGCAAACAACACGGTTTCACCAGATGCGAGTTCATGAGCATCGTAGACTTTATCAGGGTCATTGATGTTCATAGATCTCAGACGCTCTAGGTTGGCTTCTTTGCTTTCGCCAATTAAACCTGTTTTCACGACTGCTGGATCGTAGATTAGCTGACCTTGGAAGTGTCCACCTAAAGCACGCATTGCGGCTGCGGAAATAACACCTTCAGGGGCAGCACCGATACCCATCAGCGCATGAATATTAGTACCAGCAAAACCGCAAGAGATGGCTGCACCCACATCACCATCGGAAATCAACTGCACTCTCGCCCCAGCGTCGCGGATTTCTTTAATCAAATCGTTGTGGCGTTCACGCTTCATAACAACTACCACAAGTTCTTCAATAGAGCGATTTAGACACTCGGAGAGAATTTTGAGGTTTTCTGTTGCTGACTTGTTAATGTCCACCTTGCCCTTAGCTGCTGGGGGTGCTGCTAACTTCTTCATGTAGAAATCAGGAGCCGCAAATAATCCACCTTTTTCGGAAATTGCTAATACAGCCATCGAACCAGGTTGTCCGTATGCTACCAAGTTCGTACCTTCACAAGGGTCAACGGCTATGTCAATTTCGATTAATTCATCTGGGTTACAGAAGTCCTTAGCATCTGGACGGGAGCAGATACCCACCTCTTCCCCAATATATAACATAGGGGCGTCATCGCGTTCGCCTTCGCCAATCACAATGCGACCGCGCATATAAATTTTGTTCATCCGTTCCCGCATTGCTTCCACCGCTACTTGGTCAGCAGTGTTCTTTTCGCCTTTACCCATCCATTTGGCGGATGCGATCGCGGCTTGCTCTACTACCTCAATAATCTCTAGTCCAAGTGTATTTTCCACAGAGTCGCCCTCTCAACTGCTTGACTTAGCGTCGTTTTATCTAGCTGTTCCAGTCTTCAAGTCTACCAAAGGGCGGATACCCGTGGAAAATAGTCTTGCTAGGCCTGTTGTTAAGTTTTGCTGCTATAAATTTTGTCATGTGTCGATTGTGACATTATTAGGATTTTTGCTTAGTCGCATTAAATAGGAATTTATATCAATTACTTAATAGTATATTCTGGAAAAGAAACATTTTATTTACTATTAGATGCTAAATCATCGAGTATCCAGATTCTTGTTAAACCTGACAATAATCCCCAAAATCCGCAGCATCAGCAAATGAAGTACAAATTAATATTCATGTTGAACTGTGAGTTTTGACATAGCCTTTTTAAACCAAATAGCCATCTGGAGGTAAATCATGTTTATTGACTACATCACACTCATGTTGATCAATATGGTAGCCGGATTATTTTTACTAGCAGATTACGTATATCGAGGAATAGATAGCGATAATCAAAAACGCTGGGTTCCTGGCTTTGGAGTTACAGGTGCGATCGCATTTACCACCGGCTTACACATGACCTTTACCTGGCCGATTAGAGGTAGTTTTAACATTGCTTTCGGTGAAACCACTATCCTATTCGGAATCTTGTTTATTGCAGCTGCGATCGCACTTTCCTTAGGTTGGGATTTACTAACACTGGCAATTTACGCTTTCTTTGCAGGTTTAGCGGCAATTGTTATCGGTTTGCGCATCATCAATTTGGGTATTACACAGCAACCATTAATGTCTGGTATAGGCTTTATTCTCACTGGCTTAAGTGGCGTTTGTGCTGCACCAACTCTCTATTGGAAAACAAACCGAACTTGGCGGTTAATCGGGGTAGCGGTATTAATTGTAGCAGCGTTGATTTGGGCATTAACTGGTTATTTAGCTTACTGGAATCATTTAGAAGGTTTCCAGAAATGGGTTCCAACCCCAATGCGATGACTATACAAAAGACGTATTTATCTTGGCAGGGTAAGAAACAGAAATCATCATTAACACCAACGGATATTGGAGGTATTTATGAGCAAGCCTGATTTCATGACAATGACCCGTCCAGAATTTCGTCAATATATTCTTGAGCATAGGGAAGATGAAGAAGCACTTCAAATCTACATTGACAGGTTCCAAAACCCCAATGCCAAAGTTTACCCAGCACCCAAGTCATTAGAAGATTTAGAGAATTTCCCCGAAATTCACCGCCAACATCTAGAGCAGCAGCGCAAACAAGGATAAAACCAGTCTCAGAATGTAAGGAAGAAAGGAGCAATGGCGTGATCGCATTCTTGCATTTCAGTGTTTATTTTAAGTGCGATCGCTGCTGAGGAAGGCTAAGATTAATAAATTTCTCTGGCAAAACAAACCGAACTTGGCGGTTAATTGGTACATTACTTAACACCTACTCGGTTGTTAAACTCCCGAATTTGTTATTTATTTGTTGTTATGACTTGTGATAAGCTCTGCAACAAATTCATTGCTGTGTAAGGTTTAGATAAAAAAGCTTTGGCACCAGCATCCAGAAAATTTTGACGATGAGTAGATAAACCACTGGTAGCAATAATTTTTACATCTGGGTTAATATTGCATAGAATCTGGGTAGTTATTAATCCATCCATATTCGGCATCATCATATCCATAAACACTACACTAATTTCTGTCTTATAGTGAGTATAAATATCGATAGCCTCAACTCCATTATTAGCAATTAGAGTTTTGTAATTATTGTTTTCTAAAGTTAACTTAGTAGTTTGTTGGAGAGATTTTTCATCATCGACAATCAAAATTAACTCACCGTTTCCCTGAGGTAGTTCTTTTTCGATGATTGACTCAGTAATTGCTTGTGGGACTATCGGTAAGTACACCTGAAACTTTGAACCCTTACCTAATTCGCTCTGCACCTTCACAAAACCGCCGAGGTTCTTGACGATACCTAAAACTGTTGATAATCCTAACCCTGTACCTTTACCAACCTCTTTAGTGGTAAAAAATGGCTCAAATATGCGCTCTAAAAATTCTGGCGGGATTCCCGTTCCTGTATCCGAGATGGTAACAACGTTATAGAATCCTGGTTTCGCCTCAATATCCGTTTGCGCATAGATTTCGTCAATCATCCGATTTTCGGCAGTGATGGTAAGCGTACCACCATCAGACATAGCATCACGGGCATTAACACACAGGTTCATCAACACTTGGTGGATTTGGGTAGGATCTGCTGAGATCGTTCCCAGATTTGACGTTGGTAGATTGATGCAGATTTCAAGTGATTTAGGAAATGTAGTTTTGACAACTCTCTCAATTTCCTCGATCGAGTGTTTTAGTTTTAGAGGAATGCGTTTACCTTCTCCTCCGCCTGCAAACGACAGAATTTGCTTGACTAGTTCTTTAGCTCGTTGAGAATTTTCTGCGATTATTCTCAATAATTCCCGATTTTGATTGTTAATATCGGGTAATTTCAGCGGTAACAGTTGGGCAACCGTGAGAATAGGCGTCAGTATGTTGTTGAAATCATGAGCAATACCGCTAGCCAGAGTACCAAGGCTTTCTAAGCGTTGTAACTGATAAAACTGTCGCTCTAGTAGTTTTTTCTCGGTGAGATCGCTTTCAACACAAAGGATAGATTTTGCCTGTCCTGCATCATTACACACTAGAGTCCAGCGACTAGAAACGATGATTGCTTGACCAGATTTAGTAATCTTATTTAGTTCTCCATGCCATTCGCCTTGTTCTAAAACAGTTTTGCAAGCATCTTCTGCTTGTGATGAAATTTGCTGGTACAACAATTGACGAGAATCTTTACCAACAATTTCTGCTACCTGCCAGCCGTACAGACTTTCAGCAGCAGAATTCCAATATAAAATTCGATATTCTAAATCGCAGACAAAAATGGCATCGGTAGCAATATCAAGCAGCGCAGCCTGTTCGCGGATTTTTTCTTCTACTTGCTTGCGATCGCTCAGATCGCGAAACGACCAATATAGACGAACTAATCCCGGACTAGAGCATTCCGCAGACAAAGAAACAGCAGTAGGCAATAATTCTTTTTGTCTTGGCGTTAAAGACACTTCTCTGTCTTGGAGTAAGTACTTTGCTGTCGAGTAAATGTTTTGTTGCTGACCTATTGACGGTAAATTATTTCTCATCTGAAGATTTTGCCCATCCTCAGCCAGCAATGTTTTCAGCTTTTCCAGCTGCTCATAAATAATTGCACGATCTCCAGAGAACACAAACACACTTAGTGGTTTACCCACTAAGTAATCTTGCCAGACATTGAGTAGGGTATGCGCTGCGTAGTTTGCTTCTAGGATAATTCCCCGCTTGTCAGTTACTAAGTAAGCATCTGGAGCAAATTGGAATAAATCTCGGTAGCGCTGACGTTCTAAGTCCAACATTTGGCGAGTATTCTGCAATTCCTCGTTTTGTTGGTGTAATTCTTCCGCTGTAACCCTTAACTCTTCTAAGGCTACAGAGAGTTCGGTAATCGCTACTGAAAACAAGTCATTACTAATGTTAGATGGTGAATTTGTTGGCTGTTGGAGCTGTTCTAAACGCTCTTGAGCAGCAACAATTTGTTGGTCTAATTGCCGATCTTCAGGTGTCATAGGATTGCCTCGGCTCTTTACTGGTTAGAGTAATATGAAATAGAGGCGCAAATTCGTCTAGATGAACTTGCAACTAATGTAGGTATTCATTGAACGTTTCAATTTGCAAAGAAAACATTGGCTTGCGTATCCGCAGCATAAGGCTGGAGCAAGTGTAGGCTGTAAAGTCAAAGCCCCGCGATCGCCTGATAAATTCCAAAAATTATTCAAATACTTGCTCTTCGTTGTTGATCGTCATGAATGGCGCTTTGCTTTGACATTTTATAGCGCTCAAATAAGAGTATATTAAACTTCGGGATTAATCTGTGCATCTGTGTCGATCGTAGCAGCGCTGATTTGGGCATTAACTGGTTATTTGGCTTACTGAAATCATTGAGAAAGCTTGCAAATATGAGTTCTTGCTGCAATGCGATCGCTGATGCCAGTAACGATCTAGGCTAGAGACAATTCACACAAATTGATAAGATGCAAATATGTTGGATTTTCTCAATCCCCTATTAAATCGCCATCCAGAAAGAATTAAGGCTAACGTCGAGATTTACACTTGGCAAACTTGCCCTTACTGCATCCGCGCTAAGATGCTGCTGTGGTGGAAAGGCGTTCAATTTCAGGAATACAAAATCGACGGCGACGAAGTAGCCAGAGCAAAAATGGCAGAACGAGCTAATGGCCGCCGCACAGTA
This sequence comes from Aulosira sp. ZfuVER01, assembly GCA_034530615.2. Taxonomy (GTDB): domain Bacteria; phylum Cyanobacteriota; class Cyanobacteriia; order Cyanobacteriales; family Nostocaceae; genus Aulosira. The sequence goes on from JAVRCV020000043.1 coordinate 49,676, forward strand.
CCGCAGATTTTTATTAATAATCAGCATGTTGGTGGCTGTGATGACCTTTATCAGTTAGATACACAAGGTCAACTCGATCCTTTATTAGCCCAAACTGTTGCTTAATTTTAGGCTACTTACAACAGACTAAATTAAAAATCTAATTTGCCCGCCAAGGCGGGCTTTATATTGTTTATTGACAAGTATTCTCAATCATTATATGTTAATTGAATACCCAGGATATCTTGCCCACCGACAATGGATGACTCGCGCCTTAGAATTAGCACAGGCAGCAGGTGAAGCCGGAGAAGTACCTGTAGGAGCTGTAATTGTTGATGCCTCAGGCAATATACTGGCAGAGGGTGAAAACAGAAAAGAACGCGACAAAGACCCTACAGATCACGCAGAAATTATTGCCCTTAGGGCAGCTGCTCAAAATTTACAAAGTTGGCGTCTCAATGAATGCACTCTCTATGTAACTTTAGAACCTTGCCCAATGTGCGCCGGTGCTATTATACACGCCCGTATAGGACTGTTGGTGTATGGAGTAGACGATACAAAAACTGGTGCAATACGTACTGTTACCAACATCCCTGATAGTGCTGCCTCTAATCACCGTCTACAAGTCCTTGGAGGCATTTTAGAGTCTGCTTGTCGTCAGCAATTGCAAGCTTGGTTTGCTACCCGACGCCATAAGCAAAATTAGCAGACAGAGACGAAACTGTCCAATAGGTAGGACACAAGTCATGAAAGAAAATCTACGGTGTAACTAATCAAGGTTTCGTCACATTTTATTTGACAATCAGCAGCCACCATCATGATGGAAATTTACTCTGCTAACCCTACCTCTCAGCAAAAACTAGCAAATACCCGTGCAACTACCAAGGTGGCTCATACTACCTCTACTACCTCGTGGGTTTCTGCTTGGTTAGCGCCTCTAGCGTATCTATTAGGAAGACACTTCCTCATCCCCTCGTTTTTTGGGAGGATTACAATCATTGGGCAAGAAAATCTTCCCACAACTGGCCCTGTGATTCTCGCACCTACCCACCGTGCACGTTGGGATGCATTGCTTGTACCCTATGCGGCGATCGCTTGTAACGCAAAACAAGACTTACGATTTATGGTGACTAGTAGCGAATGCAAAGGGTTACAAGGCTGGTTTGTCCGACGCTTAGGGGGATTTCCTGTCAATCCTAAACATCCGTCAATTACTACCTTACGACATGGGGTTGATCTGCTTCAGCAGAAAAAAACCTTAGTAATCTTTCCAGAAGGCGGTATTTACCGTGATGGTGAAGTTCACCCATTAAAGCCAGGAATTGCGCGTCTAGCTTTGAGTGCTGAATCTAGTCAGCCAGATTTGGGAATTAAAATTATACCTATTAGTATCAATTACAGCCAAACATATCCAAACTGGGGTACAGATGTGATGATTCACATTGGCCCAGCAATAAAAGTTGCAGATTATAGTCAAGGTTGTGTAAAACAAAATGCCAAATGCCTAACTAGCGATTTAGCTAAAGTTTTGCAACAACTCAGCCACCAAGAATCAGAAATTACTAGTCACACATTTGTAGAAATTCCTAATTCTTAATATGGTCAAGACTCCAGAGTGATTAACCTTTACCAAGGAACAATGACCATTGACTAAATACTCAAATTTAATTCCCAGCTATTCAATTGACCGACATCTTGTGGTGCATAATCGACGAGCCATAATTGCCAGCGTCCTTTAGCTGAAGAGGATAGCAATTGTTTGAGAGATGGGTGCGATCGCACTGTATAAGTTGTTTGTAAATTAGTGCGGCGGCCTAAGGTGCGATTTTGCAATAACACTTGTTGATTATTGGGTGCTATTAAATAAATTTCTAGATCGCCTAAAAAATCATGAGTAATATTAACTGTTACTTGAATATCTTGGACTAAGTTCGTCTCTGAAATGGCGATCGCACTTTTTATTCCCTGTTTATTATTATCTGGAATTCCTAGCGGGCTATCATTTTTGCCCTTAATTTGCTTGGTAGCAGTTGATGTTCCTGTACGCAGTTGCTGTGCGGCTTGCACTGCTTTAGCTGCATTCACCTTGCCATAACCAAACCATTGCGAATGGCCGTTACTGTCGTAAGTCCCTTCGCGTAAACCTAGTTGTGGGTCAGGGTTAGTGTCTAAAATTTTATCCGTGGTCTCTTGTAATATGCGTCTGACTTGTTGGGCGGTTAAGTCAGGATTTGCTGACAACATCAGTGCTGCCACACCTGCGACTACAGGTGTGGCGCCAGAAGTCCCGCCAAAGTTGCGGGTAAAGTCCCCAGGATCGTAACCTGCGGCTCCTAATTGATCGGTGGTGAGCATTCCTAATCCTGAAAGCGAAGTTGCGATCGCAGGTTGTGTTTCCATAAATCCAGCCTCCTGAAACCACATCCCAGGAGGAGCATTGTTACTAGGCGCACACACTGCAATATTATTACCCCAATTGCTGTAGGCTGATTTCTTGCCCAAACTCGTAGAAGCAGCGATCGCTATCACATCTGTATGTACCGCAAAACCACTTAACCAGTCTGTATTACCTGATAACAGATTTTTAGGCCAATTGCGTTCGTAAACAGTACCATCAATTGGACGGTTGGCATTGCCTGCGGCAAATAAAATCACACAACCTTTACCATTACGCCCTTTGGTAGCAGCGCGGGTAATCGCAGCACTTTGACGTAAAGACAGGGGAAAATAAACAGCAGATGCTCCCCAACTGCAAGAAATCACACTAGCGCCTTTGTCGATTGCCCAATTGAATATATCCTCAATTGATTCATCATCCAAAAACCCGGTGGTGCGAATTGGCATTAAAGCACAACCAGGGGCAACTCCAACAATACCTTTACCATTTTCTTCGGCTACAGCTATACCTGCACAAGCTGTACCGTGACTAGTTTCCTGTTCATCCGGCAAAGGTAAAAAATCATTTTCTTTTAAATCTCTAGGGGCAACAATCTTACCACTGCCTTGAAAATCTGGATGGTTCAAATCAAAAGAATCATCAACTACCGCCACAACCACAGAACGGACACCGCGAGTCATATCCCAAGCTTTCTCGATAGAAATATGAGAACCGGCTGCTAATTGATTACCGCCATTGTGGTTGAGATACCATTGCTGGGGATAGAGAGGATCGCGGGGTTTGTAATGAGTTTCCTGGCGTACAAGGATGTTAGGTTCAGCAGCTAATACTTCTTTTATTCCTTGCAGTTGATTAGCAATTTTGATGGGATTTTCTGTTGCTTGTTTACTGACACGAAACACAAAAGTATTAGGCAGACCAAGAACTGGTTTTTCTTGAACTAGGTTGAATGCAGTTGTGAGAGCATTTATCCTAGCTTCATCAACGTCAGCAGCAAATTGAATTGTAATTTGGTCATTGAGATATACAAAAGTTCCAGGATTATCTTTGAGTTTGTAAATATGGCTGGCAAAAGCAACATTTTGGTCAGCACGTGCTTGCGACATTGCTGTTTCTAACTGGTTGGGCGCTACCGTAAACAGTTCGAGCCTGGCTTGGGGAATGCTACGTTGCCAAGCTCCCCAACTAACTTGAGATAATTCCTGGTGAGGAATATCTTTAACAAAACGGATAGTGAAACGATCCAAAGCCTTTTCTAAAATTAATTCTTCACCACCGCGTTGTAATACCATTCCTAGATTACTAGCTGGTATACCTGTATTGGTAGAATTAGAGTAGTTAACGGGATCATTCATAGGTACACTTTTAGATACTATGATTAAGGGCTAAGGGAACTCAATTAGGCTGATTTTCAGTCTAAAACAGAGAAACCTAGTGTGTTGCTTTGCTTGGTCAAAGACGAAAACAGAGTTAAGATACCCGAAGTTTCCATTGCTTTTTATATATTTGTCGCACGAATTGATCCCATGAACCTAGCAGCAGCTGTGCCCTGGATTCGCTTCACTTCTTTATCACTCATAGCAACCCTTAGTTTGCTATCACCTGTTAATGCTCAGGTAATCAAGTTACCGAGCAATAACCAAGCACAACCTATTGACCCCAACAATCCAAATACTCTGCGTCCTGTAGCGCAAAACACTACCCTATTGAGCATTGACAGCGGCCAGCGTCTTCTCAAAGAAGCAGAAGGTGCAGTTTCTAGTCAACAATATGATGTAGCTGCCAAGAAACTCCAAGAAGCACGTCAGGTTTTCAATCAGCTATCTAATTTTTATCAGGATCTCAATTCTAGTTTTTCTGGAATTGACCTCAGAGTTTCTGATTCTCAGCGAGACAAAGCTAGACAGACCGCGCAATTGCGAGATGAAGCTACCTATAGGCTGGCATTGGTACATCGAGCACAAAATCAATCAGAATTAGCCGTACCTTTGCTCATACAAATTATCAAGAGTCAAAGCCCCACAAGGGATTTAGGCAAGAAAGCCTACCAGCAGTTATATGAGTTAGGTTTTGTTGATGCACCCTATCCGCGGCAAGGTGGTAGTTCTTCTTCATCCCAAAAATAAGCAAATATAGCAATCTTCTCGTTTGTTAAAGTCATGGCGGCTGAATGTCCGGTAGGATAGAGTTATCTACCGTCCGTAGAGGCATTCTGACCAACATTTGCCTAGAGCGCCTCGTTCCTTAGTCTTGCCAAAAAGTGCAAGTAGTAAAGGCGATCGCTCTATATCTGTTTAATAATAGAAAAGAAGTTTTTTCAGGAATTGCGATGATTAGTCCGCAGCAGGTTGAGGAAATGATCAAAGCGGAACTGCCAGATGCCCTGGTTCAGGTGCAAGATTTGACTGGTGGTGGGGACCACTATCAAGTGACAGTAGTTTCATCGCAGTTTGCAGACAAAAGACTGGTGCAACAACACCAGCTAGTGTACGGTGCGTTGCGGCAAGCTATGTCAACTGAAGCGATTCATGCTTTGGCAGTAAAAACTTATACTCCCGAAGCGTGGCAGACAACAGCCGCCTCTTAGCAGTTTCAATAATGACTGTTGAACGCCAGTAGCACGCCAGTCGCGGTCACTACGGGCACTGGCTCCTCTCGACTTATAAGCAAAAGCAGGAAACAGAAAAACCATGACGCCAGAACTCAAAGAGAAAATTGATAACTTGGTACAACAAAACAAGATTTTGGTTTTTATGAAAGGAACCAAGTTGATGCCCCAATGTGGTTTCTCAAACAACGTTGTGCAAATTCTTAACACTTTGGGTGTTCCCTTCGAGACTGTTGACGTTCTCTCAGACTCCGAAATTCGTCAAGGAATCAAAGAATATTCCAATTGGCCAACAATTCCCCAAGTGTTTATTGATGGTGAATTCGTTGGCGGTTCAGACATCTTAATTGAACTGTACCAAAAAGGCGAATTGCAACAATTAGTAGAAGTAGCACTTGCTTCGTAAAAACATCAGTATCCTTGAGTGCTAAACCAAAGGATATATTACGTTATCAAATTTTAAGTAATCCAGAAAAATGTGAGGGAATTTAAATTCCCTCACATTTTTTATGACAGGGCGAGAGAACACCGCAAAAATAAGGTTTCCAAGCTGAGGGGTTCAACCCATCAATTTATTGACCCACAACATAATTAATTCCAAGACGAGATAACTACAAAGATTGAATAAATTACTTTTTGGTATTCCCTAATCAGTTGTCAGCGAACATTGACAACTGATGTTTGTATTGTGGAGGATGTTGAAATTTTGCGGCGAGTGCAAATTTAGGGTTGTTTTCCATTACTCAATCCCCAGTACCCAATCCCCAATTCCTTTGAAAATGCAGAATTCCGTACCACTCTTGGAAATACTGAGGCGGCAATGACTTGGTATTAGCACTTCAGCGTTACTACTAACGCACTGATTATGACAATCACTTACTCTACTTACCAAATATTCCCTAGAGAAAAATTAGCAATTTGTCAGGATAGTACTTCTATCCCCGTGTAGATATAGGTATGCCGATTATGAACATGATTTTTACTGAAATATGTTTATACCACGTTACTTTTGTAACAGTCAAGTCCCATCAAAATTGAAATGTTGAAAATGTATTTCAAAGCTTAAAGGCTAGCTGTAGATGTGAATAGCTATTGGTTCAATCAGAGTGCTACAGCCGCCGACTATTTCGGTAGTCATGTTTCAAAAACCATCAGTACAGTTTTTTTTAGATTTTTTTTAAAAAAACCGTAATGTTACCCTCAACCGTGTTAGTTCATCTTGAATCACGGGAACAATAGCAACAGTTAATTAGCTGACCTTAATTTTTAGCTGACCGTAATCTATTGTTACCTGGAGCCATTGAGACGATCTTTATGCCAGCAACATCTTTTTACGCAGATGCCCCCTACAATGCCCCAAAATCCCAGCATATCCTAGACCGAGATCTAACGGTTGATGATGAGTTACCTGTAGACGATTTACAGGATTTGGAGTTGGCTTCTGTTGATCCTGCTCATTTTGCTGCTAACACCAACCGTAGGAGTACAGACTTAGTACGCCTATATCTTCAGGAAATTGGTCGGGTTCGGTTGTTAGGCCGAGATGAGGAAGTTTCAGAAGCGCAAAAAGTCCAACGTTACTTACGTATGCGGATAGTACTTGCTAATGCCGCCAAACAAGGAGATGCAGTAATTGAGCCTTATCTGCGCTTAATTGAAGTTCAGGAGCGTCTAGCATCTGAATTGGGACATCGCCCGTCTTTGGAAAGGTGGGCTAGCACTGCTGGTGTGAACGTGTCGGATTTGAAGCCAATTTTGTCAGAAGGCAAGCGTCGTTGGGCGGAAATTGCCAAGATCACAGTGGAAGAACTGGAGCAAATTCAATCTCAAGGACTCCAGTCTAAAGAACACATGATTAAGGCTAACCTTCGCCTGGTGGTGTCTGTTGCCAAGAAGTATCAAAATCGCGGTTTGGAATTGTTGGATCTAGTCCAAGAAGGCACACTGGGCTTGGAGCGAGCTGTCGAGAAATTTGACCCAACTAAGGGTTATCGCTTTAGCACCTACGCCTACTGGTGGATTCGTCAGGGAATTACAAGGGCGATCGCAACTTCTAGCCGCACCATTCGCCTACCTGTTCATATTACTGAAAAGCTGAACAAAATCAAAAAAGCCCAACGCAAAATTGCTCAAGAAAAAGGTCGTACTCCCACACTGGAAGATTTGGCTGTTGAGTTAGAAATGACTCCTACCCAAGTACGAGAAGTTTTGTTGCGGGTACCTCGCTCCGTTTCTCTAGAAACCAAAGTGGGTAAGGATAAAGACACAGAGTTAGGAGAATTACTCGAAACTGATAGTGTCACCCCAGAAGAATTATTAATGCGAGAATCTTTACAAAGAGACTTGCAGCATTTGTTGGCTGATTTAACTAGCCGCGAACGTGATGTCATTCTCATGCGGTTTGGTTTGGCAGATGGTCATCCTTACTCTTTAGCTGAAATTGGACGCGCACTTGATTTATCGCGGGAACGAGTACGGCAAATCGAATCCAAGGCTTTACAAAAGCTACGCCAACCAAAGCGACGTAACCTGATCCGCGACTATTTAGAATCTCTCAGCTAGTGGTCTATGTCATTAGTTCGCCAGGTGAAATAAGTTCGTAGTCAGCACTTTAGTGCTTAAAATCTAAGATTGAAGTCTTAACTACGAACTTCACTAACTCATCAGTAACCGAGTTGCTTGATCCCCGTTGCCAAAATCTCTCTTTAGTTTATGGCAAATAATTTTCATTTAAGTAGACTAGAGTTTTGCGGACTCTACTTTCAAGATGCTTTGATCGCGGGGATCATCTATTACTTTTGGTTTATGAATATTTCATGATTATTATTCAGTCTTTAGTAAAAATTCTCAATAAGCTATGGTTGTTGCAAATTGCTCTAAATATTTGCTATATTCTCAACTATTAGGCTTTGTTGAGAAAAATTAGTATGACTGTTTACACATCTAGTTCACTCAAAGCAGAGTTAAACGATCGCGGCTGGCGTTTAACTCCCCAACGAGAAACAATTCTACACATTTTCCAAGAACTTCCGCAAGGTGAACACCTCAGTGCTGAGGATCTTTATCATCGGCTAGAAACTGACGGTGAAGGAATAAGTCTGTCAACTATTTATCGGACTTTAAAGTTGATGGCCCGGATGGGTATTTTACGGGAATTAGAACTGGGGGAAGGACATAAGCATTACGAACTTAATCAGCCTTACCCCCATCACCACCATCACCTCATCTGTGTCAGATGTAACAATACAATTGAGTTTAAAAACGATTCAATTTTGAAAATAGGAGCGAAAACTGCTCAAAAAGAAGGTTTCCATCTTCTTGATTGTCAGCTAACTATCCATGCAGTCTGTCCCAAATGCCAAAGGGCGCTAATGCCGTTATAGTACCTGGGTGGGATAACAAGGTAGAGCCTCAATCTAACCACAATATGGAATTTTGAGCAGTTTCTTATTCGCTGTTATCGGAGGTAGCAACTAGTTGGGGACATCTTACTGCCAGTACCTAAGCGGATGCTAAAAGCGTCCGCTTCTTATATCACTAAGGCTGATACCGTAAAATTCTTGAGCTTGTTTGATTGCTTTTTTGGTATCTTCTGCCATTACACCGTTAAGTTGACCTTTGTAAAAGCCCTTTTCGTGTAATCGCCGTTGAATTTCCAACACACTAAACTCACTCTTGGGAGTATTACTCACTAAGCTATATAACTTAGCTCTGGTAGTTGGGCCAGCGATACCACTGGGTGCTAAGTAATTAGCAGCTTGAAATCGGCGGACAGCATCTGCCGTATAGGGGCCAAAATAGCCATTTGGTTCTCCCTGTAAATATCCGGCTTTAATCAATTGTTCTTGGAGAACGCGAACTGGTTCACCGCGATCGCCCATACGGAGTTTATCGCGATCGACCAATGCTTTAGGAGCATCTTCGCCACCACCAATATCAGTTGGCGGTAGTTTTGCTAGTGTTGCAGGTCCGACAACGCCATCAGCATCTAACTTGTAAGCCGTTTGGAATCGCTTGACTGCTTCTTCAGTAATCGGCCCAAATATGCCTGTGGCGTTACCGTAGTAGAATCCAGCAACTCGCAACCGTTCTTGCAAAACTCTAACATTTTCACCTTCATCACCTCGAGAAAGGTAATTAGGATTGCTGCGCTTGGTAGCTGGCGTAGTTGATGCAGTAGCAACAACTGTTTTTTTAGCTGTTGTATTTGTGGTAATTGGTTTTTTGGTTTGTGTAGTACTTACAACTGTTGGTTTAGTACTGGGTTGTCTCACCCCTGTATTTGTACTTACAGCTTTAGGCCGCCAGCTTTGTAATTTTTGCAGTGTAGTTGTGTTGACGATACCATCTACTGGTAAACCTGCTGCTTTTTGGAAGCGACGGACAGCATCTTCTGTGGGGAAGTCGTAGATTTGAGTAATGGGAGCTTGATAAAAACCTACTGTACGCAACCGTTGTTGTAGATTCCTGACAGAAGGGCCTTGATCGCCTCGTTCTAATGCCATGACACTACTAACGGCGCTGAGAATAGACAAAGTGAGGGCAAGAGGTAACATATACCTCCAAGCCCTACCAGAAAGCCTTTTCCAGTCTGGTGTTGCTGCTTTGTTAAACAAAGCACTCAGGGAAACCAATTCACTGGGTTGGCTGTCTTCGTAAGCAAAAGCTAGGTGGAAATACGCGAGGTTGTCCATATCCGGTTCTTACACCACTGTTTGTTCTTCTATCGTTGCTTCAGCTTGATGTACAAGACTTCGTAACATTTCTAATGTTTGTGTATTTACATCCTGCCATAAACCGCGTTGGTATGATTCTAATAGTCTCTCAGCAATATCACGCAATGCCCAAGGATTTTTTTTGTAAATAAAATCTGACACAATCGGATCGAGTAAATAAGCTTGTAATATGCCGTGATACATATAGTCTCCCACACATTGAGCCGTTGCATCATAGGCAAATAGAAAATCCATTGTGGCTGCCATTTCAAATGCTCCTTTATAACCGTGGCGCATCATTCCTGCAATCCACTTAGGATTAACTACACGAGAACGATACACCCTGGCAATTTCCTCTTTGAGTTGGCGGACTCGTGGTTGAGCAGTAATAGAATTATCACCAAAATAAGTTTGGGGGTTTTTTCCTTGAAGCGATCGCACTGCGGCGGTTAAACCACCCTGAAATTGGTAGTAATCATCAGAATCAAGCAAGTCGTGTTCGTGGTTATCTTGGTTATGTAAGACAGCTTGTGTTTGCATCAAACGCTGCTTTAAGGCTTCAGGTGCGGCAATTGGGGATGAGGAAGAATAAGCATAAGAACTCCAGTTGATGTAAGCACGAGCTAAATCCTCGTCATCTGTCCAATTTTGCGATTCAATTAAGCCTTGTAATCCTGCACCGTAAGCACCTGGTTTAGAACCAAATATACGGTAGCGCGATCGCACAATTGCTTCTTCTGAAGTTAAACCTTGTTCTGTCCAAAAATCAGTATCTTGGCGAACTTGTGCTGCTAGCGGGTTTTCTTCTGGTGATTCGTCTAATGCTGCTACTGCTTGTACAGCTGAGTCAAATAAATCAATCAAGTTGGGAAAAGCATCTCGGAAAAACCCAGAAATTCTTAAAGTAACATCAACACGCGGTCTTCCTAAAACTGACAGCGGTAAAATCTCAAAATCTACTACGCGCCGTGCTGCACCATCCCATACAGGTTGCACACCCAACAACGCTAACGCCTCAGCAATGTCATCACCTCCAGTCCGCATAGTAGCTGTTCCCCATACAGATAAAGCTAGTGTTTTGGGATACTCACCATTATCTTGGGTATAACGTTCAATTAAGGTTTCTGCTGCTCTTCTTCCGATATCCCAGGCTGTCTCTGTAGGTAAGGCGCGAATATCAACAGAGTAAAAGTTTTTACCTGTGGGTAAGACTTCTGGGCGTCCGCGTGTGGGTGCACCAGATGCAGCACTTTGAATATATCTACCATCAAGTCCGCGTAACAAGTTGGTAATTTCTTGGCTGGTTTTTTGCAATGCGGGGAGGAGTTTTGCAGCGATCCAGTTAATAACAGTGCTGAGTGCTGAGTTGTGAGTTGTGAGTTGTGAGTTATTAGCAATTAGTTGTTCGACGAGGAAGGCGGCGTGGTCTTCTAAGATTTCAATAGCATCACCGATAGTGTGACAGGATTGGAGTTTTGCTAAAGGTGCAGAAGAAGATTTTGGTAAGGTGAATTGATCGCGGAAGTCGGCTGTTAAGGGATCGAAATCTAAACCCCAATCTTGAGTTAAGGCGCGGGTAATACCGATGGAATGGCGATTGGGGATGCGGGCAATCGCTACTATTAAATCGCGTAATTGTCGTCCTTGAGGACATTGCCCAAAAATGTGCAATCCGTCACGAATTTGGGCTTCTTTTAATTCGCAAAGATAGCCATTTATGGAATTTAAAATTAAAATTTCAAAATTTAAAATATCTTGTTCATTCTTAATGCCTAAATCTTGATGTAAATTTTCTTGAACAATTAGTTCGCGGATGCGATCGCGAATCATTGGCAGTCTTACCGGATCTAAACTTTCAGCTTCGTAATACTCATCAATTAAATTCTCCAGTTGTTGCAGTGAACCATATAGTTCTGCACGAGTCATTGGAGGTGTTAAATGGTCAATAATTACGGCTTGAGTACGGCGTTTAGCTTGTGAACCCTCACCAGGATCGTTGACAATAAATGGGTATAAATGAGGCATCGGCCCTAAAGCAACTTCTGGATAACAATTACTTGATAACGCCAGACTTTTACCCGGAAGCCATTCGAGATTTCCATGTTTTCCTACATGAACCACAGCATCCGCAGCAAAACATTCCCTCACCCAATAATAAAAAGCTAAATAAGCGTGGGTTGGTTCCAAATCCGGTGCATGATAACTCAAACTGGGGTCAAGATCGTAGCCTCGTGCCGGCTGAATTCCCACGAAGACGTTACCGAGTTGAATTCCGGGGATGGGAAAGGAGGACAAGGGGACGCGGGGACGCGGGGACGCGGCGAAATTTTGATTCTCCACGTCTCCCTGTCTCACCATCTCCGCGTCCTCTTCTAATCCCCAGCGTTGAGAAATACCTTGCTGTACTGGCTCTGGTAAAGTAGCGAAATAATTTTGATATTCGTCCACAGAAAGACTTTGCTGTACTGTACGCCAATCTTTACCTTCTGGATCGTTTGTTACGCCAGCAGTAAGACGTTGAATTAATTCATCGCTATCAGCAGGTAAATTTTCTACTTGATAGCCAGCTAACTCCAAAGCTTGGAGAATTTCGATACAACTAGCTGGGGTATCCAGTCCTACACCATTAGCGAGGCGGCCATCACGGTTAGGGTAATTTGCCACAATCAAAGCAATACGCCGTTCTTGGGGTGGCTTGGAACGTAGGCGTACCCAATTAGCTGCCAGTTGGGTGACGAACTCAATGCGATCGCTTACTGGCTCATAAACTACCACATCTGTTTCTAAATTCTGATTGCGAGCTTGCACTGTTTTAAAAGACACAGCACGACTAATAATTCGCCCATCCACCTCTGGTAGTGCCACATTCATAGCAATATCGCGGGGAGAAAGTCCTGACAACTGTAACTCCCACTGCTCAACAGCACCACCACTGAGGATTACCTGCAACACTGGCACATCCAATTGTTCCCACATTTCAACCTGGGGTGTTTCTGTTTCTAGCCGAGCCAGAGAGAAACTAGTGGTATTTAGCAGCAGTGCAATTTGTTCTGTATCTTTCGGCTGGAAAAACTCGCTCAACTCAGCTTGGATATCCGGTTCGCGCAATGAAGAAACAAACACTGGCACAGGTTGTAAATTTTTCTGTACCAAAGATTGACATAAAGCATCAATTACCTTGGTATTTCCTGACAAATAGTGAGCGCGGTAGAAGAGAATGCCGACTTTGGGAATGGGAAAAGGGGCATTGGGCATTGGGCATTGGGCATTGATTATTTCTGTGCGTCCCCGTGTCCCCGTGTCTCCTTGTCCCTCTTCTCCTCCCTGTCCCCCTTGTCCCCTTGTCCCCTTATCCCCTGACTGCCACTCATACAACCCAATACGCGGAACCAACTGCGGCGGTGGGGGATTAAATGAAGTTAACAGGCAGGTATCAGCAATAAATTCGAGTGCGTTAACAAAATTATCTACACCACCTTGGTTAAAGTATTGCCAGACTTGGTTCACAATATCTAAAGGCACGTTAGACTGAGAAATTAACAGGGGATCAAAAGCATCGTCCCCTGGCATTACAATGAGGTTTGTACTATTACGTTGAACAATTTCTTGTACTACTTCTAAGCCGTAGGCCCAGTAAGAACGTCCTCCTAAGAGGCGCAAAATTATGACTTGGGCATGTTCTAAAACTTGCTCTCCATAAGTGTCTATACTAATTTGTTGCTGTAACTGTAATAAGTTTGCAACTCTTAAATCAGGGAATGTTGCAGGTAATTTGGGAACAGCAGCTGCCAGAGTTTGAATATCGGTATCAGCAGCCGTAATAAATACAAAGGGAGCTGGAGTTTGTTCTAGAAAAATCAGGTCTTCTGACTGATTCCAACCCCCGGATGTGGCACTTACACGATGCATAATTCTGTATTACCGCCTTAAACTGTTGATTACAATACAAGAAAAAACCTTTTAGCCCAGCAGCCAGCCCCTCACTAAATTCTTGAACATGGTTAGTTCTCCTGATTTGAGCTTCTCCCGAACCTTACCCTTAGATACATTTAATCAGCTTGGGGAATTGTTACAGCAGATGGCTCAAGCAGTGGAAAATGGGGCTTTGGTGGTAACTGAGGCTGTGTTGTCAAGACTTCGCGTACCTGCTGAGTGGCAAGAGCAACGTTTTACATTACTAGTTTCTGAGCAGTTTAGTGCGCTTTTGCTGGGGTATTGCGTTCAGGAGCAACTGCTGTTTGGTACAGGAGCAACATCAGTTTCGACAACAGAGGTAAGCCCTAGTGAAAATTTGCTCAACTCTCTTACCCAGTCTCAGCAACTTCCTTCTACATGGCACCGTAGAGAAGTCTACAGCGATCGGGATTCAGCAGAACTCACTACTAGCTTGACATTTAATTCCGAGGCGATCGCTTCCTTCCTCTTGAAATTGCGAGATTTGTTTGAGTCTGATTCCTATACTTATCAGAATCTTGAACGCTATCGTCAAATTCTTGGTACTAATGATGCTACGCTCCAAAGTCAATTTAGCCTCTTGTTACTAGAGTATCTCCTGCCGCAGATCAATCAGGAGGTGAACTTAGTATCAGATCCAGACTATTCCATTGCTTATTGCTGTCAACCTGTAGAAGATGCCCTGAAAAAACAGATTTGCCAAGAACGGCTGTTGAATCAGGTGACAACCCAAATCCGCCGCAGCCTAGATTTATCAGTCATTATGGCGACAGCAGTTACCCAAGTGCGTGAGTTTCTAGAATTAGACAGAATAGTAATTTATAAGTTTGAAGATTCCGGAGGTACAAGTTTACAATATCCTTTCGACACTGCTGCCTTAAATGGCGCAAACCTTAATCAAAGGCTGGGTGCGCAAAGAGGAGATCCTCCACACTCACCCAACGGCCTATATTCAGCGCCAACGCCACTTAACCCCCAACCCCCACTACAAGATTATCAACGGCATGGGGGTTGTATTGTTTATGAAGTTCGGGCAACAGATGCGATTCCGTCAGTGTTGAATTACAGGGAAGAAATGTGTTTTCTGCGTACCTCTCAATGTTGGGAGAAGTATCGTCAAGGCTTTACCTTAGCTGTGGATGATGTCGAAAAAACTTATTCTCTGGAAGAATGTTTGTTAAATTTTTTAAGGGAAGTTAAAGTACGAGCAAAGTTAGCTGCTCCAATTATGTTTGAGGAAAAACTTTGGGGGCTGCTAATTGCTCATCAGTGCAACAGTCCACGAGAATGGACTGAAAGTGAAAGAAATTTGCTGACTTCGATTGCTGAACAATTAGCGATCGCAATTCACCAAGCAGAGTTAATGCGATCGCTTACTCAAGAAAAACACAGTTTAGAACAGCGAGTTGTTGAGCGCACAGTAGCGCTGCGCGATGCGTTACTGGCCGCCGAAGCCGCTAGCCGCCTCAGAAATGAATTTCTCGCCACCATCAGCCATGAATTGCTCACGCCTTTAACTTATGTGATAGGGATGTCTTCGACACTGTTACGCTGGCCTTTGGGGGAATTGAGCCAACGCCAACGAGATTATCTACAAACCATCCACGATAGTGGCGAACATTTATTAGAAATGATTAATGACATCCTCGATTTATCTCAAATTGAGGCTGGCAAAACAGTTTTAAATATTACGGAATTTTCCTTAAGGGATGTAGCAGAAAATAGCTTGAAAGCTTTAGAAGATAAAGCTACAAATGAACAGCTGCATCTCACACTAGATTTGCAAATTGACCCCAGACGCGATCGCTTTACTGCCGATGCCACAAGAGTAGAACAAATTATTGCCAATTTATTAACTAATGCCATTAAATTTACCCCTAAAGGTGGCAATGTCACTTTACGGCTGTGGGTAGAAGACGACACTGCTATCTTTCAAGTAGAAGATACAGGTATTGGCATTCCCGAAGAAAAATTACCCCTACTGTTTGAGAAATTTCAGCAACTTGACACACCCTATCGCCGCCGTTATGAAGGTACAGGACTGGGTTTAGCTTTAACTAAACAACTGGTAGAACTGCATCGCGGTCGAATTGAAGTAGAGTCTACTGTAGGCATCGGCTCAATTTTTACCGTCTGGATACCAGCGCAGCCGTTAACGGTGGTAAGGGGATGAGGGAGATGAGGGGGACAAAGAGACAGGAGGACACGGCGACGCGGAGAATTAACTAATGACAAAGGACAGATGACAAATGACAAATGACAATTCTAAAAAAAGGACTAATTGTATCCTGCCAAGCGCCTGTTGATTCACCACTGCATCAACCGCTAGTAATTGCAGCAATGGCACAAGCTGCTGTGAATAACGGTGCTGTGGGTGTACGCATAGATACCCCAAACCACATTAGCGCTGTGCGTGCCAGTGTGAATGTACCAATTATTGGGCTATGGAAGCAAATCATAGCTGGCTTTGATGTATACATTACGCCACAGTTTCACCATGCTGTGGCTGTGGCGCAAGCAGGCGCAGACATTATCGCCATTGATGGGACGATGAGAAACCGCCCTGGTGATGAAAAATTAGCGGAGATGATTTCCCGAATTCATCAGGAATTAAATAAGCCAGTGATGGCAGATATCGATACAATTGAGGCGGCAAAAGCAGCAGCAGATGCTGGAGCAGATATTGTGGGAACAACTCTGTTTGGTTACACTGCCTCAACCAAGCATCTTCAGCCTCCAAATTGGGAACTCTTGAGCCAGATGGTAGCACAGCTAAATATTCCCGTGATTTGCGAAGGTGGTATTGCTTCACCCCAAATGGCTCGTCAAGCCTTAGATTTGGGAGCTGATGCTGTTGTCGTTGGCACTGC
The DNA here is from genome assembly GCA_034530615.2 of Aulosira sp. ZfuVER01. Classification (GTDB taxonomy): domain Bacteria; phylum Cyanobacteriota; class Cyanobacteriia; order Cyanobacteriales; family Nostocaceae; genus Aulosira. The sequence goes on from JAVRCV020000043.1 coordinate 66,200, forward strand.
CATCACTGGTATTGACATCCAAGTCAGAGCCTATAAATCAGCACTGAGTTCGGAAGAATTATGAAAATACTTGTACTGAATGCCGGATCTAGTAGTCAAAAAAGTTGTCTGTATGAAATTACAGATGATGCTTTGCCTAAGCAAGCGCCTAAACCGCTTTGGGAAGGCAAAGTCAACTGGACTCAAGATAAAGGTGTAGCAGAAATTCAGGTGAAAACAGCTACAGGCGAAGTGCTGCAAGAATCAATCTATGCAGACTCTCGACAAGCACACGTCACCTATATGCTATATACTCTGACTCGCGGTGCTACCAAGGTGATTGGTCAGCTATCAGAAATTGATGTGGTAGGTCATCGTGTAGTACATGGTGGGCAAGATTACCGAAAAAGTACAGTAATTACTGAGGATGTCAAAAAAGCGATCGCTCAACTTGCTACCCTAGCACCAGCACATAATCCCGCTGCTGTGGAAGGAATGGAAGCGATAGAGCAAAGCTTGGGAACAGTAAAACAGGTGGCAGTATTTGATACCGGATTTCATGCTACTATCCCAGATGCGGCAGCAATTTATCCCGGCCCTTATGAGTGGGTGGAAGAAGGTATCCGTCGCTATGGGTTTCATGGCATCAGTCACCAATACTGCGCTCAACGTGCAGCTGACATCCTTGGCAAAGATTTAGCATCGTTACGATTAATTACTTGTCATTTGGGCAATGGTTGCTCTTTGGCAGCAATTAAAAACGGTCGCAGCATTGATACTACTATGGGCTTCACACCCTTGGATGGGCTGATGATGGGCAGTCGTTCGGGTTCTGTCGATCCAGGAATTTTGATTTATTTGTTACGACAATCTAATTATTCTGCCGAAAAGCTCGATTATGTTCTGAATAAAGCTTCGGGCTTACGTGGAATTTCTGGAGTTTCCAGCGATTTACCGCAAGTCATAGAAGCGATCGCCCAAGGTAACTACCGCGCCCAACTTGCTTGGGATATGTACGTACATCGCTTGCGTTCTGGGATTGGTTCTATGCTTGCCAGTTTAGGAGGATTAGATGCCTTAGTCTTTACCGCAGGTGTGGGTGAAAAATCTCCCGGAATTCGCCAAGCTGTCTCGGAAGCTTTTGGGTTTTTAGGTTTGAAAATCGACCCAGAGAAGAATCAAAACAACCCTGTCGATGTTGATATTGCCACCCCAGAATCAGCAGTGCGGGTATTAGCGATTCATACTCAGGAAGATTGGGCGATCGCTCAACAATGTTGGCAAATTTTGAAAAAGTAAAAAATCGTACTTAAAATATTTCCTTGGCCATTCTCTGCGTGACATTAGCCTTGGCTGTTGATTTATGGTGTGCTGTAATTATATATACATATCAACAGCCCGAAACTAAAAAGGTTAGTCAAGCATCATGTTAGCTCTATACCGTCAAACTATAGGTACATTTTTAACAGTTTGTTTGTGTATGTTAGGCGTTGGCTTAATGCAATATCCCCAACTACAAAAACTATTAAAAAGTCAAGAAACTTCTTCTTTAGAAACTCTAGAAGGGGAAATTAAAACAGAAAAAGTTCGGCTTAATCTTCTCAAGCAAATGCCTAGTTTTGGGTACGATAACTTGATTGCCGATTGGGTATATATTAATTTTTTGCAATACTTTGGCGATGACGAAGCACGCAGCAAAACAGGTTACAGTTTTAGCCCAGAGTATTTTGAAGTCATTCTCGAACGCGATCCACGATTTTTAGATGCTTATCTAAGTCTATCAACTAGTACTTCTCTGTATGCTGGCCTACCTGAACGTTCTATAGACCTGATGAAACAAAGTTTACAATTCTTATCGCCTAAAGTTCCAGAGAAGTCTTATTATGCATGGCGTTATAAAGGCATAGATGAATTATTATTTTTAGGGGATTCTCAAGCTGCCAAGAAATCTTTTATCAAAACTGCTGATTGGGCTAGCCAATCTTCAGACGAAGAAAGCAAGCTGATAGCTTATACTTCTCAAAAAACTACTGAATTTTTAAATCGTAATCCTGATAGTAAAATTGCTAGAATTTCTACATGGACAATGGTATTAAATAACGGAGTTGATGAAAAAACTCGTAAAAGAGCAATTAGAGAAATCGAGATGTTAGGAGCTAAGGTAGTTTCTACTCCTCAAGGTAACAAAATTATCATGCCAGCAAAAGATTAGTAATTGATCGAGGGTCAAGAGTTATTTCTCCTCTGCTCCCTCATCCCCCTCATGTCCCCTGCTTCCCCATCCCCCTTTTGAGGTTAGTGTTATTTATTAGTGTTATTTATTGGTACAACGGTAAATTAATCCAGTCCCAATCCCTAGAATTAGATATTAACGATCCGGGGTTGCTTTATGGGGCGACAATTTTTACTACCATGCGGATTTATGAGAACTCGCTCGATAGCAATTTGACTCACTGGCTTTTACATTGCGATCGCTTGCGATTATCACTCAAAGCTTTTGGTTGGGAGCAACCAGATTGGAAGCGAGTACGTCAAGGTGCAGAAATTTTACTTGTAAACTTCCCTGTTCTCAGAATTACCCTGTTTCCCGATGGTAGGGAGTGGATAACGGGTAGGTTGTTACCAGAGGATTTGACCGAAAAACAAACAAATGGTATTGTTTGCGCCGTTGCTAGTGTAGAGTTATCTCGCAATCTCCCTTCTCATAAAACAGGAAACTACCTGAGTGTTTGGTTAGCCAAAACTACTAGCCAAAAGTTAAATGCCCAAGAAGCGATTTTAGTAGATGGGGCAGGAAATTGGGTAGAAACTAGTACAGGCAACCTTTGGGGATGGCGAGATGGCTGTTGGTGGACGCCGCCTATAGATGTCGGGATTTTGCCAGGGATTATGCGATCGCAACTTATCAAATGGCTGCAATACCAGCACCAACAAGTAAAAGAGGAACCTTGGACAATGGATTTAGTTCAAGGATTTGAAGCGATCGCTTATAGCAATAGTGTGGTGGAAATCGTCCCTGTCCATACCGTTAAGCAGCCCGCAGGATCGTTAGAATATAATCCTCACCATCCTAGTTTTGAAATAATTCGGAGTTTTTTTAACATGACAACGTCACCATTTTGGTATACGTTAAGATAAGTTAACATAATTCTTAAAAATGTCCTCTCTTTCTGAGAAGCTACGCGATCGCACAAAAAATATTAGGAGGATTCACCTCAGTGAATAAAAGATGGAGAAATGCGGGGCTGTACGCGCTGCTATTTATAGTTGTCATTGCCTTAGGCACAGCATTCTTTGACAAGCAACCTCAAAGCAGAGAGCCATTACGCTACAGCCAATTTATTCAAGAAGTTGAAAAAGGCAGAATAGATAAAGTCAGTTTAAGTGCAGACCGTTCTACAGCCTTGGTTACATCCAGAGACGGTAACAAAAAAGTAGTTACATTAGTCAATGATCCTGACTTAATTAATACTCTTACTGCAAAAGGCGTTGATATCTCTGTATTACCTCAAACCGACGAAGGATTTTGGTTTAAGGCACTCAGCAGCTTATTTTTCCCTGTATTACTTCTAGTTGGCTTATTCTTTTTGTTACGCCGTGCTCAAAGTGGCCCTGGTAGCCAAGCGATGAACTTTGGTAAGTCCAAAGCCAGAGTGCAAATGGAACCGCAAACCCAAGTAACATTTGGTGATGTTGCTGGTATTGACCAAGCCAAGCTGGAACTAAATGAAGTTGTAGATTTTCTGAAAAACGCCGATCGCTTTACCGCAGTTGGTGCAAAAATTCCTAAAGGCGTGTTGCTAGTTGGTCCTCCTGGTACAGGTAAAACCCTCCTAGCTCGTGCTGTCGCTGGTGAAGCAGGTGTACCTTTCTTCTCCATCTCTGGTTCTGAGTTTGTGGAAATGTTTGTGGGTGTGGGTGCTTCTCGCGTCCGTGACTTGTTCGAGCAAGCCAAGTCCAATGCTCCTTGTATCGTCTTCATTGATGAAATTGACGCTGTAGGTCGTCAACGGGGTGCAGGTTTAGGCGGTGGTAACGATGAACGGGAACAAACCCTCAACCAGCTGCTCACAGAAATGGACGGCTTTGAAGGTAATACAGGTATCATCATTATTGCTGCTACCAACCGTCCTGATGTACTAGATGCAGCTTTGTTGCGTCCTGGTCGTTTTGACCGTCAAGTAGTTGTAGACCGTCCCGACTATGCTGGACGCAGCGAAATCCTCAAAGTTCACGCCCGTGGTAAGACCTTAGCCAAGGATGTGGACTTAGATAAAATTGCCCGTCGTACCCCTGGTTTCACCGGTGCAGATTTATCTAACCTGTTAAACGAAGCCGCAATTCTCGCAGCACGGCGGAATTTAACCGAAATTTCGATGGATGAAATCAACGACGCCATCGACCGCGTATTAGCTGGCCCAGAGAAGAAAGACCGGGTAATGAGCGAAAAGCGCAAAACCTTGGTTGCTTATCACGAAGCTGGCCACGCTTTAGTTGGTGCGTTGATGCCCGACTATGACCCAGTACAAAAAATTAGCATCATTCCTCGCGGTCGTGCTGGTGGTTTAACTTGGTTTACCCCCAGTGAAGACCGGATGGATACTGGCTTATACAGCCGTGCTTATCTGGAAAATCAGATGGCAGTAGCTTTAGGCGGTCGCCTGGCTGAAGAAATCATCTTTGGTGAAGAAGAAGTTACCACTGGTGCTTCTAACGACTTACAACAAGTAGCCCGTGTTGCTCGTCAGATGATTACACGCTTTGGGATGAGCGACAAACTTGGCCCTGTAGCCCTTGGTCGTCAGCAAGGCAATATGTTCCTCGGTCGGGATATCATGTCAGAGCGCGATTTTTCTGAAGAAACTGCTGCGGCAATTGATGAAGAAGTTCGCAAACTGGTAGATGTAGCTTACACTCGCGCTAAAGAAGTGTTAGTGAATAACCGTCACATCTTAGATGAAATCGCGCAAATGCTGGTTGATAAAGAAACAGTAGATGCCGATGAATTGCAAGAAATTCTGGCAAATAATGATGTGAAAACTGCTGCTTTTGCATAAGCAGTTTTGGCGAAAATTTAAAATATAAATTTGGGGTAATTCTGGCAATTGCAGAGTTACCCTAATTTTTTCATGAAGAAGCCAAGCCAACACATTTATGCTAACTGTGCAAGGGATAGTCAATTCCTAACCTTATGTGTAAATAGGCAGATTTTCTGTTTGCCGAAAAAATTAACCCAGCACTTCCAGGTGATGATTCTCGTGGATACTGCATTCGGCAGTGTGGAATTTCTACATGGTGTGCGAAAGCTCAAGTATCACGTCATTGCTGGTATCGCAAAGACGCGGCAATTAACTTCGGGATACAGCGTTTCTCAACTACATCAACGCGGACAACACCTGCGTCTAAGAGGTTTAAAGTTTCCTGTTTATGTGTCTTGGTATTATTTTAAACGTGATGACGGTAAGTACGAAAAACGATTTGTCGTTTCCACCAAAGCTCTTAAAGCCAGCACTATTTCTTGGTGGGGTAAACGCCGATGGCAAATCGAGGGCTGGTTTAAAACTGCTAAACATCGTTTTGGCTTACACCGCTTTGGGCAAGGAACACTTTTAGGTGTTTACCGTTGGTTGATACTCTCCCTCATCTGCTATATCTTGGCCCATTGGGCTTACTTATCTACAACCAGAACATCAACAAGTTTACCTAATTGGGGACAAGCCGCTGAAATTGCATTCCAAACTCTCTTTCCACAATTATTGCTGTTATTTCTTTTACAAGATATTGAACGCCTGAGAAACTTAGCACTTAGTCACGGAATTGACATCCAAGTTTCCAGGTGCAAGCTCTGACTTAATTTAGTAGGTGCATTATGGAAGTTAATCCTAACGCACTGAAAATAATTGATGGTGCGTTGCGCTACGCGACAACACACCCTACTGGCTAATTCGTAGAATCTTGAGAGTATCCACAATGTTTACAGTAAGGTAAAAGTTTGTAAGTAAGCTCGTGGCAGTTTTGGCACTCCATATATTGATAGTAACCGCAGTGCGGGCAGTGGTTATCTTGTTGCCTAATTCTCTTAGCACAGTTAACACAGCAGGAGTTTTGTACTCTCTTAGCTGCTTGTAATTTAGCGTTAAAAACAAATTGTTGAAAAAATTTGATAATGCCAAAACCCACAAGTGGAATCAGCAAGATATAGATATAACTAATTAGGAACAGTAACCCGCCAAAAATGGTACTAATGATATCAAAGAGGAATTGAAATATTGCACCTACTTGAAGGAATTCAAATATTTTTAGGATTAGAGGTATAAAAAATACGATTAGTAAATGCCAGCTAATTAGCGCAATTATTCCATATCTTCGGTGTTGGGCAAAGTTATGAACTGAGAAAGCAATGAGAATTAGCGGCAGCAAAAAGAGGGTTTGAAAACCAAGTTGGATGCTGGGATACCAAAATGAAGCTTGTTTGTGTCCTTTTTCAACTTCACTGAATTTATTCTCATCTTTCAGAAAAGCTAGAAAGCTAACGCTTTCTGTCTTTGATAACAGTTCAGTTTTCTGATTAGAAATTTCAGTTTTTAGGGTAGCAATTTGACTGTTATTTTGCTCTAAATTCTGTTTGGCTTTTTCAGCAGCGACTTGGTTAATTGATTGCTCACGAGGCTGTCCGGCAATTTTTTCTAAAAGTGTTGAATCATATTGAGCACGAATATTACGATTGGATTGTTCCAAGCTGCTGATTTTTGTTTGTCTTTGCTCAACGCTTTTGATAATTTGCTGATTTGCAGAATTATTAATCTTATCTTTGTAGCCTGCGTACTCTAAACACGTTGATGAAACTTGACCTAGATGTCCTGTTTGGGCTTGTTGATAGGTTTGCTGAAAACTAGATTGATTGTTTATGGTATATGGCAATGAAAGTCTAATAATTTCATAGTCTTTATCTTTGGTATTTTGTGTCCGGTAATTTTGCCATTCAGAATAACAAGGATAAGTTTGGTAAGGGCTGAGATGCCATCTGCTAATATCATCCAGTCCAGTAAATACATTGATTAAAATAAAAATATCAATCACAATAATGACAATCAAACTTACTGAATTTAGTGGTTCGTTGTTGATTGTCCTTGTCTTATTAAAAAGCTGATTCCAAAGACGGCGGATTCTGGCAAGCATATTCTTTTTTAATGGATTTTAGAAATAAGGTGCAGGATAAAAATTTACCAGAAATAAGGTTTAGATATACTTAATTTTTGTAACCAAAAATGGCATTTATAGTAGTTTGAGTGAAATAAATAAAAAACTCCATCAACAAGCGGATGGAGTCTATTTCAAGGGAGCGATCGCCTAATTTTTCGCCCGATTTATCGACCTGCTGAAGAAGCTTCCCAGCCATACCAGTGGCGCACTGCTAGCCAAACTGCTGAAAGCAAACCCGCTAGGCTCAGGGTAAGGCCGCTGTATGGTACTAATAATCCGAATACAGGTAATACTGCACCGGAAATAGTGCAAACGATCGCAGCTAAGGAAGCACGACGATTTGCTCCCAAACCCCACATTAGAGTTAGTAATACTAGGGAAATCATTGTCCACACTAACTGAGGGCTGATTAATCGCCCTAAATAAGTTAAAGTCAGCAAGCAAGCAAAGAAAATTCCTCCGGCGATCGCTATATTTTTTAAATTCATTGGAATCGATAAATATAGCAATAATATCCACCACAAAAATATAGCTGGTGCTAACAATAATAAACGGGGAATAATGCCAGTGTTACGAATTGGGGCAGTGTTAGTAAACACACCAAAAGGATTTTTTACAGAAACATTGTCATCAAATATCCAAGTAAATTCGGTGCTGCCTCTGTCATTTTTAATATTAATAGGTACAATGCCACTAGCAAAATCAACTGAGCTAAAATTAGCAATTGCTGTTAAGCGGAATTTAGAAAGCAACTGTCCAGCTGCGTTATAAACCCAACGCGGGCCGCCTTGCGCTTGATAGGTGACTCTAAAAGTGGTTTCTGCGCCTGGTTCTAAGCGGAAGGGAAAGCCATAATCACCAGGATTAATTTGTTGTAACTGAGTTTTATCTCGCTCTAATTTATATCTAGCTAGTAGTGAGTAACCGTTGGGCGGTGATGCTTCAAAGAAAAAACTATTAATATCTTTGAGTGGGTTAATAACTTTGTATTCAGCAGTGTAATCTACGATATAAATAGAACTGCGACCTTTAACATCTGGACGTTGGTCAAGCTTTACTTGAATTTGCGATCCAGCTAATGTTAATAAGCGATTAACTTGTTGGATGTCATTGACTTTAACTATTTTGTCTTTAACTCTAGTTGTATAAGTGTATGGTTCTTGCGCGACGTAGCGTACTTGAGGCGCAGTTTGTTCTAGCTTATCACCAGCAACGCTTTCAGCTACTTGCGCTACCCTTGCTTGTTCCCAGTGGTGGTAGCGATTACTCAAGGTTGAACACAGAAAAAATCCCGCGACTAATAGCACTAATATTAAAGCTAAATGCTGTAATCCCTTTAAGAGTTGAGAGTAATGAATCGCCCACTCGCCAAAGAAAACTGACTGTTCTAGGGAATTTCGTCGTAGCGAAAAACTGACTAGAGCGATCGCAATTCCTAAAGCTATAACTAAAAATACAATTAACAGTGAACCTTTGAGTACTTGAGTGCCAAATTGCACTAGCTCATTGGGATGCGTCAAATCAGGCAATCCGGGAATGCCTTGAGCAGAAGAATTCATTTATGAGTATTTGGATACTTTTAACAATCAGACCGATGGATTCTGACAAAAGTTTCTGGTAAAAATAGCATTTGTATAGAAATTAACTTAATTATTTAACAAAGAAGCAAATTCTCATAAAAAATTAAGGCAATTCTGCAAGCTTTCAGAATTACCCCAACTGTTGTATTCTGCATAAGTTCTTAGTGATTGGACGAAAACAAACTCCGCGTCCCTATGCGTTTACATTTAAGCCCTAGATACTGGCTTCAAAAATAGCCATGCTACCAAAAATGTAGCGGCTGTGAATAGTTGCGTTAAATCCAAAGCAGACAGATAACCATCTGCAAAGGAAGCAATACTGCGATCTGTAATGCCAAATAACCAAGATGAGAGGCCAAATAGCCAAATCCCATTCTTCAAATTACCCAGAACATCTTTAGAGTCGGATGGTTTCTGGTCTTCCACGATCTTCTCCTCCATTGGTGAAGAATTCATTGATACAAAATCCTTGTCAGAGTTTTTCACTCTTAACGCTGAATGTATATTCATATTAATAAATATTTCAGAGGATTGACTAAACCGCCAAAAGATACATATCTATTCTGTGACATTCCTCCTTTGGATCTGTTATCCCGGATAAACGGCAATAGCTTGAGTTAGGAAGGTTGTCAGCTGAAAAAGTGTGTTATTGTAATACAATATCTATACAAAAACTACATAAAAATTTATATTTTGATACAAAAAATCCTTAAAAAGATAGATGTATTTCTTAAAAACGTAGATAGACAAGAAGGAAACAGGATCTAGATACCCAGTGTGTACTGTCTTCATCCCTCAACCTTCAGAGTTCTGCCTTTAGATACTGATTACCCCAAGACAGAACTTAGTTAAATCAAAGAAGCGCCAAAACTTGAGTAAGTGAATTAATGTCCGAAAGCGAAAGGGATACAAGCCCCAGATCGCCACGCTTCGCTCGCGGTGCTACGCAATTTATTGATGAGAGTCTTTTATTTTGAATTTTGAATTCGGAGCAAAGCGACGTGACTGCAATCCAGTTCCAAAATCTACCTAATCTACAACTACCAAAAGGTTTCCTACCAGAGTTAGGGCTGGTTTGCATTACCTTTGACAAACAAGTACGCTTTCGGACAATGACGCGGACGCGCTATTTAAAACTCACTCCAGAACAACGGGAAAGCGCCCTCAGAGAACTGTATCAAAGTAACTTGCAGTGCTTGGATGGAGCATTATCTTTTTGTGAGAAAAACAAGATTAGGCTGTATCGGATGTCCTCGGCTTTGTTTCCCTTGAGTGATATGGAAGACGAGGTTGGCGCAAATATTTTAGAAGAAATGAGCACCGATCTAGCGAAAATCGGACAGCGATCGCAAGCCTTAAATATCAGAATGGTGCTGCATCCCGATCAATTTGTAGTGCTGAGTTCTGATTCTCCCCAAGTATTACAAACAAGTATCAAAATTTTAGAACGCCACGCCCGGACACTAGACTTATTAGGCTTACCGCGATCGCCTTGGTCATTGATGAATATTCATGGCGGTAAATCTCAACGTACAGAACAACTGGTAAAGGTAATTTCGGAACTACCCGAAGCAATTAAAAGCCGCTTAACCTTCGAGAACGACGAATACGCCTATAGCGCCAGTGAAATTTTAGCAGTGTGTCAGCAGGCTGGCGTGCCAATGGTCTTTGATGCCCATCACCATATTTGCCACGAAAATCTAGACAGCTACGACGATCCGAGTGTGGCTGAGATGTTTTACGCAGCGCGAGAAACTTGGGAAAATCCAGATTGGCAATTAGTGCATATTTCTAACGGTGACACCGCTTTCAAAGACAGAAAACACAGCGATATGATTACCGCTATGCCCAGTGTTTATTATCAAGCACCGTGGATTGAAGTCGAAGCCAAACACAAAGAAGTGGCGATCGCTAATTTGCGCTCTTGGTGGTTAATAGAGAATAATCACAAATAAGTAGTTTGTTGTAGGACATTTTCGCCGGGAAGTGTCCTGGACTTGGCGCGAAATAATAAATTAAGATATGGCGATCGCAATCGATTTTGGTACTAGCAACACAGTCATTGCTCGTTGGAACCCTGTCACCCAGCAGCCAGAAACCCTTAACATCCCTGGTTTATCAATTCAACAAAGTCTAAATCCGCCACTAATTCCCAGCTTGGTTTATGTTGAAGACGCAACCCAAGGTAAAGTTTTAGTAGGGCAACAAGTACGCGATCGCGGTTTCGATCTCAAGGGCGATGCGCGATTTTTCCGCAGCTTCAAACGCGGTATTGGCGCGGATATTCAAGGTTACTTACCCGAATTAGATGGGCAATTAGTCACCTTTGAACAAGTAGGTAAATGGTTCCTCACCCAGGTAATTGCAGAATTAGCACCCCAACAAGGCGGGTTAGATTCTCTGGTTTTAACCGTACCTGTAGACAGCTTTGAAACTTACCGCCACTGGTTAGGACAAGTTTGCCAAGCCCTTCCCGTCGAACAAGTGCGGATGCTAGATGAACCTACAGCGGCCGCTTTAGGTTATGGTTTAGCAGATCAAGAAATTCTCTTAGTAATTGACTTTGGCGGCGGTACGTTGGATTTATCCCTGGTGCGCTTGGATAGAAGCGTGCAAGCAAATACCAAGCCTGTAGGATTTCTCCTGAAGTGGGGTAATAAATCCTTAGCGGAAGACTCCAAACAAAAAGTCAAAACCGCCCGTGTATTGGCGAAAGCTGGACAAAATTTGGGTGGGACTGATATTGATACTTGGATTGTCGATTATTTTGCCAAAACTCAAGAGTTGGCGGTAAGTCCTTTAACAACGCGACTAGCAGAACGAGTCAAAATTCAACTCTCAACTCAAAACCAAGCCAGTGAAGTTTATTTTGATGATGAAAGCTTTGAGAGTTACGAACTCGAACTTAACCGCGACACTTTAGAAAACATCCTCAAAGAACACGCATTTTTTCAGCGACTCGATGAGTCGATGACGAGTTTGTTACAGCAAGCACGACGCCAAGGAATAGAAATTGCAGATATCAATGCAGTATTGTTAGTTGGTGGTACTGTACAATTGCCAGCAGTGCAGACATGGGTGAAACAGTATTTTGAGCCGGAAAAAATTCGTTGCGAACGTCCCTTTGAAGCGATCGCTCAAGGTGCCCTGCAAATAACTCAAGGTATAGAAATCAAAGATTTTCTCTACCACAGTTACGGTGTTCGCTATTGGGATAAACGTAATCAACGCCACAGTTGGCATCCAATTATTCGGGCTGGACAAGCTTACCCGATGAATCAGCCAGTAGAATTACTTCTCGGCGCATCCTTAGAAAACCAGCCCAGCATCGAGTTAATCATGGGAGAATTAGGTGCAGAGTCTGGCGGTACTGAAGTTTACTTTGATGGCGATCGCTTAATTACCCGTCGTCTGGATAATGGTGCAACCACTGTCAAACCCCTTAACGATAAAGAAGGCGCGAGAACAATAGCCCAACTCACACCGCCGGGATTTCCTGGGAGCGATCGCATTAAAATCCAGTTTCAAGTTGATGAGCAACGCTTTTTGCGAATTACCGTTGAAGACTTATTAACCAATGATACGGTGTTAGAAAATCAACTCGTAGCACAGTTGAGTTGATTATTAGAACCACAGTTAACAATTCAAAATTCAAAATTCAAAATGGAGGCCATTTGAAGTAGGGCATTTAAACCTTTTAATTTATGAGAAATACTAATGCGCACAGATATTTATCTGTGTGCATTACTGTACATCTGCGGTTGATTTTCCTCAATCCAAAATTACTAAATAGTTGCATATTGCAGTACTCGTTTCCATTCCCAACGCCATGCAGTTTCTACTACTAATTCTTTGCCGTTGGTGAATTTAATAAATTCTTGACCGTTATCATAAAATACATCGGCTACCAGGCGATTTCGTAAATCATTTCCCCACATTTTTGCAGCCGCATTCCACCATTTTTGCCCTGAAGATTGCAACATTGGTAGTTCAAGATATTCATCACACCATGCTACAGGTCGCCATTGCTCTTGCAGCGCTCGAATTAAAATTGCATTGGGAAAAATCTCTCGTTGATTTTCATGTAACCACAGCACATACTCAATCGTTCTTCTCAATGCATCTTCTAATCCAGAGGTACAACTTTCGAGAGCATTTTGAACTTCCTCTTGGGACAAATTTACTCCAATAGCTACTAAAGCTCGTTCGTATTGCTTAAATATCTCATATTCAATTGAGTCTTTTTCCCAAAACCACACAGTTAATCAACCTCCAAATTAATTAACTTAAATACTCATTATTTTTATTCCTAATAATGGTTGGCAATGCCCACCCTACAATACTAAACTAGGATTTTTATGATTTTTTCGGTAAATAAGTAAGATTAAAGTGCAATATGTAAAGTTTTGTGTAGTAGACGCCAGCAGTTAGCTGCGTAAGATGTAGATTAAGTCCCATACAACAGTGAAACTAAGTCACATACAACAGTTAAAAGCTGTTTTTTTGACGGTTGAGAAGATCGCATGACAAAAGAATCTGCTTTAGTTTCTGTTATTGTACCGGCTTACAATGCTGAGAGTTTTATTGAACGGACATTAGATTCTATACTAGCTCAAACTTACATAAATATTGAAGTTTTGGTTGTTGATGACGGTTCCCAAGATAGAACTGCTGAAATAGTAAAATCTTTTGTTGAAAAAGACAGTCGTGTAATTCTATTAACACAAAAAAATGCAGGGGTTGCCGCTGCTCGTAATTTAGCAATTGAAAAGTCTAGGGGTGAATATATCGCCCCAATTGATGCTGATGATATTTGGGCTACTCAAAAGCTAGAAAAGCAAGTGCAATGTATGTTAGAAGGAGATCAATCTCTAGGATTAGTCTACGCTTGGTCAGTCGATATTGATGAGGATGATGTAATTATTAAACTATTTAACAGTGAACATCATAAGTATTTTTTCAGTATTGAGGGAACTGTTTACCCAGATCTAGTTTACACCAACTTTTTAGGCAATGCTAGTGTACCTTTGATACGCCGAGCTTGTTTGGAAAAAGTTGGTTTTTACAACTGCGAACTTAAAGCAAAGAATGCTCAAGGTTGTGAAGATTGGGATCTTTATCTGCGTATTGCTGAACATTATAAGTTTAGGGTAGTACGAGAATTTCTGATTGGCTACCGTCAGGTAAAAGGAAGTATGTCTCGTAACTATATAACAATGGAAAGGTCTTACAATCTGGTTTTGGCAGAATTTCGACAAAGGCATCCAGAAATTCCTACCTATATCTACAATTGGTCTGCTAGTATCTTTTACTTTTACTTATCAGAACCTAGCCAGGATTGTGGAGACTATTGGGATAGCCTAGTCTACGTATATAAATGCATAAAATTAGACTATAGTCAAATTTTTAGATTATTTGATAATCAGTATTTGATTAAAATTGGTTTAAAAATATTAGCTAAACCAATTATGTCTTTCATGGGACTTAAACATGACTATTGGTATCAATTTTTAAAAGAATTAAATAAAAAATATTTTAATAATTTAGATAAAAACCCTGCTATTAAAATTTCCGATATTTCGCCAGAAACCACAAAAAATCAATACAAAATAGTGGGTTTTGGGCATAGAATTTATCGGCAAAGATGGCTGCAAATTTTGCAGTTTTGTCAAGCAGGATAATTTTTTCGAGTCTCTATCTTTGGTAATATCTTCTAATTTGCTATTTTCAAATTTATTCTTGTCATGATTATTGAGCCTTTAGAGAGAGGTTTTCATATATTTCATTGTTTAAGCTGCAATAAATGTAGGGTTTTTGAGCTTACTTCATCGTAGCCAAACGCTTTTACCGCCAAGTCTCTAATTTAGATGGGAAATAAAAATGCGACTGAATTTTGTTCTATTTTGGGTCAGCCTATCATTCGTAGTTGTAGGATTGCTAATGCTACTGCTCCAACCCTCAATCGATTTTCATTCAGCAGTAAGTTGAGGTAGTTTATGAATTACATTGTTGCAGTTTTACCAGACCGGATGCAAGCTGAAGCGGCCTACTCTGCTCTAGAAAAAGAAGGCTTACAGAATAACCAAATTGATATTTTAGGTAGTGGCTATAAAAGCGCTGATGAATATGGGTTAATTAACCCTGAAAAACAAGCTCGTAAAGGAGCAGAACGCCTAATTTATTGGCTTGTACCCTTAGGATTTGTCGCAGGTTATACTTTCAATTTTTTAACAGGAATTGAAATATTCCCGCCAATTGGTGCTTTTGGTAATCATATTATTGGTGGAGTTTTGGGAGCAATGTCTGGTGCTTTAGGTGCTTACCTTGTCGGTGGTGCTGTAGGTTTAACGGAAGGTAGTGGAGATGCTTTGCCTTATCGTAATCGTCTGAATGCAGGTAAGTATTTGATTGTGGTGAAGGGTACTGAAGAATTAACTCGTCAAGCAACTCGTGTGCTGCGTCAGTTTGAACCAGAAAATATTCAAGGTTATACAGAACCAACAGGTGCATAAATTCTGAGTTACGAAGGATTTAGATTCCCGACTTTTTAGAAAAGTCGGGAATTTTGCAGGCTATGAAAATTAATGCGATAGGCCACTAGGAGGATGGCTACCCCGCTGGCGTTTACGGAGTCGTGCTTTGCGTAGTTCTTCTGCACCTAGTAAAATTGGTGGGCAGACTAGCAAAAATAACCATTGCCAAGGTGTTAATGGTGAAGTAGAGAAGATATGTCGCAGGGGAGCGATTTCAATAATTGCTAAAATCAACGTCCATTCTGTGGCAATTCCCAGCCAGATGAAAGGATTGGAAAAGAATCCTAATTTAAATATTGAAGTCCGTTCAGAGCGACAAGCAAAAACGTTGCCATCTTGACAGGCAACGATAATTGCTAAAGTCATAGTGGTAGCTTGGGCATAAATCAAGGCGATCGCTGGATCTGCGGTGCGAGAAAGAATTGCGGGAGCGATCGCTTGCAATGATGCCAAGTTGTAACCATAGCTTTGCCAAACCATGAAGAAGCCAATCATCCCCAATGTTGCTTCGATCAATCCTAAGAAACAGTAAGCACGCAAGAGCAAAGAGCGATCGAGGAGTTGTTTGGATTTAGCACGGGGTGGCAACTGCATTGTACCTGCTTCGGCACGTTCGGCTCCCAATGCTAGGGCTGGTATGATATCGGTTCCCAAATCCACGATCAGAATTTGCATAATGATCAACGCTGGGGGAATTTTTAAGGCAACCATTGCCAGAAATGGCACGAGTTCGGCAACATTGGATGCCAAAATGTAAGTCATAAACTTGCGAATATTCTGATATACAGAGCGCCCTTGCTCGATCGCCGCTACAATCGTGGCAAAGTTGTCATCTGTCAGCACAATGTCTGCGGCTTCCCTGGCGACATCTGTACCGTTCAACCCCATCGCAATCCCGATGTTGGCAGCACGGAGAGCAGGCGCATCGTTCACGCCATCGCCTGTGACTGCCACTACTTCCCCGATATCTTTGTAAGCTTGTACTAAACGCAGTTTGTGTTCTGGTGACATTCGCGCAAAAACTAAACCAAAGCGATATTTGACAATTTGCCGTAGTTGTGCATCAGAAAGATGTCCCATGCCTTCACCTGTGACGACGCGCACTCGATCGCTAACCAGACCGATGTTGCGGGCGATCGCTTCCGCAGTCAGTCCATAATCACCAGTCACCATTGTGACTTTGATACCAGCTTGATGACATTTGGCGATCGCATCCCTCACTTCCTCTCGGGGTGGATCGAACATGGCCACCAAACCGATAAAAATCAGGTTTTGCTCTAAATCCTGTGCCTTGAGATCCAGCAACTCTTGGCTACCCCGGCGCGCCGCCAGCCCCAAGACGCGAAATCCCTGCCTAGCCAAATCATCATTCGCCTGCACAACATCATCCCAAGCCTCATGGCTTAATTCCTGCACCTCACCATTGTGCAGAACTGTATGGCAGTGCCTCAAAACTTCCAAGGGGGCACCTTTGGTAAATGCTAGATAGGGAGATGCATCTGGCCATAACTCCGCAGCTTGCCAATTTAGCACCACTGTCATCATCCGGCGGCGGGAATCAAAGGGAATTTCCCGCAAGCGCGGTAACTGCTGCTGTAAATTTTCTAAATTGAGTCCGGCTTTAGCCGCTACCACTAGCAACGCTGCTTCCGTCGGATCGCCAATTTCTTGCCAGCGGCTAGGAGCAGTGAGATGAACCAAGCGGGCGTTAGAACAAAGGGCAGAGCCGATGAGTAAAAGATTTGCTTTCCACCTTACAGTAGCATCTGATGGCAAATTGACCTTACCAATTGTGGGATCGTAGCCTGCCCCTGTGACCTCAATCAAGGCATTGGGACTAGAAGGATGAGACTGCTGAGGTAGCCACAAATAGCGCACTGTCATTTCATTTTTCGTCAATGTGCCTGTCTTATCGGTGCAAATCACAGTTGTGGCGCTCAGGGTTTCTACCGATGAAAGTCGCCGCACCAGGGCATTCCGCCGTGCCATCCGGCGCACACCGATCGCCAAGGATAAGGTGACAGTCGGTAATAATCCTTCTGGCACAAGTGCGACGATGATGCCAATGGCAAAAATGAAGCTTTCTTTGACCTCTATGCCCACTAAGAAGTACGCTAGCAAAAATACAAGAATTCCCATACTGACAGCGATCGCAGTGATGATGCGGACGATGCTGGCAACTTGAACTTCCAAAGTGCTGGGTTCCCGCTTTACCACTGTTGTCAAATGAGCTACTTGTCCAAACTCGGTTTGGGCGCCTGTAGCATAAACCACGGCAACGGCGCGTCCTGCTGCTACAGTCGAGCCTGCTAAAACAAGGTTGGCAATTTCCGATGGATTCACCCGTTCTTGTATCGGCTGTTCCCCTGGACGTAGCAAGGTTTTCCCGCCACGAATCGGCACTGCCTCCCGCAGTCGCACCGGGTAAGCACTTCGCCCCACAGGCAGAGACTCCCCCGTCATCACCGATACATCTAAATACAAATTATCGGCAGATACCAAACGTGCGTCAGCAGAAATGCGATCGCCTTCTTCTAGCTGCATGACATCGCCACGCACCAACTCCCGTGCGGGTATTTGCTTGAGTTCGCCATCCCGATACACTTTCACCTGCATCGGCAATACTTTTTTCAAAGCTGCTAGCGCTTGTTCTGCTTGGAACTCTTGCCAAAAGCTAAAGATAGCGTTAATCCAGATTACTGCCCAAATTGCCCAGCCGAGTTCAGGTGTCCGAGAAATAAACGCTAAAATCCCTGCAACCCATAGCAGCAAAGCCATGAAATGGGTCAATTGGTCGGTAAAACGCAGCCATAGGGGACGATGAGCCGGTTCGGGTAACTCGTTTGCGCCGAATTGTGCAAATCTTCGTTCGGCTTCATCTGCCGATAAACCATCAGTAGCGCTGCCTAGGTACTCATAAACTTCTTCTACAGGTAATGCCCAGATAGGTTGATGAGGAGATGCCATGATCTTCTTTCGGTGTTGGGTGAATGAGAAGGCAGAGGGCAGATGGTGAGCCACTGCGGTGGACGGGTTCCCCGACATAAAGGAGGCAGTGCGTTGGGCGGCTTTGCCGACTTGAAGCAACTGCCGTCAAGTGACGAACCCGAAGGGCAGAAGGGGAAGAGGAAAGAAAAAGCCTTTAACCTTCCAAAACAGATTTACAGTTCAAAATGCTTAACTGAGTAGTATTGGAAGGGTAAGTTTTTTATCCTGGTTCACTGATTTTTAAATAGTTATATTTATTTTTGCATTTACATTTAATTGCAAAAGGCAGTTGAGAGGAAGGAATTTTCCCGACTATGCCTGAAAAATGTATATTTCCTTCTGCCTTCTGCCATCTGCCTTTACTCTCTGCCTTTATCGTTCACAATTTTATCTTGATTACATCCTCTAATAAACCCAAGTTTTCTGCTTGTTTAAATGCATCTTCTAAAGACATACCTTGTTTAGTGGCGATATACATTAATACCATTGCGATCGCCCGCACTGCACTATCACAATGAATCAACGTCGGCTTGGGCAGTTCGGCAATTTTATGAAATACCTGGAGTGCTATTTGCGGATTAATTTCTGTCAGCTTTGTAGGCAGATTCGCGTAATGTAATCCTAGTAATTGAGTATAAAGTTGCTCGCTGTCTTGAAAACCTTGTTCATCAGGCGATCGCAAGTTGAGTACAGATTTATATCCCTGCTGGGCAAGTTGTTTTAATTCTTCGGGAGCAATTTGTCCGGCGATCGCCAATTCATCGTTAATTTTTTTGATTGTATCCATCCCTCCCTCCTCCCTAGTTGTGAGTAATATATTAAAGAAGTTATATTATGTCCTTGAAATTATCGATCAGCAACAAAGAGATTTACTGCAAAACTGTGCTTTGTATAGCTAATATCTAGCTTTGAATAGCAAAGACATAATATTCTTCCTTAATCCAACTCACTAAAAATCAATAACGTTTATTTTTAGCAGGAGGGTCGCCTTCGTATGGTTGTACTCCTGACTCTGGATAGTTATCGTCACTTGGTCTAAAAGCTCTTGTGGCCGAGCTATAAATAGAGTCAATTACCCCAGCTATCGGTGTGATAATTGTGCGTAGTGTTTCTCTCATTTTAGTTTTAAAAGACATAAATTTTCTCCTCAATTAATCAAAACTTGTATTTGAAACTTTACTAACCCAAACTAGCGAACATTAGAGCGTTACTTATTCCAGCAATCTTCTAATATCTGAACCGAATCAAGATGCCAACAACGCTCTAGTAGCTGGATTTTGTAATCGTTCCAAAACTGGAAAGGATTTAAAACAGTTGTTTTACTAAAAACTGGCTGTTTGAGAAATAGCCATAATGGAAAGTGAAGTTTTATTGAGTAAGTTTTAGTCAGCATGGTAATTTCCAATATGGTGATATATAGGTTGAATATTTCAAGAAATTGAAAAATCTTCAGCAAACTGTTTTCTGGTTAAAGGTTCTGTCAAACTGACACCTTCACCACCAAGTGGATAATTGTCATCTAGCAATTGACCTTCGATTGAGATAAAAACTTTATCTTTTGGATCGAGACTACTGGCTGTATATAGCACTTGAGCAACCCGATAAATCATCGAGCTACTACCACCCCCAGACCTAAATTCACTCGACAAATTGACGTGAATTCCTGTTTTAGAGATCTGCAAAGCTAATAACTTAGTACCTGCGGGAATTGTGGTACTTAAATTATTAGTTTTAGGACTGCTAAGAAGATTGTTAAGTGCTTCTTTGATCGCCAATTCCTTGGATGCGCCCTGAGTGACAGTAACTAATTGAGGAGCTAAATGAAGTTGCGTACCTTCAACTGTTAACCAATAAGTTTGAGGTTGTAACTGTATTGCTTTTGTGTTGGCTTTTGGCGCTAATGTTTGTGTTGTTGTCGGTATATTCGTCTGCTCTTGTGGTAGAGGAACTGTGGTTTTGGGAATTGTTGAGACAGGAGGCTGCTCTATTTGGGAAGGAACGGTAAGTTGTTTAACAGAGCTGGGTTTTGTGGCTTGCCAAGTCCACCAAGCGGTTCCTCCGACTACGGTTAACAGGAGTAGCGCAAAACCGATTAGAACCTCCTTTTGCTTTGAATGATTATTTTGGGTTTTCATGGCTAGCTCCTGCAAATTAAGATAATTTAAAGAATTTTTATCAATAGCAAACCTTTTGCTACATTCCAAATTGAAATTCTTGCTGCTGGTGCAGGTGCGCCTACCTCAGTAGCAGTGCAGCTATTCATTGTCTCTTCCATACTTGGATAGTGAGCCAATGTCGGCTGTACTCTCAAGTTAGGAAAAAAATTTGAGGAACTTGTGAGGGAAGCTTGATTTGATAAAGATTAATAAAATTTCTTGATAGGAAGATTTTTTACACGTCACCGCGTCATCACGCCACCGCGTCTTGTTTGTAAAATCCCCATCCTCACAATTTCCTCAACTTATTACTCTATAAACTTAAATACAAGGCTGCTCTCAGCCTGAAATTGTGTCGGCAGCTATCTCGAACTTCTGATAAAAAGGCTCAAATCATGAATTCAGCATCCGCTGCTCAAACAGACAAAACTACAAAAGCACCTTTAGCAACACACGCCAGCGGTGATAAACGCTTTAAGATGCTGGATGCAACTATCAAACGCTACCAGTATCAGCAAGATGCACTGATTGAAGTACTGCATAAAGCGCAAGAACTTTTTGGTTACTTAGAAACTGATGTATTATATTACGTTGCCCACAGTCTAAAATTACCGCCCAGCCGAGTTTATGGAGTTGCCACTTTCTACCATCTATTTTCACTAGCACCTAGTGGCGCGCATACCTGCGTGGTGTGTACAGGTACAGCCTGTTATGTCAAAGGCGCTCAAGCTATTCTCACAGAAGTAGAACAGTCTGCCCACATCCATGCTGGTGAAACTACACCTGATAGTCAACTATCATTACTAACAGCCAGGTGTTTAGGTGCGTGTGGAATTGCACCTGCGGTAGTTTTTGATGGCACAGTATTAGGTAATCAAACTGCTGACTCAGTATGCGATCGCATTAAAGGATGGCTTAAAGATGGATCTAGCTGAATTACAGGAAATCGCCCAAAAAGAACGCGCTGGCGAAAAACCCGTGCAAATTCGCTGTTGTGTTGCGGCTGGTTGTCTCTCAGCCAATTCCCAAAACGTCAAACAGCGCTTAGAAGCATCTGTCACAGATGCAGGGTTAGAAGAACAGGTGCAAGTAACTGGGGTTGGCTGTATGCGCTTGTGCTGTAACGGGCCATTAGTGGAAGTTAAGGAGAAGAACACAGATAGTCTAGGCACACTTTACGAAAAAGTCACTCCTGAAGATGCACCATCAATTATCGCTGCGCTTGGTGGAGAAGAGACAACAGTTCAAAAAGGCGATTTAGCCCATCCATTTTTTACCTACCAAATGCCGATTGTTTTAGAAAACAGTGGCAAAGTCGATCCCGAACGCATTCAATCTTATATTGCAGCTAAAGGTTATCAAGCGCTTTATCATGTACTGCGGGAAATGACTCCGGCGGAAGTGGTAGATGCAGTAACTCGTAGTGGTTTACGGGGAAGAGGTGGTGCTGGTTATCCTACAGGAGTGAAATGGGCGACAGTTGCAAAAGCGAAAGGCGATCGCAAATTTGTCATCTGTAACGCCGATGAAGGCGATCCAGGTGCATTTATGGATCGCAGCGTTCTCGAAAGCGATCCCCATCGAGTTTTAGAAGGAATGGCGATCGCAGCTTATGCTGTCGGTGCTAATCAAGGCTATATCTACATCCGCGCCGAATATCCCGTTGCTATTAACCGCCTGCAAACTGCTATTCGCCAAGCACAACGTCTCGGCATTTTGGGCAGTCAAATCTTCGACTCCCGTTTTGATTTTAAAATTGATATCCGCATTGGTGCGGGTGCTTATGTTTGCGGTGAAGAAACTGCACTCATGGCTTCTATTGAAGGTAAACGCGGTCTTCCCGAACCCCGTCCCCCTTATCCTGCTGAGTCTGGTTTGTGGGGATATCCTACCTTAATTAACAATGTGGAAACCTACGCCAATATTTCACCGATTATTCGCAAAGGTGCTGATTGGTTTGCCAGCATTGGGACAGAAAAGAGCAAGGGGACAAAAGTTTTTGCACTTGCAGGTAAAATCCGTAACACAGGTTTAATCGAAGTGCCGATGGGAACCCCATTACACCGGATTGTCGAAGAAATGGGTGGTGGCGTACCAGATGGCGGTGTAGTCAAAGCAGTACAAACAGGCGGCCCTTCTGGGGGATGTATCCCCGCATCAGCTTTTGATAGTCCGGTAGATTACGAATCCCTCACGCAACTGGGTTCAATGATGGGTTCTGGCGGCATGATTGTCATGGATGACAGTACCAATATGGTGGATGTCGCCCGCTTTTTTATGGAATTTTGCATGGATGAATCCTGCGGAAAGTGCATTCCCTGTCGGGTTGGGACTGTGCAATTGCATCAGTTATTGACCAAAATTCGGTCAGGTAAAGCCTCAATGGCTGACTTGGAACTCCTGGAAGAATTATGTGACATGGTGAAGCATACCAGCTTATGCGGTCTTGGTCAGTCTGCACCCAATCCGGTATTTAGTACATTGCGTTATTTCCGAGATGAGTATTTAGCTTTGATTCAAGAAGCCGCCAAATCTAAATAGTCGAGCCAAATGTTGACTTAAATATTTCTCAACATTATTGATGCAAGGTTAGCGATCGTACCCAGCAATTAATTGAACAATCAGCCATAAGTAGATAACTAGTACTTCAGTGCAGCTTGAAATTAAATTAAAGCCACATCCTTGAAATAAGGAGGCGGAAATGATTAATTTTTTTCAGCGCCATAAGCAAAAGTGTAAAAAGTGCAAAAAAGAGTTTAAGAAAGCACAACTTTCAGAGGGTATTTGTCAAGAATGCCAAAAACTTGGAATACCTGCTAAATCTACATGGCAAAGATGTACTCATTGCAGTATATTCTTTCCTGCGCTGCAACTTTCTGATACCTTATGTCCAGCATGTCAAAAATTATTTCAGAAAGCAGAAAAATCTGATTTTTATCCACCCATATATGAGCCTTATGGTAAAGGCTATCCTCATGTTCCTATACAGCCACTGTCAGATTGGGTAGATCTAGGCTGCCAACAACCAAAAAGACATGAGAATAGAGAAAAATGTATTTGTTGTCAAAAATCATTCTTTGAATGGCAACTTTCGCATGGTTTATGCCCAAATTGCCAAAATATACCACAAGCACAATGTGCTCATTGCGGTAAATGGTTTTTTGAGTCAGAACTGTCAAATGGTTTCTGTTGCAAGTGTAAATTCAAAAGTTGGAGAAACCGAAGAATTTGCGATCGTTGTCATAAATTGGTTTTCCAGTCAGAACTTTCAAACGGTTTATGTTTAAAGTGCCAATCTCAAGACTTAAAAAAGCAAGCAATTTGTGTTGGTTGTCATGAATGGTTTTTGATGTCAGAACTGAGAAATGGTTTATGTTTTAAGTGTCAACTCAAAGGATTGTGACCAAAAATAAAAAGTTTGCTGAAATTCTGGTTTTTTATTTCTAATAGCGAGTTGTGAGATTAACCAAGATGATAATTATATTTTTTAAATCTATGTAAATCTAATGCGACTAGAAGTATGAGGGGAATTAAATGACTAACTCAAATCAATACGATGCAATTGTGATTGGTTCTGGTATGGGTGGTTTAACTGTTGCTGCTATCCTCTCAAAATTCAATCACAAAAAAGTTCTGATTTTAGAACAACATTTCGTTATTGGCGGCTACACCCACGAATTTGAACGCGATCGCAAATTCAAATGGGATGTGGGACTCCATTATGTAGGAAATATGGGACAAGGTGAACTCGGACGGACTGTATTCGATTACATCACCGATGGCAAATTGCAATGGAGTAAAATGCCAGATCCGTTTGAGAAATTTGTCTATCCTGATTTTACATTTGCCCAATCTTCAGACCCGCAAAAATTTCAAGCTGACCTGATCGAGATATTTCCAGAGGAACAGACAGCAATTATCAGGTATTTTTCAGATGTGAAAAATACTGCTAAGGTAGGAACTTTATCTGGTTTATTAGGTTTTTGGCGTAAATTATTTTTACCCAGAGTCAGCAAAATTTCTCGGTTAACAACTAAAGAATATCTTGACCAGAATTTTGACAATCCTACGCTCAAAGCACTGTTAGCTTCTCAATGGGGCGATTATGGTTTACCACCTTCAGAAAGTTCCTTTGTGATTCATGCGATATTAGTTTACCACTATCTTAGAGGTGGATACTATCCTGTGGGTGGTGCTGCGGAAATTGCCAAAAATATCATGCCTGTAATTGAAAGAAATGGCGGTCAGGCACTTACTCAACGTCAAGTAACAGAAATTATTATCAAAGACAATGTAGCTAAAGGTGTAAAAGTCCAAAAGACACACCAATCTGATGCGCCAATTGAAGAATTTTATGCGCCGATTATTATTTCTGATGCTGGCGCATTTAATACCTACACTAAGTTAATTCCCGCTACAGTCGAAAACAAATTAGTTGCTAGATACTGCAAAGAAATCCAAGAATTTCCCAAACCTCACAGCTTATTTACTCTGTATTTAGGATTCAAAGAATCACCTGCAAAGTTGGGGTTTAAAGGTGAAAATTATTGGCTATATTCAGGTTACGACCACGATCGCACTTTTAAAGAACAAAGCGCTGCACCTCATCAAGGTATTAAAGCCTGTTATCTCTCCTTTGCTTCCCTCAAAGACTCCACCCAAACAGCCCACACGGGTCAAATTATTGTCTTTATTGATTACGACTTCTTTACCAAATGGCACAACCAAACTTGGAAGCGAAGAGAACAGGAATATTACAAACTCAAAGAAACAATTGCACATCATCTTCTCGATTTTGTTGAGACTCACTATCCTGGTTTCCGAGAATTAATTGAATACAGCGAACTTTCTACACCTCTGACTTTGGAATACTTTGACCAAAGCTACAGAGGAGCTGTTTACGGTATCCCTGCTGTACCAGCCAGATTCAACAAAAAATGGATTAGTCCCAAAACTCCGATTAAAAACCTCTATCTCACTGGAGCAGATGCAGCATTATTTGGCATCATGGGTGCTTTGATGGGTGGTGTTTCTACAGCCGCAGTGCTTAACGAACCGTTTGGTTTTTCCAAGTTGATAAGCAATTGTTTCCAAGAAAGCGCTCAAGCTCTTAAGCCTAAGGATAATGTGACGGATAAAGCGATGCAACCAAGTTCATAGCAATTGGGGATTTACATTTGCATAACACCTCTATGGACATCCTTAGGTATTGCTACTGGCTACTCGTTAATCCGTAATCCGTAAAAAGCTTTGAGTACCATTGGCAGACGCCGATGCCAGGATTCTTCTGTGTGATCCCCAATCGGATCTTCATAAGTAAACAGTTCTCGATCCTGCACATAGCCGAACTTTTGATTGAGCAGAAGATCTCTCATTTCTCGTCCCCTCTTGGTAGCATGTTTCTCAATCCACCAGTTGTGTTCGCCTCCATCCCGCACCAGTCCCCAATCCAGCCATACTCTAGGTCTGATAGTTTTGTCATACAGGGTTTTAGAGGTTAGCTCGATCAGACTTGAGTTTGCGAGGGAGGCGAACACTCCTAATCCGGTGTCGAGTCCTACCCAAAAGGATGGGGATAAAGCGGCGACATTCTTAAAGCTATCGGGTTTGCAACAGCCAATATAGAATGCAGCTAGTCCACCGTGGGATGAACCCAGAATTGTAGTTTCCTGTGCTTGAGGTAGAGTCCGGTAATTGCGATCGATAAAAGGCTTAACATAGTCACTTAGATACTGGGCGTAATCTTTAAGTCCGCAACAGGGACGGTATAAAACTGGCTCATGGGTATACTCACGATCGCGGTTAAGAGGACAAACCGCTACGACTATCAGCTTGCGGATGGCATTTTCACCATAAAGTGTGCTTAGTACCTCTGCTGTCCACCAAGATTTGTTCGCTAGTCCTCCTGGGAAGAAGGCAGTATCTCCATCGTTCATGTAAACAACAGGATAATGCTCTCCCACGCTTTCATACTCCCGTGGCAGAAACACATGGACCTTTCGCGGTGCATCGTTTACCCCTGCTACTTGAAAGCGATCGTAAGTATGAAAGAAACCTGCAAAGTGACCCAAATCGTGAAACCAAGCTTTCTGACCTGCTTTCTCAAATGGAATAGCCATAGTTACCCTTTATTTACGTATTCCTGTGCGATCGCCCATTAGCTGGAACGGTCAGGATCGGCACTGAGGCGTCCCTGATTGACCGTCTTGAGATAATAGCCTGTGGTGGGTCGGTTTTTCAGGTCAAATTTTTGACCATCGCTCGCTTTCCAGATTTTAAATTTGGAGAAACTGAGCGATTGACCTGGCTCACACCTGTCAGGTGAGCGATCGCCTAAGACAAAGTAGACTGGCCCTTTTCCCATGACCTGAGCCATGCCATCGCGATTAACAACCAGCGAAGTGGCTTCTGGAAGGCCAATGCCCAAGACCTCATCTGCCATGCCATCACGGATTTGACGGGCAATGAATGCCATCAAGCGACCCATGCGATCGTGTGTATCAAAGTGCGTGTCGATGATTGTGCCCTTGAGAGTTGTCCAGTTGAATAAGTCATTAGTAAAACTAATATCTCTATAGGGATCGCTTAAAGCATCGTCACTGGTGATGTTCTTTCGTCCTTGTAAACAAGCATTGTAGATAAACTCACTTTGGATCATGGCACCGGCACTAGTACCACCAATTCCACCCCCACGTGCATAGACTGATTTCACGGCGTCTTCCAGTCCATTACGCTGGAAATTTCGAGCATAGTTGCACTGGTCGCCTCCAGCAAAGAAAATTACCTCCGCTTGGCGGATGCGCTTGACGACATCTGGCTGATTGGCATCTTCCCGACTGCCAATCACCAAAGTTTCCACGGAATCGACCCCTTGCATATCCAGAATCGGCTGATTGTAAGCATCATCGTCGCTGGGATCGTCATCAGGCGAGCGAATCACCACCACATCTACTTTAGTGGCGCAATTGCTACACCCCCTCACCTGATTAATCATCCACTGAATTGCGGGATCGACATCAGTCCCCCCACCGCCTAAGTCAGAAACCATGCCAGATAGGGGTGGATTTACATCAGCAGAATTACCTTTGAGGTATTGCATGACTTTAGCCTCTGCTGATGAGGGAAAGGCTGCGATCGCAACAAGTACAACTAGGACAAACAACCAAAATGATTTCGCCAAATACTTGAATCGGATTGTGGGGAAATCAGACTCTTTGATGTTCGCACTCATAGTGCGTTCCTCCTAATCTCCAGGTGGAAAATCCGCCAATTGATTTGCATCCGTAATTACGATTTGAGGCTTTCCATTCGCATTTGCTGGATAAAGACTCGCGGTTCCTGAGACATACACATAACCTCGACCAGAGTTGGCATAGCGGGTTTCAATCAGCCGCAAGATAGTCTGAGCCGCTACCGAATCCTTATCTGGAATCCACAAATTAAACTTTTGAAATTGTGACCCTGCATAGATCAGGGCACCATTTCCTGTCCATTGATTAATACCTGATTGCAGGTCGCAGAACACAGTAACTTCGCTACCCGCTTTCGCAGCTTCCAGCAAACGATTGTAGTCTAGACGCACCGATAGCACCCCAGCTTGAATGCCAAAGTACCGATAGTCCTGTACCACACTGTCCCGCAGATGCCACCAAGGAATCAGCGTCGTGTAGTCCCTGCGATTACCACCCCCATTAGTTGCCGGATTCCAGATCGCCAGTCCTTTCGCTTGAGCATCAGACTCCGCTTCGACAAACTGACGGTGATAGAGGCGAGAACGACCGTATTTAACAAAGTAGGGACTCCACCCTTCCCGCACGATGCGCACATTGGAATTTTCCTGCTCTGTGGCTTTGTAGACATAACAGAGCAACCGCCCATAGTTGTCTCGATGTTTAACCAGGCAAACCTGGACAGGGTCATTAGTGTCAAATTCAAGATTCACCCGGACATCACCGATGGGCATCCCTTGCTCATTTGCGCCAAAATACTGCTTCGCCCATTTTGATGCCAAAATACCAGCATTAGTAACAGGCTTATCGCCTCCATGCTGGCTTTCTTCAGTGTCAAGACAAACAAACCGAATCGATTCTTGCTCGTTATCCAGGAGTACTTTGATTGTGTCACCATCAATGACTTTGATGAGTTTCAGGTTTTTGATAACTGTGCCTTTCATGCACTCCTCTCTTTGTTCATGAACAATGAAATGAGGGATTAAGATTGGTTGTTATTCTGGGTGTAGCACTAGATTTAATTTGTGTTGGGATCGCTGTTTCTCTTGTACTTCAGATTTGCGATCGCGTTATTGCACAGTTAATCCGGTCAGTGAAGTTTTAACTCTAGTTTGATTCTGGCGATCGCGTCCTTGTGAAGGAATAGCTCAGTACGTTCTCCTAATTAGCGATCGCACAGGCTCAACTTAACTTCAAAACTCAGGGATGATTGATCAAAATCAAAAATTCGGATGCTGGAATCGGTTGGATTTCGACATAGGTAGTCCCATCTTGTTGCTGTACTGATAACGTTGACCCCACTTGGTGAGGGCCTGTGTAATTCGGATTTGCCACTTCAGCCGTATTCAGAATCACTGTCATAGAACTTCCAATGGGGCTGAGATTGGCATCTACCAAAACTCTCGCTCCCCGCTTATCTATTCCATGACTATTCAGCACGCAAACCGCCTCTTCATCATCTAAAATTCGTGACCAGCTAATAATTTCTCCACTCCGTCCATGATGACCAAAAGGCAAGTTCAAGAAAGGAATTGCGATTGGTCGCAAATACTGCCGTCCCAATCGCAGTACCGGAAACTGTTTGCGGATTGCTGCCATTGCTGCAATCCGGACATAGGCAGGGTGATTTGGATCGAAACAATGAGCACCCGCTGTCCCAAAAGGCCCAAAACCAGGTAAGTCTCGATCGAGGGTTTGCAGTCCCGCTACGCCAGATTGCCGGGGATGTTCAGGCCCAAACATTGCCTCTCGTAAATAGCGATCTGACCCCTTCCAGTCGGGCAACCACTTCCGTTCCGAAGGTTCTGGCCCTGCTAATGCCAGCTCAGTTCCAGCGTAAATGCAGGGAACCCCCAATGTGAACAGTTGCAATGCCACTCCCGCAATCACCTGATGATCCGATGCAGCTTCGCTGGAAAAGCGGATTTTTTCACCGAAAACATGATCGTGATCGTCCAAAATTGAAACATGACGCCGTCCAAGATTCCGGTGCGACCCCATTACAGCGTTCCCTGGATCAAACCCGTTAAAGTAGGCTCTTGGGTCTATCAGCCCTTTGGCAACCTGGTTAAGATTTCCCCGCATCTCGCCGATATCCAGGGCAGCATTTAAGTTTTGCCCCACTACATCCAGATAGCGGTTTTCGTTATAGTCTCCGCCTGCTACTTCTCCCACCAAAAAGAAATCACTCTTACCCAAATTGGCCGCAAACTCCTTAATCGTTCCGCAAAAGTTTCGGGCTTGATCGTAGGTCACATGCTTGAGCGTATCAATCCGAAAGCCATCACAGTCTGTTAGAGCAATCCAGTATTTATAACATCGGGCTAAGTTATCTAAGAGTTGGGGATAGTCTAATTGGAAATCTCTAAGCGTAATGAAATCTGAACGCCGGAATTCGGCATTGGGATCATCCAAGTCTCCCCGCCCCAAATCTCCCTTGCCAGCACGAGTATAGCAATCTGCTTCCTGAAGTTCCTTCGGCCACACTCCTTCTGCGCTCGTTTGAGGCCTTCCCCCAATAGATTGTCCACGATCGCCTAGCCACGAGCCAAACTGATACCAACCAGACGTATAGGGGGGTTCCCATTCTCCCCCAGGCGTATTAGGAGCATAGAACCAGTTAGATCCGGAATGGTTAAAAATGATATCGAGGATAATGCGTAGCCCCTTTTCGTGGGCTTTATTGACCAGACTGACAAGATCTTGGCGAGTCCCAAAGCGAGGATCGACCTCTAGAAAATCTTGAATGCCGTAACCATGATAGCTATCCAAGTGTCCCCGTTGCTGAAAAATTGGCCCCACCCAAATCGTCGTTACCCCCAGTTGTTTGAGATAATCCAGCTTCGACTCTAATCCTTTGAGCGTCCCACCCTGCCAGCGATCGCTTCCCGACTTTGCCCATTGGTCAAATTGCCAAGACTGCCCATTTTGTAGATTAGGGCGGAACAGATTCAGTTGCTGTCGATCCAGCAGAGGACGTGTATTCTCTTTACCATCACTAAAGCGATCGGGTAAGAGAAAATAGAGTACTTCATTTCTCCAATCCCCAGGGGAGGGAAAGTAATTCTCGCGTCGAGGCAAAGAAAATTCTGTGAGACTATCTGGTCGCCGCTGATTAGCTAGATTCTGTTCGGCAAATGTCATAGGAATTATCTCAAGATTGGTGAATCGGTTTACTCTGTGGAAAGCCTCTCTTTTCCAACGAAGACTACTTTGTTATCCAGTTTTCGTTGGGGGGCGATCTCAACCTTGTACAGTCGAGCAGTTCAATGCTGTTCCACATCCGGTTTGATGGTAGCGATCGCATCTCAAAATATTCGCAAAAATCAGTTCTAGGGAACAATACGATGATCTGCGTATAGAATGATGACAACCTTGTAACAAACTATTGTTTAAGTAACCCCAACTTTTCTAGAGCAACCATCACCGCACCTGTCCGGGTTTGTACACCCAGTTTTTTGTAAAGATTCTCCAGATGTTTTCGCACTGTTCCTTCACAGCAACCCAGCACTCTAGCAATTCCAGCATTGCTTTTATCCTTGGTAATCCAAAACAGCACTTCCGCCTCACGTTTGGTGAGTCCTAAAAATTCCAGAGCAGCAATAGAGAAGGATTGCAATTGTTGTTCTTCCAACAGCAACAGATATTGCTCCTTGATCTGATCGGGAATAAGACGGATGAGCAGTTGTCGTCCTGCTTGCTCTATTTGCAAGGGTAAACAGGGGGATGACACATTTTCATTGAATGTGAGTTGTGCAATTTGATGCTTGAACCATTGTTGTAAAGCTTCTGGCAATGAGTGTGGGGTATGGGGTAAAGAATACTGGCTCAACAGTTGTTCTGCCCGTTGAGTCATGAGCTGCACTTGCCCATCGATCGCCAAAAGGATCGCTCCTACACGATCTGAAATCTGCTTGAATTGTGTCAGTATTTGCCGATCTTGGCTGGTATGGTTATTCTCATTTGTCTGAATCAGTTGTAGACGCAGGAGATTCAGAACACAGCGATCGCACTCTGTGAAATTCAGGCGATCGCTACTCAACGAAGTCCTTTGCTTTAACACCATATACTCCTTCTCTATGCAAAAATCACGCAACCTGCGGCAGGGTCTTTTTGGCATTCAACTTTGATTTTTTGACCAATCTAGTGCCGATTTGCGGAGCTTAGTTTGACAGCTAACAAGGTTTTCGGGCATTCAAACCGAATTGTTAATCGCTAAGATGCACCAGCCAACAAAAGATGGCTGGCACAAGTAAGTGGTAAATAACTTTAAGTTGCGAAAATTACAAAGTTATCTAAATACCAATGCAATATAAGTGCAGATGCAAAAATATTTATGTCATTGCGTACTCCTTCGGAGAACCCGAAGGGTACGAAGTGAAGTAATCCCAAACCATTGCGATTGCTTAGTTTCGCTTTGCTACACTCGCAATAACAATCTATATTTAATTTTGCATAACTACTTAATGCAATATGAAGATGCATCTCATTAGCCTGTGTCACCAAACTTTGTTTGTGATACCAATTCTCTAAAATTCGTTAACAGATTCAAACCAAAAAACCAAGAGTCTGTCGGGCTTTTGTAATGACAAATTAAGAATGGGTATGAGCCAGTGGCTTACAGCCTGAGGGCGTTAATGTGCAGCATCACATAGAATTGGTATAAAACTAATGCGTTTACATATTTTCGGTGAAAACCGTCACTAGTCAGAATGCAAGTACGTCAGAGTTAAAAGACGGAATGAAGCAAATTTATCCAGTTACTTTTATGTTAATTGGTTTAGTATCACACTGATGTTAAATAATTTTACTGTTTCTCATTAAATCCGCGTAGACACGGAGTGGCTTGCTGGAGGCATCGCACTAAATTCATGTCTCTGTATCTAGCAAAACAAGAATCTCTGCTCTTGGCTAACCTCACAATCTCCTCAACATTGTCGTCTAGTCTTTGAATATAACCAACAATGGAGGGTTAGAAGATGAACGCACCGACTGATCGGGCTGAAGAAAACAACGAAAAGATTCAAGGTGAGATAGTACTTACAGAGCCGAACGCGAAGACTGAGGAAAAGGTTAGTGTGGAAGAATTTAGCATCAATGGTGATGCTCTAGTTACCAAAATTAAGGAACTCATTCATCAAGGAAATATTCGCCGCATTATTATCAAAAATCAAGAAGGAGGGACATTGATTGAAATCCCGTTAACTGTGGGAGTGGTTGGCGGTGTCATCAGTGCAGCGCTATTTCCAGTCATCGCTGCTGTCGGCGTGATTGGCGCGATGGTTGCGCATCTCACCATTGTGGTTGAGAAACGAGATTGACACTCCTCGACCTAAAGGTACGAGGATTCTTGGTTCAGCGAGTCCACTTAGCTTAAACCCCTTGCGGTATCTAAACCAGAGGTGGAAAATGATTGCAAAAATTTTACTTGGCATTGGTGTATTGTTCGCGATCGCATTCATCGCTTTAGTTAACAACAGGATAAGCGCTGACCAAGAAGTGAATCGAATTTGGCGATCGCTTGAAGCAGTCCCAGCAGCAAATTGTTTCACTGAAGACATGGTTGCAGAATTAGCTGCTCCCGTCAGACGCTACTTTGTTCATGCGATTGCACCGGAAACTCCGGTGGCTGATTCTGTCAGCTTACAAATGGGTGGCAGTTTTAGAATGGCGCAGGATAAACCCTGGATGCCGATGCAGGCAAAAGAAATTATCTCAACATCGAAAGGATTTGTTTGGAAACCAGTTATCGGTCGCGGTTTGTTGCAATTTGCAGGAGCTGATTACTATACCAACGGATTTGGTCGAATGCGCTTCTTCCTGTGGGGGCTGATTCCCATCGTCAATGCTCACAGTCCTGATACTGCCCGCGCTAGCATTGGCCGATTTGCTGGAGAATTGATCTGGCTACCTTCTGCTTTGCTACCTCAAAATGGCGTAAGTTGGCAGGCAATTGATGATAACACTATTCAAGCTAGTCTCAAGATTGATGGTGAGCCTGTAACGCTCACACTCACTATAGATGCTGAGGGTAAACTACTGAAGCTGTCTGTGCCACGTTGGGGAGAACACACAGAAGATGGTAGCTTTGCTTACATTCCCTTTGGTGGAGAAGTTCAAGAAGAAAAAACTTTTGGCGGTTTTACAATTCCCTCCCAAATGTGTGTAGGTTGGTGGTTTGGCACAGACCGTTACTCAGAGTTCTTCTGTGCCACAATTGAGCAAGCTGATTTTCGGTAAATTAAGTTTTTGACTTGTGAATCAAGTTGATTGGGGTAAAAGTAGCGATCGCCAAGTTTATAGTTACTAAATCGGCTTTTTAGCTCTTAAACTCTTATTTTCGTCAAATTCCAGAGCTTCATTATTCGTAATCTTCACAAGTTCCTCAAACTCTTAGCCTATAAATCAAGGCGCGGGTGATATAAGAAACTAAGAGCTAAAGGCGAATTCTGATTGAGGCTAGGAGCAATGTCAGTAAAAACTTTGACAATTAACAACCAACTCATTAGCGCTCGTGAGGAGGAAACTATTCTCGAAGCGGCGCAGGAGGCGGGAATTCACATTCCGACACTGTGCCATTTAAACGGAGTCTCAGATGTTGGCGCTTGTCGTCTTTGCTTAGTGGAAATTGCTGGCAGTAATAAACTCCAACCTGCTTGTGTAACTAAGGTAGCTGAAGGGATAGAAGTTAAAACTCATAGCGATCGCCTACAAAAATATCGTCGCACAATTATCGAAATGCTCTTTGCTGAGGGCAATCACGTTTGTTCTGTCTGCGTAGCCAATGGCAATTGTGAATTGCAAGATTTGGCAATTGAGATGGGCATGGATCACGTGCGTCTAAATTACCATTTCCCCAACCGCAAAGTCGATGTGTCTCACGATCGCTTTGGGGTTGACCATAACCGTTGTGTTCTTTGTACTCGTTGCATCCGTGTTTGTGATGAGATTGAAGGCGCACATACTTGGGATATGGCGGGGAGAGGAACAAACTCTCATGTGATTACCGATTTAAATCAACCTTGGGGAACCTCAGACACTTGTACTTCTTGCGGTAAGTGCGTTAATGCTTGCCCAACAGGTGCAATTTTTAACCAAGGTTCGACAGTCGGAGAAATGAAACACGATCGCGCTAAACTCGACTTCCTAGTTACAGCACGGGAGAAAAAGCAATGGAACCTTTAGGGAGAGGGTGGGGAGTGTGGGGAGTGTGGGGAGTGTGGGGAGACAAGGAGGACAAGGGGGACAAGGGGGACAAGGGGGAGATGAAAGGAAGAAGAACAAATGCCAAATGACCAATGACCAATGACAAATGACCAATGACAAATTAGGAATATTATGAATCGTTTGAAATTAGCAACAGTGTGGTTAGGTGGTTGTTCTGGCTGTCATATGTCATTTCTGGATTTGGATGAATGGCTGATTGATTTAGCCCAGCAGGTGGATATAGTTTACACTCCCTTCGCTGATATTAAGGAATATCCACAAGGGGTAGATGTGGTATTAGTTGAAGGTGCGATCGCCAATGAAGAACATCTGGAAATGATTCAGACAGTAAGAGAGCGATCGCAAACTTTGATTTCTTTTGGAGATTGTGCTGTCACAGGCAATGTTACCGCTTTACGCAATCCTTTAGGTAGCGCGGAACCTGTACTTCAGCGTTGTTACATTGAAGCCGCCGATATGTACGGGCAAATTCCCCAAGCACCTGGCATTGTCCCACCGTTATTAGATACAGTACAACCAGTGCATAAAGTAGTCGCAGTTGATATTTATTTACCTGGTTGTCCACCCTCAGCAACTCGCATTCGCGCCGTACTAGAGTCATTATTGCGAGGCGAAAAACCCCAATTAGAAGGACGCGAATTCATCAAGTTTGGCTAAATATCCTCAATTAGCGAGGTGAACCGATGAATATCAGCAAAATATGGTTTCCATCTATAAAAAGAATCTTGTTTCTTTTGGTTTTGCTGTTGTTAGGAATGCTATTAGCTATCTTGCCAGCTTGGTCAACTATTAGTGCAGCGAATAATAACCAAAATTTGTACTTAGCAGGCGATAATGTGACGATCGATGCCGATCTGGTAATCGATGATGACGTTTATTTAGTAGGCGATCGCGTCACTATCGATGGTACTGTCAAAGGCGATGCTGTGCTGGCTGGTAAACAAATTACCATTAACGGCACAGTTGAGGGAGATGTCATAGCTGCTGGTCAAGCAGTAGTCATTAACGGTACGGTAGGGGATGACATCCGGATAGCTGGTCAAGTTTTGATTCTCGACAACAAAGCGCGGGTATTAGATGATGTCATAGCAGCTGGTGCAAGCTTAGAAAATAACGTAGGAAGCGCAGTAGAAGGGAATTTACATTTTTATGGTGCGCAGGCTTTATTGGCTGGTAGCGTCGCCGGAAATATGGTCGGCGCAATGAATTCCCTCGATTTGAGGGGAACGGTTGGCCAGGATGTGAAAGTAACAGCCCTTGGCGATCCCAATCCTTTACAAGCGCCTTTTATACCTAAATCACCTGTACTTATTCCCAAAATTCAGCCTGGTTTGACTGTGGGTGATTCTGCCCAAGTAAACGGTAAACTAACTTACAAATCACTTAATAATGGCAATATTAGCCAAAAAGCACAAATTACTGGTGGTGTAGTTAGAAAAGAATTACCCCCAGATGCTGCACACAGATATGGTACAGCTTGGGAGCAAATGCCTACACAACGTCATTTTGGTTGGTTTTTACTGAATCGATTACAGCGTTTATTAGCCTTAGTGTTAGTGGGGTGGTTGTTGATGCGGGTGTTACCTAGTTTCATTTCCAGCTTGGCTGTAACTGTGCAAACAAGAACACTAACAACTTTGGGATGGGGTATTGTTAGCTTTTTAGCAGTTTGGGCAATGATAATTGCGATCGCCATCATCAGCTGCATCTTAATTTTGATATTCGCATTCACCCTACCTCACTTAATCTTGCCCGTAATTGGGCTGGGAATGCTAGCTAATCTCACCCTGTTAATTGGTTTGCTGATTTTTGCTAGTTACATACCGCAGATTATCCTCAGTTTCTTAGGCGGAAGATGGCTGTTGCGAACAATCCGACCAAATCAACCATCAGGGCGTTTTCTTTCCCTCGTCGTCGGTTTAGTAGCTTTAGTAATTCTCACCAGCATACCAATGCTAGGCCCTATTCTCAATTTGATAATCTTCTTCATGGGCTTGGGTGCGTTCTGCTTGTGGTGGATCAAACGCGATCGCACCCCAGTTAAGCAACTCCAAATGGTTTAGTAGTCTACCAGATCCCCAATTTCTCAAAGAAGTCGGGGATCTATGCATTCAACTCACAATCTAAAACAAAGTCTTATGTCGCAAAAAATTATCATCGATCCTGTCACCCGCATTGAAGGACACGCCAAAATATCTATTTACTTGGATGATAGCGGACAAGTTAGCGATGCTCGGTTTCATGTTACCGAATTTCGCGGATTTGAAAAATTTTGCGAAGGTCGTCCTTTTTGGGAAATGCCAGGAATTACCGCGCGGGTTTGTGGTATTTGTCCGGTAAGTCATTTATTAGCTTCAGCGAAAGCAGGCGATCGCATTTTATCTGTAACAATTCCCAAAGCAGCCGAAAAACTGCGTCGCCTGATGAATTTGGGACAAATTATTCAATCTCATGCACTGAGTTTCTTTCACCTCAGCGCCCCAGATTTACTATTAGGAATGGATAGCGATCCGCAAAAACGCAATATATTTGGATTAATTGCAGCCGAACCAGAACTAGCCCGTGGTGGAATTCGCTTGCGTCAATTTGGACAAGAAATTATTGAACAATTAGGCGGGCGGAAAATTCACCCATCCTGGGCTGTTCCTGGCGGTGTGCGCGAACCCTTATCAGAGGAAGGACGCACCCACATTAAAAATCGCATTCCCGAAGTGCGAAATACAATTATTGATGCACTGGGCATATTTAAGCACTTAATTAATGATTATCAAAAAGAAGTGCAAACCTTTGGGAATTTCCCGACATTATTTATGGGATTAGTCACACCTGATGGTTTGTGGGAAAATTACGACGGACATATACGATTTGTAGATAGTGCAGGTAATATTATTGCCGATAAACTGGAAGCAACTAACTATCACGAATTTATTGGTGAAGCAGTTCAACCAGATTCATATTTAAAATCTCCTTACTATCGTCCTTTAGGTTATCCCGACCAAGAAGGACATTGTAGTTTAGATAGTGGTATCTATCGAGTCGGTCCACTAGCACGGCTAAATGTTTGCAGTCATATCGGCACACCATTAGCTGATGCAGAATTGCGGGAATTTAGAGATAGAGGCAAAGGCACAGTTTCTTCATCATTTTTCTATCATTACGCTCGATTAATTGAAATTTTGGCATCAATAGAAAGAGTAGAAATTTTATTAGATGACCCTGATTTATTCTCAACTCGACTGCGTGCTGATGCGGGGATTAATCAATTAGAAGCAGTAGGTGTCAGCGAAGCACCACGGGGTACATTATTTCACCATTACAAGGTTGATGAAAACGGCTTAATTTTGAAAGTAAATTTACTCATTGCGACTGGTCAAAATAATTTAGCAATGAATCGCACAGTCGCTCAAATTGCCAGACATTTTATTCATGGTTCTGAAATTCCTGAAGGAATGTTAAACCGTGTGGAAGCTGGAATTAGAGCTTTTGACCCTTGTTTAAGTTGTTCGACTCATGCAGTAGGACAAATGCCATTACATCTTGAATTAGTCGCCGCAGATGGGACTGTTGTTCATGAAATTTGGCGTAATCAAAATTAAGAAAGTATGGGCACGAGAATGTTGTGCCCTTATACTAATTCTTTATGAAGCTGCATATAATCCGATCCCCCCTAACCCCCCTTAATGAAGGGGGGAACTGGAAAAATGTCTATCAAAGTCCCCCTTTTTAAGGGGGATGTAGGGGGATCGAGATATGTGCAACTTCACATTAAATTGGTATTACGAATAATTTTATGTAGCACAAACATTATTTTAATTAGTATGAGATTAAGGCGTTTATGATAATAAAAGAAAAAGCCATTTTTTGTTTACCAACAACATCAACAATATTTTTATGAATATCAAAGAAATCCTACTTCAAGAAATTGAATCATCTCCAGAGTCACTCCTAGAAGAAACTCTTGATTTTCTACGTTTTTTGAAAACTAAGCAAACATCAGTAAAAAAAGATATCCATTCTCAAGATATTAAGCCAGAAACAGCAAGTTCCGATACCCTACATCAAGCAGAGGAAAAACCAAAAGACAGTTCTCAACAACCTTACCGTACAGCTTCCGGTCGCTCCATTCTCAGACACGCAGGTAGTTGGGCAGGTGATGACTTTGATGAGTGTCTTCAGTCTGTTTACGCGACTCGTATTGATTAGGAGCGGTTATCGATCCTCTTGTGCTTCCTCACAAGTTCCTCAAGTTTTTTGCCTAACTTGATAATAGGGCTGGGCAGGTAAAGATAATGGGCAATATAGTAGCTATCGGTTACGGCAACGATTTACGCAGTGATGATGGCATTGGACAACGGGTAGCTAATACGTTGCAGTTATCGAATGTGAAATCTTTGGCTGTTCACCAACTTACCCCAGAACTGGCGGAAATTTTAGCAAACGCTGATTTAGCAATTTTTATTGATGCTTGTTTAACTTCCGAAAGTTCCGAAGTGCAAGTACGATCGCTCTCACCAAACTCTTCCAACATTATTACAGGACATACCGCCGATCCGCGATCACTCTTAGCTCTAACTCAAGTCCTTTACGGTTATTGTCCAACCGCTTGGTGGGTGATTGTCCCTGGAGAAGATTTTACCGTAGGCGATTGCTTATCACCAATTGCCGAACAAGGAGTTGCGATCGCTCTAGAAAAAATCGCCCAAATTATCAACCCAGGTAAAATATATGAATGAAGTTGCACTAATGCAAAACATTGTAGACTCTGCTGTAGAGCGAGCTAAACAAGACGGCGCTCACCACATTTACACAATCGAAATGCGTGTAGGTACAGAAGCAGGTGTAACACCAGAGTCTTTAGAAAAGGCTTTCGATGTTGTCAAAAAAGGAACAATAGCAGACATGGCAAAACTCCAAGTTGATTATGTTACTGCTGTCTGTTATTGCGCCAACTGCAAAATTGAATTTCAACCTACCGACTCACGTTATGAATGCCCAGAGTGCCATCAACCATATTGTGAAGTTCGCAAAGGTACGGAATTGGAACTTGCTTCATTAGATGTTTCGTGAGCAGAAGCCTTACTGAAACGTCCGTCTTGAAAATAAGGCAGGGGGCAGAAGGGATAATAGGAATTGAGTACTCCGAAATAGCAAATGTAGTATCCGAAATGGCAATTGTAGTGTCAAAAACAGCAAATGTAGTATGCAAAATAGCAATTGAGTACTCCGAAACAGCAAATGTAGTATGCAAAACAGCAATTGAGTACTCCGAAATAGCAAATGTAGTATCCGAAATGGCAATTGTAGTGTCA
>JAVRCV020000044.1:0-17395 GCA_034530615.2 Aulosira sp. ZfuVER01
TACACTCAACAAATTTGGGCTTTACCTCCTTAAGTTGACACCAATGAGCATTGCTAAACCCCTACGAAAAATATATCTGGATCAGGATTTTTGTGAATTGGTATAAACTCTATTTGTTAGGAATTTGCAAATAATACCAAGCCAAATTCCTCGCCAGTAGCTCGAAAACCAATACCGCGATAAGCTGCTTGTGCTGCCAAGTTTTCTCGTTTTGTAAATAAGATAGCGCGTTCTACTCCTTGCGATCGCGCTTCTAATAATGAGTGCCCAATGCCCTCATGCCCTATACGGCTATACACGCCGCCAAGGAGCGAAAGCATTATGTATATTGAATAAGGCAGGAGCCAAGCTAGGAAAGTGACGTTGCAGGACAGTTAACATCCCGTTGTTGTCAATCCAGTCTAGACCGAATTGAGTATAGATTTCCGCGCGATAGTCTTTGGTAAAGAAGCGATCGCTCTTTAAGCGGCGGGAAGCCATTAAGATAAATACGCGAAATGCTGTATCGCTAAAGCCAAAGCCTTTTGGTAGATCTTCGGCAAACATCCCTACAACTAAATCTACGCTGTTAATGTCATTGTTGTAGACTTCGCGTAGTTCTTTTGCCCACACTTGATTACTTGTAATCTCTTCAAAGGATTTGACTCGACCGCGGCCAATAATTTCGCGGAAATCATTGTAGCGAGGAACACCTCTTTCGCG
The DNA here is from genome assembly GCA_034530615.2 of Aulosira sp. ZfuVER01. Classification (GTDB taxonomy): domain Bacteria; phylum Cyanobacteriota; class Cyanobacteriia; order Cyanobacteriales; family Nostocaceae; genus Aulosira. The sequence goes on from JAVRCV020000044.1 coordinate 703, forward strand.
ATCGCGCAGGATATCAATCGCTGCTAAGTCGAAAGTTTCTCCGTTGTCTCGGATGAGTTGCTGTAAGGCTTTGGGGTAGTTGTGTAAGGTAATTGCACCTGGGTGGGCAATTCCGAAAGAATAAAATAGATCTGCTAATCCAATTTCTTCTACTACTCCCCTAGCGCGTTTGCCACCTACTTCAAAGAAATCGCCTTTGCGTCGCAATTTACCCGTTGTGTGGGAATAAAATTCAAATTCATCGGGAATTAGGGGATGTAACCGATACACGCTGACGAATTCTTCGGTGATGTAGTAGGGCGCTGTATGGTGATCGGTTGGGGAACCAATGATTCCACTTATTGTCTCATCATCGCTGATACGTCCAAAAATCCGTTTGAAATTTTGACCAAGTAACCCCCACCAGTTAGCACTCATGGCTATTTGCAATGCTGGATGGGCGAGGATACCAGGAGTCCATTCGACGGTGTGAATTTTTGCCATCAATGCCGCGTTAATTAGTCGCGCATGGTCAAAGAGGTCGTCATCTTGCCATTCTGGGTATTGCTGCTTGAGGCGATCGCAGATGGTGTTATGTTCTCTTACAAACAGAGTATGCAATAAACTCAACCCAATCCACCAGTTGTCATTAAACCCTGTACGCTCGATACCAATTGCTGGATCAATAGGCAATAATCCATCATCACCAATAATTAGTTTGCCATCAACGTGCGATCGCAATTGAGCGACCTGTTCGGTATTATTACCATAGATTTGTGAACCATCCCACCAATGAGTCACTTTGTTAATAAATGTTGGCGGTTCCGCGCGATCGCCTTGCGGACGGCTTTCATCTACTAAGGTTTCTTTAATTGCCATCGGTCGATGGTCTTGCGGCCAGGTATCATCCTCAGCTAAGGGAATGACAATTTTCTTATCTGGACGGTTGTCACCGTGAGAAAACCAATCATGGTTTTGAAACTGAATCCAAGCCGCCGCCAAGATATTTAAAGATGTCGCTGGGATAAATTCATCTCGCGTCATCAACTTCTGGCTAATAGTGCGGGGATTGGGGTTAAGTAGATTTTTGCGATCGACATTCGTCTTTGTTAGAGGAACATTCCGCCCTAAGCGAGTGCCAACCATCCCCATTTCTGGATGCTTGAGGTCGTTAAAACTACCATCTGCGGTGCGCGCTACCAGATGACGACCATCAGGGCTGGGCTGGGGGTGCGGAAGTTTTTCTGTATCTGAAAGTTGAGACGTATCGTGGAGGTTTTTTTGTCTCAGTTCTTTGCGAAACCCTGCTAGTTTTAACAATGCTAATGGTGTAGGTAGGCGATGCCAGGGAATTCCAAACATTTTACAAATTCCTTTAGTGTGTTTTTAGACAATAATTAAGATTTTTCCGCTATTATTACTTACACCTTAATTCCGTAATTTTATTAAGGCGTAACTATTTTTTTAGATACTGAATTCAGAAAAGATTGACCGCTCCTGAGATTTAGTAATTCTCCCAAGTGGAATTTGTACAACTCGAAATTCTAGAGTGTATCTACTCTAGTTTGTTGCATTTTGTGTAAGTCAACATTGATAGATTTATGGGGTTTTATATCTGTCACCCCTATTTCACAACTTTATGCACAATTCTATAGTTTTTTATATAAAAATCTTATCTTAGTTGTGAAAAAATTTTTAAACTAACCGCCAAGTACGCCAAGTAAGCCAAGGAAGAGACATACAAGATTTGATGAAAGTCTGAGGGATTATATATAGCAATCTTATAAGAGATTTAGGAGTTCTTGGAGGGTGTAAGCACTTATTTACAAGCTTTTTAGCTTTTGTTGTTGCTCACAAATGATTTGAAAATGCTATATGATAATCCGCTTTAATCTTTGAAAAAATCTGTACACTTGAAGCTTAAGTGTAGAATGGGCAATACCCCTCATATCTAGATTTTGTTAGGTATTGTCCACCCTAAGTGTATTTTTACTTCTATTGAAAAGTTGATTGATTCAAGCAGATGTTACAAAACAATAAGTTGTAAATCTCATGAAGTTAGTTGTCTTATAATACCTATCAAACTTACTCAAAGCGCCTTCAAATAACAATATTACCCCTAGGGGTACTGTTAGATTATCAATTTGAATTCAGAATAGATTGTAGATAAAGTTTATTGCGTTAATTCGTACTCGTTATTATCAATAATTTCCTAATTAGAGTTAGGAAATCTGCTAAAAATCTTTCTCGTATTTTGTGTAATCAAATACTGTTTACTACTAAACTACTTGCATAACGCTAGGCTTATATGGACACATATCCTTCAACAAATGTCCTTGATATCTTGCGGCTCTTAGGAAATTTGATTGGTAAATTTTTGCAGAGTCCGCGTAGCTTTAATGCCAAGGTGGTACTGACCAATTGGTTGAAAGGGTTAACTATCAACTACAAGAGCGAGAATGTCATTTTAGATTTTTTGCTAAAAAAAGTATTACTGGTATCTGGGCGTGATTTGTCAGCGCACATCCTGAAGGAAGCACCGTCGAGTCAAGGTTACATTGAGGGGACGCTGAAGAAAAAAGGGATGTCCTATCTTGCACCTGAGGCTTTAACTATTAGCCATGATGAACAATGGCAACGCTTACGCCCTTATAACGAAAAAGTGCTTTGCATAGGTGCTAAACATCATTATCAACAAGCTTTTCTCAATCAAATACACCGTGCTTTCTCCAAGGCAGTTTCCAGCATTGCGGAGATTCGGCAATGTATGGGGATAGCAATGCTGGGTATTGTATTTGGCGAAAATGTTGCACCTTTGAGTTTAATTGAAGATATCCAAGTCTTGTTTAGCATGGTAGGCAATCCAATTAAAAGGATGCTGGTGGGAAAGCGCGAACAAGAACGACGGGCAAAATTTTATGCTTCCTTAAGACAGCTATGGAAAGAAAGCGAACTATCTCATCAACCTTCGCTGCTGTCTATGGCACATCATCTCAAACCTGAAGCGGATGAGGAAGAGTTAATTGAGCAAATTCCCCACTGGATGTTTACGTTCACAGGATCGGGTACAGATTTGTTGGTGAGGTCTTTGGCTTTGATTAGTTCGCACCCAGAAGTTTTACAGCGAGTGCAGGATGAAATCAATCAGCAGGGTTCATTAGAGCAACCTTCAACAATTGCTCAATTAACTTACCTCGAAGCCTGCGTACTAGAAACTGGTCGCCTTTACCCTCCGGTTACACTGACGTTTCATGTTGCACCAGGTGGGGATGTTTTTGAGAACCGTCAAATTCCGCAGGGAATGGATATTCTGCACTTTTTCCCACTGATGCAACGGGATTTGGCTGCTCATCCAAGTGCTGATGTGTTTTTACCAGAAAGGTGGCTAGATGCAACTCATTCAGTTGATATTCCTGATTCCAATTTATTTTTAAAAGGTGCGCGTACCTGTCCCGGAAAAGATCTAATTCTGTTTGTATGTAAAAGTGCGATCGCAATTCTTCTAGAACAGCAAAAACTCAGAGTCAGCAGCAATCAACTTGCTCAAAAGCCTTTACCACTCTATTTTCCAGAAAAAGATATTCGCTTTCATACCCAGTTAAATCATTAATTTTATGAGGTCATAAGCAATGGCTATTACAACAGCAGACATGATGAATATGTCGCCTGCTGAATTGGATGAACTTTATCAAAACAGCCCAGTTGGAGAAATTCCTGATGGACAAGGTAAGGGTACAGTTGTTTTTGTCACGGGAATTCCTATCCGCAATATCTTGTCATGGCTTGTGAGGTTGCTGGCTTGGCAAGGAAAGGTGTTTTATCGCGATCGCGGTTTCTTACTAAACCGAATCACCATATTAGGAATGAAGTTAGTAAAAGCCAAAGTTTACCGGGGTGAAAGTTGGTTTGGTAAGGATGAAGCCATCATCCTAGACTATTCTCAAACTTCATTTATTGCGCAAAAAATTCGAGATGAAATCAGAGAAGTTTCTCCTGGTGTTTTTCTTGGTCAAGCTTATTGGGGTAAGACGCGGGTGTTGTGTTTTGCATTGGAATTTTGAGTTGTGATTTTATGTTGAAGAAAGCAGGAGGCAGAGAGCAGAGGACAGAAGGAGTAATCGCTTTTGAGAGGCGGAATATCACAACCTTTACCAGGCAGACTCGCCCTGCTGATTTTGGCAGGGATGTTAACACTGGTAATTGGTGGCGCGGGTGCATATTCCCCGATCAAGTAACTAAGACTCAGACGCGATCGCGCAATGCAAGCCAATACATTAACAATGCGGTTTATCCCCCTCATCCCCCTTGTCCCCCTCATCCTCCCTAGCTGTTCTCCAAATCGGGAACGGTTCGATAAAATTAGAGATAATGCACAGTTTTGCTACAAAGATTTAGGTGCAGGATCGTGGGTAGCAGACGAGTCTTTCTGTTCCACAGCTTCAGTATAATTTGGCTAGCAGGATTTTCTGCGATCGCTTGTAGTTCTGGTGGTAGTAACGATACCCAAATTCCCCTCACCCCAAGCAATAAATTAAAACCGGAGGGAAAAACTATGAAACTAGAAAGCAGTGTCTTTGAAGCTAATAGCCTTATTCCCGCTAAATATACTTGTGATGGCTCAGATATTTCCCCCAGTCTAAGCTGGGATGAACCCCCAACAGGAACCCAAAGTTTAGCATTAATTGTTGACGATCCAGATGCACCCAGACGCACATTTGTACATTGGGTGCTTTACGATATGCCTGCGACAGTTCGGCAATTACCAGAACAAGTTGCTAGTGCAAAAACTTTACCCAGCGGTGGAGTTCAAGGAAAGAATGATTTTGGCAAATTAGGTTATGGTGGCCCTTGTCCTCCCAGTGGTACGCATCGGTATTTTTTCACCCTTTATGCTCTAGATAAAAACTTGAGTTTGCAACCAGGTGCAACAAAACAGCAAATTTTGCAAGCAATGAACGGTCATGTTTTAGCAACAGCAGAGTTAATCGGACGCTATCAACGTCAATTGATAGGGCGCTAAAGCGCAACTACGAACATTTTTTATTGCAACATTTTAGTCTTGCAACGCCAGTGGCTTTCAAGCAAGGAACTCTTTTGGCTAAAACCTTGTTTCATACTCAACAACAGCGCGACCTTCATCTCCTAAATTAGTAGAACCGCGTACACGAACTTCGTCATTGAGACGATAAATTACGTTGTAATTTAAAGGTTCATTGCTAGCAAAAACCCGTGACAAAGAAACAGAAAAATTCCTCGATACATCAAATACCCCCTCAGCTGCTAAACCAAGTACTGAAACGTTTGTATTTCGATTAGTCACAAGGCTAGGAAATAGCCGCAATTCACTTAAGCCAATAGTCTGACCAATTTGACTAATAGTGCCTTGCAAGTTAGAGAAAATTGCCGAACCAGCTAGGTTTACAAGTCCTAAGCCTGTATCACCTTGCTGTAAATTGTTAAGAATTGAGCCTCCGAGTAAAGCGACAATTTCTCCTCGGCTACGGCGAGGTTCGCTAGTTAGTACAAGATTTTGAGATAATTCACTGGCTGGGCCTTTTGCTATAGCCTGAATGCGAACGCTGTTTAAAGTACCGAAGTTGATTGCAGAAATATCTCGAATCTCACTCGATACAGGTGAAGTGCGAGATAGAGTGCGAGTTGCTTCTGGGACAATTGTTACTAGGCGGACATCTAAAGTTGGGTCAAATCCCCTATTGGGAGTAAATACTGCGGTTTGGTCGTAACCACGAGCTAAGGTAAATTGAGAGGTAAATAAATTTATCTGGCCTCCCCGCAGACTAACCTTTCCTTGAGGACGAGGTTTAGCTAAGGTTCCGTTGAGCGCGATCTCACCTTGAGCTACAAAGCTAAATAGTGGTTGACTTATAACACGAACATCATTAGCTAAAACTAGCTGTAAATTGTCAAATTCTATAGGTATTTTTGGTGTATTGCTGGTTGTGGGTGTTGTTGCTGAATTAGCTGAATTAGTCGCAGTAGCTTGTTCTGGTTTAGTAACTGTAATCACTGGAGAATTTGCTGCATCTGGTGTTTTCCCAGAAGTCCTAGACGTGCCTTGTTTTAGTGATACCTCACCATCATTCAGCTCAATTCTACCGCCGAGTTGAGGAGCAAACGCTGTGCCTGTAATCACCGCATTACCGCTAACTCCACCTTGATATAATCCTTCAAGATTCACCCTCAAGTTATCTAACGCCACTGTGAGGGGATTAGCAGCTGCTTGTTGTTGCGCATTTTGACTGGCAAAAATCGGTAGAATTCCCGCCGCCGTTAATTGTCCGCGACTGTACTGTGCTTGAAGATTATCAACAATTAAGCGATCGCCTGCAAACCGCGCTGTCCCTGTCACATTAGTTAACGGTTCTGAAAGGCTTTGCACATTGATTGTGGCATTATTAATTGTGGCAGTACCCGTGGTCTCTGGTCGAGCTAATGTTCCCTGTACTGCTACGTTTACTTGTCCTTGACCATCTACCCATTTAACTTGATTGTTCAGTACGTTTAATACTGCCAAGCCTTCATCTTTAACATTAGCTTGGATGCTAATTTGATTGCTATCTGGCTGTGCGGAAGCAAAAGGTAATTTAGCAGGGACGCTACCATTAATTTGAATTGGTTGTGTACCAGTAACTAGAACGTTACTGTCAAAATTTAATTGGGCATTATTATAGTTAAAAGCAACTTGTGCTGACTGTATAGATTGATTATTTAAGTTGCCATTTACTAGTGCTAATTCCCCAACAGCTTGGGGATTATTTAAATTCCCGCTGAGGGTGGCATTAGCATTTACATTACCTGTAATATCTACAGGTAATTGCGGAAAGAAAGGTTTAATATCTGCTAGTGCTAAATTTTGGACTTGAGCCTGTCCAGATAATGCCTTTTGGCTCAATTGTCCGTTAAAAGCTATGAGGGAATTATTGAAATTAACTTGCAGAGGTAGCAGTGTTAAATTACCGTTTTCATAATTACCACTAGCTACGATTTGGTTAATATTATAGTTACCCCATACCCAATTATCACCTGTAAAATTAAAACCAATATTCAATCCCGATCGCAAACTTCCTGTTACTCCTAACCTACCGCTGATGATGCCTTGTAATTCTTCTAAAGTAGGTATACGGCGCGATGCTTGTTCCTGCGTTCTTTCTTGGGAAACTTGATTTTGAATTTTGGATACATAAGCTATTTGCCCTAATAAATTAGTATCGGGCAAACTTACAGGCTGAGTTTGTAAAGCTTCAGCACCAGCTAATTTTGGAGCCTGTAAGCCAGTACGCACATCTTGAAAATTGTAAATATTTAATGTTTGTAGTATGTTTTGAACTTTCGCTTGGTCAAAGCTAACTTCAAATTTTAAGGGATTGTTACCTGTTGTTGGTAAAATTCCACTGAGTGCATAACGGGTTTCACCTTGCAGTAATTCCCCATTATTTAAACTAAAATTCCCATTGCCATAACTGATATTACCGCGAAACTCATCCGCTTGAATTCTGCCAATTCTAGGTTGTGCTACTGCTACATTACCAACTAAACTATAATCATTTAAATTAACTGCTAAATTTCCTGATAATTTTCCGTTAATTGTGCCTAAATTTGCGTTGGCAGGAATGAAGCTTTTAGCTATAGATATAGGGAATTTTTGGACGTTAACTGTTAAAGTATCTCCAACTGTGTTACCAGTGGCGATAGTGTTATCTCGTCTGATATTAAATGCAGTTGGACGGTTATTAGCACCTAAAGAAAAAGCAATTTGGTCTTGTCTACCAGCAACCTGAAATTGCGTTCCCTGTCCTTGCTGATAACTAACATTACCAGTTAACACAGGGTCAAATGCTAAACCGTTGACAGCCAGATTTTCTAAGCGAATATTGCCATTAGCAATGGGGGTTGTAGGCGTACCTGCTACTTGTCCGTTAAAATCTACCCTACCCGCTAAGGCAATATTACCTGGAAGCTTAACTGGCAGACTTTGCAGATTATAATTCTGTGCCTGGACATTCAGATTTAATCCGGTAATTTGGGGAGTTGGTTCCAACGCCACAGCAATATTACCCGCCGCCTTTAAACCAGGTGCAGTTGCTTGGACAATTTGCAGTCCACTGCCATTCCATTGAAATTCGGCAGTTAGTGGTTGTGTGAGTGCCGCTAAACCTTGGGAAAATCTCACATTACCTGCGGCTTGAATGTTCTGCGGTTGGAAGGAAGCAGTAGTTCCCGCCGCTAGTACATCACCATTTAACCGCCCGCGTAAATTTTGTGATAAATTATTCAGTTGAACTTGGGAAATATTGGCTAAAGCTTGCCAGTTACCGTTCTTCAAATTGATATTTCTTAAGTTAACTGTTCCCTTAGCTAAACTCAACCGCGCTTCTCCAGCGGCTTGAATGTTATTTAACGCAAAGGAATTAGTATTACCTGCAATCTGTACATTACTATTAACAATCTGTCCTTGAACATTTTTGGCAAATTGATTGAGTTGAATACCGGAAGCATTCGCTACAGCTTGCCACAAACCGTTATTGAGGCGGATATTATTGAGGTTAACTCTACCGCCAGCGACATTCAAATTCGCTTGTCCGGAGGCTTGAATGTTAGGTAGTTGGAATGATTTTGTAGTTCCCGCTAAATTGAATACACCGTTTAAAGTACCTTGAAATTGCGGTGGTAAGGTTGCGTTAGAGTTTTCTTGAGTGCGTGTAGCTTGAGCTAAACTATTGACAGGAACGCGAGAAGCATCAACAAAAGCTTGCCAGCGATCGCCTATCAGTTGTCCTCGTGCTGCAACTGTACCCCCCGCTACTTGAAATGCTGTATTTTGAATCTGGACGATTCCCTTGTTAACTGCTAATTCGACTTTACCGGGATAAGTAGCTAGAGGTGCTTGGATTTGCACTAGAGTTTGTAAATTAGCGAGAGTTCCCGAAACTTGGGTATTGGCTGAGACTGTACCAATGCGAATGTTATTTAAATTTGCATTGTAAGTCTGCGCGATCGCATCTCCTGGTAACTTCGTCGCCTGCAAGTTTATCGCAACTTTCCCCTGCTTTCCTAAGCCAACTCGACCCTTACCAGTAATCTGTCCGCCTAAGGTTGGGGTTGCTTGAATTTGAGAAATGATAATTTGCTGGGGTGTTCCGCGAAACTGAGTGGTGATTTTCTCAAAGCTAACGCGATCGATCGCAGCAGGTTTAATGGTACTCACCGCACCTGTTAACACCGGCTGTTTAATTGCACCTTGCAACTTGATATTTGCAGTGAAGTCTCCAGCAGTTGCGATCGGTAGTTTAGCGTTAAAGGTTTGTAAAAGGTTTTGAGTGCTAACAGCTTTTACATCGGCTGTGAGGTTATAACCTGTTTGCGTATTTATCCACCCATTGATTTGTGCAGGAATGTTACCCAAGCTTGCAGTAAAACCTTCCAGCGCAACCTGCTCACCTTGAAATTGTAGTTTACCTGTGGTATTAGTTATTTTCGTAGGAAAATTATTAATCTGTGCTACTACTTGATTAACGCCAACTGTGCCAAAAACAGTTGTTTTCGGCTGATTTCGTTGGAACTTAACGGTCAAATCGCCATCTATACTTCCAGCCTGCAAGTTTACAGGTGTCTGCACCAATTGCGTCAGATTAGGTGCGAATAAACTAGCGGTACGAACTTTGAGGGTTGTTTGTGCGGTTTTCGGAAGCGTCTCTCCAGCAATCTGTAAACTTCCTCCACTAATAGCTTGAGCGCTACCATCAAAATTAATACGTTGATTTTGCTCTAAAAAACGGGCAATCCCATTAAGTTGATTGAACCCAACTATTACTCTCGGTTTACCTTGGGGGATATATGGTGACAAAGCAAGACCACCATTTTGCAACCGTAGTGATTCTAGTTGAGTTTGGATAAAACCTTTGCGTTCTTGAGATGCAGTATTGAGTCTAGTTGAAACCCAGCGCCCTTGTCGATCCTGTTCGATATAAACAGCAGGCTGAATTAAGGTAACATTTAGCTTTAATGTCCGGTTGAAAACTAATCGCCAAGGATCGAATCCTACGTCTACAGCTTGTGCTACCAGTCTATCGGGATCTGTGGTTGTTGGGGGAATTGATGTTGTACCAAAACGCAAACTATTGGGTGAAAAACTTTCAACTGCGCCTAAATTTACAGGTCTTCCTAGCAAATCTAACAGATTGCTTTCAATTAATGGTACTAGTCTTTGATGAATAAAAATATTTGCCCACCAAATACCTCCCAAAATTCCAGCGATTAAAACTACTCCTAAAGCAATGCTGGTACGAGTTAATAACAGCAGCCATAAACGCCGATTAGAATCCGGAGAGCGTGTCATCTCTCATCCTCTGGTGATAAGCCTTGCAAATAAATGCGCATATACATAGGGTCTACTTTATTAGACTGCCTTAAAATGCTGATTCTAAAATCATCTCTGCGATAGATTGCATTTTTTCCCGTACCATACCGAAGATGTAGGATGTATATTCCACAAGTGGAGAAAAATTCAGGCTCCTGGTTTAAAATAATCGAGGAGGCGATCGCCAGAATCTGCACGAATTAATGCCACAACTACATCGGGTAAAGCTGTCAAACTAGGGTAAACCAGATAGCGAGGTTCCCAATGGGGGCGAAACTTTTCTTTATAGGCGTGTAAGCCTTTAAAGTTGTAGAAGCGATTTAAATGTTCGTAAAGATAGCCTAATACTCTCTCCAAACGGCGCGATTCTGGGGTTTCACCAACTCCCGCCAGTGCAGAAAGCGCAAAATTAAAGCTATCGTAGTTTTTTTCCTTAAAGTACTGAAGCATGGAAGCAAATAAAACATCCATTGTCCCATTCTCCATCAATGGACGATGCCGCATCATATCGAGAGTTACTTCATTAAGTTGATATTCTGGCACAATATTGGCAAAAGCTTTGATTTTTCCTTCAGGATCGTAAACGACAGCAATTACACATTCCCGCAGGTAAGCTTCGTCAAACCAACCTAGAGAAAACTTTTTTTCTGAACCTTGCACCATTCTCAACCATTCATCACTCACAGGTTTTAGCTGACGCAACAATTCATCACTAATTGGTGGCTGGTAAAACTTGACTTCATATCCTAGTTTCGTCAATTTATTGATAGCAGGTCGAAAGTTTTTCCCAGCTTTGCCTTGTAAAGTAAAATTTTTCAGGTCAACGATCGCTTCTTCCCCAATCTTCAGTACCCTAAAACCTAGAGATATGTAGATGTCCAAATCGTCTGGCAAAGTTTGGTAAAAAGCCGGATACCAATCGTTACGCTGACAGAACTGCCCAAAGCCAATGATAACCTCTTTGCGGTCTTCTATCGGCCCAATCGGATCTCCTAAGGCGATCGCACCTCGTCCTTTGGGAACATAGGCGATCGTACTCCGACCAGAAGGACTAAAATAATAACTTTTATCATTTAATAGCGTATAAGCTGCTAAAGAAGACTTCCCATACTTTTCGACAATTTCCTTGGCTTTTTTTCGCTCATTTGCTGTAGCGGGATTACGTAAAAAAACTGGTTGCAACAGCATGACAAAGGCATAAGTAAAGGTACAAGCTGCAATTACATAAATAGAATCAGCAAAAAAGTTACCAAACCTAGTTTTTGGTTGCAGTCCAGCATTATCTTCTGTAAGGAACATTGCTAAAGTTTGAACTACTGCTGCACCCCAATCAAAATTTACCGAAAATTTGCCATCTAGAAGGTAAAAGCCAATTGTTCCATAAGCTAAAGTAAACAGCAAAGCACCAAATAATACCCGGACTCCTCGTGCAATTGAAGGACGGTCTGATTGTGCTGTAAACAAATGGCGCATCCACATTAATTGCAGTAGCAAAATACCTGAAAGTATACTTTCTTCATAGTCCCAACCCTTCAGCAAATGGCTAATAATCGAAATTACTAATAAACCAACTGTCAGCACCCAAGCAACTCGTTTTCGCCGCAATAAATTAGTTGCCAATGCTAGTAAAGCGAACCCAGCTAAAGCCGCAAATATATGACCGCTGGCACGAATTTCAAATGGTAAAAACTGCTTGAGCCAGTGATTGCGTTCGGGTAGAGTAGGAGTCACGGCTGAGATTAAATTTACCACTCCTACCAAAGCCGTCAGCAAAGCTGCACTTTTAAGTCCAATCTGAGTTTTTAATTGAGAATTCATCTGTTATTAACGATCGGCGTTTAGTTACAAAATATTATTAATAGTATTTGACTTAAATTTTTAATTTTGAATTACTAAACTGTTTTCCTACATAGGAAAGTGAATCTTTGAGGTGTTTATGAAAGTAGTTCCAACCCACATCAGCACCAGATAAACCATGCCCTCCTGGAAACGCATAAAATACATGAGCAACACCTAATTTATTTAAGGTTTCATTAAAAGATTTTGTAGAAGCAAGTAAATTACTATCGTTAATTCCGGCATCAAGGTATACACGCAATCGCTTTCTGTCTTGAATTGATAACTGTTGTACAATCTGTTGAGGGCTATTTTGCGGGCCGCTTTTATCTGTAAAATAACCGCTATGACTAAAGAAAACATTGAAGTTATTCAGATGGCGTAACCCAATATTCAATGCACCCCATCCTCCAGAAGATACACCTCCTATTGCCCAAAATTGTGGGTTATCCAAGGTGCGGTAGTGGGACTTCACTACGTTGACTAATTCCGAACCTATCCAAGTACCTACTTTACCATTAGGGCCATCAAAATAATCGGGATCGTACAAAGGGCTAGAACCTCGATTATCATTGCCATCTGGTGTAATTAAAATTGATGGTGGCAATTGTTTACTTTGATAAAGTTCGTGCAATATATTCAATAGTGCATATTTGTCAGCATAAGCACGAGCATCGTCATGGCCGCCGTGCAATAAAAATATCACCGGATAACGCTTTTGGGGATTTTTATGATAGCCAGGAGGTAAAATTACCCCATAGTTACGGACTGCTCCCATTGCTTGAGAGTTAAAACTTTCTACCTGAAAACTCAGCCCTGTATTAGCTTGCTCTTCGGGTCGGTCTAATTGTGGCGCACCTAAAATAAACACGTAGTAGTAACCAGCAGCAGTTAAGACAGCGATCGCTCCTGCCAAACTAATTACAACTTTAGAAATTCTCATATTTATTTAGTGCTTTATCAATAACATCTCACAATATTTAACTATAATTAATATTTTTTAAATAAGCAATATATAGTATTTGTAGGGTGGGCAATGTCCACCCCATGCAGATGATAAAGTTAATTATTTGGAGTACTTTTAGCTCGCTCCAAGCTTAAATTATCAGCAGCGTGCGCTATCTGTGATATGCGAAATTGTTCGCCTACAAAAGTTAAAGAATCTGCCAGATGTTCGCGCCAGTATTCCCAAGTGTGACTGCCAGGAAATTGATGAAATATATTATATATTTTTAGTTGGTTGAGCACTCGAGTAAACTGTTTAGCTTCATCGAGTTCTTCCGTATCTGAAGCACCAGAATCTAAATAAATCTTCAATCTTTTTTTAGGTTGTGGCGAAATATTTTTGATATAAATTATCGGACTATTTTGCGGGCCGCTTTTATCTTTAAAATAACCACTATGACTAAACAAAATTGAGAAGCGAGGTAAGTTATGTAATCCTACATTGATTGCACCCCAACCACCAGATGACAGTCCACCCATAGCCCAAAAATCAGGATTGGATAGTGTCCGATAGCGGCTTTTAACCACTTTTACTAATTCATCACCAACGGCGGTAGATACATTACCTTGCGGCCCATCGATATATTGAGGGTCCCAATAAGGACTAGTACCACGTTTGTCGTTACCGTCAGGAGTAATGATAATACTAGGCGGTAACTTGTTAGTAGCATAAAGCTTTTCTAAGGTCTTGAGAGCCTGTCCTTTCTTTTGATCGAACCAAGAATTAGGATCGCCGTGTCCACCATGAAGCAGAAAAATTACAGGATAGCGTTGTTGGGTATGTTGCTCATAGCCAGGAGGTAAAGAAATTCCATAAGTGCGCTTTCCTCCCATCACTTTGCTATCGTAAGTTTCTAATTTGTAAGTGAGTGGTTTAGCTAATTCATTAGTATTGGGCTGTGGCGGTAAGATTGAAATAGTTGGCTGTAATTGTTGAGCTGGCTGTGCGGCTACATCTTGAGAGTAACGACAACTTATGAGCGTAAGTAGGGAAACTAGTAGTAAAATTTGAGATGGTTTATACTGCATTTAAATATCAATTATTAATCTGCATTTTTATTACTCAATAGAGTAACTAATTAAGGGTAAAATAAAAATGCATAGCTAAAGTAATTTACTAGCAATTTACTTCAGCTATGATTTTAGTAGTTAACCGAATGGACTTTATATAAGAGAGCTTATAGTAAAGGTGTGTAGCTTTTGTGTCAATTTAATGGAAATATTGCGACTATATTCAGCTGTATAATCGCAATACCAATAAACTTTTTGCAGAAGTGGGTAAAAGGGTAAGGGGTAAAGGGGAAAGGAATAAGAAAAACCTTTCCCTTTCCCCCTCTTATAAAAATAAATATTTTTGCAAGAGTTCTAATGTGTAATGTTTTTAATATAAATCGATAACCTTGAGTTAGCTCAAGATGCGATCGCGCTACCAAGTAGACAGAATTAATTACACAACGTCATTGCGAATGGAGCGAAGCGAAATGAAGCAATCGCAAGGGTTGGGATTGCTTCGCTTCGCTCGCAATGACTGTAAATATTTTTGTCCAAGTACTTATCTTCTTGAGTTTCTAGGAGATCCCTACTGCGTTCTATCAATTGTGCGATATCTGAATGGCTTCGGCTACATGATTGGCTTGTATTGTATCTTCTCCTGCCAAATCTGCAATTGTTCGTGCTACTTTGAGAATGCGATCGCGTGCTTGCTGCACTCGTTTGGCTACGCATATTGATGTTTCTCCTGTAGGTTGTTGAGTAGGTGGGCATCGCCCACCGAAACCCAATTACTTCAGAGGGAACAGGGAACAGGGAACAGTGTATCCCACGGCAAAAGAGGTGAGATTGAAACAAGGCGGAAATAAACATACCACTCTCAATCGTGCAAAAGCAGAAAATATAAGTCTTTTGACTTTTGACTTTTGACTTTTGACTTCTGCCTTCCGCGTAGCGGTGCTAGACAGTTTCATCAGACTTAACAGCCGCTTGCTCTGCACCTGCTTTTACACGGGTGATAATAGCTTTGCGGATGCGATCGCTCTTCAGCACGCCACCAGCTTGGACATATTCGGGGCTGTCTTTTCCGTATTTCCCGGCAACAGACATTAGCATATTTTCACATAAAACACCCAAGCTTTTTTCTAACTTGTCAATATCAGTTTTGGAAGCATCAACTACAGCCAAAGCAGTGTTATGAGTGTTTATTTTATTGCGTAATTCCTCTATTTGAGCTAGCATATTTTGCAAGCTGTTAAAATTGCCAAAATCCAGATTCGGATCAATAGCTTGCATACCAGAAGCTCGCTTTTGAGCTTTTTCAAGAATACGAGATGAACGTTTGGCTAAGGTCATAATTTACTCCTCAAGAACTTTTTATTACAGAACGGCGTGAAAAACTCAACTTAATTTTGAATTTTTAATTCCGCTTTGTGGTACTACTGTTAGCTTGTCTTAAAACAGCTGGATTTTGGCTCAGGGAAAATCACAAATATTTGGCTTTTTGAAATAAGATTTAGGAATAAAATTCTGTAATTATGCGTAATATTATGTCAGTTTAAATAACCGTCATTACGACCGTAGAAAAGCAATCCCTGCAACTTCTCTACACAGAAAATCAACTCGTTCATTGTGAATGAGATCTCGTTCTGTATGAATGAGTACTCGTTGATAAAGAACCTCAACTCGTTCGTTGTGAATGAGATCTCGTTCTGTATGAATGAGTACTCGTTGATAGAGAACCTCAACTCGTTCGTTATGAATGAGATCTCGTTCTGTATGAATGAGTACTCGTTGATAAAGAACCTCAACCCGTTCGTTATGAATGAGATCTCGTTCTCTATGGATGAGGTAATTTTGGTAAAGAAGGCTGATTTGGCTTAGATGCTGCATCGGCTGGTGGTAGAAATTGCAGCGAAGAGATAAAGAGCGAATCTTACAAGGTTAAGCGATCGCATTTTCTGGAGTAGTTAACTGCGATCGCATTTTGTCGAGAAGCGATCGCACTCCATACTTTTGAGGCTAGGTGAATTGATGAATAGTACCAATTCTCCAAAATTACACTACTAAACCTGAAAATTACGAATTACTTCCACCATCGTGCTACATCTACAATGGCACGGGCAACTTCTGCCGTTGCAACTTCACCACCTAATGCAAAGATAACTGGAAACAATGCTTGAATATCAGACAGCAAATTAGGACGAGTGCGAAGGGATAGCTGATGAAGTGTATCTCGCCAAAGGGGGAAAAGTTTGGCAGATGGCATTTGTGGCAGTTTCTCTGCTAAAGCTCTCAAGGCATCGGCGCGATAATACTCATTCTGAATCGAGTGGGCAGTGATGAGTGCTTCTGGTAATACCTCAGGCAGTTTCTGAGCTAAGGCACTCAAGGCAGGGGCGCGATAACTCTCATCCTGAATCGAGCGGGCGGCGGTGAGTGCTTCTGGTAATACCTCAGGCAGTTTCTGAGCTAAGGCACTCAAGGCATCGGCGCGATATCTCT
>JAVRCV020000045.1:0-3363 GCA_034530615.2 Aulosira sp. ZfuVER01
AACTGGTTTACAAACTGTTGTTACTGTACCTCATAAACCTGCAATATGCTGTATCATTTTGGAGTACCCAAATATCGTTTTGAAGTACCCAAATATCATATTGGAGTACCCAAATATCGTTTTGGAGTACCCAAATATCGTTTTAGAGTACTCAAATATCGTTTCGGCAAGTCTAGTAGGTTGAATTGAGAAACAAAACCCAACATTCTTACGGCTTTGTTGGGTTTCACTTCGTTCAACTACATCTAACGCACTATTTTAGCCTTGACAATCCACTACATCGGCGTACTAAGGCAAGTGCATAATGGGTAAATTTATAGCTATTAACCTTGATACAAAAGATTTTGTCATACCATGCCCAGATCCCCGACTTCTTCGATAAGTCGGGGATCTAAATCCAGCTTAAGTTTATCTACTTATTTTACTGGGGTTGCAATCCATCCAACAAAACAGAAATCATTTCATTCACAATAATTTCCTTCGGTACAGTAACGGCTAAGGTAGTGGCGAGGGGAAGACTCTCCATCACCGACAAAAAGAATCCGGCTAGCAGTTGGGGACGCACATCACGAATTTCTCCTCGCTGTTGTGCTTGAGCAAAAATTTGACAAATAGGCTCAAAAATGGATTTAGTGGAGCAAGCTGATAATCTAGCAGTATTTTCCTCATCTAACAAAGGCATATCTGTGTGTACCATGCTCAAAAAGTGGATGGGAGGCTGAGACAGGAACCACGTACCAATTGCAGCTAGTTGCGATCGCAGATTATCTGCATTTTCACTAATCGCTTGCTGTAAACCAAAGCGATGGCGCTCAAACACGCGCTCGTTGACTGCGACAAAAAGTTGCTCTTTGCTGGGAAAATGATAGTACAAAGACGCTTGACGGATTCCCACTGCATTCGCAATATCCCTCATGGCTACTGTATTGTAGCCACGTGTGCGGAATAGCTGTTCCGCTTCTTCAAGAATGCGTTCCCTGCCACTAGATGAGACTTGTTTTGGAGAGTTGCGATCGTCTGGCACTCTCAAACCTACCTAACGTTTAGTAGTCAACTTTTAAATATTATATTACACTGTCAAATAATCTGCTTATTTGTGAACCCAAATCAGCAGATTTCTCGTCTATGCATAAGTAACTCGATCAAGCAACCTTGAGGGCAGATTATTTACAAAAACCACAACTTCTCCGGAAATAAATTCCTTGAAGATTAACACTGAAATGGCAAAAATACTCCGAAAAATGGGCTACCTCACAGCCATTATTTCCCGTTAGTAATTCATCATGAAGAGTTAATTCTGTAACCAATGAGCCAATTATCAAATTCGCCAGAATCACCTACTATATCCCGCCGCACACTGCTGAAGTGGTTCGGTATTGGTAGTATCGCTGGAGTAACCGGATACTCTCGTTTCAGTAAGCCACAACCAACGGTTTTTCAAAGAGATACTCTAAAACTTCCACGGATGCTGAATCAAGGTAAAAGTGTGGTAGTGATTGGGGCTGGATTAGCGGGTTTAGCCTGTGCATACGAATTAAGTCAGCGGGGATTTGCGGTGACACTTTTAGAAAAGTCCCCTCAACTGGGTGGTAAAATTGCTAGTTGGCAAGTTGAAGCCGTTGGTGAAACTTTCATGATGGAGCATGGGTTTCATGGCTTTTTTCCCCAGTACTATAATTTGAATAATTTAGTTACAGAATTGGGGATAAAGGATCATTTCCAATCATTAAATTTTTATGCTGTTGTGTACCGCGATCGCAAATATCAACCAGAGGTATTTCGCCCCAGCCGTTCAGCCTTTCCTTGGAATATTATAGATTTAGCGATCGCCTCTCCAAACCGTTTGCAATGGGGTATTAATTTAATTAACTTCAAACACTTACAAGTATTTCAGGCGATTACTGGGTTTCAGCGAGAAAGAAATTATCAACGCTTCGATAATATTTCCGTTGCTGATTGGGTAGCGACAGAATTTCCCCAAGGTTTATACGACTTATATTTTCTCCCCTTTGCTAAATCTAGTTTAAATGCACCAGATTTGATGAGTGTGGGAGAATTAATGCAATTCTTCCATTTTTATTTTTTTGGCAATCCTGAAGGATTAGCTTTTAATGGCACAAAAGACGATATGGGAACGAGTTTAGTTCAACCCATAGCCAAATCAATTTTGAGTAATGGCGGTAAAATTATCACGGGTGCAACAGTAAGTGAAATTCCTGCTGTACAAGATAAGATTGATTCACTCAAGTATTTTGTTGGTAATAATAACAATAATGTACCTTTCTGGGTCAAGCGTAACTCAGTGGTTGCCGATGAAAAGATAGAATATTTTGGTGCGGCTGATGAAGTATTTGCTGCGCCAGTTGGAAGTAAAGAAGCTATTTCGCTTACCTGTACCCATCAAGGTTGTACTGTTAAAAAAGCAGATGATGGCAAGTTTCATTGCCCTTGTCATGGTGCAGTTTTTGCTGCTGATGGTAAAGTTTTAAAAGGGCCAGCACAACGAGATTTAACTAAATTTAAAGTAGTACAACTGCAAGATGAGGAACTACAACTGATAGCAGCTAATCCAGAATCTTCCTCACCCCAGACAATCACAGCCGATTATTACGTCTTTGCAACTGATGTACCGGGAGTGCAACAACTATTTAAGCAGATTACTGGTGATGTCGATCAAAAAGTGCGATCGCAAGTTGAAAATTTAAGCATCGCCGATCCCTTTGCTGTGTGTCGTTTCTGGTTTGATCGTGATTTTCAGTGGAAACAAAGTAATTTTACTTCCTTATCTGGCTACCAGCTAACTGATAGTATTACCCTTTATCACCGCATTCAACAACAATTTATTGATTGGGCGCAACGTACTGGTGGTAGCGTAGTAGAATTACACGCTTACTGCTACAAAGAAAAAGAATTTCCCACCCAGGAAGCTTTGTTAACGACATTTGAGCAGGAACTATACGAAATCGTTCCAGAATTAAAGGAAGCAAAGGTATTACATCGAGAATTGGTGAATCAACATAACTTTTCTGGATATCCACCAAATAGTTATGCAGAACGTCCAGAAACTAGCACCAGTATTTCTAATGTAATTTTTGCCGGAGATTGGGTAAAAATGCCTTTCCCTTGCGGTTTAATGGAACGGGCTGTAAGTAGTGGCTTATTAGCAGCCAATGAGATTTTAGCTCGTGAGGGTTTGCAGAGGCGATCGCTTTTATCAGTGAATCCAGAAGGTTTATTACAAATATAAACTATCCAAATACTTGGGTAAGGGTTTAGCAATGCTAAACCCCTAGGAAAAATCTATATGTCTGTCCGTTCGCTGATTTTGAGGTGGTAAGAGGAATTAAAAGCTTCAGGAAAAAG